>NZ_JADMKU010000010.1 GCF_018219815.1 Thalassovita aquimarina
AGGTCAGACATTTTACCGCTCGTTTTTCGAACGGTGAATCACGCCACCCGGCGGAAATCAATGGGTCCTGACCCTAGAAAGCTATTGATTCTTCTTGTTATTATAGGGCGTTTAGGGCGTGCGTCGTTGACTCAGGTCAAACCGAAATGCAAGTATACCTTGCTGTCCGTCGTCAGACACATTCAACCCAATTGCTATGGCCGGGCCTAGAGTCAATCATGTTGGTGGTTACTTGCAAACTACGTCCGCTTCGTCAGGCGTCCCGACTTCGACCCCCCATCCGAAGTTTGCGTTCGCAGCGAATGTCCGCAATGCGGGCCGCGACCGCAGCATCTAGGTCAGGTGCTGAATGTCTCATTTGGGCCGGACGCGCCATTCAACCCCGCGCGGTGACCTTGACTTTGCAAACGGCGCTATCTGCGCAAAGCCGACGTTGGACCGCTCCCCAGAGAACTCCCGCACTCCGTCCCTGCCTGTCGTCCGATGGACCTTGTAGCAATGCTGTCCGGGCCACTCTTCAGAGGCGCCCGCGCTCGTACAATCGACGCAGCGCGCCGACCATGTCCTCGAAGGACTGGTCCAGCGCGCCGCAGGTGTCTTCGGTGGGCGCGAGGTAGACGGATTTGCCGCGCTTTTCGCGCTTCAGGTAGCCCGCCTCGACCAGGTCGGCAACCTTGCGGTGCAGCGTCCCGATCGGAAGGTCCAGAACGTCGGACAGCGCGCTGAGGTCATAGAGCCTGTCCTGCAGGCGCCCCTGCACCACGGTGCGCACGATCAGCGCCTCGACCGGTTTGCCCCACATGTCCTTTTCCAGTGAATAGAACCGGTTCAGGCATTCAATGATCTGTTCCTGCACGTCCTGACGCAGGGCCGCGCGAACGCTTTCGGGCGTGTCGCCGTCATAGATCGTCCTGGGCTCGTCCTTGTCCATCGCGCTTCGTCACCTTTCCGAAATGGAAAGGTGCGTCCTTGTCTGCATCCGCCATCCGGGATCAATAGCGGTTTCGTCCCGCAACACCAAGGGCCAGGGCCCTTGCGTCAAGGAATAGGATCAAGATGAGCATACCGATTTTCGCCCTGCTGGGCTTCGCCCTTTGGACCCTTGTCATTCTGTTCGGAGCGGTCGGTGTTTACCGCTGGAGCCGGATCCTGACCGGCCGCACCCGGCTCAGCCACTGGACCGCCGATCCCGATGCCGGGTCGGGGATCTATCCGCGCGCGATGCGGGCGCATATGAACTGTATCGAAAACCTGCCGGTGTTCGGCGCGATCGTTTTCGCGATCGACCATATGGGGCTGGAAAGCGGGCTGCTGGACGGGTTGGCGATTGTCGTGCTGGCGGCGCGGGTGGTTCAGAGCCTGATCCATATCCTGCTGGAACAGAGCGACCGGGTGATCCTGATCCGCTTTGGCTTCTACTTCAGCCAGATCGTGGCGATGATCGCGATGGCGGTGAGCGTGCTGGCGGCGGTTTGAGCAGGGTGTTTGGGTAGGCTGGTTGCAGCCTGTCGGTAGGCCGGGCTTCAGCCCGGCCCCGTTTTGCGTTGGCCTGAGGGTTTGCCGGGCTGAAGCCCGGCCTACGGTCCCTCGGGGGGCGGGCGGTTACTGCATGCGCAGGGCGCCGTCGATGCGGATGACTTCGCCGTTCAGGTAGCCGCATTCGCAGATGAAGCGCGCCAGCGAGGCGTATTCGCGCGGATCGCCCAAGCGCTTGGGGTTGGTCACGTCGGCGGCCAGCTGATCCTGCACTTCCTGCGGCAGGCCCATCAGCATCGGGGTCAGGAAGATGCCCGGCGCGATCGCCATGACTCGGATGCCTTCGCGCGCCAGGTCGCGGGCCATCGGCAGCGAGGTGGCGACGATACCGCCCTTCGAGGCGGCATAACCGGCCTGACCCTTCTGACCATCAAAAGCGGCGACCGAGGCGGTGTTGATGATCACGCCGCGCTGGTTGTCGTCGGAGGGGTCGTTCTTGGCCATCTCGGCGGCGGCGAGGCGGGCGACGTTGAAGCTGCCCACCAGGTTTATGTTGATGATGCGCTGGTAGTGTTCCAGGCTGTGCGGACCGTCCTTGCCCAGCGTCTTTTCGGCGGTGCCGATGCCGGCGCAGTTGACGGCGGTGTTGATCTTGCCCATCGCCTTCACGGCGCTGTCGATGGCGTTCTGGACCGAGGCTTCGTTGGTGACGTCGGTTTCCACGAAGGTACCGCCGATATCCGCGGCGACCTTTTCGCCCAGTTCGGCGTTGCGGTCGAGCAGGGTGACCTTGGCACCGGATTCGGCGAACAGGCGCGCGGTGGCCTCGCCCAGCCCCGATGCGGCCCCGGTGACAACGGCGCAGGTATCTTTCATTTGCATTTTGGACGTCCTCTCTCGTCTAAATGAACATTTGTTCAGTAATATGCCGGCGGGGCGCTTGTCAAAGCGAACCGGCCCGGCGGAAACGGGCGATGACGGACATTTCGATGACCGTCACGATGATGCGGTACACGTGATGCAGGGTCACGATGGCGGGATTGGCATGCAGGCTGAGCGCGATCAGCGACATCTCGGTGACGCCGCCGGGGGCGAAGGAAATCAGCAGCGCGTCGAACGCGGCGCCGGTGGCGCGATGCAGGAGGCCGGCACAGAGCGCGCCCAGCCCCAGCATCGCCGTGACCGACACCACCGACAGCCCCGCAGCCACCGCCATGGTGCGGCCCCCCAGCCCGGTGAAGCGCATGCCCAGCGAGGTGCCGATCACCACCTGGCTCAGGTTGATCGCCCATTGCGGCAGCGCCAGGTCGGCCAGCCCGGCCACGGTGACGATCGCGGCGGCCAGCAGCGGCCCGGTCAGCTGCGCCGCCGGCAGCCTGATCGCGGTGCCGACGAACAGCCCCGCCATGCCGACGGCCAGCGCCAGCGGGATCGCCGCCGGGCTGGTATTGGGCGCGGCCATCGACTGGCCGCCGGCGCTGCCCACCGGGGCACCGTACCACAGCGACAGGCCCAGCGGCACGATGGAAATCACCGCGATGATGCGCATGAACTGCTGCATGGTCAGCACCGGGATGTCGGCGCCGGCCTCTTCCCCCATCGCCAGCGATTCCATCAGCCCGCCGGGGGTGCCGGAATAGAAGGCGGTGGCGCGGTCATAACCGCCGAGGTGGCGGAAAATGACGTAGTTCAGCGCGTGCGCGGCGAAGACGAAGCCGGTCAGCACCGTCAGGGAGGCGATCAGCGTCGGGATTTCCGAGATCAGGTCGGGATGCACCCGCGATCCGATCATGACGCCGATCAGCGCCATGAAGATCATGCGGAATTTCATCGGGAACCGGTAGCCTTCGGGGAGGTGGTCGGTGAACACGATGGCGATCAGCCCCGACGCGATCAGGCTGCCGATCATGTAGGGCAGCGGCAGGTGGATCAGCGAGGCGAGATAACCGCCGGCCCCGCAAAGGGCGGTCAGGATCAGCGTCTGCAGGGCGAGCTTGAAGGTCATGCCGTCGGGGTGTTTGGATTGTCGATAGTTATATGGCAGAACTAAATCGGAAGGACAAGGCGCGACGGCGTTGCCGGGCGGCGTGTGCCGCAACGTCGATTCCGGCCTGGGATTGGTGGAACTGCGGGAATTCCCGCGCACCATCCGGGAACCGGAATACGATATCCACGAAGGCCGGGAGGCCGAGGTTCCGATGAGCTACTGCCTGATGGCAAAGAAGGGCGCGGCCGGCTGAACCGCCGCGGCGATATCGGCGGGAGCGAAGGTGGCCTTCGCTGGATCATGCGGCGTGAGGAAACTGGAGCGGGTGAAGGGAATCGAACCCTCGTCGTCAGCTTGGGAAGCTGCTGCTCTACCATTGAGCTACACCCGCCGCTGACGGTTCAGGTAGCCAATGGTCCGCACGAGGTCAAGGGATCAAACGCGAAAAGGGCGGCGCCTGGGCCGCCCTTTGCCGCGTGGCCGCCGGGATCACTGCATCAGGTGGTCGGTGGTGAAGATGTAATCATCGGTTCCGGAATGGCAGGCGATGCAGCCGGTATCGGCCCCCTTGGCCACCCGGCCGGCCAGACGCATACCATTGGGGGCTTTGTCCAATGTGCCGTCGGGCAGATATTTCACCCAGAACCAGTTCTGGTTATCGGCGTCATAGCCGCCTTCGCGGCGATACATCACGGTGATCGCGCCCAGATGCGTGCCCGGGTCCGACAGGACCTGATCCCGTTCCACCCCTTCGGGGCCAAAATTACGTTTGACCAGCAGGTCGCCGGTGTGACCGCCGATGGTGGCGCTGGTGTAGAAGGTTTCCAGCATCATGCCGTGCGGGTCGGTGCCCTCATAGGGAAAGGACCGGATCATACCGTCGCCGACCAGTTTCAGTTCTTGCATGATCGACCAGAGTTCGGCGGCATAGGCGGCGTCGGCATCGGTGCCGAACGGGGCGTCCTGGGCCCGGGCCGCCGGGGCCAGAACGGCGGTCAATGCGGTGGTCAATGTGGTGGCCAGTAGAATGCGCTTCATCTGTCTTCCTCCCTTGATCCAATGCAGTGAGGGTAACCGGGGTGGGGCGATCCATGATTTCACTTTGCATCACGTTGCCGTGCCGGGATGTGAATGGACGCGCGCGGCGATGTCCGCGCAGGCTGGCGCAGAGGGGGCGCGATGCGACGGGTCATTGCCATAGGTTTGGGACTTTTTGCGGCGGCGCCGGTCGCGGCGGCGCAGATCTGTCTGGAAAACCGCAGCGATGAGACGCTGTTGCTGGCCGTCGAAGCCGCGAATGGCTAGCGCCGCGTGGCGTCGCGCGCGTCGGGACAGCGCCTGTGTCTGGCCGGAGCGGCGCGCCCGCTGTGGTGTCGGTGTTCAGCGATGCAGGCCAGATCGAAGGCTGTTCGCGTCTGGCCCGGATGGACGAAACCGTGGCGGTGCTGCGCTATGGGGTGTTCGATCGCTGTGCATGGGCGCTGTCGGGGCCGGCGGAGTGAGTGCAGGCGTGTTGCCTGCCGGTATCTTTGTCAGCCCCGGCGTTTGCGCCGCCGTCCGCCGCCCGCGCCATCACCGCCGGTGTTGAAGCTGACATCGGGCAGCGATACCACCTGCGCCAGTTCCGGGAACGGGTCGGTGGCGTGCGGGATCGCGCTGGCGGCGACGAAGTGTTCCTGAAAGCGCGGTTCGATCGCGGTTTCGATCTTGTTGATCTGCTGCACCACCCGTTCGATTTCGGCCCGCGCCGCGCTGTTGCACAAGGCGATGCGCGCCCCGGTGCCGGCGGCATTTCCGGCGCTTTGGACCTTGTCCAGGGCGACGTCGGGGATCATCCCCAGCACCATCGCGTGCTTGGGCGAGATATGGGCGCCGAAGGCCCCAGCCAGCACCACCCGGTCCACCTTGTCGACACCCATTTCGTCCATCAACAGCCGCGCCCCGGCATAGAGCGCCGACTTGGCCAGCTGGATGGCCCGGATGTCGCCCTGGGTCACGGTGATCAGCGGGCCACCCTCGGGCCTGCCGTCCCAGATCGTGTAGGCATGGGTGCGGCCCTCGGCGATGCAGCGGGGCGTGCCGGTCTGCTCGGCCGATCCGATCAGGCCGGAGGGGTCGAGGATGCCGGCCATGCGCATTTCCGCCACCGCTTCGATGATGCCTGATCCGCAGATGCCGGAGATCCCGGTTGCGGCGGCGGCCTCGGCGAAACCGTCCTCGTCCGACCACATGTCGAGCCCGATGATGCGGAAGCGCGGTTCCTTGGTCGCGGGGTCGATTTCCACCCGTTCGATGGCGCCGGGCGCGGCGCGCTGGCCGGAACTGATCTGCGCGCCCTCAAACGCCGGGCCGGTGGGCGAAGAACAGGCCAGCACGCGGGACTCATCGCCTAGGATGATCTCGGCATTGGTGCCGACATCGACGACCAGGACGAGGTCCTTGGATTTATGCGGTTGTTCGGACAGTGCGACGGCGGCGGCATCGGCCCCGACATGGCCGGCGATACAGGGCAGGATATAGACCTGCGCGCATTCGTTCACCGTCGACAGGTCCAGCTGCGCGGCGGGCAGCGACAGCGAATCGGAGGTGGCGAGCGCGAAGGGCGCCTGTCCCAGTTCCACCGGGTCGAGGCCCAGAAGCAGGTGATGCATGACCGGGTTGCAGACGAACACCGCTTCGAAGATGAGAGCGGGATCGATCCCGGCCTCGGTGGTCAGTCCCTGCACCAGCCCGTTGAGCGCCATGCGCACGGCCTCGGTCATCTCGCCCGCGCCGCCGGGATTCATCATCGCGTAGGAAACCCGGCTCATCAGGTCTTCGCCAAAGCGGATCTGCGGGTTCATCACGCCGGAAGAGGCCAGAACCTGCCCGTCGGCCAGATCGCACAGATGCGCAGCGATGGTGGTGGAGCCGAGATCGATGGCGAGGCCGTACAGCCCGGTGTCGTGATAGCCCGGCCAGATATCGAGGATACGCGCCGGGCCGCCGCGGTGATCCTGATGGAGCGCAACGGTGACCTGCCAGTTGCCCTTGCGCAGGGCCGGTTGCAGCTTGGCCAGCACGGCAAGGTCGGCGCGCAGGTCATCGATCTGCCATTGGTCGCGCAGGGCCCGTTTCAGGCGTTCCAGGTCGCCGGTCGGGTCGTGCATGTCGGGTTCCGCGACCTCGACGAAAAAGCGCCGGGTGGCGGGGTCCATGATGATGGTGCGGGCGCTGGCGGCCTTGCGCACCACCTGCTTGTGGACCTGGCTTTCGGGGGGCACGTCGATCACCACGTCGTGCTGGATCGTGGCCTGACAGCCGAGACGGCGGCCATCGATCAACCCGCGCTTGTCCTTGTAGCGCTGTTCGGTGCTGTTCCAGTCGGACAGCGCGTCGCGCGATACGGTGATGCCGTGCTTGGGGAAATCGCCGAAGGCCGGGGTGATCTGGCAGCGCGAACAGATGCCGCGGCCGCCGCAGACTGAATCGAGATCGACGCCGAGCTGGCGTGCGGCGGTCAGGACGGGGGTGCCGACGGGGAAGCGGCCGCGCTTGCCCGACGGGGTGAAGATGACGAGGGGGTCGGTAGATTCGGTGTTCATATCGGGGTCATGACTCGTTCGCGTGCGCTCAGCATAGGCGGTGGCGGCCCGCACGGGTGGCGATGAGCGGCAGTTCATTGTCTGGGCGCGTCATTTTTAGAGGCGGGGGAGGGATTTGGCGGCAAATTTCGCGGCGTTATCCGGGGCGGAAAACGCCGCGTGCGGTTCTGATGTGGCGCTGGGCAGGATCCGACCGTCTATACGGGCGGGCGCTTTGTTGTCTCAGCGAAAACCCCGCGCGTGGAAGATGAAGCCCAGCGTGTTCAGCAGCACCTGCGCCGCCAAGATCGCAGTCGATCCGGTGGGGTCGTAGTCGGGCGCCACCTCGACCAGGTCGATGCCGATCACCTCGTGCTCGCGCGCCACCTGCTGCAGGACTTCCAGCACCTCGTAATAGTGGAACCCGCCATGGCTGGGCGTACCGGTGCCCGGCGCGATCGAGGGGCAGAACCCGTCGATATCGATCGTCACGTAGACACGCGCGCCCTTCGGGATGCGCCCGGCGACGCCCTCGGCCCCCAGCTTGCGGGCTTGGCGCACCGACAGGATGTCCGATCCCATCGCGCGGGCGTCGTCGTAACCTTCCTTGGCGGTGGAGGACACGTTGCGGATGCCGACCTGAGTCAGCCCGCTCACGTAGGGTTTTTCCGCCGCGCGGCGCATCGGGTTGCCGTGGCCGAAGCGCACGCCGTGGCGTTCGTCGACGAAATCGAGATGCGCGTCGATCTGCAGGATGTGGAAATCGCCCTGACCCTCGAAGGCGTTGATGCAGGGAATGTTGACCGAATGATCGCCGCCGATCACCACCGGAAGCGCGCCCGCCTTCAGCGCCGCGCGAACGGCCGTTTCGATATTGGCGTGGCTGCCGCCCGTGTCCGTGTGGACGATATCGGCATCGCCCATGTCGGTGATCCGCACCGAGCCGGGCAGGTAGGTGACGTCGTCCTCGTGATCGTAAGCCCCGGCATGGCCGAAGCTGAAGAGCGTCGATGCCTCGCGCACCGCGCGCGGCCCGAAGCGCGCCCCGGACCGCCATTGGGTGCCCGCATCGAACGGCGCGCCGATCACCGCGACATCGGTGTCGAGAGCGTCCCAGTCGGGTTGATACGGGCGCTTGCCGAAGGTGGAAATGCCGACGAAGGGCAGGTCGAGCCGCCCGCTTTCATATCCGTGTGCCATGCTGGTTCCCCTGTTTTTCGCGAAACCTTGGTCGCAATGCGTGCAAGAGGCAAGGCACGAAACAGGCAGGCCCTTTGCGCGGGATCATTTCGGGGCGTTGATCGGGCGATCCCACGTCCAGTCGTAGGTGCCGCTGTCGCGTTCATGCACGGCCTGTTTCCAGCCCACGGTTTCGGCCCGGGTCTTGAAATTGATGCCCTCGGGGGAATGGCGGGTGATGCCGTCGAAAATGGTGGCAAGGCGCTGGGTGTTCATCATGCCGGTCTGTTCGATCGCCTGATTGATCACCATCTTCTGCATCGCCAGCTGGTTGATCGGCACCGATGCCATGCGGTGCGCCATGTCCTCGACCGCGTCGTCCAGCCGGTCGGCGGGCACCGATTTCAGGATCAGGCCCATGTCCTCGGCTTCCTTGCCGGTGATCTTGTCGCCGGTGAACAGCATCCGCTTGGCCTTTTCCGGGCCTAGCCGGTAGACCCACATCGCCGTGGTGGGACAGCCCCAGACGCGGGCGGGCATGTAGCCGATCTGCGCATCGTCGGCCATGAACACCAGGTCTGAACACAGCGCGATGTCGGACCCGCCCGCCACCGCGAAACCGTGCACCTTGCAGATCACCGGTTTCATCGCGTGAAACAGCGACATGAACGCCTGGGTGTTTTTCCACATGAACTGGTAATCCTTGATCGGATCCCAGGGCATCGGCTGGGTCACCTCGCCGCTGCCGTTGCCTTCGGCGTAGTAGGTCAGGTCGTAGCCTGCGCAGAACGCGTCGCCGGCGCCCGACAGCACCATCAGGTGCACGCCCGGATCATCGTCGGCGCGGGCCACGGCGGCGGCCAGCAGTTGCGGCAGTTCGTCGTCGATGGCGTTCATTACCTCGGGGCGGTTCAGGGTGATCCGGGCGATGCGCCCGGTCTTTTCATACAATATCTTGGTCATTGCTGGATCTTGGTCATTGCTGGTTCCTCCCGGGCCCCAGCGTCGCGCAGGCGCGCGCGTTTTCCAACGGCAAAGGGATTTGGTGACGCAGGGGAACGGTTTGGGCGCTTTGGGGCTTCCCTTTCGCCTTCATGCATGAGATAGGGACGTGCCAACACCGATCCCCATTTACCGGAGTCCCCAAATGGAAATTCGTGAGGCCCTTACCTTCGATGATGTTCTGCTCGTTCCCGGTGCGTCCGACGTTCTGCCCTCTACGGCGGATACGCGGACCCGTGTGACCAAGTCGATTGATCTGAACATTCCGCTGCTGAGTTCGGCCATGGATACCGTGACCGAGGCGCGCATGGCCATCGCCATGGCACAGGCCGGCGGCATGGGGGTGATCCACAAGAACCTGACGATGGAAGAGCAGGCGCGCGAAGTGCGCCGGGTCAAGCGGTTCGAATCCGGGATCGTCTACAACCCGGTGACGCTGCGCGCCGATCAGACGCTGGCGGATGCCAAGGCGCTGATCGAGCGGTACAATTTCACCGGCTTCCCGGTGGTGGACGAAAGCGGCAAGGTACTGGGGATCCTGACCAACCGCGATATGCGCTTTGCCTCGTCCGACGATACGCCGGTGAAGGCGATGATGACGGCGGAAAACCTGGCGATGCTGGCCGAACCGGCCGATCTGGAACAGGCCAAGAACCTGATGAAGGAACGCCGGATCGAGAAACTGCTGGTGCATGACGGGCAGGGCAGGCTGACCGGGCTGCTGACGCTGAAGGACACCGAAAAGGCGGTGCTGAACCCGACCGCGTGCAAGGACCACCTGGGCCGGCTGCGGGTCGCGGCTGCGTCGTCGGTGGGCGATGCGGGCTTCGCCCGGTCCGAGGCCCTGATCGATGCGGGCGTGGACATCGTCGTGGTCGATACCGCGCATGGCCATTCCGCCGGCGTGATTGAGGCGGTGAAGCGGATCAAGGCGCAGTCGGGCGAGGTGCAAGTGATTGCTGGCAACGTCGCGACCGGCGACGCGACCCGCGCGCTGATCGATGCTGGGGCCGACGCGGTCAAGGTTGGCATCGGGCCGGGATCGATCTGCACCACGCGTATGGTGGCCGGTGTCGGCGTGCCGCAGCTGACCGCGATCATGGATTGCGCCAAGGCAGCGGGCGACGTGCCGATCATCGCCGATGGCGGCATCAAGTTTTCCGGCGACTTCGCCAAGGCGATCGCGGCGGGCGCGTCCTGCGCCATGGTCGGCAGCATGATCGCGGGCACCGATGAAAGCCCGGGCGAGGTGATCCTGTACCAGGGCAGGTCGTTCAAGTCCTATCGCGGCATGGGGTCGCTTGGCGCGATGGCGCGCGGGTCGGCCGACCGCTATTTCCAGAAGGATGCCGCCAGCGACAAGCTGGTGCCCGAAGGGATCGAGGGGCAGGTGCCCTACAAGGGGTCCGCGGGCGCGGTGATCCACCAGCTGGTCGGCGGTCTGCGCGCGGCGATGGGGTACACCGGCAGCGCCACGGTGGAGGATATGCGCAAGAACTGCAATTTCGTGCGTATCACCGGGTCGGGGCTGAAGGAAAGCCACGTCCATGACGTGCAGATCACCCGCGAAAGCCCGAATTACCGGGTCGGCTGATGGCGGTTCATGACAGCAGCGCGGGGCGTGTGACCTGCCTGACCGACGGCGCGATGTCTTTCGCGCCGGAGGTCTTCGCGGCACTGCCCGAGGCCGAGCGGGACGCGTTGCTGGCAGCGGCGGGCGAAAGCGAGATCCGGACCGAGTTCAACTGTTTCTTGCTGGAACAGCCGGGCGCGGCGCCGGTGCTGATCGATGCCGGGTGCGGCCCGCTGTTCGGCGACAAGGGCGGGGCGCTGGCGGGGCAGCTTGCCGAACGGGGCATTGCGCCCGAGGCGGTCGAGAAGGTGATCTTCACCCATTTGCACCGCGACCATGTCGGCGGGGCACTGGATGGGGATGCCGCCGTGTTCCCCAATGCCGAGATCATCATGCTCGATGTCGAAAGGGATTTCTGGCAGGGCAAGACGGACCAGCCCGGCGGCGTCCTGATCGCCGCGTACGAGGGGCGGATCCGCACCGTGTCCGATGGCGATGAAATCCTGCCGGGGGTGCATGCCTGGCACCTGCCGGGGCATACGCCGGGCCATATGGGGCTGCGGATCGGGGACGATCTGGTGATCGTGGCCGACATCCTGCATGCCGAGCTGCTGCAATTGCCGCATCCCGAGGTTTCGTCGATCTACGACACCGATGGGGCGCAGGGGGCGGAAACGCGCCGTGCCGCGCTGGCGGAAATTGCCGACAACGACCTTGTCTATTGCGGCGGGCACCAGCTGGGGCCGCAGAAATTCGGCCGGTTGCGCCGCGCGGGCCAGGGTTTCGAAAAGGTCGCGCCATGACGCCGGGCGCCCGCATTCAGGCCGCGATCGAAATCCTTGACCGGGTGCTGGACGGCGAGGCGGCGGAAAAGGCGCTGACCGGCTGGGCGCGGCGGTCGCGCTTTGCCGGATCGAAGGACCGCGCGGCGATCCGGGATCATGTTTTCGACGCGATCCGCTGCAAGCGGTCCTTTGCCGCGCGGGGCGGCGCGATGACCGGGCGCGGATTGATGATCGGGCTTGCGCGGGCGCAGGATCTGGACATCGATGCGCTGTTTTCCGGCGCGGGGCATGCGCCTGAACCGCTGAGCAATGCCGAAGTGGCGGCCGGGCGCGCGCCCGAGGGTGCCGAGGCGCTGGATATTCCCGATTGGCTTGACCCCCCGTTCCGCGACAGTCTGGGCGATGAGGCCGAAGCGGTCGCGCAGGCGCTGCAATCGCGCGCGCCGGTGATGCTGCGGGTGAACCTGCGCAAGGCCAACATCGCGCAGGCCCAAGCGAGCCTGAGCGGGGAGGGGATCGAGGCCCGCTCGGCGGCGATCTCAGACACCGCGTTGCAGGTCGTCGAAGGCGCGCGCAGGGTGTCGAACAGCGCGGCGTTCAAGGACGGGCTGGTGGAATTGCAGGACGGCGCCAGTCAGGCGGTCGTCGATGCGCTGCCTCTCAGCGACGGGCAGCACGTACTGGATTACTGCGCCGGCGGTGGTGGCAAGACGCTGGCGATGGCCGGACGGGCGCAGGGGCGGTTTTATGCCCATGACGCGAATCCGGGCCGGTTGGCCGATTTGCCGGTGCGGGCCAAGCGCGCCGGGGTCAAGGTGCAGTTGCTGGCGCCCGGCAAGATTGAGGGACATTTCGATCTGGTGCTTTGCGATGCGCCCTGTTCCGGCAGCGGCAGCTGGCGCCGTGCGCCGGATGCGAAATGGCGGCTGACCCCTGAAAAGTTGCGTGAACTGAACGGGATACAGCAAAACATCCTGGACGAGGCGAGCCGCCTCGTCGCCCCCGGCGGGGTGCTGGCCTATGCCACCTGTTCGGTGCTGGACAGCGAGAACGGCGCGCGGGTAGACGATTTTCTGGCCCGGAATGGCGGGTGGCGGGAAACCGACCGCCGGCAGTGGCTGCCGGGGCCTGAAGGGGACGGGTTTTTCCTGTCGTGCTTGACGCGGAACTGAATTTCCGCAACCATGAATTGAAATAACATGTTGATTAATCTCTGATTAATGCCTTTCCGCGCCTAATGCCCGGGAAGAAACAGATCGAGAGCAGTCTTGACCCATTCGGTTTTCACATCGGACCTGCTGGCCGGTGGCGGCAGGCAGCACCGCGGATTGTGGCTTGTGCTTGTTGCGCTGGCCTTGCTGTGCCTGCTGGCGGCCTTGCGGCTGCGGGGATCGCTTTATGAGCTGGGGCTTGCGACGGCAGGGGTAACGCTGTTGTCGACCGTCGCGCTGGCCGGGCTGGTCCGGATGATCCGGGCGCGGCGGCGCACAAGGCTTCTGGCCCGGATCGCGGGGTTTCTGGAACACGATTCAGCGGCCAGCCTCGTGGTGGACGACATCGGGCGGGTGGTGTTTCTGAACCAAGCGGCGCGGGAACGGTTCCATCCGCATGCCCCGGTAAGGATCGGGGATATCCTTCAGGATGTGTTCGCCAATCCCGGCGCGGTGGTGACGCGGTTGCGAACCCGGGCGCAGGAAAACGACAATGCCAGCGAGGATATCGTGACCCGCAAGGGGCATGTGCGGCTGAACGTGCACCGGCTGGCGCCGGAGGGATTTCTGTGGCGGATCGAGGAAATCGGGCTGGGTCCGGCGCGGGCGCATAGCGGGTCGGGATTGCCGATGCTGACGGTGGGGCGGGGCAACACGATCCTGTTCATGAACGACGCGGCGCGCGATTTCGCCGGCACGCGGGCGCGCACGCTCGACAGCGTGTTCCCCGATCTGCCGTTGAAAAACGGCGGTTTCAACCTGGCGATTTCGGTCGAGGGGCCGCGCAATTGCCTCGTGCATGAGGCCGAGCACGTGACCGGGCGGCGCGAGGTATATTTCCTGCCGATGACACAGGATCAGCAGGTGGTCGAGGCCGGCAACGCGGCCTTCGACGCGCTGCCGGTGGCGGTGCTGCGGCTGGATCGGGACGGCACGGTTCTGCGGTCGAACCGCCTGGCGCGCGCGCTGCTGGCGATCCCGGAGGGAACGCCGGTGAAGCTGCCGCAACTGGTCGAGGGGTTGGGCCGCCCGATCGCCGGCTGGCTGGCAGAGGCGGCGGAAGGGCGCGGGGTGAAGACCTCGGAATTCCTGCGGGTCAAGCAGGGCGAGGCGGAAGTTTTCGTGCAGATATCGCTGAACCGGGTGGAAGAGGCCGACGGCTATGCCCTGATCGCGGTTCTGCATGACGCGACCGAGATGAAGAACCTTGAGGCGCAGTTCGTGCAAAGCCAGAAGATGCAGGCGATCGGCGAATTGGCGGGCGGGATCGCGCATGATTTCAACAACTTGCTGACCGCGATCACCGGATATTGCGACCTGCTGCTGCTACGTCATGACGAAAGCGATTCCGATTATGCCGACCTGATGCAGATCGGTCAGAACGCCAACCGGGCGGCGGCGCTGGTGGGGCAATTGCTGGCGTTTTCGCGCAAGCAGACCCTGCGCCCCGAACCGATCGACATCCGCGATGCGCTGGCCGACCTGGCGCATTTGCTGAACCGGCTGGTCGGCGAAAAGATCGAACTGGTGGTCGAACACGATCCCGGCCCGTGGAGCATCCGGGTCGACAAGAGGCAATTGGAACAGGTGCTGATGAACCTGGTGGTGAATGCCCGCGACGCGATGCCCGCCGGCGGCGAGATCCGGATCGCGACCTCGAACCGCACCCTGTCCGAGCCGATGACGTGCGACCGGGTCGACGTGCCGGCGGCCGATTACCTGAAGCTGCAGGTGTCGGATCAGGGCGACGGCATCGCGCCGGAGATCATCGGTAAAGTGTTCGACCCGTTCTTCACCACCAAACGGGCGGGCGAGGGCACCGGGCTGGGCCTGTCGACGGTTTATGGCATCGTCAAGCAAAGTGGCGGTTTTGTCTTTGCCAACAGCGAGGTCGGGAAGGGCACCACGTTTACCCTGCTGTTCCCGGTCTGCAGCCCCGAGGCGGCCGATGAGGCCGCGCCCGAACCGTCCCCGCCGCCGGTGCTGGCCGGGGACGGTGTGGTTCTTCTGGTCGAGGACGAGGCGCCGGTGCGCGCCTTCGCCGCCCGGGCGTTGCGGCTGCGCGGCTACACGGTGATCGAGGCGGGCAGCGCCGAGGAGGCGCTCGAGCTGCTGCAGGACCCGGACCTGGTGGTGCATCTGTTCGTCACCGACGTCATCATGCCGGGGATGGACGGGCCCAGCTGGGTGCGCGAGGCGCTGAAAACCCGGCCCGCGGTGCGGGTGGTTTTCGTATCTGGCTATGCCGAGGATGCGCTTGACGATGACAAGGGGGCGATCCCGGGGTCGGTTTACCTGCCGAAGCCGTTTTCCCTGAACCAGCTGATCGAGACGGTACAGCAGCAATTGCATTGAGTGCGGAAAGGGCGTTGGTGATGGCGGGAACTAGCAGCCGCCGTCTGGAAGTTCATGCGTGACGCAGGACTGCCGGGACAATCCCGAGGTCTTCCGCGGCTTCAGCCGCCGATGCTGTGCCAAAGCTCGAATTCCTCGGCCCGGCGGTCGTGCAGCAATTTTTCCACCTCCGGCGACAGGCTCAGTTCGATCTGCGGCGACACGTTTTCGCGCGGCAGGTCAAGCGTGACCGACAACCGGTTTTCCAGAAAGGCGATCAGCCGCGCCTGATCCTCATAGCGGAACAGGTGGTCGATCGCGGTGCCGTTCGGGCGCGGTTCGAGGAACTTGTACTGGCTGCCGACATTGGCGAAACCGGGCGGCTTTTCCGCGCAGTAGGCGGTGACGAAATCGTCGAAGCTGATCCCGTGGGTCGAATTCGGTTTGCCCTCCATGAACGGGCGGCGGCGATACCGGTACCAGCTGCCCAGCCAGCTGATCGGTTCGCGCATCACCGCGAGGGTTTCCATTTCCGCCTTGCAGGCCTTTTCGAACATCGGCCGGAAGAAGCGGTTATAGCGGTAGAGCGGCGCGTGTTTAAGCTCCGGCGGGTCGAGAACAGACATCGAGGCGATCGGGCCGAGCGCCTTTTCATAGGCGGTGGTGCCGGTTTTCGGAACCGAAAGAAAAACCAGTTTTTCTTTCCAAAACATCAGCATAAGTCGGGCTCCGCCTTTCGTTCTCGGGGTGTCGCGTTCGATTAAACCATTCCTTAACCTAAACGGTCAAACCTGGATACGTTAAATTTGGCATTGAAATGTTCCTGTTTTGGTCTCATACATTGAAATGAGAACAAGAGCGGAACATTCAAGGTGATTGCCGCCCCGATGCGGGTGTGGGATAAGGAACCGGATAAATGGCAATGGCAGATCTTCTTTCGATGGACAACAAACGCAACGCGGACAAGCAGAAGGCGCTGGACAGCGCCCTGGCCCAGATCGAACGGCAGTTCGGCAAGGGGTCGATCATGAAACTGGGCGACGGCAACGCGGTGCAGGAGATCGAGGCGACATCGACCGGATCGCTGGGTCTGGACATCGCGTTGGGCATCGGCGGCCTGCCCAAGGGCCGGATCATCGAAATCTACGGCCCGGAAAGTTCGGGCAAGACCACGCTGACGCTGCATTGCGTCGCCGAGGAACAGAAAAAGGGCGGCATCTGCGCCTTTGTCGATGCCGAACACGCGCTTGACCCGCAATACGCCAAGAAGCTGGGCGTCAATCTGGACGAACTGCTGATTTCGCAGCCCGATACCGGCGAACAGGCGCTGGAAATCGTCGACACGCTGGTGCGCTCGGGCGCGGTCAGCATGGTGGTGGTCGATTCGGTTGCCGCGCTGACGCCGAAATCGGAACTCGAAGGCGACATGGGCGACAGCAGCGTCGGGGTGCAGGCCCGGCTGATGAGCCAGGCGATGCGCAAGCTGACCGGGTCGATCAGCCGCTCCAAATGCATGGTGGTTTTCATCAACCAGATCCGGATGAAGATCGGCGTCATGTTCGGCAGCCCCGAAACCACAACCGGCGGCAACGCGTTGAAATTCTACAGTTCGGTACGGCTGGACATTCGCCGCATCGGATCGATCAAGGACCGTGACGAGGTTGTCGGCAATGCCACCCGCGTCAAGGTGGTCAAGAACAAGGTCGCGCCGCCGTTCAAGCAGGTCGAATTCGACATCATGTATGGCGAAGGCATTTCCAAGACCGGCGAATTGCTGGACCTGGGGGTGAAGGCCGGGGTGGTGGAAAAATCCGGCGCCTGGTTCAGCTATAACGACGAACGACTGGGGCAGGGGCGTGAAAACTCCAAGACCTTCCTGAAGGAACATGAGGACGTGGCGCTGGAGATCGAGGACAAGATCCGCGCCGCGCACGGGCTGGAATTCGAAATGACCCGCGACGAGGGCGACGATATCCTCGAGGCTTGACCCGGGAAAACCCGGCCCGTCTGTTTCTGAAGCCGCGCCCCGGAGTTGATCCGGGGCACGGTTCGCGTTTCGGCGAAGCGCGGTTCCGGGCAACGGCGCTGGCCAGCCGGTTCCCGCGCATACCGCGCAGCCAGGGTGAATTCCGATCTGTCCTGCTGAAAAGAATAGGGCCGGGTGCGATCCGTGCGCCCGGCCCTTTACTTGCTGTGGACATGGGGCCCCGGGGGGGATAAATCAGCCTGAATATTGTCTTGCCCGGGAAGACCAACCGATGCCCAGCCTCAACGACGTTCGTTCGACTTTTCTGAACTATTTCGAAAAACAGGGACACGAAGTCGTGGCCTCCAGCCCGCTGGTGCCGCGCAACGATCCGACCCTGATGTTCGTCAATTCCGGCATGGTTCAGTTCAAGAACCTGTTCACCGGGGTCGAACACCGCGATTACAAACGCGCCACCACCGCGCAGAAATGCGTGCGGGCAGGCGGCAAGCACAATGACCTCGACAATGTCGGCTACACCGCGCGGCATCATACCTTCTTCGAAATGCTGGGGAATTTCAGCTTCGGCGATTATTTCAAGAAGGAAGCGATCCCGTTCGCCTGGGAACTGGTGACCAAGGAATTCGGCATCGACAAGAGCCGGCTTCTGACCACCGTCTATCACACCGATGACGAAGCGTTCGAGATCTGGAAGAAAGTCGGCGTGCCCGAGGACCGGATCATCCGCATCGCCACCTCGGACAATTTCTGGCAGATGGGGCCGACCGGCCCCTGCGGCCCCTGCACCGAAATCTTCTATGACCACGGCGATCACATCTGGGGCGGCCCTCCGGGGTCTCCCGAGGAGGACGGCGACCGCTTCATCGAGATCTGGAACGTCGTGTTCATGCAGAACGAACAGTTCGAAGACGGCACGATGAGCGAACTCGACATGCAGTCGATCGACACCGGCATGGGGCTGGAACGGATCGGCGCGCTGCTGCAGGGCAGCCATGACAACTACGACACCGACCTGTTCAAGTACCTGATCGAGGCCAGCGCCAACGCCACCAATGTCGATCCCTACGGCGACAAGAACGTGCATCACCGGGTGATCGCGGATCACCTGCGCTCTACCTCGTTCCTGATCGCGGATGGCGTGATGCCGTCGAATGACGGGCGCGGCTACGTGTTGCGGCGGATCATGCGCCGGGCGATGCGTCATGCGCACCTGCTGGGCGCCAAGGACCCGGTCATGCACCGGCTGGTGCCGGCGCTGGTGACGCAGATGGGCGAAGCCTACCCGGAACTGCGCCGCGCGCAGGCTCTGATCGAGGAAACGCTGCAACTGGAGGAAACCCGGTTCAAGCAGACGCTGGATCGCGGTCTGAAGCTGCTGGACGACGAAGTGGCGGGGCTTTCCGAGGGCGACGCGCTGCCCGGCGAGGCGGCGTTCAAGCTCTACGACACCTACGGTTTCCCGCTCGACCTGACGCAGGATGCGCTGCGCGAAAAGGGGCTGAGCGTCGATACCGACGGATTCGATACCGCGATGGAGGAACAGAAGGCCAAGGCGCGCGCCGCCTGGGCCGGGTCGGGCGAAGCGGCCGACGCAACCATCTGGTTCGACATCGCCGAAGACAAGGGCGTGACCGAATTCCTGGGCTACGACACCGAAACCGCCGAGGGCCAGGTTGTCGCGATCGTCAAGGGCGGCGCGCTGGCCGACAAGGCCGCGAAGGACGATCAGGTGCAGATCGCGGTCAACCAGACGCCGTTCTATGGCGAAAGCGGCGGCCAGGTCGGCGACACCGGCACGTTGAAAACCGAAACCGGCGCGGCGAAGATCACCGACACCAAGAAGGCCGCCGGCGTCTTCATCCATTTCGCCGAAGTGACCGAGGGCGAAATCGCAACCGGTAGCGGCGCCGTTCTGGAGGTCGATCATGCCCGCCGCAGCGCGATCCGCGCCAACCATTCGGCCACCCACCTGCTGCACGAAGCCCTGCGCGAATGCTTGGGTGATCATGTGGCGCAGCGCGGGTCGCTCAACGCGCCGGACCGTCTGCGCTTCGACTTCAGCCATGCCAAGGCGCTGTCGGATGCCGAGCTGAGCAAGGTGACGGCGGACGTCAACGCCTTCATTCGGCAGAACACGCCGGTGGAGACCCGGATCATGACCCCGGACGATGCCCGCGCCATCGGCGCGCAGGCGCTGTTCGGCGAAAAATACGGCGACGAGGTGCGGGTCGTGTCGATGGGTCGGGCCGATACCGGCAAGGGTCAGGGCGGCGACACCTATTCGATCGAACTCTGCGGCGGCACCCATGTGAAACAGACCGGCGATATCGGCATCTGCGTGATCCTGGGCGACAGCGCGTCCAGCGCCGGGGTGCGCCGGATCGAGGCGCTGACCGGGCAGGCGGCGCTGGATTACCTGCACGACCAGGCCGAAACGCTGGGCGCGGTGTCGGCGGCGCTGAAGGCGCAGCCGGCCGAGGTCGCCGACCGGGTCGAGGCGCTGCTGGCCGAACGCAAGGCGCTGGCCAACGAGGTGGCGCAGCTGCGCCGCGAACTCGCCATGGCCGGCGGCGCCGGGCAGGGCGCGGGCCCCGAGGCTCGGGACGTGAACGGCGTGAAATTCCTCGCCCAGGTTCTGACCGGCGTGTCGGGCAAGGACCTGCCGGCGCTGATCGACGAACATAAAGCGCGCCTTGGTTCCGGCGCGGTGCTGCTCATTGCCGATACCGGCGACAAGGTGGCGGTGGCCGCCGGCGTGACCAAGGACCTGACCGACAAGGTGTCGGCGGTCGATCTGGTGCGCGCGGCGGTGCCGGAACTGGGCGGCAAGGGCGGCGGCGGCCGTCCCGACATGGCGCAGGGTGGCGGCAAGGATGCCGCAAAAGCCGAGGCAGCGATCAAGGCGGCCGAAGCGACCCTGTGATTTCGACCGGATGGTCAAATTTTGATCGACGTCATTGCCGAAATGCGTATGCTTTGCGGCAATGACCGATCTGACCCAAGGGAGAATATGACATGGGCGCACTCTGGATTGCACATGTGACCGTCACCGACGACGAGGCTTACGGCAAATACGCCGAACTGGCCGGCCCCGCCATCGCCAAGCATGGCGGCGAATTCATCGCCCGCGGCGGCCGTTTCGTGCAGCTCGAAGGCAAGGAACGCCCGCGCAACGTGGTGGCGCGTTTCCCTGACGTGGACAGCGCCGTCGCCTGCTATCACAGCCCCGAATACCAGGAAGCGCTGAGCCACGCGCGCGGCGCGTCCGAACGCGAACTGATGGTGGTCGAAACCTCCGAGTAAACATAGGTGGGGCTGGTCCCCACCTATGCAGCGCCTGTTATGAGAAATCATGCTCAAGCATTTGTTTTCAAAATGCTTGTTGGTACCTCTTAGGCGTGTTGTCGCGCCTTGGCTCTTCTGCTAAACACGTATAAGATGTTTCGATCGTGCGTCATGCTTGTATAGGTGTTGGCAGCATCGGAATGGCGCGTCATGTGGAAAGGGAAGAGGGACATGAGCAGAGTAATCATCGCGTTGGCGGTTCTGGGAACTTTGTCGGCCTGTGGTGGCTCGACGGATGGGACCTACGTCGAGGGCAGCGAGGCGATCGTAAACCGCAAGGGAAATATGGTAACGGGCAAGGCCGGACCAGCTTGGACGGACGCGGAGATTGCCAGTAATGCCTATGGTGCGATCTGTGGTCCGGGCCAAACGGTGAGCAACCTTCAGATCACCCGCACGGAGGACGGGTCCGCCAAGTTTTCGGCAACCTGCCAGTGAGATGAGGCAATCGGGCAGGCACCGCCTGCCCGTGGCCCAGACATAAAGGAGGCTATGCCCCCTTTTTTAATAGGGATTCTTCGGCCCCCGGTCCGCCGACAGCGTCGCCTGCCGCCGCTCGACCAGCAATTCGATTGCATCGGCGAGGTGCTCCTCTGCGATGTTGTAATCGCCGCGCTCCACTCGAATCCGGTGCGCCTCGATCATCACGTCTGCATGGGAGCAGCCGAAGGGCGGTTCGAACCGGTATGAGGCCAGTTCGATCAGGAACCCCATCGGGTCGGTGAAATAGATCGAATCCATGAATCCCCGGTCCTTCGCCCCCGAATGGCCGATGCCGCGTTCGTCCAGCCGCGCGACTGCCTGCGAAAACGTCGCCTTGCTGACATTGATCGCCAGGTGATGCACGCAGCCCGGATCGGTCGGCGTACGCTTGGGATCGGGTTTGCGGGTTTCGTTGGTGAAAACGGTGATCAGCCGGCCGTCGCCGGGATCGAAATACAGGTGCCCCTCGTCGGGGTTGTCCAGATTGGGCTGTTCGAAGACGAAGGGCATGCCCAAGAGCCCTTCCCAGAAATCGATCGAGGTCTGCCGGTCGGCGCCGGTCAGCGTGATGTGGTGAATGCCCTGGGCCTGCAGCTTGCGCATGGTGTCTCCTTCCTGTTCCGGGGGCACAGGGTAGCGTGGCGGTGGCGAATGGCAAAGGCTTCCCGTTCACGTATGCGTGGGCGCCTCAGTATGTCCAGCTCTGGAAGCTCGCTTCGCCGTCGAGGATACGCTTGAAATGGGCGCATCCGTTTGCGGGGGCGGAAAAATGCGCCCAGGCATGTGCGGCGAACAGCGACGGGGCCGTGTTCATGAAGAACAGATTGATCCGCGAGGTGTCCTGCGGGTCGGCCACTTCGATCCGGTCGAGGAATAACATGCGCGTTTCCGGCGCCAGGCTTTGAAGCTGCATCGCGTAGGCCATGTATTCTTGATTTATTTCGTTCACGCGGTCCGGGTGGGACTGGTGGACAAGCAGGTGGGTCAGTTCGTGGGCGATAAGACTTTCGAACATTTCCGCGGTGGGAATCCTGGTGAAAACGTCGCCGTCCCTGCCATTCCTGGGGAGGAAATCCGGGGCGGTCAGTTCGATCTCTTGTGTCGTGCAATCGGCGAAGGCGACGCAGTCGGTCCCCAATGGGTGCTGGACCTTTTCGACCACCGAAATCAGCACCGGTTCCCTCTGGGGCAGGTGACAGGCGGCCAGCATTTTGAGGGCTTTTTCGGAACCGGCGCAGACCAGTGCAACGGTTTCCCTATCAGGGGCCACGACCCGGATGTCGGGATTGGGGCAGGCAACGGGTTCCGAAAGGGCGGCGGCAGGAAAAAACAGGGCCGTGCAAAGGGCACTGCGCGCGATGGAAGGCAGAAATTCGGAAAACGAAAACCTGGTCATGCCGGGGCAGTATACCCGGCATGACCGATTTTACCTAGCGCGTTACGCGTTGGCCTTGGCCATCCGCTTGCGTTCATGCGGATCGAGATAGCGCTTGCGCAGGCGGATCGCGTTCGGCGTCACCTCGACCAGTTCGTCGTCGTTGATATAGGCGATCGCCTCTTCCAGCGACAGGGTGATGGGCGTGGTCAGGCGGACCGCTTCGTCGGTTCCCGAGGCCCGTACGTTGGTCAGCTTCTTGCCCTTCAGCGGGTTCACTTCCAGGTCGTTTTCGCGGCTGTGTTCGCCGATGATCATGCCCTGGTAGACCTTGGCCTGCGCCCCGATGAACATCTTGCCACGTTCTTCGAGGTTCCACAGCGCATAGGCCACCGCCTCGCCGTCTTCCATCGAGATCAGAACGCCGGCGCGGCGGCCCGGGATGGCGCCCTTGAACGGGGTCCAGCCGTGGAACACGCGGTTCAGAACGCCGGTGCCGCGGGTGTCGGTCAGGAATTCGCCGTGATAGCCGATCAGCCCGCGCGACGGCACATGGGCGATGATCCGAGTCTTGCCGGCGCCGGCCTGGCGCATTTCGACCAGTTCGCCCTTGCGCGTGCCGGTGATCTTCTCGATCACCGCGCCCGAGTATTCGTCATCGACGTCGATGGTGACTTCCTCGACCGGTTCCATCCGCTGGCCGTCTTCTTCGCGCATGATCACCTGCGGGCGCGAAATCGACAGTTCGAACCCTTCGCGGCGCATGTTTTCGATCAGGACGCCCATCTGCAATTCGCCGCGGCCCGAGACCTCGAAGGCTTCGCCGCCCGGGGTGTCGGCGATTTTGATCGCGACGTTGGATTCGGCTTCCTTCATCAGGCGTTCGCGGATGACGCGGCTTTGCACCTTCTTGCCGTCACGGCCCGCCAGCGGGCTGTCGTTGATGCCGAAGGTGACGGTGATGGTGGGCGGGTCGATCGGTTGCGCGTCAAGCGGTTCATCGACCGCCAGCGCGCAGATCGTGTCGGCCACGGTGGCCTTGGCCATGCCCGCGATGGACACGATGTCGCCCGCGACCGCTTCGTCGATGTCCTGCATCTGCAGGCCGCGGAAGGCCTGGATCTTGGTGACGCGGAACTGTTCGATCTTCTGGCCGATGCGCGACAGCGCCTGCACGGTGGCGCCGACCTTGATCTTGCCGGTTTCGACCCGGCCGGTCAGGATGCGGCCGACGAACGGGTCGGAGCCCAGCGTGGTGGCCAGCATGCGGAAATCTTCGTCCTGGTGGGCGATCTGCTTCGGCGCCGGCACGTGGTTGACGATCAGGTTGAACAGCGCGTGCAGGTCCTTGCGCGGTCCGTCCAGTTCCGGATCGGCCCAGCCGTTACGGCCCGAGGCGTAGAGATGCGGGAAGTCGAGCTGATCCTCGTCGGCGCCGAGGCTGGCGAAGAGGTCGAAACATTCGTCCAGCGCACGGTCGGGTTCGGCGTCGGGCTTGTCGACCTTGTTCAGCACCACGATCGGGCGCAGGCCCAGGGCCAGCGCCTTGGAGGTCACGAACTTGGTCTGCGGCATCGGGCCTTCGGCGGCGTCGACCAGCAGCACCACACCGTCGACCATCGACAGGATGCGTTCCACCTCGCCGCCGAAATCGGCGTGGCCGGGGGTGTCGACGATGTTGATGCGGGTGTCTTTCCATTCGACCGAGGTCGGCTTGGCGAAGATGGTGATGCCGCGTTCGCGTTCGAGGTCATTGCTGTCCATCGCGCGTTCGGCGACGGCCTGGTTTTCACGGAAAGCCCCCGATTGCTTCAACAGCTCGTCCACGAGGGTGGTTTTGCCGTGGTCAACGTGGGCGATGATGGCGATGTTGCGCAGATCCATGGGAAGTCCTTGGGTTGTTCGCGGCCCGGCTATACCGGATCGGGACAAAAGGCCAGAGATAAAGGGGCTGTTGCGTCACTTGCACCGCCGCTTTGCCCGGATTGGCCGCGAATGGGGCGTGTTCGGGGCCTTGAGAACGAAAAAGCCGCCCGGAGGGGGCGGCTTTCAATTCCGGGCCTGTGGGCCGGATCAGAACGGGATTTCGTCGTCCAGATCGCGCGACGGTGCACCGCCGCCCTGGCCGCCACCCTGCGGGCCGCCATAGCCGCCCTGATCGCCGCCGCCGTAGCCGCCGCCATAACCACCCTGGTCGCCGCCGCCGTAACCACCGCCGCCTTCGCCGCGGCCGTCCAGCATCACCAGCGTGCCGTCAAAGCCCTGCAGCACCACCTCGGTCGAATAGCGGTCCTGACCGGACTGGTCCTGCCACTTGCGGGTTTGCAGTTTGCCTTCGATATAGACCTTGGAACCCTTGCGAAGATACTGTTCGCAGACGCGCACCAGCCCTTCCTGGAAGATCGCCACCGAATGCCATTCGGTGCGTTCGCGCCGTTCACCGGTAGCGCGGTCTTTCCAGGTTTCCGAGGTCGCGATCCGCAGATTGCACACTTTGCCGCCATTCTGGAAGGTGCGCACTTCGGGGTCGCGGCCCAGATTGCCCACCAGAATTACCTTGTTAATCGATCCGGCCATTTTCATCTCCCCGTCGAGTCGTTTGGACATGCTTACACCACGACCTGAAGGAAAGGTAAAGTTTAACCAAAACCCGATGCAAGCACGGGTGAGACGCAGGCACAATGGCGCGTTGGAACGGGGATTTGTCCCGCGATCCGGCCTTTTCCGGCGCCGTTCCCGCCGATTTTCCACCCGTTCCGGACACCGATGGTTTGCGACCTTCGGCTGTCGAACGGGACGAGGACCAGCAGAATTTTTTCGTCGACCGGCGGATATTTACCACCGCGCTTCAAGTTGTCGCAGCGATCTTGGAAAGCCGCTGCCCGGTCCGGTTTTTGCGGCGGCACGGCGCGGGGAAGGGTCAAGGCGCATCCGAACGCGATCTGTCACAAGGTCTGTCACAAGGGGGGCGGCGGGTGGGGTGAATGGGGGTGCGGTGAATGGCCGGCCTGCCCGGCGAAGACCTGATGCCGACGCCCCGGCCGGGCGAGCGAACAGAGCGGTCCGCCGCCTAATCCGGTGGCCAAGGCTGGCAATGACGGTCACATTGCGTATAGTTCCGCTGGGACATTGGGACAGAGATGTGAGTGACTGCTATGCGGACGGGTTTGGCATTGGGTCTGATGCTGGCGCTGATTGGCGGCAATGCCGTTCAGGCCGACGTGTTGTCTTCGAAATCGCGGGTGAAGCTGTTCAAGTCGCAGACGCGGGTGTTGGACCAGCGCGCGGCGAGCCAGTACAGTTCCTCGGTGCGGCTGAAACCGGCAACGGTGCATACGCCGACGAAATGGGGCACGACGGGTTTCAAGGGCAAGTATAGCGGGCCTTACCTCGATATGGCGCGCACCGCCGCGACGCGCCACGGGGTGCCCGAGGACCTGTTTCTGCGGCTGGTGCAGCAGGAATCGGGTTTCAACGCACGGGCCAAGTCGCCCAAGGGCGCGTTGGGGCTGGCGCAGCTGATGCCGCAAACCGCGCGCAAGCTCGGCGTCGATCCGCATGACCCTTACGAAAACCTTGATGGCGGGGCGCGCTACCTGGCGCAGCAATATCGCCGCTTCGGATCCTGGCGGCTGGCGCTGGCGGCCTATAATGCCGGGCCGGAGGCAGTGGAAAAGCATGGCGGCGTGCCGCCTTATCGGGAAACCCGGAATTACGTGAAGGTGATCTGGGGCAGCTGATTCTTTTTCTGATAGATTTTGTCGGGAACTTGTTCTAAGTCAGATCCCGCCGCCGGGGCCTTGGCTGTGGCGGGGTGTGTCTGCAGGAAAGGACAAGTTGTGTCGGGATTTCGGAAACTGGTGGTCGCAACCGCGATTCTGGCAGCGACCGGGAATGGTGCTGCGTGGGCGGAGGATCCGGCTTTCGCCAGCAAGGCGGCCCTCGGCGAGGCGTTGTTTTTCGACATGGACCTGTCGAAGACCCGCAGCCAGGCCTGCGCCAGCTGCCACCAGCCGGAATACGGATTTGCTGACAATCGCGGCGCTGTGTCTGTTGGCGACGATGGCGTGTCGCTGGGCGACCGCAATGCGCCGACGGCAGGCTATGCGGCGTTTTCGCCGCGATTTCACCGGCGCGGGGATGGCGCGTGGGTTGGTGGTCAGTTCCTCGACGGGCGCGCGGCGGACCTGGCCGAACAGGCCGGCGGGCCGCCGTTGAACCCGGTCGAAATGGGCATGCCGGACAAGGCCAGCGTGGTGGCGCGGTTGCGCGAAAACGACGACTACGTCGCTTCCATGCAGGCGCTTTACGGCGACGATATCTTCGGCGATGCCGATCACGCCTATGGCGCGATGACCGATGCGATCGCCGCGTTCGAGACGACCGACTATTTCGCGCCCTTCGATTCCAAATACGACCGTTATCTGCGCGGCGAGGCGGAGCTGACGCCGCAGGAAGACCTTGGCCGGCTGCTGTTCTTTTCCGAGCAGTTCACCAATTGCAACCAGTGCCACCAGCTGCTGACCAGCCCGGTGTCGCCCGTCGAGACCTTCAGCAACTACGAATATCACAATATCGGCGTGCCGGTGAACGCCGAGGTGCGCGAAGCAAACGGGCTGGGGCCGGGTCACGTTGACCGGGGGCTGCTGGAAAACCCGGGCGTTGATGATCCGGCGCAGGCGGGCAAGTTCAAGGTGCCGACCCTGCGCAATGTCGCGGTGACCGCTCCTTACATGCATAACGGCGTGTTCGAAGACCTGCGCACGGTGATCCTGTTCTACAACAAGTACAATTCCAAGTCGGCCAAGCGGCAGATCAATCCCGAAACCGGGCAACAATGGGCGGCGCCGGAAGTGGCCGAAAACCTGTCGTTGGAACAGCTGACCCACGGCCCGGCGCTGGAGGACGAGCGGATCGATGCGCTGGTGGCGTTCCTGAAGACGCTGACCGATGCGCGTTACGAGGATCTGCAGGAAGAGTAGGGGGCCTGGCCCGGCTTCGTTCAGGTGCTCAGCGCGCCGCCATGCCGCGGGCGCGGGCGGCGCGGCGCAGGTCGCTGGGCGACTGGCCAGTCTGGTTCTGCACGAAGCGGGAAAAATAGGCGGCGCTGCCGAAGCCCAGCTGCCCGGCGATGTCCTGCAGCGGGGTGGCGGTGGTTTCGATCAGGTCGCGGGCGCCGTAAAGACTGTACTGGGCCAGCAGGTCGCCGGCGGTCACGCCGCCGCATTCCTTGCAGCTGCGGGTTAGGTGGGTCGGCGTGACCCCCAGCATGCGGGCGTAATCGGTCAGCGCCAACCCCTCGCCGTGATGTTTGCCGACCAGGGCGCAGAACGCGTTGACAAGCCGTTGCGCGCCCGAGGGTTTTTCCCCGTCCGGCTGTTCGGCGATGCGCCGCCGCAGGCTGACCGACAGCAGCGTGACATGGGCGCGGCAGGCATCCATGCGGAAGGGCTGATCCGAGCGCGCCTCTTTCTGGACCGCGTCCAGCGCGGCGGTGATTTCGGCCTGCGCCTGCACCTCGCGCAGTTGCAGCAGCCGGGGCCGGTCGGGCCACTGTGCCTCCTCCGCCAGGTCTGGGCTGAGCGACAGGACGAGCCCGCCACCGGTGCGTCCCAGATCGAGCGAGAACAGCGTGCCGGCGGGCACAACCATGGCGCAATGCGCGCCGATGCCCCGGCGGCAGCCGTTCAGCGACGCCACCGCCTGGCCCTTGGTGGTCCAGATCAACAGGTCGTCGGGCAGGTCATGCGGCAGCGACAGGCGCCACGGCGCGCCACGGGTGAACTGTGCCGTGGTTTCTAGTGAAATACGGGCGTCTTGTCTGTCCTGTCGCATCGGCATGTCCGAGTGGTCTGGGCCGGTTTATGGGGCGACACTTTGTCAGATTGAGAAAATATGTAAAGAGTTTCCGTCCGGATCAACTCTGCTTGGGGTTGAATTTTTTCCAGTCCCGCATTTTCGAACGGAACCAGGTACGTTGCCGTTTGGCGAATTGGCGGGTGGCGATGGTGGCCGCTTCGCGGGCCTCCTCCAGCGTCAGTTCGCCTTGCAGATGTGCGATCAGTTCGGGCGCGCCGATCGCCTTGGACGACAGCCGGGAGGGATCCCAGCCGGGCAGGTTGGCGCGGGCTTCGTCCAGCGCGCCTTGTTCCAGCATCAGGTCGAACCGCCGCGCGATGCGGGCGTTCAGCCATTCCTTGTCGACGTCGAACAGGATCGGCACGGTGTCGTCGAGCGGCAGCAGGGGCGGCGGCGTGTCGTCCTGCCACGCGGCGATGCCACGGCCGGTATTGCGCAGCACTTCCCAGGCGCGCTGCACCCGTATCGGATTGAGCGGATCGATCCGGGCGCGGCTTTCGTCATCCAGTTCGGCCAGCAGCGCTTCGCGGCCATCCCCGGCCATGCGGGCATCGGCCTCGGCCCGGATATCGGGCGGGGTGGCGGGGATGTCGGCTAACCCTTCGGTCAGCGCCGTGAAGTAAAGCCCGGTGCCGCCCGTGATGATCGGGCGCAGGCCGCTTTCCAGAAGCGGCGCGATCTCGCGCAGCCAGTGACCGACGGAATAATCCGCGCTGCCGGGAATATGGCCGTAAAGAAGGTGTTGCACCTCGGCCTCTTCCGCCTCGCTGGGCCGGGCGGTCAGCACACGCCAGTTGGCATAGACTTGGATCGCGTCTGCATTGATCACCACGCCGCCCTGCGCGCGCGCGATCTCCAGCGCCAGGGCGGATTTGCCCGAGGCGGTGGGCCCGGCGATCAGCACGGGACGGTCGGCAGGGATATCGGTCAGGTCGAACATGGGGGTCAGATAATGGTTCGGGCGGCGCGGGGGAAGGCGGGACAGGGAAATTTCGCAAGCGGGGCGGTTAACCCGGCGCGGCACAAGAGCAGGCGGTTTCGGCGTTAATCGACCATCGGTGCCGATCTTTGATTGAACCCGGCGGCGATTTCCGACATTTTGCGGCCAATTCCCAGACCTGCCAGATGGAGCATGTAATGGCCGCTGATGCCGAAACCCCCTCGACCCCGCTATCCGACGCCAAGTTCAAACGGGTGATGCTGAAAATATCGGGCGAGGCGTTGATGGGCCCGCAGGGATTCGGGCTGCACCCGCCGACGGTCGAACGGGTCGCCCGCGAGGTCAAATCGGTCCATGACATGGGCGTCGAGATCTGCATGGTGATCGGCGGCGGCAACATCTTCCGCGGATTGCAGGGATCGGCGCAGGGGATGGAGCGGACCACCGCTGATTACATGGGGATGCTGGCCACGGTGATGAACGCGCTGGCGATGCAGGCGGCGCTGGAATCGCTGGGCGTGTTCACCCGGGTGATCAGCGCCATCCCGATGGACCAGGTCTGCGAACCCTATATCCGCCGCCGCGCGGTGCGCCACCTGGAAAAGAAACGGGTCTGCATTTTCGCCGCCGGCACCGGCAACCCCTATTTCACCACCGATACCGCCGCGACGCTGCGCGCCAACGAAATGGCCTGCGAAGCGATCTTCAAGGGCACCAAGGTGGACGGCGTGTACGACAAGGACCCGGTGAAGTTCGACGACGCCAAGCGGTATGACAAGGTCACCTATGACGAGGTGCTGGCCCAGCACCTAGGAGTGATGGACGCCTCGGCGATCGCGCTGGCGCGCGACAACAACCTGCCGATCATCGTGTTCAGCCTCGATGAACCGGGCGGGTTCCGCGGTATTCTGGACGGGCAAGGCACCTATACAACGGTTCACGGTTGAGGCTAACCTGTCGTTGAGCAGGAAGGACCGGCCAAGTGCGGTCCCAGACGGGCCGACAAGCAAGGAAGAACAAGATGTCTGAAGATTTCATGATTGATACCGACGATCTGCAGCGCCGCATGGAAGGCGCGATGGCGGCACTGAAAACCGAATTCGCCTCGCTGCGGACCGGGCGCGCCTCGGCCTCGATGCTGGAGCCGGTGATGGTCGAGGCCTATGGCCAGAAGACGCCGATCAACCAGGTCGGCACCATCAACGTGCCCGAACCGCGCATGGTGACGGTCAATGTCTGGGACAAATCGATGGTCGGCGCGGTGGAAAAGGCGATCATGAACAGCGGGCTGGGCATCAATCCCCAGACCAACGGCACCATCGTGATGCTGCCGATCCCCGAACTGAACGAGGAACGCCGGCGCGAACTGGGCCGGGTGGCGGCGCAATATGCCGAAAGCGCCCGGGTGGCGATCCGCAACGTGCGCCGCGACGGCATGGATCAGGTCAAGAAGGCCAAGGCCGACGGCATGTCCGAGGACGACCAGAAATTCTGGGAAACCGAGGTGCAGGACCTGACCAACAAGTATATCGGCAATGTCGACAAGGCGCTTGAGAACAAGCAAGCCGAGATCATGCAGGTTTGAGCCGGTTATCCTGATGCCCAAGGATCCCGCCCTCGCTACCGGCACTGGGACCGGCCCGCACCACGTGGCCATCATCATGGATGGCAATGGCCGCTGGGCCCAGGCACGGGGGCGTCCGCGCCTGTTCGGGCACCATGCCGGTGCCCGCCGGGTGCGTGAGATCGTCGAGGCTTGTCCTGATCTCGGGGTCAAGTACATCACCATCTTCGCCTTTTCGACCGAGAACTGGAAACGCACCCAAGTCGAGGTCGCCGGGCTGATGAGCCTGTTCCGCCGCTACATCACCAAGGAAGCCAAGGCGCTGCACGACGAAGGCGTGCGGGTGCGATTCATCGGCGACCGGGTGCGGCTGGACAAGAAGCTGATCGCCCTGATGGACGAATTGGAACAGCTGACCGCCGAGAACGACAAGGTGCACCTGACCATCGCCCTGAACTACGGCGGCCGGGACGAGGTGGCGCGCGCCACCAAGCGGCTGGCGCAGGACGTGGCGGCGGGCAGGCTAGACCCCGAACAGGTGGACGAGGAAACCTTGCCGAAATACCTCGATACCTGCGTGCTGCCCGATCCCGACCTGGTGATCCGCACCAGCGGCGAGGCGCGGATTTCCAATTTCCTGCTGTGGCAGTCGGCCTATGCCGAATATGAATTCATCGACACGCTGTGGCCCGATTTCAGCCGTGAAATCTTTGCCGAGCTGGTGCAGAATTACGGAGCGCGGGACCGCAGGTTCGGCGCGGTCAAGGCATGAGCGGGTCTTCGAAATGGCAGGACCTGGCGCCGCGCGTCGGATCGGCGCTGGTGCTGGTCGCGGTGGGCGGCTGGGCGGCCTGGATGGGCGGTACGGTTTTCCTGGTGCTGATCGCGGCGCTCACCGGGGTGATGATCTGGGAACTGATGCGGATGCTGGCGCCGGAAAACGGCGCAGCGCGGGTCTGGATGGGGCTGCTTTGCGCCGCGGTGATGGCGGCGACGGCCTATCTGCCGGCGCAGGCGCTGCTGCCGGCGCTGCTGGCGCCGGTTCTGGTCGGCATATCCTCGGTCAGGAACCATCGCGGCATCTGGTTGGGCTATGCGTCGCTGGTGATGCTGGGCGCGTTCGGTGCGCTAAGCCTGCGCGCGACCGGGATTACCTGGGTGATCTGGCTGGTGGCAGTGGTCGCGGCCAGTGATATCGCCGGCTATTTCGCCGGGCGGCTGCTGGGCGGGCCGAAATTCTGGCCCCGCGTCAGCCCGAAAAAGACCTGGTCGGGCACCGTGGCGGGATGGATCGCCGCGGGTCTTGTCGGGTTTTTGTTCATGGCGAACGGGTCTGCCGGGATCGGCATCGTCGTGATCAGCGTGATCATGGCCTTTGCCGGACAACTGGGCGATGTCGCCGAAAGCGCGGTGAAACGCAGGGTGGGGGTCAAGGATGCCTCCAACCTGATCCCCGGTCACGGCGGGTTCCTTGACCGGTTCGACGCTATGCTTGGGGCTTTGCTGCTGGTGTTGATCGTGCAGGCGCTGACCGATTTCTTGCCGGTGGCCGGATGAGACGGGTTTCGATTTTCGGCGCCACCGGATCGATCGGCCAGAACACGATCGACCTGATTGCCCGCGACCCGGACGCATATGACGTGGTCGCCCTGTCGGGCGGGCGCAATATCGTGCAGCTGGCCCGCGACGCGCAGGACCTGCGCGCCGAGGTGGCGGTGACGGCGTATCCTGAAATGTTGCCCGACCTGCGCGAGGCGCTGGCCGGATCGGGGATCGAGGCGGCGGCGGGGCAGGGCGCCCTGCTGGAGGCCGCCGACAGGCCCGCCGACTGGGTGATGTCGGCGATCGTTGGCGTGGCTGGGCTGGCGCCGGGGCTGACCGCGCTGGAACGGGGGGCGACGTTGGCGCTGGCCAACAAGGAATCTCTGGTCGCCGCCGGGCCGCTGCTGATGGACACCGCGCGCCGGAACGATGCCCGGGTGCTGCCGGTGGACAGTGAACATTCGGCCATTTTCCAGGGGCTGGTGGGCGAAGACATCGACGCGGTGGAACGCATCATCATCACCGCCAGCGGCGGCGCCTTCCGCGATTGGTCGATGGAAAAGCTGGCCACCGCGACACTGGCCGAGGCGTCGAGCCATCCCAACTGGGACATGGGGCAACGGATCACCATCGACAGCGCCTCGATGTTCAACAAGGCGCTGGAAGTGATCGAGGTGAAGGAATATTTCGGCGTTCGCCCGGATCAGATCGAGGTGTTGGTGCATCCCGAATCCCTGGTCCATGCGCTGGTGGGGTTCAACGACGGCGCCCTGATGGCGCATCTGGGCGCGCCCGACATGCGTCACGCGATCGGCTATGCGCTGCATTGGCCTGAGCGGCGCGAACTGCCGGTGGAGCGGCTGGACCTGGCCAAGATCGGCCAACTGAATTTCCGCGCCCCCGATCCGGCGCGCTACCCGGCGCTGCGCCTGGCCTACGAGGTGATGGAAACGGGCGGGCTGTCCGGAGCGGCGTTCAACGCCGCCAAGGAACGCGCTTTGGACTATTTTATCGCAGGGCGCATCGGTTTTCTGGACATGGCACGAATTGTGGAAGAAGTTCTGGAGGATATTTCGAAGGAGGCGGGGGCGTTCGGGGCTGCTGTCACACTTGATAATGTTGCGCGGATTGACCAAATGGCCCGTCAGGGGGTCGATCGGCGAACGGGTTTGAAACGGTAGAAGAGGCAAGAGTTTGGACTTCATTTCGCAGATACCCGCCTTTGGCGGCATGCTTTCGACCCTGTTTGCCTTTGTCGTCGCCCTGTCGGTGATCGTGGCGGTGCATGAATACGGTCATTACATCGTCGGCCGTTGGTCGGGCATCTATGCGGAAGTGTTTTCGCTGGGCTTCGGGCCGGTGCTGTTTTCACGTGTCGACAAGCACGGCACGCGCTGGCAACTGGCCGCCTTGCCGTTCGGAGGCTACGTCAAGTTCCTGGGCGACAGCAATGCCGCGTCGGTCGGAAGCGATGACGAGACGCTGAGGCAAGTCAGCCCCGAAGACCTGCGCCACACCATGCTGGGCGCGCCGCTTTGGGCGCGTACCGCGACGGTGGCGGCGGGGCCGGTGTTCAACTTCATCCTGTCGATCGCGCTGTTCACCGTTCTGGGGTTCAGCAACGGCGTGGTCAAGGAACCGCTGACCGTGGGCGATCTGCGCCCGATGCCGCAGGCCGTGGCGCTTCAGCCGGGTGACGAGATCGTGTCGATCGCAGGGCGGGACGTGCCGTCGTTCAGCGATCCGTCCTTCGGCGATTTCCTAGATACCCTGCCGCTTCAACCGGAACTGGATTACGTGGTGCGCCGCGATGGCGCCACGGTGGAACTGTCCGCGCCCTATCCGATGCCCGCCGCGATCCGGCAACTGGCGCCGCGCTCGGCCGCCTATGATATCGACCTCAAGGTCGGGGATGTGATCACCGGCGTCGACGGTCAGCCGATTTTTGCCTTTTCACAGCTCAAGGACGCGGTCGAGGCCGCGAACGGCAAGCCGCTGACCCTGTCGGTCTGGCGCGGGGGCGAAACAGCGGGCGCACCGCTTGAATTCGTGCTGGCGCCGCGCCGGGTCGACGAACCGAAAGCCGGCGGCGGGTTCGAAACCAACTGGCGCATCGGCATCGTCGGGGCGCTGCTGCTGGACCCGGCCACCGAATCCCCGGGGCTTGGCACCGCGCTTGCCAACGGGGTCGGCCTGACCTGGGACATCATGGTCAGTTCGCTGTCGGGTCTCTATCACATGGTGATCGGCACCATCAGCACCTGCAACATGTCCGGCCCCCTTGGCATCGCCGAAGTGTCCGGCGCCATGGCCAGCCAGGGCACGCAGAGCTTCGTCTATTTCATCGGGCTTTTGTCGACCGCGGTGGGGTTGCTGAACCTGTTCCCGATCCCGGTTCTCGATGGCGGCCACCTGGTGTTCTACGGCTATGAGGCGGTCAGCGGCCGGCCCCCCAGCGAACGGGCGATGAACATCCTGATGCGGATCGGGTTGACGGTGATCCTGGGCATGATGCTGTTCGCGCTGTTCAACGATATCTTCTGCCCCTGAGGGGGTCGAAACGAAGCGTTTTCATAGCTTTGGCGCGACTCCGCCCAATTGCTGCCGTATTTGCCCGCTAGCCAGATCATGCGGGCAGAGGCCTGCAACTGGAACGGATGAGAGCCATGCAGACACTTGAAAACGGATATCGTGGACTGAGCCTTCTTCTGCTGCTGAACTGGGACCGCATTCTGGTTCTGCTGGCGATTGCGATCGCCCTGGGGCTGAATGCCTTTCTGACCGGTATCTGACAAATCGCAGCGAATTTCGTGTCAACACCCGCCGTGACCGCGCGCGGGTGTTTCTTGCTTTTGACAACTGCCGGTAATCCCGATACTCAGACGGGTAACGGGATGTATGACTGGGTTGATTGAATGACCGATTTTATTGGGGGTCGGCGCGGTTTCCGTGCCTTGACTGCGAACCGCATGCGCCACATGAGTACGGCGGTTTTCCTTTCTGTTTCAACGGCTTTGGTCGTTCTTCCCGCCGCCGCATCGGCGCAGGACTACACCTTCGGGTCGGTCTTGATCGAAGGCAATCAGCGCATCGAGGCGGGCACCATCCTGACCTATGCGGGAATCGAGCGCGGCAAGACCATTTCGGCGGGCGAACTGAACGCCGCCTACAAGCGGATCCTGGACAGCGGGCTGTTCGAGACGGTCGAGATCACGCCGCGCGGCGGCACTCTGGTGATCGAGGTCAAGGAATACCCCACCATCAACGTGATCAGCATCGAGGGCAACCGGCGCCTAAAGGACGAGGACCTGCAACCGCTGCTGCAGTCGAAATCGCGGCTGGTGTTCAACCCCAAGGTCGCCGAACGCGATGCGGCTCTCATCGCCGAGGCCTATACCCAGCAGGGCCGGCTGGCCACGGCGGTGTCGCCCAAGATCATCCGCCGTTCGGACAACCGTGTCGACCTGATCTTCGAAGTGTTCGAAGGCGGCGTCACCGAGATCCAGCGGATCGGATTCGTCGGCAACCAGGCCTATTCCGACGGCCGTCTGCGCCGGGTGCTGCAGACCAAGCAGGCCGGCATTCTGCACGCGCTGATCAAGCGCGACACCTTCGTCGAGGACCGGATTGCCTTCGACAAGCAGGTGCTGCGCGACTTCTACCTGTCGCGCGGCTATGTCGATTTCCGCACCACCGGGGTGAATGCGGAACTGACCCGCGAACGTGACGGTTACTTCCTCACCTTCAACATCGAGGAAGGCCAGCAATTCCGCGTTGGCAAAATCACCACCACCAGCGACCTGTCGGATGTGGACACGGACGAATTCCAGGACGTTCTGAAAATGCGGTCCGGCATGATCTATTCGCCGACCGTGGTGGAAAATTCCATCGCGCGGATGGAACGGCTGGCCAACAAGAAGGGTCTGAACTTCGTGCGGGTCGAGCCGCGGATCACCCGCAACGACCGCGACCTGACGCTGGACGTGGATTTCGTGCTGTCGCGCGGTCCGCGCGTTTTCGTCGAGCGGATCGATATCGAAGGCAACACCACCACGATGGACCGGGTGATCCGCCAGCAGTTCAAGATCGTCGAGGGCGATCCGTTCAACCCGCGTGAAATCCGCGCCAGCGCCGAACGCATTCGCGCGCTTGGCTTCTTTTCCAAGGCCGATGTCAACGCACGCGAAGGATCCAGCCCGGACAAGGTGATCGTCGACGTGAACGTGGAAGAACAGCCCACTGGGTCGCTGTCCTTCGGCGGCACCTATTCGACCAATTCGGGCTTTGGCCTTCTGGTCACGATGAAGGAAGAAAACTTTCTTGGTCGCGGTCAGCGGCTGAACCTGTCGCTGTCGGGAGCCGAGGACAACCAGGTCTACGCGTTGGGGTTCTCCGAACCGGCGCTGCTGGGGCGCGATCTGAGGTTCGACCTGGATATCGGGTACCGCGAGACCCAGACCGCGTATTCGAATTACGACACCACCTCGATCCAGTTCCGCCCCGGCATCAGCTTCCCGGTCAGCGAAAACGGCCGCATGAAGCTCTATTACAACGCCGAAGCGATCGAGATGATCGATGACGGATCGGCCATCTATGGCGGCATCGTCGGGAGCGAAATCGCGGCCGGTGATGTCTGGTCCAGCGGTCTTGGCTATACCTACAGCTTCGACACCCGCCGCACCGGATTGAATCCCAACGCCGGCGTCCTGTTCGAGTTCGGACAGGAATTTTCCGGCCTTGGCGGCGACGTGACCTTTTCCAAGACCACCGCCAAGGCGTTGGCGCAGACCAAGGTTCTGAACGAAGAGGTGACGCTGCGCGCCTCGCTCGAAGGCGGGCTGCTGGATTACACCTCCGGTGCCAGCCGCTCGGTGGACCGCTACCAGATCGGCAGCGGCTTGATGCGCGGCTTTACGCCGGACGGGATCGGGCCGCGGGAAATCGTCTATGACGGCAGCGGCAACGAGGTGTCGAACGATGCGCTTGGCGGCGACATGTTCGCGGTCGCCCGGTTCGAAGCGGAATTCCCGCTTGGCCTGCCCGAGGAATACGGCATTCGCGGCGGCCTGTTCTACGATGTCGGGTCAGTCTGGGGGCTGGACGATAGCAGCGCGGCCACCGGCACGGTGTTCTACGAGGACTTCACGCTGCGCCACGTCGTTGGCATGTCGGTCTTCTGGAAAACGCCGGTGGGGCCGCTCCGGTTCAACTGGTCCAAGGCTCTCAGGAAAGAGGACGAGGACGTTGAGCAGACCTTCAACCTGACGGTTTCGACCGAATTCTGATGCGCGTTGGGTGGCGCAACCGGTTGGCGGCGATCTGCCTGGCGCTTGTGGCCGCGGGCGGGCCCGCGACGGTTGCGGCGCAGGAAAGCGGCGTGGTGCGCAGCCCGGTCCTGACGATCGATTCCGAACGGCTTTACGCCGATTCCCTGTTCGGCAAGCGGGTACAGAATGAATTCGAGGCCGCCGTGGCGGTGCTGGAAGCCGAAAACCGCAAAATCGAGGGGCAGCTGATCGAGGAAGAGAAGCAGCTGACCGAGAAGCGCCCCGGCATGGCGCCGGAGGAGTTTCGCGTGCTGGCCGATGCATTCGACGCCAAGGTTCAGCGCATCCGCAACGAACGCGCCGCCAAGTTGCGCGCGTTGGCGCAGAGCCGGGAAAACGCGCAGCGGCTGTTCCTGCAATCGATTTCCCCGGTGTTGGAAAGCATCATGACCGAAGCCGGCGCGGCGGTGATCGTGGAAAGCCGCAGCGTGTTCCTCAGTGCCCGCATCATCGACGTGACATCGGACGCGGTGGCGCGGATCGACGCCCGGATCGGCGATGGCAGCGACCTTCAACAGCCGGAACAACAGTAGTCACACGCTTGCCCAATCCCCGGCTTGTTGTTAGGGAATTCGGCAAAAGCGACGCGTTTGCCAGAAAGGATAAAACAATGACCGAGCAGCTTCTGACCGCGGATATCGCCCTGATCCAGCGGATCATCCCGCATCGCTATCCTTTCCTGCTGGTCGACAAGGTGGTCGATATCGACGGATACCAGTCGGGCCGCGGCATCAAGAACGTGACCATGAACGAACCGCATTTCCAGGGCCATTTCCCCGGTAAGCCGATCATGCCCGGCGTCACCATCGTCGAGGCGATGGCGCAGACCGCCGCGGTGATGGTGGGCACCGCGCTGGACATGGCTGACAAGAACATGCTGGTTTACTTCATGGCCATCGACAAGGCCAAGTTCCGCCGCATGGTGGTCCCGGGCGACGTTCTGGAAATGAACGTGACCACGACGCGCGGCAAGCCGGGCGGCAAGGTGTGGAAATTCGCAGGCGTGGCCACGGTCGAGGGCGAAATGGCCTGCGAATGCGAATTCACCGCGATGATGGACCTGAGCGCAGGGCAGGAATAACCGCATGGCTGCGCAGATACATCCTTCGGCGATCGTCGAGCCGGGCGCCGTGATCGGCGAGGGCTGCGAGATCGGGCCGTTCTGCATCGTCGGGCCCGACGTGGTTCTGGAAGACAGGGTCGTGCTGAAAAGCCACGTCGTGGTCACCGGGCAGACCCGGATCGGCGAAGACACGGTGATTTTCCCCTTCGCCTCTATCGGTGAAATCCCGCAGGACCTGAAGTTCAAGGGCGAAAACACCCGGCTGGAGATCGGCAAGCGAAACCGCATCCGCGAACATGTGACCATGAACAGCGGTACCGAGGGCGGTGGCGGGCTGACCCGCGTCGGCGATGACGGGCTGTTCATGGCCGGGTGCCACATCGCCCATGACGTGATCGTCGGCGACCGGGTGATCGTGGTCAACCAATCGGCCGTCGCGGGCCATTGCCAGATCGGCGACGACGTCATCATCGGCGGGCTGTCGGGTGTGCACCAATGGGTGCGGATTGGGCAGGGCGCGATCATCGGCGCGGTCACCATGGTGACGGCCGACGTGATTCCCTTCGGGCTGGTGCAGGCGCCGCGCGGCGAATTGGACGGGCTGAACCTTGTCGGGCTGAAACGGCGCGGCGTGCCGCGCGCGGATATCTCGGCGCTGCGGACCGCGCTGAGGCAACTGGCCGAGGGCGAAGGCGCGTTCCAGGACCGCGCGCGTGCCCTGGGCGACGAGGCGGAAAGCGATTACGTCCGTCAGATCGTCGATTTCATCACCGGGGCGAGCGACCGTTCGTTCCTGACCCCGCGCTGATCCATGCCGGGGCGTCTGGCCATCCTTGCCGGAAACGGCGGCCTGCCGGTGGAAATCGCCGCTGCGCAACCCGACGCGGTGAAGGTGGTGTTCGACGGTGTGCCGCATAAGCTGAGCGGCGATCTGCATTCCCATGCCTTCGAGAAACTGGGCGGCCTGTTCGACGCGCTGAACGAAATGGGCGTCACCCGGGTGGTGATGGCCGGGTCGATGTTGCGCCCGCCGCTCGATGCCTCTGCCTTCGATCCGCTGATGATCTCGCTGGCGCCGCGCCTGCTGTCGGCGATGCATGGCGGCGACGATGCCCTGCTCAGGGTGATCATCGCAATCATCGAGGAGCAGGGATTCGAGGTGGTCGGCGCGCATGAACTGGTCGAGGGCCTGACCGCCGAAGAGGGGCAGTTGGCCGGGCCGGAACCCTCGAACGAACAGCTGGCCGATGCCGATCGGGGCGCCGATATCCTGAACGCGCTGGCGCCGGTGGATGTCGGGCAGGGCTGTGTCGTGGCGGGCGGGCTGTGCCTGGGCGTGGAAACCGTGCAGGGCACCGATTTCATGCTGACCACGGTGGCCGAAACGCCGGAGGCTTTGCGCCGGGGCGCCAAGGGCGTCTTCGTCAAGGCGGCCAAGCGCGGTCAGGACCTGCGCGTCGACATGCCCGCCATCGGCCCCGACACGGTGGCGCGGGCCGAAAAGGCCGGGCTGGCGGGGATCGTTTTGCAGGCCGGACAGGTCCTGATCCTTGAGCGTGCCAAAACGGTCGCGGCGGCGGAAAAGGCCGGCATCTTCATCATGGGCCGGGTGCTGTGATCCGGGTTTTCGTGATCGCGGGCGAGGCGTCGGGCGACAAGCTGGGCGCGGCCCTGATGGCGGGACTGAAGCAGCTGGCGGAGGTCGAGTTTCAGGGCGTCGGCGGGCCGCTGATGCAGGCCGAGGGCCTCGACAGCCTGTTCCCGATGGACGAGCTGTCGGTGATGGGGATCGCCGAGATCCTGCCGAAATACCGCCACCTGATGCGACGGATCAACCAGACGGCCGAGGCGGTGATCGCGGCGCAGCCGGACGTTCTGATCACCATCGACAGCCCCGATTTTTCCCTGCGCGTGGCGCGGCGGGTCAAGGCGGCCTCGGATATCCGCACGGTGCATTACGTTGCCCCCACCGTCTGGGCCTGGCGCGCCGGACGGGCGCAGAAGATGGCCAAGGTGATCGACCACGTGCTGGCGCTGTTCCCGTTTGAGCCGCCCTATATGGAAGCGGCCGGGATGGAATGCGATTTCGTCGGCCACCCGGTGGTGGCCGAACGGGTGGCGAGCGTCGGGGAAGCAGGGGCATTCCGGGCCGAACAGGGGCTTGGCGATGCGCCGGTTCTGCTGGTGCTGCCGGGCAGCCGCAGGGGCGAGGTGTCGCGTCTGGCGCCGGTCTTCGGCGACGTCTTGCGCCGGGTCGTCGCCGAGCGCCCTGATATACGGCCGGTGATCCCGACCACCGGCAACGTGACCGATCTGGTGCGCTCGGCGGTGGCCGACTGGCCGGTCGTGCCACTGGTGCTGGACCCGCGCGGTACCGATCCGGTAGAGTACAAGCGACAGAAGGCGGCGGCTTTCGCGGCGGCCGACGCGGCGCTGGCGGCGTCGGGCACGGTGTCGCTGGAACTGGCGGCGGCCGACACGCCGATGGTGATCGCCTATGACATGAACTGGATCAGCCGGCAGATCATCGGGCGGATGCTGAAGGTCGATACGGTGACGCTGGTCAATCTGGTCAGCGATACCCGCACGGTACCGGAATTCATCGGGAAAGATTGCCAGCCGGGCCCGATCGCCGAGGCGGTTTTACAGGTGCTGGACGATCCCGGCGATCAGCGCGCCGCGATGCAGACCACGATGGAGCGGCTGGGCAAGGGCGGCGAGGCACCCGGATTGAGGGCCGCCAAAGCGGTCCTCAAAGGATTGCAGGCTGGGGCTTGAGGGCCGTTCAGGCGAAGTGCGATTTCAGCTCGGTAAGTGCTTTGGAAGCGTCGTCCTGCGACCAGATCTCGTCACCGATGCCGAAGAAATCGGTGAACGGCGACAGGGTGCGGATCGTTTCGGCGCTCAGCGCGCCTTCGGCCACCACCGGCACTTCGATCATTTCCGACCACCACTGGAACAGGTCGGTTTCCGCCACGGTGCCGTCGCCCAGATCGGTGGCGCCGACGGGGCCGAAGCTGACGTAATCGGCCCCCGCTTCGCCCGCGTTCATGCCGTCATGGCGCGAGGCGCCGCAGTAGGCGCCGACGATGGCATCCGCGCCCAAGGCCTTGCGCGTCTTGCGCACCAGCCGCGACCCGTCGCCCAGATGCACGCCGTCCAGCCCCAGCCGTTCCACCATCAGGATGTGGTTTTCGATCACCAGCGCGACGTCGCGGGCATGGGTGACTTCGCGCAACGCGTCGCCGGCGCGCGCGATGCGGTCTTCGTCATGGCTGGCCAGCGCCAGCCGGACACAGGCAATCTCATGCGCGTCCAGAACCGCGGCCAGCCGGTTCGGGAAGTCCGACAATTCGAACTCCGACGGGGTGATCAGGTAGATTTGCGGCTGCTCGATCTCGGCCATGGGGTGCTTCCTTCCGTGGTCTTTCGCGCCGCTATAGCGTGGATTTTTCCGCTTGGCTACTTCTGAGGTAACGCGCGGGTATGGGCCAGCGCCAGGGCCATCAGCCGGGCGCGGCGCGCATCGTCCGCCATGAGGTCTTCGTCCACGTCGACAATGCCGCCCATGCGGCGGCCGGTGAAGTCTATCGGCCGGGCGCCGTCGATGGCCAGCGCCTCGGCCTCGCGTTCTTTGCCAGTGCGGAACATGCCGCCGTTCTTGTGCACGCCGCAGACCATGTTGCCATGCAGCAGAAAACAGAGCCCGCCGAACATCCTTTTTTCGCTAATGCCGCTTTCGCCGGCCAGATCGTCGCGCATCAGTTGCGCCAAGCCTTCGTCATAAGCCATCACCGTTCCTCCGCCGGGAAAGGATAGGCGGGTGGCGGCGGTTCGCCAAGGCGCGCGGTTTTGACTGCCGCAGCGCCGGGATATGGGTATTTTTGCCAAGAAAAAGCGGCTGGGGGTTGGATTGGCCCCGGTGCTGATCTATCAGCGGGCGGTGGATTTTTCGGAGATCGATCATGCCAAGTGCCATGCCGCAGCCGTCCTTCGTTTTGGTACGCCCGCAAATGGGTGAAAATATCGGCGGCGCCGCCCGCGCGATGTGGAATTTCGGATTGGACCGGATGCGCGTGGTGGAACCGCGCGACGGCTGGCCGAACCAGAAGGCGGTGGCGATGGCCAGCGGCGCCGGGCGCCTGCTGGACGAGGCGGGGCATTATGGATCGGTGGCCGAGGCGCTGGATGACTGCAACTTCGTCTTCGCCACCACCGCGCGGGGGCGGGGGCTGACCAAACCGGTTTACAGCCCGGAGAAGGCGATGGAGCTGGCGCGCGAAAAGATCGCTGCCGGTGAAAAGGTCGCCGTCATGTTCGGCCCCGAACGCGCGGGGCTGGAAAACGAGGACGTGGCGCGCGCCAACGCGATCATCACCGTGCCGGTGAACCCGGAATTCTTCAGCCTGAACCTGGCGCAATGCGTGTTGCTGACCGCCTATGAATGGCGCCGCCAGTCGGTCGAGATCGAGCACGAGCGGGTCGAGATGGCGAAAACCGACTGGGCCAGCGCGATCGAGGTGGAAAAGCTGTCGCAGCATTACGAGGAACGGCTGGACGAGGCCGGGTTCTTTTTCCCCGAGGCCAAGGCGGAGGGCATGAAGGTCAACCTGCGCAACCTGTGGAGCCGGATGCCGCTGACGCGCGCCGACGTGCAGATGTTCCACGGCATGCTGCGCCAGATGGTGCGCTGGAAGAACCGCCAGGACTGAAAATAACGGGGCAGGGTGACGCACTTGCGCCCGGCCCAAACCGCGCCATATTCTGCGCCGGAACCGGAGGGCAGCATGAGCCAGAAACGCAATATTTTCGAAGAGGTTGGCAGCAATGCTGCGGCCAGGGTGGAACCGAAGGGCGGCATGATCGATGCGGCCAAGCGCGGCGCGCGGCGGGGCATTCGCGCCTGGCTGATCGTTCTTTTCGCGCTGGTGGTAACGATGATCGCGGTGGGCGGGCTGACCCGGCTGACCGATAGCGGGCTCAGCATCACCGAATGGAGGCCGGTCACCGGCGCGCTGCCGCCGATGAGCGAAGCGCACTGGCAGGAAGAATTCGACAAATACAAGGCGATCCCGGAATTCCAGCTGCAGAACAGCTGGATGGAACTTTCCGATTTCAAATCGATCTACTGGTGGGAATGGGGCCACCGGCAACTGGGCCGGGTGATCGGGCTGGTCTGGGCACTTGGCTTCCTCGGGTTCCTTGCGGCGCGGCAGATCCCGGCCAGCTGGACCCAGCGGTTGCTGCTGATCGGTGCCCTGGGCGGCGTGCAGGGCGCCGTGGGCTGGTGGATGGTCAGCTCCGGGCTTTCGGGCTCGATGCTGGACGTGGCCAGCTACCGCCTTGCCACCCATCTGGGGCTGGCCTTCATCATTCTGGGTTTCATCGCCTGGTACGTCTTCCTGCTGGGCCGTGAGGAACGAGATCTGATGCAGGCGCGCCGGTCGAGCGAGCGCAAACTGTGGGGGATCTCCACCGGCTGGCTGCACCTGGCCTTCGTGCAGATCCTGCTGGGCGCCTTGGTGGCGGGGATCGATGCGGGCCAGAGCTTCACCGACTGGCCCTTGATGGGCGATCAGGTGGTGCCGCCGGGGGCTTTCGAGATCACGCCGATCTGGCGCAATTTCTTCGAAAATCCCGGTCTGGTGCAGTTCATCCACCGCTGCGTCGCCTACCTGCTGCTGGCCTATTCCATCATGGCTTTCCTGAAGGGACGCAAATCGGCCCATGCGGGCACCCGGGCGGCCTTCACCGCCGCCTTCATCGCGGTGCTGGGGCAGGTGAGCCTAGGCGTCTACGTGCTGTTTTCAGGGGTGCAGGCGCATGTGGCGATCACCCACCAGGTGGTCGCCGTCATGGTCTGGGTGCTGGTGCTGCGGGCGCGCTTCATGAGCGGCTATCCGGTGGTCGGGAAAATCAAGGGGGCTTAAGATGGCTGCATATGACGATTTGATGGCGTTTCAGCGTGACACGATGGCGTTGGCGCAGGTTGCGGGCCGGCTGGGCTGGGACCAGGAAACGATGATGCCGCGCGGTGCCGCCGACCAGCGGTCGGACGAAATGGCAGCGATGGAAAAGGTGCTGCACGCCCGGCGCACCGATCCGCGCGTGGGCGAGTGGCTGGCGGCGATCGATGACGCGGCGCTGGACCCCGTCGGGCAGGCGCAGATGCGCCATATCCGCAAGGCGCATGCCCGGGCGATGAAGGTGCCGGCGGATCTGGCCGCCGAGATCGCCAAGGTGACCAGCAAGGCGCAGGGCCAGTGGGCGCAGGCGCGCGCCGACGAGGACGTGGCGGCCTTCCTGCCGGTGCTGGAACAGGTGGTGGCGTTGAAGCGCCGCGAAGGTCAGGCGCTGGCCGATGGCGGCGATGTCTATGACGCGATGATCGACGACTATGAGCCCGAAATGACCGCCGCCGAGCTGGGCGCGATGTTCGGCGCGATGCGGCCGCGTCTGGTGGCGCTGCGCGAAGCGGTGCTGGAGGCGGAAGCGCCGCAGGCGATCAGCGGGCATTTCCCCGCCGACAAGCAGATGGAACTGACCGCGAAACTGGCTACCACCTTCGGATACGACCTGCATCACGGGCGGATCGACAAGGCGGTGCACCCGTTCAGTTCCGGATCGGGCCACGACGTGCGGATCACCACGCGGACCAGCGAACTGGACCCGTTCAACTGCCTCTATTCGACCATCCACGAGGTCGGCCATGCCTGCTACGAGCAGAATATCGACGACGCCTATCTGCTGACGCCGCTGGGCGGCGGCGTGTCGATGGGTGTGCATGAAAGCCAGAGCCGGATCTATGAGAACCAGCTGGGCCGCAGCGCGGCCTTCACCGGCTGGCTTTATGGCCAGATGAAGGACACGTTTGGCGATTTCGGCATCGCGGATGCGGACGAATTCTATCGCAGCGTGAACCGGGTGCACGAAGGCTACATTCGGACCGAGGCGGACGAGGTCCAGTACAACCTGCATGTCATGCTGCGGTTCGATCTGGAACGCGCGCTGATGCAGGGCGATCTGGACGTTTTCGATCTGGAAGCGGCGTGGAACGACCGGTTCGAGGCCGATTTCGGCTATGCCGTGGACAAGCCGTCGAACGGCTGTCTGCAGGATGTGCACTGGTCGGTGGGCCTGTTCGGGTATTTCCCGACCTACAGTCTGGGCAACGTCTATGCCGGGTGCCTGTACCAGGCTTTGCGCGGGGCGGTGCCCGGGTTGCAGGACCAGTTGGCGCGGGGTGACCTGGCGCCGGCGACCGGATGGCTGCGCGACAACCTGCAGACCCATGGCGGGCTGTACGAACCGGCCGAGGTGGTGGAACGCGCCAGCGGCGTCGCGCCGGGGCCGGAACCGCTGCTGGAATACCTGGAAGCCAAGTTCGCCGGCATCTACCGGCTGTAATAGGAGCCTGACCCGGCCTGTGCTACCCTTCGCAAAACGGAGGATAGCACATGCAATACCTAACCCCGGACAACCCGGTTTTTGTCACCTACGCGATCGCCGCCGCGCTGATGGTTGTGAAACTCATGGGGCAGGGATGGCTGACCGTTTACCGCATGATGAAAAGCGACTCGGGGCTGGTGAACCCCGAGGACCTGCGGCAGACGCCGCTCAACCCGCACCCGCGCGATGATCAGCTCGAACTCAACGATTACGTCGACCGGTCGCGCCGGATGCATCGCAACGATCTGGAAAACATTCCCGGATTCTGGGCGGCGGGGCTGCTGTTCGTCTTCGCCGCGCCGCCGCTGTGGCTGGCGCAGGGGCTGATGTACGGGTTCGTGGGCGCGCGGCTGCTGCACGCCTGGGCCTATCTGTCCAAGCAGAACCACGAGGTGCGCGCGACTTTCTACACCATCGGATCGGTGATCGTGATCTACATGGCCTTGCACGCGCTGGTGGCCCTGCTGGGCTGATACCGTTGGCCTGCGGGGCCTTCCTGTATCACCAGGCCTTTGAAGGCAGGGGGGCAGCCGCAGCGGTGTGCGGCGTGGCGATTGCGAATACGGCCGCGCTGGCAAGGGAACGGAACGCGCTCATCTGATTGCCAATCGCGTCGATATAAAAAAGGATGGGCTGATTTTAGCCCATCCTTTTTATGGTGTGGCGGAAATCCGGCTGGATCATCGCCCGCGCGCGGAGATTTGCGCGGGAATTAGCCGTCCTGTCCCTCGTCGCCATCCTCTTCGTCCTGTTCGACGATGCGGGCGACGGAAACGACCACTTCGCCCTTGCCGGTGTTGAACACCTTGACGCCGCCGGCCGAGCGCGAGCGGAACGAAATGCCATCCACCGGCACTCGGATCGATTGACCCTTGGAGGTGGCCAGCATGATCTGGTTGTCCAGATCGACCGGGAAGGAGGCGATCAGGTCACCGCCGCGCATCGCCTTGTCCATCGCCATCACGCCCATGCCACCACGGCCGCGGACCGGATAGTCGTGCGAGCTGCTGAGCTTGCCGGACCCGCCTTCGGTGATGGTCAGGATCAGGTTTTCCACCGCCGACATCTCGGCATAGCGTTCCTGGGTGATAGAGCCTTCGATCTGTTCCTCTTCGGCCTCGGCATCGTCGGCCAGACCGGCCACCGCGCGTCGCATTTTCAGGTAGGCGGCGCGTTCTTCCGGGGTGGCTTCGAAATGGCGGATGATCGACATCGACACGACGCGGTCGTCAACGCCTAGGCGGATGCCGCGCACCCCGGTGGATTTACGCCCCTTGAAGACACGCACATCGGTGGTGGGGAAGCGGATCGCGCGGCCCGAATTGGTCACCAGCATGACGTCGTCGTCTTCGGATGCGATGCGCGCGTTGACCAGTTCCACCCCTTCGGGCAGGTCCATCGCGATCTTGCCGTTGCGCATCACGTTGGTGAAGTCGCTCAGCGCGTTGCGGCGCACGTCGCCGGCGCTGGTGGCGAACACGATCTGCAGGTCGGCCCATTCGTCCTCGGGCCGGTCGACCGGCATGATCGCGGCGATCGACACCCCGGTCGGGATCGGCAGGATGTTGACGATCGCCTTGCCCTTCGAGGTCCTCCCGCCCTGCGGCAGGCGCCAGGTCTTGAGCTTGTAGGCCATACCGTCTGTGGTGAAGAACAGAAGCTGGGTGTGGGTATTGGCCACGAAAAGGGTGGTGACCACGTCCTCTTCCTTGGTCTGCATCCCCGACAGCCCCTTGCCGCCGCGTCTCTGAGCGCGGAAATCGGCCAGCGGGGTCCGCTTGATGTAGCCTCCGCTCGTGACCGTCACGACCATGTCTTCGCGTTCGATCAGGTCCTCGTCTTCCATGTCGCCCGACCAGTCGACGATCTCGGTCCGGCGCGGCACGGCGAACTGATCCTTCACCTCGGCCAGTTCGTCCGAGATGATCGCCATGATCCGTTCGCGCGAGGCGAGGATTTCAAGGCATTCGCGGATCTTTTCGGCCAGTGCCTGTAATTCGTCGGTGACTTCCTTGACCCCGATCTGGGTCAGGCGCTGCAGCCGCAGTTCGAGGATCGCGCGAGCCTGGGTTTCGGACAGGTTGTAGGTCCCGTCCTCGTTCATCTTGTGGGTCGGATCGTCGATCAGCTGGATGTATTCGGCGATGCTGGCGGCGGGCCAGCGCCGGGTCATCAGCTTTTCGCGCGCTTCCGCCGCGTCGGCCGAGGACCGGATGGTGGCGACCACCTCGTCCACGTTCGAAACGGCGACGGCCAGACCGCACAGGATGTGGCTGCGTTCGCGCGCCTTGCGCAGTTCATAGGCGGTGCGCCGCGCCACCACGTCTTCGCGGAAATCGATGAAGCTGGTCAGGAAGCGGCGCAGGGTCAGCGTTTCCGGCCGGCCGCCGTTCAGCGCCAGCATGTTGCAGCCAAAATAGGTCTGCATCGGGGTGAAGCGGAACAGCTGGTTCAGCACCACCTCGGGCGTGGCGTCGCGTTTCAGTTCGACCACAACCCGGACGCCGTTGCGGTCGGATTCGTCCTGCACATGGGCGATGCCTTCGATCTTCTTGTCGCGGACCTGTTCGGCGATCTTTTCGATCATCGAGGCCTTGTTCACCTGATAGGGAATTTCGTCGATGACGATGGCGTAACGGTCGCGGCGGATTTCCTCGACCCGGGTCTTGGACCGGATGATGACGCTGCCGCGCCCCTCAAGGTAGGCTTTGCGCGCGCCGGACCGGCCCAGCATGATGCCCCCGGTGGGGAAATCGGGGCCCGGCACGTATTGGATCAGTTCCTCGGAGCTGAGATCGGGATTGACGATCAGCGCCTGGCAGGCGTCGATCACTTCGCCCAGGTTGTGCGGCGGGATGTTGGTGGCCATGCCCACCGCGATGCCGCCGGCGCCGTTGACCAGCATGTTGGGGAACCGCGCGGGCAGGACCGTGGGTTCGCGGTCCTTGCCGTCGTAGTTGTCCTGGAAATCGACGGTTTCCTTATCGATGTCGCTCAGCAGGAAGGCCGCCGGCTTGTCCATGCGCACCTCGGTGTAGCGCATGGCCGCCGGGTTGTCGCCGTCCATCGAGCCGAAGTTGCCCTGACCGTCCAGAAGCGGCAGCGACATCGAGAAATCCTGCGCCATCCGAACCAGCGCGTCATAGATCGCGCTGTCGCCGTGGGGGTGGTATTTACCCATCACGTCGCCGACTGGACGGGCCGATTTGCGGTACGGCTTGTCGTGGCTGTTGCCGGTTTCGTGCATGGCATAGAGGATGCGCCGGTGCACCGGTTTCAACCCGTCGCGCAGATCGGGGATCGCGCGCGAGACGATCACGCTCATCGCATAGTCGAGATAAGAGGTTTTCATCTCGTCCGTGATGGACACGCTGGGGCCTTCGTAGGCCGGGCGTTCGGGCGTGTTTTTGTCTTCGTTTTCAGGGGTTTCTGGCGTATCGCTCACTTGGGGTAACCGCTCTGTTCGATTGTCTATATTTTGTTACATGACTTATATCAGAGCCATGATATGGGGTGCAATGGTCGCATGCGCCTGCATTTGGCAGCGCTCGTGAATGGGTGCTAACACTCTGTTTTTATTGACAATTAAAATGAAGATGGCACTCTGTTTACACGGGTAGTCAAAAAGAGGTGCAACATGGAGATTTCAGAAACCGAATTGATGCTGAAAGGTTATGGGCTGACCACGGCCGAATTCTACTACCACATGCCCGATCACGTGCATGTGCTGAACAGCTTCATCTGGCAGGATTACGACCTTGCCCCGGACCATCCGAGGCTGTTCGACTTCATCGACTTCTGGCAGCGCGAAATCGACGGGCCGCTGCATTCGGTGCGCTTCAACCATCGCAAGATGATTTCGCCCGGCGAATGGCGCAACGTGGTGGGGGAATTCAAGGTCCACTGATCCCGGATCAGGCGAAACCCGCGATGGATTTCACGGCGCTTTCCGCGCCAGGGAACGTCCTTGTCAGGCGGCGAAGCCGAAGGCCTTCAGCCCGTCCAGCACGAATTGTACCGACAGTGCAGCCAAGAGCATACCCAGCAGCCGGGTGACCACGTTGATCCCGGTCTTGCCGAGTGCGCGTTCCAGCAGTCCTGCCGACAGGAACAGCACAAGCGCGATCATCAGTACCGCCAGCATGATCCCCAGCACCATCGTCAGCCCCCAGATCCCCGGATGCTGGCCGGTCAGCAGGATGATCGTGGCGATCGATCCTGGCCCCGCGATCAGCGGCATGGCGAGCGGGAAAACCGACGGGTCGTTACTGTGATCCTCCTCCTCGGCCTGATCCTCGCGTCGTTGCGCCCGGCGCTGGAACAGCATGTCCAAGGCGGTCAGGAACAGCAGGATGCCACCGGCGATGCGGAAGGCGGGCATCGAGATGCCGACGAAACCCAGCACTGCTTCGCCAAAGAGCGCGAAGAGGCTGAGCAGCAGGCCAGCGATCAGGCAGCCGCGCAACGCGATCTGGCGGCGTCTGGATTGCGGCATGCCCTGGGTCAGGGCGACGAAGACCGGGGTCAGCCCGATCGGGTCCATGATCACGAAAAGCGTGACGAAACCGGTGATGAGAAAGGCGCTGTCCATGGACTTCGGCTATCCTAATGCCGTTGGCCTGTCCAGTATCGGGCAACCCCGCCCGCACAAAACGGTTTGCGGGCGGGCCGTTGCCGGGTCGAACCGGCGCAGCGTGGTTTCAGTCCGCCCTGGGTTCGAAGCGAGCGCTCAGGGTCAGCCGGACCTCGGTCAGATGCGCGAAGGCAGGCCGGCCCGGTGCAGAACGTCGCCGCCAAAGACCAGCACGCGCCCCGTCTTCATCCCGACCGCCAGCTCCGGTTCGTAGTCGTCGGTCAGGAAAATGGTTTCGCCGGCCCAGTCCGGTTCCCATTCGGTGTTCACGTAGTACAGAACGGAAATGTCCCCCGCGCGGGTGGAATCGGTGTGAATGAAGGTCTGGTCGCCGAAGCGGGACGCGTTGCAAAACACGTCATAACAGGACAGGTCATTCAGGCCCGTCGCTTCGCAGGCGATGTCCCTCAGCGCATCGTGAAGCCAATGCTGCCGGAAATCGTCAACGGCGAATTCGGCCGACCATTCCCGAACCCGGGTGGTGTCCTGCCGGGAGGCGTGCAGGAATGTGTAATCCGCGTGGGCGAAAAGGTTGAAGGCCCGTTTCTTCTGTTCCTCGCTGAACATATCGTCGAAGATATGGATGGGCTTTTCCGAGACCGATTTCACGCGGTGCGAAATCGCGGCCATCTTACATGCGGTCTTTCAGCTTGGCCCGCATCGCGGCGCTGCGGTCTTCGGGGTCGATGTCGTCCAGGATTTCCTCCAGGGCGCTCAGCCGCTGCCGGCCGGCTTCCAGGTCTGCGGCGACCATGCGGTCCTTCAGCTTGCTGCCCTTCTTGGACCGGACCCGGTCGAGGTCGATATCCGAAATTTGTGCTTCGAGGTCGGAAAGCTTCTGCTTGATGGATTCGAGTTCTTTTTCGCTCATGCGGCACCTAATCGTTTGGGTTGAAATGTAACCAAATGGTACCCGTCAAGCGAAAATGCGTCAAATTTTTTCCCGCCCGGTGTCCGCACGACGCGGCCGAACCGTTCCCCCCTTGTCGTTCTTGTCCGCAATTGCGCCGGGCGCGGCGGACCGGCCTACAGGATCCGCGGTCCCAGCGTCGCGGGATCGACCGAGGGCGTGTGCCAGAAGTCACGGGCGAAACAGGGCAGGGTGGCCAGCACCCGGTCCAGATCGTCGCGGCGCACCGATTTGCGCAGGGCGATGGCTGTGGCCTCGACGCAATTGTCGGGCGTCAGGTTGTGATCGGGACGCAGCGCCTTGGCCTCGGCGGTCCAGTCGGCGCGGGTTCCGGGGGCGACGGGGCCTTCGGCAAAGTCCCAGTCGGCGACGAAGATCGCGCGCGGCACCGTCGGCAATACTTGCGCGAAGGCGATGGCCTGCTGCGGCGTCAATCGGCGGCGGAACGCCTTTAGCACGCCCTGGATCGCGGTATAGGCCAGGTTGTCGGTTTCCAGCCCCATCGCGTCGCGCGCATCGTCCAGAAAGCCGCGCCATTCGCGGCTGGCATGTCGGTAGGTCCAGGGCATCGGCATGGGATGGATCTCGTCATGAAAGTCCGATGCCGCCATTAGGGGACATCGACAGCGCGGATGCAACCGGTGCAGTTCCGGTGTCCCGACAGGCTACGCATCTTTGGTCGCGGATTGAGCGGGGCTCACCGCCGGGGGCGGGGGCCACGGCCCCTGTGCGGCTTTCGGAAAAACTGGAACTGCACCGTCAACAGGCGCCGTTGGTTTTAGGGCGATGGGCTGCTGTCAGCTTGCGAAGCTGCCTTTGCAGCGATCTTTGTGGTAATGTTTTCAGGCGCGCGCAGTCTGACATTAGAAGGACGGCCGATCATGAATAGCACGGGGGCAGCTGATACGCAGAAGATACGCCAACTGGTAACGGGGTATCAGGTGGCGCGGGCGCTTCTTGCGGCCGACGAATTGGATCTCGTCGAGAAATTGAAGGATGGCCCCAAGACCGCCTCCGAACTCGCCGCAGAAACCGATACCGATGGCTCAGCCCTTTTCCGGTTCTTGCGCGCACTCTGCACGATCGATCTTTTCAAGGAAACGCCCGACGGGCGGTTTGCGCTTGGTTCCCTTGCGCCCGGGCTCAGGGACGCGGCGCGCATAGGGGTCGAAAACTACGCGGCATGGGTGGAACTGCCCTTCAGTCTCAGGACGGGCCGGGCGGCCTTTCCGAAAGTGCACGGAAAGACGTTCTACGACTACCTGGCGGAGGAGGAAAGGCGCGCGGCCCGTTTCGACAATGCCTTGGCTGCGGTGTCGCTTGACTGGGCCCCCGCCGTTCTGGACGCTTATGATTTCACGGGAATTGATGCGGTGGCGGACATCGGAGGAGGGCGCGGAACTTTCTTGACCATCCTGCTGCGCGCATACCCGAAAATGCACGGTATTCTGTTCGACCAGCCAGATGTCGTGCGACATTCCAAGCCGATATTGCAATCGGCTGGGGTGCTGGCCAGATGCGACGCCATTGGGGGCAGTTTCTTTGAGGAGGTGCCCGCCGGTGCGGACGCCTACACTTTGTGCAATTTGCTGGCGGACTGGCCGGACAAGGATGCGGTCCAAATCCTGAAATCGGTGGAGAGGGCGCTCCCGACGGATGGAAAGGTTCTGATAATCGACAGGGTTCTGCCGCCCGCAGGCGATCCCGGCCGTCAGGCAATGGCGTTTCTCGATCTGTTCTTTCTGGTAATGGAGGGTGGGGCAATTCGTACTGAACAGGAATTCGCCGATCTGCTGGCCCATTCGGGGTTGAGGCATATTTCGACCATCGCGACGAACAGCACGTTCAGCATCATAGAAGCGCAACGTCCATGACCGCTACCCGATCCGCGAGGCTGGGCGGCCATGCCCGCGCCCTTTGTGAGGCGGGAAGGGGTTTTCGCCGAAATCCGGGCCAAGCTCCGCGCGGGTGACGACGCCGCGGTAGAGTTCGGAGCGATGGAATGTGCTTGCGGGTGGACACACCTTCGGTTGTGTGCCAAACACCCGGCATGAAAACCTTGATGCAGAAAATCGGCGCGCGGCGTCAAAACCGAATTACGGTCCCGGCCTGACAGACCGGGCCGGGTGGTCGATTTCTGAACGTCTGATGCGCGTGATGCGCCGAACAAGGTTATCTGCAATGTCTCTTACATCTCCTACGCTGCACATGCTGTGCGGAAAAATCGCTGCGGGAAAATCCACGCTGGCGTCAAGGCTGGCGGGCCTGGACGGAACGGTCCTGATCGCCGAGGACGATTGGCTGAACGCCCTTTTTGCCGAGGAAATGTCATCGCCATCGGATTACGTGCGGTGTGCGTCGAAACTGCGAAAGGTCATGGGCCCACACATCACGACCCTGCTGAACGCGGGGGTTTCGGTTGTCTTGGACTTCCCCGCCAACACGGTTGAAAACCGCGATTGGATGCGTGGCATCCTCGAGGCGACCAACGCGTCTCACCAGCTTCACCTGCTGGTTTCGTCAGACGAGCTCTGCCTGGCGCGGCTGCGCGAACGCAACGCACAAGGCGATCATCCGTTTGCGGTGACCGAGGCGCAGTTTCGCCGGTTTTCCGAACACTTCGTGGCGCCATCGCCGGACGAAGGATTCAATATCGTGGTGCACGACGAACAGGGATGACCTGCGCGCAGCGGAGTTGCTGTCCGCTGCTGCCCGCGTCGGGATGCGCCATGGGCCGTTTGCCGTGTTGGAACGGCGTCCTAGGCTTCCGCCGCTTCCAGCTTTTCCAGCGCGTCCATCCACATCGCCTCGGCACGCTCCATCGCGTCGCGCAGTTCGGCGTATTTCTTCTGCAGAACCACCGCCTCGCCCTTGCGTTCGGAAAACAGTGCCGGATCGGCCAGCCGGGTTTGCAGCTTCTTGTCCATCTCGGTCAGCTTGCCCATGCGTTCTTCGCATTTGCGCACCTCGGCGCGCAGGGCCAGCACGGCGTCGCGGCTGGGGCGTTTCGGCGGGGGCGCCTTGGGCTTTTCGGCTTTCGGCGGCTGATCGGACTGCAGCAGCATCTTGCGATAGGCATCGAGGTCGTCCTCGTAGGGCGTCACCGCGCCGTCCTTCACAAGCCACAGCCGGTCGGCCACCATCGACAACAGGTGCATGTCGTGGCTGACCAGGATGACCGCGCCGGAATAGGCGGTCAGCGCCTCGACCAGCGCTTCGCGGCTTTCGATGTCCAGGTGGTTGGTCGGTTCGTCGAGGATCAGCAGATGCGGCGCGGGCAGGGTGGCCAAGAGCAGCGACAGCCGCGCCTTCTGCCCGCCCGACAGACGCCCGACTTCGGTTTCCGCCTGTTCTGCCATCAGCCCGAAGCCGGCCAGCCGTGCGCGCAGCTTGCTGGGATGTTCGCCAGGCAATTCGCGTTGCAGGTGCTGGATCGGGGTTTCGTCGACATAAAGTTCGTCGACCTGGTGCTGGGCGAAGAAGCCGATGCGCAGCTTCGAGGAACGGTTGATCTTGCCTTCCATCGGGGGCAGCCGGTCCGACAGTAGTTTCGCCAGCGTGGATTTGCCCTGGCCGTTCTTGCCCAGCAGCGCGATCCGGTCGTCCTGATCGATGCGCAGGTCCAGATGTTTCAGCACCGCCTGTCCGTCATATCCAACATCCACGCTTTCGGTGGAGATGATCGGCGGCGACAGTTCCTCGGGTTCGGGGAAGGTGAAGACGGTGCGCGCGGCATCCTCGGGGGCGCGGATCGTGTCCATCTTTTCCAGCATCTTGACCCGGGATTGCGCCTGCTTGGCCTTCGAGGCCTTGGCCTTGAACCGGTCGACGAAGCTTTGCAGATGGGCGCGGCGCGCTTCCTGTTTCTTGGCCTGCGCCGCCTGCACCGCGCGCTGTTCGGCGCGCTGGCGGGCGAATTGGTCGTAAGTCCCCGTGTAGTAGGTCAGCTGACGGTTCTCGAGATGCAGGATCGAGCCCACCGCGCGGTTCAGCAGGTCGCGGTCGTGGCTGATGATGATCACCGTGTGCGGGTAGCGCGCCAGGTAGCTTTCCAGCCACAGCGCGCCTTCGAGGTCGAGGTAGTTTGTCGGTTCGTCGAGCAGCAGGAAATCGGGCTGCGCGAACAGCACCGAGGCCAAGGCCACCCGCATCCGCCAGCCGCCCGAGAAGGCGGAACAGGGCATTTTCTGTTCCTCGGCATCGAACCCCAGACCGCGCAGGATCGAGGAGGCGCGGCCTTCGGCGCTCCAGGCGTCGATATCGGCGAGCCGGGTCTGGATGTCCGCGATGCGGCCGGGATCGGTGGCGGTTTCCGCCTCGGCCATCAGCGCGGCGCGTTCGGTATCGGCGGCCAGCACCGTGTCCAGGAGCGACACCTCGTTGCCCGGCACTTCCTGCGCGACGCCGCCGATACGGGCGCGGGCCGGAATCGAGATCGATCCGCTATCGGCGTGCAGGTCGCCCTTGATCAGCTTGAACAGCGTCGTCTTGCCGGCGCCGTTGCGGCCGATCAGGCCGACCTTGTGGCCGGTGGGAATCGTGGCCGAGGCGCCCTCGAACAAAGGGCGGCCCTCGATGGAATAGGTAAGATCATCGATGCGCAACATGACGGCGGAGTGCCAGAGGGTGCGAGGGGTGTCAATCGGGCGCGCGTATTTAGAGTGCCGTACCGTCGTTCCGCGCCTCGCCTTGCATGGCGCGACGCAGAAGCGTATCCTGAAACCGGTTAACCTGTTAACGGAATTCCGATGCAGTCCCCCCGCGCGAAACCGCGTCTTCTGACGCTGATCCTGCTGACGTCGCTTGCGGTGATGTCGCTGAACATGTTCCTGCCATCGCTGAGCCATATCGCGACCGATTTCGGCGCGCCCTATTCGGTCGTGTCGCTGTCGATTGGCGGTTACCTCGGCGTTTCGGCGGTGTTGCAGCTGGTGATGGGGCCGGTATCGGACATGATCGGGCGCAGGCCGCTGATCTTGGGCGGGCTGGCGCTTTTCACGCTGGCGTCGGTCGGTTGCGCCTTGGCGGGCAACGTGTGGATCTTCCTCGGCTTCCGGATGCTGCAGGCGGGCGTGGTGTCGGGCATGGTGCTGTCGCGGGCGGTGATCCGCGACGTGGCCGAACCGGCCGAGGCGACGCGGCTTCTGGCGGTGGTCGGATCGGCGATGGCACTGGCGCCGCTGCTGGCTCCGATGCTGGGCGGAGCCTTGGGCGAGGTGTTCGGCTGGCGGTCGAATTTCTGGGTCTTCGCGCTGTCAGGGGCGGCGATGTTCGTGCTGAGCTGGATCGATCTGGCCGAAACCAACCTGAAACGGCAGAACAGTTTCCGCGCCCAGTTCCGTACCTATCCGGACCTGCTGCGATCGGGCCCGTTTTGGGCTTACTGCGCCTGCCTGATCTTTTCCATCGGCGGCTTTTACGCCTACCTGGCCGGCGCGCCGCAGGTCGGTGAAAAAGCCTTCGGGCTGAGCCCCAGCAGCCTGGGCCTGATGATGGGCGCGACGGCAGTGGGATTCATGGCGGGCAACCTTGTCGCGACGCGGATCGGGGCACGGGTGGGGACCATGGCGCTGATCGTGTCGGGACGCTGGGCCTCCCTGATCGGCACGGCGGGGGCGATGGGGCTGCTGGCGATCGGCCTGTTTCACCCGGCGGTATTGTTCGGCGGCGCGGTCGTGCTGGGATTTGGCAACGGGTTGACCCTGCCGGGGGCCAACGTGGGCGTTATGTCGGTTGCACCGCATCTTGCGGGCAGCGCCTCGGGCCTGTCGGGCGCGTTGACGGTGGCGGCGGGCGCGGTGCTGACGCCGCTGGTCAGCGCCATGGTGGGCGGGCCGATGGGGGTCTATGTCCTGCTGGGCGCGATGGCGGCGATGAGCCTCGCCGGCGTGTTCGCGGCATACGTGATCCGCAACCATGAGAGACGCCTGCAACCGGTGTGATTGCGGCTTTTCAAACGGCAATGCGCATGGTAGTGGGGCGGCGATTTTCATGCCGCCGGGCCAGCGCCCGGCCCCAGGTAACCGAGGACAATACCATGGCCATTCAACGCACCTTCTCGATCATCAAACCCGACGCCACCAAGCGCAACCTGACCGGCGCCATCAACGCCAAGCTGGAAGCCGCAGGCCTGCGCATCATCGCGCAGAAGCGGATCCACCTGACCAAGGCGCAGGCCGGCGTGTTCTATGCCGTGCATGCCGAGCGTCCGTTCTATGACGAACTGTGCGAATTCATGGCTTCCGAGCCGATCGTCGTGCAGGTCCTGGAAGGCGAAAACGCCATCGCCAAGAACCGCGAAGTGATGGGCGCCACCAACCCGGCCGAAGCCGACGAAGGCACCATCCGCAAGGAATTCGCCCTGTCGATCGGTGAAAACTCGGTCCACGGTTCGGACGGCGAAGACACCGCCGCAACCGAGATCGCCTATTTCTTCTCGGGTCTGGAACTGGTCGGCTAAGCCGGACTTTCTAGCACGGTTAAAGTAACCGCCGCACGGGCAACCGTGCGGCGGTTTTTCATTAATGAAGCGTTAAAGCGCGTATTGTCCTTCGGGCGGAAACATATGCCTTCGTAAATCCAATCCAAACCTTGGGGATGGCGGCACTTCCTAGGGGATGGGCGACATTCGTGATACCCTTTGTCATTGTGGGTGGCGTGGGGAAAACAGAGGAGAAGACGAATGGCCTTCGAACTAGAGTTTTTCGATCCGCAGGTTCTGACCGGGGAAAATGACGACGCGGCCAAGGGCGGTGAACGCTCCTTTGACCTGCTCGATCTCGCGGCGCTGCTTGAGGACCAGTTTTCGTGGCTGGATGGTCCCGGCGACCAAGACCCCGATGAATTTCATTTCACCACGCCCGAGGCTCCGGCCCTGCAGTCCTTGCGCAGCCCGTTCAGTTCGCACGATCTGAACACCGGCGATACCGACCGGATCGATGGCGAAGCCTCGGCAAAACCTGACGGTGCCGGCGGTGGCAAGGGCGGTGGTGGCGGTTCCGATGGCGGCGGCGGTGGCGGCGGCAAGGGCGGTGGCAAGGGCGGCAAGAGCAATGACGGCGGCGACACCGGATTGCTGACCGAGTACGTCAGCAGCGCCGAGGGATCGGATTTCAATATCGAGATCGTGTTCAACGGCACATGGACCTCCGCGTTGCAGGATGCCTTCGTGACGGCGGCTGATTTCATAAGCTCGATCATCCTGGGCGACGTGGCCGATATCCTGTCCGGGCCCTATGCCACGGACGACATCACGATCACCGCCGAACTGGCCGATATCGACGGGTCGGGTGGCATCCTGGGGCAGGCCGGGCCGACGGTGTACCGCACGGCGGATTACCTGCCGGTGGCGGGGATCATGCAATTCGACGTGGCAGATGCGGAATATTTCGACGGGCTGGCCCTGTTCGACGACATCGTGTTCCACGAAATGATGCACACGATCGGTTTCGGCACCATGTGGGACCTGATGGGGCTGACCTCGGGGTCGATCACGACCGGCGATTTGACGTTTGCCGGGGCAATGGCGACCGAGGTCTACAATACCGATTTCGTGGCCCTTTCGGGCGGCACGGCAACGGGCGTTCCGATCGAGATGGATGGCGGCGCGGGCACCGCAGGCGGCCACTGGGACGAGGTGACCTTCGGGTCCGAAATCATGACCGGCTATATCAACGCGTCGAACTACCTGTCGGAAATGTCGGTCGCCGCGCTGGAGGACATGGGATACGACACCTATCTCGACAATCCCTTGCTGGTGGGCGACCTGACCGGCAGCGATCCTCTGTCGGCGATAAACGGCACGCTGTTCGCCTGACCCGGCGGGCAGGGCGGTTCGGCAAGGGCTGCGCCTTCGGGCGCGGCCTTTTTGCTTTCATGTGCAAAACCAAGCCGCTAGCTTGCGCCGGAAAAAGGGAGGAACGGAATGCAAAAATGCGCCATCGTGACCGGCGCGGCCCGGGGGATCGGGCTGGCGACGGCGAAGCAGTTTCTGGAATTGGGCTGGGCAGTGGCCCTTGTCGACCGGGACCGCGAGGAATTGGACAGGGCGATGGCCCCGCTGGGGGCGCAGGCCAAGGCGCTGCCCTGTGACATTTCGGATCCCGACCAGGTGGCGGCGATCATGGCAGACACGCTGGAGGCCTCCGGGCGGATCGACGCGCTGGTCAACAACGCAGGCGTGGCCGAATTCGGCCCGATCGAGGACTGCGATTTCGCCATGTGGCGGCGGGTGATGGCGACCAATCTGGACGGCACCTTCCTGTGCACGCAGGCGGCAACCCCGGCGCTCAAGGACACCAAGGGGGCGATCGTGAACATCGGATCGATCTCTGGCTTGCGCGCCTCGACCCTGCGGGTGGCCTACGGCACCTCGAAGGCGGCGGTGATCCAGCTGACCAAGCAGCAGGCGGCGGAACTGGGCGAATTCGGTATCCGCGCCAATTGCGTCTGTCCCGGGCCGGTGCGCACCAAGCTGGCGATGGCGGTGCACAGCCAGGAAATCATCGACGCCTATCACGACGCGATCCCGCTGAACCGCTATGGCAGCGAGGAGGAGATCGCCAACGTGATCGTGTTCCTGTGTTCGGACAAGGCCAGCTATGTCACCGGACAGGTGATCGCCGCCGATGGCGGCTTCGACAGCACCGGGGTGGGATTGCCGGCTTTGCGGGTATAGCGTTTTCGTCCCGCCGCCCGCCAAGTTCGAAGCGTCGGGACGATGACCTATCGCGCCTTTTCGATGACGCCGATTTCATCGAGAACGCGTTCGATTTCGGAACGTTCGGACTTGGCGGGGCTTGCCGCCGCCTTGATCGCGTCGAAACGGGCGCGCAGGTCGTCCTTTTCCTTGCCCTGGCAATCGTTCCAGGGCCGTCCCTGCAATCCCATGACCAATGCATAATAGCCGATGAAATGGGGGCGGGTGCCGCTGCCGATCAGGCGGGCATAGGCGGTGTCGGGCCCGAGGGCGCGCAATTCTTCGGCCGAATGGATGCCGGCACGGGCGCAGGCTTGTTCTACGGCGGGGCCGAGATTTCGGATCGTACTTACGGGCGTCATGGGCCCAGTTTAACCGGGTTCGTCGGCGGGGTCACTCAGATGCTTGCGTAATCGGGAAAGACCGGGTGATCCTTGTCGGGCGCGGTTTGGTGCGGTTCCGGCAACTGCCGCGGCGGTTGCGCCGGGGCATCCTTGGTCTGGTTCGGCGGCTTGGACGTGGCCATACTGATACTCCTTCCGGGACATGGCCCGGCGCCAAAGAAAGCGCCGGGCCTTGTGGAATCCTACGTCGAATTCGGGAAGAATTTTCGGCCTGCCTGTGGGGGAAAGGGGGCAAATTCGGGCAATTTCATGCCGGAAAGGATGCTGGGCCGCTTTAGCACGGACCCGGAAGCCGTTCCGGCGGCGGGGGTGGCAACGCAGCGGTGAACCTGCTTGACGGTTCGGAGCGCTGCGCCTAATCAGGTTGCAAGGTGGGCCTGTAGCTCAACGGTTAGAGCAGAGCGCTCATAACGCTTTGGTTGCAGGTTCGAATCCTGCCGGGCCTACCAACCACCGAAAATATTACTATAAAATCAATGCGTTGGGTGCAAATGTGTCCCACGAAATTTTGCGCGTGGGACACATTACCACTCCATGCCTTCCAATTTTCGCATTGCATCTGCGGCGAGTCTCCACCTCTCCACGCCCTGCGTGTAGACCTCTGATGTCTTTGCCTGGGTGTGTCCGTGGATGGTCATGATCTGGTATTGGGTGCAGCCTTCGTGGGCCAGCAGGTGTCCGGTCGCCTTGCGGATCCCGTGGCTGGACAGGCCTTCAAGACCAGCATCGTCGCACCACTTGCGGAATCTGTTGCGAAGCCCCTCTGGCGATTTGAACGGGCGGCCGTATTCGCTCAGCAGGTAGGTCTCTCCCTGAACCTTCGGGGCGCGCGTGGCCTTGTAGAGTGGGGGCATGATCGGGATAACGACTTCCGCCGATCCCTTCTTCGTCGGCTGCCAGCGCAGGGCGCGAACGCCATCGATCATTTCCTCATTGCCACGTCCCAAGCGGATCGCATCGCTGATCCGGCAGGCAGTAAACATGAACAGGGTAAGGCAAAGGTGAGCCGGGGTTCCTGGCGGGTGCACGTCCTTGTAGTTTTGCAGATCCTCGACGGTCCACGGCTTCGCGCCGCCCTTGCCGCGGTTGATCTTGCCGATGCCCGTCGCCGGGTTGACCGAGCATATACCGCGCTCGATCGCCCAGACATACATCGCGCGGATGGTCTTCACCATGTTGTCTGCCGCGCCGGGCGTGTCCGACAATTCGTCGCGGTATTCGACCAATTTTTCGCTCGGCATTTGGAGCGCATATTCACCGTATTTTGCAGAGAACCGGTTCAGCATCGACTTGCGCTGCTTTTTCGTATCCGGAGACATCAAGTCGTTCTCAACCATCTTGTCCATCGCGTCCTGGTATTTCAGGGCCAACCATTCGATGGACTGCGGAATCGCATTGGAGACGCGCGGATTGGCTTTCTGTGGTTGCTTGCCTGCACGGGCGGCAAGGTATTGCTCGATGAACTCTGGGTGATCAGGGCCAACGGTTAGCCGGATCCGGCGCCGTGGGTTTCCTTCCTGCCTGACCCGGTAACGGATATTCCCGGAGGGCAGAGATTCCTCAACAAGACCGGGGTATTGCACCTTCATGTCGTCACCGCCTGTCACCACTGTTTCGGCTCCCTAGCATCAGTAGGTTTTTGCGGCTTGTCCACAGTGATTGTCAGCACTCGGATCGTGCCGTCAGGTTCGATCTCGACGCCGGATACCGACAGGCCGCATTTCTGCGTCGCCTCCACCGCGCGGGTGATCTCAGCTTTACTGGCTCGGCACTTTGGCATGTCAGCTTGCCTTCGCAGTCATTCTGTCGCCCTTGTCCAGCTCCATCAGCTTCTCTTTCGTCATCAGGTGCCGGCAGTTCGCGGCCGCCAGCGCCTCGGCCAGGTCCGGGCAGACGCTGTTGCCACAGCAACTGACCTGAACGTTCTTGGTGAAGGGCGCGAACGTCCAGTCGTCGCCGTCCTGCTTCCATACGCCTTCGATCACGTAGTCGGGCGGGAAGCCCTGCGCGTTGAACAGCTCGCGCGGGGTCAGCATCCGCATGCCGATATCGACCACGACGAAGGTTTCGCCGCCGACGGTCAGGGTGACGTATTCACCGCCGTCCCAGGCGTCGTATTTGCGCAGGAATTCAGCGACCTGCCGCGCCTTCGCCTCGTGTTCGGGGCCGAAGCTCGGCGCGGACAGCTCGGCCTGCACGTGGCTGAACCGGTCGCGCACCGTGACGGTGTGGCATGGTTCGTCCATGCGGGCCCCGTCACCGGTGCCGTAATACTTCGCGAAGAAGGCGGCGACGGCGCTCTGTTGCGATCCGCTGCCGGTCAGCGTCGAAATCGGCGCGTCCACCGGCCGGCCCGGGTTGAAGCCTTGCCGCGCCTTGTTGTGCTGCGCCAGAAATGCGGTCGCCAAACATCCATCCGCTTTCGCGGTGACCGTCGCCATCGGTTCGTCGCCTGCGCGCGGCCTGCTCTGACCGGCCCGGCCGCCACAGCCAACAAGCGTCGGGATTATAAGCGAGTTGTTGTCCTTCTTGCTGGCGGTGATCGTGTGGACCGGGTCCAGAATGTCGCGGACCTGGCCGCCATGCTGGGCATAGGTCAGCACCGGCGCGATGACGGCGGAATGACCGCCGCCGGCCAATACGGTCGGGTGGGGGCTGGTGATCGCGGAAGACCGCCGCGCGGTGCCTTTCAGGCTCATCAGTGAGGGCGCGACGATCGCGTTCGCAATTCCACCAGAGGTCACCGTGCCCATCGGAATAGTCGCGGGATATTCGCGGCGACCGCCGCTATATCCGTGCGCCACGCTGACCAGAGACGGCGCGATCAATCCGAGCGGCGCCGCGCCTCCGGGGCGCTTGACGTAGCTGTTGGCGGTCACGGTCGGAAGAGGGTCGCCGATCGGCGAACCCGTGGCGCCGGAATTGAACCTGGTGACATACGGCGACACCACCGCCTTTTCGCCGCGGCGCGCGCCGGTGATCGTGCGGAAAGGATCGGTCGCCGCCTCGACCCGGCCGCCATGGGTCAGGTTGACCAGGTAGGGGCTTTGGGCGTCCAGCACATAGCGCTTCATCCCGCGCGCCACCCGGGCCAGCGTGTTGGGCGCCAGCGGCCGCTTTGCGGTCAGTCCGAGCTTTGCCTTGATCTCGGCGCCGGTGTCGAAGATCGACGGGCAGGGGATCGACCAGTCGATGCATTCGGCGGCGGTGCGGTACGGTTTCAGCTTTCCCGCCTTCACCGCGTCGGAATTCGGATCGCCGTGGGTCGGCTTGGGCCACACGATCTTGCGCCCGTCGCGCCGCGCCACCATGAAGAACCGCTTGCGGATCGTCGGCGCGCCATAATCGCACGCGCGCAATTCGCGCCATTCGATCTTGTATCCCGCTTCCCGCAGTGCCGTGACCCAATCGTCAAAGGTCAGGCCGGCCAGTTCCTTGATCGGCTGGCCGTCTTCGCCCACCGGGCCCCAGGTGCGGAATTCCTCGACATTCTCCATCAGGATCACGTCGGGTTTCACGAAGCGCGCCCAGCGAACGATGATCCATGCCAGATCGCGGATGTTGCGATCCTTCGGGGCGCCGCCCTTGGCCTTGCTGAAATGCTTGCAGTCCGGGCTGGCCCAGAGCAGCCCGACCTTGCGCCCCGCGCAGACTTCGACCGGGTCCACGTCCCAGATGTTGGAATCCAGATGGAGGGTTTCGGGGTGGTTGGCCTCATGCAGCGCCAGCGCCTGCGCGTTGTGGTTTATCGCCACGTCCGGGCTGCGCCCGAGCGCCAGTTCGATCCCGGTGCTGGCGCCGCCGCCGCCGGCGAAACTGTCAACGATCATCGGCAACATGTCGTCGGTGGGCTGGTCGACGGTATCGAAATCGATTAGGGCGTCTTTCATGGCGTCCTCTCCGGTGGATTAGTTTGACTGGGTCGCCAAGCGGACCATCTCGTCGCAATGACCCTCTGCCGTGGGGTGCTCGCCCTCCCAGCCGATCGGCATCTTGAACCCGGCGGCGTTGCGGTGGCCGCCGCCGCCATAGGTCTTGGCGATCGCGGATACGTCGATGCCATCGCCACGTGATCGCAGTGAAAAGGCCCGGCCGTCCGGGCCGTCGAAATAGGTCGCTGCGAAAGGGTTGCCTTCGGCCAGTCGCCCGGCGGCGTCAGAAGCCATGGAGTAGGGTGCGTTTGCCACCGGTACGCGATGCCCGCCGATCACCATCATTCGCGTGGTGAGGTCCAGAACCGCGCCGACGTCCTTGTCGTGTTTGCGCAGGATCGCTGCGCCTTCGTTGGCAAGGGCGATAAGTTCCCACTCGGTTTCCATTTTTGTCGACAGCCTGTCCCAGGTGTCGAATGCCTGATCTATGGAACCGATCACGGCAGAGACTTCGCGAGAATGTTCAAGTTCCCATTTCCAAAGATCCCTGTCGGCCACGTATTCGACCAGCGCCGGGCGCGCGCCGTGGCAGAAATAGTCCCATGCCAGCTGCGCCCCGGACACGGTCATGTCGAACCGCGCGGAGGGGTTCCCTGCATGGCTCTGGTGCATGGCCCAAGTGGGGGCAGGTCTGGGAAGACCGGCCAGATCTTCCCTCGCCGTCTTGTGGTGGTCGAGCATGAGGATCGACCGGGCCGACAGCGCCATGCGCTCCAACACCGGGCGCTTGTAGCTGAAATCGACGATGATCACGTCGGCGCCGGTCACGTCCGGCGGTTCGCTGCCATAGCTGGCCGGAATGAATTCGACCTCATCGCCAAGCCCCCAGCGGACGCACCAAGCGGCGGTGAAGCCGTCAGCGCAATTTGCGTGGTAGATGCAGATGGTTCTGGTCATGCTGTTCTCTCAGGTGGGGTGGCTGGTTTCCGTCGCTGGCCCGCGCGCGGCGGACCAGAAAGAGAAATCAGGCTTCCGGGTTGCCCATGAAGGTGGGCAGGCTGGTGGCCTCGGTGGCCTCCGCGATCGCTTCCTTGAAGGCCGCTTCGAACGCCTTTTCCGGATTGTGGATGGACAGGAAGAACCGCACCTGTGCGCCTACCTTGCGATAGCGGAAGCGCACCGACATCCGGTAAGGCGCGCCGCCCAGGAAGACCGGGATCGCGATGATGATCAGGTTCGGGATGTTCAGCGGCTTGCCGTCCGCGCCCTTGTGTTCGTTCAGGAACTGGATTTGCGCCTCGCCCGTGTCGCGGTTGCTTTTCACGGTCAGGTCGCTGGATTCGTAAACCTGGAACTGCTTCGACATCGCCAGCAGCTGGGTTAGCTGTCCGTAGCGGCCCTCGATCTTCTGCGCGATCTCGATCAGCCGGTTTTCGAATGGCTGGTTCTTGTCGCTCGGCGTTCCCGACAGGATGGCCGGCGTCGGGTCCATGATGTCCATGGCGCGTTCTTCGATGAAGTTGCCCAAGTCGTCCTTTTCCAGCGCTTCGCCGGAAATCTTCATCCATGCCTTCCATTCGTCCGACAGCGGGAAGTCATAGATCGCGCGGTGGTGGCAATGCCGGGCGCTGGCGTCACCCATCGGGCTTGCCACATCCGCCGGGCCTTCGGCGTGATAGTCGGCGATGCAGGTCAATGTCGGCGCGGACATGTCCGGGTTGGCGAACAGCGCCGAGGTGTCGCCCTTGAAGCGGTTCGACCAGTCGATCAGGCTTTGCAGGTCGGCAAAGCGCGCGGTGCCCTTGCGGCGGGCAGGCTTGAGGTATTCTGCGGCGCTGCGGTGCTTTTCGGTCAGGTCTTCGACTTTTCGCTTTTCAGGCACCGTGACCAGGTGCGGCGTGTTGAACGGCGTGTGGTCGGTTTCGGCGTCTTCGTAAGTCGCTGCCTCGATAACATCGTGATGACCGATATCTGCCATCACGTCGCGCATGGTTTCTGCGGTGTTCTTCATCGCCTGCGCGAACTGGTCTGCGGTTTCGTGGTCCATGGTCGGTTCCTTTTGGTGGTGTGTTGACGTCCGGGCGGGCGGGTCAGTGGCCCTTCGTTGCCCGCCCGGCGCTTTGCTGAAGCCTTTCCGCGTCCTCTGCGCGGGCGGCCTGCTCAGCAGAAGGGGATTAAACGTCGCGCACTTCGCCGGTTTCCGGGTCGTACGGGGTGACGTCACGGACGCCGCTGTGCATCCGCGCCATCATCGGGCTGTAAAGGGTCAGTTCGCCGGCATCGTTGATGTAGGCGGACGCGCTGCTGGCGGGTTTCTTCGGCGGCTTGAAGCTGACCGTCGCGCCCATGCCGACATCACCCGCATTGCCGACCGCATAGGACAGCTGGATCGTCATGCTGCCGTTGCAGCCCTTCGAGCCGTGTTCTGCGTTGTGGTCCAGCAGGTCCTGCATCAACTTCTGATGACCGGTCATGATTTCGGTCAGGAAGTCGCCGCCGTCGAACAGCGTCAGGATCTGTTCGATCGTGCGCATCTTGAACGGGTCGTGCGGGTCGTGCGGGGCGATTTCAGGGGGCGATTTTTTCTTGGTCATCACTGGGCTGATCCTTTCCTAACGTTGACTTGCGATCTTGCCGGTCCATGCGTCGAATTCGGTGCGCAGGATCCGGAATTGGTGCTGCGCCGCCCGGTCGCTGGACAGTTCGCGGCGGCTGTCGATGCCACAGCACTGGCGCAGGTATTCGGCGCTCGCGCTGGCGCTGAACTGACCGCCCGGCGCGCCGCAACGCATCGCGGCGAATTTCTGGAACCGGGGGTCGTTGCACAGGATCCCGGCCTGCTGGGCCGGTTCCATGTCTTCGAAGCGCTGGCGGACGGGGGCGTTCATTTGGACGCCTCCGGCATTTTCAGGCCGGGGCATCCCGGGCGCACGGTGCCGCCCGGGCATCCGCAGGCGGGCCATTCGGGGCAATCGAAGCTGGCGGAGTTGTCCACCACCAGCCGGGGCGCGCGCTGCGGTTCATCGTGAGTGGTGGCAGCTGCGCGCGCCCGTCGGAATTTGGAAAAGAGGCCGGAGGCGGCGAGCATCGCACCCCCGGCCAGGTGGCCGGCAATCAGGCGAATGCCGGCGGGGTGAACATGTTTCGGCGTCATGGCTGCACCCGGTGCGCGAAGGGCGACACCGGCGGGTGCACGGTGATGAAGCCGTCGCCTTCGATATCGGGAAGCTGCCGGCGCGCGGCCTTCTTCCAGTTGCGGATCGCCTCGGCCTCGTCGCTGCCCCAGGCCACAACGCCATGCAGGTTGAGTTCGACCATGTGGCTGGATTCGGTGTCGGGTTGCGGCGTCATGTAGGTGCCGCCGGTTTCCATGACTTCGTTGACGAAAGCGTCTTTCTGCGCCTCCGGTTCGATCCGTTCCAGATGGGCGAGGAAGGCGGGCAGGCGGGCGAAATTTGCATGCAGGCTCATCATCCCGCCCCCACGTTGCGCAGCACATGCGCGATCCACAGAAGGTAGGTGGAATGGATCAGGGCCGTGGCCAAGGCGACGATGATCACCAGCTTCGAAACGAAGTCGATGACGTCACCTGCGGCTTCGTCGGTAGCGCTCACTTGGTTCGGTCTGTCATAAGGCATGGTGTCTATCCGAAATGCATAAAACACCGTCGAAATTATACAATACGTATTGATCGGTCAATACATTTTGTATAACTCAACCGTAGGACGTTTTCAGGCGGGGAAAATTGCTATGCGTGTGCTAAAGCTTAGGGTAGAAAATTTGCTGATTGTTGGAAGTGGTTTCAATGACATGATTAAGGCGCTTATTTTTTTTGTGATGCTGCCCGTGGCTGCATCTGCAAGCCCGACCGGAAGGGCGACAATAGATCTTGTGTTCGAGCTGGGCGAAAGCCGCATGGCGCTTGCCGAATACATCATGCGAGGGGCGGCAGATTATCTGATCGAAAACCCGGACCCTGGCAGCAGCGAGGGGCATTCCGCCTTTAAGCGAATTCTAAACGGAAGCACCTATTTCCGGTCGATCCTGGCGATCGATGAGAACGGCCAGTTGATGTTCGACAGCTACAACTGGATTCCGTTTCTCGGCGCGAAGGACCTGTCGCAACGGTCCTATTTCCTGGGTGCGACGAATGCCGTTGGAAAGGTACTTCGTGTCGGTGACCCGGTTGTCGGCAAGCAGTCCGGTCAGGTCTTCTTGCCTTTCACGATGGCGGTCCCGAACGGATCCGGTAGGGGGCAGCGTGTCGTGATGATGACGGTGCCGCCGAAAACGATGCTTCCATCCTTCGAGGTTTGTAATTTCTGTGGGGTTATCATCGCACTGGATGGGAAGGTTCTGGTAGCAGACAAGCCCATGTCGGATGTCAACGAGGCCGTTATTTCACGGCTGACATTCGAAGGTGAATATGGGGCGCAGGAGCTGGACCTGAGGGGGATGACTGTCGAGACCCATTGGCGCAAATCATCCAGGTATGGGGTGGTGTATCTCTATTACCGTGCCACCCCATTGACGGACGGCTGACGCGCCGTCCGGCAGGCATATCAGGCGGAACGGATCAGGGGTGCATCAGCACCCCTTTTTCGTATTGCAGTCCGAGCTTTTTTGTCAGAATACGTTCCGCCGCATTAGGTAAGACGTCATGTTTCTGCGCAATTTCCAGCACCAGCCATTCCCATCCTGATTTTTCGATCAAAACGCTGCTCTGCGCCGCTGCGGGGGCAATCGCGTAGCCGACAGACATGCCGGTTCCAAGCGAAATGAAACCGGCGGCAAGAATGGCTGTGCCTATCGAGATACGTTGCGGCGGTTTCCGCAAGGTCTTGCTGTCCGTGGCGAGCGCGTTGAGGCGTGCCTTTAGATCGTCTGCTGTGGGGTCAGACATGTCGTTCTCCAAGAAATTCCAGGTTGTGTATTCTGGTGTCGAGAAGAATTGCAGGAATCGACAAAATGTATAATATCAGGTTTGCGTCAATGCAAGATGTAGAAGCCATTGCGTCTGTTCACGTGGCCTGCTGGGCGGAATGCTACCCGTTCCTGCCGCTTGGGCTGCATGAAAAGCGCGGGATTTTGGAGCGGGCGGAACAGTGGCGGCGAAGAATCGTCGATCCTGGATTGTCCTGCACCTACGTCCTGGAAGATGCCGGGCGCATCGTCGGGTTTTCCCATGTGATGGACAATCGCGACACGGATATTGCCGCCCAGGCCGAACTGCATGCATGCTATTTCCTGCCGGAATACCGGCGCCTTCCCGCAGGACCGCAAATGATGCTGCGCCTGCTGGATCACGTCGATACGATTGGCTGGACCAGCTTCTGCCTGTGGGCTTGGCTGCAGAATCCTGTCCGTCGTACCTATGGGGCGCTAGGGCTGCATCCAGAGGTGCGGAGAGACCGGGTGATAGAGGGGTATTCAGCGCCGGAAATCGGTTATGTCTGCAATGACATACCTGCCGTGCGACGGCGGCTTGAGCGCAATGTCATCCAGCTTGAGCGGCGCGGCGGCGCATCTCGAAATCAACGATATTGCTCAGACCGCCTTCGCCCGATCGCGTTACGTAATGGCATAGATCGATGATCAGGTCCGCGATGACATCTTCGTCTGCGTCTTTCGCGCCTTCATGCTGCATCACGAATTTGACGACCTGGCGCAGAGCGGATTCCGACACGCCGGCAATCCTGGTCTGTTGCGGGTTCGTTCCGTAGGTGATGAAGCATGGGTCGGATTTGAAGGCAGCGGCATATTTGGCGATGTCCTTCGGCTTCGGAATGCGGGTTCCGTTTTCATGCGCGGCATAGGTCGAGGCCGTCCAGCCATGTGTTTGGGCGGCTTCCAGTGCGGAGCGGCAGCCGGATTCGATACGCGCTTGTCTGAGGCGGTCAGCAATTTCCATAACCGAGTACATAGCGAATAGAGTTATACAAAACGGGTTGCAAATCAATACAATATGTATAATTTACCCGTTATGAGCAAGTATTTTGGCATCTGGCAGTCGGTTATCGACATTGCGAATGACTACGGCGCAAACTATGTGACCGCCGCTGCCTGGACGCAACGGGGTGAAATTCCCCGCACCCATGATTTCACAACGTTGCGTGTGATCAAGGCGCGCGGGTTCACCACCACGCCGGAAGAACTTGACCGTTGGCACAATGCCCATAAGGACTTTCGCGCGAAGCTGCGCAACGGTTCGCCGGAAGGCGACATCGTTTACCCGGCCCTGCCGTTCCGGGGGCTTCCTGGCGTTGAGGCCGCCGAATGACCGCCGCCGGTGCATATCCTGAAAGCTGGTCTTGGGTAGGGGGCGGCGACTTTGCGCGGGTCGGGTTAGGACGGCCGTCGCCCCGCGCCTTTTTTAACATTCACGGATCGGGCGCCGGCGGGTGCCTGATGGCGGCGAAGACCGCATTTACCTCCCTGTTGAACCTCGGGCGCGGGTCTTTGGCCTGCGCCCCTTTTTTCAGGGGGGTGGCATGTTGATCCGGGGCGAGGTGCAGTTCAACGCCGATCACCTGGTCGCCATGGTGGGGGCGATCCTTGAGCGCGCCGATCGCAGCGGCTCCGATCGCGCATTCATCCTGACCGAGCTGCGCGCGCTGGCCTCGAACCCGGCGGCGTTCCTGGATTTCGAGGTTTCCGTGCATTCGCTGTCCGATGCAACCGCCATGGCGGTTCCAGGCGCCCGGCTGGAGCGGCTGCTGGAACGTTTCGGGGGTGCCGCATGACGGCGATCGGGACGGATATCACGATCGGCAACTGCCGCCTGATCCTCGGCGATGCGATGGCGCTGATGCCGGGGCTTGAAGGGGTCGATCACCTCATTTCGGACCCGCCTTACGAACAATCGCTGCATGACGCGAAAAACAGCGCGACGCGTGCCCTGCGCACCGATGGCGGCGCCGAGTTGAGCGGGCTGGATTTCGCCGGCATCGATGAGATCCGCGCCGACTTCACGGATCGGGCCGCGCAAATCTGCCGGGGCTGGTTCATCGTCTTCTGCACGCCCGAGGGCTGCGGCCGCTGGGCCGATGTCATCAACCCGTCGCCGATGAAATACAAGCGGGCCTGCATCTGGGTGAAGCCCGACAGCACGCCGCAACTGAACGGGCAGGGCCCGGCGGCCGGGGCGGAATGCTTCGTCACCGCCTGGGCGGGCAGGGGATATGCCAAGTGGAACGCGGGCGGCAAGCGCGGCGTCTACACCCACCTGACCAATCCGCCCGACAGGCATGGCGGTCACCCGACCGAAAAGCCGTGGCGCCTGATGCGCGACCTGCTGCTTGATTTCACGCAGCCGGGGCAGACCGTCCTGGATCCGTTCATGGGGTCCGGCACCACGCTGGTCGCCGCCGCGCTGACCGGCCGGCGCGCGATCGGGATCGAACTCAATCCGGCCTATTTCGATATCGCCCGGCACCGCGTGCGCAAGGCGGTGGCGCAGGCGCACGCCCTAGGCGTGCAGGCGTCGGCCCAGGTGCAGGAGGCGTTTCTATGAGCGCAAGGACGAGCTCCGCCAAGGCCGCGGAAAAGCTTTCTTCGGTCTTTCACCCGAAATGGTCGCCGAGCGATGACCATTTCGTCCTGACGCACCGGGCCAAGGGTGTTCCCTTCGACCGCATCGCCTTCGGGCTGAAGCGCGAGCGTGTCGCGGTCGAACAGCGCTGGCATCGCCTGCGGGTGGTGCCGGGGGTGCTGAAGCTGCTGGAAGCCTATGGCCTGACCTCGGCCCCTTACCCGGCGATCGGGGGTGACGCATGACCCGGCGGCATCGCAACCTGCAGATCCGCGGCGTCATCTACCGCGATGCCGACCACGCCGCCGCCTGTCTTGGGGTGACGGCCACGACGGTGCGCGCCCATGCCCGCGCCGGAACGCTGGATCGGGTCGGGCTCGGGCTGAATGGTCCGGCGCCCATGCCGGTATCCGTGCGAGGCCAGCGTTTCGACAGTCCCGAAGCCTGTGCCGCGCATTTCGATGTCGGGGTCGACCATGTCTACAAGCGCCTGGCGGCGGGCCGCCCGGACGATATCGGCCTGCCGAACCGGCGCGGGCAGTACCGCGCGAAGCGGGTGACGATCGGCCCGGTCCGGTTCCGCTCGATGGCCGAGGCAAGCCGCGAATTGGGCTTCGGCCGCGACTATGTGCAGCGCGCCTATCAGCGCGGGTCGAAACTCATGCAGGAACGCATCCTGGCGGCGGCGATGGAATATGCGGCGCATGGTGCCGGTGCTGCCTGCAGCGCGAACTCAGGGAAAGGGGCCCATCATGAATGAGCAGGCAAAAGCCATCCATCTTGTCGATAGCGGCGAGCTGGAGGAATACCCGATTTCCGCCACCGACCGGCTGGATTCGCATTACTTCCTGCAATGGAACCTGAAACGCTGGCGCGGCAGCATGTTCCGCAAGAAGGCGGACCCGGAAGTCGGGTGGTACGGGTTCCAGCTGTTCTGCATCGCCCAGGACGGCACGCCGATCGGAACGCTTCCCTGCGATGATCAGCAGATTGCCTTCGACCTCAACCTGCCGCTGGAACGCTGGCAGGCGCTTCTGAAGCGGGACATCACGCCGCTGCATGGCTGGTACCGGGTTCGCTGCGACAACGGGGAAATCAGGCTTGCGCATAAGGTGGTCACGGAAGTCGCAAAGGATGCGTTGGGATCGAAGCTGCGCAACGCGGCGCAGGCGGAACAGCGCAGGCTGAACAAGCGCCTGTCGGACCTGCGCGAAATGATCGAACGCATCGGCGCCAAGCAACTGCTGGCCAACCCGGACTTCGTTGAAAGGTTCAACGATTGGCTGGAAAAGCGTTTCGAGGGGGTGCAGCGCCGCGAAGCGATGATCCGCGCCGCCTTGGACCAGTTCATGGTGGAGAGCGCCCAATGAGGGCCGCCGGAACTGTGACATTCTGTGACGGTCACAGAATATTCCGTGACAATCACGGAAAATCACGGAACCGGAACGGAAAAACACGGAATTTTCCATGTTTTCCAGCGACCGGTCCCTTTTTTTGGCCGCAATCCGTGACCGCTGAAAAGAAACGAAACGAAATGAAAAAGAAATGAAAACACCGGATCGCACCGACCGCGGGCCGGGGTGCCGGTGGATGGGGCGGAAGTGCTGAGAAAGGGGGCAAGACCGATGGACAGTGAACAGCAGAAAGCGGGCGAGAAGCGGGTCCGTGATATTCTGATCAATCCGCTTTTGGATTTGGGGCTGAGCAGGCCACGCGGATTCACAAAGGTGGCGGATTTCGACAAGGTTGTTGAAAAGGTGATCTGTCCGAAGCTGGCCTACATGACGGCGATCAACCTTGAAGCCTTGATGGAACAGGTCGCGGCGAACCCTGACGGCAAGTCGGGCGATCAAATTCCCATCCCGAACAAGATCCTGGCGGCGGCGGCGGATATCCAGCCGCCTGACGATGACGGATCGCCGTTGATCCGCGCGGTGTTTGCCGGGGATCTGGGCCGCGATGCCATCGCCGGTAATTTCGCGCCGGAGCTTCTGCGCTGGCTGAAACGGCAGCGCCCGCGCCGATGGCCAAAGGGGCATGACGTGACCGGGATCAAGATGGACGCTGAAGCGGCGCTGCGGCGGATCGCGGATATCGAGCGGCGGCGATCTGACGGCAAGCTTGTATCTGAGGCGGATGAGGCGTGGCTTCTGTCGCGCAGGAAGGCTTCCGCGGACTGCCTGAGAATTTCGGAACTGGTCAAGCGGGATGGCGCAGCATGATGATGGAAAAGATCGAGGCGCAGGGCATGGTCTGGCTTCTGGTGCGCATCAAGCGCCGGCAGGTCGGCGGCATCAGGACCGTGACCGTTGGTGGCGATTTCGAAACCTACCGCGACCGGGCGGGCCGCGCCCGGCAGCGCCGCATCACCGGCACCGGCGACCGCGTGTTCCTGCCCGAACACCTGCTGCGCCGCGCCGGGTTCGAAGTGTTCCTGCCGGTCAAGAAGGTGTGGCGGCGCAAGAACCGGTTCAGCCCGGAACGGGTCTGCGTCGCGCAGCCCCTGCTGGTGGACTGGATGTTCGTCGGATGGCCCGCCGATCAGAACCGGTGGGCCGACCTGATGGCGCTGGATGTCGTGATGGGGGTGATGGGCACCGGCGGGCGCCCGATCGTCATGAAGCCCGCCACAGTGATCAGCCTGATGCGTCGCTGGGGCGGCGGCATGCTGTCGCCCGAATGCCACCAGATGGTCAAGCGCAGCCATGAATTCGAGGCGGGGCAGGTGGCGCGGATCGCGGCCGGCCCGTTTCAGGATTTCGAGGCCAAGGTGGTCGAGGTCGACGGGCCGAACATCCGCGTGATGCTGGACCTGTTCGGGCGCGAAACGCCGGCGCAATTCGATTGGAGGGAACTTCTGCCCGTACCCGGGGATGCGCGTTAAGAACCACCACAGATTGTTAAGGGGGATTGACGCACCGCATCATCTTCCCTTAACAGTTGGAAACAGACGAAGGTTCGGTGGCCCCTGTTGAAAGATACATGCCATCGCTCCGGGCGGTTCGAAGCGCAAGTGATGCACCCGTTTCCGACCGTATGCCGTCAAGTCCGGGCGACCACGCGATAGCGCTTCCGCCTGTGACGCTGCTGCTGCAATGGATGAATGGCCCGGCTGGACAAGCGCGGGCCTTTTTCATGTCTGACGGTTGTCGAACGTGAACGCCAGCAACGGAGGCTGCGATGAAGCGCACCTGATCTTTTCCAACTTCCCCACCTCGAAGGCCGGTCGCGGAAACCCCGCGGCTGGCCTTTTTCATTGAAGAACCAGGCCGCGAAAGCGGTGTGGTCCGTGGGTGGCGGATAAGGGCCGCGATGACCCGCGGGATCGAAGCGGAGGGCAGGCGATGTTCAGCGTGGGCGATGTTGATATGAAGGGCCTGCAGCGGTTCGACAACATGCTGGGGTCGTTGGGGGCCGAAGCGCCCAAGGCGGCGAACCGGGCCATCAACCGCACCGGCGACATGGCGCGCACGCAGGTCATCAAGGCGCTGGCGAAGCAGACTGGCCTGCCGCAGAAGACAATCCGCCGATCGGTGAAGGTCAAGCGGTCGTCGTGGAGTGACCTGACCTACACGCTGAAGTCCGCCGGCGGTGACGTGTCTCTGAAGTATTTCCAGAAGCGCGAAACCCGCGAGGGGGTGGTTGCCAATCTCGGGGCAGGGCGCGGGCGCGAGCTGTTCCCGCGCACATTCTTCCGGGGCGGGGCGTTCCCGCGCCGGGTGGACCTGACCGCGTTCGGTGGGCACGTGATGGACAGGATGAGCGAGGGCCGGTTCCACCTGAAGAAGGTGAAGTCCGGCGTCTTCATCCCCGAGGAAATGGTGGACGGCGCAACCGCAGAAGCCTTCGAGCGGAGCGTGGAGCAGAACCTGCCGCGCCGTTTGGACCACGAAATCAGCCGCGCCCTGGGCCTTTGACGGCCCTGGCCGGACTAGGGACCGTACCCCGCCCCAACCGCACGCGGTGCGGGAGCAGCCCGGGGTTTCGGTAGTCAGACGGATTTTTGAAAGCCTTAACACATAGGGGGTTCGCTTAACGCCGGGGGCTTAACAGGTCGGCCCGACCGGCAACGGACTGAACGGATCAGTGATGGAAGCCGAACTGCAGCAAATGTCGCAGGCCGAGTTCGCGCGGGCCATGGGGGTCAGCCGGGCGGCGGTCAGCCAATGGAAGTCGAAGGACATCCTGCGCGGCGATGCGTTCACCAAGCCGGGCAAGAGCGGCAAGGTGATCTACCAGGTGGCGGTGGAGCAGGTCCGCCGCAACCGCGATATCGGTCAGTCGCTGGGCAATGGAATCGCCACGCGGACAACTGCGGGTACGCCGGCGCAAGAGGCGACGGTTGCCGGAGCCGGTTCGGGGGGCGGAGATCAGCCCGCGCTGGCCCTGCCGCAGGCGAGCACGGCCGACGTCGCACCGCTGCAGGAGGCGGCATCGATCCCGGGCCCCGCCGCTGGCGGAGCGCCCAAGGCCATTACGGTCGAAGACCAGCTGAAGCTGGCGAAGCTGGAAGAACAGCTGCGGCGCAATCGCATGCAGTCGGCGGAAGAAGCCCTGCGACAGGGCATGCTGATGTCTGCCGACGATGCACGGGAACAGATGACCCGTGTCGCCGGGATGATGATGCAGATCTTTGAAGGGGCGCTGACGGACTTCGCCGCGGTGCTGGCATCGCAGTTCGACATTCCCCAGCGGGACGCGCTGCATTTGCTGAAGAATGAATTCCGCAATGTTCGCAAGACGGCGACGATGAAGCAGCGCGCGCTGGCGTCCGAGACGCCGAAGGAGGTCACCACAAACCTGGAGCTCAAATCCTGATGTTGGATATCTCCGTCACCAGCGCCGAATGGATGGTGCATGATGTTCTGGCCGATGTTCTGGAGCCGCCGCCGCCGGTCGATTATCTGACCTGGGCAGTGGAGAACATCGAGTTCTCGGAGCGCGAAAGCGAGTTCTCCGGCCCGTACAACCGCCAGCGGTTTCGCTATTTTGATGAAATCCTGCGCGCACTTTCGCCGGATGATCCTTGCCGGATCGTGTCTTTGGCGAAGTCGGCGCAGTTGGGCGGTACCGTTCTGGCGAATATTTTCACCGGAGGGTCAATGGACATGGACCCCGGTGACTTCCTCTATGTCCATCCGACCGAGGAAAACGCCCGGCGCTGGTCGAAGATGAAGCTGCAGCCGATGCTGAAAGGCACCACGGCGCTGAAGAATATCTTCCCGATGAAGGCCCGCGACGGGCAGGATTCGGTGTTCTACAAGGAGCGCCGTGACGGTCGCGGCGCCATACTGATTTCCGGTGCGAACTCGCCCGCCTCGCTGAGCCAGGTGTCCATGTCCCGGCAGGTTCAGGATGACCTTGCCAAGTGGGACATGAACAGCGCCGGTGATCCGGAGAACCAGGCGGACAGCCGCAGCCAAGGCCGCGAGTTCGCCAAGATATTCAAGATCTCGACGCCGATGGTCATTCCGGGCTGTCGGATCACCAAGAACTTCGAAGACGGGTCGCAGGAGTTCCCGTACGTCCCCTGTCCGCATTGCGAGTTCATGCAGGTGCTGGAATGGGAAAACATGCTGCAAAGTCTGGATGAGGATCATCCGGAGCGCGCGCATTTCACCTGTCCCGAGTGTGGCTGCGCGATCGAGGATCACCATCGCGCGGACATAATCTCGCGCGTGGAATGGCGTGCGGCGAACCCGAAGATGAAGCGGTATCACCGCTCGTTCTACCTCTGGTCGGCCTATTCACCGCTTCAGTCGTTCGAGCGGATCGCGCGGTCATGGCTGGCGGCGAAGGGCGATCCGCCGAAGGAGCAGACGTTCTGGAACGACGTGGTGGGCAAGGCGTATCGCGTTCTTGGCGAGGCGCCGCCCTGGGAAGACATCCGCGATCGCGCATCGGAATCGGATTACGCCCACGGCACCATCCCGGCGGGTTACCCGCTGCTGACTTGCGGCGTGGACTGCCAGGGTGACCGGGTGGAATGGCAGGTGGTCGCGTGGGGCCGGAACAAGCGCCGCGCGGTTGTCGAATATGGCGTGTTCAACGGGCACATTTCCGAGGAACAATGCCAGACCAAGCTGAACGGCCTGCTGCGGCAGGGGTACCGGAATGCCTATGGCCGGAAGATCGAGATCGACCTTCTGGCCATAGACGGCAACGCCTACACCGAAGACGTGTGGGATTGGGCGCGCAGGCACCCGGCCGCACGGGTCATTATGGTGCGCGGCGTTCATCCCGAGAGCGCCCCGCTGCTGGCGCAGGTGAAGAAGGAACGCAATCGCCGCGGCAAGATCGTCCGGTACTCGAAGCGGTTTTACAACTTCGCCTCGTCGGTCCTGAAGATGGGGCTGTACCGGAACCTGAAGAAGACCGACCCGGAAGAACGCGGTTTCATCGCCCTGCCGAAGGGGTTGGAAGACGAGTTCTACCGGCAGATGACGGCGGAAACCAGGAAGGCGCAAAAGGCGAAATCCGGGTTCACCCGATACCTGTGGGTGAAGGATCCGAACCAGGCCAACGAAGGTCTGGACACCCACCTTCAGGCAGAAGCCGCCGCGATCCGGCTGGGCGTGCGCAACCTGCCGGATACCGAGTGGGACCGGCTGATGGCCGAACGCGAATGCCCGCCGGAAGACGTGCAGGGTGATTTCGAAGACCTGCTGATGGCGGCGCGTCCGAATGTCGACATGCCGGGCGCCGCGCCTGAAAACGAAGAAACATCAGACGCGCAGGCGAAGAAGCGTGCGCGGTCGAAGTGGAGAAACCGGACGCAATGAGCGGTGAAGTGAAACTGTCGGCAAGCCGCATTCCGAAAGTGGCGCGGAAGAAAGCGGAATCGATTTCGGTTCCGCGCCCGACCGCCCGCTACATGCGCGACACCAAGAGCGGGGTCATCGCTTCCCGTGTGGCCCCGTTGACCAGCCACAGGGAAGACGTTCGCCGGTCATGGTCGCGGGCTGCGGGACTGGCCATGGACATGATCCAGAACAGCGGGCGCCTGAAGGGGGCGACGGACCAGGTGCTGGCCGACACGGTGGGGGTCGGCCTGACGCTTTCGCCGGATCCGGACATGACCGGGCTTGGCTTTGACGATGTGGAAAAGGCCGAGTGGATCCGCACCGTGAAGCGTCGCTGGAACGCTTACTGGAAGAACGCCAGCGAATGCGAAATGCGCGGCAAGCTGACCGGTCCTCAGATGGTGGACATCGGGTTGCGCTGGCATATCGCCTATGGCGAGGTCACCGGTGTTTTCGACTTCTTCGCGGATGATCGCCGCCGCAAGTACGGGTTGACCACCGGCACCAAGCTGCGCCTGTATCCGCCGGCCCGTCTGGTGCAGGACACCAATGACTTCGAAGGTCTGTACCAGGGTGTGCGTCACGATGAGAATGGCCGTGCGGTCGCCTATCGGTTCCAGACATCGGCAAGCGGGTTGAAGCAAACGCGCGACTTCGCTGCGTTCGACGCAGACGGCCGCCCGATGGTCATGCACATCTTCGACCCGATGGATTCGGAAGACGTGCGCGGGATTTCACAGCTGACACCGGCATTCCGCAAACACATCCAGGCGGAAATGTTGGATGACGCGACCCTGCAGATGGCGATTCTGCAGACGGTCTTCGCCATCACGCTGACCAGCGAGGCGCCAAGCCAAGACGCATACGAGGCGCTTGAGGTCTTGAAGGAAAGTGATGGCGGAACCTCCTATGCGCAGGAATACCTGGGTTTCCTGGGGGCGCAGCTGGACCGGGCGGCGGAAAGCCGGATTTCCGTCGGGGCCGACCCGCAGGTGTCGCATCTTGGTCCGGGCGAAAAGCTGGGGCTGGAAACAGCCAGGGTTCCGGGGCAGGATTTCCTGCCGTTCTCAAACAGCCTGGCGCGCGACATGGCACGGGCCATCGGTTGCACCTACGGCGCTTTGACGATGGACTACACAGATGCCACCTACGCCAGTGTGCGGATGGAAAATTCCAGCATCTGGCCGGTGGTTCTGCGCCGCCGGGAACGTATCGCAGCGCCCATGTGCCAGATGGTCTACGCGAACTGGCTGGACGAAGAAATCGGTGAGGGGCGCATTCCGTTCAAGGGTGGATACAAGGCGTTCCGGGCGCACCGTGACCGGGTGAGCGCTGCCAATTGGCAGGGGCCGGCAAAGCCGACCGCTGACGATCAGAAGGCGGCACGCGCATCCAGCGAACGGCTGCAGAACGGCACCAGTTCGATCGCCATCGAAACCGGCGACCTGGGCGTGGATCCGGACGCGCTGTTCGAGCAGCGACAGCGCGAGCATCAGCGCTATGTGGATGCCGGGATGGAATCGCCCTACGCGGCCAAGGATCATCAGCCCATCATCGAAACGGAGCCCGCGCCATGACCGTGGTGAACACCGTGCGTATCGGCGCGGATACGATCGATATCACCAAGCCCTGCGATGTCGTCACGGCGCTGAAGAAGATGCAGCTGAAGCTGGGCACCGGAGGCGTGCGGGAAACCGTGCGCATCGATGGCGAGGAAGTGACGTTCATGCGGGCGAATGACCGGCGTCTGGCGGCCCTGATTGCCCGGTACGAGGCGGAATGCGCCCGCGCGACCGGCGGGGCGACACGCACCAGATTTGCGAAGCGGATTCGCTGGACCTGACCGACAAGGAGACTGACATGACCATCTTGGTTGATGGCGAACTCGTGCTTTACGGGTTCGTCGGGGATGACTTTTGGGGTGACGGGTTCACCGCGGCCCAGGTCATCGATGCGCTGGCGATGCAGGGGCGCGATGCGGATGTGACCGTGCGCATCAACTCGGGCGGCGGTTACACGGACGACGGGATTGCCATCTACAACGCCCTGAAGGCGCATCGCGGCGACGTGTCCGTGGTGGTCGATGCCATCGCGGCATCCTCGGCCTCGGTCATCGCGATGGCGGGCGACAGCATCACCATGCGGGCAGGTAGCCTGATGATGATCCACGACCCGGCGCGGTTCACCTGGGGCAACGCGGGTGATCACGAAAAGTCCACGGAACAGCTGAACAAGCTGGCCGACCTGATGGCCGATATCTACGCGGAACAGACCGGCGAAGACGCCGGGGCGATCCGCGAGGACATGAAGGACGAGTTGTGGCTGACCGGCGAAGAGGCGGTCGATCGTGGTTTCGCGACCGATACCGAGGGCGGTCGCGCCAAGGCGGTCGCCGCCTTCGATTACCGGGTCTACGCCCAAGCCCCCAAGAAGCTCGTGGCGATGGCGAGGAAGGAAAAGTGGTCCTTCCAAGCCGCAACCAGAAAAGCGGCGTCCGCCGCACAATCCAAGGACCATGAAAAGGAGACACCGACCATGGCACCCAAACCTGAAGCGGCGGACAAAACACCCGCCAGTCCCGCACCTGCAAACGGCGTGGAAGGGGCCAGCGCTGCCGACGTGAAGGCCCGCATCAAGGCCATCACCGAAGACGATGCCGCCAAGGGGCATGAAGTGCTTGCAAAGCACCTGGCCTTCGACACCGACATGCCTGCCGAAGACGCGATCGCCGCCCTGAAGGCGGCGGCGGGTGATGCGCCCACGGCAGAGGCCGGGGATGCGCCGGATCCCGCGGGGTATCAGGCCAGTCGCAGCGCGGCTGCGGATCTCGCGCAGCCCGCGCCCGGCAATTCGGGAAAGCCCAAGGCAACCATCAACACCGGGGGCATCTACGCCCGCCGTCGTGCCGGAAAGGAGGCATAAGCCATGGAAAACGCAACCATGCAAACCCGCGCCCTGTCGTTTCTTCTGTCCGAGGCAAGCGGCCGGCGGTCGCGCGCCACCTGCACCATCCCGTCCGGCACCGGCAAGGTCGCGGCTGGCACCGTCCTGGGCGAGGTGACCGCGAATGCCGGTCAATTCGTGCCTTCGCCCGATTCCGTAACGGTGGGCATCGAGGGCGCGGAAACCGCCACGGCCATCCTGGCCTATGGCGTCGATGCGACCAGTGCCGATGTCGAGGTGACCATCATCGACCGCGATGCCGAGGCAAAGCAGTCGATGCTGTCTTTCGACGCCTCGGTGAATGACCAGACCAAAATCGATGCCAAGATCGCACAGCTGAACGCTGTCGGCATCCGCGCGCGCTAAGGAGGCAGCCATGGAACAATTCAACGACCCGCAGTTCAGCGTCATCGCCCTTACGGCCGCGCTGAACGACAAGCCGTTCGTGCCCGGCCAGATCGGCGATCTGGGCATCTTCGAAGAGGATGGCGTGAATGTCACGACCATCGAGGTCGAAGAAGAAAACGGTGCGCTGAACCTGATCGAGCCGACGCCGCGCGGCGGTCCCGGCGTGACCGTCGGTGACAGCGATCGCACCAAGATCCCGTTCGCCATGGATCATTTCGAGATCAACGATGCGATCCTTGCGGACGAAGTGCAGGGTGTGCGCCAGCTGGGCAGCGATGACATGCTGGAAACCATCCAGTCGCGCATCGACTCCAAGCAACTCCGCCATGCCCGCGCGATGGACAACACGCTGGAACACTACCGCATCGGGGCCATCAAGGGGCTGATCGTGTCGAAGTCCGGCAAGGTTCTTCACAACCTCTATGACCGGTTCGGTATCGCGGTCCCTGCGGCTGTGGCGCTTGGCATCGGGGCCGGTGACGTGGCCGGGCTGGACAAGTTGATCAAGGACAGCGTTGTCTACGCGATCGAAGATGCGCTGGACGAAGGGTATTCCGGTATTCATGCCATGTGTGGCCGTGACTTCCATTCCTATCTCTGGGGGCAGAAGGCAGTTCGCGAAACCTTCCTGAACCACAGTGGCGCGAGCGTTCTGCGCGAAGGAATTCCCGACAAGTTCGAGTTCGGTGGCGTGGTCTGGGAGCGTTATCGCACCGGCAAGAAGGCGACGGTGGCCAACGGCAATGCCGCATACATCGCCGATGACGAGGCCCGCGTGTTCCCGGTCGGGGTGCCGGAAATGTACCTGACCCGTTTCGGTCCGGCGGATTACGAAGACACCGTGAACACGATCGGCCTGCCGCGTTACGCCCGGCAATATGCCATGCCGAACGGCAAGGGCCGGCACCTGGATGCGCAGATGAACGTCATCAACCTGTGCACCCGCCCGGCGGCGCTGCGGCGTCTGACTGTGGCCTGAGACTTCATGTGACCAAGGCGGGGAATGGGCCCGGCGTTCAGCGCCGGGCCTTTGGCTGCATCCCCAAGCGCCCGCGCGGCGCTTCGGAATCCAGCCTGTGAAGGAGACAATCATGGCACAACCGAAGAAGAAGTGGGTGGCGTTTCGCACCAACGCGACCATCCCCGCCGAAGTGGTCGGCGAGAAGGAAGACAAGAAGGTGAATGCCGGGGAGCCGGTTTATCTTCCCGCAGCCTATGCGGATCACGTCGTTCATGATCGGTTTGCGGATCCTTGCGAGGCTCCGAAGAAAAAGGCCGCGACGAAGCAACCCGGTGGTGGCCAGAGCGATGCGGAAAAGGTCGCCGCGGAAGCTGCTGCCAAGCTGAAGGCGGCGCAGGAGCGTGTCGAACAGGCGAATGTGTTGCTGGCGGGTGCGGCTGGTACGGATGGCGAAGAGGATGCACGCGCTCAGCTGGCGGATGCTGAAGCCGAACTGGCCGCGCTGCAGCCCGCCACCTGATGGACCCGGCGCTGCGCGAGGACCTGAAGGCCGAAGTGGACGATGTGTGGTCCGAGACCGTCCGTCATCTTCCGCTGGCCGGGGGGCAGCAAGACCCGGGCCGCGCCGCATCTGAAATCGCCGCGGTACTGCGAACCGGCGATCGGGGCGCGGAGGGTATGAATTTCGGGCGCGGTGTTCGGGCCCGTGCCGGCGTCACGGCCGATGGTGGCTATCTGCGCATCGATCGCGCGACCTACCCGGATCTGGTGGTGCGCAAGGGCGACAAGGTGGTGGCGCTGGACCGCGAGGCCCAGCCGGTCTTCGAAGTTCAATCGGTCGATGACCGTTCGCATCTTCGTCTGATTTGCGAACTTGGGGATGCAAGCTGATGTCCATGACCATGATGGCGCTGCGGATCGCGGCGGTTCAGGCCTTGAAGGCGGGCGGTACGCTGGTCGGAGACAACGTGCTGGACAGCCAGATTTCGGCCATCGACCAGACGGCGGATGGCCGGCTGCGCAGTGACCAGCAGCGCCCATTCATCGCGGTCTATACGGATGCCGCCAAGTCACAGGACCTGGCACAGACCGGCCTGCGATCGAATGGGCGTGTGGATATCATGCTCAACAGCGGTGTGTCGCTGACCATGGCGCAGACCGACAAGGCCACGGGCGAGGCGAGTATTGTCGAGGGCTTCCCGGCGACGGATGCGCATTTTGAAGCCGTTCTGGATGTTCTGGATGTGCAGATTGGCCGTGTCCTGACCGACCCTGACAATGAATGGGCGCAGGTCTTCGGCGACTTCGTTCAACGATACGTGGCCAAGGAACACCTCAGATCCAGCAGCGCAGCCGAGAATGTGCGCCTTGCCGCTGGACAGACCAGGCTGACGGTAGAGGTTCTGGCGGATCCGCGTCTGGGCCAGCCGTTGGCGGAAGGCGGCGCCTGGATGCGCTTCATGGCGTTGATGGAGCAGTACGACGTGCCGCAGTTGGCGATGTTCCGGCAGCTTCTCGGCGCCGCCGAGGCCGGGAATTATGCCGAGTTCGAGCGCCTGACCGGCATGACGGTGAAGGATGCCGAAACGCTGCGGCTTTATACGTTTGGCGGGGTTCAGCGCGACGTTGTGGTGACCGGGGCCGCCAGCGATGCGGGGATTGGGTGATGTCATCCTTGGCGGAGATCATTGATGACCTGCGCCGCAGGCTGAGCGAGTTGGAACGACGTCAGAGGGCGCAATCGCGCACTGGCGTTGTGGCCGAGGTCGATCCTGCGCAGGGGCTTGCAAGGGTCAGGCTGCAGGATGGCGACAGGCCATTTGTGACCGGCTGGATCCCCTGGGCTGAACCCTCGGCAGGTGCGAACAAAACGCATAACCCGCCGTCGGTCGGGCAGCAGGTGCAGGTCACGTCGGAAAGTGGCGACCTGCACGACGCCGTCATCCAGGGAAGTCTGAATTCGGATGCAAACGGCCGGCCTTCCGTGGCCGGTGACGAACAGGTTCTGGCATCTGTTGGCGATGTCAGGATTTCGGTGAGCGGTGGCGGATCGAGCATCGCCCTGTCCGTTGGTGGAGTGGCGCTGACCATCACGGCGTCGGGCTTTGCCTTTGCCGGTGGCCAGGTCACGCATAACGGCACCGATATCGGGGACACGCACAAGCACGGCGGGGTTCTGGCCGGCGCCGACAATACAGGAACGCCAAACTGACGGAGTTGATCATGACTGAGAAAAAAAGTGCCGCGCCGCAGGACTATGAAGTGACGCAGGGCCGCGAAATCGCCGGGGCCTACAGGGAGGCGGGGGAAACCGTTTCCCTGACGCCTGCGCAGGCGAAGTACTACCTGCCGCCGTGTGGGAGCGGATTGAAGCCTGCCGGGGGTGCGCCGTCCGGGGATGCCAAGCCGGATGCCGAAAAGGCCGCGACCAAGGCCCGTAAATCGGACGCCTGATCTGACATGGATCTGAATCACGATACCGGTGGTGCGGTCGAAGGGTGGGCGCACGTGGTGCAAAGCATCCAGACCATCCTGGTCACGCGGTTGAATACCCGTGTTTTTCGGCGTGAATTCGGGTCGGAAGTTCCCGCGCTGGTGGACGCCCCGATGAACGACGCGAACGTGCTGGCGCTTTACGTGGCCGTGGCCGAGGCGCTGGAACGCTGGGAGCCGCGGTTCGAATTGACAGATGTCCAGGTTGAAGGCTCGGCCAGCGGAGCCATCACCATGACCCTGATCGGCAACCACCTGCCGAATGCCCACATGGGCGATATGACCAAGGTCGATAACGAAACACAAACCATCCGCGTTCTGCGCGACCGGGTGGACAACTGGAGCCTTGCCGCATGAGCCGCTTTGCCGCGCTTGACCTGTCCACGCTGCCGGATCCGACCGCGATCGGCGTGCTGGATTTCGACGCCATCCTGGAGGCCCGGCTGGTCGAACTGGAGGCGCAGCTTTCCGAAGTCTTCGACGCGGCGAAGGTGGCGGAGGTCATGGCGCTGGCCCGCAACATCGCCTCCAGCCCGATGCGCTATCTGAACGAGGCGGCGGCGGCGCGTGAACTCTATCTTGAAAACCGTATCAACGAGGCGGTGCGATCGGTGTTCCTGTCCACCGCGCGGGGCGATGACCTGGACCAGATCGGTGCTAATCGCGGCGTATTGCGCAAGGTGCTGGACAGCAGCGATCCTGCCAACCCGGTGCTGGAAAGCGACGAGGCGTTTCGCGCCCGCATCCAGCTGGTGATCGAAGCGTGGTCGCCGCATGGGCCCGAAGGGTCATATGTCTATTGGGCGCTTGATGCCGATGACAGGGTTGTGGACGTGGCGGTCTATGGGCCGAACCATGGGTTGGTTCCTGCCATTCCGCCCGCGGAGCCAAAGATGGTCATCCTGTCCAGCGAGGGCGACGGGACGGCGGACGCGGCCCTGCTTGATGCTGTGTTCCAGCACTGCACCGTCGACAAGCGCCGCCCGGTTGCGGACAAGCTGACCGTGGTATCGGCGCAGCCCGTTCCCTACGCGATCGAAGCGGTTTTGCGTGTCACCACGCCGGAAACCGCTTCCGTCGTTCAGGCGACGGCGCAGGCGGCGGCCGAAGCATTCGTGAACGGCCGGATTCGGATCGGGCGAAAGCTGTACCGGACATCGATCGCCGCTGCGCTGAGCGTGCAGGGCGTGGTGGATGTCGAGCTGACATCGCCCGCAGCGGACGTTGAGATCGGGCCGTTCGATGCATCCCACTGCACCGGCATCACGTTGACCGTGCAGTCGATTACCGGGGGCTGGCGCGATGTTTGATCTGAAGGGAACGCAGCTGCCGCCGACCGCCACGCCGCTGGCCAGGGCGCTGGATATCCTTGAAGAGAGGCTGTTCAGCCTGCCGGTCCAGATGATCACCAAAGACCCGGCATCGGTTGATGTCGGGCTGCTGGATCACCTGGCATGGGAACACTCGGTCGATGTCTGGGATCTGGACTGGCCGGAGGATGTGAAGCGGAGCGTCATCGCAGCCAGCGCCGAGGTTCACCGCCACAAGGGAACGCCCTACGCCATCCGGGCTGCGCTGGCGGCGTTCGATGTGGATTCCGAATTGCTGGAATGGTTCGAGCCGGAGGGCGTGGCGGATGGCATGGAGGCCGGGAGCTTCCGCGTCACGGCATATGCCGGCCGATCGCTTTATGGACCCACCGAAAACGCCATCGACAACAAGATGGTTTATGCGATGACCGCGGTGGTGCAGCGTGTCGCGCCGGTGTCGCGCAAGCTGATCTTCCGTCTGGGCGAACGGTTCGGAGTGGGCGGCAATCTGTGTGCCGGCATGCGATCGGCGCAGTTGCATCAGGCGGACCTTGATCCCGAACCGCGCCCGTTCTCGGTCCTGTCCGGGGTGTTTCCGAACGCTGCCGCCGTGCGGTCGCTGCGCAGCAGCGAGGTGCATTTCGTGCGCCGGAGTTCTGAACGCGATGTCGGGCTTTGGGGGCGCATCGGATACGGGCAGTCGACCATGGGGCCATCCGGCCAGGAGCCGGAGGCCGGCGCGATCATCGGTTCGCCCTTTCCCGACAAGTGCTTCCAGCCGAATGTCGCGAACGCTTACGGCACTGAAAAGACGGTTGGCGACGGGCTGGCGACGATCGATGCGGCCGACCTGACCGGAATCGCCGCGGCCGAGGATATCGGCTGGTGGGGCGAAAACTTTCCGATGACCCTGACGGGCTGGGCCCTGGAACACATCTGGCGGCACCTGGAGGCCGTGCCAACGCCCGGCCAGATCGGTGCGACCTGTTGGGAGGGCGGGGCCGGTATCTGGGCGTTTCCGCCGGGATCCAGCAACTTCGCCAATGTCGAGGTGTTCCTGAACCGATGGGATGCCCTGGCTGCGTCGGCAGGGGAAATGGCCGATGCGCCGATGCTGCACTGGACGCAGGGAGAAGGCGGCGGAGTAACCTATGAGGCCGATCTGCGCGCCCTGTTCGATGCGCTGGACGAGGCTTGGCACCGGTACAATTTTCCGGCGCCGGCGAAAATCGCGCTGCAGGTGAACCTTGGCGACAATGTCGATCGTGACCGGGAAAGCCGCCCTGCCATCGTGAAGCTGGCGAAGGAAGGGCGCTGTGTGCTGGCGGGCCCGATGTATATCGCGCCGCTGGCGGACAACATTCATCCCGGGCAGTTCGGTGATGTTCTGCTCGCCAGTATTTCGGCGCTGGCGGAATACCGTGTCAGGAAGGGGCTGGATACGGATCCTCTCTGGATCGTCGGTGGCGTGGTGGATGGTGACCGTGTGCGGATCAAGTATCACCTGCCAACGCATTGCGCGGGGCTGGAAATCAACACCGAGCACACGCCGGCCATTAAGGACGCGGGTTTCGTGTGCGAGGACGGCTTCGGTCCGCTGGACATAAGTCTCGTTTCGGTGACCGCGGCCGACGAAATCACTCTCGTGTTTTCCCGCGCGGTCAAGCTGCCGCTGCAGGTGAGTTACGCGGTCCTGACGATGGACGAAACCGCCAGCGGCTGGGCCAACGGGATCGGCAATGTGATCTGCGTTTCAAGCGTGCCGTCGCTGTTCGCGGGAAATACCTATTCGGGGCGCGTCGTGCCTGACTTCATCCTTCAACCCGCGATCGCGGAAACCGTGACCATAGGAGAAACCTGATGCCGCAAACACTTCTGACGGATGTGGCCGAAGCCAAGCTGGCGGCGGCCGCGGGAAGTGCAGCCGCCGTTTCCATCACGCATATCGCCCTCGGGGATGGTGGCGGCAGCAACTATGCGCCGACTTACGATCAAACGGGGCTGGTCAACGAGATCGTGCGCAAGCCGATCGAGGCGCACCACATGGTGGATCCGAACGCGTGGCGCGTGAAGGCCGAGTTCGGCCCGGAAACGCAGGCATTCGGTGTGCGCGAGATCGGGTTCTTCGATGAAGTCGGCGACCTTGTCTGCATCTGGGCGGGGCTGGATGTCGTGGCCCGCCAGACCGGGTCTGTCGCTTATCTGGTCGACCACGTTTTGAGCTTTTCGCGCGTAGAAGACGGGCTTGTCGTCGTCAATGCGCCGGATGACCTGTTGTTCGCACTGGCTGTCGGCCATGCGCGCAGCATGTTTCTGATCTTCAAGGAACAAATGCGGCAGGGTCTCGCTATCGAGGCGCTTCAGTAAAGGAGAAAGCAATGCCGACAAGTGCGGAACAAATCGATGAACTCATCGCTGCGGGGAATGACTGGCAGGCGCAGGCGCTCGCGCTTCTGACCGACCGCGTCGCCCACCAGCAAGCCTACGAGGCGCTGGCGAACAACCTGGTGGGGGTCGTGAAGTCACAGATGGAATTCACCGCGACGGTGGATCCGGACGAAGTGGCCCCGACGAATGTGGAAGGCGGCACGTTCACCGCGATCCATTCCGCGATCAACGCGGCGCCCGCCGCGAGCCTGGTCAAGCTGACGCTTCTGTCGGACAAGGTTTATGACCTTACCACCTGCACGATCTCCGGGCGCACCGTCGAGTTCACCAAGAGCGGCGCGGGGGCAAACCCGGTCATTAAGCCTCTGGCCAGTCTCTACCAGGTGACAAGCAACGTCCTGGCGGGGTTTCAGATCAAGACCGCCGGCGGCGTATATCTGAACGACGTCGACGTGGATTTCACCGCCGCCAAGGTGGATGCGGGGCTGCCGTGGAGCGCGGCGCTGCGCGGCCTGATCCGGTTCGACCGGGGAATTCGCGTCGATGTGAAGCTGCGCAACAGCTACGTGACGGCGGGGGCCGACGTGTCGGCGATCGCGGACTGTGCCTCGGCAAGCATTGTCAGGGCGTCGTTCCTCGATTCCACCTTCGACGGCGCCGTCTATGGCGTTCACAATCTCGGGGTCAGCGGTGGTGTCGCCATCGTCGCGAATTCCGGCGTGACCACGCTGAACGGCGGGGCGATCGTCAATAACGCGACCGGCCTTGGCACCAATCTTCTGATGAGCTGATGGAGTGGATCATGAACCTGACCATTGAACATGACGGGCGGCGCACCAGCGGCGTTGCCTTTGCCGACGCCGTGGGGCGTCACGGATACCCTCCGGCTGTCGCGGTGGCGGCGCTGAAGGCCGCGGCAAAGACGCGGATCACGGCCATGGCCGACATGCATCGCGCCGAACTGGAACCGGCATCGGCCGGCAAGCTTGCCGAATATCGCATCAAGGAAGAAATTTCCCGCGATCCGGCGGGCGCGAGCGCCGCGGAACTGACGATGGTTGATCGTGAAGCGGTGGCGCGGGGCCTCGATCGCGCCGCATTGCTGGCGGTGATTTCCGCCAAGGCATCCGCCTATCGTGAGGCCGCGCTGCTGGTCGGTGCGCTTGAGGCGGAAGCGAAGGCGGCGATCGACGCGCTGGCCGATGACGCGGCGGACATCGAGGACCAGGTGCAGGCCGTTCTGACCGGCGTGCAAGAGCAGGCGCAGGCGGACATTGCCGCGGCGCAGGCCGCCCTGGCGAACTGACGCATATCTGAGTGGCGCGCAAGCGCCTGAACCCACCCCGGCGGATGCCGGGTCATGCCCGGCAGATGCGTGCCGGGTTTTCTTTTGGCAAAGGAGAAAACAATGCCTTTTGCAAGTTTCCATCACGGCACGCGACTGGCGGAATCCACTGAAACCCCCGTTCTGGTGCAGGTGGCGCAAACCGCCGTCGTCGGCCTTCTGGGCACCGCGCCGGACGCGGACGCGGCCAAGTTCCCGCTGAACACACCGGTGCTGCTGAAGGGCACGCCTGTCGAGGCGGCCGACCTGGGCGCGACCGGCACCCTGAAGGACGCGGTGGATGACGTGTTTGACCAGATCGGCGCCTATACAATCGTCATTCGCGTCGACGAGGGCGCGGACACCGCCGCCACCATGACCAACCTGGTGGGCGATGCGACCCAGCTGACCGGGGTGCACGCGCTGAAGAAGGCCGAGGCGCAGCTTGGTATCAAGCCGCGGCTGATCGCCATTCCCGGTTTCACCAGCGGCGACGGCGTGACCGCGAACCCGGTGGTTTCCGAACTGGTGGGCGTTCTGGACGAACTGAAGGCCGTGGCCTTTGTCGACGGGCCCGACACCACCGATGCGGATGCCATCGCCTACCGCGCCCTGATCGGGTCGCAGCGGGTCTATGTCGTGGATCCGAAGGTGCAGGTCTGGGATACCGTCGGAAGCGCTTACGTGGCCCGCCCGGCATCGGCCCGTTTCGCCGGGGTGCAGGCCCGCGTCGATACCAATCTCGGTTTCTGGCATTCGCTGTCGAACAAGCCGATCAACGGCATCGGCGGCGCGTCCCGCACCATCACTTACGGATCGCAGGCGGATTACCTGAACGAAAACCACGTCGGCACCATCCTCAACATGGGGTCCGGGTTCATCACCTGGGGCAATCGCGCCGCGACCACGGATGACCTGTGGGCGTTCCTGTCGGTTCGTCGCACGGCGGACTTCATCAACGAAGCCATGGAAAAGGCGTATCTGGAATTCGTGGACAAGCCGTTTTCCGTGGCGAACCTGAAGTTCATGCTGGAAAGCGGCAACGCCGCGCTGCGGACCTTCAAGGCGTCCGGTGCGATCCTGGGTGGCCGTGTCTGGATCGATGAGACCCTGAACGATCCGACGCAGATGGCGGCGGGGAAAATCACCCTGTCGATGGACTTCGAGCCGCCCGCGCCGATGGAAGACATCCGGTTCATCGCGCACCGCAACATCCAGTATTACCTGGAGCTGACCAAGGAAGCGCTGAAGGCCGCGGCGTAAGCTGTCGGGCCTGACCTGCAACCCATCGGGGCCGCAATGCCTGCGGCCCCCTTATCTTTTCGGGAGATGAAACATGAAATCCACCCCTGCATACCTCGTGAAGGACTGCGCCCTTTGGTTCAACGAAGACGTGAAGGTCGGCCAGGCGTCCGGCATGACCATTCCGCCGTTCAAGGCCAAGACGGAAAAGTTCCGCAATTCCGGCATGGCGACCGATCGCGAGGCGCGTTACGGCTACGAACGCGAAAACGCGAAGTTCAAGGAACTGGCCTGCGATCCGCAGGTGATTTCCGCCATCAACACCATGCCGGGCACCGCCGACACGCTGATGATCACCGGGGCGCTGGTCGATGAAGACGGCGTGGTGACCAATGCGACCGCCTACCTGCGCGGTTTCCTGAAGGGGATCGACTTCGCCGAGTGGAAACCGGGCGAGAAGATCGAGCCCATCGACTGCGAATTCGCGTGGGAATACCTGAAAATGGAAATCGGCGGCGCGCCGATGATCGAAGCGGATGACTTCGATATCAGCATCGCCGGCGTCAGCCAGTATGGCGACATCCGCGCCGCGTTGCTGCTGTAAGGAGGGCATCATGGACTATCCGATTGAAGTGCAGCTGAAGCGGCCGGTCACTGTTGATGGCCAGACCCATGACAAGCTGGTTTTCGACGAGCCGGACCTCGGAACGAGTATCGCGGTCGAAGAGGGCAAGACGCCCGGCGAACAGACCGTCATCCTGCTGGCGGGAATGGCCGGCGTTGACCTGGACGTGATGAAGAAGGTGAAGGAAAGCGATTTCCGTGAAATCGGCAAGCGCGTTCTGGAACCCTATCAGGCCCATGTCGCTGCGCAGGCGGGTACCGAGGCGGGAAACGGGGAGCCGGCAAAGTAGCGAAGGATTTGCGCTTTGCCGCGGGATTCGTCGCCAAGGTCTTTGCCACGCCTCTGCCGCAGGTTCTCGCAATGAAGATCAGCGACTTCGATCGCTGGTACGAAACGGCCCGCGACGTGTGGGAGGCCACCCGGCCGAAATTCGAATGATGTCAGTCGTCGGATAGCGGTTTCTGGAAGGCATTCGCCTCGTCGCGGTGCAGGCGCCGGGTCGGCCCGCTTTGGTGCGTCATGGCACGATAGGCCAGCACCAGCAGCGCGGCGAAGGCCAGAGCTCCCCAGATGCCGCCGGCGAACATGCCGACAAGGATTGTCGCCGCGACAGCGGCGGCGATCATCACAACAGCAAATATCATCGCGAAGATTTCCATGCCTCCAACATAGGCATTTCAACCCTGAATTTCAATGAGAGTGGGCCATGGCGACCAAGCGCATCGAAACGCAGCTGACGATCAGGGCGGTCGACAAGTATTCCGGCATGCTGAAGAACATGCGGACCGTCACCGGGCGTTTCGCCGATGGCGTGCGCACGGAAATGGGCCGCCTGCAGCAGATGCGCGGGCCGCTGAAGCTGATCGAGGATTTCCGCAAGCAGCAGGACGTCGTGCGCAAGTCCGGCCAGGCGATGGAGGCCGCGCGGGAAAAGCAGCGCCGCCTGCTGGCGGAAATCAAGCGAACCCGCAATCCCACCGCGCAGATGCGTCGCGAATTCGACCGGGCGCGCAAAGCGGCGGACCGGCTGGAGAAGAAGCAGCGGCAGAACCGTCGGGCGCTCCACGGGTTGCAGGGGCAGCTGCGCCAGGCGGGTGTCAACACAGGCAACCTTGCCGGAGAACAGCGGCGCCTGGCCGGTGCGCTTGACGGTGCCAGCACCGCCTTCGGTCGCCAGATGGACCGGATGCGCCGCCTGGAAGTGATGCAGAAGCGCATTGCGGACGAGCGCGAACGCATGGACCGGTCGCTGGCGACGTCTGCAAACCTGAGCTTCGTCGGCGGGGCCTCGATGCAGACCGGCCGGCGTATCCTGACCGGGCTGTCAGGTCCGGTGAAGCAGGCCGTGGAGTTTGAAACGGCGATGTCGGACGTGCGAAAGGTGGTTGATTTCGAAAGCCCGGACGGGTTTCGTCAGATGTCGGATGACATCCTGACCCTGTCCACCCGCATCCCCATGGCGGCGGAGGGCCTGGCGCAGATCGTCGCGTCCGGCGGTCAGTCCGGTTTGGCGAATAACGAGCTTTTGCAGTTCGCGGAAATGGCCGCGAAGATCGGCGTGGCCTTCGACATTTCGGCGGAACAGTCCGGCGACTCGATGGCGAACATCAAGACGGCCCTGGGGCTGACGCTGGATGAGACCGGGCTGCTGTTCGATGCGATGAACCACCTGTCCAACAACATGGCATCGACGGCGCCGAAGGTTCTGAACTTCACCAACCGGGTGGCGGTCGACGGGGCGGTAAAAGGGTTTTCGCCGACTGAAACCATGGCCTTCGGGTCGGCCATGATCGCGGCGGGGGCGCAATCCGATGTCGCCGCGACCTCGTTTCGGAACATGGGCAAGGCGCTGGCCCGGGGCGACGGGGCGACCAAGCGTCAAAGCGCGGCGTTCAGGCAACTTGGTCTGGATGCCGGCGAGGTCGCGCGATCGATGCAGGAAGACGCCGTCGGCACCACCATTGACGTGATGCAGCGGATCAACGAATTGCCGAAGCACCTGCAGGCCTCAGTCACGTCGGACCTGTTCGGGGACGAGGCGCGGGCACTGGCGCCGCTGATCAACAATCTTGACCTGCTGCGCGAAGCGCTTGGTTTGGTCTCGGATGAGCGGAAATACCAGGGCAGCGCGGAAAAGGAATATGCCGCACGGGCTGAAACGACCGCGAATAACCTGCAACTGATGCGCAACCAGCTGGTCCGGCTCGGGGTCACGATCGGCTCGGTGGTGCTGCCGCCTTTGAACGATCTTCTGGAAATGTCGCAGGGCGTCGTCGATCGGATGGTGACGTGGGCCAAGGAACACCCGAAGCTGACCAAGTGGCTGGCGATCGGGGGCGCCGCGATCGGCGGCATGGCCGTGGCCGCCGGCGCGTTGCTGACCGCGGCGGCGGGTCTGATCGGAACCATGGCCGTGCTGCGCTTCGGCCTGGTCGGCCTCGGCGCACGGGCCATCTTCGCGCGAGGTGAGGTCGCATCTCTTGTGATGGGTATTGCTTATGCTGGCCGCAGTGGGTCTGGCCTGGCGAAGATCGGAACAAGCCTCTCGGCGTTCACCAGTGGGCGTGCCGGTGCAATTCGTTTGGTGGGTGCAGGTCTACGGGGAATTGCAGGTGTCACCGGGCTGCGCTTGGTCGCAACCGGCCTGACGGCGCTTGTCGGGGTTGTGGGCGCAATCAGCGCCCCGATCTGGGGCGGGATTGCGGTTGTCGTCGCTGCGGTTGGCGTAGCGTGGAAGTATTGGGATCGTATCTCATCAATTGCCCGCGGTGTTGCAAGCGCAATAGGTGAACGGCTTCGACCTGTCCTGGAGGGAATTAGGCCGGTTCTGGAGTTCTTGGCGCCAGCCGTAGATGGTGTGAAGACGGCCTTTTCGGGCGTCGGGTCTGTCATCGGTGACGTCGTGTCGGCTATCCGTAATTTCTTTTCTGGAGACCTGTTTTTTCGGGAAATTCTGACCGATGAAGAACAGGCGCGGCTGGAAACCAGCGCCGCCGAAATGACCGGCAAAATCATCGACGGAATTGCGTCCGGCATTTCCGGGATTTTTCAGGTCGGCCGTGACATCATCATCAGTCTTTGGGACGGCGTTCGTGCAGAATTCAATGAATTCATCGGATGGGTGAAGGATATTCCGGCCAGTATTGTGGAAGCGATTGGTTCTGTTGACCTTTCGAACATCATCGACTGGCCGGACCCGCCGGCGTGGTGGACGTATCTCTTCGGAGGAGAAGAGGGGGCGGTTCCTGCCGCTGGCGGCGTGTCCGCGGGGCAGGTTGGTTTGCAGCGGCGCGCTTCTGGTGGCCCCTTCGGCACCAAACCGTTGCTGGTAGGCGAGCGCGGACCTGAGCTGTATTTTCCGAACAGGGCGGGTTTCATCGCGAACCATCACCAACTGCAGCGCATGCATAGCGCTGCGCAGGTTGTGCGGGCGGCGAGTCTGTCCGTTTTGACGATATCGGCGCTCGCTGGTCCAACTGCGGTGCAGGCGGGCCAAAGTGGTAAGAAGGGCGGTGACGTTCGGGTGGAAATCAATGGTGGCATCAATATTCAAGTGCCCGCCGGGGTGACGGATCCGGAGGCGATCGCGGATCTTGTGTCTGACCGTATCGGGCAGCGCGTGGCGGCGACGATGTCGGCCAGCTTTTCTGACTAATGGGGGTGACATGGCTGGACCTGTTACGATGGCCCTGGGGCCTTTCATGTTCCGGGCGCATGGCTTCGGTTATACCGGGGTTGGGCGCAAGCTGGACACCTCGTGGGCGGAAATCGAAACCGCCGGACGGCTGAACGCGTTGCAGTGGACCGGCCCGCGCAGCGAGGTGGTGACGATCAACGGGGTTCTGTTCCCGAAGGAATTCGGCGGAGCCGGCACGCTGGAAGGCGTGCGGCTGGCGGCGAAGTCCGGCATCCCGCTGATGCTGGTGTCGCTGGGCGGCAAGGTGTTCGGAAGCCATGCCATCCAGAAGGTCGAGGAAGACCGGGCCTATCATGACCGCCACGGCGCGCCCGGGCGCAATGCCTACACGATCGAGGTGAAGCGCATGGGTGCCGGGTTCTCGCTCTTGTCGTTGTTGGGGGGTATCTGATGGCCCGTCTCTACGTTACCGGTGCCGGCGATGCGCTGGACCTGATCTGCATGCGGGAATACGGGGCGCAGGCGGGCGCCGTCGAGGCCGTTCTGGAAGCGAATCCGCATGTCAGGGAGATTGCCCATGCCCTGCCGATGGGCACCGAAATCACCCTGCCCGACATGGTGGTGCAGGACAGGGCGGGCCAGTCGCTGAAACTCTGGGACTGATCAGTAGAACGCGGTTCCGGTGATGAAGCAGATCAGCGCCAGCAGCAAGGAACCCGTGGTTGTCCAGAGGGCTTTCCAGGACGGGCCCTTGGTCAGCACTGAAAGCACCTCAAGACCCGCCGATATCAGGAAAAGAACGGCAAGTCCCATTGCCGCGTAGTAAATCACCATCTCGAAATGCTCCGCTTTGCTACTTTTGGGCGAAACATGACACATCCCAGAATTCTTGTCACGGTCGATGGCGCCCCTGTGTCCGGGGCGTTCTTCGACCGGCTTGTCAGTCTCACCATCACCGATCGCGAAGGCATCCGCTCGGATATGCTGGACCTGGTGTTCGATGACGCTGCGCCACATTTCCAATCGCCCCGGCGCGGCGCGCGGGTCGAGGTGACCATGAACGGGACATTCGTCGGGGCCTATGTCATCGATCGGGTGGAATTTTCCTGTCTGCCATACGCCATCGCGGTCAAGGGGCATTCGGCGGATCTGCGATCGGACATGAAGGCCAGCAAGACCCGCCATTGGGACGCCGCGTCGGTGAAGGACATCGTCGTGGAAAAGGCCGGCGATCACGGGTTGCTGTCGAAGATTTCGGACGCGGTGTCGGGTCATGTCTATGACTGGATCGGGCAGCAGGACGAAACCGATCTGCATTTCCTTCATCGCCTCGCGCAGCGGCATGGGGCGCTGTTCACCATCAAGAACGGGGCGCTGCTGTGGCTGGAGCGCGGCGCAGGAAAGAAGGCGGACGGCACGGCGATCGCACCCGCGCAGGTGTTCGCGCCCTCCATCATCCAGGGCAGTTGCCGGGTGTCCGAAACGGACGCGGACCGGTTCGCAACGGTCAAAGCCTACTGGCAGGACCGCAAGGGCGCGAAGCGGCACGAAGTCGTCGTGGATGCCGACCCGCAAGCCATCGGCGAACGCGTGCTGCGCGATCCGTACAGTTCGAAGGAAGAGGCCGAGGCCGCGGCCCGGGCCGCGGCGCGCGAAATCACGCGCGGCCTGATCGAAACCGCGTGTTCGATCGTCGGCCGGCCGGGGCTGATGGCTGGCCAGCCGGTGGTCTACTCCGGTGTGCGGCCGCTGGTCGACGGGCGCGAATTCATTCTTGAAACGGTGAAGCACAGCTTCACCAAGTCTGGCGGTCTGCGCACCGCCTTCACGGGCAAGCTGAAAGCTGAATGACAGGGGGCAGCGAATGAAAATGGATATCATCGGATCGGCGTCGGCGGGATTCTTCGCCGTGGCCGGATCGTGGCTGGCGGCGCATGGGTCATCGGTCACGATGCTGATCATGGCAGTTCTGGGGGCGTTCCTGTCCGTGATGGACCTGGATGAATGGGGTTGGCGCAAGGCGGTCACGCTGGCGTTGTTCAATACGCTGGTCGGCACCTTCGGCGGGCCGATCCTTCTGTTCTTCGTCGGCATGTCGCTGAGCCAGATGCCACCCGGTGCGCTGGTGCTGATCCCGTTCCTGATGGGGTGGACCTCGCACAGCTTCTTTGCCGAGCTGCGCGATCCGATCGCTAAGATGCTGGCGCGAACGGTCGGGGGGCGGGGGCAATGAGAAACGCGGCTGCATCCTACAAGCGGGTCACGAAATCGCGTCCCGTTCGCCTTGTCCGTCTGCTGATTTCCGCGGCGATCTGGATCGGGATCATCGCCGCCGCCCTGTCGGGCATGTGAGCAATTCTGCCGGGCGCTGACCCGGTTGTGTCACCAATCCTGAAATCGGAGATCCACTATGAAACTTGCAATTGTGGTCGGGCATAACGCCCGGGCGCAGGGCGCCGTGCGTCCTGATACCGGCGAAACCGAATTCGTCTGGAACACCGATCTGGCGCGGATCATCGAAGATGAGGCTGCGCATTTCGATGAAATCACCGTCAAGACCTTCTTCCGCGAGGCGGGACTTGGTTACAGCCGGGAAATCCGGGATGTCTATGCGCGCACCGACCGCTGGGGCGCGGACGCGACCTGCGAACTGCACTTCAACAGTCATCACACTGCGAATGCGACCGGAACCGAAACGCTGTCCAGCGGTTCGGCGCTGTCCCTGGCCTTCGCCATGGCGCTGCAGGAACGCATGCTTGACGCTCTGGGGCTGAAGGATCGCGGTGAAAAGATCGTTCGCAAGGGGCGCGGGGCGGCCAGCCTGATTTCCGGCCGTGCGCCCGCCGCGTTGATCGAACCGTTCTTCGGATCCTCTCCGGAGGGGCAGGCCGCGACCGACGAAGCGCATGAAAAGCGCGTCCTGGCCCGCGCGATCCTGCTGGCCGCGCAGGATGCCTTCCTGTGATCCGCCGTGCCGCCACGATGGTCTTGTGCGCCTTGTTGCTGGCGTCCTGCAGCCCGTCCGGCGCGGTCAAGCTGCTGACCGGCGGCGGCCCTAACGTGGCGGCGAACGGGCAGGCGGGTAAGACCAACGTACAGGCGATCGGGGAAACGGTGGTCACGGATCAGAAGATCATCCGCCCGCAGGCCCGTTCGATCGAGCAGTCGAGCGGAGACACCCGGGTCAAGGCGGATCGCGTCGAAACGGTCGTGGTCAACGAAACGCCGGTCTGGTTGGTCATCGCGCTTGTTGTGGCTGTGTTTCTCGACAGCCCGCTGCGATGGCCGGGGCAGTTCGTCGCTGGATTCAGACGGTGGCACCAGAGCGCATGACCGTTATTGTCTGGGCACCTTTGGCTGCGTCGCTTCTTCTGCTAGAACCACTTCGGAACCGCCTATCTGGATTGGCTGGTCCGGGTTTGGCCGCGTCGCTTCTTCTGCTAGAACAGGGGGCGGGTCCAGAAGCCTTGCCGGAATGTCCGGGTTTGGCTGCGTCGCTTCTTCTGCTAGAACTTTCGGTTCCGGCCTGAAACATATCGAGCTGTCCGGGTTTGGCTGCGTCGCTTCTTCTGCTAGAACTTCATTGTGGCACGCGAGAGTAAGCTCACAGTCCGGGTTTGGCTGCGTCGCTTCTTCTGCTAGAACCAAAACCGGACCCACCCCCAAGCTCATCCCGTCCGGGTTTGGCTGCGTCGCTTCTTCTGCTAGAACGTTCCGCCGGGGTAGAACCACCAGATTTCAGTCCGGGTTTGGCTGCGTCGCTTCTTCTGCTAGAACACGCTGTGGACGTGCAAGCACATGGCCAGCGTCCGGGTTTGGCTGCGTCGCTTCTTCTGCTAGAACAGCGTCATTTGCAACTTGCTGCGGCCTTCCGTCCGGGTTTGGCTGCGTCGCTTCTTCTGCTAGAACTTGCCAAATCGGCGGTGAGCAACAAGGCATGTCCGGGTTTGGCTGCGTCGCTTCTTCTGCTAGAACAGATGATCCCGGTGACATCATCCCCGATATGTCCGGGTTTGGCTGCGTCGCTTCTTCTGCTAGAACTTCGCCGAAGGCTTCAACAACCGCCGCGACGTCCGGGTTTGGCTGCGTCGCTTCTTCTGCTAGAACATTCGAGATTGCAAGGTTCGGGTAGTAGCTGTCCGGGTTTGGCTGCGTCGCTTCTTCTGCTAGAACCGCTTCGATAGCTCATGCTCCGGTTCGGTTGTCCGGGTTTGGCTGCGTCGCTTCTTCTGCTAGAACCGCAATCAAGAGCAGCCGCAAGAACAACAGGTCCGGGTTTGGCTGCGTCGCTTCTTCTGCTAGAACGCTCGTAGTAGAACATCAGCCATCCTCCCTGTCCGGGTTTGGCTGCGTCGCTTCTTCTGCTAGAACCAACCTTCTGCAACTCTCTGTTGCAGAAGGTTTTTTCTCTTAGATGATTTAAAGAAAACTCCCATCGGACCGCTAAAAAAGTGTGAGCTGATCCGGTTTTTTCTGGACTGGTCGACTTGCCTGTTTCCCATGAAAACTCTGGCTAAGCTGATACTGTCGGTCGGTAAAGAAAAGGATTTGAACATGGCCCGTCTCGGGGACGCAATCACCAACCTTGGCCGCAATCGTATCGGCTTTTTCCTTTGAATAAGCATGACGCAAATATACTGAATACTGCACCATCTGGAAACCCAGGTCGAGAAGGTCATTGCGAAACCGGGTGGCGTTTTTGCGTTCAGTCCGGGTCAGCACCGGGAGGTCGAAAAGGGCCCATATCCACATGATGCGATACCTCGACAGCTGGGAAAATTCAGGAGTTGTCATCAATGACCTCATCCACGGGGAGCAATGAGCGGGGAAACATGAGGTCAGCCTTGCCAGTCACGAAACTACGGGTAACGCTTTGGGCCAGGCGCACAAGAATTTGACTGAGAGGGGAGGTGCCTTGTTCGGTTTCGAAACATGCGGACAAAATACCCACTAGGTTGTGGCGGGAGTCGGACACGGTCGTAATCCCCTCCTCCAAAAGGGAGTAGACAGTCATGTCTACGGTCGGACGAAACGGCTCCATCAGATCATCAGCCAGCGCAAGCGGATCTCCTCCGCTTTTATGATGTACAGACAGGGATGGGTGCAGGCCCGATGATACGACCGCCCTGGCCGTAGCGGCGCGCAACACCGCATAGCCGTAATTCAGCATCGCGTTGGCACCTTTCATGTTGCGATCGCGACGGAAGGCTTTACCGAATAAAAGCGGCCAATAGGCTTGTGCCGCCTGCCCCTCACGGTTGTCAGGATCGCCGGAGCGAACGGCATAGCTTAATCGCTTGACCCGTTCTGATGCACATCCGATCTCGTCGAGAAGCGTTGCTTGCGCCGCTATCTTTTGGCGGACTAGTCGCGCCCAGATCTGTTTGCGCAACGGCTGTGAGGCAGCGGCTTGGCATGTCATTCGGTAGCCCTGTTCGCCATGCCCTGCGAGTGGTAGGACGACGGCCGCTGGAGCAAAGTTCGGACCTAGGACCATCACCGGCACGTTTTGCGCTGCCAGTTGGGCAAGCGCGGTGTTCGACCACATCAGTCCCTGCGCCGACACTAACACCGCGTCGATATCGTCCAGCTCAGCCTTGCCAATCTCACTTCCATCTTCGCGCACAGACAGAAAGCCGCGCGATTTATGCACCGCGAGGCCATCGCGGCTTAGTTCCAAAATACGTCCAACCATGTGGTCCTCCTGTGATGAGGCCCGTCAGGTCAGCTTGCCGGTATCATGCCTTCCCGTGTGGAATGGTATGAACCCGCCCCAATTCATCAATCCTCACCCGTCGCGCGCGGCGGAGTCTGAGTTTTTCAAATCCTGCCAGGTCCCAGCGGAAGTCGTCGTCACTATCGTCGTGTCTTTTTTGAAGTGTTCCGGCATCGTTCAAACCACAAAGGTATATGCGATTATTGCCAGGAGCCAATCGCACAACCCGTTTGATCGTGTTGCTGCCTGCGATGATCGAGCCTTCCTCATCGTCCCAATCAAACAGCTGGACCGTATCGCCCTTGTGCAGCCGCATGATGAAGCGGCCATCCGGCCAGATGTCCTGCCATGCCTGCGACTGCCCAGAATTTGCATCCCACACGCTTTGAGCGTGGCAATACCATTTGTCCTCGAACTCGATGAGGTCGATGCATGACACTTCGCCCGGTGCAAAGAACTTGTATGCACGCCCTGTCGAATCAAGGACCGGACGGACAGAGTTCTCGCGTTTGATGATCCGCAATCGTCTGTGTCCCGTCTTCTCGACCCACTCCGAAAGTAGCCTGGTGCGCAACTTGTCGGCTTCGCTCTTGCTCAATCCGGCAGCGCGAGAAGGCTCCGTTGCGGCCATGGCGGAATGACGAAGTTTCACATCCCGTATCTGTCTGATTTCCTTGTCTGTCAGAGACGTCGTCGGTTTGCGAACCACGACATTCCCAATTGTCAGCTCAGCTTGATTTTCCGGGGCTTCGCGGATGAGGCCAAAAGCCGTATCCTCATGCAGCCGCCCGCTAGTACGAGATGGGTCGGTCGGGTTCGCCTGCCCATGTTTGGCCCGGTGGCTGACATTTATCCGCGCGACCGCAGCCATAACTTGGTTGCGATAGCCTGGAAAGGGCTCCGGCGGTGCGGGCAGGACACGCGACAAAGTGTGGGCGCCGACGGTTTTGGCGGCGTCTTGCAGGCGTTTGATCATCGCCCGGTCGATCACACCGATTACCGCGGCGTCGATGGCATGATGGCGATGGTCATCACGGTTCTTGCGGTTATGGTCGCCGAGGTTCAATCCCCAGCGGTGGCGTAGCATCGACGTCATTCGCCCGGGCAGCATCCAGACATGGTTGCGGACGTTACCATCCGCATCGGTCTTGTCGAACAGAGCTTCCGCATAGGCGCGAACAACACGGGCCAGATAGCCAGTGGCGTGAAGCTGCCTGTCATCGAAACTTTTTTGCTGTTCGAATACCTCCATCGCGTCGGGCAAAAACCGCCAGGCCTTGTTGCGAGGCAGATGTTTCGTTCGGGCGATCATCGCGTCCTGATCGAAAATTCCCTGCGCTGCAGCATCGCCCGGTGACAGGTCGCCCTTGCGGCGGTTTTCATCCCGAAAGGCGAGCGTCTTGTTCGCCGGGCTGTCATCAAAGGTTTCGGAAAAGGGTAAAATATGCTCGATTTCGACCGCGTCTGAATGAAGCTCTGCAAGGCTGATCTGTCGGCCCGAAAACGGGCTGCAACGCTCAGCAGGCGTGCGGCCAAGTTCCTCCCACAGGCGCATTTTGAGGAACCGATCGCCGACTCTCTGACCTGGCTGCAACAGCCCCTCTGCTTCCAACTCTTCGCGATACCGATCGTTACGCTTCGTATTGGCCTTGATGAGCTTGTCGATATTTTCCTTTTCCTTTGGCGATTTGCTCAGATCGCGAGCTGCTTCCAACACCACTTCCGCGGGCTTGCCGAATTCGTGGATCAGCATGTTCATTACCCGCCGGAACTGTCCCAAGGCGATATGTACTGTCGGGTTAGTGATTTTGCCGAATTGTTTGTCCGGAGGGTCGCCCGGGTTGCCAGTGCCATTGCCCAACATACGGCGCAGATGTTCCATTTCGTTATATCGCGGCAGTGCATCGACGCCTTTATCAGGCCGAAAATCGCTGTGCGAGATATCTGCGTCTGACAGGAGCGGCGCGCGTTGAACGGCCTCGGCATAATCGATGGCATCACTGCGCATTTCGGAAACAAGCGCTTCAGTGACCTCTTTGCAGAACCGCAAATGCTTGTCCGGCAAACGTATCTTCTCGACCGCTTCGGCGGTGGCCTGATCCAGCCCGAGTGATTGCTTCAGCCATTCGGTCAGGTCTTCAGGGCTTTCGCTTGCGGCAAGACGATGCAGAATTTCCTCACGTCGCGCACTTTCATACCCCGGCCAATGTTGCGCCAAGGGGCCAGGTTTTTTCTTGGTGCCCAGCAGGCTGGCGGCGACCTGATTGAAATGCAGGTGCTTCAGCCCACCTTCCTGCAGGTTCAATGTATCCTGAGACGCGAGGCCAAGCAGTTTGCGCACACGCGTCCACGTCAGTTTCTCACCGCCGTAAAGCGTATCGAACAGCACCGTCCGCCTGTCCATGTCTAGGGGGCGTTCCACTGAGTCGCGGACTATCCGAAGGTTCGACAGATCCTGCAGGATCAGAAACGCCTGCGCTTCGGGGTGCCAGCGTGGCAGGCGGTCCTTGTCGGGAAAGAAGGTGCAGCGCCCAGGCGGGACCGGTTTTAATGGCCGCTGATAAAAAATGGTGTAGTCCCGAAGGCGGTCCCTCAGGTCGATGCTCAAATCGTGATGCTTGGCCTGTTCCGCCCAGATCGTATCGAACTCATTTTCCAGAAGGTCGCGCGTCGGGTAGAACTCGAAGTGTTTTTCCGAATTCTCACCCTTGGCGCGGACACGTACGCCCTCGCCGGCCCGTAGCCTCTCCCAAAGGTACGCGCCGTATGTCGGATGGCCTTCATGCAATAATTTCTTGTGAAGTACGGCGCTTGCATTTTTGATTAGACCGGTATCGTCGTCCGGCTGGTCTGCCTTGCGGTTGCTCTTGAACCCGCGATGTTTGGAGATGTGCCACAAGGCGCGTCCCAATTCATGCAATGTGACCTTTTCCCGCGCCGCACGGGCGCGCAATTCGTAAGGGTTGCATGCAAAAAGCTTATCACGTTCCGCGCCTGCAGGTGGGAGCAACGCCGCGCTTTCTAGGTCCGCCAATAGTTGCCATCGCCGGGCGAGTCGCCGGTCTTGTCCTCTGCGGGCAGAACGGGGGGCTTGTCGTCCGGCAGCGTTCGACTCTTTGGTTTGGGGATCGCGCCCATCGTCAAAAATGTGCGCCCCAATTGGGGTAATAGTCAGCGCCTCACCCCGCTGGCTGGTATGTGCTAACCCGATGGGCTTGCCAGTTCTCTTGTCTAATTCAAAAACTGCCCAGCCGACCGAAGTCGTGCCCAGGTCAAACGCAAATCGATATCTATTCAAACTGCTGCTCCCCTTGACTTCCTCTGACTGTATAGGCACAAACGACTACATCTTCTAGCAGAAGAAGCGGCGTGGTCTTTCCCGCGATAAGGTGAATACCACTCCATTGAGGCAGGCTGCGGCCTGCCTCATTCTTTTTAGGCGCAGCGGTTCTTGCTTCTGGTGTGAAACAATTTGCGCGAAATGTCGGGCGCCCAAAGTCAGGCTATAGCAAACCGATGCTAAAATCATTCACCAGGAGTGAATGGCCTGTGGGCTTTCATTGCGGGATGCATGGTCGCGGCATTTGTCGAGCCCATCGCGTTCGTCGCTTGGCTGTTCGACAGGCCAGAGAAGAAGCCAGAATAGGAGCGAGGCAATGGTCAATGCAGTGAAACCGTCGCGCGATGAGGCGCTGGCAGCTTGGAAGGCTGCAGTAGCAGCTGGCAAAACAGAGCTGGGATTTTCTTTGTGGGCAAGTAGCCTCACGCAGTCCAGCTAAGGAGCGCGGGCCATGGCTGACATGAGAGAGCTACAGAAGATGCGCCGCGAGGCTTTTCTAAGAGACGTCAGGCAGGCTCAGGAATTTGACTTCATCGAGCAAATGGAGATCGTCTCGGTGGAGGATGCCAACACATGTGCCTTCTGTGCGGCCCAAAATGGAAAGCGTTACCCCAAAGCAAGTGTTCCAGAACTCCCGCATTCTGAAGCTGATGGATGCAACTGCGTGATTGGCTGCAGATGCATTGTGATTGCAGTCGTGCCAGATGACTTCTGAGAATCTGAAAAAGGAGGAGGTGCCGGAATGGATGGGGATCTTTTCCCTGAGCAGGCACGAATGATCAGTCTGATACTGTTATCCGTTGCTGATACAGGCGTTCGTCGCCGAAAGCTGTATTTCGAGGACTTTGAAGAACCGGAGGAGAATAGAGGGCTCTTCGTGGATTGCGTCTACTGGCTGGCCGCAGAAGAAATTATTGGTGTCGAGAATATGGGGACGCAAGGGCGGTTCTCTGGATGCTCCCTACGCTCAAAGGGATTTGCTCTCATGCAGAGACAGATACAGTTCGGTGGCGATCGGTTGATGATCAGGGACATTTCGCACCAAGTGAAATCTGGGCGGATCGATCGGGCTGCGGCTGGTGAGTTCATAGGCGGTTTATTCGCTGGGGCAATTAAAGGCTTTGGCAGCGGCTAGGGAGGAGTCGAGGTATATGGGGAACTTGAGAGACCACCGGATCACCTCCATGGAAGAAACAAAAGAGTCTTTCGCATCGAAAGGTCTTGTTGATCCTGGTGCTGAGAATGCCGTTTGGGAAGCTCGGGCAAATGGCAGAATGCTTGAAGAAATGGAGGACAGGTTGGAGCTCTTGGAACAGAAGCTTGACGCTGCAATAAGGCAAACACGTAATGTCTATTGGCTGGTTTTTGGCATCGGCCTTCTCGCGGTTTTGTCAGGCTGGTTCTGGTCCAAATAGGAGCACAGTTGTGAAGTTTTCTAAAAGGATAGGCGGTATTGCCTCTAAAGCCGTCAAGGAGCGGTCCAGTGAAGTTAAGTGGATTGCGCTAGGGGGTACAGTGGGACTCGGGGTTGGGTCCATGATTGGTGGTCTCGGCGTTGTTGCAATGGGGGGCGGCTTTGGCATCCCTGCGGCAGTAGTTCTCGCTGGCGTCGGCGCGTTGGGTGGTAGCAGGATTGGTGTCGAGCGGGACCGTAGCAAACAGCTGCGCAATAAAGGCGATAAGTCCGAGTAAGGAGCGGGTGATGACCAACAAGCTGACCGTCGAGCGCCTGCCGGATGGGCAGGTTCATGTCGCGCGCGAATCATGGCATGACACGTTTCCGGAAGAACGCCGCATTCCGTGGGCAGACTGGTACGAACGCATGCACAAGGACACCGGCTATCCCGGCTATCTGGAGACGGCAAAGGCCCTGCGCGAACTGGTGCCGGTTGATCGCTGATCTGAGAGGCATCGCAATGCGTCCGTCCAATTTAGCTCTGATCGTTGTTGCGCTGATTCTCGGCGCTGTGCTGTTCCGGGAAGGGCTGATTCCGGGTTCGTCTGGTGCTGATGTCACCGGCCCGGTCACCCATGTCCGCGACGGCGACACGATCGAGTTGCGCGGCGTTGCGATCCGGCTGAACGGGTTGAACTGCGACGAGCGCGGCACGCGCCTGGGAGAAGCGGCCACGGTCGCCCTGCGTGACCTGGTGCAGGGGCAGGAGCTCACCTGCCGCCTGAACGGGGACAAGACCTATGACAGGGAGGTCGGGCGCTGTGCCCTGCCGGACGGGCGCGACATCGGCGCGGAGCTGATCCGTGCGGGGCTGTGCGGGCGCTGCGATCGGTATGATCCGCAGGGCACCTATGTGAACGTCCAGCGCGAAGCCGGGCCGTTCGCGGGCAGCTTTCCAGATTACTGCCGGCGATGACGCCGCCGGCCGAAGCCAGCGGCGGCCCTGCTTACATCCAGCCGAAGCTGTAGTAGGCCAAGATCAGGATGACGATTGTCATGACGATCGAGGCGATGGTGAGTGCCTTACTCATTCTCGTTTCCTTTCCAGGGTTCCAATCCCGCAGCGACGGCGCTCATGGCCAGGGCGACGGTTTGCTTGATCTCAACGTCTTTCCCGGCCTTGGCGTCGGCCAGCATTTTCTGCGCAGTGACGCGATTGATGCCGGTGGTTCTGACGATGTCGGCCGCAAATCGCAGGTCGGCCGCGTCCATCCATTCGAGAAAAACTTGAGCTTTCATATCCGACGCCTTAGATTGTGAAGGGAAGCCAGCCCCGGCTGTACCCGGGGCTGACCCTCCGATCACCAGTGGTGGATGATATTCGCTATCAGCGCCACCGCTACGATGATCTGGAGGATGAGAGCGATGATTTGCAACTTCATCTCTTTTCCTCCTGTGCGGGGCGGGACTATCCCGCCCCCTCTGCACACATAAATAATGCAAAAAAATTATCATTATTCCAAGCGAAAAGTGCAAATATATTTGCATTTATTTGCGGTTGGCAGTTCACCGAAGTGGGTGATAGTTCTTGATATGTTCTGTAGCTTCAGTTCGGAGCAGAAATGACCTGCCAGTTTCGCATTCCTGGCCTCTTCCTCGATATCGAATGCCGTTGCGGGCACCACCAGACGGTCTATGAGCGCGCCGACGGCCCGTCTTGGATCGGCGGCGTGACGGTCGGTGATGTCCCGCGCATGCGCTGTTCGTCCTGTGGGCGGATCGGTCAGGTCGTAGATATTCGCAAGGGCTGGCAAACGACGGCCGACTGGTCGTCGTCAAACTGATCCGCCAGGATGTGCCGCAGGTCGCTTACCTGCATTCCAACAAACAGCAAAGGAGGTCCGTTTTCGGCATTCCCAATGCGGGGTGCTCGTTTATGAAGCTGTTCCCCAACAATAAGCTCCGCTCGGTTCTCCGTGGCGGGGCCTTTTGGTATCTGGATTGCGCCGATTTCGTGGGACACATGGGTTCCTAACCCATTGATTTAATTAGGGCCCTATTTTCATGTTTGTGGGACACAGTATGATTGAAAACATTGTGGAAATTGGTGCTAGGGCGATGCCTGCCGGGCCTACCAGTTTCCCTCAACACCGCGAAATCCACCTGGCTTGCGCTTCCTGGCGGCGAACGTGGCGGCACCGGCCACCACGTTGCGGTCTCATCCGGGGCGCCGGTTCAGGCGGCTTTTTCCCGTTGGTCCTTTGCCGTGGTGAAATCGACCTCGTCCGTGTCCGGACCGTCGCCGGTCAGAATCAGGTCGGGCACCTCTTCCTCTATCGTTACGGCCGGTTCCGTGCCATCGCGTTCGAGCGTGAAGTTCCCGATCGTGTCTTTCAGGGCGCCGGCCTGTGCCGACAGTTCCTCGGCGGTGGCCGACAATTCCTCGGACGAGGCGTTGCTTTCCTGGGTGACGGCGTCGAGCGCGTGGATCGACTGGCTGATCTGCCCCATGCCGATGGAAATCTCGGCGTTGGCGCTGTTGATGCCGGTGACCAACTCGGCGGTGCATTCGATGTTGGGCACTAGCGCGTCGAGCATCTGCATCGCCGTGTCGGTCGCCTTGACCGTGCCGCCCGACAGCTGGCTGATCTCGCTTGCGGCTTCCTGGCTGCGTTCTGCCAGTTTGCGCACCTCCGAGGCCACAACGGCGAAGCCGCGGCCATGATCGCCGGCGCGGGCCGCCTCGACCGCGGCGTTGAGCGCCAGAAGATCGGTCTGGCGGGCAATTTCCTGCACCACCTGGATACGGTCGATGATGGTGGCCATGCTGTCCATCGCCGTTTTCACCGCTGCCCCGCTGTCGCGCGCGCCGGTGGCGGATTTCAGCGCCATGTCCTTTGTCTCCTGCGCGTTCTGGGCGGTCTGCTCGATATTCGCGGTCATCTGCTCGATCGCGCTCGAGGCTTCCTCGGTGGCGCCGGCCTGTTTCATCGCGGCGTCGCTCAGCGCGACCGAGGTATCGGCCATCTGCACGGCCCCCGTCGTCACGTTGTCGGCGCTCATGCTCACGTCGGACACGATGCCGCGCAGGTTGACCACCATCGCGTTGAGATTGTCCAGCAGATCGCCCAATTCGTTTTTCTCGCGATGTTCGGCAGTTTGGGTCAGATCGCCTTCGGCCACGTCCTTGCTGAGCGAAATCGCCTTGTTAAGGCTGCGGTTCAGCCGGCGCATGATCTGCGTCGCCGAAATCAGAGCGAGGAGCACCGCTGCACCGATGATGGCGGCCAGCAGGAGCCAGGCATCTTGGTATTCTTCATCCGCTTCGGCGACGGCCGCGTTCATCTGCTGGGTCGCATGTTGCTGCACTGCCGCGATAAAGGATTCGATCTTTGCTTCGAACTGCGCCCCTTCTTTGTTCAGAAGGGCGGCCGCTTTGGCGGTATTGCCGGCCCGCCGTTCGCGCATGACCTCCGCATCCAGACGTTCCATTCCCTCCTTCAGATCGATGTATACGGCCAGCGTCTCTTTCAGTTGCGGCGTGGCGACTTCAAGGTCCTTGGCGATTATGGCATCCCGTTCAGCCTGCAGTTCCTTCATTGCGGCCTCGATGATCTTGCGCTGAGTCTCGTCGTCGATCAGCAGGAAATTGCGGACGTGCCTCTGGATGCCTGTTTGCAGTTCGCCATGATGAGCAACGCCGCGCACCAGTGCGAAATGCTCGTTTACGATCACTTCGCTTCTTTGTTTCATGTTGCGCAGCTCGAAAAGTGCCAGCCCCCCGGTGCCGACCAGGAAAGCGGCCATCAGCAGGAAGGTCAGGAAAAGTCGTGATTTTATTGTGAAACGCATTGTGTCACTCGTCCATTGTTCTGTGGGGTAGGGGCGGGCAACAAGCCCTTTGGCTCGAACGTCGCGGTTTCCAAAACACCGAAACCGGGGTGCGAAAGCAGGCCGGGTCGCAGCCTGTTGGTGTCATCAGATTTTTTTGCTCCAAGGGTTGTGCCGCACTGGTTAAAACGTCCCGGAGGCGAGCGGTTGTAGCGGAAATACGAATAATGAGTCACTATTCATTATCGTCTGGAGGGTTTCGGAAATTCCGAAAGATATCTGATTTGGAGGAGTGCCATCCAAGGTCGCTGCAGCGCTGCGCATGGATATCTGAAATGCGGACTTTATCCGGTTGCCCCGCGGGTTGCCGGTCCCCGAACCGTGGCAGGTTCAGGCGTCAGGTCTTGCGCTGGCCCGTCAAATCCCGCCTGAAAACTTCGGGATAACGGGACGATCCGGCGGTCAGATCCCGAGGATCGCGCGCGCCTCGGCGGGGCTGGCGACGTCGCGGCCCGCGTCGCGGGCGGTCCTCGCCAGCGCCTCGACCAGCGCCCCGTTCGACGTCACTTTTGCCCCGTCGGGCAGGTAAAAGGTGTCTTCCAGCCCGGTCCGCAAATGGCCGCCCAACTCGGCTGTCCTGCGGTGCAGCGGCCAGATTTCCGCGCGCCCGATGGCGGTGACCTGCCAGCGACTGTCTTCGGGGGCAAGATCGGCAAGGATCGGCAACAGGTCGGCCCGCGCCGGTTGGCCCGAGGCCACGCCCATCACGAAATTCATCTGCGCGGTGCCGGAAAACATCCCAGCGGCGCGGTACATGCCGACGCTGCGCACGATGCCGGTGTCGAAACATTCGAATTCGGGGATCGCGCCCGCGCCGGTGATGGCGTCGATGAAATCCTGCACCTTTTCCACCGGGTTGTCGAACAGCATCGGCGGCCAGGCCCAGTCGCCATTGGCCTTGATCTTCAGGTAGTTCAGCGATCCGGCATTGCAGGCGGCCATTTCCGGTCGTGTCGCGGTGACGACATCGAGCGCGGGCTGGTAATTGGGGCCGACCACGCCGGTGGTGTGATTGATGATCACGCCGGGGCAGGCGTCGCGGATCGCCTGCTGCACCTGCCGCGACAGGCCGATATCCCAGCTGGGCAGGTGACCCTTGCCCGCACCCTGCTGGCGCAGGTGGATATGCATGACGCTGGCGCCCGCGTCATAGGCGCGCTTGGCCTCGGCCGCCATTTCCTCGGGCGTGACCGGAATGTGATGCTGTGCGGGGTTGGTCAGGACGCCGTTAAGGGCGCAGGTCAAGATCGCCTTGGTCATGTCGGGCCTTTCAGAATGGCATCGGGGGCAGGTTTTCGGCCTTGGCCCCGGCGCTTTGCCGGGCCTTGGCGCGCTGGTAGGCGGGGCGCGCGGTCAGCCCGTCGAACCAGCGCAGGGTTTCGGGCGGCAGGTCATCGCGCAATCCCAGATGCAGCGCCAGTTCGATCGCGTAGTGCACCGCGATATCGGCCATGGTGAAGCCGGTACGCAGCAAGGTTTCGCGCCCGTCCGACAGGGTGGGTTCCAACAGCTTCAGCCGTGCCAGGAACCACAGCCTGTAATCTTCGGCGGCCTGCGGCAGGCGACGCTCTTCGGGTTCCAGCCGGGAATAGCGCAGGTAGATCGTTTGCGGGAAGGTCAGCGTCGCCTCGCCGTGATGCAGCCAGTTCAGGTAGGCTCCGAATTCCGCGTGCTCGGGGGCGACCGCGAAACGGCCCTGCCCATGGCGCAGCGACAGGTATTGCAGCATGGCGCAGCTTTCGGTCATCCGCGTGTCGCCATCGACCAGAAGCGGGATCGTGCCCAGCGGGTTTTCGGCGAAATAGTCCTTGCGGGAAAAGCGCGGCGGGAAGGGCAGCATTTTCAGCTCGTACTCCAGTCCCAGCTCCTCCAGCGCCCAAAGCGGGCGGAAACTGCGTGCGTCTTCGCAATGCCAAAGTGTCAGCATTTCGGGTCCTCCTTGCGCCCAATATGGGCCGATCCGCCCGGCGGACTTGTGCCGATCGGCTGAAATCGCAGCCAACCGGCGCAAGTTGGCCCGGTTTTCGCTAGGGTAGTCTGTGAATGGCATAGTCCCAAGCAAGAGGTTGCGCCGATGGCAAAACTCAACAGCACGGTTTCCACCGTTTCCGAGGCGTTCCAGAATAACCGGGCGCATATGATCGGCCTGCTCGACGAGATGCGGGCGATCGAGGCGCGCACCGTGGCGGCGTCGGAACGGGCGCGCGACAGGTTCGAACAGCGCCGACAATTGCTGCCGCGCGACCGGGTGGCGCTGCTGCTGGACCCGGGGCGGCCCTTTATTGAGCTGTCGAAGCTGGCCGGGTATGGGCTGGATACAAGGGATACGGACAAGTCGGTGGCGGGCGGCGGGGTGATCGCCGGGATCGGCTACGTTTCCGGCATCCGCTGCATGGTGGCGGCATCGGATGCGGGGATCGCCGCCGGGGCGCTGCAGCCGATGGGGCTGGAAAAGCAGATGCGGGCGCAGGAAATTGCCTTGGAAAACAAGCTGCCCTTCGTGCAGTTGGTGGAAAGCGCGGGCGCCAACCTGATGGCCTACAAGGTCGAGGATTTCGTTCGGGGCGGCGGGTTTTTCCGCAATTTCGCCCGGCTGTCGGCGGCGGGATTGCCGGTGGTGACGGTGACCCATGGTTCCTCCACCGCAGGCGGCGCCTATCAGACCGGGTTGTCGGATTACATCATCATGGTGCGCGGGCGCACCCGGGCGTTCCTTGCCGGGCCGCCGCTTCTGAAAGCCGCGACCGGCGAGATCGCCAGCGAGGAGGAACTGGGCGGGGCCGAGATGCACACCACCGTGTCGGGATTGGGCGATTACCTGGCCGAGGATGATCGTCACGCCATCGGGCTGGCGCGCGAGGTGATGGCGGGGATCGACTGGCCCTGTGACGACGGCGCGCGGGATTTCGAAGCCCCGGCCTACGAGGCGGAGGACCTGCTGGGCATCATGCCGCAGGACTACCGACAGCCGGTCGACATGCGCGAGGTGATCGCGCGGATCGTCGACGGGTCGGATTTCACCGAATTCGGCGGCCGTTACGGCCCCGGCACGCTTTGCGGTACCGCCCGGATCGCCGGCTGGCCGATCGGCATCATCACCAACAACGCGCCGCTGGACCCGGCGGGGGCCAACAAGGCCACCCATTTCATCCAGACCTGTTGCCAGGCCGGAACGCCGATCCTCTACCTCAACAACACCACCGGCTTCATGGTCGGGCGCGAGTTCGAGGAGGCGGGGATGATCAAGCACGGTTCAAAAATGATCCAGGCGGTGACCAACGCCACCGTGCCGCAATTCACGCTTCTTTGCGGGGCGTCCTTCGGGGCGGGCAATTACGGCATGTGCGGGCGCGGCTTCGCGCCCCGGTTCTGCCTGTCATGGCCCAATGCGAAAACCGCCGTCATGGGCGGCGAACAGGCCGCCGGCACGATGGAGGAAGTGCAGCGGGCCCGCGCCGAACGGTCGGGCAAGCCGGTGGACGAGGCCCAGTTGCAGGCGATGAAGGACAAGATCGTGGAAACCTTTGATGGCCAGATGAGCGCCTTTCACACTTCCGCGCGGCTGCTTGATGACGGAGTGATCGACCCGCGCGACACGCGGCCGGTGATGATCGAACTGATGCGCATCGCGCGCGAGGGCGACGCGCGCCAGCCCAACACCATGCAATTCGCCGTGGCGCGGCCGTGAGCGGGGGAATGACGATGACGGAAACGGCGTTTGAAAAACTGTTGATTGCCAATCGCGGCGAAATCGCGCTGCGGATCATGCGCACGGCGCGGCGGATGGGGCTGGCGACGGTGGCGGTTTATTCCGATGCCGACGCCGATGCGTGCCATGTGCGGGCCGCCGATCAGGCGGTGCATATCGGCGGCGCGGCACCCGGCGACAGTTACCTGAACATCAATGCGATCCTGCGCGCGGCCAAGGAAACCGGCGCCGATGCGGTGCATCCCGGTTACGGCTTCCTTGCCGAAAACGCCGATTTCGCCGCAGCCTGCGCTGCGGCGGGATTGGTCTTCGTCGGGCCCGCGCCCGACACGATCCGCCGGATGGGCGACAAATCGGCGGCCAAGGCGGCGATGATCGAAGCGGGCGTGCCCTGCATCCCCGGTTATCTAGGCGACGAAAACTCCACCATCGCGCTGCGGCGCGAGGCGGAAAAGATGGGGTTCCCGGTGATGATCAAGGCGACCGCCGGCGGTGGCGGGCGTGGCATGCGGCGGGTCACCCGGTACGAGGATTTCGACGACGCGATGCGCAGCGCCAAGTCCGAGGCGATGACCGCCTTTGGCGATGACACCATGATGCTGGAAAAGGCGATCGACGATCCGCGCCATGTCGAAGTCCAGGTGCTGGCGGATCGCCACGGCACCGTCATCCATCTGGGCGAGCGCGATTGTTCGGTACAGCGGCGGCATCAGAAGCTGATCGAAGAAAGCCCGTCGCCCGCGGTCGATGAGGACCTGCGCGACCGGATGGGGCGCGCCTCGGTCAAGGCGGCGCAGGCGATCGGGTACGAGGGTGCGGGGACGTTCGAATATCTGCTCGACGGGCAGGGACGGTTCTATTTCATGGAAATGAACACGCGGCTGCAGGTGGAACACCCGGTGACCGAGGCCCTGACCGGTCTGGACCTCGTCGAATGGCAGATCAGGATCGCGATGGGGCAGGCCCTGCCGATGACGCAGAAGGATGTCCGGCTCGACGGTCATGCCATCGAGGTGCGGCTTTGCGCCGAGGACCCGGAAAACGATTTCCTGCCGCAAAGCGGGCGGATTCTGGACTGGCGCCCCGATCCCGGGCTGCGGGTCGATCACGCGCTGGAGACCGGGGCGGAGGTGCCGCCCTATTACGATTCGATGATCGCCAAGCTGATCGCCCACGGCCCCACCCGCGACGATGCGCGCAGGCAGTTGATCCGGGGGCTGCGGGGCAGCGCCGCGCTCGGGCTCAGGACCAATCAGGGGTTCCTGACCGATTGCCTGTCGCACCCGGATTTCGCCGAGGGCGCGACCGACACCGGGTTCATCGACCGGCACCGGGGCGAACTGCTACCCGACACGCCGCGCGGCGAGGCGGATGCGGCGATGGTACTGGCCGCCGTGCTGGCGGTGGGGCCGGGCACGGCGCTGCCGCATAGTTACGCGGTGCCGGTGCGGCTGGGCCGGGGCGGTGCCGTTTACGATCTGCATGTGACGGTGGGAAAGGCCGGGCATTGCGTGGTGGAACGGGGGGACGCCCGCGCGACGCTGCACCTGTCACCCGGGACCGATGGCGGCCTGCGGATCGCGCGCGGCGGCGCGACGGAGGCGGCCCGGGCGGTGACGGGCGGCGGCATGACATGGCTGCATTATGGCGGTCGCGCTTGGGGCTTCACCGATCTGCGCTTTGCGCCTCAGATCACGGCAGAGGAAGCCGGCAGCGGCAGGATCATGGCGTCGATGGGCGCACGGGTGATGGCGATCGGCGTTTCGGTGGGTGACCGGGTGACCAAGGGCCAGGTGCTCGCCGTGCTGGAGGCGATGAAGATGGAACATGCCCATGTCGCCGATATCGACGGCACCGTCGGCGCGATCCATGCCGAACCCGGCGCGCAGGTCTCGGCGCAGGCTTTGCTGATCGAACTGGTGCCCGACGCGGGAGGCGCCGAAACCGCAAGCGAGACGGGCTGAACGGCGCGTTCGGGCGCGCGGTTTGCCCGAATTCCAAGCCGTGGCATCATGTCCGCAAAGATTTCACGTCTGGCGAATTGATCTTTTGCGGCGCGTCCTCTATTGGGGTCCGTGAACCGCAATGCCTGTCTGTCGGAGCGATCCCAGTTGGCTGGTCAAAACCCGCTTTTCCGAAATGCAGCGCCGCTGCCCTTCGTCAATCATACTACCCTGACAAAAAAGAAAGGTAGAACAAATGGCTGAAAACTCGAACCCCGATGTATTGTATACCATTGTAGACGAAGCCCCCGAGCTGGCCTCGGCTTCGTTCCTGCCGATCATCCGCAGCTTCGCTTCGGCCGCCGGTGTCACCGTTGGCACCAAGGATATTTCGCTGGCCGGGCGCATCCTCGCCACCTTCCCGGAAAACCTGACCGAGGACCAGCGTCAGAGCGACGACCTGGCCGAACTGGGCCAGCTGGTGAAGACGCCGGATGCCAACGTCATCAAGCTGCCCAACATTTCCGCCTCGGTGCCGCAGCTGGTGGCCGCGGTCAAGGAACTGCAAAGCCAGGGCTATGACATCCCCGATTACCCCGAGGACCCCAAGACCGACGCCGAAAAGGCGGTTCGCGCGCGTTTCGACGCGATCAAGGGATCGGCGGTGAACCCGGTCCTGCGCGAAGGCAACTCGGATCGCCGTGCCGCCAAGGCGGTGAAGAACTATGCCCAAAGCCACCCGCACCGGATGGGGGCGTGGAGGTCCGACAGCAAGACGCATGTGTCCTCGATGCCGGGGAACGATTTCTTCGCCAACGAAGTCGCCGCCACCCTGACCGCCGATCAGGCGGGCGACGCCAAAATCGAATTCGTGGCCAAGGACGGCGCGGTCACCGTGCTGAAGGACAAATGGCCGCTGATCGAGGGCGAAGTGGTCGACGCCACCTTCATGAGCGCCAAGGCTCTGAGCGCCTTCCTGGCCGACGAAATCGAGGCCAGCAAGAAGGACGGCGTGCTGTTTTCGCTGCACTTGAAGGCCACGATGATGAAGGTGTCGGACCCGATCATCTTCGGTCACGCGGTCAAGGCCTGGCTGGCCCCGATCTTCGACAAGTACGGCGATCAGCTGGCCGCGGCGGGCGTGAACCCGAATTCGGGCATGGGCGACGTTCTGGACCGCATCGCGGGCATGGACAACGCCGCCGAAATCCTCGCCGATGTCGACGCGTTGAACGCCGACCGCCCGGCGATGTACATGGTGAATTCCGACAAGGGCATCACCAACCTGCACGTGCCGTCGGACGTGATCATCGACGCCTCGATGCCCGCCCTGATCCGCGCGGGCGGCAAGGGCTGGGGCCCGGACGGCAAGGAAGCCGACACCAACTGCGTGATCCCCGACAACTGCTATGCGCCGGTCTATGACGAAGCGATCAATTTCTTCAAGGCCAACGGCGCGCTGAACCCGGCCACCGCCGGCACCGTGCAGAACGTCGGCCTGATGGCGCAGAAGGCGGAAGAATACGGGTCGCACCCGACCACCTTCGAAGCCCCGGCAGACGGCGCCATCCGCATCGTCCTGGCCAATGGCGAGGTCCTGCACTCGCTGGACGTCGAAGCGGGCGACATCTGGCGCGCCTGCACCGCCAAGAAGGCGCCGATCGAAAACTGGATCCAGCTGGCCATCGACCGTCAGCGGCTGACCGGTGCGCAGGCGATCTTCTGGCTGGACGCGAACCGCGCGCATGACGCCGAACTGATCAAATACGTCAAACCGGCGCTGGAAGCCGCCGGCGTGGCCGACAAGTTCACCATCATGGCGCCGCGCGAAGCGACCCGCGCCTCGCTGGAAACCATCACCGCCGGGAACGACAGCATCGCCATCACCGGCAACGTGCTGCGCGATTACCTGACCGACCTGTTCCCGATCCTGGAACTGGGCACCTCGGCCAAGATGCTGTCGATCGTCAAGCTGATGAATGGCGGCGGTATGTTCGAAACCGGCGCTGGCGGTTCGGCTCCGAAACACGTGCAGCAGCTGGTCGAGGAAAACCACCTGCGGTGGGATTCGATGGGCGAATTCTGTGCCCTGTCGGAATCGCTGAACTTCCTCGCCGACATGAAGGGCAACGCCAAGGCGGGCGTGCTGGGCGCGGCGGCCGAAGCGGCGACCCAGGGCATTCTGGACAACGACCGTTCGCCCTCGCGCAAGGTCGGCGAGCCGGACAACCGTGACAGCCACTACTGGTTCGCCCGCTACTGGGCCGAAGCATTGGCGGCACAGTCCGACGATGCCGACCTGGCGGCGCATTTCGCACCGATCGCGAAAGAGCTGGCCGAGAAGGAAGATGCGATCCTGGCCGAATTGGCCGCCGCACAGGGCAAGCCCGCCGAAATCGGTGGCTACTACCACCCGTCGGCCGAGCTGAAGGCCAAGGTGATGCGCCCGAGCGCGACGCTGAACACCATCATCGGCTGAGGCTGATCGGATCAGACAGGAAAGGCGCCCGGGGAAACCCTGGCGCCTTTTTTGTTTGAGTGCTCCGACCCGGAACAAGGCCGCAGGCCGCCGGTCCAGCGCCAGTCCGCCCGGACGGGCTGGCGCTTTGGAGGGGCTTGTTCAGCTGACGATGGGAAGCACGGGTTTGGCGGCTATAAACTGCCATGTTCAGAGGTTGTCGGCGCCATCCCGCGGACTGGCGCTGGCCCGGCTTCGTGCCTGAAAGGGCAGGAAAGGTTAGCCGCCGTTTTCCCGCTCATAGGCCGCCTGCAGATCGGCCAGCGACGGGCGGGGCAGGGCGCTCAGCACCTCCAGCACCGCCTGCCGCGCCTGTGCGCCCGACCAGTCGGGCGGCAGCAGCAGGTCGGGCAGGGGCCCGTGGCGCAGCCGCAAGCGGCGCCACTGGTGCAGGGCCAGCAGTCGCAGAACGGTGCGATCCAGCAGGTCGTCGCCGGGCGGCAGATCCAGCGCCCGGACCTGGCGCGCCAGCAATTTGTAGGCGGCCTGCAGGTCATCGTCGCAGAGCTGGCCTTGCACCCAGCCGGGCAATTCGGTGGCGCTGAAGTCGGTGATCAGCCAATCGGGGCCCAGCGGGTCGGGCGATCCGGCAAGGATCGCGGTCCGGTTCGACACGGTGACGGCGTCATCGGGCAGCGCATCGGCGATTTCGGCGGCTGAAAGCTGTGGCGGCGCGATCGCCAGCCAGACCGGCTGCGACCTGTCCACCGCGTCGGCATAGATGATCGGGCGCACCGCCCGTGTCATCGACCAGCCCTGTTCGGTCAGGAAATAGTTCGAGGTCCGGCCTTCCTTTTCCGCCTCGATCCAGCCATCGCGGCGCAGCCGGTGCAGCGCCACGCGCAGCGCCTGGTTGGTGATGCCCAGACGCCCGACCAGAAGGTCCAGCACCCGGCCGCTGATCCGCACCCGGCGGGTTTCGCTGAAATCACCGAAGATGGTGACCACCATCGACCACACCTTCAGCTGGCCGCAGTCTAGCAGCTGGTCGAGGTTGTGCTGGAAATCGGAGGAAGACATCGGCGCTCGGATTACGGCAGGGCGAAGATCAGCGCAAGGTCATTGCGGCGCTTTCAGGCCATAGCCGGACAGGGCCTTTTCGCAGTCTTCGGCCCAATGCCGTTGCAGATCGCCGTTGCCGGTATGTTTCAGACCCATCTTGAACAGGTTGTTTTCGCGCTCGGTTTCTTCGCTGCCGAAGATCAGCGCGATGCGCGGCCACCAGTAGTCGACAAAGTCCTGCAGCGTTTCCGCTTCATCGGTTGTCTTGCAGATCGCCACGCCGGCATCGGCCAGTTCGATATGTGACTCGACGACCGGGGCGATGTCGCGGAAGGCGTCGGCGGCGGGCTGGTATGACATCTGGCACAGGTCGGTGATCTGGCGAACCGCGGCCCGGCTCATCAGCATGTTGTGCACCACGCCGTCGCACCAGCCGCGCAGCGGGTAATTGTAGACCGCGAGCCGGAAATCGTCCTCGATCCGTTGGCCGCCGATATCGGCGGTCCGGGCCAGCCGGTTGGCCCACGGGTGGCGACCGATATAGCGATCGGTGTCGGCGCCGAATTCGGCCATCACCTTCAGCACCTTTTCGGCGCTTTGGTTCATTTCCATCACCACCCGCGCCGAGGCGACGCGTTCGCGGATGCCGGGGGCGAAATTGACCAGTTCGGCGAAACCGGCGGCCCCGGCCAGGGCGGAATCGACATAGCTGGTCAGGAGCCGCAGCAATTCGCCACGGTAGCGGGACGGAACATTGTCCGGGCTGGTCAAGACGCCGCCCTGCGCCAGGTAGTCTTCGATGCTCATTTCGGCCGACATGATCGCCCCCTCCCGCTTATTGGTCGTAATTGACCTCCACCGTGGATGTCACAGGGTAGGCCTGACAAGACAGAACATAGCCCTTTTCGACCTCGTAGTCTTCCAGCGCGTGGTTGGTCAGCATTTCCACCTCGCCTTTCAGCACCTTGCAGCGGCAGGTCGAACAGACACCGGCCTTGCAGGCATATGGCGCCTGCAGGTCGTTTTCCAGCGCCGCGTCGAGCAGCGACTGGTCCTTGGCGACGGTCACCGTCCGAGTCGAACCGTCTAGCGTGATCGCGGCGGTGATCGCGCCGGTCGCGGTGCCGGCTTCGGCGGACCTGACCGGGCGCTTGGCGCGGCCGGGCTGGGCCGAGGCGAACAGTTCGAACTTGATCTGGCTGTCGTCCATCCCGTGATCGCGCAGCGCCTTGGCGATGCCCAGCATCATCGGTTCGGGGCCGCAGATGAAGGCGGTGTCGACATTTTCGATGTCGATCCAGCCGGTCTTGAACAGCTGGGCGCACTTTTCTTCCGTCACCAGACCGGTGAACAGGTCGATTTCCTGCGCATCGGTTTCCAGCACGTGGATGACGTTGAACCGGCCCAGATAGGTGTTCTTCAGATCTTCCAGTTCCTCGCGGAACATGATCGTGTTCACCGCCTTGTTGGCAAAGATCAAGGTGAAGGACGACTGCGGTTCGCGCTTGAGCGTGGTCTTGATGATCGACAGCACCGGGGTGATGCCCGAACCGCCGGCAAAGCCCAGGTAATGCTTGGCGGCGGAGGCGTCGATCGGGGTATGGAACCCGCCCATCGGCGGCATCGCCTGCAGGGTGTCGCCGACCTTCAGTTCCTCGTTGGCCCAGGTCGAAAAGGCGCCGCCGTCGACGCGCTTGATGCCGACCTGCAGCACGCCGTCATCCTTGCCGGCGCAGATCGAATAGGACCGGCGCAGTTCCTCGCCGTCGAAATCGTGGCGGAAGGTCAGGTACTGGCCCTGGATGAAGTCGAATTCCGCCGCCGCCCCGTTGACGGGTTTCAGCGTGACGACCACCGCGTCGCGGATGGTCTTGTGGATGTCGGTGACTTCCAGATCGTGAAAGCGCGCCATGTGCTCCTCCTCAGATGCACTTGAAATATTCGAAAGGCTCGAGGCAATCGGTGCAACGCCACTGCGCCTTGCAGGGGGTCGATCCGAACTGGCTGAGCTTTTCCAGATGAGTGCCGCCGCAATGCGGGCAGCGCGTCGGGCCACCCGCCGGTTGCGGCGGGGCGATGCCGTAGTCTTCCAGCTTCTTGCGGCCTTCCTCCGACATCCAGTCGGTGGTCCAGGCCGGGCTGAGCTGCCGGCGCAGCTCGATCTTGTCGATGCCGTGGCCGCGCAGGGCGGTTTCGATATCGAGGTTGATGATGCTGGTTGCGGGGCAGCCGGAATAGGTGGGGGTGACGGTCACCACGCAGGTGTCGCCGTCCCAGGCGACATCGCGGATGATGCCGAGATCGGTGAGCGATATCACCGGGATCTCGGGGTCGGGAACCTGGTTCAGCCAGTCCCAGACCTGTTCTGTGCTTGGATGCGTCATCGGATCACCTATTGAGCGGCCGGGGCCGGGGGACGGAATTCGTATCGGAATCCGCAGCGTTTCCCGGATTGGGAAACGCCCCCGGACCCCTTACCAGGTTGCGTTCGGGTAGGCGCGCTGCAGCCATTGCATCTGGCACAGGATATGACCCAGATGTTCGGTGTGCATCGTGCCGGTGCGGCCACCCTTGTGGGCGAAATCGCTGTCGGGAATGCGCAGCGTCGCCTCGGCCAGCACCTTGCCGATCAGCGCGTCGTATTCGTCGCGCAGGCTGGCCGGGTCCGGTGCCACGCCCGCCGCGGCTATGGCGCGGTCGTTGTCGTCGCTGGCGAACATTTCGCCGACATAGGGCCACAGGTAGTCCAGCGCCGCCTGCATCCTTGCATGGCTTTCCTCGGTACCGTCGCCCAGCCCGACCACCGTGTCGGACGAGCGTTCGACATGGTAGGCGACTTCCTTGCTGGCCTTTTCGGCGATCTCGCGTACCATTTGGTCGCTCGATTGCAGCAGACGACCCAGCAACACCGAATGGAAGGCGTCGAACAGGAATTGCCGCATCATGGTCTGGCCGAAATCGCCATTGGGCAGTTCGACCAACAGCAGGTTGCGGAAATCCCATGCGTCGCGCAGGAAGGCCACGTCATCGGCGGTCTTGCCTTCGCCCTGCACCTCGACGGCATAGCCGAGCCACAGCTGGGTTTGGCCCAAGAGGTCAAGCGCGGTGTTGGCCAGTGCGATGTCCTCCTCCAGCACCGGGGAATGGCCGCACCATTCCGACACCCGGTGCCCGAGGATCAGCGTGTTGTCGCCCATCCGCAGCAGGAACTGGGCGAGTTGGGTCTTGTCCAGCTCGGCCATCACATATGCCCCACTTCGTCAGGAATGTCGAAGAAGGTCGGGTGACGGTAGACCTTGCTTTCCGACGGTTCGAACATCGGGCCCTTTTCGCCCGGCGCTGTTGCGGTGATGTTGCGTGCCTCGACCACCCAGATCGACACGCCCTCGTTGCGGCGGGTATAGACGTCGCGGGCGTTCTTGATCGCCATTTCGGCGTCCGGCGCGTGCAGGCTGCCGACGTGGCGGTGGCTCATCCCGTGCTGACCGCGGATGAAGATTTCCCAAAGGGGCCATTCGTGTTTCATGTGATCGTCTCCTACCCTTATTCCGCGGCGACCTTGCGCGCGGCCTTTTTCTCGGCATGGGCCAGCAGCCCGTCGCGGACCCACTGGCCGTCTTCCCAGGCGTTCACCCGGGCGTTCAGCCGGTCGTTGTTGCACGGGCCGTTGCCCTTCAGCACGTCGAAGAATTCGCTCCAGTCCGGTTCGCTGAAATCGTAGCCGCCCTTTTCCTCGTTCCACTTGAGGTTTTCATCGGGAACGGTCAGGCCCAGATATTCCGCCTGCGGCACGGTCTGATCGACGAACTTCTGCCGCAGTTCGTCATTGGTGTTGATCTTGATTTTCCACGCCATCGACTGGGCCGAATGGACGCTTTCGGCATCCGAGGGGCCGAACATCATCAGCGACGGATACCAGAAGCGGTTAAGCGCATCCTGTGCCATCTTTTTCTGTTCCGGCGTGCCCTGCGCCATCTTCATCATGATGTCGTAGCCCTGGCGCTGGTGGAAGCTTTCTTCCTTGCAGATGCGGATCATCGCGCGGCTGTAGGGACCGTAGGAGGTCCGCTGCAGCGGCACCTGGTTCATGATCGCGGCGCCATCGACCAGCCAGCCGACCGCGCCGATATCGGCCCAGTTCAGCGTCGGGTAGTTGAAGATCGAGCTGTATTTCATCTTGCCCGACAGCAGCGCCTCGGTCAGTTCGTCGCGGGTGACGCCCAGCGTTTCAGCGGCGGAATAGAGGTACAGGCCATGGCCCGCCTCATCCTGCACCTTGGCCAGCAGGATCATCTTGCGTTCCAGCGTGGGGGCGCGGGCGATCCAGTTGCCCTCGGGCAGCTGGCCGACGATTTCGGAATGGGCGTGCTGGCCGATCTGGCGGATCAGCGTCTTGCGGTAACCATCAGGCATCCAGTCGCGCGGTTCGATCTTGATATCGGCGTCGACCTTGTCCTGGAACGCCACTTCCTCTGGGGACATGTCGTCGCGCGACTTCACCCCTTCGCCGGTGGACTTTACCATTTGTGCATACATGTTGGGACCTCCTCCCGTTAACTCAGACGCGTTCGAGGATCAGGGCCGCGCCCTGTCCGACGCCAACGCACATGGTGCAAAGCGCGTAGCGCCCACCGGTGCGTTGCAATTGATAGGCCGCCGTCAGCACCAGGCGCGCGCCCGACATGCCCAGCGGGTGACCCAGGGCGATCGCGCCGCCATTGGGATTCACATGGGCCGCGTCGTCGGCCACGCCAAGTTCACGCAGGGTCGCCAGACCCTGTGCGGCGAAGGCTTCGTTCAATTCTATCACATCCATCTGTTCGATGGTGAGTCCCGCGCGGGCCAGCACCTTGCGGGTGGCCGGAACCGGGCCGATGCCCATGATGCGGGGTTCGACGCCTGCCGCCGACATCGCCACCACGCGGGCCATCGGGGTCAGGCCGTTCTTTTGTGCCGCCGCCTCGCTGGCCAGCAGGATCGCCGCCGCGCCGTCATTGACGCCCGAGGCGTTGCCGGCGGTGACGCTGAGGTCGGGGCCGTTGACGCCGCGCAGCTTGGCCAGTTTCGCGGCATCGGTGCCGGGGCGGGGGTGTTCGTCGGTATCGACGACGATCGGATCACCCTTGCGCTGCGGCACGGAAACCGGGGTGATTTCCGCGTCGAACAGCCCTGCCTTGTGCGCCGCGTCCCAGCGGGCCTGGCTGCGGGCGGCGAATTCATCCTGGTCTTCGCGGCTGATGTTGTAATCGGCGGCCACGTTGTCGGCGGTCTGCGGCATCGAATCGGTGCCGTATTGCTTTTCCATCTTCGGGTTCACGAAACGCCAGCCGATGGTGGTGTCAAAGACGGCATTGGCGCGGGAAAAGGCGCTGGTGGCCTTGGGCATCACGAAGGGCGCGCGGCTCATGCTTTCGACGCCGCCGGCAATCGCCATGTCGTAATCGCCCGCCCGGATGCCCCGCGCGGCCATACCCACGGCATCCATGCCGGAAGCGCACAGGCGGTTGACCGTGGTGCCCGGCACATCGACCGGCAGCCCAGCCAGAAGCGCGGCCATCCGCGCCACGTTGCGGTTGTCTTCGCCCGCCTGGTTGGCGCTGCCATAGATCACGTCGTCAAGGCTGGCCCAATCGACCTGCGGGTTGCGGGCCATCAGCGCGGCAATGGGCGCGGCGGCCAGGTCGTCGGTCCTGACCGAAGACAGGGCTCCGCCGTAACGGCCGATCGGTGTCCGGGTGGCATCGCAAATGAAGGCGTTCATGGTTTTCCTTTCTCCAGCGCCGGTCGCACATCAAAGCCGACCGCATGGTCGGGATATATCGCGTAACGATTCGAGGCAAGAGAAATGTTACACTTGTTATCTGTTTTCAGATATTCGGTAACGTAATGGATTTCAAGGCGGCGGGAAAAAGCGGCGCGCCCACCCCGGCAAGGGCAGGCGCGCGGACGTGCTGCAATGATTTCGGGGGACCAGCGTCCTGGCCTGCTACCCTGTCTGTTCCACCAATCGCCCGCTGCCGCGGCCCGGCCCCATTCGGTGCCAGGCCAGCAGGGCCAGCGATGCGATGACCGCCGCGACGCTGATCAGGGGCGACTTGGCCAGCACCAGCACGGCCAGCGCCAGCCGCAGGATCAGTTCGCCCCGGCCAAGCGGACGGGTTTCGAACCGCGCCAGCACGCTGGCGATCAGGTAAAGCGCCAGCAGAACCCGGGCGAAGACCAGCGCCAGCGCAAGCGGGTGAATGGAGCCGTCCATGCCGGGCAGGTAGCGGTCGCCGCCGGGCAGCGGATTGAGCTGCGCCGCCTCGATCAGCAGGAGTTCGGGATAATAGGCGAAGATGAACGGGGTGACGAAGATCACGATCCCGGCCCGCACCGAAGCGACGCCGGTGCGCATCGGGTCGGCCTTGGTGATCGAGGCGGCGGCGAAGGCAGCAATCGCCACCGGTGGCGTAATCGCGCTGGCCACCGCGAAGTAGAAGATGAACATATGCGCGGTGAACTGCGCGATGCCCAGACCGGCCAGCATCGGCCCCATCAGCAGCGCCACGTTCAGGTATGCCGGTACCGTCGGCATCCCCATGCCGAGCAGGATCGCCATCACCATCGTGGCGGCCAGTGCGACGAACAGGAACAGCCCGTTTTCGCCGATCATTCCGCCCGAACCGCGCAGCCATCCGATGATGTCGACCGCGATGTAATTCGACAGCCCGGTCAGATTGAGACAGAAGTCGATCACCGAAACGGCGAGGAACATCAGGTAAAGGCGGCTGAGCAAGGTTCCGGCCTCGGCTAGCGCGGTGACAATTTTACCCGGACGCCGGCGGATTTCGCGGTCCAGGAAGAACAGGATGACCAGAAGCGCAGTGGCCCACCATCCCGCCGATCCGGCGTCACCGGCGGAATTCTGGAACAGCTCCAGCAGCCAGGGCAGGTTGACGGCGCGGCAATTGCCGCTGTCAAACACCTGCTCGATCCCCCACAGACCGGCCAGCGGGCCGCAGCCCACCGCCTCTTTCGGGGTGATCAGCAGCACGAGGATCAGGAAGATCGGCGCGAAGATCATCACCAGATGCAGCCGGTCCTCGCCGGTCAGGCGCATGTCGGCGGGGACCTCGCCCACCGCTTCGATCCCCTGTTTACGGGCCTGGAACACGACCGAAAGGAACAGGCAGCCGAAATAGGCCACGGCGGGCAGGATGGCGGCGATGATGACCTCGCGGTAAGGCACCACGGTCATCGCCGACAGAACGAAGGCGGCCACGCCCATCACCGGCGGCATGATCTGCCCGCCGGACGAGGCCGCCGCCTCGATGCCGCCGGCGAAGGCCTTGTTGAAGCCGCGTTTCAGCATCATCGGGATGGTCAGGACCCCGGTCGACAGAACGTTGACAACCGGCCCGCCGGAAATGGTGCCGAACATGGCGGAACTGACGATGGCCGCATGGGCCGGGCCGCCGCGCAGTTTGCGGGTCCACAGGAAGGCGATCTTGATCAGCGACCGGCCCCCGGCGGAGACGCCGAACAGCGATCCCAGCACGATATAGGGGAACACCGTGTTCAGCAGGATGTTCATGAACCGGCCCAGCAATCCCTGCGCATTGTTGACGAGGATGTCCTGCATGTTAGGGCGGCCATCGAGCAGTTGGCGCGGTTCGCCGCCCAGCTTGGTCACCATGTACTTGTTCATGTCGTCGGCGCCGAAGACATACCAGATCAGCACCGTCAGCAGCGTGTAGCTTGCCACCAGGATCGCCACCGCGACCAGCGGAAAACCCCAGACGCGCACGTTGTAGCCGAGGAACACCGCGATGGCACAGGCCACGACGGGGAAGATCCACAGGCCCAGCGTGCGGATGCAGCTGGGATCGTCGACGCTGGTCGGCGCCGGCAGGCCCATCATCTCGGCGAATTCGATTTCCTCCTGCAGCGCCTTAGCGATCAGCGCCTGGCGTTCGCCGGTGATCCGGTCGATCAGGCAGACGCTGTCGATCTCGATCAGGTAGCTGGCAGCGATCACCACCGCCATCGTCACCAGCGCGATATCCATCGCCAGCCCCAGCCCGTGCTTGAGCGCGCCGCGACCGCGCCACGCCCGGGCAAAGGAATGTTCCAGCGCCACCACGATCATCATCATCACGAAGGTCAGCGGAAACAGGTATTCGTAGCTGAACCGGCGGATCACCACACCGTCGCCGAAGATGCGGGTCACGGCCTTGTCCAGTCCGGGGATCGAGGGCAGGGTGTTCAGCAGGCCGATGATCACAAGGACCAGACCCAGTACAAGGGCGATGCGCTGTGCAAGACCGCGCGGGGCAAGGATGTCGTCTGTCATGGGGACCTCGGGGCGGTGCTTTGGGGGAAGCAGGCGGACCGGCGCCGGACCGGTCCACCGCGCGGCTTATTCCTTGGCGCAGTCGGGCACGGCATAGCCCGCTTCTTCCCACGCCGCGACGGCGCCGGGATGGTATTTCAGCGGATTGACGCCGCAGAAACCCGATGCCTTGGGATCAAGGTTCGCGATGCCGATATTCTTGGCGTAGGGGGCCTTTTGCTTCAGCCGGTCCATATGGGCGATATACGCGGCGGTCAGCGCCTTGGCCGTGTCGAACGACATGTCCTTGTTGACGATATCGGCGAATGCCGTGCCGACGCCGCGGAAGGTGGCGTCTTCGGAAATCAGCCGCACGCCGTCGCGGTATCCCATGTCGTCCCACGCGACGACGATCGGGACGTTGCCCGGCGCGTTGAACAGTTTCTGGTAGGCATCGGATTCGAATACGTCCTTGGGGGTGGACACGATCACCACGTTGCCCGCCGCCTGCATCGTCGACACCCGTTCCGACGGGAAGGTCAGCGGCACCACGAAGGCGTCCATCGACCCGTCGACCAGCAGCTGCGCCAGCTGGCCCCAGTTGGCCTGATGGCCGTTGTAGTCCTCGCCATCCTTCAGGCCGGCGGCCATCTGGATCGCCTGGCGCGCATTGACAAGGGCGGCGCCGCGCGGCGGGCCATTGTAAACGGTCTTACCCTTCAGGTCGGCCCAGCTACCAATGCCTTCGCTTTCCAGCGCCGCCAGCCCGTAGGCCCCGGCGTTATAGGGGTAAAGCGCGCGCAGGTTGGCGGCCAGCGCGGCGCCGTTTTCGCCCTGCTTGGAATAGGGGCCACGCCCCTTGGACAGCAGGAAGCCCAGGATCAGCGGCATCGGGGCGATATCCGTGCGGCGCTCGGCGACGTTGAGGATCGAATTGGTCAGCGTCTGTCCTTCCTGTACCTGCAGGTTGGCAATGCCCTGTTCGGAGGCGATATCGGCCAGATGCAGGATCGACAGATGCGGTGAATTTCCCGGGCTCGAGGCTTCGGCGGTCAGGTTCATTTCGGCGCGGGCCGGAACGGCCAGCGTCGCCGCCACGGCCAATGCCGCGAAAGTCTTGCTCAGTTTCATGGTGTCCTCCCTTGGATTTCGATGCGCCCCGGCTCCTCTTCCGGGGCGCGCGGTATCATTCGCCCACCAGGTCCTTGCGGTGGCTGGCTTTGTGGTTCTCGACCTTGCGGCCCCGGTAATGGACGGTCAGTTCCAGCGGCGTGTCGTTTTCGTCGTAGATGCCGATGACCACGCCGCGCCGGCCGCTTTCCTTGCGCATCACCAGCAACTGTTCCTCGCTGCGGGTGGTGCGCTGGGATTGCCGGCGGGTCCAGCGGAACAGCTTGTCATACATCCGCTCGATCATCTCGGCATGATCCGCGCTGTCGCCCAGATCGGTCAGTTCCTGCGGATCGTTCTTCAGGTCGAACAGGATCGGGCGATAGCCGCCTTCGCAATGGACCAGTTTCCAGTCCTTGTCGGCGACCATGAACATCACCCCGTCGCGCACGCTGGCGCCCAGACGGTTGGCGATGGGCGATCCCGAATAGTCGTATTCGCAGATCACGAAATCGCGCGGGGTTTCGGTTTCCTTTCCGTGCAGGATCGGCAGCAGGGAATGGCCTTCGAGGATGTGACCGGCAACCTTGCCGCCCGCGACATCGACGAAGGTGGGCGCAAGGTCGATGCATTCGACCAGCGCGTCGCAGGTGGTGCCGCGGGTGGCGTCGGCTTCGGGCGAGGGATCGTAGATGATCAGCGGCACCTTGGTCGAGGTGTCGTGGAAGAAGGTTTTTTCCCCCATCCAGTGATCGCCGAGGAAGTCGCCGTGATCCGAGGTCAGAACGATCATCGTGTCGTCCATCCGGCCGGTGTCTTCCAGCCATTTGAACAGCACGCCCATCTGGTCGTCGCATTGCTTGATCAGCCCCATATAGGCGGGGATCACCGCATTGCGCACCTCGTCGCGGGAAAACGCCTTGCCGACCGGGGCCTCCATGAAGGCCTTCAGCACCGGGTGGGCGTTATCGTATTCTGCCGCGCTGCGGATCGGGGCGGGGACATGTTCGGGGCCGTACATGTCGTGATAGGGTTCGGGCACGATATAGGGCCAGTGCGGCTTGATATAGGACAGGTGACAGCACCACGGGCCCTCGGCCTGTTCGATGAATTCCATGCCGCGGCGGGTCAGGTAGGGGGTTTCGCTGTCCTGTTCCTCGATATTAGCGGCCTCGGTGGAGTTCTTCAGGAACCAGCCGGACAGCACGTTGCCCGCCGCGTCGACGCCGGAATTGGCGAAGTCGTGCCAGGGATTGTCGCTCTCATATCCGCGGGCCTTGAGGTACTTGTTGTATTCCTTGGCGCCGTCGGGATCGTACGACCCGTCGGGGCCTTCGGGCTTCATGCCGTCATCGCGTTCGAACACGTCGAAACCGCATTCGGCCACCCGGGCGCCGATCAGGCTGTCGGGTTCCAGCCCCAGCCGCGCCATGCCCTCGGCATCGGCGCGCATGTGGGTCTTGCCGACCAGATGGCACCCCATCCCGGCGGCGCGCAAATGGTCGCCCATCGTCATTTCACCCACCTTCAGCGGGATGCCGTTCCACGACGCGCCATGCGAATGCACGTAGCGCCCGGTATAGGTCGACATCCGCGACGACCCGCAGATCGGCGACTGGATATAGGCGCGGGTGAATTGCACGCCCATCTTTGCCAGCCGGTCGATATTGGGGGTGTGCAGATGCTTGTGCCCATAACAGCTGAGGTAATCCCACCGCAGCTGATCGAACATGATGAAAAGGATGTTCTTTGCTTTCGCCATCTATAACCGCTGCGTTTCCGACCCCGCGCCGGGCGACGGGTGGGAAATGCGCGCCTCCCTGTCTTATCTGAGGTCAGGTTAGGCGGTCGGAGGGACTTGGGGAAATAATGCTTTTGCAGCGGATATAGCGAATTCGTTATGACAGGCCCTGGTCGTGGACCTCGTTCCGGATCGCCTGAACCAGCACGTCGGTGGGGGCGGAAAACACCTTGTCGGGCATGGTGGTGATGCCGACCGACCCGATCAACTGGTCCCCGCCGATATCCAGCGGCATGATTTCGCCGCGATTGACCCAATCGCGCATCGCGCCCAGCGGGAAGGCGGCGATGGCGTCGCTCATCATCACGTAGGCGCGGGTGAATTCGGGCGACAGGGTTTCGATCTGGCTGCTGAAGCGGGGCAATCCCTGCGAAATTGCGAACCGGTCGATTTCGGCGCGGATGATGGTTTTCTGGCTGGGCAGGACGACCTGGAACCGATCCAGATCGTGTACCGTCAGATTGTTCGTGCTGGCCAGCGGGTGGCCCGGGCGGGTGAAGAAGATCAGCGGTTCGCTGTACAGGTATTCGAAATTCATCCCGCGCATCTGTTCGGTCTGGATCATGCGTCCGAAGCCGAATTCCACACCGCCGTCGCGCAGTTGCTGGGCCATCTGGCCGCTGTGAATCGCTGCGAAACGCAGGTCGATATCGGGATATTGCGCCTTGAAGCGGCGCACCGCGCCGGGCATCACCGATTGCATCACGTTGGGCAGAACATAGGCCGATATGTGCCGGTCCTCGAGTTCTTCGCGCAGCGCGTCGAAACCGCGATCGACCTGCTGCAGCCCGGCGTTGACGAAGGTGAAAAGCGTACGCCCCGCCGCGTTCAGTTCCAACCCCGTCGGGGTGCGGTTGAACAGGCTGGCACCAAGTTCCTCCTCCAGTTCGCGCAGCGAGCGCGACACGCTGGGCTGCACCGTGCCAAGCGCCTCGGCGGCGCGGGTGACGGAACCCAGCTTCACCACGGCCAGGAAACAGCGCAGGTGCCGCATCCGGATCCGTTTGGACAGGTTGGGAAGGACCATTTCACGCGTCTCCGCTCGCATTTGCCCGGGAGTGCAGCAAATCGCAAAACCTGTCCGGTTGCAAACATCAAGGTTCAGCCGGGTGAACGAAACGCGGGAGGGGGGCGTAAAAGGGTATCCCGAAGATTTCGCCCGCAGGGCGGGACAGGCGATGCGCCCGGTCTCCGGTGGGAAGTCAATTGCCGACATCGCCGTTTCGGGACTACATTTCCTATACAATCGGCCGATACGAATATGGGCCGTCGCGCCGACGCCTGCGATGGTCGGAAAACTGCCTTGGGCCGTCGCATTCATGGGCGCCCCGGCAGGCAATCCCGCATCTGCTCGAATGGCCGCGCCCGGACATCCAAGGGGCGCTGGCACGCGTTGCACTGGGGGCGGCATGGCATTGAAACACGTCTTTTCCGAAATCCGGCTGCGTCACAAGACATTGCGCAATCGCATGGTTTTTGGTGCCCATACCACGAACATGGCGCGGAACGGTCTGCCGAGGGATCAGCATCTGGCCTATTATCGCGAGCGGGCGATGGGCGGCGCGGCGATGATCGTGGTGGAACCGATGCCTGTCCATCCCTCGGCCGTTCTGACCCGTGGCAGTTTTCGCCATTCCAGCGACGACGTCATCGCCCCCTTTGCCCGCCTCACGCAGGCCTGCAAGGCGGAAGGCGCGGTGATGATCCAGCAGCTTTACCATGTTGGCGCGCATGGCGACTGGGACAATTCGTGGCACGCGAACTGGTCGCCCTCGGGCGGGCCAAGCTATCACGACAATGACGGCAGTCACCCGATGTCGGTGGAGGAAATCGAACAGGTGATCGAAGGTTTCGTCGCCGCCGCCGTCCGCTGCCGGAAGGCGGGCTTCGACGGGGTCGAGGTCTGGGCGGCCTATCATTGCCTTCTCGATCAATTCTGGACGCCATTTTCAAACCGGCGCACGGATGACTGGGGCGGCAGTCTTGAAAACCGCACGCGGCTGTCGCGCGAAATCCTGCGACGTATCCGGAGCGCCTGCGGCGATGATTTCATCATCGGCCTGTCGATCAACGACGACGCCGAAGGCAGCGTTTGCCTCGACCGGGACGAGATGGTGGAGATCGTCGCGCTGCACGATGCCGAAGGGTTGATGGACTATGTCACTGTGGGCTCCGGCAGCTACTTCGATTTCTACAAGTTGCTTCCCAGCTTCCAGTATCCTGAAAACCTCGGCGTCGATCTGGCCGAACGGCTGAAGGCGGCGGGGCTGAAAACACTGGTGACGGCAGAGGCCAATATTCGCACCCCCGAAAACGCCAACGAGGTTCTGGGCGCGGGGCGCGCCGACCTGGTGTCCATCGTGCGCGGGCAAATCGCCGATCCGCATCTCGTGAACAAGGCGCGCGAGGATCGTCTTGAAGACATCCGCGGCTGCCTGTCCTGCAATCAGCAATGTTGGGGGCGGCGCGGGCGCGACTACTACATTTCCTGCCTCATCAATCCGTCGGCGGGTCACGAACATCTTTGGGGCGGGGACCGGTTCACCCCCGCAAAGACGCGGAAAACGGTACTGGTGGTGGGCGGCGGCCCCGCCGGGCTCGAGGCCGCGCGGGTCGCGGCCGAGCGCGGCCACAAGGTGACGCTGGCCGAAGCCGCCCCGGACCTCGGTGGGCAATTCCGGCTGGCCGGGTTGCAGCCGCGCCGCGCGCAGATCACCGACCTGATCGCCTGGTACGGGCGGCAACTGGACAAGTTGGGGGTCGATCTGCGCTTCAACGCCTATCTCGACGCGGATGATATCGCGGGGATCGGCGCGGACGAAGTCGTATTGTCGACCGGGGCGCAGCCACCGGGCACCGGGTTTCAGAAAGCGTTGCCGCATGTGCCGGAACTGCCGGGGCTTGATGGCAATGTCTGGTCGGCCGAAGATGTTATGGGCCGCGCCGCTCGTCTGGGCCGCCGCGTGATCGTGCTGGACGAGGGCGGGCAGTGGCGCGGCATCGGCACCGCGTGGTTCATAGCCGAGGCCGGCCACGAGGTCACCATCGTCACCCCCGACGCGATGATTGCCAAGGAGCTTTATCGCTCGGCCACCGATCTGCCCGCGCGGCGTACGCTTGCCGGTCTTGGCGCGCGTTTTGTCACCGAAAGCGCGCCCCTTCGCTGGAGCGATGCGGGGGCCCAGGTGCTGAACCTGCTGACCGGGGAAGTTTCCGAGATCGCGGCGGACTCCCTGGTGCTGGCCACCGGTAACGTTGCCGATATGACGATCGCCGAGGATCTGCGCGGGCGCGGTATCGCTTACCGGCTGATCGGCGATGCGCATGCGCCCCGGCTGGCGGCAGCGGCAATCTATGACGGGCGCAAGCTCGGATTGGAGCTGTGAGTGGCGCGCGGCAGGTCGTCTGCTGGTGATCATTGATACCGGCCCTTGTCGGGTCAAAGACGTTCATGCGGGTGGGGCCTGAACGGGGCGTTCCCGCCCCGGCAGGTTCAATCCCCGGGCTGGATTGATCGAGGTCAGGGCGGTTGTCCGGACCGGTCGGCAAAGATCAGGTGCGGCACCTTGGCCCGGGAAGGGGGCGGGGGGGGCACTCACAGGATTTGGGGGAGATGATGAAGATTTGTTCAATCATATTTGCGGGCTTTTTGTGCCTGCCTGCGCAAGCGTTCGCACAAACCGTCACAATCGGCACCGCCGACACTTACGACGCCGGGGATTACACGGTCGATCCGTCAGCGCTTCAGGGATTCGACAAAGCCTTCGGCGACCTGCTTTGCAAGCGTGGCGCACTGTCTTGTGAATGGAAGGTGATGGGGCGGGGCGACCTGTTGCCGGCACTCGAGGCGAAAGAGGTCGACGTGATACTGGCGGCGATGCCGCTGAGCGAAGATCTGGGGGACGCTATCGAAACAACCGCTGCATATCTTTACCCGGATCCGTTCGATATTGTCGGGCGGCCGGGCTTCGATCCGTTCGGCAACGTCAAGACCGTAGCGGCGATTCCCGACCCCGCCATCGATGCGTGGCATGGAACGAGCGGTTACAACATCGTTTATTTCAGGACCCTTGAAGAAGCATTGCAGGCGGTGGAGCGGGGTGAGGCAGAAATCGCCGTCGGCGAGCATGAGGATCTCGCTCCATTGGTAGAAGCAACGGAGGGGCGGTTGGAGATCGTGAACCCCGGACGCCGGCTCAGGCCCGGGGTGACGATGGCGCTGCACGCTGACAATATCGACCTGCGCTTCACGTTCGAAGACCTGATCTATGACCTGTCGCAGGACGGCAGCCTGAATGCCCTGAACAAAGAGTGGTTCGGCGATGACGCCGTGAAATGGCAGTAGCCGAAAATGACGCGCCCGTAGCACGAACATCGTTTCTGCAAACCCGAAGCACGGAGTATCGCTTGGGGCATTCTTTGGTCGTCCTGTACCACATGGCCCAAGCCAAGGGATCGGCGTGAACGGCCGCGGATCAGGGTTTGATCACCAGTTTGCCTTTGACGTCGCCAAGGCCCGTGCGCCGCAGGGCTTCGGGCACCGACGACAGCGGCAACACGGCTTCCAGATGCGGCGCGATTTTCCCCTCGACCGCCATTTTCGCAACGCGCTCGGTCAGCTTCCGGCCGCTGGGCACCATCAGCATCCCGATGGATTTTTTCCGGAGCCGAAACCGCAGGCCGCCGAGCAGGAGAGGAAGCAACACGCTCACGTCGCCACCGACGGCCCTATAGGTGCCCCCGCTTCGCAGGGCTCGGGCGATCTCTCCCGCGCGACGGGTGGCGACCATGTCCAGAATCCTGTCCCATTGCTTCCCCGACCGGGAAAAATCCTGCTTGCGGTAGTCGATGACCTCATTGGCCCCCAGGCTCATCAGCCAATCGGTCTTGCCGGCGTTGTCCACGGCCGTGACGTGGGCGCCTGCCGCCTTCGCCAGTTGCAGCGCCATGGTTCCCGATCCGCCACCCGCCCCGTTTATCAGAAAAGCGTCGCCCGGTTCGAGGCCTGCCGTTCCCGCCACGGCGATGCCTCCGGCCTGCGGCAGGCATGCCGCGATCTCGTCGGAAAGCCCCTCCGGGACCAAGACCATCTCGGCGGCGGACACACAGGCATATTGGGCGAATCCCCCGCGCCGCATTACAAGATCCCCCATGACCCTGTCGCCGACCGAAAAGCCCGTGGTGCCTGGGCCGAGCTTGTCGACGATGCCGACGATGTCCGAGCCCAGAACCGGATGTTTCGGCCGCAGCAGGCCGCCCACCAGGCGCGCATAGAAAGGCGCGCCGATCAGATACTCCCAGTCGGATAGGTTCACGGCACAGGCCAGAACCCTGACCCTGATCTGGGCCTTGCGGGGTTCCGGAACGGGTATATCGGCAAGCCAAAGATGCTCCGGTCCGCCATATCTGTCCTGAATGATGGCCTTCATCGTTTCATCCCCGGTGTCGCGCCCCGCCAATGAGGAAATTCTGAAATCCAGTTTGCGCTGGTTGATGCGCGCGCTCAACCGCCGAAGATTGATGCATGCAAGATTTCCGGATCGCAAAACAGAGCGGGCGTCGGTTGCGGGCGCTGTTCAGGATTGAAGCGTTCCGCCGCAGACTCAATGTGCAGCTGGGCGGCAATTGGGGGCTGCTTTCGGCAGGCCTGTCGGGCCCGCAAAGGGTCATTCACAGGAGGCACCAACGGGCGCTCCCAGGGGTATTTCTGACCCTGTGCAGCCTTGCGGCGCTAACTTTGCAATGTTCAGGAAAAAGTGGCTGGGGTTGCAGGAATTCGCGTAGGCGGATGTACCTGTGCCGGAATTTTGCCGTTCGTTGGCGATTGGGGCAACGGCTGGGGCAAGGTGGGGTGGTAATTGGACTATTCGGGACTCCATGGTCCCCGCAGCGAACGACCGGTTGTAGGCCCAGGCGGCAACTTGGGCTCTCGTGATCGCATTTTTGCTATTTCTGAGAGGAGCGTTGCCAATACATTTGGCGCCTCCGCATCATATTCAACAATTTCGGACTGCCCTTCTTCCGGGGACGTTGGCAGGTAATAGAGCTCATAGCTTCCCTGGAAGACTTCCACTTCCGTCCGGCCGCCATCCCAAATTAGGGTCAGGACTCATAGCCAATAGATGACGGTTGCAGCGAGCGCGATTGCGGAGAGGAAGACCTTCGGGCACCTGT
>NZ_JADMKU010000011.1 GCF_018219815.1 Thalassovita aquimarina
AAGGTCAGACATTTTACCGCTCGTTTTTCGAACGGTGAATCACGCCACCCGGCGGAAATCAATGGGTCCTGACCCTAAGAGCAAAGCACCACGACTACCCCGTTATATCTGCGCGCGCATCTGCGCCCTAACGGGCGCTCGGTGTCACTCTGACACGACCTACAGTTTTTCAAGCGAGAGGATTTGGCATGCACCTATTTCCCAATATCAAGGCTAAGAAATTTTCTGAGTGTGAACATGGAGAATTAGTTTCGATACAAGTTCGCGGTGAAATCCACTCTGCTCTCTGCGTTGCTGACGAAGATGGGAAAAAGGAACTCCTGCTGCTGGACAACCCAACACCGGATCGTAATTTCATGTTGGTCACCGAACTGCCCGACACCATTGTCAAAAGCTATGGGACAGATTGGCTACTGTCCACGTCGAGCCCGATGGAAAGTCCTTCGCAGGCGCTGAGCGAACGGGGTGCAATAGCGCATTCCACAGAAGGGCTATTTATTGTCTGTAGCTACTCCTCTCAGGGTTTCATCGACCCCGCCGTGTGTAGGTTAGATAGGCCGGGAATTCGCGTTGATACCGGCTTTCCCAAGATTAGCTTCGCAGATACGGCTTGGGAAATTTCAATTTACGACCCGACGACCCGATCAAGCGTAACGCTCGCGAGCAAGGCGCAACCTGCGCCCTAACGAGCGCTATCGCTGACCGCCAAAAAATTAACGAGACATGCCATTCAGACAAGCCCCCGTCAGGGGGCTTTTGCACCTTCGCGCATGTTTCCAATCATCGTTTGGCAAGCAGTCACCTACGCCGCAGACCGAACAGGTTTCGCAACAGCCATCAAATTATCCAACATTGGGCCCAACAACGGGTCCAATAAGACGATTCGATCGACCATTAAGTATTTGATTTAATTGAAAAATTATGGTGGCGGAGGAGGTGGGATTCGAACCCACGGTAGACTTTCACCTACGTCGGTTTTCAAGACCGGTGCATTCAACCACTCTGCCACTCCTCCGGTCCGACTGATTTAAACCGGAAGGATTGATTCTGAAAGGCCTCTGAGCCGGGGAAAATCCGCCGATCCTCCTCCAGTCACTTTCCTTGTTGCACACATATGGATAAGCTATGGTCGAGGTGTTCGCCCCGGGCCGCGAATGACAGACCGGAAAACCGGCAGATTGGTCCTAGGGCGCTGAACAAAGGCGAGAGACAGACATGTTCTTCACGGCGGATCGACACGGAAAATTCCTGCGCATCACACAGGGGCTTGTGGTGGCCGGGCTGGCCTTCGGGCTGAGCGGCTGCGAAGAAGGCGCGAATTTCAACCTGTTCCAGAAACAACCGCAGGAAGGCGCCGACGCCACCCCTGCCCGCTCGGTAAAGCTGATCGAGCGCGATATCGAAGCGCCCGACGTATTCCAGAAAACCGAAGCCGGGCTCTGGGACGGACGGCCGTCGCTCGGCGGTGTCTGGGTGGCGCATCCGGACGTGACCGACCCCGAACGGGTGATCATCCGTAATGAGGCCAACGGGAAATTCGTCATCGGCGCGCTGTTCCGGCGCGAACGCGAAATTCCCGGGCCGCGTTTCCAGGTATCGTCGGACGCTGCCACGGCCCTGGGCATGCTGGCGGGCAAACCGGTGGAGTTGAACGTCACCGCCTTGCGCCGCGAGGAAGTGGCCGAAGATCCCGAACCCGCCCCTGACAGCAGTGCCGAAGCGATGACCGCCCCGGCCGAGATCGAAGCCACGCCTCTCGACCCGGTCAGCGCCGCCAGCGCGGCGATCGAAGAGGCCGAGGGCAAAACCGTCCCCGCCGGGATCAAGCCGGAAGCGCGGCCCGAACCGAAACCGGCAGCGGCGCCAAAAGCCTCGAAGCTGGACAAACCCTATCTGCAGATCGGCATCTTCTCGGTCGAGGCCAACGCAAAGAACGCCGCCGCGATGATGCAACGGGCCGGCATGATCCCGACGGTCAAGACGTCCAGCCTGCAGAGCAAGACCTACTGGCGCGTCGTGGTCGGTCCGGCAAGCTCCAAATCCGAACGCAGCACGCTGCTGGACAAGGTCAAGAAGAGCGGCTTCACCGACGCCTATGCCGTGCGCAACTGACGAGAGGACCCGAATGTTTCGCATGATCCGAACCGTTCTGGCCGCCATGCTGGCCAGCTTGATCCTGACCCTGCCGGTTTCGGCGTTCAACACCAATGCCCGCTCGGCCTTCGTCGTCGATCTGAACACCGGCACGGTGCTGTTGAACAAGGATGCCGACACGCCGCTGCCGCCGGCCTCGATGTCGAAGCTGATGACGCTTTACATCGCCTTCGAAGCGCTGCGGGACGGCCGCTTGAACCTAGATGAAAAGCTGCCGGTGTCCGAACACGCGATGAGCTACGGCGGTTCGACCATGTTCCTCGACACCACCGACCGGATCCGGGTCGAAGACCTGCTGCGCGGCATCATCGTTCTGTCGGGCAACGATGCCTGCGTTGTGATCGCCGAGGCGCTGTCGCCGGACGGGACCGAGGCCGGGTTCGCCCGCTACATGACCCAGCGGGCGCAGAAGATGGGGATGACCAATTCGACCTTCGCCAACGCCAATGGCTGGCCCGCCGCCGGGCACCGGATGTCGACGCGCGACCTGGCGCTGCTGGCAACCCGCCTGATCGAGGATTTCCCGCAGTATTACCCGCTGTTTTCCGAACGCGAATTCGCCTTTGACGGCCGCGCACCGCAGAACGTGCACAACCGCAATCCCCTGTTGGGGCTGAACATCGGCGCCGACGGGCTGAAGACCGGCCACACCTCCGAGGCCGGGTATGGCCTTGTCGGGTCGGCAAAACAGGGCGACCGGCGCATCGTCTTCGTGATCTCCGGGCTCGACAGCACCCGCGCCCGGGCCGAGGAATCCGAAGCCATCGTCAACTGGGCCTTTCGCCAATTCGTGCTGCGCCCGATCGCCAAGGCCGGCACCGTGATCGCGGAGGCCGATGTCTGGATGGGCAACGTGCCGCGCGTCGGGCTGACCCCGGCCGAGGATCTGAGCGCGCTGATGCCGGCCCTCGGCGGCGACGCGGTGGAGGCCGAGGTGGTTTACATGGGCCCGATCGAGGCGCCGATCGCCAAGGGCCAGGAAATCGCCCGGCTGATCCTGAAACCCGAAGGGCTGGATGAAACCTCCTTCCCGCTGGTTGCCGATCGTGACGTGCCCGCCGGCGGTTTCGTGACCCGGCTGAAAACGGCGGCGATCACCCTTTTGCACCGGCTGGAACAGGGCCCCGAGGGCGCCTCTTGAGCACGACCGGCACATTCATCAGTTTCGAAGGCATCGACGGGTCTGGGAAATCCACTCAGGCCCGATTGCTTGCCGAGGCGCTGCGCGCGCGCGGCCATGACGTGGTCCTGACCCGCGAGCCGGGCGGATCCCCGGGGGCCGAGGAAATCCGCGCGCTGGTGCTGCAGGGCGACCCCGACCGATGGTCGGCGGAAACCGAAATCCTGCTTTTCACCGCCGCGCGCCGCGATCACCTGGAACGCACCATCCAGCCCGCTCTGGACGCCGGCAAGATCGTCATCTGCGACCGCTTCGCCGACAGCACCCGGATGTATCAGGGGCTCAGCCGCGGCGATCTGCGCGAAGACGTGGACAAGCTGCACGCGCTGATGATCGGGCGCGAACCCGACGTGACGGTGTTGATCGACATGGATCCGGAAACCGGACTGACCCGCGCCCTGTCGCGGCAGGGCGAGGATGTCCGGTTCGAAGCCTTCGGCGCGGAGCTACAGCAGAAAATGCGCGACGGTTTCCTTGCCTTGGCGGCGGAATTCCCCGATCGTTTCCTCACCATCGACGGCGGCCGCGATATCGACGCCGTCGCGGCGGACGTATTGCAACAGGTCGAGGCGCGGCTCTGACATGGCCGATGAACTGTTTCCCGAACCCGATCGCGTCGAGGGTGCGCCGCATCCGCGCGAAACCCGCACGCTTTACGGCCAGCAAAAGGCCGAGGCGGCGTTTCTGGACGCGTTCAATTCCGGCCGCCTGCATCACGGCTGGCTGATCACCGGGCCGAAGGGCGTCGGCAAGGCGACGCTGGCCTGGCACATCGCGCGCTTCCTGCTGGCAACGCCGATGGATCAGGGCGGCGGGCTGTTCGGGGAACCGGCCAAACCCGACAGCCTGGCGATCCCCGAAGATCATCCCGTTGAGCACCGCATTCAGGCGCTGTCGGAACCCGGCCTATTCCTGCTGCGGCGCGGCCCGAATGAAAAGGGCGACAAGCTGGCGAATGAAATCCTCGTCCGCGAGGTGCGCAAGCTGAAGAACTTCTTCGGCCTTTCCGCCGCCGATGGCGGCCGCCGGGTGGTGATCGTGGACGCCGCCGACGAAATGAACGTCTCGGCCGCCAATGCGCTTTTGAAAGTGCTGGAAGAACCGCCCGCCAACACCACGCTCCTGCTGGTCTGTCATCAGCCCTCGCGCCTGCTGCCGACGATCCGGTCGCGCTGCCGCGAATTGCGGCTGTCCCCGCTGGCGCCCGATGACATGGCCGCCGCGCTGCAACAGGCCGGCGTCACCGACATCCCCAACCCCGAAGCCTTGGCCGAACTGTCCGCCGGATCAGTGGGCGAAGCGCTGCGGCTTTTGAACCTCAATGGGCTCGACATCTACCAGGATCTGATCGGCCTGTACGACACCCTGCCCCGGCTCGACCGGTCCCGCGCGCTGGCGCTGGCCGAAGCGGCCACCGCGCGTGGCGCCGAAACCCGGCTCGACCTGTTGTTCAGCCTCAACGAATTGTTGATGGCGCGGCTGGCGCGTACCGGCGCCATCGGCGCCCCGCCCGAGCGCGAAGCCGCCCGAGGCGAAGCAGCCCTGCTGCAGCGCCTGTCGCCCACCCCGCGTAAAGGCCGCGACTGGGCCGATCTGGCGCAGGAGATCGGCGCGCGCAGCCGCCACGGACGGGCGGTGAACCTTGACCCTGCCGCGCTCATCCTAGATACGGTTTTCAAGATACAGAAAACCGCCGCGGCCTGACCAGAGCCCGAGAGACGCATGACCGACCTGATCCAGATCACCGATAGCCACTGTCACCTCGATTTCCCCGATTTCGACGACGAACGCGATGCCATCGTTGCCCGCGCTCTGGAGGCTGGCGTCACCCGCATGGTCACCATCTGCACCAAACTGCGGCAGGAACCGCAGGTGCGCGCCATCGCGGAAAAATACGCCCCCGTCTTCTATGCCGCCGGCATCCACCCGATGAGCGCCGCCGACGAACCGTTGGTCACGGTCGATGAGCTGACCGCTCTGGCCGAGCATCCGAAATTCGTCGGCATCGGCGAAACCGGCCTTGATTACCACTACACGGCCGACAGCGCGGACATTCAGAAGCAAAGCCTGCCCATCCATATCGAGGCCGCGCGCCGCACCGGGTTGCCGCTGATCATCCATTCGCGCGACGCGGACGAGGACATGGCCGATATCCTCAGCGCCGAGCACCGCAACGGCGCCTTTTCCTGCGTGATGCATTGCTACACGTCCGGTCCCGAACTGGCGAAAACGGCGCTGGAGCTGGGTTTCTACCTGTCGATGTCGGGCATCGCCACCTTCCCCAAAAGCCAGGAGGTGCGCGACATCTTCGCGAATGCCCCGATCGACCGGGTGCTGGTGGAAACCGACAGCCCCTACCTGGCCCCGAAACCCTTCCGCGGCAAACGCAACGAACCGGGTTACACCGTGCATACCGCGCAGGTGGGCGCCGAGGTGTTCGGGCTTGCATATGCTGACTTCGCCGCCCGGACACAGGCCAATTTCGACCGCCTGTTCTGGAAGGCCGCCAAGTATGAGGCCGCCGCGTGATGGCTGAACTGCGTTTTACAATTCTGGGCTGCGGATCGTCCGGCGGGGTGCCGCGCCTCGGCGGTCAATGGGGCGAATGCGACCCCACCAACCCCAAGAACAACCGCCGCCGCTGTTCGATGCTGGTCGACCGGATCACCGACGCGGGCAAGACCTCCGTCCTGATCGACACCACGCCCGACATGCGCCAGCAACTTCTTGATGCCAATGTGGGCGAACTCGATGCGGTGGTCTACACCCATGCCCATGCCGATCACGTGCACGGGATCGACGATCTGCGGATGATCGTGTTCAACATGCGCAAAAGGCTGAACGTCTGGGCCGATGGCGACACCCAGAACGCGCTGTATTCGCGGTTCGGCTATGCCTTCATCCAACCCGAGGACAGCCCGTACCCGCCGATCCTAGACATGCACACCATCGACGGTGACATCACCATTTCCGGCAAGGGCGGCGACATCACCCTGACCCCGTTCCAGGTCGGCCACGGATCGATCGACGCGCTCGGCTTCCGGGTCGGCGACCTGGCCTACCTGCCCGATGTCGCCACCATCGAGGGCGACGCCTGGGACGTGTTGCAGGATCTGGATTGCTGGGTGCTTGACGCGCTGCGCCGCACGCCGCATCCGACCCATTCCCATCTGGAACAGTCGCTGGACTGGATCGCGCAGGTGGCGCCGCGCCGGGCGGTCCTGACCAACATGCATATCGATCTCGACTACCAGACGCTGGACGACGAAACTCCCGATCACATCACTCCCGCCTATGACGGCATGACGATTTCCTACCAGGTCTGAGCAGCCTTCATCCTGGCGGCCCCCCCGCCGGAGGCGCCCAGCCCGTTCCGCACGCGCAAAGGCCCCGTTTGATGCAAGACCTTCTCAACGTCGTCCTTCCGGTCTTCCTGGTGATCGGGTTCGGCTATTTCGCGACCTGGAAGGGATACCTGAACGCGGGCCAGATCGACGGGCTGATGAAATTCGCGCAGAATTTCGCCATCCCCTGCCTGCTGTTTTCGGCCATCGCCTCGCTCGACCTCAGCCGCAGCTATCACCCCGCCCTGATGCTGTCCTTCTATATCGGCGCGGGCAGCGGTTTCGCCGCCGGGATGCTGGGCGCGCGGTTCCTGTTCGGCCGGCCGTGGGAAGACAGCGTCGCCATCGGCTTCATCGGGCTGTTTTCCAATTCGGTGCTGCTGGGGCTGGCGATCACCGAACGCGCCTATGGCGTGGATGCGCTGGCCGCCAATTTCGCCATCGTGTCGATCCATGCGCCGTTCTGCTACATGGTGGGGATCACGGTGATGGAAATCGTCCGCGCCCGCGGCCAGTCGCCGTTCCGAGTGGCGCGCACCGTGGGCATCGCGATGTTCCGCAACGCGCTGGTGGTGGGCATCGCCCTGGGCTTCATCGTCAACCTCGGCGACATCGCGCTGCCCGAACCGGTGACGGCGGCGGTGGACCTGATGAAACGCGCCGCCCTGCCTGCCGCCCTGTTCGGCCTGGGCGGTCTGCTGGTGCGCTACAAGCCCGAGGGCGACGGCAAGGTGATCGCCTATATCATCGCGGTCAGCCTGCTGCTGCATCCCACGATCGTCTACGGGCTGGGCCGGGCATTCGACCTGCCGGTCAGCGACCTGCGTTCGGCGGTGCTGACCGCGTCGATGGCGCCGGGGGTGAACACCTATCTGTTCGCCAATATCTACGGCGTCGGGAAAAGGGTCGCGGCGTCCTCGGTGCTGGTCGCCACGGCGGTGTCGATCCTGACGGTCTGGGGCTGGCTGCAGATCCTGCCCTAGCGCCCGCGCCTGCCGCGCCAGCCGCCGCGCCGTTTCGGGCCGCCGACCTGCCCCAGCCCTTCGCGCAGCACCGCCATCATCGGGTGATCGTCAGGCTCCGACGCGTGCCGTTCGATCAGCAGCGGCAACGCCTGCTGGCTGTCGCTGCCATCGGGCAGGCTCAGCGCCCAGTCGAGGAAGATCGACCGGCATTCGGGTTCGCCGATGCCTTCGATCCGGAAACTTTCCCGGATCAATCCCTTCGGGTCGAGCCGATCCGCCGTCATGCCCGCACCGATATGTCGCGCGCCAGCGCCGCATCGATCGCTTCGCCTGCCGCCTGCGTTTTCCGCCGCAGCTCGGTCAGCAACGCGTCGATATCCGCAGCTGCCGTTTCACGCAGCAGCATGTCGCAGCCCCCCTGCCCGATGCTGTCGGGGTCAAGCGGTTTGTCGGTCAGCAATTTGGACACCATCTGCAATTTCCAGCACAACCGGTAAGACGCGTTCAGCGCCTCCCGTTCCTTTTCCAACAACCATCCGCCTTTCACGGCGTCCTCCAGCGCCTCGGGCATCGATTGGGCGCTGGTACCGAACATCACCGCGCTGGCCTGGGCCAGAAGCTCGACATCCTGCAACCGGCCCGGACCGATCTTGGCCTCCCAAGGCCCCGAGGGCGCCTTGGCATCGGCGATCTTGGCGCGCATGTCGGCCACGTCGGCGATCACCTTGGCGGCATCGTGGGACGAGGTTAGAACCTCGCGCCGTACCGCTTCCACGTCTTTTGCGACATTCGGATCACCGGCAACGGCGCGGGCGCGGGTCAGCGCCAGATGTTCCCAGGTCCAGGCCTCGTTCATCTGGTAGTCGCGGAAACTGGTCAGGCTGGCCGCCACCGGGCCTTGCGTGCCCGACGGGCGCAACCGCATGTCGATCTCGTACAGACGCCCCTCGGGCAGCAGCGCCGAAACGGCGGTGACCATCGCCTGCGTCAGCCGCGCGTAATAGGCGCGCGAGGCCAGCGGGCGGCGGCCATCGGAATACTCCACGCCATCGGCGTCATAGATCACGATCAGGTCGAGGTCGGAGGTCGCGTTGAGCCGCCGCGCCCCCAGCGACCCCATGCCGAGCACCATCGCGCCCCGACCGGGGCAATCCCCGTGTTTAGCCGCGAACTGTGCCACCACCTCGGGCCAGAGCGCGGCGAGAACCGCCTCGGCCAGGTCGGCATATTGCGCGGCGGCGCCATCGGCATCGATCAGCCCGCGCAGGTGATGCACGCCGACGCGGAAATGCCATTCCTTGCACCAGCGGCGGGCCAGGTCGAGCTTGCGTTCGTAATCGGTTTCCGCCGTCATCTTGCTCGACAGTTCTTCGCGCAGCACCGCCAGCCCCGGCCAAGCGGTGAAGAAATCACCGCCGATCACCGCATCGAACACCCCCGAATGGCGCGACAGGTGGGCCGACAGTTCCGGTGCCGTGCCGACGATATCGACCAGCAGGTCGATCAGCTGCGGATTGGCCTCGAACAGCGACAGAAGCTGCACGCCGGCCGGCAACCCGGCAAGAAAACCGTCGAAGGCGCGCACCGCTTCGTCGGGCCGGGCGGCGCGGGATAGTTGCTGGAACAGGCGCGGCTTGATGCGGTCGAAGATTTCCACGGCGCGGGTCGAGCGCAGAGCCGGATAGCTGCGCCAACGCTGCACCATTTCGCGGTCGATCGTTTCCTCGGCCGCCGCGGCCGCGTCGGGGGCAAAGAACCCCTCTGTCAGGTCATGCACCTCTTCCAGCCTGCGCCGCAGGTCGGCTTTCAGGTCGTCCATGTCGCGGCCCATGAAACAGGCGATGCGCAGCATCCCCTCGTCATTCGTGGGCAAGGCGTGGGTCTGGGCGTCGTTGACCATCTGGATGCGGTGCTCGACCTCGCGGTGGAACCGGTAGTGATCGGTCAGCTTTGCCGCCGCGTCCTGCGGAATCCATCCCTTCTCGGACAGCACCCGCAATCCGTCGACGGTACCGCGCACCCGCAGGTCCGGATCGCGCCCGCCGGCGATCAGCTGCCGGGTCTGGGTGAAGAATTCGATTTCCCGGATGCCGCCCCGGCCCAGCTTCATGTTGTGACCGTAGAGGTCCAACGCGCCCCCCAGTCCCTTGTGTTCGCGGATGCGCAGGCGCATGTCGTGGGCGTCCTGGATCGCGGCGAAATCCAGATGCTTGCGCCAGACGAAGGGGCGCAGCGTTTCCAGGAATGCCGCGCCCGCCTTCAGGTCGCCCGCCGCCGCGCGCGCCTTGATGTAGGCGGCGCGTTCCCAGGTCCGCCCAAGGCTTTCGTAATAGGTTTCCGCCGCGGCCATCGCCATGCAAACGGGGGTGACCGACGGATCGGGGCGCAGCCGCAGATCGGTGCGGAACACGTAGCCTTCACCGGTCAGGTCCGACAGCATCGCCGCCATCTTGCGTGTCGCCCGCACCAGCGAAGACCGCGCATCGTGATAATCCGAACGGTCGTAGCGGGTTTCGTCGAACAGGCAGATCAGGTCGATGTCTGATGAATAGTTGAGTTCGAACGCGCCCATCTTGCCCATGGCGAAGGCGACCATGCCACCGGCGGTTTCAACGTCGTCTTCGGTCGCGCCGGGCAGCTTGCCGCGCCGGATTTCCGCCCCCACCGTGGCCTGCAGCGCCAATTGGCAAGACAGGTCGGCCAGCCGGGTCAGGGTGCCGGTCACCTCTTCTAGCGACCAGACCCCGGCGCAATCGGCCAGTCCAGCAAGCAATGCGATACGGCGCTTGGCCTGCCGCAGGGCATCGGGCAACCGGTCGGGGGCCATTTCGCGCAGATCGGCAAACAGCGTGTCGACCGCCTGTTCCGGTGCCTCCAGCGCGGGCAGGATCCAGCCGGTTTCCTTGTGCAGAAGCGTCGACAGGTAGGGGCTGCACCCTGCCGCCCCTTCGATCAGCCCGGCAAGCCCCGGCGGCAGGTCGGCAAACAGGTCTCGCGCTTCTTTCCCGCGGTCGGGGTTGAAAGCTGTGGGCTGGCGGGTCATGCGGGATGCGAATGTCATGGCGGCAAGATGTAACGCCGTGATCGGGTGGTCAATGACGGGGATCAAATTGCAGGCCCGGGCGGGCTGGAAGCGAGGTTCCTTCTTCGCTATCGGTAATCCATTGGGAAACAAATGGGATTACCTCCGATGAGCAAAAGCCTCAAACGCGTGAAAAAAGCGCTGCAAGACGCCGGCATCGACACAGAGATCAAGGAATTGGGGCTGGCGCGCACCGCGCAGCAGGCGGCGGACGTGGCAGGCTGCGAATTGGACCAGATCGCCAAGTCGATGATCTTCAGGGGCGAAGACAGCGGCGAGGCGATCCTGTTCCTGACCGCGGGCGGCAATCAGGTCGACACCGGCAAGGCCAGCGCGGTGGCGGGCGAAAAGCTGGGCAAGGCCGATGCCGCGCTGATCCGCGCCCAGACCGGGTTCGCCATCGGCGGCGTCGCGCCTGTCGGGCACCTCAATCCGATCCGCGCCTTTCTCGACCCGAGGCTGCTGGAGTTTGGCACGATCTGGGCCGCCGCCGGTACGCCGCACCATATCTTCGAACTCCACCCCTCTGATTTGCCCCGACTCACCGGCGCGCAAGCCGCTGATTTCACATCATAATCCAAATTAATGTAAAAACCATTCACATAAACCCTTGCAATGGCGACCCCGGGTGCCAATTTATTTAATGTGAAAGGCATTCACATTTCGACAGCAACGGAGATATTTGATGACACCCGCCGCTTCATATTCGACCACCGGACCGGCCATGGGATGGTTGTCCAAAGCCGAAGCCTGGCTTGACAGCAAGGGCAAGGGCGCATGGATCGCCGCCATGGTTCTGGGCTTCGTCTTCTTCTGGCCCATCGGGCTGGCCCTTCTTTTCTATATGATCTGGAGCAAACAGATGTTCGGAAAATCCTGCAAACGCCACACTCGCCACGGTTTCCACGCGATGAAATCCAGCGGCAACACCGCGTTCGACGCCTACAAGGCCGACACGCTGCAGCGGCTGGAACGTGAACAGGACGATTTCGAAGCCTTCCTGCAGCGCCTGCGCGACGCCAAGGACAAGGCAGAATTCGACCAGTTCATGGATGAACGTTCCCGCGCAGCGGCCAAGGAACGCGAAGAAGAAGACGCCTGATCGCACCGCCACGACCGGCCCGGCACCGTCCGGGCCGGCCCCTGCTTGAAAGGACACACCGATGCGCCAGCCCGACTGGCATCTGCCCGACCCCGAAATGCAGCCCGAATTCTACGACGACGTGCCGCTGAAACGGCTGATCGCCTTCGTGATCGACACGGTCCTGATCGTGCTGATCTGCGTCGCGATCCTGCCCTTCACCGCCTTTACCGGGCTGTTCTTCTTTCCCTTCCTGATGATGATGGTGGGCTTTGCCTACCGGGTGATCAGCCTGACCAACCGGTCGGCGACGCCGGGGATGTGGCTGACCGCGATCGAATTCCGCACCGGTGACGGGCAGCGTTTCGACCTGGGAACCGCCTTTTTGCACACATTGGGGCTGAACATTTCCTTCGCCATCCCCGTGCTGCAGGTGATCTCGGTGGTGCTGATGGCCACCTCCGGCAATGGCCAGGGGCTGAGCGACCGGATGCTGGGCACCGTGGCGCTGAACCGGGCGGCGCGGCGCTGATCCAAGCAAGAATGTGCCGATCTGCCCGTAAACACGGCGATTATGCCGAAAGATCGACTCTTGGCGCATAGTCGTTTGGCTGATATCTTCGAGCGGGTTCTCGTTATTGGATGCTATGCGACATACTTTACCCCTTGCTCCACAGTTCTATGTGACTGCGCCGCAGCCATGCCCCTATCTGGCCGACCGGATGGAACGCAAGCTGTTCACCGCGTTGCAGGGGGACAGTGCGTCTGCGCTGAATGACAGCCTGTCGCAACAGGGGTTCCGCCGCTCGCAAAACGTGCTCTACCGGCCGTCCTGCACCGATTGCGCCGCCTGCCTGTCGGCGCGGATCCGGGTCGACAGCTTCATCCCGAACAAAAGCCAGCGCCGCACGCTGAAACGAAATGCGCGGCTGACCCGCCGGGCGACCTCGCCCTGGGCGACCGAGGAACAGTACGACCTGTTCCGCCGCTATCTCGACAGCCGTCACGCCGATGGTGGCATGGCCGACATGGACGTGTTCGAATTCGCCGCGATGATCGAGGAAACGCCGGTCCGCAGCCGGGTGATCGAATATGTCGACAGCGACACCGACAAGCTGATCGCGGTCTGCCTGACCGACCTGCTGTCCGATGGCACCAGCATGGTCTATTCGTTCTACGATCCCAAACTGACGCGCGAAAGCCTTGGGACCTACGTGATCCTCGATCACATCGAGATTGCGCGCGAATCCGGCCTGCCTTATGTCTACCTGGGCTACTGGGTGCAGGGCAGCGGCAAGATGGGATACAAATCCCGCTTCTCCGGGCTGGAAGTGTTCAAGGCCGGCCGCTGGGAAGCGTTCCAGGGCGACGATGCCTATTCTTCGGAACTGCACCCGTTGTCGACCGATCCGATCGCCGAACAGGTCGCCAATATCTCGCTGCCCGATCTCAGCCACCCGGTGAAGTTCTGATCCCTGCGGATTGGCTCCCGGCCCGTCGATTGCGCCAGGCCCCGTGACGAACACCCCCATGCGAAAAACTACGCACGCACCGCGCCGGGGTATTTGGCCTCGTTGACCATCCGCTCTGACGAAAAAGCCGCCCCGAAGGGCGGCTTTCGTTTTCTTGTCTGTCCCTCGGATCAGTGCGGGATGAGGTCCGGCACGATCGTCACGATCGAGGGGAAGAACCACAGGATCGCCAGCCCCAGCACCTGGATCAGCACGAAGGGCGCCACCCCGCGATAGATATGGGCGGTGGTCACGCTCGCCGGGGCCACGCCGCGCAGGTAGAACAGCGCGAAGCCGAACGGCGGCGTCAGGAACGAGGTCTGCAGGTTCACCGCGATCATGATCGTTACCCATTTCGGATCGAAGGTACCGCCATAGATGACGGGGCCCACGATCGGTATCACGATGTAGATGATCTCGAGGAAGTCCAGCACGAAGCCCAGCACGAAGAGCACCAGCATCACGATCAGGAAGACCGTGAATTCGTTGTCGAAGCTCTTCAGGAACTGCTGGATGTAATGTTCCCCGCCAAAGGAGATCACCACGAGGTTCAGCAGCTGCGACCCGATCAGGATGGTGAACACCATCGAGGTCACCTTGGCCGTTTCGCGCACCACCGGGGTCAGAACGCCCGAGCGGAACAGAACATAGCAGCTGTAGATCAGGCCGAAAGCGGCATAGAGATAGGCACCGTAGGCGACGAAGAACGCCACCCAGGTTTCGAAACTGACGTCCGGCTGGTTGATCCGCAGGTCGAAGTTGATCCCGACGAGGATGGTGATGACCACCGCGAAGGTGGACCAGATCACGACCTTGCCGGACTTTTCCTCGTCGCGCAGCTTGCGGTACGCCGCCAGCATGATCGCGCCACCGGCCCCAAGCGCCGCAGCCGGCGTCGGGTTGGTGATGCCGCCCAGGATCGACCCCAGAACCGCGATGATCAGAACCAGCGGCGGGAACACCACCCGGATCAGTTCATTCTTGGCCAGCCGCTCGATGCCGTGACGACAGCCATAGAGCGCGATCAGCGCGGGGATCAGCATCAGCACGACCATCCGGCCCGAACTGGTTGCCGGACCCACCAGCAGGATATCGACCAGCGCGGTCAGGATGATACCGATCGCGCCGATGATCAGCGGACGCGGGTCCGCGGACGGGCTGGTGCCGCGCGCCCAGGCCAGGGTCACCGCCAGCATCACCAGAAGGATCGCCACACCGGTACCGATCGGTGCCGCAGCTTCGGCCTTGGCGGCGATGCGTTCGGCGATTTCCTCGGGCGACAGCTTGCGGCTTTCTTGCACGCCGCCGGCCGCGTCGATCGCTTGCTGCTGGGCGATGGCTTCGTCCCAGGCTTCCTGCCCGTGCAGATCGATCATCGCGGCCTTGCATTCATCGCCGACATTGGTGCGCAGCGACGCGCCGGTGCCGACATCGGTGTAGGTATCCACAGCAAGGCTCTGGCTGCCGATCAGGCCGACCGAGGTCAGCAGGAATGCGCCACCGATAAGGGCGACTGGAACGCCGAGGAACCAGGTCAGGCCTTCGCGGCGCGAAATCGGTTCGTGGCCGGTATGGCCCAGTTCGACCGCCGGTGCCTTTGAGGGATTCATCAGTGCGTAACCGAAGGCATAAAGCGCATAAAGCAGTGCCAGCAGCACGCCCGGCAGCAGCGCCGCCTGGAACAGCGTCCCCACCGACACGACGGCCGGTTCACCCAGATAGGTCAACGCATCGGTACACCCTGCCGCCTGTGCGCGGGCTTCCTGTGCCGCCGAATAGAGGTCCCCTGCCAGCGTACCCAGCAGAACGATCACGATCGAGGGCGGGATGATCTGCCCCAGCGTGCCCGACGCCGCGATCACGCCGGTGGCGATTTCGGGCGAATAGTTGTTGCGCAACATGGTCGGCAGCGACAGCAACCCCATGGTCACCACGGTCGCCCCAACGATACCGGTCGATGCCGCCAGGAAGGCACCCACGACGACCACCGACACCGCCAGACCGCCGGGCAGCGGCCCGAAGACGCGCGCCATGGTGGTCAGCAGGTCGTTGGCGATCTTGGAGCGTTCCAGCGTAATGCCCATCAGCACGAACATCAGTACCGCAAGCAGCGTTTCGATCGACTGGCCGGCCAGCACCCGTTCGTTCATCCGGTTCACGATGAAGGACACGTTGCGGTCCATCGCGGTTTCCCAGCCCTTGACGAAGATCGGTTCGGCCAATCTTGGCAGGTCCGGGTATCGGAAGATCGAGATTGAATCGGGTTTGACGCCGGAACTGACCAGTTCCTGATACATGGCGGAACCGGTATCGATGGCCTGGTGTATCAACAATCCGGCGCTGTCCAGGGCGGCGATGATCCCGAAGGAAATCACCCCTGCCCCGCCGATGGCGAAGGCCACCGGGAAGCCCGACAGAATGCCCCCGAAGAGGCATAGCGCGACGATAATCAGGCCGATCTCGACCCCATCAAGTCCAAATAGCATGTTCCCACTGCCCCCTTAGTGCGTGCCTTCGTAGGCTTCTTCACCTTCGCCAAGGCTATCCTTGTCGAGGTATTTGTTTTCACTTTCCTCGCCTTCTTTCCATTCCAAGAAGGAACGGTAGAAGAACGCGATCGCCTGCAGGAAGACCATGCCGCAGAAGGCCACCAGAAGAATCTTGAACAGGAAGTAGGCGGTAAAGCCGTTCGGCGAGAAACCGATGGTTTCCACGTTCCAGCGCATTGCGCGGGATTTCATCAGCAACCGTTCCAGCGTGTCACTGGCCGAGGGCTTCGGCACGATCAGGTGCCGCCACAGGAAGAACCAGCCATACATCCAGATCAGCGTTGCCGCGGGGATCATGAAGAACAGCGATCCGAACATGTCGATCACCTTCTTGGTGCGGAATTTCACACCGGCATAGATCAGGTCGACCCGGACGTGACCGCCCTGGACGAAGGTGTAGGTGGCACAAAGCGTCACCACCAGCGCGTTGTATAATTTCAGTTCCTCGGCATACCAGCTGATGTCGAATTGCAGCGGGATACCGAAGCCGAACACGATATCGGGCCGGGTGAAGATCCGCTGCATGAACACGATGATGATCTGTTGCAGCACCATCAGCAGACCGGCCCAGGCGAAGAAGCGCCCGACCGTGTTGGCGAAGCCTTCCAGCACCCGCACACAGCCCCACATGAAGCCGTTGCGCCACATGCCGATGGCCGTGATGATCAGAACCGCCGTGAAGACGACGAAGAAGAACTCGACCGACCCGCCGTAGTAGACGAAGCGCATCACCGCTTCCTTGTCGGACCAGTCCAGCCAGAGCTGCGGATGCGAGACCGCGTAACCGAAATTGTAAAACGCCATGGCAATGTTCTGGAAAAACCAGACGACGCCATCGCCCAATGCACCCAGGATCTGTCCGAGCGTGACAGAGCTTTCTTCCTGCATGATTTCCCCCGTGTTTCCCTTCGCAGGGATTTCGATTGGCGCAAAGACGCCAGAAAGGGCCCCTGCAAAACAGGAGCCCCTGAAGTTTTATAGACTACGATCAGCCGCCCAGAACACGGTTCCGCTGCTGCACGTAGAAGCCATCCGACTGGTTGATCCATTCCGACGAGGTGTAGAGAGATTTCTCGAAGCTCTCGCGGATGGAAGCATAGAGCGGATCGCCCATGTCCTCGTCCTTGACCTCGATCGAGGCCTTGCCGAACGCATCCCAGACGTCGTCGGAGAACTGCAGGACCTTGACGCCCTGCGCCTTCAGACGTTCCAGAGCGGCACCGTTGTTGGCCAGCGTTTCCGACAGCTGCAGCTGGGTGGTTGCCATCGAGGCATAACGCAGGATCGCCTTGTGCTGATCGCTCAGGTCGTTCCAGACGTCCAGGTTGACGTTGGCCGCCAGCGCCGAACCCGGCTCGTGGAAGCCTGCAGCGTAGTAGACTTTCGCAACTTCCTGGAAGCCGGCGCGTTCGTCGGCCATCGGACCGACCCATTCCAGACCGTCCAGCGCACCCGAAGACAGCGCCTGATACAGTTCGCCGCCGGGGATGTTCTGAACCGATGCGCCCAGCTTGCCCAGCACCTTGCCGCCTTGGCCCGGCATACGGAACTTCAGGCCGTTGAAGTCGGCTGCCGACTTGATTTCCTTGCGGAACCAGCCGCCCGACTGCGAACCCGAGTTACCGGCCAGCATGCCTTTCAGGTTGAAGATCTGGCCCAGTTCGTCATGCAGCTGTTCGCCGCCGTCATGGTAGTACCAGTTGGTGATTTCCTGCGCGGTACCGCCAAACGGCACTGCGGTGAAATAGTTGAAGCCCGGGTGCTGGCCGCCGAAGTAGTAATCGGCCGAGTGGTACATGTCTGCCTGGCCCGACGACACGGCGTCGAACACTTCCAGCGCGCCAACCAGTTCGCCCGGTGCCTTCTTGTCGATGGTCAGGCTGCCATCCGACATTTCACCGACCATTTTTTCCAGGTAGCTGGCTGCATCATCAAGAACGGCAAAACCGCGCGGCCACGAAGTCACCATGGTCAGGGTACGCTTGCCCTGTGCGTAAGCCGGCGCCGCCAGCGATGCCGCGGCAGCAGCCGAACCGCCCAGAGCCGAAGTTTTCAGAAAAGAACGACGATCCATAAATTAATCCTCCCAGATTTCCTCTGCACGCCAGGCCCGTCCACGGCCAGGTGCGGATCGTTTCGAGTGGCGCAAACCTATCCAGAGACCCTCTTCGGGGGAATACCTACTAGTACGTAGAAACATGTTCATGAACGAAAAAACTGGCCAATATCGGCCTCTGCCAACGGCCTTTTCGGCGTTGCAAATCGCAAAGTGGGTTTGCGTCCGGCGCGAATCGCGCGTATCGAATCACGCATGCGCCGGCTTTTGCAAAGCTTACGACCATCTTACGGCCAGAAACTTTTCCTGCTGGCCACACTGCCACTTGTTCTGGCCGTGACGGCGATCGCGTTGCTGGTGGCAAACCAGTCGCGGCAACTGGCCGCGCGCGAAATTCGCCAGCTGGAAACCCAGCTGATCGAGGCCAAGAAGGCCGAACTGCGCAATTACGTGACCCAGGCGCGCAACGGATTCTACTTCGTCTATGGCCGCGCCGCACCGGATGACCAGGCCGCCAAGCAGCAGGTGATGCAGATCCTGTCGGCGATGATCTATGGCGAGGAAGGATTCTTCTTCGTCTATGACTATGACGGCAACAATCTGGTCAGCCCGCGCCAGACCGACCTGATCAACCGCAACTGGATGGACCTGACCGACAGCGAAGGCACCCCGGTGGTGGCCGACTTCATCGCCACCGCGCGGCAGGGGGCGGGCTATGTCGAACACCTGTGGCCGAAACCCTCGACCGGGGAAGAGGCGCGGATGATCACCTATGTCACCTCTTTCCCGTCCTGGCGGTGGGCGGTGGGGACCGGCGTGTTCATCGATGACATTCTGCAGCACGTGGCCTCGACCCGGGCCGAGGTGGAGGAACGGGTACAGCGTACCTTCATCTATATCAGCGTGATCACCCTCGCGGCGCTGCTGCTGGTGTTCTTTTCCGGCATGGTCATCAATATCCGCGAACGCCGGCTGGCCGATGCCAAGCTGAAAAAGCTGACCCAGCGGGTATTCGACGCGCAGGAAGAAGAACGAGGCCGCGTCGCGCGCGAATTGCATGATGGCATCAGCCAGATCCTTGTCGGCATCCGCTACGCGCTGGAAATCGCCCGGCGGCGGTTTCAGGCCGGCGACGAGAGAGCCAGCGAAACGCTGGACAAGGGCATCGATCATCTGTCCGGCGCGATCCAGGAAGTACGCCGGATCAGCCGCGACCTGCGCCCCGGTGCGCTCGACGACCTCGGGCTTGGCCCGGCAATCCAGACGCTGAGCGAGGATTTCAGCATCCGCACCGGGATCAATGTCGATTTTAACACGGTTGTGTTCCGCAACCGGCTTGACGAGGACAGCAAGATCGCGCTTTACCGCATCGCGCAAGAAGCGCTTACCAATGTCGAACGCCATGCCGATGCCACCGAGGTCACGGTCGATCTGCGCGGCCACCGCCAGGGGGCGACGCTGCGCATCAGCGACAACGGCCGCGGCCTGTCCGGGTCACATGATCGCGACACCGGCGAAACTCTGGGCGGGCTGGGATTGCGCAACATGCAGGAACGGATTGAACAGCTGGACGGAACCCTTAAAATTCAGTCGGGGCGTGACGGAACAACGATCGAAGCGATCGTGCCTCTCAACCACCTGCTGCCGCCGGACCGCCCCTCCGAGACGCCGAAGAAAGCAATCTGATGACAAACCCCGTTAGAGTCGTGATCGTCGATGATCACCCGATGGTCGCCGAAGGCATCCAGTCGATCCTGGAAGCCTATGACGATATCGAAATCGTCAGTGCCTTCCACAAGGGCCGCGAAATCATCGAAGCGGTGGAAACCCTGCGCCCCGACGTGGTGCTGATGGATCTCAACATGCCCGACATCGGCGGGCTTTCGGCAACCGAGATCATCCTCGAACGCTGCCCCGAAACCCGGGTGCTGATCCTGTCGATGCATGACAGCCGCGAATATATCAGCTCGGCGCTGAGTCACGGCGCGATGGGCTATGTCCTCAAGGACGTGCCGACCGAGGAAATCAAGGCCGCCATCGATGCCGTGATGCGCGGCGAGCGCTACCTGTGCACCGGCGCGCAGGGATCGCTGACCCCGCCAGACGGCAAAACCCGTGAACAGCTGACCGAGCGGGAACAGACGATCCTGCTGCAGCTGGCGCAGGGCAAGTCGAATAAGGAAGTGGCCATCGCGCTGGACATTTCGGTGCGCACGGTGGAAACCCACCGCAAGAACATCAAGCGCAAACTGGGCATTTCCTCGACCGCGGGCCTGACCCGCTATGCGCTGGAACATGGGGTTCTGCAGGGAACCGGCGTGGTCCTCTGACAGCTGGCCTGCCCGCCCCGGGCGCCATTTGCACCGCCGAATGTCGCCGACCAGGGTAAGACGCGCAATATTTGCAAAGAAAAACTGTCGCGGGCGACACTTTTCGTTTTTTTCTCGGTTGACGCCCCCTGCCCCCGCCCATAATACTCCGGCCAGTACTTTAAGGAGCCTCTGACGATGCAAACGCTAGTCGTAATCGTAGGAACATGGCGCATGGGCCGGTAACGGACACCATAATGGAACCCCATGCGCCCCCGACTGAAAATCGGGGGCTTTTTATTGGCTGATTTATTGACGTCGTAAACGGAGCGAAAAGATGACACGTCAGATGACCGGAGCGAAAATGGTGGTCCAGGCCCTTAAGGATCAGGGCGTGGATGTCGTATTCGGATATCCCGGCGGCGCCGTGCTACCGATTTACGACGAGATCTTCCTGCAAAACGATATCCGCCACGTGCTGGTGCGTCACGAACAGGGCGCGGTGCATGCCGCCGAGGGCTATGCCCGTTCCACCGGCAAGCCGGGCGTGGTCCTGGTGACCTCGGGCCCCGGCGCCACCAACGCGGTGACCGGCCTGACCGATGCATTGCTCGACTCGATCCCGATCGTGGTACTGACCGGCCAGGTGCCGACCTTCATGATCGGCTCGGACGCGTTCCAGGAAGCCGACACCGTGGGCATCACCCGGTCCTGCACCAAGCACAACTGGCTGGTGAAGGATACCGACAAGCTGGCGGGCACCATCCACGAAGGGTTCCACGTCGCCAAGTCGGGCCGCCCCGGCCCGGTTCTGATCGACATCCCGAAGGACGTGCAGTTCGCCTCCGGCAAATATGTCGAGCCGCAGAAGATCGAGATCAGCCACTACCAGCCCCAGATAAAGGGCGACATGGCCGAGATCGAGGAACTGGTCGAGGCGATCGAAAACGCCAAGAAGCCGATCTTCTACACCGGCGGCGGAGTGATCAATTCCGGCCCGGCGGCGAGCCAGCTGTTGCGCGAACTGGCCGATGCTACCGGGTTCCCGGTGACCTCGACCCTGATGGGTCTGGGCGCCTATCCCGCCAGCGGCAAGGGCTGGCTGGGCATGCTTGGCATGCACGGGCTTTACGAGGCCAACATGGCGATGCACGACTGCGACCTGATGATCAACGTCGGGGCGCGGTTCGACGACCGGATCACCGGCCGCATCGACGCCTTCAGCCCGAAATCGAAAAAGGCCCATATCGACATCGACCCCAGTTCGATCAACAAGGTGATCCGCGTCGACATCCCGATCGTCGGCGATGTCGGCCACGTTCTGGAAGACGTGCTGAAGGTGTGGAAATCGCGCGGCCGCAAGACCAACCGCGAGGCGCTGCAGGCCTGGTGGAAGCAGATCGACGGCTGGAAGGCCATCGACTGCCTGAAGTTCAAGCAGGAAGGCCAGACCATCAAGCCGCAATACGCGCTGCAACGGCTGGAAGAGCTGACCAAGGGGATGGACCGCTATGTCTGTACCGAGGTCGGCCAGCACCAGATGTGGGCGGCGCAGTATCTGGGCTTCGAAGACCCGAACCGCTGGATGACGTCCGGCGGCCTGGGCACCATGGGCTATGGCCTACCGGCCTCGGTCGGGATCCAGATGGCGCATCCCGACGCCCTCGTGATCAACGTCGCCGGCGAAGCGTCCTGGCTGATGAACATGCAGGAAATGGGCACCGCCGTTCAGTTCCGTCTGCCGGTCAAGCAGTTCATCCTGAACAACGAACGGTTGGGCATGGTGCGGCAGTGGCAGGAATTGCTGCACGGCGAACGCTATTCGCAAAGCTGGTCCGAGGCGCTGCCCGATTTCGTCAAGCTGGCCGAGGCGTTTGGCTGCAAGGGCATCTGCGTCAGCGACCCCGCGGATCTGGACGACGCGATCATGGAAATGCTGGAATATGACGGTCCGGTGATCTTCGACTGCCTGGTGGAAAAGCACGAAAACTGCTTCCCGATGATCCCGTCGGGCGAGCCCCACAACAAGATGCTTCTGGGCGAAGCCAGCACCAAGGACGCGATCGGGTCTTCCGGCGCGGTCCTGGTCTAGGCCCCGAGCCCCGGGGGCTGACGGCCCCCGGACCCCCGTGGATATTTTTGAAAAGAAGAAGACATCATGGCTGCTCTACACATCAAAAAAGGCTCGACCAAGCATTCCGCCTACAACCTGCGCCCGACCTTTTCGGACAAGAAGGAACGCCACACGCTGGCGGTGATCGTCGACAACGAACCGGGCGTTCTGGCCCGCGTGATCGGGCTGTTTTCCGGCCGCGGCTACAATATCGAAAGCCTGACCGTGGCCGAGGTGGATCACCTGGGCCATTATTCCCGCATCACCATCGTCACCGAGGGCACGCCGCAGGTTATCGAACAGATCAAGGCGCAGCTGGGCCGGATCGTGCCGGTGCACGACGTGCACGACCTGACCGTCGAGGGCGCGACGGTGGAACGCGAACTGGCGCTGGTGAAGGTGCGCGGCGACGGCGAGAAGCGGGTCGAGGCGCTGCGCCTGGCCGATATCTTCCGCGCCAACGCGGTCGACAGCACGCTGGAAAGCTTCGTGTTCGAAATCACCGGAACGCCGGAAAAGATCGATGCCTTCGCCGAGCTGATGCGCCCGCTGGGCCTGATCGAAGTGGCGCGTACCGGCGTCGCGGCATTGTCGCGCGGGGCCTGACCCGGCGCCTGCCCGTCTGTCACGCAATTCTGCGAGCAATGCCCCCCGGCGCCAAGCCGGGGGGCTTTTTCTTAGCCTTGCTTCATCGGGAAGGCGCCGGCCTTTTTCATCTCCGACACTTCCTGAGCGTCCAGCAGGCCTTCGGCGGAAATGTCGAATTCGGCGAAAAGTTCTTCGGTCAGATCCGGGAAAGCCGCCGACAGCTCGGCGAAGCTGTAGGACCCGTCGCCATCGGTATCGAGGCTGGCGTCGATCTGCTCGGCCAGAACCGGACTGGCCAGGGTCAGGGCGATTGCGGCGGTGTTCAGACGTGTTGCGATACGCATTTTCATATCCTCTTGTCAGTTTTCTCGGACGGCACTGTGCCTGTCCTGGGACTATCCGATCATCACCGCGCGGCAGCGGGAAGCGGCGGGCGGGCCAGGGCCGGTTTGCGGCGGTCCGCCGCGAATTTCCGCGATTCCCGTGGGCAGGGTTTGGCGCAGAAATCGGCCCCGGCGGAACATCACCGGCAGCGGCCCCGCGATTGGGCGGCCCGGCGCCGGTTTTGCCGCCCCGGCCGGATCGGCAAAGCGCCGCCCATGACGGGAATCGGCCCCAAACGAAACAACCGCGCCAGGGACTGGCGCGGTTGCGGGCGAGTTTCAGGGTGTCGCCGGAAGCGTTATTTCTGGATCGATTCCAGGTAATAGGCCAGCGACAGGATTTTGCCGCGGGTATAGACCGGGCCGCCATAGGGGCCGAAATCCTGATCATCCGAGAACAGCGCGCCGAAGATCGGCATCGGCCCGCCATGCGCCCGCACCCCGGTGCGGCCGTCGATCACATGGATCACCTGGAGCATCGGGAAAACCCCGTCATTGCGCGCCGCCAGCGTGGTCAGGTCGGGCACTTCGGTGGTCAGCACATCGGCGACCGCCCCCTGTCCCATGCCATATTCGCCATGGCAGGCGGCGCAATATTGCATGAAGGTCGTTTTTCCGGGATCTGTCATTTCATCGGCCAAGGTTGGCCCGCTAAAGATCGCCGCGACGGCAGCGGCCGCGAAAAGAACCCTTTTATGCATTGGTCTTCTCCTCCTGGTTAATGGATTATGCGACACGCAAAGACGGCCGCGAAATACAAGTTCCCACTCATTAATCGGTACGAAATAACCAATCCGAATACGTTGACCTGCATCAATGCAGGGCCGCGAGGCCCGCCTTAGCCTTCGCGGCAGATCAGCCGGTAAAGGTGCCAGGTGGCATGCCCCAGCAGCGGCAGGGTGAAAAACAGCCCCAGGAATGCCGGCAACATCGCGACGAAAGTGATCGCGGCGATGAACGCCGCCCAGGCAAGCATCGGAAACAGGTTTTCCTGCACCGTCCTGAAGCTCGCGATCATCGCGGTGACGTAGTCGACTTCACGATCCAGCAGCATCGGCAGGGACAACACGGTGACCATGTAAAGCAGAAGCGCGAACCCCGCGCCCACCGCCGTGCCCAGCCCCAGCATGATCAGACCGTTGGCGGTCAGGAAGATGTCGAAGGAAGACGACACGTTGGTCATCGTCATCGTCCCCATGAACAGGGCGAAGATCATGTGGGCGATGAAGAACCAGAACAGGAACATGAAGATGATGATGGCGCTGATCGAGGGCAACTGGCGCTTCGATTGCTTCGCCACCACGCCGAAGATCTGGTAGAGGTCCATCGCCCGGTCCTGCTCGATCCGGCGACTGACCTCGTACAGTCCGACCGCCGCGAAGGGTCCGATCAGCGGGAACCCCACCGCCGCGAAGATCAGCCAATAGCTTTGCCCGGTCACGTAGGTGACCCAGGCCATGATCAACCCCAACACGACATAGAAAGCGGCGAAGACGCAGCCGAAGCCCGGCGCGCGCTTCATGTCCGCCCAGCCCCGGCGCAAGGCCTCGGCCAATGTCGCGAAAGTCACCTCTCCAAATTCGGGGGCACCCGGCAAAGGGGTATCCGGCATTCGTATCCTCCCATACAAATATTCTTGTTTTTGAGTATGGGAGGGGGTTTTCAGGACAAAATCAAGCTCTACGACAGCAAGGGCGGGCGTTTCCCGGCCCATTGGGTCCCTTCGTGCCAGGCCTGGCCCAGCTGCAGCACCCGCAAATCGCCGCGCGCCGGGCCGACCAGTTGCAGCCCCATCGGCAGACCGTTTTCACCGAACCCCGCCGGGACGCTCAGGCAGGGCAGACCGATCAGGCTGACCGGCACCACGACTTCCATCCAGCGGTGATAGGTATCCATGGCGTGGCCCGCGATGGATTTCGGATAACGCTGCTCCACCGGGAAAGGCCAGACCTGCGCCGTGGGCATCACCAGCAGATCGTATTCCTCGAACAGCTCTGCCGCCTTGCGGAACCATTGTGTCCGCACCACGCTGGCGCGGTGCACGTCCATCGCACTGAGCTTCAGGCCCAGTTCGATTTCCCAGATCGCTTCGGGTTTCAATTCGTCCCGGTGGGTTTCCAGCAGCGGGCCGAGCTTGGCCGCGACGGCCCAGGACCGCAGCGTGATCCAGGCGCTCCACAACTGTTCGGCGGGCATTGGCGGGGCCACCTCTTCGACGATACCGCCCATCTGCTCGAAGGATTTCAGCGCCTCCTTGCAGGTGTCCATGACGCCTTCCTCCATCGGGTAGGCGCCGCCCCAGTCACCGAGCCAGCCGATCCGGGCATAGGCCAGATCTCCCATCATCCGGTCGAGATAGATCTCCGGCAACAACCCGTGCGGCTGGTTGTGGTCCCAGCCCGACTGCACTTCGAGAAGCGCCGCGATGTCTGCGGGCGACCGCCCCATCGGGCCGTTGGTGGACAGCTGGTGCAGGAACATGTCGCCTTCGGGATCGGAGGGAACCCGGCCCCAGCTGGGCCGGAAGCCATAGACATTGCACCAGGCCGCCGGGTTGCGCAGGCTGCCCATCATGTCCGACCCGTCGGCCACGCACAGCATCCGCGACGCCAGCGCCGCCGCCGCACCGCCGGACGATCCGCCAGCGGATTTCGACAGGTCATAGGGATTGTGTGTGTGGCCGTGCACCGGGTTGAACGTGTGGCTGCCCAGGCCGAATTCCGGCGTGTTGGTCTTGCCGATGAACAGCCCGCCGGCCCGGCGCATCCGGCTGACGAAAATGGAATCCTCCTTGGCGATCTGCCCGGCCATGATCGGCGATCCCATCGAGGTTTCGATCCCCGCCACATTGGCCAGGTCCTTGACCGCCAGCGGAATCCCGTGCAGCCAGCCGCGCCGGGGGGAGTTGTCGACCTTGCGCGCCTCGGCGATCAGCGTGTCGGGGTCGCACATCGAGATGATCGCGTTGACCTTGCCGTTGACAGCGCCGATCCGGTCGAGCGTGGCCTTCATCAGCTCTTCCGCGCTCAGCTCGCGCGTTTCCAGAAGGGCCGAAATTTCAAGCGCATCCCGATCCAGCAAATCCATAACTCAAGACTCCCACAACAAAAACGACGGAACCATCCGCGCTGCTACAAATGGGTCAAGTGCGGCTTTGGCGCAAGCCCCTACGGCCGCGCATTTGAAGGGAAACCTATGCGAAAGGCTTAGGAAGGACACCGGAAACGACGAAGCGAACGCGTCTTCCCCCCTGCCCCGCCCGGCGGTACGGGCGGGAACCCCGCGCGGCAAGCGGTTCAAAACGGCCCGTTCAGACGACAGGTAACGAAAGCCGGATCAGTCCTCGCTCTGGGCGTCGGCGCGGCTTTTTCCGGCGACATCCATCGCCAGGGTCGCGGCCATCAGACCATCCAGATCGCCATCCAGAACCCCGGCGGTGTCCGAGGTCTCAAACCCGGTGCGCAGGTCCTTGACCATCTGGTAGGGCTGCAGAACGTAAGACCGGATCTGGTTGCCCCAGCCGGCGTCGCCCTTGGCTTCGTGCGCCTCGTTGATCGCCGCGTGACGGCGGTCCAGCTCCATCTGGTAGAGCCGCGATTTCAGCGCCTTCATGGCGATGTCGCGGTTCTGGTGCTGCGACTTTTCCGAAGAGGTCACCACGATATTGGTCGGGATGTGGGTGATCCGCACCGCCGAATCGGTGGTGTTAACGTGCTGTCCGCCCGCGCCCGAGGACCGGTAGGTATCGATGCGGATATCGGCCGGGTTGACCTCGATCTCGATATTGTCGTCGACCACCGGGTAGACCCAGACCGAACTGAACGAGGTATGGCGCCGCGCGGCACTGTCATAGGGCGAGATGCGCACCAGCCGGTGCACGCCCGATTCCGATTTCAGCCAGCCATAGGCGTTATGGCCGGAAATCTTGTAGGTGGCGGATTTGATCCCGGCCTCTTCGCCCGGGCTCATCGATTGCAGTTCGACCTTGTAGCCCTTCTTTTCGGCCCAGCGGACATACATCCGCGCCAGCATCGAGGCCCAATCGCAGCTTTCGGTGCCGCCCGCGCCCGAGTTGATTTCGAGGAAGGTGTCGTTGGAATCCGCTTCGCCGTTCAAGAGCGCTTCGAGCTCTTTCTTGGCGGCTTTCTTGGCCAGCGCCTTCAGCGCCTCCTCGGCCTCGGTGACGACCTCCTCGTCCTCTTCCATCTCGCCCAGTTCGATCAGCTCGATATTGTCGGACATTTCCTGCTTGATGCCGTCATGCGTATTGATCGCATCAAGCAGCGACTGACGTTCGCGCATCAGTTTCTGGGCGTTTTCCGGATCATCCCACAGCGTCGGGTCCTCGACCCGGGCGTTGAATTCCTCCAGCCGGAACTGCGCGGTCTCCCAATCCATCCGCTGGCGCAACAGCTCCAGCGACTTTTCGATTTCGGAAACGGTATTTTGGACCTCGGCGCGCATCGGTCATCCTTGTGAAAAACTCTCAGTGCCGGGTGATAAACCAGCGGGGGAACGGGGGCAAGCGCTGTGCGGGCGCAGGGCCGGCTGGCGGGCGTTCCAAGGGGACACGCCCCCCGGCTACCTCAGTAAAGCCCGCCCGAGGAGACCGACCCGAAGGTCGCCTTGGGCCCGACAATCGCGGTGTCGCCGGTCGAGGTGGTGACCTCGCGACCGGGATCGCCGACCTCTTCGAAAAGCGGCAGGTTCGATCCCATGGCAAAACCGCCATCGAAGGTGATGCCGAACAGCGGCTCTTCCCCGTCGCGAAAATATTCCGCCACCACGTCGGCCCCGGAGGCATCGTTGGGCAGGCGTTCGCCGGTATAGCGGTCGATCTTGATGAAATGGCCGCCCTCGGGAACCTTGAACGGTCCGCCGCCGTATTTCTTGGTGGCTTCCTTCATGAATTCGGTGAAGACCGGGCCGCACATGCTGCCACCATAGGCGCCACGCCCCAGCGGCCGCGGCTGGTCATGGCCCATGTAGCAGCCCGCCACGATATTGCTGGTGAAGCCGACGAACCACACGTCGCGCGCCTGGTTGGTGGTGCCGGTCTTGCCCGCCACCGGCACGTCCAGATTGACCGTGCTCGACGCGGTGCCACGATCGACCACGCCTTTCATCATCGAAGTCAGCTGATAGGCGGTGATCGCATCCATCACCCGTTCACGGTTCGACACGATGGCCGGGCTGCGACCGGCGGGGACCTTCGGGTTGGCGCAATCGACGCAGTCGCGCCTGTCGTGGCGATAGATCGTCTTGCCATAGCGATCCTGAATCCGGTCGACCAGCGTCGGTTCCACCCGTTCGCCGCCATTGGCGAACATCGCATAGGCCGCGACCATGCGGTAGAGCGTGGTTTCATCCGCGCCCAGCGAATTGGCCAGGAACTTGCCCATGTTGTCATAGACCCCGAACCGTTCGGCGTAATCGGCCACAACGTCCATGCCGATTTCCTGCGCCAGGCGGATCGTCATCAGGTTCCGAGACATTTCGATCCCGGTACGCAGCGGCGTCGGGCCGTAGAACTTGTTCGACGAATTGCGCGGGCGCCACAGGCCCTGCGGCGTGTTCACCTCGATCGGGGCGTCGATCACGATGGTTGCGGGGGAATAGCCGCTGTCCAGTGCCGCAGCATAGACGAAGGGCTTGAAGCTCGACCCCGGCTGGCGCATCGCCTGGGTGGCACGGTTGAACACCGAGTCCTGGTAGCTGAAGCCGCCCTGCATCGCGATCACCCGGCCGGTATTGACGTCCATCGCCATGAATCCGCCCTGGATTTCCGGCACTTGCCGCAGGGTCCAGCGGTCGAAGCTGCCATCCTTCTTGGTCTGGGCACGCACCAGAACCACGTCGCCCACGCTCAGCAGGTCGCCGGCAACACGCGCCTTCTTGGCCAGCTTGCCGTCTTCCAGCTTCTTGCGGGCCCATTGCACGTCCTTGGCGATGATCCAGTGGCCGTCCGCGTCCTCGTCCACCCCTTCGATGCCGATCCGGGCGTCCTGCTTGCCCAGTTCCAGCACCACCGCCGGGTGCCAGACCCCGTCCAGATCGATGTCGCGCGGCATCTCCGTGGCCGCCAGCGCGGCGCGCCAGCTGGCCTCGTCGGTCAGCTGATCGGCCGGGATCGTGACCCCGGAGCCAATCCAAATGCCCCGCGCGCGGTCGTACTTTTCCAGACCCCGGCGCAGCGCGATGGCGGCTTCGACCTGCATTTCGGGATCGACGGTCGCGCGCACGGTCATGCCGCCCGAGAAGAACTGTTCCTCGCCGAAATCGCGGCTCAGCTGGCGGCGGATTTCGTCGGTGAAATAATCGCGCGGCGGCAGGGCCGACTTGAAGCTGTCAAAATCGCCGTTCTGCACCGAGCGCAGCGGCTTTTGCTTTTCGCTCTCATAGACCGCTTTCGAGATATAGCCGTTCTCGGCCATCTCCTTCAGCACGAAGTCGCGCCGCGCCAGCACCCGGTCCTTGTTGCGGACGGGGTGGAACTTGCCCGGCGCCTTCGGCATCGAGGCCAGCGTCGCCGCCTCGTGCGGGGCCAGTTCGCCCAGCGTCTTGTTGAAATAGGTCTGCGCCGCCGCCGTCACGCCATAGGAATTCTGGCCGAGGAAGATTTCGTTGAGATAAAGCTCGAGGATCTTGTCCTTGCTCAGCGTTTCTTCGACCCGGGTGGCGAGGATGATTTCCTTGATCTTGCGTTCGATCTTGCGTTCGCCGCCCAGCAGGAAGTTCTTCATCACCTGCTGGGTGATGGTCGAGGCGCCGCGCACCGATCCGCCGCGGGTTTTCACCGCTTCCAGCGCCGCTGCGGCGATGCCGCGCGCGTCATAGCCCTTGTGGGTGTAGAAATTCTTGTCCTCGGCCGAGATGAAGGCGTGTTTCACCAGGTCGGGGATATCCTCGGCCGGGGTGAACAGGCGACGTTCCTGCGCGAATTCGTCGATCATCTGGCCTTCGCCGGAATAGATCCGGCTGATCGTCGGCGGGGTGTATTGCGCCAGGCTCTCGTGGCTGGGCAGATCGCGGCCATAGATATAGAAGATCGACCCGATACTCAGCGCGACAACCGCCAGCCCGAGGGTGACCAGGGTGAAAATGGCCCCGAAGAAAGAAAGAATGAACCTGAGCACGCGCGCCGCCCCTTTTGAATGGTTGCCACTCTATAATGTCGGCATTCGGCGCCGTCAAAACAACTCCGCTTGAAGCCTGGGCCGTTTTCCGCTGTTTCGGCCCCGCCTACTGCCGCACCAGTTTGGCCAGCGCCGCGTCCTCGGCGGCCCAGGCGCGCAGCGCGTCGCGGATGCCGGCCGCCATGGCGATGCGCCATTGCTTGTTCGACAGGTTCTCCATGTCGCGCGGATTGGACAGGAAGCCGACCTCGAGCAGGACCGAGGGAATATCGGCCGCCTTGAGCACCGAAAAGGCGGCGCGGCGCACCGGACGGTGGTTCATCGCCAGCCCCGCCTCCTTGATCCCTGCGACCATCGACTGGGCCAGCCGTTCGGTACGCGGCCGGGTTTCCTGCCGCGCCAGGTCCATCAGGATACCGGCCACGACGTCATCCTGCCCGGTCAGGTCGACCCCCGACAGGATATCGTCGCGATCATGCCGTTCCGCCAGCTTGGCCGAGGCGGCGTCGGTGGCGTTTTCCGACAGCAGGTGCAGCGTTGCCCCCTTTGCCTGCCCCTCGGCCAGCGCATCGGCATGCAGCGACAGGAACACATGTGCACCGGCCTCGTGGGCGATGGCGACGCGGCGTTCCAGCGACACGAACCGGTCGTCGTCGCGGGTCAGCACCACCTCGAACCCTCCCGAGCGCAGCAGCGTTTCCTTCAGTTCGCGGGCAAAGGCCAGCATCAGGTCCTTTTCGCTGTAGCCGTCGCGTTCGGCGCCGGGATCGATGCCGCCATGGCCGGGATCCAGTACCACCACCAGAGGCCCCTCGCCCGGCAGACCCTTGGTTTCGGATCGTGCCGTCGGTTCGGGCAGGTCCCAGCGGGGATCGTACGGCGCGCCGGAGCGCGCGGCGAAGCTTTCGAAATCGGTCTCGATCAGGGTGACGGACAGACGCGCCTTGCCGCTGTCCGGCGCCACCACCATTCCCGCCTCGCTGATTGCGTAAGGCCCTTTCAGATCGACCACCATCCGCGACCAGCCCGGTCGGAAGGTGCCGAAGCGCAGGTCGCTTGCCCTGTCGGCATTCAGCAGCACCGGCTTGGTCACCCCGCGCCAGTCCACTTCGCGGAAATCCAACACCAGCCGCGCCGGATCGGCCAGCGTATAGACGCGGTAGGGCACACCCTGGCTCAGCGCCAGTTCCACCTTGATGCCGCTTCTGCGGTCGGTGATCTGCGAATTGCCGATCTCGACGCGCGCGAGGCCGGAAAGGTCCTGCGCCGTCGCGGGCAAGGCCCAAAGCGCCAGCGCAAAGGCCAGCCGCAACTGTCTGAAAATACCGCTCATCTGCCCGGTTCCCGGTTGTTGTTGGCGCCACACTATCCCGAACGGGGCCGGTTTGCACAGCCCCGCGAGCGGGTTTCATCACTCTTCGCAACCCCGATGGCGCCGCCCGGCCTCGTGGCGGCCTTACCGCCGCGCGGCCATGAACCGTTCCAGCCGCTTCAGCCCCTCGACGATATCCGCCGTGGCGCGGGCATAGGAAAACCGCAGCGTCCCTGCCCCGCGAACGGGATCGAAATCCAGCCCCGGCGTCACCGCCACCCCGGCCTTTTCCAAGATCTCGGCGGCGAAGGCGCGGCTGTCATCGGTCAGGTCGCTGACATCGGCATAGACGTAAAACGCCCCGTCCGGCGGCGCGATCTTGTCAAAGCCGGCTTTGGGCAGCCCTTCCAGCATCAGCCGGCGGTTTTCGCGGTAGACGGCCATGTTGGCCTCGAGCTCCTCGCCGCAATCCATCGCCGCCAGCGCCGCGACCTGGCTGGCGTGGCTGGGACAGATGAACATGTTCTGCGCCAGTCTCTCGATCACCCGGACATGATCCTCGGGCACCACCATCCAGCCGATGCGCCAGCCGGTCATGCTAAAATACTTGGAAAAGGAATTGATCACGTAGCAATCATCGGTGACCTCCAGCGCGGTGACCGCCTTCGCCTCGTATTCGATGCCGTGATAAATCTCGTCGCTGATGAAGGCGGTGTCGCTGGCCTGACAGGCCTCGACCAGCGCCTGCATCGCGGGTTTGTCCAGCATGGTGCCCGACGGGTTGGCGGGCGAGGCCACCATCAGCCCCTGCAGATCCATGCCCGCGAAATCCGCAGGCACCGGCTGCAGCCGGTGATCCGGCGACGCCTGCAGCCCCACGGGAACAAGGTCCAGCGCCTTGACGATCTGCCGGTAGGACGGATAGCCCGGTTCGCCGATCCCGATCCGGTCGCCGGCATCGAACAAGGCGGTGAAGGCCAGAAGGAAAGCCCCCGACGATCCCGGCGTGACGATCACCCGGTTCCAGTCAAGATCGACATCGTACCAGTCGCCGTAAAGCCGCGCGATGCGTTTGCGCAGCGCCGGCAGGCCAAGCGCGACGGTATAACCCATCGCGTCGTCCTGCATCAGCCGGGCCAATGCCTGACGCGCGCCTTCGGGGGCCGCGGTACCGGGTTGGCCGACTTCCATGTGGATGATATCGCGCCCCGCTTCCTCGGCGGCGCGGGCGGCTTCCATCACGTCCATCACAATAAAGGGATCGACCTGTGATCGTCTTGAGTTCCGCATGGTTTCCTTCCTATGCTGCGAGCCAACCGAAGGGCCAATTCATCCGGAAACAGGCGCGCCGTCAATGCATCCTCTTCTTCGCTTTCTCGCCGTACTGGCGGTCATGCTGTCGCATGCGCTGCCGGCGCAGGCTGTCACGCTGCTGCGCGACGCGGATATCGAACACGCCCTCGGCCGTCTTGCGCAGCCGGTTTTGAACGCTGCCGGGCTGCCGGCGGGATCCGTCAAGGTGATGGTGATCCGCGACAGCAGCCTGAATGCCTTCGTGGTCGATCACCGCCATATCTTCATCCATTCGGGGTTGCTGCTGAAGATGAAGACAGCAGACGAGCTGCAATCGGTGCTGGCGCATGAGGCCGCGCATATCGCCAACGGGCATATCGCGCGGCGCTTCAGCAACATGCGGATGGCCAACACGATCAGCGGGCTGGGCATCGCGCTGGCGGCGGCGGCTGCGGCCTCGGGCGCGGACGGGTCCGCGGTGAGCGCCCTGGGCCTTGGTGTCAGCAGTTCCGCCAACCGCGTGTTCATGTCCCATACCCGGGCCGAGGAAAGCGCCGCCGACAATTCCGCGATCCGCTACATGATCTCGGCCAGGGCCGATCCCAAAGCGATGATCGATCTGCTCAATATCTTCAGCGGTCAGGAACTGCTGAACCAGAGCCGGCAGGATCCCTATGCCCGCACCCATCCGCTGACCCGCGACCGGCTGCGGGCGGTGCAGGCGCAGGTGACGGCGGCCAAGGCCAAGCCGGGCCGGAACAAGGATGCCGATTACTGGTTCGCCCGCGCCCAGGGCAAGCTGTCGGCCTTCCTGCGCGCGCCGAGCTGGACCTTGCGCCGGGCCGGATCCAGCGCCAGCAAGGATATCGCCTTGGTGCGGCAGGCCGTCGCCTATCACCGCAAGCCCGACAGCGCCAAGGCGCTCGCCGCGATCGGCAAGCTGATCGCGCTGCGGCCAAAGGATCCCTTCGTGCATGAACTGAACGGGCAGATTCTGCTGGAAAGCCGCCGCGCCGAAGCCTCCGTTGCCGCCTATGGCCGCGCCGCGGCGCTGGCGCCCGGCAATGCTTTGATCCTTGGCGGACAGGGCCGCGCCTTGCTGGCCGCTGGTCAGCCCAAGCGCGCGCTGCAGGCGCTGGAAAAAGCCCGGGCGCGTGATTTCACAGACGCGCGGGTGCTGCGCGACATGGCCACGGCCTATGCCAAAACCGGCAAGACCGGCATGGCCTCGGTGGTCACCGCCGAACGCTATGCCCTTGCCGGACGGTTCAAAGATGCCCAGATACATGCCAAACGCGCGGCGGACCTTTTGCCGCGCGGGTCGGCCCCTTGGCTTCGCGCGCAGGATGTGCTCTCTGCTGCCGAGGCCCAAGCCAGCAAAAGGAAGTAAACATGAAGAAATTCCTCGCCGCCGTCGCTTTTTCGACCCTTGCGCTCCCGGCGCAGGCCTTCGACATCAGCGATATGAACGACCAGGAACGCGCTGAATTCCGCGCCGAGGTGCGGGCCTATCTTCTGGAAAACCCCGAGGTGATCCTCGAGGCCTACCAGGTCTACGAACAACGTCAGGCCGTGGCCGAAGTGGCACGTGACAAACAGATGGTGCAGGCCAACAGCGACGCCATTTTCAACGATGACCGGGCCTGGGTCGGCGGCAACCCCGAAGGCGACATCACTTTAGTCGAATTCATGGACTACCGCTGCGGCTATTGCCGCAAGGCGCATGACGAAGTGAAGCAATTGCTGGAAACCGACGGCAACATCCGCTTCATCGTGAAGGAATTCCCGATCCTCGGCGACGACTCGGTGCTGACATCGCGTTTTGCCATCGCCACCAGGCTGGTCGCGGGCGATGACGCCTATGGCAAGATGAACGACGCCCTGATCAAGTTCCGTGGCAAGGTCAGCGAAAAATCCATGGTGCGTCTGGCCAACACGATGGGGCTGGACGGAAAGGCGATCGCCGCCCGCATGAACGACCCGGAGGTCGACCAGCTGATCGGCGACAATCACGTGCTGGCGCAGAAACTGGGCATCAGCGGCACCCCGACCTTCGTCCTGCAGGACCAGATGCTGCGCGGATACGTACCGCTGGCCAACATGACCGAACTGGTCGCTGCCACCCGCGCGCAGAAGTGATCCCCCGGCCCGCCTTGGTTCTTGCTTGGACGGCCCTGCTTGCGGGGCCGTCTTTTGCTCAGGGCGGATCGCTCTTCGACGAACGGGAACGTGCTGCTCTGGGGCATGAACTGCGTGCGGCGCTGCTGGCCGATCCCGAACCGGTCTGGCAGGCCTTCAACCCGCCTGCCCCGTCACCCTACCAGGACGACATCGACCGCGATCTGGTGCAGCTCAGCGCCGCCGCCGGTGAATTGTTCGACCCCGCCGCCACGGAAATCGGATCGCCCGAAGCCGAGAAGGTGCTGGCGCTTTTCGTGCGGCCGAGTTGCGCGGGGTGCGAAAGGGCGCGCGCCGATCTCGCCGCGCTTGCAGAGCGGCTCGATTTGCGGGTGACGGTGTTCGATCTGGACCAGGATGCGGCACTGGCAGAGCGGATCGGGGTCGACATGGCGCCGAGCTATGTCCTGCCCCGGATGATTGTCCGCGGTGACGTGCCCGCGGCGGTGATCGAGAAATACCTGACGCGCTAGGCGTATGACCGGGCCAAGACCGGCCTATTCCGCCGCGTCCGGCGTGGTTTCCGACTCGATCGCTTCGGCGCGCTTTTCGACCTCTTCGACGATATGATCGATCATCTGTTCGTTGGACATCTTGTGGCTGGCCTTGCCCGCCAAGTACACCATACCCGACCCGGCGCCGCCACCAGTGAAGCCGACATCGGTCATCAAGGCCTCGCCCGGCCCGTTCACCACGCAGCCGATGATCGACAGGCTCATCGGCGTCTTGATATGCTCCAGCCGCTTTTCCAGCGCCTCGACCGTCTTGATCACATCGAAGCCCTGCCGGGCGCAGCTGGGGCAGGAAATGATGTTGACGCCGCGATGGCGCAGGCCCAGCGATTTCAGAATCTCGTAGCCGACCTTGACCTCTTCCACCGGGTCGGCCGACAGGCTGACCCGGATCGTGTCGCCGATCCCCATCCACAGCAGGTTGCCCAGCCCGATCGCCGATTTGATCGTGCCCGACATCAGCCCGCCGGCTTCGGTGATGCCCAGGTGGATCGGCGCGTCGGTCTGCTCGGCCAGCTGCTGATAGGCGGCGGCGGCCATGAATACGTCCGACGCCTTCACACTGATCTTGAATTCGTGGAAATCGTGATCCTGCAGGATCTTGATGTGATCCATGCCGCTTTCGACCATCGCGTCGGGACACGGTTCGCCGTATTTTTCCAGCAGGTGCTTTTCCAGGCTGCCAGCGTTGACGCCAATGCGGATCGAACAGTTGTGATCGCGCGCCGCCTTGATCACTTCCTTCACGCGCTTCTCGTCACCGATATTGCCCGGATTGATCCGCAGGCAGGCTGCACCCGCCTCGGCGCTCTCGATCCCGCGCTTGTAGTGGAAATGGATGTCGGCGACGATCGGCACCGGGCTTTCGCGCACGATTTCCTTCAATGCCTTGGAACTGGCCTCATCCGGGACCGAAACCCGCACGATATCCGCCCCGGCCTCTGCCGCACGCTGCACCTGATCGATCGTGGCCTTCACGTCCGAGGTGATCGTGTTGGTCATGGTCTGCACCGAAATCGGCGCATCGCCCCCGACCGGCACGTTGCCGACATGGATCTTGCGGCTTTCGCGGCGATAGATGTTGCGCCACGGGCGGACGTGGTTCAGCGACATGGTAGGAAACCTCTGCTATTGCAGCTTGGACATAGGCCATCGCCGCGCCCGCTTCAACGGGTTGAACCGTCTCAATCGAGGTTATGGCAGACCGGTTCGGGCGCGCCGCCGCGCAGATCGGCGACGATATTGGCCAGTTCGCCGTCGGCTTCCAGATCGGCCACCTGATAGGTCGCGGCCAGATGATCGACCGACAAGGTCAGGTTCGAGGTGACAGACCCGCGCTCGCCCGCCGGGCCCAGCGTCTTGCCGTCGACGGCGAAATAGATCGCGCCGCTGTCGCCCACGCGGATCGTGTGCGGCTGTTCCGTCTGCGCCACGGAATAGGTTTCGCAGGGTTCCATGATCCCTTCGAACACCGCGGTGCCGTCGGCGGCGCGGACCCGCACCCAGGACGGCCGTGCTGCGACGATGGTGATACCTTCGCCAAGCGTTTCGACAACCTGCGGCAGCACCTGTTCCGGCTCTGGTCCGGCGATAGGTTCGGGATCGGCGAACACGGCGGCGAACCGATCCGGCATCGCCGGCACGAAACTGCCCACGGTGGAGGGATCAAGGGTGGAAATCGGCGCGTCGCGCGCCACCAGCACCGGAACGTCCAGCGCCTGCGGCCGGTACAAGCGATCCAAGGCTTCCTGCGGCGGGGTGAAGGTGCCGCTTTGCGCGGTCGCCGGCCCTGTCCCGGTCGTCGACAGCGGGTCCAGATCGGCCAGCACGTCGGGCGTGTTTTCCACCGGGGCGAACTGCACCCGCTGAATTTCGTTCAGCACCGTCCAGCCGCCGAAACCGATGCCGCCGATCAGCGCCATCAGCACCAGCGCCGATCCGATCGCTCCGGGTTCGACGGACGCGAAGAAACCTTCCTTTTCCGGCGCGAAGGGGGTGGTCGGCGCGTTGAAGGGATCGCGACCGTTCATCGTGGCCAGCGGCACCTCTTTCGCCTTCTTCTGGCCCGATGCGCTGGCGGACATGCCATGGGCGGTGGTGAAGCCGCTTTCCTCGCAGAAGCGGCTGAACGCCTCTTCCGGGTCCATGCCGAGATAGCGGGCATAAGAACGGACATACCCGGCGATGAAGCCGGGCGTGTCGAAGACCGAAGGGTCCGCATTTTCGATGGCAGCGATGTAGGCGGCCTTGATGCGCAATTCGCGCTGCACATCGAGCAGGGATTTGCCCATCGTGGCCCGTTCGCCACGCATGACATCGCCCAGACGCATTTCGAAATCGTCAAACCCCTTGGGCCCGACATTCACCTCGCCTGACACCTGCGGTGCTTTTCGCCTGATCATCCCCACTGCCCTACTTGCTGATTCGTATACCGAACCACACGATCCGAACACGATCTTTTGTTTCGTTCAGCGTAGCATATGGCAAGGATTTTTAAACCAGATGTAGACTTAGGCGCTCATTTCGGCACGATTCAGCGCACATTGCGACCAAAGTTCGTCCATGGCCCGTACCAAAGTATCCATTTCGTCGGGTCCGTGAACCGGAGACGGCGTGAAGCGCAAACGTTCGGTGCCGCGCGGAACGGTTGGGAAATTGATCGGCTGAACGTAGATGCCGAACTGTTCCAGCAGCATGTCGGAAAGCTGCTTGGTATGCACCGGATCGCCGACGATGACCGGCACGATGTGCGAACCGTGATCGATGATCGGCAGCCCCAGCCCCTTCAGGCGGGTTTTAAGGATCTTGGCCTGGGTCTGGTGCTGATCGCGCCGTTCCTGATCCTTCTTCAGATGCGCGACCGAGGCTGCGGCGCCCGCCGCCACCGCCGGCGGCAGCGAGGTGGTGAAGATGAAGCCCGGCGCATAGGAGCGCACCGCGTCGCACATCTTGGCCGAAGCGGCGATGTAGCCACCCATCACGCCAAAGGCCTTGGCCAGGGTGCCGTTGATGATGTCGAGGCGATGGGCCAGCCGGTCGCGTTCGGTGACACCGCCGCCACGCGGGCCGTACATGCCCACGGCATGCACTTCGTCGATATAGGTCAGCGCGTTGAATTCGTCCGCCAGGTCGCAGATCGCCTCGATCGGGCCGAAATCGCCATCCATCGAATAGACCGATTCGAAGGCGATCAGCTTCGGCGCCTCGGGATCGTCGGCGGCCAGCAGTTCGCGCAGGTGTTCTACATCGTTGTGACGGAACACGCGCTTGGCGCCTCCATTGCGGCGCACGCCCTCGATCATCGAGGCGTGGTTCAGTTCGTCCGAATAGATGATCAGCCCGGGGAACAGTTTGGGAAGGGTCGAAAGCGTCGCGTCATTGGCGATATAGGCAGAGGTGAACAGCAGCGCCGCTTCCTTGCCGTGCAGGTCGGCCAGTTCGGCCTCCAGCCGCTTGTGATAAACGGTGGTGCCGGAAATGTTGCGGGTGCCGCCCGATCCCGCGCCGGTGGCGTCGATCGCTTCGTGCATCGCGGCCAACACGACCGGGTGCTGCCCCATGCCCAGGTAATCGTTGCCGCACCAGACGGTGATCGGCCGCTTGGAGCCGTCGGGACGGGTCCAGGTGGCGTGCGGGAAATTGCCGTTTTCCCGTTCGATATCGATGAAGGTCCGATAGCGCCCCTCTTCGTGCAGCTTGTTCAGGGCTTGATCCAGCTTGGCCGTGTAATCCACGATATTGGTCCTTCCTTCCTGGCTCGGCGTCGCGCGCTGATCCTGTCGCGCGATTATACCGGGCTTGTCCTGTTCGAACATATGCAAGAAATCGTTATAGTCCGAGCGCGTTCCCGACAACAGGTAACAAATTGACGCTTGTGATTTCCTTGACTTGCATCAACCATGCCGCTGGAAAAAACCGGGCTGCGCGCGCCCGACGCGTGAAAATTATACCTTACAGGAGACCCCATGTCGCTAGAAACCGTTCTGTCCCGCATCGATCAGGATTTGCCCGCCGCAATCGAACGGTTGCTGGAACTGCTTCGAATCCCTTCCATTTCCACCGATCCGGCCTACAGGAATGATTGCCAAACCGCCGCCGACTGGCTGGTCAGCGATCTGCAAAGCATTGGAATCGAATCAGAAAAACGTCAGACGCCGGGCCATCCGATGGTGGTGGGCCACATCGACGGCCCGGGACCGCATATCCTGTTCTACGGCCATTACGACGTGCAGCCCGTGGATCCGCTTGACCTGTGGGACCGCGACCCGTTCGACCCGGCGCTGGAAGACGTGGACGGCCACAAGGTGATCCGCGGCCGCGGATCCTCGGACGACAAGGGCCAGCTGATGACCTTCGTGGAGGCCTGCCGTGCGTGGAAATCGGTGCACGGATCGTTGCCCTGCAAGATCACCTTCTTCTTCGAGGGCGAGGAAGAATCAGGATCGCCGTCGCTGATCCCGTTCATGAAGGAAAACGCCGAGGAGCTGAAGTCAGATGTCGCGCTGATCTGCGACACGGGGCTGTTCGGCGACAGCACGCCGACCATCGTGACCATGCTGCGTGGCCTGCTGGGCGAGGACTTCACCATCACCGGGCCCGACCGCGACCTGCATTCGGGCATGTATGGCGGCATCGCGATGAACCCGATCCGGGTGCTGACCCGGATCCTGGCCGACCTGCATGACGACACCGGACGGGTAACGCTGCCCGGATTCTACGACGGGGTCGAGGAACTGCCCGAGGACGTGCTGGCGCAGTGGCAGGGGCTGAATTTCGATCACGCGGCCTTCCTCGGCGAGGTCGGGCTGAAGGAGCCGGCGGGCGAACAAGACCGGATGCCGATCGAAATGATCTGGTCGCGCCCGACCTGCGACGTGAACGGTATTTGGGGCGGCTATACCGGCGCCGGGTTCAAGACCGTGCTGCCGAGCCAGGCCAGCGCCAAGGTCAGTTTCCGGCTGGTCGGCAAGCAGGACCCCGACGCGATCCGCAAGTCGTTCCGCGATTATGTCGAAAGCCGGTTGCCGGAAGAGTTCAGCATCGAGTACCGCACCGAAAAGGGATCGCCCGCTTCGCAGATGTCGATCGACAACCCGGCGTTCGAAAAGGCCCGCCGTGCGCTGAGCGACGAATGGCCCCACCCGGCGGCTTACGTGGGCTGCGGCGGCTCGATCCCGATCGCGGGGTATTTCAAGGACATCCTGGGCACCGACGCGATGCTGATCGGGTTCGGCAAGGACGACGACCAGATCCATTCGCCGAACGAGAAATACGACCTGTCGAGCTTCCACCACGGCGTGCGCAGTTGGGCGCGGATCCTGGACGCTCTGGCGAAGCAAGGCTGATCCTGGCGGGGGTGGCGTCGCCTGAACGGCGACGCGGATGGGGGCGCCGCCCCCGTCGCGCATTGCGCGACTCCCCCGGGATATTTGGGAAAAGGAGAAGGGGATTGGCGATGCAAGGGTTCGAGGCTGGGTGCTTGCGGGTCGGCGAGGTCGAGATCGCTTACGAGATCGGCGGATCGGGGCCGCCGGTGCTGTTGCTGCACGGGTTTCCGCAGACGCGGGCGATGTGGACGACGATCGCGCCGCGCCTGACGCAGCGCTTCACCGTGGTCTGCGCCGATCTGCGCGGCTATGGCGGATCCTGGAAGCCCGAAGTGGTTGCCGATTATTCCTTCCGCGAGATGGGGCGGGACCAAGCCGGGTTGATGCGCGAACTGGGCTTCGAGAAGTTCCACCTTGTCGGCCATGACCGTGGCGCGCGCACGGCGCACCGGATGGCCTTGGATTTTCCGCAGCGGGTGACGTCGCTCACGCTGATGGATATCGTGCCGACCCACCTGCTGCTGGACGAGCTGACGCAGGACGTCGCCAAGGCTTATTATCACTGGTTCTTCCTGGCCCAGCCGGCGCCGTTTCCCGAGCGGCTGATCGGGGCCGATCCGGATTATTATTTCGAAAGCTGCCTGCTGGGATGGGGCGCATCGAAAATCGGGGATTTCGACCCCGGGCAACTGGCCGCCTATCGCGCGGCCTGGCGCGATGCGGACACGATCCGCGGCATGTGCAACGATTACCGCGCCGCGATCGAGGTGGATTTCGCGCTGGACGCGGCCGACCTGGACCGGCGCGTCACCTGCCCCACGATGGTGCTCTATGGCGCCGACGGGGCGATGGCGCGAGCCTATGACGTGCCGGGAACCTGGGCGGATCGCTGCAGCGATCTGCGGGCGCAGGGCATTCCCGGCGGGCATTTCTTTCCCGACACCGCGCCGGAAGAAACCACCGCCGCACTGCTGGATTTCCTTGGCTAGAAGATTCCGTTGAACCTGTCGGGCAGCAGGTACTGGGTGTCGTAGTCGGGCCGGTCAAATTCGTAGAATCCGGTATCGCCACGCAGCTTGAACGTGTCGTGCATGTGCTGCCGATAGGGCTGCATGTCGAAGCCCTCGACCATTTCCAGCCTCGCGAATCCGTCGAACAGCGCCCGGTCCTCGCCGCGCTCGGATGCGAACCAGTGCCGTCCGACCGCGGTGTCGTCGATACCGGTGCCGATTTCGGCGGTGACCGCGTTGCGCCGGTTCATCGCCGATGCGTATTCGCCGAAATCGCAGAATTTCAGGTGGAAGAGATACAGGCTTTCCGGCGTGATCAGCTGCCCGAACTGGGTGAAATGGCCACCGCGGGCGATCTTGGTGCCGGTCGAGATCACGCAAGGTTTCGAATAATGCGGCGCCACGCGGACATGGCGACGCGGCCCCAGCACGCGATCGGTGATCGGATCGGTTTCCACATCGATCCGGTGCAGCACCTCCAGCCCCAGCGGCGTCAGCACCCGGCCGGCGCGGCGGACTTCGAGGAACTGCAGCAGCGTGCGGCCCTTTTCCGGGTCCATCACCAGGATTTCGTCGACGTCGCCGACGACCACGTGCTTGTAGTAGCTTTTCAGCCCACCGACGATATTGTTCAAAAGCCGCCAGCGCTTCATGTCGAAATTGCGGTGCGGATCGCCCGGCAGGCCGATGACGTTGCAGCCCCGCGCCAGTTCCGCCACCGCTTCGCCGCGACCATGGTTGATCACATAGAGGTTTTCGCGGCCGAATTCCGCCCCGTAATGGCGCAGCCAGGTATCGAGGAAAAACAGGTCGTCACGCACCATGGTGACGGCGGCCGCTGTCGATTGCATTGCCTCGCTCGCTCCGATCCGGTCCCGGTTTGCCCGGGATTGTCCCCTGCCCCGTCCTAACCGGTTTGAAGGGGTATGAGAATTAAAATATGGTAAAGCCCGACAGAGGATAACTGCAGTGACACAGGCAAGCCGCCCCAAGTTATTGGATGAATTCCGCGACACCGGGCTGTTGTTGCGGCGGGTGAACGACGTGCCGCTGACCCAGTTCCAGGTGCTGGGCGAGCGCGCTTCGGCCACCAACCTGGTGCGCAAGCTGTTCGAGAAGAATATCGAGATCATGCGCACCGAGGCCTTGGGCTGGAAACACGCGGCACCACGGATGCCGGCGATCCCGCGCGATTTCCTTGCCGTGGTGGTGGTGCGCAATGCCGAAAGCTGGGCGCTGTCGATGCACAAGCGGCCTTGGCATCTGGACCCGCGGCTGCAAACGCTGGATTTTTCCCGCTTCATCCGCAGCCCCTGGCGCAGCATCGTCGACCGGCCCACCGATTTCGAGGAACTGCACCCCGAACTGGCCGACAAGGTGCTAGGCGAGGAACTGCAATACGACCGCCACCCGATCACCGGACGGCAGTACGACAACCTGTTCGAGATGCGCAGCGTCAAGCTGGCGGCGCATCTGGGCATGCTGAACCGGCACTGCAACCTGATGCTGGTGCGGGCCGAAACCGTGCAGGCCGATCCCGAAGGGTTCGCGAAATGGGCGCTGGACAGCCTTGGCCTGCCGCTCAGGGGGGAACGGATCAAGGGCGTGTCACGCCGGCTGGGCAATCGGTTCAAGCTGTCGGTGGACGCCGAAACCCGTGGCGAGACGCCAAAGGAAATGAGCGCGGAAGACCGCGGCTTCATGCGCCAGGAACTTGACCTTAGGCTGGAGGAAATCGTCGGCTACGATTATTCCTGACCGCGCGCGAACAGGACGCGGACCGCCTTGGCAAAAAGCAACAGCAAGGGCGCGCCGTGCAGGCACAGATCGAAGATGTCGATCGGGCGGACAAGAGTGCCCGCCACCAGCATTTTCAGCTTTTCCCACAGGTGCGGTTCGGGGGCGAACGGCGCCAGTCCCAAAGCCAGTGCGGCGATGATCAGAATCGGCCATGAAAGCGAATCGAGAAAGCGCATCTGACAGGCCTCAAGATGTTAAATGAGGAGGAAAATGGCGCGGTTGACGGGGCTCGAACCCGCGACCCCCGGCGTGACAGGCCGGTACTCTAACCAACTGAGCTACAACCGCGCATTTCCTCGGGTCTATCTGATCGGGCAGCGGTGGCGCGGTTGACGGGGCTCGAACCCGCGACCCCCGGCGTGACAGGCCGGTACTCTAACCAACTGAGCTACAACCGCTCGCTACCCGCTCAGGGCGTCCCGAGCGTGAGAGGCTGTTTATGCGCAGTGCCGTGCCCCGTCAAGCGGATCATGTCGGAAAATCACAAATATTCCGGACAAAATTGCGCAGCCCTATCCTGCAGTGATTTTTCCGCTGGAAAACCGGCGATGGAGGGGGCCGCGACACCTTTTCGTGGATCAAATGAACACGCAGTCCCCGGTCACCCGGCCCGGCGATGGTGGCGATTCCGTTCGCACGGCGCGGCGCGGATATTCGGCCCTTCGCAGGCACGCCATTTTACAACCCGGCCAAAGCGGCTTAACCTGTCGTTGATGGAATTGCGCTAAGACGTCAGGACAATCCTGCAGAAGTTTGATTTTAAAGGGAAATGGTGGGTGATGAGAGGCTCGAACTCCCGACATCTTCGGTGTAAACGAAGCGCTCTACCAACTGAGCTAATCACCCGTGCGGGCTCTAATAGCGAATGCCGCCATAACGCGCAAGGGGTCAGATGACGAAAGCTGCGCTGATAGTTTTCACCGATCTGGACGGCACGCTTCTGGATCACGAAACCTATAGCCACGCCGCCGCGGGTCCGGCGCTGCAGCGATTGCGGGAACGCGGCATTCCGGTGATCCTGGCCAGTTCCAAGACTGCCGCCGAAGTCGCGCCGCTCAGGGCCGAAATCGGGCTCTCAGCCTACCCAGCCATCATCGAAAACGGCGCCGGCATCCTGCCGGCGCATGGCTCATCCGCACGCGACGCCGGCGATTATGCCCGCATCCGCGCGGCGCTTGATATGGTCCCGGCGGAACTGCGGCGTCATTTCATCGGGTTCGGCGACATGAGCGATGCCGAGGTTGCGCGATCGACCGGGCTGGACCTGAACCGCGCGCGGCTTGCCCGGCAGCGCAACCATTCGGAACCGGGGGAGTGGACGGGCAACGACGAAGAGCGTGCCGCGTTCGAACGGCACCTGGCCGATCGGGGAATCACCGCCCGCTATGGCGGTCGCTACCTGACGCTCAGCCTGGGCGGCACCAAGGCCGACCGGATGGACGAGATCGCGGCGCTTTACGGCCAACCGCGCCGGATCGCCCTGGGGGACGCGCCGAACGACCTGGAAATGCTGCTGGCATCGGATGTCCCGGTGCTGATCCGCAACCCGCATGCAAGGCCCCTGCCCCCGATGCCCAAAGATCAGGCAGGACACATCTTGAAGAGCACACGAACCGGGCCTGCCGGTTGGAACGAAATGATCCTCTCACTACTCTCAGAGGCCATAAGCAGACAAACAGGAGCCTGAAGCGCGTGTCGGATTTTCACCAGAACGGCAATATCGCAACCCTGCACAATCTGCGTAGCAGCGATTCGAACTACCTGACCCGCGAATTGATGGCGATCAGCGACACCAGAAAGATTTCGCTGGTGCTGCCCTCGCTGTTTTCCGAACTCGAAGGCGACGCGCTGCCCCATATCCTCGATGAACTGAGCGAGGTGCCCTACCTACACCGGATCATCATCGGGCTGGATCAGGCGGATGCCGAACAGTTCCGCCATGCCAAGCAGTATTTTTCCCGCCTGCCGCAGCAGCATATCGTGATCTGGAACGACAGCCCGCGGATGAAGGCGATCGACGACCGGCTGGGACAGCTGGACCTGGGACCATCGGAAACCGGCAAGGGCAAGAACGTGTGGTCCTGCATGGGCTACATGATGGCCTGCAAGGACAGCGCGGTGATGGCGATCCACGATTGCGATATCGTCACCTATGACAAGGACATGCTGGCACGGCTTGTCTATCCGGTGGCCAATCCCACTTTCCCCTACCAGATGGCCAAGGGGTTCTATCCCCGGATCGGCGACGGCAAGCTGAACGGGCGGGTCAGCCGGATGCTGGTCGCGCCGATCCTGATCGCGTTGAAACGGGTCATCGGCGATCGCGATTACATCGATTTCCTGCGCTCGTTCCGGTACCCGCTGTCGGGCGAGTTCGCCATGCGCACCAACGTCCTGCCCGACCTGCGGATGCCATCGGACTGGGGGCTGGAAATCGGCGTTCTGTCCGAAGCGTGGCGCAACTTCGCCCCGAAATCCGTCTGCCAGGTCGAAATCGCCGATGCCTACGACCACAAGCACCAGGTATTGAGCCCCGACGACAAGACCAAGGGCCTGTCGCGCATGTCGATCGACATCTGCAAATCGATCTTCCGCAAGCTGGCCGCCGACGGCACCGTGTTCACCGAGGAAATCTTCCGCACACTCAAGGCGACCTATTACCGGTCGGCGCTGGACCTTCTGGAATTCTATTACAACGATGCCCGGATGAACGGGCTATACATCGACCGCCACATGGAAGAACGGGCGGCCGAACTGTTCGCCGAAAACATCGTCGAGGCCGGTCACAGTTTCCTTGAAAACCCGCATGAAACTCCGTTCATCCCGACCTGGAGCCGGGTCCAGTCCGCCGATCCGAACCTGATGGAGGCCCGGCGCAAGGCGGCGCATCTGGATTTCGAAGAGGCCGGTTAGCGGTTGGATATCCAACGGCACTGATAGGGGGCAAAGCTGATCTCGGCGCCGCTGGGGTGAATTTTCTGCCCGCTCAGCAAATCGACCCATTGTTCGCCCTCGATCAGGTTGATCGACATCGGCGAAATGGTCAGCGCATCGGCGCTGACGTTATGCAGCGCAAAAATCGACTGACCGCGGTCAAGGCTTTGCCGCCAAAGCCCGAACAGCCTTTCGTCGATCTGCAGGGTGAACTGCGTGGCGTTGGGGTGAAACGCCTTCTGCCTGCGCCGCACCGACATCCGGCGCAGCAGTTCGCTCATCACCCGCGACGGGGTGCTTTCGGGATCTTCCAGCAAGGCGTTCAGATCGGAATAATTCCAGCAATGACGGTTGATCGCGCGCTTGCTGGCCCTTTTTTCCACCGCGTCGTGATCGTTCGGCGTCCCCAGAAGCGCGTGAACATAGATTGCCGGGATGCCTTCCAACGCCATGACCACGGTCTGGCTGGCCATGAACCGGTCGAACTGCCACTGGTCTTCGCCGTCGAATGTGCCCTTCATCGCGTCGTACCAGGTGATGTTGAGCTCATAGGGGGCTTCGCCGCCGCCCGGCAGCGCCCGCATCGACACCAGCCCGCCAAAGGCGCGCACCCCGTCGATCAGCTGCGCCTGTTCTTCCGCCGTCAGCAGCCCCTCGGCCGGGCGCATGCCGATGCCGTCATGGCTGGCGGTGAAGTTCAGGTAGGCGCAGCCCAACTGCGCCGGCGGCATGGTGCCCTGCCAGCGGTTCAGCACCCGCGCCGTGCCCGCCATCATTGCATGCAGCACCAGCGGCGGAAGCGAGAAATTATAAACCGTATGCGCCTCGTTGCGGTTACCGAAATAGGAAAGGTTTTCCCCGTTGGGCACGTTGGTTTCGGTCAGCAGGATCACCGGCTCGACCGCGTAATCCGCCAGCAATCGCATCAACCGAACGATGGCGTGGGTCTGTGGCAGGTGGATGCAGGAGGTGCCGACCTCCTTCCAGATAAACGCCACCGCGTCGAGCCTGATGATCCGCACGCCATGATCAATATGCAGCCGCATGATGCGCAGGAATTCCAGCAACACCTCGGGATTGGCGAAATTCAGATCGACCTGGTCGTGGCTGAAGGTGCACCAGACATGGCGCGTCCCATTGGCGGTTTCGACCTCGCGCAGCAAAGGCTGGGTGCGCGGCCGCACCACCGATCCCAGATCATCGCTCGGTTCCGCCTCGAAGAAGAACCGGTCGTAGGGCGCGTGGCCCTGCAGGTAGTCGTTGAACCACTGCGACTGGCTGCTGACATGGTTCAGCACTAGGTCCGACATCAGTTTGAACTCCGCCCCGATCCGGTTGATATCGGCCCAGCCGCCCAGCTGCGGATCGACCGCCCGGTAATCGGTCACCGAAAAGCCGTCATCGGACGTATAGGGAAAAAACGGCAGGATATGCACGCCGTCGATCACCCCCCCGAGGTGCCGGTGCAGGAAATCGTGCAACAGGTCCAACGGCTTGTGCTGACCATCCACGAAGCTGTTGCCATAGGTGATCAGCAGGCTGTCGCGTTCGCTCCACTGGCCGTTGCCGGGCACCCTGCCGCGTTTGCGACGGTGGGTATGCGCGGGGTAAAACGCGTCGATCACCTGAGAGGCCAGGATATCGCTGTCCAGATGGGGATAAATCCGGCCCAGCAAATCGGCAAGTTTCAGGCTGAAGGTCTGATTTTTGTCTTTCATCATGCCAGCCGCCGAATTGAATCCCCCCTTTGTCCATCAGGCACGGATGTCCCGCAAGCCCGACACGGGTTACAGCGCACATGCTGGATGCATATTTCATCTTGCGATGAAAATATGTGCAACCCTGCGCATTCCCCCGTCTTCACAGGTCCAGCCCGTCCGGTTCGATCAGTTCCGGCCCGTCGTCATGCAGGCCGAACCGCTGTACCGTATGGGCACGGAACTGCCAGCCGGTGCCAAGGGTTTCACGCATCTCGCCATCCTCCGCCTCATGGCGCAGCCAGGGCCCGACCTGGTCGTCGCGCAACATCACCGGCATGCGCGTGTGGATATGCGCGATTTCGGTCGCTGCGGGGCGTGTCAGAAGCGTGCAGGTACGCAAACCACTTGCCAGTTCCGAACACAACCCGGCAAAGAAGAACGCCGGTTCGTTGGTCAGCGGCGCGATGAACCAGGGCTGTTTGCCGCCCTTCGGCCCGGTCCATTCGTAATACCCTCGCGCCGGGATCAGGCAGCGGCCGGTTTGCCAGGCATCTCGGAAGGTCGGCTTTGCCGCCGCGGTTTCGACCTTGGCGTTGAAGGTTGTCGCCTTCCAATCCGCCACGTCACCACGATGCCAATGCGGCACGAACCACCAGCGCGCCGACGACGCCACCAGATCATCGCCCCGGGCAAAGGCGATGGCGATCTGCTGCGTCGGCTTAACGTTGAATCCTTGCACCGGTTCCGGCGCGTCTTCGACACGCAGCGTGCCACCCGCGTCCAGAAACCCGCGCTGGATCGCATAAAGCTGCGCCCAGGTCATGCCTTCCGCCGCGACGAATCTCCCGCACATGAAGGCAGGTTAGCAGGTCGCGCCGGGCTGCATGCCGGAAATCTGCATCAGGGCGCCGCCTCCAAAGAAAAAGGCGCTCAACCCTGTCGGGGAGCGCCTTTTTTGTAAGCGGCAGTCAACCGGCCTTACGAAATGATGGTGGGTGATAAGGGATTTGAACCCCTGACATCTTCGATGTGAACGAAGCGCTCTACCACTGAGCTAATCACCCGGTAGCGCGCCTTTTAAACTCACTCCGCGGCTTCTGCAAGAGGGTCGTTCGCATCAAATTTGATCGTCGGCGTCTGGCGTACCCGACAGGTCAGAACCCGGGCGTTCGACAGCTGTTCCAGCCGGTTCACCTTGACCTTGCCCAACGGCTTGAGGTTCATTTCGCGGCCATCGGCCAGCGCCTCGCCAAGGATTTCCAGCGCCGCTTCGATCACCGGCTTGGCATAGCGTTTCTTCACGTCGCTGCGCGCCACCACCATTTCGATCAGTTCGGCCTTGCGCAGTTCCAGTTCGTCCGAAACCGGGGTGGTTTCGCTGATCACGACGGGTTTGGGAGTCCCCGCGGCGGGCTTGGCGGCAGCGCGGCGCACCGCGGGCGTCTTGGGGGTGGTTGTCGCAGCCGTCCTGCCGCGCGGCTTGGCGGCCGTGCTTTTTGTCGTGGCCCGTGCCATGTTTATATCTGTGCCTCGATTTGTTTTTTCCGCTCGATATTGCGGCCAGCCTAGGCAGGGACCGTCGAAAAATCCACCCCGGGCGTCAAAAAGTTAACGGCGCGCTGCTGCCTGGCATGAAAATGGCGCTCCCCGCATCCGGGAAGCGCCATTCGTTTCTTTCAGACCGGTCAGGCCGGATCAGTGGGCGACAGCCCCCTGCCCCGATTTCGATGCCAGGGCAGCGGCGGCGGCTTCTTCCGCCTCCTCGTCCCATTCGATCGCTTCGGGTTCGCCGACCAGCGCCAGTTTCAGAACCTCGCGGACATGGCTGACCGGAATGATGTCCAGCCCTTCCTTCACATTGTCCGGAATATCGGCTAGGTCCTTTTCGTTCTCTTCCGGGATCAGCACGGTCTTCACCCCGCCCCGCAGCGCCGCCAGCAGCTTTTCCTTCAAGCCGCCGATGGCCAGGGCGTTGCCGCGCAAGGTCACTTCGCCGGTCATGGCGATATCCTTGCGCACCGGGATACCGGTCAGAACCGACACGATCGAGGTCACCATCGCCAGACCGGCCGACGGCCCGTCCTTCGGCGTGGCACCTTCGGGCACGTGGACGTGGATGTCCCACTTGTCGAACTTGGTCGGCTTGATGCCGATCTGCGGCGCGATGGAGCGGACATAGCTCGACGCGGCGTCGATCGATTCCTTCATCACGTCACCCAGTTTGCCGGTGGTCTTCATCCGGCCCTTGCCAGGCAGGCGCAGCGCTTCGATCGACAACAGGTCGCCGCCGACGCTGGTATAGGCCAGACCGGTCACGACACCGACCTGATCTTCCTTTTCGGCTAGGCCGTAGCGGAATTTCTTCACGCCCAGAAAGTCGTCGATGTTGTCGGCGGTGACCTTGATATGCTCGGCCTCGCCCTTGACGATCTTGGTCACGGCCTTGCGCGCCAGCTTGCCGATTTCGCGTTCCAGGTTCCGCACGCCCGCTTCGCGGGTGTAGCGGCGCACCATTTCGGTCAGCGCGTCATCGGCAACCTCGAACTCGTCCTTCTTCAGGCCGTGGTTCTTGATCTGCTTGGGCAGCAGGTGCTGCTTGGCGATCTCGACCTTTTCGTCCTCGGTGTAGCCGGCCAGCGGAATGATCTCCATCCGGTCCAGCAGCGGCCCCGGCATGTTGTAGGAGTTCGCCGTAGTCAGGAACATCACGTTCGAAAGGTCATACTCGACCTCCATGTAGTGGTCCACGAAGGTGGCGTTCTGTTCCGGATCCAGCACTTCCAGCATCGCCGAGGCCGGGTCGCCACGGAAATCCTGCCCCATCTTGTCGATCTCATCGAGCAGGATCAGCGGATTGGTGGTCTTGGCCTTTTTCAGCGCCTGGATGATCTTGCCCGGCATCGAACCGATATAGGTCCGACGGTGGCCGCGGATTTCGCTTTCATCGCGCACGCCGCCGAGGCTGATGCGGATGAATTCGCGCCCCGTCGCCTTGGCGACCGATTTGCCAAGCGACGTCTTACCCACGCCCGGCGGGCCGACAAGGCACATGATCGGGCCCTTCAGCTTCTTCGAACGCTGCTGCACGGCCAGGTATTCGACGATCCGTTCCTTGACCTTCTCCAGGCCATAGTGGTCCTTGTCCAGAACCTCCTCGGCCCGGCCCAGATCCTTCTTGACGCGGGATTTCACGCCCCACGGGATCGACAGCATCCAATCGAGGTAATTGCGCACGACGGTCGCCTCGGCGCTCATCGGGCTCATCGACTTCAGCTTCTTCAGCTCGCCCTCGGCCTTTTCCTTGGCCTCCTTGCTGAGCTTGGTGTTGGCGATTTTTTCCTCGAGTTCGGCAATCTCGTTGCCGCCCTCTTCGCCGTCGCCCAGTTCCTTCTGAATGGCCTTCATCTGCTCATTCAGATAGTATTCGCGCTGCGTGCGCTCCATCTGGGACTTGACGCGGGTCTTGATCTTCTTTTCGACCTGCAGAACCGACATTTCGCCCTGCATCAGGCCGTACACCTTTTCCAGCCGCTCGCTGACCGACAGCGTTTCCAGAAGGTCCTGCTTCTGGTCGACCTCAATGCCCAGATGCCCCGACACCAGATCGGCCAGCTTGGCCGGATCGGTGGCTTCCGACACGGTGACCAGCGCCTCTTCGGGGATGTTTTTCTTCACCTTGGCATAGCGTTCGAATTCGCTGCCCACGGTGCGCAGCAGCGCCTCGATCGTGGCCGCGTCGCCCGGAATTTCATTCAGGTATTCGGCGCGGGCCTCGAAGAAATCGTCGTTTTCCAGATATTCGGTGATCTTGACGCGGGCCTGACCTTCGACAAGCACCTTCACGGTGCCGTCGGGCAGTTTCAGCAGCTGCAGCACGTTGGCCAGCACGCCGGCGTTGTAAATCCCCTCCACGGTCGGGTCGTCCTCGGCCGGGTCGATCTGGCTCGACAGCAGGATCTGCTTGTCGTCCTGCATCACCTCTTCCAGCGCGCGGACCGATTTTTCGCGTCCGACGAACAGCGGCACGATCATGTGCGGGAACACCACGATGTCGCGCAGCGGCAGAACTGGATAGGATGCGTTAAGTGGCTCTTGCATGCGTTTTCCTTGTTCTTGGCAAAAAGGCGCTGGTCCCGATATGGCAACCCCGGCCCTTTCCGTTTCCTGTGGTTTTATCTGGGGTCGGCCCCATCGATTTCAACCACATTCGGCAAAACCGGGGGCCAGAATGCCCCGGCCAACAGGAATGAGCAAGGTGCGATCGGGTCCCTGCAAGGATTACTGCCCGGCCGGGAAGCCTGCCCCGGCATCGCGACTTATGCGAAATCGTCGGCCGACAGCAGGATCGTGGAGACATGCTGTTGAATCGTTTCCAGGTGCGCCTCGATTTCATCGTGAAACACGTCCAGTCGCGACACGATGGTTTCCAGCCCCTTGGCCTTTCCGCGCAGCATGCCCGCCTCGACCCGGCAGGCGATGCGAATGGTGGACAGGCCCAGAACCATGCGCCGCAGGAATTCGGCGCGCCGCTGGATCGACGCCGCCGACTGCACCCCGTATTCCACCGCCTTTTGGGACTGCTTGTCATAGGCTTTCTGCAGCCCTATCAGGTAGTCTTTTTCACTCTCGCAATCGACCCCGGGAACGCCGCTTTTCTGCGACTCGAAGAATTCGCACATCTCGGTCATCAGGTGCGACGCACAGATCATGAAATAGGCGCTGAGTTCCTTCGGCGCGTCCCAGATGCCGGATCCCATCAGCGGCACCACCAGCGTGTTCAGGTGGTTGCGGATGTCGTTCAGCATCAGGTCGTAATTCTTGGCGATCTCGTTGATGGTCGCACGGCCGACCGCCAGCTTGGCGGCAAAGATTTTCATGTTGGCGGTCAGCAGCTCGGCGCCCTTGAATTTCTTCGTCAGCTCGTCCAGTTCATGACGCAGCTTTTCCGATGTGACCGCGATGGTTTCGGTGTTGCGCAGATCGTTGTAGGCCGGCATTCCCAATGCCTTGCGGCGCGCCTCGAACTCCTGGTGCAGCGCATGGGCCTGGAACGCGCCATAGCTGTCGAAGCCCAGCTCTGCCAGCTTCGACAAGATCAGCCGGGCGCTGTCTTCGGCCGACAGCTTTTCCTCCAGCTCGAGCTTGCGGATATCCCTGTAAAGCTGTTCCACCAACGCCAGTTGCGGGCTGGTCGGCTTGATCCGCATCGACAGGTGACCACCCTCGACCGGGGTTGCCAGCGCGAACACCCAGTAATAGCGGCCATCCTTGGTCTTGTTCTTCACATAGGCCCCGACCGGCACACCACTTTCCAGCCCGTTCCACAACAGCCAGAACACGCCCTTGGGCATGTCGCTGTGACGGATCAGCTTGTGCGGGGCGCCTTTCAGTTCCTCGGAACTGAATCCCGATACCCGGATGAAGATGCTGTTGTAGGCCTCGATCACCCCGCGCTTGTCGGTGCGTGAAAAAAACATCTCCTCGACATTGAAGGGTTCCTCGACGTTCACTTCGGCGGCGGCGCGCGCTCTTGGTTCGCGCTTCGCGCTGTCGAATTCCCTCATTGTCATGGTATTCATGAAGTCTACCCTTCCAGACCTTGTACCCGTAGCGCCCCGTTTCGGTTCCGGGGCATTCCTTGTCGATGTGCGCTCGCAACCCACGTCCGCGCCCGGCACGGGATGTATTTCATCCCGAAACCGGTACGCCCGCGCGGTTCCGAGCGCTTGTTTCTGTCAATCAAAACGTCCTGAAAAAATCGAATTTTAGCCGGTCAGAAGGCCGCATCGAAGGTTTCCGGCACGCGCGCGCGCGGCACCCCTGTTTTTCTTCATGTTTAAAAGAAATGGCCGCTCCCGGCGGCCATTTCTTTTCGTCGATTTTTCTCTGCGGCAGCGCTATTTCACATTGCCCTGCGGCCTCCCGATGCGATCGAGGATATCGGTGGCCAGCTGCTGAATCCCGACCATCCGCGTTTCAATCCGATCCTGGAAATCGTCAAGCCGACCGACGATGGTATCGAGCCCGTGCGCGCTTTGGCGCAGGCTGCCGGCTTCGACGCGGCAGGCGATGCGGATCGTCGACAATCCCAGCACCATCCGCAGCAGGAATTCGATCCGGCGCTGGATGGTCAGCGCCGATTTCACGCAATCACTCACCGCGTCGTCCGAATGCCCCTTGTAGCCCGAACGCAGCGATTGAATCTGGTGCATCTCTTCCGGCGTTGCGGGATCGCCCGACTTGATTTTCTCGTGTTCGTAATCATGCACCACCTCGTCCAGAAGATGGTAGCCGCACAGCATGAAGCTTGCTTTTTGGCCCTCCGGCGTGGACCAGATACCGCCCGATTGCGGCAGCGCCAGCAACGTTTTCAGATGGCCCTGGATGTCGCGCAACATCAGGTCGTAATTCTTCGCGACCTCGTTGATGACAGCGCGCCCCTGATCGAGCTTGGCGGCAAAGATCTTCATGTTGGCGGTAAGGATTTCCGCACCATCGAATTCAGCGGCCAGCGCAGCGAGTTCCCGTTGCAGGTCCTGCGTCATCTGCGACGCGACCTTGGTGTTGACCACGTCCATCATCGGCGGCGCCTTCAGCGCCTGTTGCCGCGCCTCGTATTCAAGGCCGAAAGCGGCGGACTGGAACCAGCCGTAATTGGGATATCCCAGGTCGCGCAGCCGTTGCAGCAGGCGCTGCGCGCTTTCTTCGGCGGTCAGCTTTTCGGTCAGTTCCGCCGCCCGGATTTCCTCGTAGAGCGCGATGACCTGCTTGTGTATCTCACTGGTGGGCTTGATGCGGACCGAAAAGTAGCCGTCTGCCACCGGAGCGGCGAGGGCAAAGACCCAGTAATACCTGCCGTCCTTGGTCCGGTTCTTGACATAGGCCCCGACCGCTTCGCCGTTTTGCAGACCGTTCCAGAGCAGCCAGAACACGGCCTTGGGCATATCGGGGTGGCGCAGGATCTTGTGCGGCGCACCGCACAGGTCTTCGCCGCTGAAGCCCGACACACGCACGAAAACATCGTTGAAATCGTCGATCACGCCGCGTTTGTCGGTTTTGGAAAAAAACATTTCCTCGATGCCGAAGGGCATTTCGGCACCGTCTGTCGCATAGGATGGCGGGGGTTCTGGCATTGTCCCGAGGTTGGGTTTCAACACCTCCGAAGGCTGCATATTCACAGGGGGTCTCCTTGGCGGTTTTACACAACTCAACTTCCGTCTCACCACCCCCGGAGAGTGGGCGGAAAGGCGCATATCACTTCTATGCAGGCCCCGATGGCACCAGAGGAACCAAGCGGCCTGCAAAACTCTTGATTTTGTTAATTTGTTATTGACTGCACATTAACCAACGGCAGCACAGTCTTTGGTTTTACCGAAAACCCTGAAAACAGGAACAAGTCCTAGAGAGGCTCGATATCGCCCTCTGCCCGCTGCGCGTGGAAGTCGCGCTGGAAATCGTCGAACGTTCCGGCCGCGATCGCGTCCCGCATCCCCTGCATAAGATCCTGATAATATTGCAGGTTATGCCAGGTCAGAAGCATCCCGCTGATCATTTCCTGGGCCCGGAAAACGTGATGCAGGTAGGCACGCGAATAATTGCGACAGGCCGGGCAGGAACAGTGTTCATCCAGCGGTCGCGGGTCGTCGGCATGGCGCGCGTTCTTGATGTTGACCACCCCGTGGCGGGTGAACACCTGGCCGGTACGGCCCGACCGGGTCGGCAGCACGCAATCCATCATGTCGATGCCGCGCGCCACCGCGCCGACGATATCGTCGGGCTTGCCCACCCCCATCAGGTAGCGCGGCTTGTCCTCGGGCAGCATGTCGGGGGCGTAATCCAGACAATCGAACATCGCCTCCTGCCCCTCGCCCACGGCCAGCCCGCCGACCGCGTAGCCGTCGAATCCGATCTGTTTCAGCGCTGCGGCGCTCTCTTCGCGGAAATCCCGTTCCAGCCCGCCCTGCTGAATCCCGAACAGCGCGTGCCCCGGACGGTCGCCAAAGGCGTCGCGCGACCGCTGCGCCCACCGCATCGACAGGCGCATCGACTCCGCGATCCGGTCACGATCGGCCGGCAGCGCCGGGCATTCGTCGAAACACATCACGATGTCGCTGCCCAGAAGCCGCTGGATTTCCATGCTGCGTTCGGGGGTCAGTGTGTGTTTCGATCCGTCGATATGGGATTTGAAGGTGACGCCTTCCTCGGTCAGCTTGCGCAGCTGTGCCAGGCTCATCACCTGGAACCCGCCGCTGTCGGTCAGGATCGGCTTTTGCCAGTTCATGAACCTGTGCAAACCGCCCAGCCGGTCGATCCGTTCCGCCGTCGGGCGCAGCATCAGGTGATAGGTGTTGCCCAGCAGGATGTCGGCCCCGGTCGAGGCCACGCTTTCGGGCATCATCGCCTTGACAGTCGCCGCGGTGCCCACCGGCATGAAAGCCGGGGTACGAATGTCACCGCGCGGCGTGTGAATCACGCCCAGCCGCGCCTTGCCATCCTGTCCCAGTTTTTCGAATTCGAAACGGCGTGTCATCGATGCACCTTTTGCTTTTGAAGCCCTTTAATCCCGAAAGCTCTGGAAGTCCAAGGGGCCACATCGTATTTGAAGTCAACAAATTGAATTGAGGAAATGAATTATGACCCAGCTCATTAACGGGATACAATCCGGCACCGTGATCTGGCTGCTTGTGGCGCTCTTCATCATCGCGGTTGTCTATCGCGGGGTACGCATCGTGACCCAGTCGGAAAAGCACGTGGTGGAACGCTTCGGCCGGCTGCACGCGGTGTTGGGACCCGGGATCAATTTCATCGTGCCCTTTCTCGATGTGGTGAAGCACAAGATTTCCATCCTCGAACGGCAACTGCCCACCGCCAGCCAAGACGCCATCACCAAGGACAACGTGCTGGTCCAGGTGGACACATCGGTGTTTTACCGCATCACCGAGCCGGAAAAGACCGTTTACCGCATCCGCGATGTCGACGCCGCCATCGCCACCACCGTGGCCGGCATCGTGCGCGCCGAGATCGGCAAGATGGACCTCGACGACGTGCAGGCCAACCGGTCGCGGCTGATCTCGACCATCAAGTCATCGGTCGAAGATGCCGTCGACGATTGGGGGATCGAGGTCACCCGCGCCGAAATCCTTGACGTGAACCTGGACCAGGCAACCCGCGAAGCGATGCTGCAACAGCTGAACGCCGAACGTGCCCGCCGCGCCCAGGTGACCGAGGCGGAGGGCCAGAAACGCGCCGTCGAACTGCAGGCCGATGCCGAGCTCTATTCGGCCGAACAGATTGCCAAGGCGCGCCGGATTCAAGCCGAGGCCGAAGCCTATGCGACCTCCGTCGTGGCGAAGGCGATCAAGGAAAACGGGATCGAGGCGGCGCAATACCAGGTCGCGCTGAAACAGGTCGAGGCGCTGAACACGCTGGGATCGGGCAACGGCAGTCAGACGATCGTGGTGCCCGCCAACGCGCTGGAAGCCTTCGGTGACGCCTTCAAGATGCTGAAAGGAAACAAGTGATGGGCGCGGTCCTGGAAATCTGGTGGGTCTGGCTGGCCTTCGCGCTGGTTCTGGCAGTGGCGGAAATCTTTGCCCCGGGGTTCATCTTCCTCGGCTTTGCCATCGGCGCGGCTCTGACCGCGCTGGTGGTGGCGGTCACGGCCCTGACCTATCCGGTTCTGTGCGCCATCTTCGCCATCCTGTCGCTGGTCGCGTGGCTGGTCATGCGGCGGCTGTTCAAGCTTCCGAACGAGAAGCGCAAGGTGTTCGATACCGATATTAACGACAACTGACGCTCGGCGCGCTGCCGGATGCGGATCTTTCGGGGCATCAATGTGTTGATTTGTCTTGTGATCTTCTATCTCTGGGAAGAGACACAGCCACGGGACAAGCACGATTCTGCCCCGAAAGGAGCCACATCATGACGACGCCTGCGCACGCAACGCAACTGCAATTCGGATGGGAAGAATGGGTATCGCTGCCCGATCTCGGCCTGCCGGCGATGAAGGCCAAGGTCGATACCGGCGCGCGCACTTCGGCGCTGCATGCCACCGATATCGAAAGCTTCGGCGCCGCCAATGCGCCGCAGGTGCGCTTCATGGTCCATCCCATCCCCGGGCGCGAAGACCTGGTGATCCCCTGCTCCGCCCCGATCGTCGACCGGCGCGAAGTGACCTCGTCCAATGGCGAGGCCGAAATGCGTTTCGTCATCGGCACGACAATGACGGTCAACGGCCAAAGCTGGCCCATCGAGTTGACCCTGACCGACCGGCGCGGCATGGCTTCGCACATGCTGCTGGGCCGGCAGGCGCTGCGCGATCACATCACCATCGTGGCGACCGACCGGTTCCAGCAACCGCAGCTCAATTACGAGGTCTATCACAGCAAGGTGGTGCGAGAAGCCGCCCCGAACCGGGCGCTGCGCATCGCGGTGCTGAGCCGGGAAAACAACTATTCCACCCGCCGACTGGTCGACGAGGGCGAAGCGCGCGGCCATACGGTCGAGGTGATCGACACGACGCGCTGCTACATCGCCATCAACGCGCTGGCCCCCGAGGTCCACTACGACGGCAAGCGGCTGCCGCATTACGACGCGGTGATCCCGCGTATCGGGGCCTCGATCACCGGCTACGGCAGCGCCGTTATCCGACAGTTCGAAACCATCGGGACCTTCTGCGTCAACGGCAGCGAAGGCATCACCGCCAGCCGCGACAAGCTCTATGCGCACCAGATCCTCGCCCGGCACCGGATCGGCATGCCGACCACCGCCTTTGCCGCCTCGCCCAAGGATACCGACAACCTGATCGGCCTGGTGGGCGGGGCGCCGCTGATCGTCAAGCTGCTGGAAAGCACCCAGGGCAAGGGCGTGGTTCTGGCCGAAACGAAAAAGGCCGCCGAGTCGGTGATTTCCGCCTTCCGCGGCCTCAAGGCGTCGTTCCTCGTGCAGCATTTCGTCAAGGAAGCAGCGGGCGAGGATATCCGCTGCCTGGTGATCGGTTCCAAGGTGGTGGCGGCGATGAAACGCAGCGGCGCCGACGGCGATTTCCGCTCCAACCTGCATCAGGGCGGATCGGCCAGCAAGGTGCGCATCACCAAGGAAGAACGCGAAACCGCGCAGCGCGCGGCGAAAGCCTTCGGGCTGAACATGGCCGGGGTGGACCTGCTGCGCTCGGACAGCGGGCCGAAGGTGCTGGAGGTCAATTCCTCGCCCGGCTTCGAGGGGATCGAGAAAGTATCGGGCAAGAATATCACCGCGCTGCTCTACGATGAAATCGAACGCCGCGCCCGACCCAGACCGGTCCGCCGCCGCAAAAGCGTGAAAACCGGCAGCGCCGGGTTTTGATTTCTCTGCCCGCGCTGCCATAGTCGGCCCAGGAGGAGCGAAAGATGAACACACACGACATGCCACTGGTCGAGGCGCGGGACGAATCCAAGGTACGGGTGTTGCGGCTCGGGGCCGCACCGGCACATCCGTTGTCGCGGGCGATGATCCGGGCGCTGCATGACCAGATCCGCGAGGCCGCGACGGACCATCACGTCAACGCCATCGTGCTGGACGGTCCCGGTCACATTTTCTGCGCCGGGCACGACCTGAAGGAAATCGCCCGTCATCGCAAGGATCCCGACCAGGGCCTGGACTATCTCAGGGCGCTGTTCACCGAATGCGGCGCGATGATGCTCGACCTCGCGCTCTGCCCCAAGCCCACCATCGCCATGGTCGACGGCATCGCCACCGCGGGCGGGCTGCAACTGGCCGCGTCCTGCGACCTGATCTTTGCCTCTGACAGCGCCAGTTTCTGCCTGCCGGGGGTGAAAAACGGCGGCTTCTGCACCACCCCTGCCGTCGCCGTGTCGCGCAGCCTGTCGCGCAAGCAGGTGATGGAAATGACACTGTCGGGCGATGCCTTCGACGCCGACTGGGCGCTTGCCGCGGGGTTGGTGAACCGGATTTATCCGTCCGAGCGGCTGACCGCTGAAACGCTGGAATTCGCCCGCACGCTTGCGACGCGCCACCCCAAGGCCATCGCGGATGGCAAGAAAATGCTTTACCGCCAGTTGGACCTGCCGCTGGATCAGGCCTACGCCGAGGCGACCGAGGTCATGATCGGCCACTTCATGGACCCGGTGCGGATCGCGCAGGAAAATTCCGGCTGATGCGCCGCCCGACACCGCCGAAGCCGACCGGATGCGCTTGGCCCCTAGACCTTTCCGATCTCAAACCCTATATCTTCGGTCAGGAAATGACGGACTGACCCATGAACGAAAACGCCGAACCGCTCGAAGGTGAACCGCTGATCGCGCCCTCCAGCATCGACCATCCCCTGTACGAACAGGTGGTCGAGGCCTGCCGCACGGTCTATGACCCGGAAATCCCGGTGAATATCTACGACCTTGGCCTGATCTACACGATCAAGATCAGCCCCGACAACAAGGTCAGCATCATCATGACCCTGACCGCGCCCGGCTGCCCGGTGGCCGGAGACATGCCCGGCTGGGTGGTTGATGCGGTGGAACCGCTCGACGGCGTGCAGCATGTCGAGGTCGACCTGACATGGGAACCGCCCTGGGGCATGGAAATGATGAGCGACGAAGCGCGGCTGGAACTGGGCTTCATGTAACGCGGCACTGAAACGCACCCATAAATGGGTGCGTTTTTGCTTTTGCACCCCAATTAGCATGCAGGCAAGCAAGCGCAACCAAAAATGATTGCGATTTCATATTCGCACCCTATAATGGATGCGAATGACGCCCATTACTTTACATATCGCGGTTCTGACGGGCGATCTTGTCGCCTCCACCCGCCTGCCCCCGGGCCAGCTTGCCAGCGCCTTCGACGCCTTGGCCGATTGCGCGGCGCTGCAAGCCGATTGGCACAGAGCCCCCTTGCGCTTCACCCGTCAGCGCGGCGATGGATGGCAGGTGGTTCTGGCCCGGCCGGCGTTTGCGCTGCGCTCCGCGCTCGCCTTCCGCGCCGCCCTGCGCAGCGGGGGCAGCGAATTCGACAGCTACATCTCCATCGCCGAAGGACCCGTTGCCGGTGAAATTGGTCCGGATCTCAATGCCGAAACCGCCGAGGTCTTCGTCAAATCCGGCGACGGGCTTGAGAGCATAAAACGGTCTGGAGAAGCAGGGCGTATGACCTATCAGGGAAAGGGTTTTCTCAACGCCACCACCGTTCTGGCCGATCACATCTCGCAGCACTGGACCCCGGCGCAGGCCGCCGCGATCCTGCCCTTCCTCGCCCCCGGCGACGCGCCTTCCTATACCGAGGCCGCGCGTGGCTTAGGCAAATCCCGGCAAGCCGTGACCAAGGCACTTGACGCAGCCGGTTACCCGGCACTCAAGATCGCCCTGCAAAGCATCGAGGCAGCCGCCGATGATTGAAACCCTCACCGCCCTTCTGTGCGCCCATGCGGTGGCGGATTTCGTGTTGCAGACCAAATTGATGGTCACCCGTAAACGCCATCCCGGCGTGATGGTGCTGCATGGCGCGCTGGTGCTGCTGACCGCGCAGATCGCCACCGGCCAGTTCGCCGCCCTGCCGCTTTTGATCCTCGCGCTGCTGCACCTGCTGACCGATTGCGTCAAAACCTATGGCGGTTTTGGCGGTCTGGCGGCCTTCCTGACCGATCAGGCCGCGCATCTCGCCACGCTTGTCGGCATCGCCATCTGGGTTCCCGACCTGTGGGCCAACGGGCTGTGGCCGGCGCTTCTGCCCAGCCCGCTGGCCCCCGCCCTGCCCCACGTCATGGCGATCGTCGCGGGTAGCATCGTCGCGATCCGCGCCGGGGCCTTCGCGATCCAGCTATTGATGCAGGGCCACGCCCTGTCCGACAGCCCCGAAGACGAAGGCCTGCCCGGCGGCGGCGCCACGATCGGGTATCTGGAAAGGGCGCTGATCCTGCTGCTGGTGCTGACCGGGCAGATCGCCGCGATCGGTTTCCTCGTGGCGGCGAAATCGATCCTGCGCTTCGGCACCATTTCGGGCGACCGCAAGGCCACCGAATATGTCATCATCGGCACCTTGTTCAGTTTCGGTTGGGCGCTTCTGGTGGCATTTGCCACCCAATCGCTGCTTGCGGCGCTGCCACCGCTTGAGATCACCGCCCTGCGGCCCTAGATTAGAAGATGAACCAAAGACAGGACCCTTCCATGTTCGGTATCCCCGGCAAACAGGCCGTTACCATCTCCGACCGCGCGGCGGCGCAGATTTCCAAGCTGATGGCCAAGAACGGCCACCAGGGGTTGCGCATCGGCGTCAAGAAGGGCGGTTGCGCCGGCATGGAATACACCATGGACTACGCCGACGACATCAACCCCAACGACGAAGTGGTCGAACAGGACGGCGCCCGGGTGATGATCGCGCCGATGGCGCAGATGTTCCTGTTCGGCACCGAAATCGACTATGAGGTGTCGCTGCTGGAATCGGGGTTCAAGTTCAACAATCCGAACGTGACCGAAGCCTGCGGCTGCGGCGAATCGATCAAGTTCAAGGATGTCGAGGAACTGGCCGCCGAACAGGCGGACAACGGCGCCCCCCTGCTCAAGTAACAAATTCCCCCATTGCCCCTGCGGCTGTTTGCGCAGCCCCCGCCCCTTGACCTGCGGGTGCATCTGGCAATGATGCGGGCACTCATAATCATAACAAGACAAGGAATCGACGATGCGTCGCAAACTGGCAGCGGGAAACTGGAAAATGAACGGTCTGAAAGCGGAACTGGACCAGATCGACGCCCTCAAAGCCAGCCACGCCACGCCATCCGTCGACCTGCTGCTCTGCCCGCCCGCCACGCTGGTGACATCTGCGGCGGCACGGCTGGGCGATCATCCGATGATGATCGGCGGCCAGGATTGCCACATGGAACACAGTGGCGCGTATACCGGCGACATCTCGGCACCGATGCTGGCCGATGCCGGCGCCCGTGCGGTGATCCTTGGCCATTCGGAGCGCCGCGAAGCGCATGAGGAAAGCGACGAAATGATCCGCGCCAAGGCCTCTGCCGCGCACCGGGCCGGGCTGATCACGGTGATCTGTGTCGGCGAATCCCTGGCCCAGCGGGAAGCGGCGAACACGCTCGACATCATCGGCGGGCAGCTTTCGGCCTCGGTGCCGGACAATTCGACCGGTGAAAACCTGGTCATCGCCTATGAACCGATCTGGGCCATCGGCACCGGCAAGGTGCCGACCACCGACCAGATCGGCGAAGTGCATGATTTCATGCGCGACCGGTTGGAACGCCGCTTCGGCGCCGGCGTCGGCCGCTCGACCCGGCTGCTTTACGGCGGTTCGGTGAAGCCCGGCAATGCCGCGGAAATCTTCGCCGTTTCCAATGTCGACGGCGCGCTGGTTGGCGGCGCCAGCCTGAAGGCTGCGGATTTCTCGCCGATCATCGAAGCGCTGGAAAACAGCGCGGGCTAAGGCCACGTCAATTTTCCCGTCCCCGTCCATTTTCCCGCCATCGTTGCCCGGAGAATTGCGATTTTCCGGGCAACAGTCGTGGCGGGTTTGCACCCTGATCCGACAAAAAACGGCGCCCCGCAGGGCGCCGTTTCGCGTTCTTCCGGCCGGATCACTTGGTGATGATTTCCGGCCCCATGAAGGTGGTCGGCAACCATGTGCTCAGCGCCGGGATATAAGTCACCATGATCAGGAAAACGAACAGCACCGCCAGGAACGGCATTGCGGCCCGCACCACCCGCATCATCGGCATCCCCGCCACGCCCGACGTGACGAACAGGTTCAGGCCGACCGGCGGGGTGATCATGCCGATTTCCATGTTCACCACCATGATGATGCCCAGATGGATCGGGTCGATCCCCAGTTCGATCGCGATCGGGAACACCAGCGGCGCCACGATCACGATCAGCCCCGAGGGTTCCATGAACTGACCGCCGATCAGCAGAATCACGTTGACGATCACCAGGAACATCACCGCGCCGAAGCCCGCTTCCAGCATCGCGCCGGCGATCTGCTGCGGGATCTGTTCGTCGGTCAGCACGTGCTTGAGGATCAGCGCGTTGGCGATGATGAACATCAGCGTGACCGTCAGCTTGCCCGCCTCGAACAGCGTGTCGCGGGTGTCGCGGTGGAAAAACGCGGTGATCAGTGCCAGCGGCTTTTCCATCAGCGACAGGTTGCGTTCGCCTTCACCACGGGCCAGCGGCCCCATGTCGCGATAGACGAAGCTGGCGATGAAGAAGGCGTAAACCGCCGCCACCGCCGCCGCCTCGGTCGGGGTGAAGATGCCGCCATAGATGCCGCCCAGGATGATCACGATCAGGAACAGGCCCCAGATCGCGTCCATCCCCGAAGCGAATACCTCGCCCCAGCCCTGCCATTCGCCCTTGGGCAGGTTGCGCAGCCGCGCGATGACATAGATCGTGGTCATCAGCATGGTGCCCGCCATCAGCCCCGGGATCACCCCGGCCAGGAACATCCGCCCCACCGACACGTCGGTCGCCGACGCATAGACCACCATCACGATCGAGGGCGGGATCAGGATGCCCAGGGTACCGGCATTGGCGATAACGCCGGCGGCAAAGTCCTTGGTATAGCCGACCTGGCGCATGCCCGCGATTACGATCGATCCGATCGCGACCACCGTGGCCGGACTCGACCCCGACAGCGCCGCGAACAGCATGCAGGCAAAGACGCCCGCGATCGCCAGCCCGCCGTGGAAATGCCCCACCACGGCGATGGAAAACCGGATGATCCGCCGCGCCACGCCGCCGGTCGACATGAAGGAAGAGGCCAGGATGAAGAACGGGATCGCCAGAAGCGTGTAATGCCCCGCCATCGCCTGGAAGAAACTCTGCGCCACCGAGGCCAGCGAGGTATCGCTGAGCGCCAGCAGGAACAGGATGGAGGACAGGCCAAGGCTCACCGCGATCGGCACGCCGAGCAGCATCAGGCCGACGACCATGGCAAAAAGAATTGCGACTTCCATGTGCTTAGTCCTCTGCGTTCAGGCTGCGGACGTCTTCGATGGCGTCCTCTGCTTCGTGGCTGGCGATCAGGCTGTCGGCCTCGCCTTTCATGACGCGCCAGGTGGCCTGCACGAACCGGAACAGCAACAACGAGGCCCCGATCGGCAGCATCGCGTAGGGGATGAAGCGCGGGATTTTTTCATACGCCTCGCCTTCGTTGATCAGCGGTTCGATCCAGCGCAGCCAGTCCGGCATTGGGATGTCGATCACTTCGTACCAGGACCGGTAGGAGGACCGCTTCATTTCCTCGAACCCCAGCGGGAACCAACGCCCCTCGGTCTGGGGCAGGTTGGCGAAATTCGCCCAGTAATCCCAGGCACCCTTAAGCAGCAGGAAGGCGTAGAGAATGCAAAGCAATCCAGCGGCCACCCCCACCGCCCGGCGCAGACGAGGATTGAACAGGGCAATCACCGCGTCCACGCCCAGTTGCGCGGTGACCTTGACCGCGTAGCTCATGCCGAAGAGCACCAGCCAGGCGAACAGGAAGGTGGTCATCTCCAGCCCCCAGATCAGCCCGGTATTGAAGCCGTAACGCAGCACGACATTGATGAAGGTAATCAGCGTCATCAAGCCGAGGATCAGCGCAATCGCGGTTTCCTCGAACTCGTTGACCGCCCGGCCCAGGGCCGATTTCGATGAGTAATGGTGAGACATCCGATCCCCCGTCCCCCGAGTGGATGTGAAAATCCCGGCCCGCTTCATGGGGGCCGGGACAATTGGCCTGAGCTTCAGGTTCAGTGCTTGGCGTTGATCGCCTGTGCCGCGGCGATGTTGTCTTCGCCGACATCACCCTTGAACTGTTCCCAGACCGGTTTCATCGTGGCGACCCATGCGTCGCGCTGTTCCGGGCTCAGCTGGCGCACGGTGCCGCCGGCGGCGATGATCGCCTGCTTGGCCTCTTCGTTGACCTTGGTCGATTCCGAATTCCGCGCCGCGGTCACTTCGTCGATGATGGTGGCCAGCTGATCGCGCACGTCGTCCGGCAGGCTGTCCCAGAAATCGGTCGAGGTCACCAGCAGGTAATCGATGATGCCGTGATTGGTTTCGGTCACGCCATCCTGCACTTCGAAGAACTTCTTGCCGTAGATGTTGGACCAGGTGTTTTCCTGACCATCAACAACGCCGGTCTGCAGCGCGCCGTAGACTTCCGAGAACGCCATCGGCTGCGGGCTGCCGCCAAGCGCGGCCATCTGTGCCTTCAGAACGTCGGAGTTCTGCACCCGGAATTTCAGACCGTTCGCGTCGCTGGGGTTTTCCAGCGGTTTGTTGGCCGACATCTGCTTCATGCCGTTATGCCAGAAGGCCAGCCCGAGCAGCCCGCGGCGGGTCATCGATTCCTTCATCGCCTGGCCGGTTTCGGAATTCTGAAATTCATCGACCGCGTCGATGTTCTTGAACATGAAGGGCAGATCGAAGATGCGGAACTTCTTGGTGAACTGTTCGAACTTGGACAGCGACGGCGCGGCCAGTTGCACGTCGCCCTGCAGCATCGCTTCGAGCACCTGGTTGTCGTTGTAAAGCGTCGAGTTCGGGAAGACCTCCAGGCAGACCTTGCCGTTCATTTCCTCGTTCACGCGCTTTTCCAGAAGCGTCGCAGCGATGCCTTTCGGGTGCTTGTCGGTGTTGGTCACATGGCTGAACTTGATGACGATTTCGCCTTCGTCGCAGGCGCCCGCGGCCATGACGGCAGAGGCCGATACGCTCAGCGCCAGAACGGCAGCGGCGGTGGTCAGGAATTTCATGTCTGTCTCCTCCCAAGAGATCGTTTGACGTGTGCTTGCACCCCCTCCGGGCGCGGCATGGGCAACTCTTTCCAATCCGGGGGAACGGCTCAAGAAAAACCGACAATTTCATCCGCAAGCGGGATTATCAATAAAATTTAATAAGTTACGACGACATCTCAACCCGCCAAAATATTCTGCAACGCAGCTTTGTGCGGTTGCCCGCACAGCTTGTGATGGCATTTGTGCGGATTTCCGCACAGCTTCAGACGGCCTTCACAAGCGAATCCCCTATGCCGCCTCAGCGAAATTCCTCGGGCTTGATGCCGTAGCGCGCCAGCTTGTCGTAGAAGGTCTTGCGCGGCAGTTTCAGGCTCTGGGCGGCGGCGCTGGCGCGGCCATCAGTGCGGCGCAGAGCGGTGATCAGCAGGCTGCGTTCAACCTGCGCCAACTGCTCGGCCAGGCCCAGTTCACCACCTCCGTTTTCGGTCTCGCCATGCCCCAGCACGAATCGCATCGCCTCGCTCATCAGGGCGCGCGCATTGCCGGGCCAATCCCGCGCCATCAGCCGCGACACCACTTCGGGCGTCACCTCGGGCGTATCCAGCCCCGATTGTTCGGCCGCCTGCGCCACGTATTGGCGGAACATGACCGGGATATCCTCGGGCCGCTCGGACAGCGACGGGATGCGCACCACCATGACCTCGATCCGGTAGTAAAGATCGGCCTGCAGCCGCCCCTCCTCTACCGCGTTGGACAGATCCTGGGTGCTGCCCGCGATCAATCGGAATCCCCCCCGTTCCAACGCGTCGATCAATGCCATCTGCGCATCCGGCTGCAGCCCGCCGATATCGTCGAGGAACAGCGTCCCGCCCTGCGCGGCGGCAACCATTTCCTCCATCTCGGGACGCCCCAGCCCCGGGGCGGCGCGTTTCACGAACGGCCCCTTGGCCGAAGGCGAACACAGATGCACCACCTCGGCCACCTTGTAGATCCCCGATCCCGGCGCCCCGGTCACCAGAACATCGGTCCCCGCCCGCGCCGCGGCCCGTACCCGGTCGCGCAAACCTTCGGACAGCGCCGACTGACCGTAGAGCATCCGCGCCGCCGGGTCGCCGGTTTCTAGCTGCGCCTTCAGCCGACGGTTTTCCAGCACCATCTCGCGGGTCCTCATCGCCCGTTCGATCACCGCCAACAGGTCGGCAGGCGCGCAGGGTTTTTCCAGGAACCCGAAGGCGCCCTTGCGCATCGCGGCGACCGCCATCGGGATATCGCCTTCGCCGGTCAGCAGAACCACCGGCAATTCGCTATCGACCTCTTGGGTGTATTGCAGCAAGTGAAACCCGTCCCGTCCGGGCATCCGGATGTCGGACAGGATCACGCCGCCGAACCGGTCCGAAATGTGGTCCTTGGCCTCGATGAAGGATCCGACCGCGATCGGGTCCAGATCGGCCAGTTCCAGCGTCTGGGCCAATGCCTCGCGCACCGCCGCATCGTCATCGACCAGCAAAACCTTCCGGGTCATGCGGCTTCTTCCTCTTGCCAATGGTCCAGTTCCACCGTGAACACCGCTCCGGAGGGACCGTTCGCGCCACGGATATTGCCGCCGAAACTCTGCACCAATCCGTAGGAAATCGACAGCCCCAGCCCCATGCCCTCGGACGACCCGACGGTCTTGGTCGAATAGAACGGTTCGAACACCTTGTCGGGTTCCTTGATGCCGGGACCGATGTCATGCACCGACACGGCCAGTTTCGCTCCGATATCGATGCCGATACGGATATGCCGGTCGACCTGATCCAGCATCGCGTCGGCGGCATTGTTGATCAGGTTGACGAAAACCTGCGTCAGTCGCACCTCGCCGCCGCGCGCCAGGATCGGGCCTCCATAAGCGGACGGATCCCAATCCAGCGTCACGTGATCGGCCTTCAGCCGCGCCGCGGTCAGTTCCACCGCCGTGTCGATCACCTGCACCAGGTCGACCTTGCCCACCGGTTCACTTTCGTTGCGCGCGAAGGCACGCAGGTTCTTGATGATGCGCGACATCCGCACCGCCAGGTCCGAAACCCGGCGCAGGTTTTCCGCCGCCTTGTAGGTCTTGCCGCGGATGATGAAGGCAGACCCGTTTTCGGCATATTGCTGAATCGCCATCAGCGGCTGGTTCAACTCGTGGCTGATCCCCGCGCTCATCTGCCCCAAGGCGCTGAGCTTGCCGGCCTGCACCAGATCGGCCTGCGCCTTCTTCAGCGCCGCCTCGGCGGCGATGCGTTCGGCGACCTCGTGGCGCAACGCGATGTTGGCCGCGGACAGTTCCTTGGTCCGATCCTGCACCCGGCTTTCCAGCCGGGCATTGGCCTCGGCCAGGGTGCGGCGGCGTTCGGTGGCAAGGAACAGAAAGGCGCCGAACGCCAGGAACACCCCGGCCACCGCCGCCGCCTGCAGCGCCGCCAGTCGCCGCGCCGGATCGACATCGATCAGCGCCTCGGCCCGCATCCCGATGATCGGCAGATCCTTGTAGAGATGAAGCGCCCGGACCGGGACGTAGGGCGACCAATCGGTCAGCCACAGATCATAGCCGCCGACATGTTGGGTTGCGAAATCCGGATCAGGGCCGTCCGCCGGAGCCAGCCCGCCATCGGCGCGCTGCTTCCAGAACAACAGTTCGCTGCGGTTTGAAATGAAAACCTCGTTGCGATCGTCGGTGAAAAACACCGTCGGGCGGGCGCCGCGCCATTCGGATTCGACCCGGTCGATGTTGGCCACCACCACCAGAACCCCGGCAACCTGTTCCCCGGGACCGAAAATGGGCGCGGCGAAGTAGTAGGTCCGCAGCCCGCTGGATGCGCTGATCCCGTGATGTTCGCCCAGCGCCCCCTGCAGGGCACGGGTGAAATAGGGCGCCGCCGCCACGTTGGCCGGTTCGGTCGCGTTGGCCGAGGCCAATACCCGCCCCTGCGCATCGGCCAGGAACACATCGAGCGCCGCCGTCTTGTCCGCCGACGCGAGCAGCAGGTCGCGCAAGTCCCCGGCATCGCCAACTTGCAGCGCCGTGCGGACCGCCGGGTGATCCGAGGTCAAAACCGCAAGCTGCTGGTACAGCTGCAACTGCCCGGTCAGCCGGTCGGTGGCCAAAGTCAGGTCCGACTCGCCACGCTGCGCCAGCTGCGCCAGCGCCTGCACATAACCGTAACGCCAGACCCCTCCGGCAACGGCGACCACGGCCAGCAGGAACAGGATGGCAAGGATCAGACGGCGAAGAAGCGCGGGTTTCATGGCGTCAACCTAGCGCTCCTGGGCTTGCATTGGCCAGAGGGCTTGGCGAATGTCCCGCCATGCAGGAATTTTCGCAATCGCCCACCGATCCCGATTTCGTCCAGTCCCCCTACCCGTTCTACGATCGGGCCCGGGCGGACGGCGGCCTGTTTTTCTGGACCGAATACGAGATGCCCTGCGCCGGATCGCACGATCTGGTGATGGCGCTGTTCAAGGATCGCCGATTCGGGCGTGAATGCCCGCCCGAATGCGCCCCCGACATTCCCGGCCGGCTGCGTCCGTTTTACGATATCGAAGCGCATTCGATGCTTGAACTGGAACCGCCGCGCCACACGCGCCTGCGGTCGCTGGTGCTGCGCGCCTTCACGTCGCGCCGGATCGCGGCTTTGGCACCGGAGATCGAAACGCTGTGCCACCGCTTGATCGACGATCTGCCCGCGGGCGGCTGCGATTTGCTGCCACATTACGCGACCCGGGTGCCGGTGATCGTGATCTGCCGCCTACTGGGCGTCCCCGAGGACATGGCCGACCAGCTGCTGGCCTGGTCGAACGCCATGGTGGCGATGTATCAGGCCCGCCGCACGCGGGAAATCGAGGCCGCCGCGGTGACGGCCAGCCTTGAGTTCCGCGATTTCATCACCGGCTATATCGACACAAGGCGGCAGAGCCCGGCCGACGACCTGATCAGCCAGCTGATCGCCGCCGAGCAGGATGGCGAGAAGCTCAGCACCGATGAATTGATCACCACCTGCATCCTGCTCTTGAACGCTGGGCACGAAGCAACGGTGCATTCCATCGGCAACGCGGTGAAAACGTTGTTGGAAACCGGTACGGACCGGGCGTTCCTCGCCCCGGACAAGGTCGACCGGACGGTGGAGGAATGCCTGCGCTTCGATCCGCCTTTGCACATGTTCACCCGTTATGCCTATGAAGATATTGAGGTTTCCGGCCACACATTCCGGCGCGGCGATCAGGTGGCTCTGCTGCTGGGGGCGGCGAACCGGGACCCGGCCGTCTGGCCCGATCCGAACCGGTTCGACCCGTCGCGCGATATCGTCACCAATGCCGCTTTCGGCGGGGGCCTGCATTTCTGCGTCGGCGCGCCGCTGGCGCGGCTGGAACTGAAAATCGCCCTGCCGGCGCTGCTCGGACGGTTGCCGGACCTCGCCCTCACCGAGGCGCCGCGCTACGGCGACGTCTATCATTTCCACGGGCTCGAGGCGCTGAAGGTGACCTACTGACCCACCGCACAAGCCGGGATTGCGGCCTTGTTCCGGGCCGGGGATTTCCGCCCGCTACCCGGCGCCGTGCCGGTCCAGATGCCCCAGGTCCCGCCCGGGTTCGATCACGTCGCGCAGCCGCTTCTTCAGTTCCTTCGCCTCGGGGAAACCGCCGTCGCGCTTGCGTTCCCACAACAGCGTCCCGTCCACCCGCACTTCGTAAACGCCGCCGTAACCGGGTTTCAGCGTCACCCCGCCCAGATCTTCGCCGAAGCTCTGCAGCAGTTCCTGCGCCATCCACCCGGCCCGCAGCAGCCAGTTGCAGCCGGTGCAATATTCAATGGTAACAAGGGGTTTCGGCGCATCGCTCACAGCGGCAGTTCCGTCGTCGACTTGATTTCCTCCATCGACAGCAGCGCGGTTATGTTGTTGACCTTCACCTCGGAAATCAGCGCCTGATAGAAGGCGTCATAGGCGCGGGCGTTCTTCACCCGTACCTTCAGGATATAGTCGATGTCCCCCGCCAGGCGGTGCGCTTCCATCACCTCGGGGCGGTTCTGCAAGGCCCGCAGGAACCGCGCCTGCCAATCCGCTTCGTGCTCGGTGGTGCGGATCAGCACGAAGAAACAAGCCTCGAAGCCCAGCTTCTCGGCATCCAGAACCACCGTCTGCGGCCCCATGATCCCGGCTTCGCGCATCTTTCGGATGCGATTCCACACCGGGGTCTTGGACGACCCGACCTTGCGGGCGATTTCGTCAAGCGACTGGCCTGCATCCTTCTGCAATTCCGCCAGGATTTTCCGATCCGTCTGATCCATTCGAACCGACATTTCGCCCCCTTTCGCCACATTGGGACATTGTTTTCAATTTCCGCCGCATTCGACGGATCAAGTTCTTATTTGTTCCGCGATATAGCGCAATGCGAGGAATATTTTCTATATTACATCTCAAGTCAACCAAAGGAAAAGGCCCAGACATGGCACGTCCCTTTACGCCCAAAGTCATCACCGCCAACGCCCTGCTGGAAGGCGACGTCGTTTATTTCACCGCGAATGACGACTGGTCGCCGATGCTGTGCGACGCCGAGGTGATCGAGGACGAGGCCCATGCCCAGCTGCGCCTGCTGGAGGCCGAGCGCCAACAGGCGCGGATCGTCGGCGCCTACCTGGCCGACGTGACCAAGGGCCCCAACGGCCCCGAACCCACCCATTTCCGCGAGGATTTCCGCCGCAGCGGTCCCTCGAACTACTTCCACGGCAAACAGGCGGAGCTGAACTGATGTATCGCTATAACGATTTCGATGACGCCTTTCTGGCCAAGCGCAACGCACAGTTCCGCGCCCAGGTGCAGCGCCGCATCGACGAATCCCTGACCGAGGACGAATTCCGCCCGCTGCGGCTGATGAACGGGCTCTACCTGCAACTGCATGCCTATATGCTGCGGGTCGCCATTCCCTATGGCACGCTCAGCGCCGACCAGATGCGCCAACTGGCGCTGATCGCCGACAAGTTCGACAAGGGCTACGGCCATTTCACCACCCGTCAGAACATCCAGTACAACTGGCCCAAACTGCCCGAAGTGCCCGATATCCTCGATGCGCTGGCTGAGGTGAACCTGCACGCGATCCAGACCAGCGGGAACACCATCCGCAACGTGACCGCCGATCACTTCGCCGGTGCCGCGGCGGATGAAATCGCCGATCCCCGCCCGGTGGCGGAACTGATCCGGCAATGGTCCACCGATCACCCGGAATTCCAGTTCCTGCCGCGCAAGTTCAAGATCGCCATCACCGGGTCACCCAACGACCGCGCGGTGACCCGCGCGCACGACATCGGGCTGCGCATGGTCGAACGAGACGGCGAAGCGGGCTTCGAGGTGATCGTCGGCGGCGGCCTGGGCCGCACGCCCGTCGTCGGCAAGGTGATCCGCGATTTCCTGCCGCGCGCCGATCTGCTTCCCTATCTCGAGGCGATCGTGTCGGTCTACAACACGCTCGGACGGCGCGACAACAAGTACAAGGCGCGGATCAAGATCACCGTCAATGAAAACGGGCTGGACGCGGTGCGCGACAAGGTCGAGGCCCGGTTCAACGAATTGCGGCCGCTGTTCAAGGGCGTCGATCAGGACCTTCTGGCACAGATCGAGGCGCATTTCGCCGCCCCCGGTTTCGTTGCCCGCGACGAAGCCCCCTATGAACTCGCCTATGCCAACGATCCCGTTTTCCGCTCTTGGGCCGACACCAACCTCGCCGCCCACAAAGCGCCCGGTTACGCCATCGTGTCGATTTCGCTCAAGGCGCATGGCCAGACCCCGGGCGATGCGACCAGCGACCAGATGCGGCTGATGGCCGATCTGGCCGAGCGCTACGGGTACGGCGAACTGCGCATCAGCCACGAACAGAACGTGATCCTGCCGCATGTGCACAAGGCCGACCTGCCCGCGCTGCACGCGGCGCTGAAGGAACAGGATCTGGCGACGGCCAATATCGGGCTGATCAGCGATATCATCGCCTGCCCCGGCATGGACTACTGCGCCCTTGCCACGGCCCGGTCGATCCCGGTGGCGCAGCAGATCGCCGAACGGTTCGACGCCTTGAAGCTGGAACACGACATCGGTCCGCTGAAGATCAAGATCTCGGGCTGCATCAATGCCTGCGGGCATCACCATGTCGGCCATATCGGCATTCTCGGGCTCGACCGTGCGGGGGTGGAAAACTACCAGATCACCCTGGGCGGCGACGGCACCGAGGACGCGGTGATCGGTCAGCGCACCGGCCCCGGCTTCGCCTATGACGAAATCACCGACGCGATCGAAAGAATCATCCGCACCTACCTGGAGCTGCGCGAGGATGACGGCGAAGCCTTCCTGGCCGCATATCGCCGGCTCGGGGCGGACCCGTTCAAAGCTGCGCTTTACCCGGAGGCCGCGAAGAAAAATGCCGCTTGAAGCCCCCCTGTCCCCGGTGGATGACCGCGTCGCGCATCTGAACCGGCGCTACCAGCATCATGCTGCCAGTGCCGTGTTGAAACGCGCCCTGTCCGATCCGCAGGTCGGCCGCATCGCGATGGTCAGCTCCTTCGGCGCCGAAAGCGTCGTGCTTCTGCACATGGTGGCGCAGATCGATCGCACCGTCCCGGTCCTGTTCATCGACACCCAGATGCTGTTTGCCGAAACGCTGGACTACCAGCACGAGGTGGCGCAGTGGCTGGGCCTGACCGATGTCCGCACCATCCGCGCCGACAAGGTGGCGCTGCAGGCCGAAGACCCCTACGGCGCGCTGCATCTGCGCGACACCGACGCCTGCTGCGACCTGCGCAAGACGCGGCCGCTGGAAAAGGCGCTCGGCCCGTTCGACGCCTGGATTACCGGGCGCAAGCGGTTCCAGGGTGCCACTCGCGCCAGCCTCGATTTCTTCGAAAACGAGGACGACAAGCGCATCAAGGTCAACCCGCTGGCCCATTGGGACAAGCAGGATGTGCAGGACTACATGATCAACAACCGGCTGCCGCGGCATCCGCTGGTGGCCAAGGGCTATCCCTCGATCGGCTGTAAACCCTGCACCTCGCCGGTGAAGGATGGCGAAGACGAACGCGCGGGCCGCTGGCGCGGCAGCGAAAAGGTGGAATGCGGCATCCACATGGTGGATGGCAAGATGGTAAGAACAGGAGCGGCGTGATGAGCGTGATCGTGACCGACAACGGCTTTCAGGCCGATGACTTTGACGGCGATATCGTCGCCCTTGCCGAGGCGGCCGAAGGGGCCGTCGCGGTGGAACTGGCCCCCGATGCCGATCCCCAAGCATTGGCGGGCCGGTTACCCACCCTGCAGCTGATCGCGGTGGAGTTCCCCAGCTTCGCCGACGGGCGCGGTTTCACCACCGCGCGACAATTGCGGCTGATGGGTTTCACCGGCCGGCTGCGCGCCCGGGGCCACGTGATTTCCGACCAGTACGCGATGGCCCGCCGCTCGGGCTTCGACGAAGTGGAAATCAGCGATGACCTGGCCGCGCGCCAGCCCGAGACGGAGTGGAAATTCCGCGCCGATTGGGACCGCCACGACTATCAGGCGCGGCTGCGCGCGGGTTGAAACCGCGAACAGCCCTTTCATCTGACATGGATCAAAGCTAACTGGGGAGTGCCGGTTTACTGACCGGCCTGAAACACAATGACCGAGATGACCACCGTGACCGAAGCCGCAGCCCCTGCGCCCAAACTGCCCACCCTGCCCGATGCCCAGACCGTGACGGAGGTCAAGCATTGGACCGACCGCCTGTTTTCGTTCCGCTGCACCCGGCCCGCATCGCTGAGGTTCCGCTCGGGCGAATTCGTCATGATCGGCCTGATGGGCGACCCGGATCCGAAGACGGGCAAGCAGAAACCGCTCTTGCGCGCCTATTCCATCGCCTCGCCCAGCTGGGACGAGGAACTGGAATTCTATTCGATCAAGGTGCCCGACGGCCCGCTGACGTCGAAGCTGCAGCATATCCAAGTGGGTGACGAGATCATCCTGCGCCCGAAACCCGTCGGTACGCTGGTGCATGACGCGCTGCTGCCCGGCAAACGGATCTGGTTCTTCGCCACCGGCACCGGCTTTGCGCCCTTCGCCTCGCTGCTGCGCGAACCGCAGACCTATGAGGACTACGACGAGGTGATCATCACCCATACCTGCCGCGAAGTGGGCGAACTGCAATATGGCCACGAACTGATCGAATCGCTGAAGCATGACGAACTGCTGAACGAGCTCATCGGCGAAGGCTTCTGGAAGAAGATCAAGTATTACCCCACCACCACCCGCGAGGAGAGCCCCAAGATGGGCCGCATCACCGACCTGATGCGCTCGGGCAAGGTGTTCGAGGATCTGGGCGTACCGCCGATCAACCCGCAGGACGACCGCGCGATGGTCTGCGGCAACCTTGCCTTCAACCTCGACATCAAGGACCTGCTGGAAAGCTACGGGCTGGAAGAAGGCGCCAATTCGAAGCCGGCGCAATACGTGGTGGAAAAGGCATTCCTGGACTGATCCGGGGACTGATCCGGGGGCCTATCGCCCGCATCCCAGTTTACGACCGGAAATAAAAAAGCGCCGCGCACTTGCATGCGCGGCGCTTCATTTTTCAGACCGGGATCACAACCCCAGCTTGGCCCGGGCCGCTTGCAGCGCCACTTTCAGCAGCTCGGGATTGTCCTTGGCCTGCTCGATCGCCGTCTTGGTCGCCATCTTGGTCGCCGCGTCCAGATCGGAAGCCTCGACATACTCCAGCGCCTTGTCCAAGGCGAAGCCATCCACCGTGAAGAGGTCCGCGGGATCGCTGAGTTCAGGTGCTTCGGCGGCGGTTTCTTCGGTCGCCTCGGGGCTGGCTTCCATCGCGCCGTCCGCAGCTTCCTCCGCGGCGCCAGCCGCTTCGGTGGCGCTCTGGACGGCGTCTTTCACGGCCTGCTCGGCAGCGTCGGCAGCATCTTCCACAACCTGTTCGGCCGCCTCGCTGGCGTCCTCGACAGCGGTTTCAACCGCGTCCTGGGCCGATTCCGCTGCATCCTCGACAGCGTCCTGGGCTATCTCAGCCGCGCCTTGCGCCGTGTCCTGCATCTCTTCCACCGCGTCTTCGACCAGCGCGGGCTCGGCGATTTCCGCACCCGTTTCCGGAGCGTCAACCGGGGTTTCAACCACCGGAGACGTCACCACCGGGGTTATGTCATTGTCCATCTGGGGTTTCACGAATACGAAATAGGCCGCAGCGACCGCGATTGCCGCCAGCACCAGCCAAATCACGTTTTTCATAACAACTTTCCCTTTCTTTCCCGGGTCGGTCTTCAACCCGTTTCTTGCAGGCCCCTCAGATGCCGCTCAACCGCGGCCGGAACAAGGGCGAAAGCGCCGAAATTAAAAGCATGAGCAAGGAATTGCCGCTTGAAGTAGCCGGGCGCAATCGTTACCTTACACCCTCGAATTCGCCAATTATTGAAGGATCAAAACCATAGCCCGCAGACCTCATAACGCGCCCCCGACGCGCGACACCGGCCCCCGCGTCAACGACCGCATTCGTGCCCCCGAAGTACGCCTGATCGGCGCCGAGGGCGAAAATGTCGGTGTCGTGACCCCTGCCCGTGCCATGGCCATGGCTGAAGAGGCTGGCCTGGACCTGGTGGAGATTTCGCCCAACGCCACGCCGCCCGTGTGCAAGATCATGGACTTCGGCAAGTTCAAGTACGAACAGCAGAAGCGGGAATCCGAGGCGCGGAAAAAGCAGAAGATCATCGAAGTCAAAGAGGTCAAGTTCCGCCCCAACACCGATACGCACGACTATCAGGTCAAGATGCGTAACGTGGTGAAGTTCCTGGAAAACGGCGACAAGGTGAAAATCACCCTGCGTTTCCGTGGCCGCGAAATGGCGCACCAGAACCTGGGACGTCAACTGCTTGAGCGGGTCGCCGAGGATATCAAGGAAATCGGCAAGGTCGAGAACATGCCGAAGATGGAAGGCCGCCAGATGATCATGATGATCGGGCCGCTGACCAAGTAAGCCGACCAGTCAATCCGGGCCCTGCCCGCGTTGAACGCCCCCGGGGTTGGCAAACCCCTTGGGGGCGTTTTCTTTGCCCCTCCCCCGCCGGCAGCGAGCAACCGAGTGGAATTGTCGCGAGTATCCCCCCGAACGTGGCGGAAAATGTCGCGCCCCCTTGCCCTCGGCCCCTATATGTTGCACCACAACTGTCGGAACCTCTGGTTCCGCGACGCATGAGTTATTTGATAAGGCAGACGGCACGATGGACAGCACAGCAAAACCGACCGAAGACATTTCCGTCCGCGACGTATTCGGCTTCGATACCGATATGGTCGTGAAGGGCTTTGCCGAGCGCAGCGACCGCGTGCCCGAGGTCGATCACACCTACAAATTCGATCCTGACACCACGCTGGCTATCCTCGCGGGCTTCGCGCGCAATCGCCGGGTGATGATCCAAGGCTATCACGGCACCGGCAAATCGACCCATATCGAACAGGTCGCGGCGCGGCTGAACTGGCCCTGTGTTCGGGTCAACCTCGACAGCCATATCAGCCGGATCGACCTGATCGGCAAGGACGCGATCAAGCTGAAAGACGGCAAGCAGGTGACCGAGTTCAACGAAGGTATCCTGCCCTGGGCCTTGCGCAACCCGACCGCGATCGTGTTCGACGAATATGATGCCGGCCGCGCCGATGTGATGTTCGTGATCCAGCGCGTTCTGGAACATGACGGCAAGCTGACGCTTCTGGACCAGAACGAAGTGATCACCCCGAATCCCTATTTCCGCCTGTTCGCCACCGCCAACACCGTTGGCCTGGGCGACACCACGGGCCTGTATCACGGGGTGCAGCAGATCAACCAGGCGCAGATGGACCGCTGGTCGCTGGTCGCGACGCTGAACTACCTGTCGCATGACGCCGAAACCATGATCGTTCTGGGCAAGGCGCCGCATTTCAACACCGAAAAGGGCCGCAAGACCGTCAGCCAGATGGTGACGCTGGCCGACCTGACCCGCACCGCCTTCATGAACGGCGAGCTTTCCACCGTGATGAGCCCGCGGACCGTGATCAACTGGGCCTGGAACACCGAGATCTTCCGCAATGTCGGTTATGCCTTCCGCCTGACCTTCCTCAACAAATGCGACGAACTGGAGCGCCAGACTGTGGCCGAGTTCTATCAGCGCTGCTTCGACGAGGAACTGCCGGAAAGCGCTGCCAGCATGGCGGTTTCCTAAAGGCCGCCATAAGGCGCAGCGAAAGCCCCGCGATTTGCGGGGCTTTTTTTGTTGTCCCCCGCACCGGCGAATGGATCATGCGGCATAAGGCGCCGTGGTGGCGGGCCGGAAACACGACCCAACCCAACGCGCATATCCGGGCAAAGCACCTGGCGCCCCCCCCGATCGCCGGCAATTTTCAAAACGCCTTCGTGATTGGCGATATTTGTGCCATAATGATTGAATTATGGGCGCTTTGAAAACTTTTCTTTTCCCGCTCGCGCTGACGGCAGCGGCCGGTTCTCCTCCCTCTCCGGCCGATGCCGCAGCACCTCTGGACCAGGTGCGGATTTTCGCCACCTGCACCGGACGGTTATCGGCTCAGATGGAGTATCAGTGGATGTTCGACGGCCCCGGCTCCGAGGTGACCGAAACCACCCGCGCCGCGCTGATCGACATCCTTGATGCCATCGTGCCCGCCGATGCGGGCCCCGAGGTGCTGCATTGGCGGATCGAGGCGAAAGCGGCCCAGGCGGCATTGCTGGACCGGGCGGTATTCAACTCAGATCGCGATGACGCGCAAATGGCCCAACGGATCGCCCGGCGCCAGATCGACGCCTGCCGGGCCCTGCTTTTGGGCTGAACGCCGCTGCGGAAGGTGCCATGGGACAGATTCCCGCCTTGCCTTTTCCGCCGGGGACGTGATTTATCAATCTCATGAAGAAACCGTCCGACAATCCCGCCGATCCGTTCAAGAAGGCCCTCGCCGAAGCGACCAAGGTGATGGCCGACGATCCGGAACTCAACGTGGCCTATTCGGTCGATCCAGCGGGACTCGCGGGCGACACGATGCGGCTGCCGCAGGTCAGCCGCCGGATGACGAAAGACGAGGTGCTGCTGGCGCGCGGCACTGCCGACGCCCTGGCGATGCAGCGCCGCTATCATGACGACGCGACCCATGCGCGTTACGCGCCGCCGGGTGACATGGCGCGCAACCTGTACGAGGCGATGGAAACCGCCCGCTGCGAAGCGATGGGCGCGCGCGACATGCCCGGCACCGCCAGCAATATCGACGTGAAGATGGAAGCCGAGGCGCGCCGCGCCGGCTATGACCAGATCACCCAGCCCGCCGATGCGCCGCTGGCGGCCGCCGCTGGATATCTTGTCCGTCACCTTGCCACCGGGCGCGATCTTCCCCCTGCCTGCGACAACGTGATGGAACTGTGGCGCGGCTTCATCGAAAATCAGGCTGGCGATACGCTGGAAAGCCTGCAGGACAAGCTGTCCGATCAGGCCGAATTCGCCCGTTTCGCACGCCAGGTGATCGATGATCTGGGCTATGGCGACCAGCTGGGCGAAGACCCCGACCAGCACGACGAAGATCAGCAGGACGACGCCGAGGAAGAGGCCGAAGACCAGCCTGAACCCGACAGCACCGGTCAGGACGACCAGGACGATCAGGATGCCGACGCGGAACCGGAACGGTCGCAGGACGAAACCCAGGATACATCCGAGGCCGAAGTCAGCATGGACGAGATGGCCGAGGACGAAATGTCCGAGGAAACCGAACTGCCCGAGGGCGAGGCGCCGCTGGAACCGCCGCCCCCGCCGGTCTCCGAGGCAGATCCGAATTACACCGTCTACGAATCCGGCTTCGACGAGGAAATCCTCGCCGAGGAATTGGCCGAACCGGCCGAGTTGGAACGTCTGCGCGCCTATCTGGATCAGCAGCTGGAACCGCTGAAGGGCGCGGTCAGCCGGCTGGCCAACAAGCTGCAACGCCGCTTGCAGGCACAGCAGAGCCGGTCCTGGTTGTTTGACATGGAAGAAGGCATCCTCGATGCCGGGCGCTTGGCGCGGGTCGTCGCCAATCCGACGACGCCGCTCAGCTTCAAGGTCGAAAAGGATACCGAGTTCCGCGACACCGTCGTGACGCTGCTCTTGGACAATTCCGGGTCGATGCGCGGCCGTCCGATTTCCATTGCGGCGATCTGTGCCGATGTTCTGGCCTCGACGCTGGAACGCTGCGACGTGAAGGTCGAGGTTCTGGGCTTCACCACCCGCGCCTGGAAAGGCGGGCAGAGCCGTGAAAAATGGCTGGCCGAAGGCCGCCCGCAACAGCCCGGGCGGCTGAACGACCTGCGCCACATCATCTACAAGAAGGCCGACTCGCCGATGCGGCGGACCAAGGCCAACCTGGGCCTGATGATGAAGGAAGGTCTGCTGAAGGAAAACATCGACGGCGAGGCGCTGGAATGGGCGCATCGGCGGATGCTGGCGCGGCCCGAGCAGCGCAAGATCCTGATGGTGATTTCCGACGGCGCGCCGGTGGACGATTCGACCTTGTCGGTGAATCCCGCGAACTACCTGGAAAAACACCTGCGCGACGTGATCGCGATGGTGGAAAAGCGCAAGCAGGTCGAACTGATCGCCATCGGCATCGGCCATGACGTGACGCGTTATTACCAGCACGCGGTGACGATCACCGATGCCGAACAGCTGGCCGGTGCGATGACCGAGCAGCTGGCCGGTCTGTTCGATCACGACCCCCGCGCCCGGGCGCGGATGATCGGCATCAAGAAAGCCAGCTGAACGGGCGTTGCCCGAATGCGCGCCCGTTTCGGGCGCGCTTCATTTTTTCAGGAAAATGGCCTTGCCGGTCCTTCGGGATTTGCACGCTGCAAACGGGTAATTTCGCCAAGATGAAAGCCGTTCGCGGCTTGGGGTTGTGTCCGGCAACGGAAACGCGTTGTCTGGGCCTGTGTAATTTTTGGGGGGCAGAATGTTCCAATCCTTCGAAGAAACCGCCGAACCGGCACAAGGGGCGGCGCGGCTGGCGATGCTGCGCGACGCGATGGCGGAGGACGGTCTGACCGGGTTCCTGGTGCCGCGCGCCGATCTGCATCAGGGCGAATACGTCGCCCCGCGCGACGGCCGGCTGGCATGGCTCACCGGCTTCACCGGCTCGGCCGGTTTCTGCGCCGCGCTGCTGCAGGCGGCGGGGGTGTTCATCGACGGGCGTTATCGCACCCAGGTCAAGGCCCAGGTCGATACCGATCATTTCACCCCGGTGCCGTGGCCGGAAACCCGGCTGCAGGACTGGTTGCGGGAAAACCTGCCCGCCGGCGGCGTTGTCGGCTTCGATCCATGGCTGCACACCGCCGAGGAGATCGACAAGCTGGAAACGGGATTGCAGGGCAGCGCTGTGGAACTGCGCCCCGCGCGCAACCTGATCGATGCGATCTGGCCCGACCAACCGGAAGCCCCGCTGGGCAAGGTGTTCGTCTATCCCGATGAAATGGCCGGTGAAAGCCACGCCAAGAAACGCGCCCGGCTGGCCGAGAGGTTACAACAGGACGAGCAGCGGGCGGCCGTGATCACCCTGCCCGATTCCATTGCCTGGCTGCTGAACATCCGCGGCAGCGACATTCCCCGCAACCCGGTGCCGCATGCCCTGGCCATCCTGCATGACAGCGGGCATCTGACATTGTTCATCGAGGCGGCCAAGCTGGACGACGACGTGCGGGCGCATCTGGGCAAGGACATCACCGTCAGGCCGCCCACCGCCTTCGCCGCCGCGCTGCGCTCGCTGACCGGCCCGGTCCGGGTCGACAAGGGATCGGCGCCGTTGCAGGTGTCGCGCGAATTGCGCGAGGCCGGTGTGGACATCGCCTGGGGCGAAGATCCCTGCATCCTGCCCAAGGCCAGCAAGAACCTTACCGAAATCGCCAACACCGAGGAAGCGCATCTGCTGGACGCCGCCGCGATGTGCGAATTCCTGTGCTGGTTCGATGCCCAGCCCGCCGGCAGCCTGACCGAAATCGACGTGGTGGAACATCTCGAAGGCTGCCGCCGCGCCACCAACGCGTTGCGCGATATCAGCTTCGACACCATCGCAGGCACCGGCCCGAACGGAGCCGTGATCCATTACCGGGTGACTCGGCAAAGCAATGCCCGGCTGCAGGCCGGCCAGCTGATCGTCGTCGACAGCGGCGGGCAATATCTGAACGGAACCACAGACATCACCCGCACCCTGCCGGTCGGAGACGTGGGGGACGAGGAAAAGGCATGCTTCACCCGCGTGTTGCAGGGCATGATCGGGATTTCGCGGCTGCGTTTCCCCGCCGGATTGGCCGGGCGCGATATCGACGCCATCGCGCGCGCCCCGCTGTGGCAGGCGGGGCTGGATTACAATCACGGCACCGGCCACGGGGTCGGCGTGTTCCTGTGCGTGCATGAAGGGCCGCAGCGGATCAGCCGGGTGTCGGAAGTGGCGCTGAAACCGGGCATGATCCTGTCCAACGAACCAGGATATTACCGCGAAGGCGCCTTCGGCATCCGTATCGAGAACCTGATCGTCGTCGAAGCGGCGCCCGACCTTCCCGGCGCTGACGACCGCGAGATGCTGGATTTCAAGACGCTGACATGGGTGCCGATCGACCGCCGTCTGATCCTGCCCGAAATGCTGAGCGCGGGGGAACGCGACTGGATCAATGCCTATCACGCTGCGTGCCGCGACAAAATCGGCCCTCGGCTTGGCGAGGCTGCGCGGCTATGGTTGCGCAACGCCACCGAACCGCTGTGACACAGGCCTGTTACAAACAGGGTTCACAGCGATTTGGAAATTGATGACATGAGGGAGAGCGAGATGAGCGATATCACGATCCGCAAGGCTGAAGGCACTTGGGTTGTTCGGGCCGGCGGAGCCGTACTGGGCGAAACCAAAAATGCGCTGGAGCTGAGCGAGGGATCGCTTGCGCCGGTGATCTATTTCCCGCGCAAGGATGTGGCGATGCCCTTCCTCGACAAGACCGATCGGGTCACCACCTGCCCACACAAGGGCGAAGCAAGCTACTATTCCATCGTCACCAAGAGCACGACACTGGAAAACGCCGCCTGGTCCTACGAGGATCCCAAGGCGGATGTGACGAAGATCAAGGACTACCTGGCCTTCTACCCGTCGGAAACTCTGGCCGTCGAACGGGTCTGAGCGGAAGCGTCATGAAGGCGGTGGTCTTGGGGGGCTACGGGCTGATCGGATCGGCCGTGATGCGCGCGCTGGCCGCGGCCGGGTTCGATGTGACCGGCGTCGGACGATCGGCGGCGGCGGCGCGGCGGATGGGGCCGGGGTTCAACTGGATCCTGCGCGACATTTCTTCGGTCGAAACGCCCGAATGGCGGAATGTGCTTCGCGATGCCGACGTCGTGGTCAATGCGGCGGGTGCCTTACAGGATGGCGGACGCGACGACCTGACCGCCATTCACGAAACCGCCATTGGTCGGATTGCCGCCGCGCTGGAGGGCACTGCGACGCGCGTGGTGCAGATTTCCGCCGCCGGTGTCGGGCCTCACGCCTCGACCGAATTCTTCCGTTCCAAAGAGCGTGGGGACGCGATCCTGCAGTCATCGGGGCTGGATCATGTGATCCTGCGACCGGTCCTGGTAATCGGCCCCGCCGCCTATGGCGGTACGGCTTTGCTGCGCGCGGCGGCGGCGATCCCGTTGATCGGGCTGCAGATCTTGCCAGGCGCGCAGGTTCAGACCGTGGCGCTCGATGATCTGGCACGCGCGGTGGTGCTGGCGGCACAGGGCGCGATCACGCCCGGCACCGTTGCCGATCTGACCGAGGCGGAAAGCCGCAGTTTTCCCGAACTGGTGCAGACGGTCAGGCGCTGGCAGGGCAGGCCCGATCCGAAAATGCGCCTGCGGCTGCCCGGTGTCTTGCTGAAAGCATCCTCTGCCATGGCCGATCTACTGGGTCATCTGGGTTGGCGCGCGCCGCTGCGCAGCACCGCGATCCGTGCGCTGTCGGACGGGATCGCGGGCGATCCGGGTGCTTGGCAGGCGGCGGGCGGGTTCCGCTGCCGGTCGCTCGACGAAACGCTGGCGGCGCTGCCCTCCACCGTACAGGAACGCTGGTTCGCGCGGATGTTCCTGCTGTTTCCCCTGCTGATCCTGCTGCTGGCGCTGTTCTGGGTCCCGTCGGGCGCGATCGGGTTGATCCGGTTCGACGCCGCCGTCGCGGTGCTGACCGAGCGGGGCGTGGCAATGGGCCCCGCCCAGGGCGCGGTCGCCCTTGGTGCACTGGTCGATCTGGTACTGGGCCTTGCGGTCCTGTCACGGCGCTGGCTGCGCCCGGGCCTGATCGGCATGATCGCCGTTTCGCTGGGATACCTGATCTGCGGCACGGTCCTGACCCCGGATATCTGGACCGACCCGCTGGGCCCCTTCGTCAAGGTGCTGCCCGGGATCGGGTTAGCGCTTGCCGTGCTTGGACTAACGGATGACCGATGACGTATGAATTGCTGAGATACCTGCACGTGATCGGGGCGACAGTGCTGCTGGGCACCGGGGCGGGAATCGCCTTCTTCATGGTGATATCGAACCGAAGCGGCAACCCCGCCCTGGTCTCCCATGTCGCCGGGATCGTGGTGCTGGCCGATACCCTGTTCACCGCCACCGCCGCCATTGCGCAGCCGATCACCGGTTATCTTCTGGCGCGTGCCGCCGGATACTCCCTGTTCGAAGGCTGGGTGGCCATTTCTCTGCTGCTCTATCTATTTGTCGGCGCGTTCTGGCTGCCGGTGGTCTGGATGCAGATCCGTATGCGCAACCTGGCGCGCGACGCGTGGTATCAGGGCAGCTCCCTGCCCAAGGCCTATCACCGGCTTTACCGGCTTTGGTTCGCCTGCGGTTTCCCGGCGTTTTTCGCGGTGCTGGCCATTGTCTGGCTGATGCTGGAAAAGCCCACCTTCTGATCCGGATCAGCTGTGTTCCTCGGCCGCGGTCGCGGCCAGGGCGCTGTTATAGGTCTTCAGCGCGTCGACGTGGAACAGCGCGCCGTGCAATTCGCGATCTCCGGCGCGGTCGGGGCGGCCCACCACCGGGATGAAGGGCACGCCGGCCTTGTCGAACAGGGGCATCGCCTCTTCCAGCGTCGCCTCGCCGTCGATGAAGATGCCGTCCTCGATCATTTCTTCGCAGCGGGTTAGGTCCGCCGCGCCCGGATCGTCGGGGCGGCGCATCAACGTGGCGGCGCGGAACATCGCCAGCAGGTAGGCCTGCGGCCCGGCGGCTAGGTGCACCCCGCGCCGTTCGAGCTGTGTCAGGAAGAACGACCGGTCGACCAGCCGCGAGGCCAGCGCGGTCGACAGCGACACCGCCACCATCACCGCCAGGCCGGTCTGCCAGTCGCCGGTCAATTCGAACACGATCATGGTGGTGGAAATCGGCGCCCCCAGCACGGCGGCGGCCACCGCCCCCATGCCCGCCAGCGCGTAAAGCGTGTGCGATCCCGATACTTCGGGGAAAATGCCGGTGGCGATCAACCCGAAGGCCAGCCCGGTCAGCGCCCCGATCATCATCGAGGGTGAAAACATCCCGCCCCCCATCCGGCCCGCCATGGTGATCGCCACCGCGATCACCTTGATCACGGCAAAGGCGATGGCCTGCCAAAGAATGATCTGCCCGGTCAGCGTCACCGAGGTGGTTTCGTACCCGACCCCAATGATATGCGGGAACCAGATCGCGATAGCGCCCAGCAGCGCCCCCGCCACAGCCGGACGCAGCCAGCGCGGCAGGCCGGTGCGTTCCTCGATCGCGTTGCCCAGATCCTCGGCAAAAAAGACCGAGCGCATCAGGATGCTGGCCACCAATCCGCAAACCAGCCCCAGCAACACGAAGGCGGGCAATTCGACGTAGAATTCCAGGACGTTGCCTGGCGGCAGGTGAAATTCGGTGATGCCGCCATATTCCAGCCGGTTGATGATCGTGCCGGCGACGCTGGCAATGACGATCGGCGCGAAAGCATGCACCGCGAAATGGCGCAGCACCACCTCGAGCGCGAACAATGCCCCGGCGATCGGGGCATTGAAACTGGCCGACACCGCTGCGGCGACGGCACAGCCCAGCAGGTCGCGCCCGGTGATGCCATCGGCGCCGATCCATTTGCTGGCCCGGCTGGCGATCACCGCCGCCATATGCACCACCGGGCCTTCGCGACCGGTCGATCCGCCGGTGCTGAGGGTGACGAAAGACGCGAAAGCCGAGGCGATCCCTTCGCGGGTTTCCACCCGACCGTCCTGCATCGCCGCCCCTTCGACCACATCGGCCACCGACCGCACGCGGGCATCCGGGGTGAAAATATGCAGGACCAGCCCGGTCACCAGCCCCCCAAGGACAGGCAGCGTCAGCACCCAGTACCACGGCAGGGTTTCGGCGAAGCTTTGCAGGTGCAGGATGTCGTCGGTGCCATAGAGATAGGCCTGCAGGGTTTCGATCCCCTTGCGGAAAAACAGCGCCGCAAAGCCCGCGGTGGCGCCGATCAGCGCCGCCAGAAGCCAGAACCGGACCTGGCTTTGCCCGCTGCTGCGCACCAGCCGAACCGGATCGGCAAAGGACCTGAGCCAGGCCCCCGTCAGCTTCGCCAGGTGGGTGGTGATCCGCTCCGCCATTGCCTCTTCTCTGCGTTTTCGCCCTTTTCGCGCCTATCCCCTTGGCCTAGGTTCGCAACAACGAATACCGGAGGCCGAAAATGACGATCCAACGCGCCCTTGAAGAACTTTCTTCCTTACTAGGCCAACGCCTGAGCCGCTCCAAGTCCGATCTTGAACAACATGGGGCGTCGGAAACGCATTTTCCGCTGACCCCGCCCGATGCGGTCGCCTATCCCGAAAGCACCGAAGAGGTGTCGGAGATCGTGAAAATCTGCGCCCGCAACGGCTGCCCAGTGGTGGGCTGGGGTGCGGGCACCTCGCTGGAAGGACAGGCACAGGCGTTCCAGGGCGGCATCTCGGTGGATTTCCGCAACATGAACAAGGTGTTGCAGGTCAATCCCGAAGACATGGATGTCAGCGTTCAGCCCGGCATCACCCGCGAGGACCTGAACACCGAGCTGCGCGCGACGGGGCTGTTTTTCCCGGTCGATCCCGGCGCCAACGCCTCGATCGGCGGCATGGCCTCGACCCGGGCCAGCGGCACTACGGCGGTCCGCTATGGCACCATGCGCGACAACGTGCTGGGGCTCGAGGTGGTGCTGGCCGACGGGCGGGTCATCCGCACCGGCACGCGGGCACGGAAATCTTCGGCGGGGTATGACCTGACCGGCCTGTTCGTCGGCGCCGAGGGTACCTTGGGGTTGATCACCGAACTGACGCTGCGGCTGCAGGGCCAGCCCGAGGCGGTGACGGCGGCGGTCTGCGCTTTTGATACGCTCGACGACGCGGTGCAGGCGGTGATCACCACGATCCAGATGGGAATCCCGATGGCGCGGATCGAATTCGTGGACGAGGCGACGGCGGCGGCCTTCAACGGGTATTCGGGATCCGACATGCCGCTGTGCCCGCATCTGATGGTGGAATTCCACGGTTCTGAGTCCGGCGTGCAGGAACAGGCCGAAGCGTTCGGCGAAATCGTCGCCGATCACGGCGGCAAGGGGTTCGAATGGGCCACCAGGCCCGAGGACCGCAACGCGCTGTGGAAGATGCGCCATCACGCCCATTGGGCGGTTCTGGCCTCGAAACCCGGGGCGAAGGCTTTGGTCACCGATATCTGCGTGCCGATTTCCCGGCTCGCCGACGCGGTCAACGAAACCCGCGCCGATATCGATGCCTCGCCGATCACCGGGCCGATCCTGGGTCATGTGGGCGATGGCAATTTCCACGCGATCCTGCTGTTCGATGAAGAAAATCCCGAAGAGGTTCAGGCGGTCGAGGATCTGTCGCACCGGATGGTCGAAAGATCGCTGGCGATGGGCGGCACCGCGACCGGCGAACACGGCATCGGGGTCGGCAAAAGGAAATACATGGAGGCCGAACACGGCGCGGCGTGGGACGTGATGGGCGATGTGAAACAGGCGCTCGATCCGCAGGGCATCATGAACCCGGGCAAGATGCTGCGCGGGAATTGAGCGGTTAACCGTGCTGTCCCGAGGCCCCTTGGCACGATCGTCCCGCTCAGAAAAAGCCCCCGCTCGGCCTGAAGCCGGGCGGGTGTTCTGTTTCAAGCGACCGGTTGCGTTGAGACGGCTTAAGACGACGCCAGCAGTGCCCTTGCTGCGCCACGCGCTTCCTCGGTGATCGTGTCGCCGGCGACCATGCGAGCGATCTCGTCGATCCGCTCGTCTGCGCCCAAGGGCACGACGGTCGAGGTCGTCACATCGTCCTCGACCCGTTTTTCCACCCGCCAGTGATGCGCGCCCAACGCCGCCACCTGCGGCGAATGGGTGACGACCAGAACCTGCGCGCCCGAGGCCAGGTCGGCCAGCCGTCGGCCCACCGCGTCGGCTGTGGCGCCCCCTACCCCGCGGTCGATTTCGTCGAAGATCATCGTCACGCCCGATTGCTTCTGATGCAGGCTGACCTTCAGCGCCAGCAGGAAGCGGCTGAGTTCCCCGCCCGAGGCGATCTTGGCCAGCGGCCCCGACGGAGCGCCGGGATTGGTGGCGACGGTGAAGGCCACCGCGTCGCGCCCGTCCGGACCGGGATCGGAATCGGCAATCTCGGTGGTGAACACAGCGCGTTCCATCTTCAGCGGCGCCAGTTCCGCCGCGACCGCCTTGTCCAGCCGTCCCGCCGCCTCGCGCCGCGCCGTGCTCAGCGCCCCGGCGGCCTTGTCATAAGATGACTCGGCTTCCGCCAACGCCTGCTGCAACGCCGCCAGGTCGGCATCGCCCCGGTCCAGCGCCGCCAACCGGGTGCGAAGGTCTGCGGCGAAACCGCCCAGATCGTCCGGCGCCACGCCGTGTTTGCGTGCCAATCCACGGATGGCGAACAGCCTCTCCTCGGTCTGTTCCAGTTCATGCGGGTTGAAATTCAGCCCCTCCAGCGCGGTTTCCACCCCCTGCACCGCATCGCCCAATTCGTTGAAGGCGCGGCCAAGCGCGTCGATAGCGCCGTCCAGCGCGCCCTCGGCCTTTTCCGAAGCCCCTTCCAGCCAGCGCAGCGCGTCACCCATCGCGCCCTCGGCGCCCTCGCCCGACAGCGCCTGCAGCGCGCGCGCCACGTCTTCGCGGATACGCTCGGCGCCCTGCATCTGGCGGCGGCGGCTGTCGAGTTCCACCTCCTCGCCCGGCTGCGGGTCAAGCTGGTCCAACTCGCCCACCGCGTGACGCAGGAAATCCTCCTCCGCGCGCATCTCGGACAGCGCCGCCTCGGCCTGCGCCAAGTCCTTGCGCGCCTGCGCCAAGAAGCGCCAGGCCGTGCGCGTGGCGTCCTGCAGATCGGGATAAGCGCCGAAAGCATCCAGCAGCACCCGGTGCCCCTTGGGGTCCAGCAGCCCGCGGTCATCGTGCTGGCCATGCAGTTCGATCAGGGTTTCCGACAGGTTGCGCAGCACCTCGCCGGAACAGCGCCGATCATTGACCCAGGCGGTCTTGCGGCCGTCCTTGCTGTTGACCCGGCGCAGGATCAACTCCTCGCCGCCGGGCAGGCCGGCCTCTTCCAGAACGCCGTGGGCAGCGTGGCCGTCGGGCAGTTCGAACACCGCCACCACCTCGCCCTGATCGGCGCCAGAGCGGACCAGTTCCGCCCGCCCGCGCCAGCCCAGCACGAAACCCAAGCTGTCCAGCAGGATCGATTTGCCCGCCCCGGTTTCCCCGGTCAGAACGTTCAGACCCGGCTGGAAATCCAGATCCAGCCTGTCGATGATCAGCATGTCGCGGATTTCAAGCGCGCGCAGCATCCAGCCTCTCCCGATCGGACCGCCCGGTCAGAGCCATTGCCCCTTGATCATCTGGCGATAGACCTTGCTCAGCCAGTTGTCGCCCCGCGCCTTCATTTCCAGTCCCTTCCCGGTCAGCAGCCGGTAGCTGTCCTCGTACCAGTCGGTGGAGCGGAAATTGTGGCCCAGGATCGCGCCGGCGGTCTGCGCCTCGTCGGTCAGGCCCAGCGACAGGTAGGCTTCGACCAACCGGTGCAGCGCTTCGGCGGTGTGGCTGGTGGTCTGGAAATCCTCGACCACGGCGCGGAACCGGTTGATCGCGGCGGCGAAGTGGTCACGGCGCAGGTAATACCGGCCGATTTCCATTTCCTTGGCCGCCAGGTGGTCGAAGGCCAGGTCGAATTTCAGAATCGCCGAACGGGCGTATTCGCTGTCGGGATAGCGTTCGATCACCGTGCGCAACGCCTGCAGCGCCTGGAAGGTCAGGCCCTGGTCGCGGCCGACTTCGTCGATCTGGTCGTAATAGCTCAGCGCCAGCAGATACTGAGCATAGGAGGCATCGTCGTCGGTCGGATAGAAATCGATGTAACGCTGTGCGGCAGCCCGGCTGTTTTCGTAGTCCTTGTCCTGATGATAGGAATAGGCCTGCATGATCAGCGCCCGCTTGGCCCAGTCGGAATAGGGGTAAAGCCGTTCGATTTCGGAAAAGAAGAACGCCGCCCGTTCCGGCCGCTTGCGGTCCAGCTCGAATTCGGCGCGCCCGAAAATCTGTTCGGCGGTGTAATCTTCAAGCGGAACTTCTCCGCGTTCAATCTTCCCCTGCCCGCTGCATCCGGCCAACAGCCCGACCAGTAGAAGAACACCGATCACCCTTTTGCGCGATCCGCCACCTGTCATTACTGTCTCACCCTCGTCTGGACCGTTCGGGGTCATCGCGACCCATTGCTTGATCCGGTCCTAGCACAGAAAATCGCGCTGCAAAACGGCTTTGGACGGATTTCTGCGCCTGACGCGCAGTCGTGATCAGGCGACCGCGGGGATCTCTGCCAAATGGACGCCGACACCGGGCAGACGCGCCATCAAATCGGCATCGCATTCGACCATGCGGAAGGCATCGGGGCGCGCGAAAAGCGCCCGCAAAAGATCATTGGTCAGCGCGTGACCGGCGCGGTGGCCGGTGTAACGGCCGATCAGCGGCGCCCCGGCCAGTGCCAAGTCGCCAAGCGCATCAAGCATCTTGTGGCGGACCGGTTCATCGGCGCGGCGCAGCCCGCCCGGGCTCAGCACCTTTTCACCATCGACCACCACCGCGTTTTCCAGCGTCCCGCCAAGGGCCAGGCCGTTTTCACGCATCGCGTCGACATCGGCCTGCCGGCAGAAGGTTCGGCAATCGCAAAGTTCGCGCACGAAGCTGCCATTGCCCATGTTCAGTGATTTCTGCTGCACACCGATCGCCGCGTCGGCGAAATCGATGTGGAAATCGATCTGCAATTCATCATGCGGTTCCAGACGCGCCCAGGCCTCGCCACGGCTCACTTCGACAGGCTGTAGAATCTTGATCGCGCGCACCGGTTCGGCCTGCTGCCGCAGCCCCTTGTAGAGGATACCGCGCACGAAACTGGCCGCGCTGCCGTCGAGGATCGGAACCTCGGGACCATCGACATCGATCAGCGCGTTATGCACGCCGCAGCCTGCCAGCGCCGCCATGATATGTTCGATGGTGGAAACCGTGACCCCTGCGTCGTTTTCGATCAGGGTGCAGAGCGGCGACTGATTCACCACGTCCCAACGGGCAGGCACCATCGCATCCTTGAACAGAACGTCGGTCCGGCGGAACCAGATGCCATGATCGGCCGTCGCGGGCCGCACAATCATGCGCACCGGTTTTCCCGAGTGCAATCCGACGCCGGTGAATGTGACCGGTCCTTTGAGCGTAGTCTGCAAGATAGTCCCCAATATCGTCGATGCGTCTTTGAGCACCGCGCGATTGTCCTACCCCCCGTCATTAGTATGCTCAACTCAATCTTTGTAACGTACTGAAACATGGCTGAGGGCAATGGGCCGAAAATTGCCCATTTGCGTGATAAACCACTGTTTATAAAAGAAAAAGGCCGCCCGAAGGCGGCCTTTTCCTTGATCTTTAACTTCGCGTCAATTGGCCTGACGACGCAGGAAGGCGGGGATTTCGATCCGCTCCTGATCGGGGTCCGCCTCGGGCTGGGCCATCGATTGCTGGGTACGCATCTGCGGTTGCTGACGGGCCGGTTGCGCCGGTGCCGCGCTTTCGTGACCGTGGCCGGTCATGCGGTTGATCAGAGAATTAAGACCGAAACGGCCGCCCTGCTGTTCCTGGCTCGGGGCCTGCTGCGGCTGCTGCCGTTGCTGAGTCTGCTGGGCCTGCGACGACGGCACCTTCTGCACTGCCGCCTGCAACCGGGCCAAGGCTTCATCCGACGGCTGTCCGGCGGGCCGTGCCTTGGGCGCGACATAGCTTTCCAGCGCTTCGGGTTCGGCGTTCAGCGCGTCGGGCTGCGGATTGAATTCGGCCACTTGCGGCTGATAGGCCGGCGGCGGCAGATCGCCCTCGGCTTCGTATTCTTCCTCGAAGATGTCTTCCATCTGGTCTTCGGCAGCGGCACGCTGCGCGTCCAGATCCTCGAACAGGCTCGGCTCGGCGGGGGCGTCCTGAGCAGCCTGTGCCACCGGGGCCTGCTGTTCGGCGACCGGCGCGGGCTGCGCTTCGGCGCTGACCGTCTGGGTCAGCGGCGCGGCCATGGTGCGGCGCGGCACCGGCATGTCGGCATGGGCTTCGCTGGCATCGATGCCGGTGGCGACCACGCTGACGCGCATGCCACCCTCAAGTTCGGTGTCCAGAGTCGAACCGACGATGATATTGGCGTCTGCATCCACTTCTTCGCGGATGCGGTTGGCCGCTTCATCCAGTTCGAACAGGGTCAGGTCGTGCCCCCCGGTGATGTTGATCAGAACGCCCTTGGCGCCTTTCAGGCTGATTTCGTCCAGCAGCGGGTTGGCGATGGCTTTTTCCGCCGCCTGGATGGCGCGATCTTCGCCATTGGCTTCGCCGGTGCCCATCATCGCCTTGCCCATCTCGTCCATCACCGCGCGAACGTCGGCGAAGTCGAGGTTGATCAGGCCCGGACGGACCATCAGGTCGGTCACGCCCTTCACGCCCTGGTACAGCACGTCGTCCGCCATCGAGAAGGCTTCGGTGAAGGTGGTTTTTTCGTTGGCCAGGCGGAACAGGTTCTGGTTCGGGATAATAATCAGCGTGTCGACCATCTTCTGCAGCGTATCAACGCCTTCCTCGGCCTGGCGCATCCGCTTGGCGCCTTCGAACTGGAACGGCTTGGTCACGACGCCGACGGTGAGAACGCCCAGTTCCCGCGCCGCTTGCGCGATGATCGGGGCCGCGCCGGTGCCGGTGCCGCCGCCCATGCCGGCGGTGATGAAGCACATGTGCGCCCCGGCCAGCTGATCGACGATCTGTTCGATGCTTTCCTCGGCCGCCGCCGCGCCGACGCTGGCCCGCGCCCCTGCGCCCAGGCCCTCGGTGACCTTCACGCCGAGCTGGATGCGGCTGGTGGCGTGCGATTGCTGCAACGCCTGCGCGTCGGTGTTGGCAACCACGAAGTCGACGCCGCTAAGTTCCTTCTCGATCATGTTATTCACAGCGTTGCCGCCAGCACCGCCGACGCCAAACACAGTGATACGGGGTTTCAAATCGTCGTGCCCGGGCACCGAAAGGTTCAATGTCATGGATCTGTCCGCCTGATGTTGTGACCCGCGTTCGCGGTTTTTCTGCCTATTACCGTCGATGGTAACGAGAACCAACCCATGCGTCATCAAAAAAACGCAGAATTGCCACGAAATATGGGCAAAAATGGTCGCGCATCTGCGGGATCTTGCCGATCCCCCACAGATTTAGCGGATTTACATCCGCACACCACAAGACGCCAAGATCGCGCGGCCCGATAGCTGCGTTGCGATCCATTGCGATGATGTTTGGAGGGCCTGCCCGGTCCTCGTTATCCCCACCTTTTCCCGGTGGTTATCCACAGCGTAGCGCAGATCACACCGGGCGTCATCCCCTTTTCGGGAAGATTTGGCAGTTCAGATTGTTGTCGCGCCATTCTGCCTGCTGCAGGACAAGACCACCACAATCCCGAACACAATCAATCTATCCTCTCGAAGGAATAATCCGACACGATCGCCAACATCTGGAACCCGACGCTTTCATCCAGCGAGACAAGATAACCGCTCTCGGGGAGACCGTTGGCAAGCCCATTGAAACGATTGCCGCCCATACGCACGAATGCGGCCTCGACATCCTTTGGCTCCACCGCTTTCAGGTCGCTGACCTCCACTCTGAATACGACATTCTGCGGCAATGTGAAATTGCTGCCCAGAAACTCACGAACCCCGGAAAGGACAAGCTCACAGCGATCCCCCTTGGGGCCTCTGAACTGCAAGCTTACCCCCCTCGTCCAGATCGACTTTGCTCAATTCATAATCGTGGAGAGGCAGAACTGCTTCCGGTGCGGACCAGGCCATACGGCTCACCAGTTATCCTTGAACCACTTCACCGCGCGTTTGATTGAGCGCGCCGGGTAGCGGTCGACCGGCAGGTCGAAATCCCACCATTCGTCCTGCGGGTGGGCGGCGAACAGGCACATGCCCACGGCGCTGGCGAATCCCGGCCCCGTCGCGGCCTGCGGCAACCCGTGGACGCGCAGTGGCCGACCCAGGCGGACCTGCTGGCCCAGGATCTTGCTGGCCAGCCCGTCGAGCCCGGGGATCTGGCTGCTGCCGCCGGTCAGAACGATCTGCTGGCTCGGCAGGTGTTCGAACCCGGCAGCATCCAGACGCGCCCGCACCTCTTCGAGGATTTCCTCGACCCGCGGGCGCATGATGCCGATCAGCTCGGCCCGGCTGACCGAACGGCGGTCATGTTCCCAGTCGCCGGTATCGCCACCGGTTTCGATCATTTCACGGTCGTCCATGCCGGTGGCGACGACGCCGCCATAGAAGGTCTTGATCCGCTCGGCGGTGGCGTGGGGCACCGACAGGCCCATCGAGATATCGCCGGTCACGTGATCGCCGCCCATGCGCACGCTGTCGGCATAGATCATGTGTTTCTTCATGAAGATCGAAATGCTGGTGGCGCCGCCGCCCATGTCGATACAGGCTGCGCCAAGTTCCTGTTCGTCCTCGACCAGCGCCGAGATGCCCGACACATAGGCCGAGCTGGCGATCCCGGCCAGTTCCATGTCGCAGCGCTTGACGCAATGGGCTAGGTTCTGCACCGCCGCCGCGTCAACGGTCAGCATGTGCATGTCGGTGGACAGCGTGTTGCCCAGCTGGCCGCGCGGGTCGCTGAGGCCCGAGCGATGATCCAGCGCGAAATTGACCGGCTGGGCATGCAGAACCTCGCGCCCCATGCCGTAATCGGGTACGTCGCAGGCCGACAACACGCGGCTGATATCCTGTTCGGAAACGATCTGATCCTCGACCTCGATCTCGCCGGTCAGGCCGTAACTGCGCGGTTCGGCCCCGGCGAAACAGGCGATGACGTGATCGACGCGGATATTGGCCATCTTCTGCGCAGCCTGCAACGCGGTGCGGATGGCGCGTTCGGTTTCCGGCATGGCGCTGATTTCGCCGAATTTCACCCCGCGCGACCGGGTCGTCGCGGCGCCGATCACCCGGAATCCGGCCTGCCCGGCCAGCGGCCCCACCCCGTCGCTTTCGAACCCGCGATCGGTGCCGTCGAAGCGCAGTACGAGACAGGCGATCTTGGAACTGCCGACATCGAGGATGGCCACAACGCCCCTTTGCATCGCCGCCTGACGCATCGCCCGCATTGCCCGTTGGGATTCGTAAAGTTCAATCATGCCGTCAGTCCTTGAAACCGATCTTGTTTATTTGCCACCACTGCTCGACAGCGGCTTCGTTCATCCTGATGGTCGGGCGGCTGCCAATCCGCATATCGACCATCGCCAGGTCGCGCGCCATCACGTCCTGCGCCTGGTGCAGCGCGATCACCCGTTCGAGCGCCTGAACCGGCTGGTTCTCGGGCAGCAGGATGCGCTGCCCGCGATCCAAAACCAGATCCCAACGCCGTTCGCCGATCCGTACCAACCCGCGCAGCCGCGTCCGCAGCGGCCCCGCCGCCCGGAACAGCGCCAACGCCTCGGGCACCGCCCGGTCGGCGCCGTCGCCCGCGATCAGTGGCAGCTCGGCGTGATCCGCCCGCGCCCCGGCCTGACGGACATAGAACCCATGTTCGTCCAGCAGCGCCACCCCATCCGCGTCGCGCCACAGGATCGCCGGCACCCGTTCAACCACGTCGACCTGCAACACGCCGCCGGGCCGGACCCGGATGGACACATCCCTGACCGCGGGCAGCTCCGCGATGGTCGCACGCATGTTGTCGAGGTCCAGATCGAAGGAACTGACCGGGAAATCGATCGGGGTGATTTCACGGATATCCTCGGCCACGCTGGTGCCGGCGCCGTCGATCGCCATCAGCTTGACCATGAATTCGGGCCGGGTCTGGATTTCGTTGCGGATATCGACCAGCCACAACCGCAGCGCATCGCGGTTGTCCTGCTGGGAAAAATAGATCATCGCGCCGACAAAGGCCGCCGTCAACGGCAGCCCGACCCGGATCAGCGTCCGGAACAGCGGCGTCAGCATCAGCCGCTGCAACCTGTAGGACCAGCGCGACGGCGCCGGATCGGGGCGGGTCACCTGTTGCAAGACGCATCCTCCACCAGCCAGCGGCAAAGCTGGCCGAAGCTGATCCCTGCCGCCTGCGCCTGTTCCGGGCTGAGCGAGGTCGGCGTCATCCCCGGCTGGGTGTTGGTTTCCAGCAGGTAAAGACCGTCGAGGCCGCGCGCCTCGTCCCAGCGGAAATCGGTGCGGCTCAGCCCCTTGCAGCCAAGCGCATGATGCGCGCGCAGGGCATAATCGAGGCAGGCGTCGAAAATGACCTTCGGGATGTCGGCGGGCACAATGTGGCGCGATCCGCCCTCGGAATACTTGGCGTGGTAATCGTACCAACCCTCGGAATAGATATCGGTGACGGTCAGCGCGCGGTCGCCCATCACCGTCGCGGTCAGTTCGCGCCCCGGCACGTATTCCTCGACCATCACGGTGTCGGGCATGTCATCGGACAATTGCGGCGGGCTGTTGGCGGCTTCGTGCACGATATAGACGCCGACGCTCGATCCCTCGTTATAGGGTTTGACCACGTAGGGCGGCGCCATCACGTGGTGCGCGCCGACCTCCGCCTTGCTGGCCAGGACGCTGGGCACCACCGGCAGGCCGGCGTCGCGGTAGACCTGCTTCGACCGTTCCTTGTCCATCGCGATGGCCGAGGCCAGAACCCCGGAATGGGTATAGGGTATGCGCATCCATTCCAGCATCCCCTGCACGCAGCCGTCTTCGCCCCAGCGGCCATGCAGGGCGTTGAACACCACATCGGGTTTGAGATCATCAAGGCGCATGGCAAGATCGCGGCCCGCATCGACCTCGATCACTTCGAATCCTTCTTCCCGGAGCGCCGCGACGCATTCACGTCCGGTTGCCAGCGACACCTCGCGTTCAGCCGAGGGGCCACCCATCAACACTGCAACTACCGGGCTTGTCCTGCTCGACATACCCAAACTGTGCCTCAAATTTGACCGCTTGAGCGGTCTTTTTGCTTTGTTATATGGGCCTTTGGGCCCTGCCTGCATGCGCCTTTCGCGGACGCTTATTCCGGGGCCGGTTCACCGACCCGCATGATTTCCCACTCTAGCGTGATCCCGCTGTTTTCGTAAACCTTTTTTCGCACCTCTTCCCCAAGGCCCTCGAGGTCCGCGGCGGTGGCATCGCCGGTGTTGATCAGGAAATTGGAATGCTTCTCGCTCATCTGCGCGCCGCCCTTGCGGGCGCCGCGCATACCGGCGTCGTCGATCACTTTCCACGCCTTCAGGTCATGCACGTCATCGGCGCGTCCGGTGCTGGAAAACCCGGCCGGGTTGCGGAAAGTACTGCCCGCGCTGCGGTCCTTGGTCGGCTGGGTCTCGTCGCGCTTCTTCAGCTGCGCCGCCATCCGGTCGGCCAGCGCTTCGGGATCGCCCTGCGGCGCCTCAAACGTCGCCTCAACCAGAACCCAGCCTTCGGGCAGGTCGGTTTGGCGGTATTCGAACTTCATGTCTTCGGGACCCAGCTCGACCAGTTCGCCCTGCTGCGTCACCGCCTTGGCGCTGACGAAGACATCCGCCGTATAGGTCCCGTAGCAGCCCGCATTCATCTTCACCGCCCCGCCGATACTGCCCGGAATGGTGCGCAGGAAGGTCAGGTCCAGCCCCGCCTCGGCCGCCTTCTTCGCTACATGCGCATCGAGCGCCGCAACGCCCGCCGTGACCCGGTTGCCTTCGATCTCGATCCCGTTGAAACCGCGCCCCAGCCGGATCACCACCGCCCGCAACCCGCCATCGCGCACGATCAGGTTGCTGCCGACCCCCATCGGGAAGACCGGGATATCGGGATCGAGCGCGCGCAGGAAATCCTGCAGATCGGCCAGATCGGCAGGCTGGAACAGCACATCCGCCGGACCGCCGACACGCAGCCAGGTCAGGTCCGACAGGGGTTTGTCCTGCGTCAGCCGCCCGCGCACTTCCGGCAAGTTCTTGATCATCTTCGCGCCCTTGAGTTCGTTTGAAAGCGTCTTAAAGACAAATCCCGACAGGGGCAAACCCCTCTCCGCCTTGTCGCGCCCGCCCCATGAGGCGGGCGGGAAACGCCCGCCTCATGGGGCGGGGTGGGCGCTGCCAATCGCAAGCGATCGGCTGGAAATCCTCCAAGAGAGCCCTCTGGACGCTTGCGGATCAGATCAATAGCTTCGGATTTAGGAACTACGTCCTATCCACGCCCCAGCTTCCGTGCGATCCATCTAGCAAGGTAAATCAACGGCCAGCGCAGCACCGACATTGCGCCGGCCAACACCAGAAGCCCCCACCAAATACCGTGCTGATAGATCACGAGTCCCAGGATCGGCAGCCCCGCCGCGATCAGCGCATAGGCTTGCGGCCAATGACTGCGGCGGCTGGGCAGCATGGCCAGGATATTGGCCAGCACGAACCACAGGCAGGCAAGCGACGCCGACAGGGTCACACCCACGGCTCCAGCGTCACGGCCAGCGCCGCCAGCGATCCCAGCAGCCCCAGCACCGGCACCACCGTCGGCACGCGGAAGCTCGCGTCAGGCACGCGCCGCTTCAGCAGGATCAGCGCCAGGTTCACCAGCACGAAAACCCCCAGCAGGATGGTCGAGGTCGCCTCGGCCAATGTCGCCAGCGGCAGGAGCAGGGCCCCGGCAACCACCGCGATCCCGATCAGGACGCTGGCCAGAACCGGGGTTCCGAAACGCGAACCGGCATGATGGAAGATGGCCAGAAACCGCGTGCGGCGGCCCAGTCCGAACAGGACCCGGCTGACCATCACAATCTGCGCCAGCACCCCGTTCAGCGCCGCCGCCACCGCGATCGCCGACAGCACGACGACAGAACCGTCCGTGTTCGCCTGCCAGACCAGAACCAGGGGCTTTTCGCTGGCCGCCAGGTCGGCCAGCGGCACGGCGCGCACCGCAGCGATCGCGACCAGCGCATAGACCAGGCTGGTGATGCCAAGCGACAGCAGGATCGCGCGCGGCATGGTCCGGGTTGGGTTGTCGACCTCCTCGGCCATGTTGACGATATCCTCGAAGCCGATGAAGGCGAAGAAGGCCAGAACCGCCCCGGCGCCGATACCGCTCCAGACCGGATCGGCGGGCAGGTTGAAATCGGGCGTCGGTTCGGCCCCTGCCCCGGCCCAGATCACCAACCCCAGCCCGATCAGTTCGACCGCGGTGAACACCGCCGCCACGCTGAGGCTTTCCAACACGCCCAGCACCGCGATCAGGGTCAACACCGCGCCCAGCCCGATCACAACCCAGTCGAACGGGAGATCGACGATGGAAATCAGGTATCCGGCCCCGCCGCGCAGCACCGCCGCCGCCGACACCGATCCGGCCGCCACGATGGCCAGACCGACCAGAATCCCCAGCCATTGCGCCTTGAACCCCTGCGCGACGAAGGCCGCCTCGCCCGCCGCTTCCGGCAGCCGGGTGGAAAATTCGGCATAGCTGAACGCGGTCGGCGCGGCGATCAGCCCGGCGATGACGAAGGCCAGCGGCGACCAGATCCCGGCCTCGGCCACCACCGCGCCGACCAGCACGTAGATGCCCGCCCCGACCATGACGCCGACGCCATAGGCGGTCAGCAGCCCCAGTCCGATCCGTCGCTTCAGCCCGTCGCTCACGCCCTGCCTTCTCTGTTCTTCAAATACTCAACCGGTTCTCGCCGTTTCATCCGTCGCGATCATGCCCGATCCTGCGCCGCGTGCAAAGCCGGGCCATTCCGGTCAGCTATGGATCAAGATGCAGCCGCCTTCCGCGGTCCGGCCCACAGCGCATAAAACCAGAAGGCGCAAATCGGGAAAACCATGTTCAGCAGCGTCGAAAACATCGGGAAAATAGGAAAGAACAAGAACCGCGAAAGATCTCTGAGTTGCCCTCGATAATCCTCAAGGGAACCTAGAAAAAGCGTTTCAGCCACCAACCACAAGAAAAACAGCATCATGGCGAAATAGCGTCGAGGCGTGATGGTTTTTCCTATTGCACTGCGATTTTCTGTCGGGGCGTAGCGCGCGTAAAACGCATAGAAATAGAATGGGAAAAAAGAATGATCCCGGTCAGTGAAGCAAGATAGTAGCCGATGCTGATCGGCGAATAGATCAACAACTCCGTGATACGTTTCCCGATGAGCCAGGCTTCTGAAAGGCTGGCGATCATCGCCTCGGAGAGCAGTTGTGAAAATAGATAACCAACTAGCAGGTTGTAAAAGGCACCAAGCACCCACAGCGTGAGGATTGTACGGTTGGAAATCCCACGACCGTCTACGAAATCCTCGGGTGATAGAACTCTGCCCATTACACAACCTTGAGTTTCTATCTCTTTGTCACCCTTTCAACCGCTCCGGCAACCGGTTGGCCCAGGCGCTGATCGTCCCGGCGCCAAGGCAGACGACCATGTCGCCCGGCCGGGCCTGTTCACGCACCAGTCGTTCCAGGTCGCCCTCGGAACAGACCGCGCGGGCGTCGCGGTGGCCGTGGCGGATCAGGCCTGCGACCAGATCGTCGCGGCTGGCGCCCTCGATCGGGTCCTCGCCGGCGGCGAAAACCTCGGCGATCCCCACGACATCGGCATCGTTGAAACAGCTGCAGAAATCGTCGAACAGCGAATGCAGACGGGAATAACGATGCGGCTGGTGCACCGCGATGACGCGGCCCTCGGTGGCCTGTCGCGCGGCTTTCAGCACGGCGGCGATTTCCACCGGGTGGTGGCCGTAATCGTCGATGATGCTGACGCCGTCCACTTCGCCGACCCTGGTGAAGCGGCGGTTGACGCCCTTGAACCCGGCCAGCGCGTCGCGGATTTCATCCGTCTTCATGCCCAGATGCCGCGCCACCGCCACCGCGGCCAGCGCGTTCGACACGTTGTGATCGCCCGGCATCGGCAGCATGCAGTCCTCGATCACCAGATTCTCGGCCTGCAGCGCGATGTCGAAATGCGCCACACCCGCCTTGTAGGTCAGGTTGATCGCGCGCACATCGGCCTGCGCGTTGAAACCAAAGGTGGTGACGCGACGATCGGTGATCTTGCCCACCAGCGCCTGCACCTCGGGGTGATCGGTGCAGCACACGGCAAGGCCGTAAAACGGGATGTTGGACACGAAATCGAGGAACCCCTTGCGCAGGTTTTCGATCGTGCCCCAGTGTTCCATGTGTTCGGGGTCGATATTGGTGACGATGGCGATGGTCGCGGGCAGCCGGTTGAAGGTGCCGTCGCTTTCGTCGGCCTCCACCACCATCCAGTCGGATGCGCCGACCCGCGCGTTCGACCCGTAGGCGTGAATGATGCCGCCGTTGATCACGGTCGGATCGACCCCGCCCGCATCCAGAAGCGTCGCCACCATCGTCGTCGTCGTGGTCTTCCCGTGGGTGCCGGCGACGGCGACGTTGGATTTCAGCCGCATCAGTTCGGCCAGCATTTCGGCCCGGCGCACCACCGGCAGGCCCATCCGGCGCGCTTCGTCCAGTTCCGGGTTGCCCGGTTTGATGGCGGATGAAATCACCACCACCTCGGCGCCTTCAAGGTTCTCGGCGCGCTGGCCTTTGTGGATTACCGCGCCCATCGCGGCCAGTCGGTCGGTGATTTTCGAGGTCTTGAGGTCGCTGCCCTGAACGCTGTACCCAAGGTTCAGCAGCACCTCGGCAATGCCGGACATGCCAATGCCGCCGATGCCGACGAAATGGATCGGACCGATATCGACGGGAAGTTTGGTTGCCGCACTCATGACTTGCCTTTCTCTGCCAGCGCTTCGACCATCGCGCTCAATTCCTGCGCCGCGTCGGGCTTGCCGCGCGACAGCGCCGCCTGCGCCATCATGCTGGCGCCCCGCGGGTTCGACAGCACCGTGGCTATCTGCTCTGTCAGGGTGGGAACATCAAGCCGGTTTTCCGGAATCAGGATCGCTCCGCCCGCATCGACCAGCCCGCGCGCGTTGGCGCTCTGGTGATCGCCGGTGGCGGCAGCGAAGGGGATCAGGATCGACGGACGGCCGATGACGCTGATATCGGCGACGCTCGATGCGCCGGAACGGCTGATCACCAGCTGCGCCTCGCTCATCCGGGTCGGCACGTCGTGGAAAAACGGCTGCACGTCGGCCGCGATGCCTTCATTGGCATAGAATTGCGCGACCCGTTCGCCGTCTTCGTCGCGGGCCTGATGGGCGACGCGGATATTGGCCAGCATCGGTTCGGGCAGCGCGGCGATGGCGGCGGGCACCACGTCGGACAGGATGCGCGCGCCCTGACTGCCGCCGATGACGAGGATCGACATCGGATAATCGCCCGGCGCGATGTAGCCCGCCCCGGCGCGGTCCAGCACCGCGGCGCGCACCGGGTTGCCCACATGATGGCCTTCGACCCCTTCAGGCAGCGTGGTCGGCCAGGTGCCGCAGGCGATGTCATCGACATGCTTGGCAAACAGCTTGTTGACCCGGCCCAGCACGCCGTTCTGTTCATGGATCATCCGTGGCAGGCGCAACAGCGTGGCCGCGGCCAGCGCCGGGATCGACGGATAGCCGCCAAAGCCCACCACCACCGCGGGCCGGTCGCGCAGCATCCGCGCGGTCATGCCCGCGACGCCGCCCAGGATACGAAAAGGCACCAGCGCCTTTGCCAGCACCCCACCACGGGCGAAGGTGGCGCTCGATACCTGTTCGATTTCGACGGTGTGCGGAAAGCCGCCGGTATAGCGCGCGCCGCGCGCGTCGGTGGACAGTTTCACCCGCCAGCCCTTGCGCAGCATGACCTCGGCCAGCGCCTGGGCGGGGAACATGTGCCCGCCGGTGCCGCCGGCAGCGATAACGAGAAGCGGAGCGGTCATCTATGGCCTCCTGCCCGGCCCCGAAGGGCCGGAAACTTGCAATATTTCGTGGTGTTGTCTTCTAAAGAAAACGCATTCGCGTTGAAACGGATTTCGCGGCTCACCGCATGTGCCCGCGCAGGATATCGCCGATCTGCCCCTGCGGCCGGGTGCGGGTGAAGGCCAGAAGCATCCCCACCGCGATACCGCCCGCGATCAACGACGATCCGCCGTAGCTGACGAAGGGCAGCGTCATCCCCTTGGCGGGCAGCAGCCGCACCGCCACCCCCATGTTGATAAGCGCCTGCACGCAGAACATCGCCGCCAGCCCGGTGCCCGCCAGCCGGATGAACGGATCGCGTTCCTTCACCAGCCGGTAGAAGGACCGCAGAACGATCATGGTGAACAGCGCCAGGATGATCAGCACCAGCACCAGACCGTATTCCTCGGCCGCGACGGCGATGATGAAATCGGTATGGGCATCGGGCAGCGACCATTTCACCTCGCCCTCGCCGACGCCGACGCCGAGGAACCCGCCCTCGCGGATCGCCTTGGTGGCGTATCCCAGCTGCGTGGTGGGGTCGATATCGGGGTTCAGGAACCCGTCGATCCGGCGCGCGAAGTGTTCCGATTTGCTATAGGCGAAGGTCCCCGCCAGCACCACCATCCCGGCCATCCCCACCAGCAGCAGGATCGGCGCACCGGCGACGAAATACATCACGCCCCAGGCGAACAGGATCAGCGACGCCTGACCGAAATCGGGCTGCAGCGCCAGAATGAACACGATGAAGACGGTCAGGAAGAACGACCACAGCCGCCCTGGCGGCCCGTTGATTTCCTGCGCAGAGGCCAGCAACCACGCCGCCACGACGACGAAACCGGGCTTGAGGAATTCCGACGGCTGGATGGAGGCGAAGCCCAACGAATACCAGCGCACCGCACCCTTGCCGAAATCGGTCCCGAACAGCGGCAGCGCCAGCACCGCCAGCAGCGACACCGCAAAGCCGATCACCGCCAGCCGGCGCACCAGCGTCGGCGACATCATCGAGGTGATGAACATCGCGGTCAAAGCGACACCGCCGAAAAACGCCTGCCTTTCGACGTAATGGAACGGTCCGAAGCCGTTCTTTTCCGCCAGCGGCGGCGAGGCGGCAAAGCCCAGCAGCAACCCGACCCCGAACAGGATCAGGATGCAGGACATCGTCCATTTGTCGATCGTCCGCCACCATTTGGGAAGAACCGGTTCCACGTCCCTTGCCGGGGCGGAGCCATGCACCATTGCCGTCATCGGATTACTGCCGTTACTGCCTCTGTCATCGCCCCTTTTCGGGGTCTGCGATCAGTCTAACGCGAATGTGATTCGCTGACCAGCGTTTTGAATGGCCTCAGGCCCGGACTTGCCAAAACCCGCCATTTCGGGCAGGCCCCCGCCATGCAATTCGAAACGATCATCCTTGGCGCCGGAGCAGCCGGCATGATGTGCGCGATCCATGCCGGACGCGACGTGCTGGTGCTCGACCATGCCAAGGCGCCGGGCGAAAAGATCCGCATCTCGGGCGGCGGGCGCTGCAATTTTACCAACATGCACGCGGGCCCGGGCAATTTCCTGAGTGCGAACCCGCATTTCGCCAAATCGGCGCTGGCGCGCTACACGCAGTGGGATTTCCTCGACCTCATCGGGAAACACGGCATTGCGTGGCACGAAAAGACGCTGGGGCAATTGTTCTGCGACGACAGCGCAAAACAGATCGTGGCGATGCTTCTGGACGAAATGGCCAAAGCGGGCGCGACGATGTGGCTGCGCACCGCGATCACATCGGTCGAGAAGAGCGAAGACGGCTTCCGGCTGCAGATCGAAAGCGAGGGCAAGCGCAAGACCGTAACCTGCCGCAATCTGGTGGTGGCGACGGGCGGCAAATCGATCCCCAAGATGGGGGCGACCGGGCTTGCCTATGACATCGCGCGGCAATTCGGGCTTTCGATCACCGAAACGCGCCCGGGCCTGGTGCCGCTGACCTTCCCCGACGGGCGGTTTTCGGGCCTGTCGGGCGTGTCGCTGCCGGTGCGGGTGATCTGCAACGGGGCGAGCTTCGACGAGGCGATGTTGTTCACCCATCGCGGGCTGTCGGGACCTGCGATATTGCAAATCTCCTCCTACTGGCGCGAAGGCGATGCGATCCGCATCAACCTGTTCCCCAATTCCGACCCGTTCGAAGCACTGCGCACCCAACGGCAGCAAGCCGGGCGCAAGAACCTGTCGACGGTGCTGGCGCAGATGCTGCCCTCACGGCTGGCCGATTATCTGGCGGGCGAGTGGAAGCTGAACGGCAATCTGGCCGATCAGGGCGACGCGGCGCTTACCGCGCTTTGCGACCGGCTGACCGGGTGGGACTTGGTTCCGACCGGATCGGAAGGCTACCGCACCGCCGAGGTGACGCTGGGCGGGGTGGATACCGACGGGTTGTCGTCAAAGACGATGATGGCGAAGGATGTGCCGGGGCTCTATTTCATCGGCGAATGCGTCGACGTGACCGGCTGGCTCGGCGGCTACAATTTCCAATGGGCGTGGTCATCGGGGTTCGCGGCGGGCACCTCCATTGCCGCGCAGAGGTAGCGCTGGCCCGGTGGCCTGCCGGCCTTGTTCCGGGCCGGAAATTCCTCAGTCCCCCGATCCCCCCTCCCCGATCAGTTCCGCCGCTTCGTCCAGCAGCCGCACCACCTCCTCGTCTAGGGTCTGGCCGAAATCAACGTAATGCAGCCCGATGGCCTGGAACGGATATGGCGTTGACAGGCAGATCACCTCGTCCACCTCGCCCCGCAAGTCCTCGACCACATCTTCGGGCGCCACCGGCACCGCCAGCACCAGCTTCGCCGGATCACGCTTGCGCACCGCTTTCAGAGATGCCCGCGTGGTCGCCCCGGTGGCGATACCGTCATCCACAACGATCGCGGTGCGGCCCTTGATCGGCACCTGCGCGCGACCGCTCAGGTAAACCCCGCGGCGACGGCGGATTTCCTCCAGCCGCGATTTCGACATCTGCTCGATATCCTCGTCCGTCAGGCCAAGCGCGAGCATGATGCCTTCGTTCGTCACGATCTGCGGATCGTCGCCATTGACCACCGCCGCGACTGCCAGTTCCTGCTGCCCCGGCGCGCCGATCTTGCGCACCATCACAAGGTCCAAGGGCACCTTCAAAGCGCGCACCACCTCGATCGCCACCGGCACGCCGCCGCGCGGCAGCGCCAGAACCACCGGGTCGTCGTAGTTCCTTTCCGCCAGCACTTCGGCCAGGGCCTTGCCCGCCTCGGTACGATTGAGAAAACGGCTCATTGCTGATCCCCCTTGGTGAAATGCCTCTCGAACCAATCGCCCGCCAGGTCGATCACCTGGTCCAGCGTGCCCGGTTCCTCGAACAGGTGGGTGGCGCCCGGCACGATCTGAATCTCATGCGGGCAAGTCATCTGCGCCGCCGCCGTCTCATTGAGGTCGATCACCGGCCCGTCGTGCCCACCCACGATCATCAGCACCGGCGCGCGCACCTGCGGCAGGACCTGCCCGGCAAGATCGGGCCGCCCACCGCGCGACACCACGCTGGCGAACCGATCCGGAGCTTCGGCCGCCGCGACCAGGGCCGCCGCCGCCCCCGTGCTCGACCCGAACAGGGCCACCTGCAGGTCGGCCAATCCCGGCTGGACCATCGCCCAGTCGACCGCCTCGACCATCCGCCTGCCCAGAAGCGGGATGTCGAAAACGTTGGCCCGATCCATCGCCTCCTCTTCGCTTAGCAGGTCGAACAGCAGGGTGGCGATGCCGCGTTGTCCCAGAGCTTCGGCGACGTGATTGTTTCGCGGGCTGCGCCGGCTGCTGCCCGCACCATGAGCAAAAATCACCAGCCCGATCGGATCGTCGGGCACACGCAAGATCCCTTCCAGCTGTTTCGGGCCGACCGAAACGATCTCCTGCTGCGCCATGTTCCCCCCTTCGCCGCCTGCAGCGGCCCATCCTGAGTGGCAATGCTTGGGAACAGGATGGCGGATCGCGAAAGGGGCGTCTTTGACCGAGGTCATGTCGCAAGCGGCCCGAGACAGCGGCGCTTTGCGCCATCAAGCAGCGCCCGACCGCCCATACGGGCGGGCGCTTCTTCACTGTTTGCGCGCTACCGAAACGCCGGAAGTGGCGGATGGGTCCACTGCCAATCACGCAGGGTGGTGCGCCCATCCGCGGTCGGGGTCACCCCGCCAGCGCCGCTTTCACGCAGGCAGTGAAATCCTCACCACGCTGTTCGAAATTGTCGTATTGATCGAAACTCGCCGCCGCCGGGGCCAGCAGCACCGTGTCGCCCTCTTCCGCATCTTCCATCGCACGGGCGACCGCACGTTCCATCGTCGTACAGACCTCGGCTTCGCAGCCATCGAGCAGCAGCGCGAACTGCGCCGCCTCGCGCCCGATCACGTAGGCCTTCTTCACCGATCCCAATGCGTCCAGCAACGGCCCAAGCCCGCCTTCCTTCTGCAGCCCGCCGCAGATCCAGCGGATGTTCGGAAACGCCCGCAACGCCTTTTCTGCACTGTCCACGTTGGTCGCCTTGCTGTCGTTGACGAAGCGGACACCACCTTCATCGGCGATGGTCTGACCGCGATGGGGCAGCCCGGCAAAGCTCTGGAACGCCGCTTCGATCACGCGCGGCGCAAGCCCCAGCGTGCGACAGGCGGCATAGGCGGCGCAGGCGTTCTGGTGGTTATGCGCCCCGGGCAGCCCGGTGATGCCACGCAGGTCGATCGATCCGGCCTGCCGGCCCTTGCGGTATTCGCTGAGGAACCCCTTGCGGGCAAAAACGTTCCAGCTCGGGCCGGTCAGTTTTGTCCCGGCAGACACCCGGATCACCCGGTCGTCCGCCGCGCCCTGCCCCATCTGGTTGGCAAGGTAACGGCCTTCGTTTTCGTCCACCCCGACGACGGCGCGATCCGGCCCGCCCTCGGCAAACAGCCGGCGTTTGGCGGCGAAATAGCCGCCGATGCCGCCATGCCGGTCCAGGTGATCGGGCGACAGGTTGGTGAAGACCGCGATATCGGGGGTCAGCGCGCGCGCCAGGTCGGTCTGGTAGCTCGAGAGTTCCAGCACGATCACCTCGCCGTCGACGGGCGGTTCGATGTCCAGCACCCCGCGCCCGATATTGCCCGCCAGCTGCGCCGGCTTGCCCGCCTCGCACAGGATGTGATGGATCAGCGCCGAGGTGGTGGATTTTCCGTTCGACCCGGTCACCGCGATCACCCGCGGCGGCGTGTCGTAGTGATCCCAGTCGCCCGCCCCCAGCGAGCGGAAAAACAGCCCGATATCGTTGTCCACCGGCACGCCCGCGTCCCAGGCGGCGGCGACCACCTTGTTCGGTTCGGGGTAGAGATGCGGAATGCCCGGGCTGACCACCAGACATACGATATCGTCGAAGGCGCCCGCGCGCATCAGGTCGCGGGTCTCGAACCCTTCGGCCTCGGCCTTGCCGCGCGCATCCGGGTTGTCGTCCCAGCAAACCGGGATCGCGCCACCGGCCTGCAACGCCCGCGCCGCCGCCAGCCCCGACCGGCCCAGCCCCAGAACCGCCACCCGGCGCGTTTCAAATCCCGTGACAGGTATCATGCCCTATTCCCCAACTCTCACCGCCCCTGCGTTTCCTTCTGACCCTTTTCCGCGCGGCGCGCACGCCCGAGGAGTGGGCAAAGGCCCGCGACGAAACAGAACTGCGCGCGCAGGCGCGCACAGCCAAACAGCCGCCTCAGCGCACCTTCAGCGTCGCCAGCCCGATCATCGCCAGGATCAGCGCGATGATCCAGAACCGGATCACGATCTGCGGCTCGGCCCAGCCCTTTTTCTCGTAATGGTGATGGATCGGCGCCATCAGGAACACCCGCTTGCCTGTGCGCTTGAAATACAGGACCTGAATGATCACGCTCAGCGCCTCGACCACGAACAAGCCGCCGACGATGGCCAGAACGATTTCGTGCTTGGTCGCCACCGCGATCGCACCGAGCGCCCCGCCCAGGGCCAGCGACCCGGTGTCCCCCATGAAGACGGCCGCCGGCGGCGCGTTGTACCACAGGAAGCCCAGCCCCCCACCGACCAGACCGGCGACAAAGACCAGGATCTCACCGGTGCCGGGCACGTAGTGCACGTCCAGATATTCGGTGAAGTCGACCCGGCCCACCGCATAGGCGATGATGCCCAGGGCGGTTGCGGCGATCATCACCGGCATGATCGCCAGCCCGTCGAGACCGTCGGTCAGGTTCACCGCGTTGGCAGCGCCCACGACCACGATCATCGCGAACGGGATAAAGATCAGCCCCAGATTGATCAGCGTATCCTTGAACACCGGCAGCGCCAGCCGGTATTGCAGTGCCTCGGGATGGTAAACCGTGGCCCAGTACCCGGCGATGCCGGCGATCGCGAAGCCCAAGAGCAGCCGCAGCTTGCCCGGCACACCCTTGGTATTCTGCTTGCTGACCTTGGCGTAATCGTCGGCAAACCCGATCAGCCCGAAGGCCAGGGTGACGAACAGCACCAGCCAGACGAAGGGATTGTCGAGCCGCGCCCACAGGATCGTCGAGGTCATCAGCGCCCCCACGATCAAGAGCCCGCCCATCGTCGGCGTGCCGGCCTTGACGAAATGCCCCTCGGGGCCGTCGTCGCGGATCGGCTGGCCCTTGCCCTGACGCTTGCGCAGCACGTTGATCAGCGGCCGCCCGAAGATGAAGCCGAAGATCAGCGCGGTCATGAAAGCGCCGCCCGAGCGGAAGGTGATGTAGCGAAACAGGTTGAAGAAGTCGCCACCGTCCGAAAGCTCGGTCAACCAGAAAAGCATATGTTACGCCCCTTGTTCAGATGAGGGCGCGGCATGGCCCAGTTTTCGGATCGCGTCAACAACCTTGGAGACTTTCGATCCCTTCGACCCCTTCACCAGCACAACATCGCCGGCATCGACCAGCCGATGCGTCCGTTCGACCATCTTGCCAGCGGTTTCGGTCCAGTCGCCGCGCCGCCCGGCCGGAAGCCGTTCCCAGAGCATGCGCATGCGCGGCCCGACGCAGTGGATCACGTCAATATCGGCAAGGAAAGGCAGCTCGGCCAGATCCTCGTGCATCTGGTTCTCGTCCTCGCCCAGTTCCAGCATGTCGCCCAGGATCGCCACGCGGCGGCCCTTGCTGACGCGTCCGATACCGTCCCGGGGATGGGCCGCGGCCAGCACTTCCAGCGCCGCCGCCATCGAGGTCGGATTGGCGTTGAAGGCGTCGTCGATCAGGTCGATCGCCTGTTCCTCAACCGCCGGATCAAGCCGTATGCGTTCGCGGATGCCACGCCCCGCCGGCGGCTGCCACCGGGCGATGTCGGAGGCGGCCATCGTCGTATCCAGCCGCAGCGCGTGGATCACCGCCAGAACCCCCATCGCGTTGACCGCGAAATGCCGCCCAGCGGCCATGATCTTGAACAGGACCGGGCTGCGCCAGCGGCGGCCCTCGGCGACGGTGACGTCATCTACCAGCTGGATCTTGGTCAGGCGGTGATGGTTGCGCCTGCCTTCGCCAAAGGTGATCAGTCGCGCCCCGCGCGCCCGCGCCGCTGCCTCGAGGATCGGCGCGGTGTCCAGATCGCCGTTGGTGACGGCCGTCCCGCCCGGTTCCAGCCCGTCGAAAATCGCCGCTTTTTCGCGTGCGATGCCGTCGATATCTTCGAAGGCTTCCAGATGGGCGGCGGCGACGGTGGTGATCATCGCCACATGCGGGCGCGCCATGCGCGCCAGCGGGGAAATTTCACCGGGGTGGTTCATGCCGATCTCAATCACCGCGAAATCGGTGTCGCGCGGCATCCGCGCCAAGGTCAGCGGCACCCCCCAGTGGTTGTTGTAACTGGCCTCGGCGGCGTGGGTCTTGCCCTGCCCGCCCAGCACGATGCGCAGCATTTCCTTGGTCGAGGTCTTGCCGACCGACCCGGTGACAGCGACGATCCTGGCCTTGGTGCGGGCGCGGGCGGCGCGGCCCATGTCCTCCAGCGCTTTCAGAACATCCGGCACGATCAGCAAGGGCGCGTCCTGCGCCACGCCGTCGGGCCGGTGGGTTACCAAGGCCGCCGCCGCGCCCTGTTCCAGTGCCTGCGCCACGAAGTCATGCCCGTCCCGCGCCGCCTTCAGGGCGACGAACAGGTCGCCGGGCCGCAACGTGCGGGTGTCGATCGACACGCCGTCGGCCTGCCAGTCGGTGGTCGCGCGTCCGCCGGTGGCCCGGGCGGCCTCGCTCGCGGTCCACAGGGTCATGCCATGCCTCCGTCCAGCGCCGAGACTGCGACGCTGGCCTGTTCTGCATCGTCGAAGGGATAGACCACGTCGCCCACCACCTGGCCGCTTTCGTGGCCCTTACCGGCGATCAGCAACGCGTCGCCCGGCCCAAGCGCATCGACGCCGCGCAGGATCGCCTCGGCCCGGTCGCCGACCTCAAGCGCCTCGGGGCAGCCCATCATCACGTCCTGTCGGATCGCGGCGGGGTCTTCGCTGCGCGGGTTGTCGTCGGTCACGATCACAAGATCGGCGTTTTCCGCCGCCGCCTGACCCATCAACGGCCGCTTGGTCCGGTCGCGGTCGCCGCCCGCGCCCACCACCGCCACCAGCCGCCCCATCACATGCGGGCGCAGCGCCTTCAGAGCGGTTTTCACCGCGTCGGGCGTATGGGCATAATCCACGAACACGGCCGCGCCGTTGGCCCGCGTCGCGGCCAGCTGCATCCGGCCGCGCACCGTGCCCAAATGCGGCAGGGTTTCGAACACCCGCTCGGCATTGGCTCCCGCACCGATCACCAGTCCGGCGGCCAGCAGCACGTTTTCCGCCTGGAAGCCGCCGATTAATGGCAGCCGGACAAGATGCGATATGCCATTGAAGCCAAAGCGGATTTCCTGCGACGTAGCATCGAAGCGCTGCCCCTGCAGTTGCAGGTCGGCCAGCGGCAAGCGCCCGACGCGGATCACCCTTTGGCCGCGTTCGATGGCCAGTCCGGCGATATCCTGACCGCGCGGATCGTCGATATTGACGACCGCGACGCCGTCCTCGGGCAGAACCCGGGTGAACAGCCCCGCCTTGGCGCGGAAATAATCGTCGAACGAGGCGTGGTAGTCGAGGTGATCCTGGGTGAAATTGGTGAACCCCGCCGCCTTCAGGTGAACCCCGTCCAGTCGCCGTTGCGCCAGCCCGTGGCTCGAGGCCTCCATCGCGGCATGGGTGATGCCTGCATCGGCGCAGGCGGCCAGCATCCGGTGCAGGGTGATCGGTTCCGGCGTGGTATGATGCAGCGGCGCCCGGTAGGCGCCTTCGACTCCGGTGGTGCCCAGGTTGACCGCGTCAAAGCCCAGTTCCGTCCAGATCTGCCGCGCGAAGGTGGCGACCGAGGTTTTGCCGTTGGTGCCGGTGACGGCGACCATGGTGGCGGGCTGTGCCCCGAACCACAAGGCGGCGGAATAGGCCAGCGTCTGGCGCGGATCCTCGGCCACGATCAGGGCGGCGTCGCTGCGCGACAGGGCACCGCTGGCGATCCGCGCGCCCTCTGCATCGGTCAGGATGGCGTCGGCCCCCATTTCCAGCGCGGTTTCGATGAAACTTGCGCCGTGGACCTTGGTCCCCGGCAATGCCGCAAACAGATACCCCTTGCGCACCTCGCGGCTGTCCACCGCCAGCCCGGCAATGAACGGATTGCGCCCGCCCTGGGCGGTCAGCCCCAGTTCACCCAGCGACTTTCCCTGTGTGTTGCCCTGCTCTGCCATCTTGCGCCTTTCCCGGCTTAGTTCGATGTCAGGGTTATATCAGCAAGGGTGGCGGGTTCAATCTCGGGGCGCAGGCCCAACAGCGGCGCGACGCGGCGGATCATTTCGGCGGCAACCGGCACGGCGGTCCAGCCCGCGGTGCGGCGCGGTTTGTCGCCGGAGTTCTCGGACGGTTCGTCCAGCGTCACCACCAGGACATATTGCGGATCATGCGCCGGGAACATCGAGGCGAAATTCGCGATCACCCGGTCTTCGTAATATCCGCCGCCGTTTTCCTTGGGCTTGTCGGCGGTGCCGGTTTTTCCGGCCACCGCATAACCCGGCACATCGCCGAAGCTGGCGGTGCCCTCGGTGACCACCTTGCGCAGCATCTGACGCGCGGCGCGGGCGGTCTGGGATGACATCACCCGGGGACCCAGTTGCGCCGCGTCCTGCTTCAGCAGGGTCGGTTTGACACTGGTGCCGCCATTGGCAATGACGGCGTATGCGGCGGCCAAATGCATCGGCGTCGCCGACAGGCCATGCCCGTAGGAAATCGTCATCGTCGACAGTTCCGACCAATTCGGCGGCAACAGCGGCACGCCGCCGCCCGCCTCGGTCAGTTCCACCGGGGTGGCCTCGAAAAAGCCAAGACGGCGCAGGAAATCCTTCTGCCGCTCCACACCGATTTCCTGCGCCACCCTGGCGCTGCCGATATTGGACGACTTCACGATGACCTTGGTCAGGCTCATTTCCTTGCCGTAATAATGGTAATCGCGGATCCGGAATTTGCCCCAACGCAGCGGACCACGGGTGTCGATCACGCTGTCGGGGCGGGCCAGGCCCAGTTCCATCGCCTGCGCCGCCGCGAAGATCTTGAAGGTCGATCCCAGTTCGTAGACCCCCTGCACAGCGCGGTTGAACAGCGGGCTGTCCGCGGCATGACCCTGGGTCGGCGGGCGCGGCCGGTCGTTGGGATCGAAATCGGGCAATGACACCAGCGACAGGATTTCGCCGGTATGCACATCCATCAGAACCGCTGCAGCGCCCTTGGCATTCATCAGCTTCATGCCGCCGTAAAGCACCTGCTCCGCTGCCGCCTGCACCGACAGATCCAGCGACAGTTTAAGCGCCTTGCCCTCGTTGGACGGGTCACGCAGCATGCCATCGAAACGGCGCTCGACCCCGGCGACGCCGATCACCTCGGCGGCGTGTACGCCTTCGCGCCCGAACCCGGCCCCGCCCAGCACATGGGCAGCGAGCCGCCCGTTTGGATAAAGCCGCATTTCGCGCGGGCCGAACATCAGGCCGGGATCGCCGATATCATGCACCGCCTGTTTCTGTTCAGGGCTCAACTTCTTGCGAATCCACAGGAATTTGCGCTTCCCGGTGAAGTCTTTCAGCAGCTTTTCACGCTCTAGGTCAGGGAAGATGCGCGCCAGTTCGGTGGCGGCATGTTCCGGGTCGATCATCTGCGGCGGCTGGGCGTAAAGCGAATAGGTTTCCAGGTTGGTGGCCAAGATACGTCCCTGCCGGTCGACGATATCGGCGCGTTGCGCCACGATGGCGGCGCCGGCGGCGCTGGCGCGCGGCTCGGACGGTTCGGACGCCGACAACATCGCCATGCGCCCGCCCACCGCCGAAAAGGCACAAAGGAAAAACAGCCCCAGCACCAGCAGGCGGCCTTCGGCGCGCTGCCGGGCGCGGTCGCGCATTTCCTCGTGCCGCAACCGGATATTTTCTCGCTCGATCGCGTCGGGGTTTTCGCCCTTCTGGCGGGCTTCGAGGATGCGGGCCAGCGGGCGCAGCGGGGTCCGGATCATCACAGCCCCCCGCGCGACGACACGTCCACCGGATCGGTGATGACGAAGTTCGAGGTCTGCACCGGATAGGCGACCTGATCGGCTTTGCCGAACTGTTCCGGCGCCAACGGCAGCAGCCCCAGCCGGTCGAAATTGATCTCGGCCAGTTCGCGCAGCCGGTCGGGACGGTTGAGATAGGCCCATTCGGCCCTGAGCATCGCCAGACGCGACCGGGTGCGGCCGATCTGGGCCTGCAGGCCTTCGGTCCGGTCCAGCGCCGCCTGGGTCTTGTAGTTTTCCTGATAGGCCCAGAAGGCCAGCCCGATCACGGACAGGGCGGTCACGATATAGAAAAAGCTACGCATTGCTCACTTCCCCTTCAGCATCGGCATGCCCAGCCCCTTTCGGTCGCAGGGCCCCGCCGGAGCATCGGTGCGAATACCCACCCGCAGCTTTGCGCTGCGCGAGCGCGGATTTTCTTCCAGTTCCTGATCGTCCGGACCAATGGCCTTGCGGCTTTTCAGGATGAACTGTGCCGCGACTTCCTGTTGTTCCGGCGCGTAACGGCTGCCGCGGCCACCGCCGCCCGATCGCTGCTGGAAGAACCGCTTCACCATCCGGTCCTCGATCGAATGGAAGGTGACGACGGCCAGCTGCCCACCTGGTTTCAACGCCCGTTCGGCGGCTTCAAGCCCGCCGATCAATTCGCCATATTCGTCGTTCACCGCGATGCGCAGCGCCTGGAAGGAACGCGTCGCGGGATGCGACTGCCCAGGCTTGGAGCGCGGCAGGCAGCCTTCGATGATCCCGGCCAGGCGCAGGGTGGTGGTGATCGGCTCGATGGCGCGTTCGCGCAGGATCGCCTTGGCGATGCGGCGGCTGGCGCGTTCTTCGCCGTAATGGAACAGGATATCGGCCAGATCGCTTTCACTCGCCTCGTTGACGATATCGGCGGCGGAGCGCCCTTCCTGACTCATCCGCATGTCGAGCGGGCCATCCTTCATGAAGGAAAAGCCGCGTTCGGCCATGTCGAGCTGCATCGAGCTGACCCCGAGGTCCAGAACCACGCCATCAAGGTCGGAACCGTATTCATCAAGCCGTGAAAACACCCCCTGGACGAGTTCCAGGCGATCGCCGTACTGACCAGCCCAGGGCGCGGCCATTTCAAAGGCGAGCGGATCGCGGTCGACGCCGATCACCTTGTCGGCGCCCGCCTCCAGCAATGCGCGGGTATAGCCGCCGGCGCCGAAGGTGCCGTCAAGCCAGATACCGGAAACCGGCGACACCGCCTTGATCAGCGGGCGCAGCAATACGGGAATATGCGGGGCGTTGCCGGAGCTCGGGACCGTGTCGGTCATATCAAGCCCCCTCCACACCATCCAGCAGCGTCAACGGATCGAAATCATCGTCCTGCCCGGCGAGGAAATCGTCGATTTCGGCGGCTTCCTCGGCGGCATAGGTATCGGCGTTCCAGATCTCGAAGTAATCGCCCATCGCGACCATTACAGCCTCGCCTTCCAGCCCGATCTGTTCGCGCCGTTCCTTCGGCAGAACGATGCGGCCGTCACGGTCAATCTCGGTTTCCAGCGACTTGCCAAGGATCATCCGGCTGGCGACCTGGCGCTGTTTCGATCCGCGCGGCAAGGCCTTGATGTCTGCTTCGATCTCGGCCATCGCCTCGATCGTGTAGGCGTGCAGACAGCCCTTCAGATGCGGACCGTAAAGAACGACCATGCGCGGATTGGGATTTTGCGGGAAGTCCGGGTCGCCGTCTTCGAGCACACGGCGAAAAGCAGCAGGGATCGACATCCGACCCTTGCCGTCAACCTTCTGGCTGAACTCGCCTCTGAAACTCAGACCCACTGTCTTGGCCCGTCCCTTTGTTGCCCGCCCAGGCTTGTTGGCGCCGACCGCAAGGTTCCGAAAACGAAACGGCGGATTGAGCTGCTGCCACTGCCCAATCCGCCGCCCTCGTCCCGCCTTGCGGGGTGTCCAGCTGCGCGCGCCACCTGGGGGGATGTCTGCTCGCTCGCGCGCCGGATCTCTCTATCTCGATGAAAGCGAGTGCCTGTATGAAACCTGACTTGGGATTTTCGCGGGGTCTTGTTGCCCCTTATTGTTCCCGCCCTCATCGTGTGAACTAGAGATGCCATGGGAATTCATGGAAATCAATAGGAATTTTCCCCGCGACTCGGCGATTCACGGTTTTAACAGCAATATACCGGTCAGGGAAAGCGTTGAATTATGGCCATAATTTGGCACTTATAGAATCACCAATCGCGCCAACCACAATATCTAGACGACTTCCGGCAGCGACCGACGCTCCCATAAAGTCCCAAAAAATTTTTAGCATACCCCTCGCATCCATGCCATTCGGGACAGTTCCGCATGAAAGCCCCCAGGATTTACCCGGAAATTCCCGATGCAGATGCGTGCGCGCACCCACCAAACCCCAACCCACCGCCCCTGCCGGACCGGCCGACACACTCCTTTCCCATGATTTCCCAGAGGCGGCCGCAGAACGGGAATTTCACCCCGATCGCCCCGAAAACCGCCTATACTCAAGGCCGCTGAAGTTTCCGCTTCTCTTTCGCCGCAAAACCGGATAGGTCGCACGGCTTATTCATGCGGCCCGCCCTTTTCCGGCCCTTCGGGACTGTCGCCACCGCCAAGGACATCTATTCCGACATGACGCTTCCCTCTGACATTCCTGCGGCGCTGGCCGAGGCGCTGGCCACGCGCGGCTATGACACGCTGACCCCTGTGCAACAGGAAATGATCCGCCCCGACCTGGCCGAAAGCGACCTGCTGGTGTCGGCGCAGACCGGATCGGGCAAAACCGTGGGCTTCGGGCTGGCGCTGGCGCCGACCCTGCTGCAGGACACTGACCGCCTGCCCTTCGCGGCGGCACCGCTGGCGCTGATCATCGCGCCGACGCGGGAACTGGCACTGCAGGTGCGGCGCGAATTCGAATGGCTTTATGCCGGCACCGGCGCGACACTGGCCTCCTGCGTCGGCGGCATGGACATGCGCACCGAAAAGCGGGCACTGGAACGCGGCGCGCATATCGTGGTCGGCACCCCGGGCCGGCTGCGCGACCATATTCAGCGCAACAGCATCGACCTGTCGGCAATCCGCGCCGTGGTGCTGGACGAAGCCGACGAAATGCTGGATCTGGGCTTTGCCGAGGATCTGGAATTCATCCTCGGCACCGCGCCCGACACCCGCCGCACGCTGATGTTTTCCGCCACCGTCCCGCGCGAAATCGAACGGCTGTCGAAAAATTTCATGCGCGACGATGCCGAGCGGGTGAAAACCACCTCGGCCACGCCGCAGCACAGCGATATCGAATACCGCGCCTTCACCGCCCAGCCCGAAGCGACCGAGGGCGCGGTGATCAACGCGCTGCGTTACTATGATGCGGAAAACGCCATCGTGTTCTGCAACACCCGCGCGATGGTGAACCGGCTGACCGCGCGACTATCGAACCGCGGCTTCCAGGTGGTGGCGCTGTCGGGCGAACTGAGCCAGAGCGAACGCAGCCACGCATTGCAGTCGATGCGCGACGGCCGCGCCCGGGTTTGCGTGGCGACCGACGTGGCGGCGCGCGGCATCGACCTGCCGAAGCTCGACCTGGTGGTGCATGCCGAATTGCCGACCGGTTCGGAAACCCTGCTGCACCGCTCGGGCCGGACGGGCCGCGCCGGGCGCAAGGGCGTGTCGGCGCTGATCGTCACCCATCGCAGCCACAAGAAGGCCGACCGGCTGTTGCGCTTTGCCAAGGTCAAGGCCGAGTGGGGCCCGCCGCCCTCGGCCGATGACGTGCGCGCAAAGGACCGCGAACGGATGCTGGCCGATCCGGTCTGGACCGATCCCGCTCCCGAGGCGCTGCAGGATTTCATCCAGACCCTGACCGAAACCTTCAGCCCGGAACAACTGGCCAAGGCCTATCTGGCGATCTACGAGACCCGCCATTCCGCGCCCGAAGACCTGTCGGTGCCGGAGAAAACGGAAAAGCGCGAACGCGTGCCGTTCGGCCCCTCGGCCTGGATCGGACTGACCATCGGGCAGTCCGACCGCGCCGAAGCCCGCTGGCTGCTGCCGATGCTGTGCCGCGCCGGCGAAATCGGCAAGGACGATATCGGCGCGATCCGCATCCAGGACAAGGAAACCTTCGTCGAAATGAAGGCCCCCGCGCGGGAACGCTTCCTGGACAAGATCGGCGCCGAAGCGGTCCTGGAACAGGGCATCCGGGTGATCCCGCTGGACAGCGCCCCCGACCTGCCCGCGCGCGCCGCGCCGAAGCCGGGTGCGCGTGCCAAGCGGGTCTGGGACAAGCCTGAAGGCAAAGGTCCGCGTGACAAGCCTTACAAGAAGCGCGACGAGTCGTATAAAAAGCGCGACGACGAGGTGCATGCCCCGCGCAAACCCCGCGCCAAGGCCGATGACCGCGACGTCGCCGACAAGCCGCGCGCCAAGAAGAAATGGGACAAGCCGGCAGGAGGGGAGAAACCCGCCTACAAGGACAAACCCGCCCACAAGGGCAAACCGGCCCACAAGGGAAAACCCGGCGGCAAGCCCGGCAAGCCGGAGGGCGGCGCCAAACCGGCCGCCCGCGCGTCGACCTTCAAGAAAGGGGCAAGCGATCCCTCCGCCCGCATGGGCAAAGGCAAGCCCAAGCGCCGCAGCGCGGCCCCCGGTCGCGGACCCGACGCGATGCCCCGGCGGCAGAAATAACAAAAGGCGGCCTCACCGGGCCGCCTTTTTCCTTTCCACGCTGCCGGAGCGGCAGAGCAGCTTACGCCATGCCGCCCTTGACTAACCGGTCGGCCAGACGGGCATAGGCATCGGCCATCGCCCCTTCCCCGGCCGCGACCGGCGTGCCGCCATCACCGGCAAGCCGGGTATCTAGATCGATCGGCAATTGCGCCAGCAAGGGCACGCCCAGCTTTTCGGCCTCGGTTGCGACACCGCCATGACCGAAGATATGCGCCTCGTGGCCGCATTCGGGACAATGGAAGCTGGACATGTTTTCCACCAGCCCGAGGATCGGCGTCTTCAGCGTATTGAACATGTCGATCGCCTTGCGTGCGTCCAGCAGCGCCACGTCCTGCGGCGTCGACACGATGATCGCCCCGGTCAGCACCGCGCGCTGACACAGGGTCAGCTGCACGTCGCCGGTGCCCGGCGGCAGATCGACGATCAGCACGTCCAGTTCGCCCCAGTTCACCTGCCCCAGCATCTGCTGCAGCGCCCCCATCAGCATCGGACCGCGCCAGATCACCGCCTTGTCGGGGTCCAGCATCAGCCCGATCGACATCAGGGTAACACCATGCGCATGCAGCGGTTCGATGGTCTTGCCGTCGGGGCTGGCGGGGCGCTTGCTGACGCCCATCATCCGGGGCTGCGATGGCCCGTATATGTCAGCGTCCAGCAGCCCCACCTTGCGGCCCTGTTTTGCCAGCGCCACGGCGAGGTTCGACGACACGGTGGATTTGCCCACCCCGCCCTTGCCGGACCCGACCACGAGGATCCGGTCGACACCGGCCGGTTTCAGCGGTTCGGCCTGCGGCTTGGGATGGCCGCCGACTTTCAGGCTTGGCGCCGGCTTCTGCGGCGCCGGGCCATGAGCGGTCAGCGCCACGGTGACCGACGACACGCCGTCAAGCGACGCCACGCAGCGTTCGGCGGCGGCGCGCAGCGGCTCCATCGCCCGGGCCGCGTCGGGATCAGGCGCCTCGATGACGAAACGAACCGTGTCGTTCTCGATGCTCAGCGCCCGCAGCATGTCGCGCGACACCAAGGTGCCGCCATCCGGCAGCTCGATCTGTTCCAGTGCCGATTCTATTTTTTCCCGCGTGATTGCCATGCCCATCTCCTTAACGATTCGTCGCACTAGAGGGCGGTTTTGCGGCGGATACAAGCCCCGGGCGCAAGCCCCCACATGCCAGTTTCCCGCAATTACCCTGCGAAAGCAGCAGCGACAAAGTGCCTTGTGCTTACCGATTGGTCAAAATTTTCGGCACCTTGAGAATAGGTCAGTATTGCGTATGCATTTCCTGCATAGCTGCATTGCAGCATCGGGCGTTGTGCAAGCGCAGCAAAAGGACCAGATATGGCACAACAAAACGAAACGCGCCTTCACAGGCTGCCTCAAACGGAAAGATACGACAATGGCTACTGCATCCGATATCCGCGCCCATAACGGTGGTATTGCCGATCGCATCGCCGCCTTCTTCACCGAAGTGGGCGTGCGCTACGCCCGCTACAAAGCCTACCGCGAGACGCTGAACGAACTGGCAAGCCTGGGTGACCGCGAACTGCGCGATCTCGGCCTGTGCCGCTCGCAGCTGCGCTCGGTGGCCTACGAACACGCCTACGGCGAGAACTGATTTCACGGATCAGAAGCGCTCTCCTCCTCCCTGCGCTTCTGTGAAATGGCGGTGACATCCTCCTCCTCCCTGATGTCGCCGCACCAAATTCGGGCCTGATCAGCCCAAAGAGATGCGCAACCTCTCTCCTCCTCCCCGAGGTTGCGTTGTCAAGAGCGGCGGTCCCCCCTCCTCCTCCCTGGGGATCGCCGCGCCTGACATACATATTCGACGGGATCCCTCCTCCTCCCTGGATCCCGATCGTTGCCAAGAGCGGTGATCCTTCTTCTCCTCCCTTTGGGTCACCGCTTCTTGCACCGAATACCGCGGCCCCCTCCTCCCTTGGGTCGCCGGTACAAAGACGGCGGCGCCCCTCCTCCCTTGGCGCCGCCGTTTTTTATTTTCCGTCACCCTGTTTCGGGCGCGACAATCACTTTGGATAGCTGAACGCGCCGGCCCTGCCCGGACACAAGGGTCCACTGCCGTGTCGGGCCCTCATCAAAGGGTCCCCTGATCGCGGTGTCCGGGATGGTCACACGATGTAGCGGAACAATGCCCGGCCGCGGCGCCGAGCATGGCGCCCGGCAACCGGTACGGGATTTCTGGGCACAGACTATGCGCGCCGTTTCAAACCACCGTCAAAACGGCACGTCGTCGGCGCCGGTCACGAACCGCGCCACCACCTTTTTCACCCCGGCCTTTTCGAAATCGACCTCGAGCTTGTCGCCCTCGATCCCGATAATCGCGCCATAGCCGAACTTTTGGTGAAACACCCGTTCGCCGACCGTGTGGGCGCTGACCGCGTCAAGATCGATTACCGTGTTGCGGGTTTCACGCGGCTGGCTGACCGGGCGGGCGGAACTGCGCGATTGCATCCGTTTCCAGCCCGGCGAGTTGTAGACATTGGCCTCCGACGCGCGGGTTTCGATGCCCGACTGCACCGGCGCCGCCGCGCCGTAGCCGCCACCATAGAGCCCCGGCGGGGTCAGCACCTCGACATGTTCCTCGGGCAACTCATCAATGAAGCGCGACGGCAGTTGCGATTGCCACTGGCCGAAGACGCGGCGGTTGCCGGCGAAGGAAATGGTGCAAATCTCCTCGGCCCTCGTGATGCCGACATAGGCGAGGCGGCGTTCTTCCTCCAGCCCCTTGAGGCCGGTTTCGTCCATCGAGCGTTGCGACGGGAACAGCCCGTCTTCCCAGCCCGGCAGGAACACGGCGGGGAATTCCAGCCCCTTGGCCGCGTGCAGGGTCATGATCGACACCTTGGCGCCGTCATCGCCCTTGTCATTGTCCATGATCAGCGCCACGTGTTCGAGGAAGCCAGCAAGGTTTTCGAACTGTTCCAGCGCCTTGACCAGTTCCTTTAAGTTTTCCAGACGGCCCGGTGCCTCCGGCGTCTTGTCGTTCTGCCACATGGCGGTGTAGCCGGATTCGTCGAGGATGATCTCGGCCAGTTCCATGTGGGTGAGATCGGGATCGCCCGCCATCCGGCCCCAACGGTCGATGCCGTCGATCAGCAGGGCCAGTTCCTTGGCGCCCTTGCCGCCGAGGCCCTTTTCGTCGAGCAGGATTCGCGCGCCTTCGACCAGCGGAACACCGTTGGACCGCGCCGCCATCTGGATTTTCTGCTGCGCCTTGTCGCCAAGGCCGCGCTTGGGGGTGTTCACGATCCGCTCGAAGGCCAGATCGTCGGTGGGGCTGACCACGACGCGGAAATAGGCCATCGCGTCGCGAATCTCCATCCGCTCGTAAAAGCGCGGCCCGCCGATGACGCGATAGGGCAAGCCGATGGTCAGGAAGCGATCCTCGAAGGCGCGCATCTGATGCGAGGCACGGACCAGAATCGCGATATCATCCAGATCGAACGGGCGCATGCCGCGTGTACCGCTTTGCATCGCCTCGATCTCCTCGCCGATCCAGCGGGCTTCTTCCTCGCCGTCCCAATGGCCGATCAGGCGAACCTTTTCGCCATGTTCGGATTCGGTCCAGAGCGTTTTGCCCAAACGCCCCTCATTGCCCGAAATCACGTTCGAAGCGGCGGCCAGGATATGCGGGGTCGACCGGTAATTCTGCTCCAGCCGAACCACCTGCGCGCCGGGAAAATCCTTTTCGAACCGCAGGATATTGCCCACTTCTGCACCGCGCCAGCCATAGATAGACTGATCGTCGTCTCCGACGCAGCAGATATTCTTGTGCCCGCCCGCCAGCAGCCGCAGCCACAGGTATTGGGCCACGTTGGTATCCTGATATTCGTCGACAAGGATGTATTTGAACCAGCGGCGGTATTGCGCCAGCACGTCGTCGTGCTGCTGGAAGATCGTCACCATGTGCAGCAGCAGGTCGCCGAAATCGGTGGCGTTCAATTCGCGCAACCGGGTCTGGTACTGGGTGTAAAGCTCGATCCCGCGGCCATTGAATGCCCCGGCCTCGGCCCCCGGCACGTTTTCCGGCGTCCAGGCGCGGTTTTTCCAGTGATCGATGATCCCGGCCAGTTGCCGCGCGGGCCAGCGCTTGTCGTCGATATTGTTGGCCGCGATCAGCTGTTTCAGCAGCCTGATCTGGTCGTCGGTGTCCAGAATGGTGAAGTTCGACTTCAACCCCACCAACTCGGCATGACGGCGCAACAGCTTGACGCAGATCGCGTGGAAGGTGCCGAGCCACGGCATGCCCTCGACCGCCTGGCCCAGCATCCGACCGACGCGCTCCTTCATTTCCCGCGCTGCCTTGTTGGTGAAGGTGACCGAGAGGATCTCGTTCGGTTGCGCCCGGCCGGTGTTGAGCAAGTGCACGATCCGCGCGGTCAGCGCCTTGGTCTTGCCCGTGCCGGCGCCCGCCAGCATCAGGACGGGACCATCCAGCGCCTCGACCGCGGCGCGCTGCGCCGGGTTCAGTTCATCCAGATAGGGCGCCGGCCGCGCCGCCATGGCGCGGGCCGACAGCGAGGCGCCTTCGAAGGCGTCATTTTCGTCGAAACTGCTCATACCCGCCAATCTAGCGCGGGTGACGGACGAGATAAAGAGACGTTCTTATTCTGTTCTTCAGCTTTTCTCTCCGCCGCAGCGGACATGGGGGCGCTGCCCCCTCTGGGCCGTTGGCCCATTCACCCCCGGGATATTTTTTGAACAGAAGAAGATTGGATATCTGGACAAATCCCCGCCACCGATTGCTAATGCGGGCATGGATTTGCATCGGAAATACCCCGCGATCAGCGACCTGAAGGCCCGCGCCCGGCGGCGGATGCCCTGGTTCGTGTTCGAATACCTCGACAGTGCCACCGGAGTAGAGGCCGCACAGGCACGCAACCGCGCCAAGCTGGACGAGGTGGTGCTGATGCCCTCGATCCTGCATGGCGAAATGGAACCGGACCTGTCGGTGGACCTGTTCGGGAAAAACCTGCCGTTGCCCTTCGGGGTCAGCCCGGTGGGGATGTCGGGGCTGTTCTGGCCGCAGGCGGAGCGGCTTTTGGCGCAGGCGGCGACGCGGCACGGAATTCCTTACGGATTGTCGACCGTGGCCAGTCGCGCCCCCGAAGACGTGGGCGATTGCCTTGATGGCAATGGCTGGTTCCAGGTCTATCCGCCGCGCTCCCCCGATATCCGCGCCGACATGTTGAAACGCGCCCGCGACGCGGGATTTTCCACCCTGGTTCTGACGGTCGACGTTCCGGTGGCCAGCCGCCGCGAACGGCAGGTCCGGTCGGGGCTGACCAGCCCGCCGCGGCTGACGCCGCGCCTGCTGATGCAGGTGGCGCGCTGTCCCGCATGGGCGCTTAGCACCGCCCGCACCGGCATGCCGCGGATGCGGCTGATCGACAGCTATGCCGAGAACGTCACCGGGCTGGGGTCGACGGAACATGCCGGTTACCTGCTGCGCACCTCGCCGGACTGGGATTACCTGAAGGCGCTGCGCGACGGCTGGGACGGGCCGTTGGTGGTCAAGGGCGTGCTGGATGCGCGCGACGTGAAACCGCTGGAGGCCGCCGGGGTCGACGCGATCTGGGTGTCGAACCATGCCGGGCGCCAGTTCGACGCGGCCCCCTCCTCCATCGAGGTTCTGCCGGCGATCCGCGCCGAAACGCGCCTGCCGGTGATTTTCGACAGCGGCATCGAGGGCGGCCTGGACATTTGCCGGGCGCTGGCACTCGGCGCCGATTTCGTGATGATGGGGCGGGCCTGGCACTATGCGCTCGGCGCGCTTGGAGAAAAGGGCCCCGAGCACCTGATCGACCTACTGACAAAGGATCTGCTATCCAATCTGGGCCAAATGGGCATCGGGAAGCTGCGCGATTTGCCGTCGCGGCTGGCCTGAACCCGCCCGCCCCTAGTCGACCGTCAAATCGCTCGGGATGCCCGACAGGGCGTCCCGCGCCGAGACGATAGGCAGTCCGGCCTTGATCCAGCCCTGACCGTTGCGACCGCCCACCATGCCTTCGGGCACGTCGAGCACATCATTTATCCCGTTTTTCCGCAGCACATCGACCAGGTATCCGCTGCGGTTGCCGGTCCGGCAGATCACGGCCACGCGGTGCGACGGATTCCGTTCCAGCAAAGCAAGCAGGATCGGCCCAAAATCCTTACGACGCATGTCGATGGGCCATGCACCTTCGGCCACCCCGGTCTGCTGCCATTCTTCCGGTGTCCGGATATCCACCAGCAGAAGGTTGCCTGCCTTGATCCCATCAAGGGCTTCCTTCGGCGTCAGAATACCCTGTTCGGCATGCCCCATGACAGGAACCGCGCAAAAGGCGCCAAGCGCCAGAACAAAACCACGACGATCAATCATTCTACGCCTTCCCTATTTCCGATGTGTTTATCACCCTCAGCGGCAAAGGCACATCACGTTGGCGCGAGCGGCAGAGCTCAGCCCCCTTAATTCGAATCTCCAAAAGCGGATGGGCCTGAAAAACAAGCTCAATTGCGCGCCGTCCCACCCGACGAACGATTTTGGCACATTGCGTACGGATCTTTACCCCCGGGCGGCGCCAGCAATCGCCGCCATTTTTTGCAATTTGGCGGTGCTATCGGCATTATGCAATAAGTGAAAAACTGCTTTACGGCCAACGGAATTTTATTCCGCCGGCAACACGCTTGACATTGGTCAGAAAATGCAACCGATATGTCGCCCAATACCGAGCGCTGCAACGCAGCATGAAAATTGTACGTATCGTACACGACCTTGAGACCGGGAGACCCTCCATGGCCGATTTCACCAAAATCCTGATAGCGAACCGAGGCGAGATTGCGATCCGCATCATGCGTGCGGCAAACGAGCTGGGCAAGAAAACCGTCGCGGTTTACGCCGAGGAGGACAAGCTGGGCCTGCACCGGTTCAAGGCGGACGAGGCATACCGGATCGGCGAAGGGATGGGACCGGTGGCGGCCTACCTGTCAATCGATGAAATCATCCGGGTGGCGAAGCTGTCGGGGGCGGACGCGATCCACCCCGGTTACGGGCTCCTGTCGGAAAATCCCGATTTCGTCGATGCCTGCACCGCCGCGGGCATCGCCTTCATCGGGCCGAAGGCGGCCACGATGCGGGCGCTTGGCGACAAGGCCAGCGCGCGCAAGGTGGCGATCGAAGCCGGCGTGCCGGTGATCCCGGCGACCGAGGTGCTGGGCGATGACATGGCGGCGATCAAGAAAGAGGCCGCCGAGATCGGTTATCCGCTGATGCTGAAGGCCAGCTGGGGCGGCGGCGGCCGCGGCATGCGGCCGATCCTGGCCGAGGACGAGCTGGAGGAAAAGGTGCTGGAGGGCCGGCGCGAGGCAGAAGCCGCCTTCGGCAACGGCGAGGGGTATCTGGAAAAGATGATCACCCGCGCCCGCCACGTCGAGGTTCAGATCCTCGGCGATCAGCACGGTGAGATCTATCACCTGTGGGAACGCGACTGTTCGGTGCAGCGGCGCAATCAGAAGGTGGTCGAACGCGCCCCCGCGCCCTACCTGAGCCAGGACCAGCGCGAGGAACTGTGCGAGCAGGGCCGCCGAATCTGCGCCCATGTGAATTACGAATGCGCCGGTACGGTCGAATTCCTGATGGATATGGACAGCGGCAAGTTCTACTTCATCGAGGTCAACCCGCGGGTTCAGGTGGAACACACGGTGACCGAGGAAGTCACCGGCATCGACATCGTGCAGGCCCAGATCAAGATCGCCGAAGGTAAGCCTTTGGCCGAGGCCACCGGCAAGACCGGTCAGGACCAGATCACCCTGAACGGCCACGCGCTGCAGACCCGGATCACCACCGAGGACCCGCAGAACAACTTCATCCCCGATTACGGCCGCATCACCGCGTACCGCTCGGCAACCGGCATGGGCATCCGGCTTGACGGCGGCACGGCTTACGCCGGCGGCGTGATCACCCGTTACTATGACTCGCTCTTGGTCAAGGTCACCGCATGGGCGCCCACTCCCGAAGCCGCGATCCACCGGATGGACCGGGCGCTGCGCGAATTCCGTATCCGCGGCGTGTCGACCAATATCGCTTTCGTGGAAAACCTGCTGAAGCACCCGACCTTCCTCGACAACACCTACACCACCAAGTTCATCGACGAGACGCCGGAACTGTTCGACTTCGAGCAGCGCAAGGACCGCGGCACCAAGGTTCTGACCTATATCGCCGACATCACCGTAAACGGGCATCCCGAAACCGAAGGCCGCGCCGAACCCTCGGCCGATATCAAGCTGCCGAAACCCCCGGTTTCCATCGGCGAGGTGCAGCCGGGCACCAAGACCCTGCTGGAGGAAAAAGGCGCCAAGGCGGTGGCCGACTGGATGCTGGCGCAGAAACAGCTGCTCTTGACCGACACCACCATGCGCGACGGGCACCAATCCTTGCTGGCTACCCGGATGCGTTCGATCGACATGATCAAGGTGGCGCCGGCCTATGCCGCCAATCTGCCGCAGCTGTTCTCGGTCGAATGCTGGGGCGGGGCGACCTTCGACGTGGCTTATCGCTTCTTGCAGGAATGCCCGTGGCAGCGGCTGCGCGATCTGCGTTGGGCGATGCCGAACGTGCTGACCCAGATGCTTCTGCGCGCCTCCAACGGGGTGGGCTATACCAACTATCCCGATAACGTGGTGCGCGAATTCGTCCGCCAGGCCGCGACGACCGGGATCGACGTGTTCCGCGTCTTCGACAGCCTGAACTGGGTCGAAAACATGCGCGTTGCGATGGATGCAGTGATCGAAAGCGGCAAGATCTGCGAGGGCACGATCTGCTATACCGGCGACATCCTCGACCCGAACCGCGCCAAGTACGACCTGAAATACTATGTCGGCATGGCGAAGGAGCTGGAAGCGGCGGGCGCGCATGTGCTGGGCCTGAAGGACATGGCGGGGCTGCTGAAACCGGCCGCGGCCCGGGCTCTGGTCAAGGCGCTGAAGGACGAACTGACCATTCCGGTGCATTTCCACACCCATGACACCAGCGGCATCGCAGGCGCCACCATCCTGGCGGCAAGCGACGCGGGTGTCGATGCGGCGGACGCGGCGATGGATGCGTTCTCGGGCGGCACGTCTCAGGCCTGCCTGGGCTCGATCGTCGAGGCGCTGCGCAACACCGACCGCGACACCGGCATCGACATCGCGCGCATCCGCGAGATCTCCAATTACTGGGAACAGGTGCGGACGCAATACGTGGCGTTCGAGAGCGGCCTGCAGGCCCCGGCCTCGGAGGTTTACCTGCACGAAATGCCGGGCGGGCAGTTCACCAACCTCAAGGCGCAGGCGCGCTCGTTGGGGCTGGAAGAACGCTGGCACGAGGTCGCCCAGACCTATGCCGACGTGAACCAGATGTTCGGTGATATCGTCAAGGTGACGCCGTCCTCCAAGGTGGTGGGCGACATGGCGCTGATGATGGTGTCCCAGGGTCTGAGCCGCGCCGATGTGGAGGACCCCGAGAAAGAGGTCGCCTTCCCCGACAGCGTGATCGACATGATGCGCGGCAACCTGGGCCAGCCGCCGGGCGGTTTCCCCGACACAATCGTCAAGAAGGTGCTGAAGGACGAGGCGCCCAATACCGAACGCCCGGGCAAGCACCTGGACCCGGTCGACCTGGAGGCCAAGCGCGCCGAAGCCAGCGCCGCCTGCGACGGGATCGAGATCGACGACGAGGACCTGAACGGATACCTGATGTATCCCAAGGTGTTCACCGATTACATGGCGCGCCACGCGATGTACGGCCCCGTCCGTTCGCTGCCGACCCGCACCTTCTTCTACGGCATGGAACCGGGCGAGGAGATTTCGGCCGAGATCGACCCCGGCAAAACGCTGGAAATCCGGCTGCAGGCGGTGGGCGAGACCAGCGAGGAAGGCGACGTGAAGGTCTTCTTCGAACTCAACGGTCAGCCCCGCGTGATCCGGGTGCCGAACCGCCTGGTCAAATCCACCACCGCCGCCCGGCCCAAGGCCGAAGCCGGAAACCCGGCCCATATCGGCGCGCCGATGCCCGGCGTGGTGGCGACGGTCGCCGTTACCGCCGGCCAGAAGGTTTCCGAAGGCGACCTGCTGCTGACCATCGAGGCGATGAAGATGGAAACCGGCATCCACGCCGAACGCGATGCCACCGTCAAGGCTGTCCATGTGCAGCCCGGCGGCCAGATCGACGCCAAGGACCTGCTGGTCGAATTCGAATAAGTGCCAGGCGGGGCGTTCTGAACGCCCCGCCTTCCCTCCTCCTGACCTGACGTCAGCACTGAAGGGTGTTGAAAACACCGGGCCTGACGTCAATCTGCGCACAACCGCGCAACAAGGAGGCACTCATGCTTACCATCACCGCCATTTACGCCAGCCTTCTGGCGCTCTTGTTCATTCTGCTCAGCGTCAACGTCATTCGCTGGCGCTTGAAGGCGCGGGTATCGGTGGGCGATGGCGGCCATCATGGGCTGGTCAAGGCGATCCGCTGTCAGGCCAATTGCGCCGAATATGCGCCGATCGGCATCCTGCTGCTGGGTATTGCGGAACTTCAGGGCGCGCCGGTCTGGGCGATGCACGTGCTGGGCGCGATGTTGCTTGGCGGCCGCATTCTGCATGCTTTCGGTTTTGGGCGCCAGCCGCAGATCGTTCCGTTTCGACGGCTGGGCATCCTGCTGACCCTGATCATGATCACCGTTGCCGCCCTCGGCATTCTGGGTCACGCGCTGATCTGACCGCAGCGCCTGGCGGGACCGAATTTTTTGCCGGTTCCGCTCATTTTCCTCTTGCAGCCTCCGGCGAGAGTTTATATCTCACGCCTCACCCAAGGACGCGGGCGTAGCTCAGGGGTAGAGCGCAACCTTGCCAAGGTTGATGTCGTGAGTTCGAATCTCATCGCCCGCTCCATTTGGGACCCCAGACAGGCCGGAACACCGGCACCCACCTGTCGAACCGGATGCGGGCGTAGCTCAGGGGTAGAGCGCAACCTTGCCAAGGTTGATGTCGTGAGTTCGAATCTCATCGCCCGCTCCAATCCCTTTCCTGCACTCTGACATTCACTTGCACCTCCGATTGATCGCTGCAGCAACCTGTTGCGGCACGCTTGATCCGTCCCGGCGATCCGATGTTGCTGTTTGCGCGAAAGTGATATCTGTATCCAGTCGGGGAACGGGGACGGCCTGTTCCCGCTCGGAACATTCTGACGAGGACGCGCATGGACCGTTCAGCCATCGTAGAAAACAACCTCTGGCGTGCCAGCAGCGCCGAACGGGTGAACAGCCACCCGCTGGAGCAGGACATCAGCGTCGATCTGGCGGTGATCGGCGGCGGCTATACCGGGTCCTCGGCGGCGCTGGAGGCGGCGCGGCGCGGCGCCTCCGTGGCGCTGTTTGAGGCCGAAACCATCGGGCATGGCGGATCGGGGCGCAACGTGGGGCTGGTCAATGCCGGGCTGTGGTTGCCGCCCGACGACGTGATCGCGACGCTGGGCGAAGGCGCCGGGCATCGGCTGATCGCCGAGTTGTCCGAAGGCCCCGCCAAGGTGTTCGGTCTGATCGAACGCGAAGGCATCGATTGCGAAGCGACCCGTAACGGCACCCTGCACCTGGCCCATGCGCCCCGCGGCCTGACCGACCTGCAGAACCGCGCCACCCAGGGCCAGAGGTTGGGCGCACCGATCCAACTGCTTGACCGGGCCGAAACCATTCGCCGTACCGGATCGGAGGCCTTTCACGGCGCCCTGTTCGACCCGCGCGCGGGCACGGTACAGCCGCTGGCCTATTGCCGCGGGTTGGCGCGTGCGGCTGGACAGGCCGGCGCGCAGCTATTCGAAAACACCCCGGTCACGGCGCTGTCGCGGCAGCCGGATCACTGGCAGATCGCCGCCAATGGTCGGACCGTCCGCGCCAAGGCCCTGCTGCTGGCGACCAACGGCTATCATCGCGATATCACCTCGCCCTTCGCGCCGCGCTGCGTGCCGGTGCATTACAGCCAGTTCGCCACCGCCCCCTTGCCCGCCGCGCTGCGCGACAAGATCCTGCCCGGCGGCGAAGGCTGTTGGGATACCGCGCTGGTGATGTCGTCGATTCGGATCGACAAGGCCGGGCGTCTGATCGTCGGCGGCATGGGCGACAGCACCGGGCCCTACGCGCCGCTGCACCGCAGCTGGGGCCGCCGCAAGCTGCGCCGCCTGTTCCCGGAACTGGCCAACATCCCCTTCGAACACGGCTGGAGCGGCCGGATCGCGATGACCGGCGACCATATCCCCAAGGTGGTGGCGTTCGGCCCCTCGGCCTATGCGATTTTCGGCTATTCCGGCCGGGGCATTTCGCCCGGCACCGTTTTCGGCACCACCGCAGCCGAGGCCCTGCTCGACAACCGCCCCGACGCCCTGCCGATCCCGGTGCTGGAGGGCTATTCCGAACGGTTCACCGCCGCCAAGGGGGCCTGGTACGAATTCGGCGCCTCGCTGTTTCACGGGCTGCCCACTTGAACCGATCGGATCGCCGACTTTTTTGCAATTGCTCGTTTGAGATTTTCACGACGCGATGCTAGGGTCAGGACTCATAGCCAATAGATGACGGTTGCAGCGAGCGCGATTGCGGAGAGGAAGACCTTCGGGCACCTG
>NZ_JADMKU010000012.1 GCF_018219815.1 Thalassovita aquimarina
AGGTCAGACATTTTACCGCTCGTTTTTCGAACGGTGAATCACGCCACCCGGCGGAAATCAATGGGTCCTGACCCTAGTGCCGTGCTTCCAATCAATCAAAGTGGTGTCCCAGTGAGTAACGAGCCAAAGCCAGAGTTCACGCAAAACGAGGCATTCGAAAAGTTTCATGAGATCTTTGCAGAACAGCAAAAATGGTCTTCTCTTTCTGTAACTTTGGACGACGTGGCAAAAGAGAATAAGGCACTTGTTCGAGATTTGAGCGGTTACGATCCCCGGATCGCGGTTCCCTTAATTGCCAGCCTCACGACAGTACCAAAATACCAATCAAACTGCCTTCGGTTAGAGTTGCTTGCAATGCTCGCATGGAGACACTGCAAGGGTAAGAAAAAGGCACACATAGGCCAAGCCGTGCGTTGGTTTCACGCGATCGGAAAGTCACGAAGTGCTTATGGAGAAGACCCGGCAGAAGATGTTTTTACGTCGCTGGTGATTGGTGTTGATCGGGATTTTCGGATCATTGAAGGATTATGGGAATCCGCCGGGTTTTATACCCAGATGGTGTATGACGTTGTGCAAACGATGCCGAATGAAGGCCATTGGGCAGAGATCAAAAGGTGCGTCGATGCCGTGCTAAGTATTTCAGATATCATCTGTCAGAATGCCGGCCTCTCACGCTATCAGATGGGGGACGACGATCCACAAAAATCCTTGTCTAGTCGTCACCTGCCGGGTCGAAACGCGCTGGTTGAAAGGGCTCGCATTCCGTTTGAAATGCTGGATGCAAGAGGCGTTCAACCCGACGACATCGCTCCATTCCTCATAGACCCTTGCTGTAAGGACGAAATCGGAAATCAGCGTGCCTCTCAAACAGCTCTACACTTCAAGCCTCTCGCTGTTCTTGATCGAGAGGCAGTGACTGTCGTGCTTCCAACATGTTTGTCACTGGCTATGCGAGAATACGTGATTGGAGAGATTTTCACTCACGGCCTGGAGGATGCGTTTGACAAAATGCTGACCAACAGATTTTCGGGCCTTCTACATGACACACCTTTGCTGGGTGGCCCGAGAGACGCCCCTGTTTATTGGCGCAAGGTTGGTCAACACCGTGTCTCTTCATTCGGCTTTCAATTTGACGAAGGTCACTTCATCTCTTTGCACTTCTTTGTGCCTAGCATTCGAACACATTCAGAAGGCGGATTTGCGGATATTTTTGAAGACGATGGAGGTTTAACCGATGCGCTTCAGGAAGACATGCTTGCGTCAATGGATCGCTTCGAAAAGGAAGAAGGCTTCCAAGCAGGGATGACACTTTTGATTGGTGGTGGCTGGGGCAAAGGCTACGCGACAAAGCACTTCGATGTGCATCGGGAAAACTGGCACTTCGAGTCCATCTCTATAGCTGACCTAGTTCGCGTCAGTTGGATGGCCGACATGAAGCCAGAGTATTTCTGGCGCATTCAGGACGGTTTGTCAGCGGTCGAGAGCAGAGGTGTACAAATCATCAATCCAAATGGCGTCTTGAACCTTTTGGGATGGGTGCGCCGAAACGACGGTCATTTCGTACCACATGCACAACTGCCGCCGGACCCGATTACACCTGATCGGCCCCTTATGCTCAATCCACCATTAAATATGCTTAGGACCGTCCGAGCGGAAGCCGATAGTGGTTATGACAAGCATAGTGCCCGCGATGAGGCTGGAAAACACCATGTTATTCAGAGGCCATCCCCAGACCCGTTCTTCGAAAGCGAAGGTTCAAGGAAGCTTTACGCGTCCATGACAGACGTGCGCGATGGCACGCTCACATCCTGCTACGAAGGGGTTGCACGGCTTTGGCTTGGCATAGAAACACCAAACATCTCCGACAAGAACGTCGAATACCGACTCTGGGAGATGGCTGGCGAATGGCTGCATCGGATTGGTTCGGTCGTTGATAAAGAGTATCCCGACCAAATCGGTATCGCTCCGATGCGGGCGAACCTTGTTTTCTTGGATGCTGTTGTTCCTGATGGAGATAAAGCAAAGCCGGACCGGTCAGAATTGGAAAAACTATGGTCTGTTGCAGTCTCGCACGAAAAGCGGTGTGCGACAGTTACTTTTGAAGCTGGCTTCATAGATGGTTTTAGAGTTGCTGAAAACATCGCTGAGCGTACGGTCGTCAGAGCGATGCTGACGGGTTTTCTTGAGTTGATCTTAGGTGAACTTCCAGACGGTATGCTCGATGAGTTCGAGAAGACTGTGGTTCCGAATGACGATGCGAGAAGCTTTCATTTCTTCCAGTCGCAGGGATTTATGGACTATGTACGCCAACTTCTACCAAAGAAAGTTGTATCGGTTGACGAAGTTGACGATGGCATTGCCAAGCTTGGTCTTGCTTGGCGCGTCAGAACCCCCGCTGATGGGGCGAAAGTCGAGGGCAGAAAGGAATGTACATCCTTTCTGAATAGTGTCGTTTCTTGCTTGGTAGACGACATTAGTGAGGAACTTCAGTTGCTGCCTCGTCGTTCATTTCTAAACATGCTCGTGCAAAATATTGAAAAAGCGAATGCCGAAGAAGACCACTGGCGGAGGACATCCGCAGCCATTTTGGGACTACATGGTCGGACCCCGGAAACACTTCGCAAGTACGTGCATCAGACTTCGAAGTTTGCCGCTGCGGGTATCGCAAGCAGGGTGTTGGCGGAAATGAGTGTTTGTATGTGCCCGATTGACGGCACAGTGCAACCATCAGCACTATCACTCTCCAGGCTTGTGTCGAGAACACTTTTGGTCGTGCGTCTAGGGGGGTTATCTGATGCAATTAGGTATAACGCGCTCCAACCTGAATTGACCCTTTCAGCGCTTGGGGACATCCTTTTCAAGAACGACTTTGGCGACTTGGTTGTTGAGCCACTGCTTGAAAGAGTTTTAGGCGACCGCTTTGTTGAAATCGCACCAAGGCAAAAGCAGAACTATGAGGCGCCAGAGGTTGTTCCCGAGACAAAAGGCGCAATTGATCAGAAGTTTTGGGATATTTGGACTGCCGAGATGGGCTTCGACCTTGATCAAGCGCGCAACATCATAGGGAGCCTTGAAGACATCGCTGTTGAAAAACAGATGCCCACACTCGAATTGAGAAGATCAGAAGTCATCCAAGCGGTGGTCAGCGGTTCAGTTGATCAAAATGTGGCAGACGCCTTCTTGGAACAGTTTTGTCTTAAGCCACGAAAGAGATGGGATCGAGTGCCAAAAGGTTTCGATATCAAGGACATCTATCCGTGGCGATTTGGACGCAGATTGTCTTTTGTTGTGCGTCCTATCGTTCAGGTCGATGAGGCTGATGATCCTCTTCTTCTTATCCCCCCATACTCTTTGCGAAAGGGTTTTGCTTATCTCTTCGACGGAGCCCACTCAGGCAGTCTTGATCAGAGCTTTTTTCAAACAGGCGAGATGCGAAATGACTGGTGGGGGTCTGCGAATGAGGGTCAACAGTTTGAAGCGTCCGTTAAGGAAGAGCTTTCAAAAAACGGTTGGCATGTTGAAGGCAACGTGCCGCTAACCAAAATCCTAAACAGAAAGCTCGACATTGACTACGGCGACGTGGATGTTCTGGCTTGGCGTGCAGATATGCAGGAGGTCTTAATTGTCGAATGTAAAAACCTTCAGTCTGCTAGAAATTACTCTGAGATTGCGGCAATGCTGTCAGAGTACCAAGGCGAAACGAAAGCTGGGAAACGGGACAAGCTGAAACGTCATTTGGACCGGGTAGACTTGCTATCCGCGAACAGTGTCGAACTTGGGCGCTACATAGGGAAAGATAGCGTTCAGGTAGTTTCATGTTTGTGCTGCCACGGCACAGTTCCGATGCAGTTTGCTAAAATCGAAACGCTTGAAAAAACGTGGGTCGGTTCGGTTTGTGATCTGATAGCACGCAGCGGAAATTGAACCCATTCACGGTCGACTTCGGATTTCAAAGGGGCTCCCAAATGTCCTCTTCGTCATGCTTTTGATTGTTGTTTTCGAGAGCAGCGAAAGTCGGCTTTCCGCCTTCTTCACCCTTCCTTCAGCGCTTCGATTTGCCTGATGGCAATGCGTAGCTGATCATCCTTCAGGCTGCGCAACAGTGTGGCCGCTTCGGCCTCAAGTTTCAGGCGGTTCGGGCTAACCTTGTCCTCGATCTTTCCGGCGGGGAAGAACTCGCGCAACGGCCGGTCGAGTGCTTCCGACAGCGCCATCAGGGTCTCGATGGTCGGCAGGCTTTTCGCTCGCTCGATGTTGGAAATGGCTTCGCTGGTGCGCTCGACGCGAGCCCCCAGTTCCTCCTGGGTCAGCTTAGCTTCCTTACGAAAGCTGCGCAGTTGCCCGGCCAAATAGGTCTTCAGAACGTGTTCCATCGCCCGAACTAGGCTTCGGACGGCAAGCCGATAAACCGAGTGAGCTTTGAAAAGTTTTGATAATTAGGAGCAGACTTCGTATTTGGGAAGATAACGGAGTTTTCTCGAACTAGGCTTTGTCCATTTGGTGAGTTTCGAAGACAATATCGTCATTGGTGCTGTTGATGTCGGCGCTCCCAAGAACATCGGCTGGGCTGTGCTTGGCGGCGGGGATTTGGAGCACGGTTTGAATCTGGATGACTTCGTGGCTCGCTTTGCTGAGCGTTCGAAGGGGCAGCCGTCTGCGCTGGGGTTCGAGGCACCCTTGTTCATTCCGCATGGACGGCCAGTTGAGAAACTGACGGGGCAGCGTAACGGCGAGAACGGACGGCCATGGTCAGCAGGAGCAGGTGCAACAGTCACCACGATTGGACTGGCTATTGTCTGCCATGTGCTGAGCGAGCTCCGTTCGCTTCAGCCAGATCGGCGGGCCATCCTTGATTGGCGTCAATGGCCCAAGGGCGATGACATCCTTTTGTTCGAAGCCTTTGTTAGCGGCGACAATCACGCCGGCCCCGGTGAACATTGGAAGGATGCTCTGAATGCGGCAGAAGGGTTCAGAGTTGCGCTGAACGACCTGGATGCGGCCAACGCAGTGCTGGAACCAGACGTGTTGTCCCTCGTCGGCGCCTGCATGTTGCGGACCGGGTGGAGCGATCACGTCGCTTTGCTTGAGGAAAGCTGCCTGGTGATCCGGCCCTGATTAGGATTCGAAAGCCGCACTGCGCCTGAAAAATCTGCCTCGGTGTGTTGTGCCGCTGTTCGGCGCTCGCTAGGTTCTCCGCAGGGACATCCGGTTTAAAGAAGTCTGATCATCGAACTGATCGCAATTAACGAACCGATGGCCACTATTTCTCTTGCCTTCCTGTTGGAACTGGACAGCTAACCCGCCCGCGGTTTTGATGGTGAGGCGCAACATGGGGCCGAGAAATGACAGACGACGCATGGATACAGACCATCAGTGGGCGCAAGTTCCCCGTCGGTGAACCCGACCCGGAGCAGATCGACATTGAGGACATCGCCCACGCATTGTCTCTGTTGGTCAGGTTCAACGGGCATTGCACGCGGTTCTATTCGGTGGCGGAACACAGCGTCCATGTTTCCCATGAGGTCGCTCCTGAACTGGCCCTGATTGGGCTCCTTCATGATGCCGCCGAAGCTTACCTTGGGGACGTTCCTTCCCCGCTCAAGAAGCAACTTTCTCAGTTCAGTGAATTTGAGCACAAGATGGAGTTGGCTATCGGCGAATGTTTTGGGGTCGACGCCAGCCTATTCAGTTGTAAAGAGCTCAAGCGGGCCGACATCTAAATGCTGTTGGATGAGAAGGCCGCACTGATGGTCGCCGAGCTTGAGCCTTGGCCGCCGAACGCGCCTTTAGTTAAGGAACCAGACCGAATTCAATGTTGGGAGCCGGACAATGCTAAAGAGGCTTTCCTGGCACGTTTTGTGGATCTCACTGCTGAATACGGTCACCAGAACAAGTGACCGAGCAGTGACCGGGGACTGTATGCAAAACGGTGACTGGATAGTCTGAAGGTAAGCGAATACCTCGCAACCCCTTCGAAAATATTCATAATATGGGTGGGGATTTGGTGGAGCCTAGGGGGATCGAACCCCTGACCTCTTGCATGCCATGCAAGCGCTCTCCCAGCTGAGCTAAGGCCCCAAATCTCAGACCGTTCCGGCCTGTGCGCCGCTACTTAGGCAATGCTGCGGGCGGGATCAAGCGGAAAATTCCGCCCGCAGACATGTTTTTGTTATTCGTCGTCTTCGGCCGGAACATCGGCCAGTTCGTCCAGCGAAACGTTGTCGTCTTCGTCTTCGTCCAGCAGGTCGTCGTCCAGATCGACATCGACATCGGCGTCATCCACCAGATCGGTATCGGCGTCCGCGTCGACGGCCTTGGCCTTCTTGGTGGCGGCGTCTTCGGCGTCGGCTGCGATCATGCGGCTCTTGCCGCTGTCCAGTTCGAGCACTTCACCGGTATAGGGGCTGACGATCGGGTCTTTGTTCAGGTCGTAAAACCGCTTGCCGGTGGTCGGGCAAACGCGTTTTACACCCCATTCTTCCTTGGCCATTTGCGGTCCTTTCAAATCTTGTGGTCTTGTCGACGATCTGCGCCAACTGCCATAACGGGCCATGGGTGTCAAAGGCTTTAAAGGATAGCATGCGCGTGATTTCGAACAAAGGCGATATGGGGCAACATATTCTTGATGGCAACCCCCCGGTTCGCGTGCATTTCCGCCGTTCCGCGAGGGCGCGGCGGTTGTCCTTGCGGGTGTCGGGGCTGGATGCCAAGGTCACGCTGACCCTGCCGCGCGGCATTCCGGCGTCGGAGGGAATCGCCTTTGCCGAGGAAAAGGCCGACTGGCTGCGCCTGCAATTGCGTGACCGGCCCGCGCTGGAACCCGTGGGGCTTGGCACCAGCCTGCCGGTGGAGGGGCGTTATCTGAACGTCGTGGCGGGAGCCGGGCGTGGCGTTGTCTGGGGCGACGGGGAAATCCGGGTGCCGGGCGATCCCGCAACCGCGGGGCGGCGGATCGCCGGGATTCTGAAACAGCTGGCGCGCGCGCGGCTGGCCGGGGCGTCGGATCGCTACAGCATCGCCCTGGGGCGCGAATATGCCCGGATATCGATGCGCGATACGCGGTCGCGCTGGGGATCGTGTTCGTCGGCCGGGGCGCTGATGTATTCCTGGCGCCTGATCATGGCGCCGCCCGGGGTGCTGGAGTACGTCGCGGCGCACGAGGTCGCGCATCTGCGTCACATGAACCATTCGGCCCGGTTCTGGGAGGAGGTGGAAAACCTCTATGGAGATTACGAGGCGCCGCGCCTGTGGTTGCGCGAAAACGGGTCCGAACTGCATCGCTACCGGTTTGGTGATTGACCGCGGCCGATTTTGTGATCACAAGTGACGCATGTTGATCTCGTCACGCACCGAATCCACCCCGAGCGCCGCTCATGACCGGGTCTATCGCGGCCTGCGCAGCAGAATCATGCATGGCGAGATCGAACCCGCCCAGGCGTTGACGCTGCGCGGCATCGGCAAGGAATTCGACGTTTCGATGACGCCGGCGCGCGAAGCCCTGCGGCGGCTGGTCGCCGAGGGCGCTCTGACGCTGTCGACGAGCGGGCGGGTGTCGACGCCCGAGCTGAGCAACGAGAGGATCGAGGAGCTGGCCGCGCTGCGGTCGCTGATCGAGGTGGAACTGGCCAGCCGGGCGCTGCCGCGGGCGCATATGGCGCTGATCGAACGGTTGCAGACGATCAACAGTTCGGTGGCCGAAATGGTCGCGCGGCAGGATGCGGTGGGCTACATCCGCACCAACCTGGAATTTCACCGCACGCTGTACCTGCGGGCGCAGGCGCCGGCGATGCTGGCGATGGCCGAAACCGTCTGGCTGCAACTGGGGCCGACGATGCGGGCGCTCTATGGTCGGTTGCGGCGCAAGGAGCCGCCGCATTACCACCGGCTGATCATTGCCGCGTTGCGCGCCGGCGACGAACCGGGGCTGCGGCTGGCGGTGCGTTCGGACGTGACCCAGGGTCTGAAGATGTTGGCCGGGTAGGCGCGTGATGCAGGGCGTGCAGATGGACATGGCGCAGGTTCTGGTCGTCCTCGGGGCGCTGTTCCTGGTCGGACTGGCAGCAGACGAGATCGGGCAGCGGACCCATTTGCCGCGTGTGACCTTGCTGCTTTCCTGCGGCGTTCTGGTCGGTGGGGCGGGGTTGGACCTGATCCCGCAGGAGGTGCGGGACTGGTATGAATTCCTGTCCGCGATGGCGCTGACCATGGTGGCCTTCCTGCTTGGCGGCGGCATGACGCCGGAAAACCTGCGTTCCAATGGCCGCGCGATCATGAGCGTTTCGCTGGTGGTGGTGCTGTCGACGGTGACCTGCGTCGCCGGTGGGCTGTGGCTGGTCGGGATCGATCCGGCGCTGGCGCTGGTTTGCGGCGCGATCGCCTGCGCCACCGATCCCGCCGCGACCGAGGACACCATTCGCCAGTCCGGCGCCAAGGGCGGTTTCCCCGACACGCTGCGCGGTATCGTGGCGATCGACGATGCCTGGGGGATGATCGCCTTCAGCCTAGCGGTCGTCGTGGCAAAGGCGCTGTCGCAGGGCGCGATGGATGGCGCGCTGCTGTACGATGCGGGGTGGGAAATCGGCGGTGCGCTGGTGCTGGGCGTAGTGATCGGCTGGCCTGCCGCGATGCTGACCGGACGGGTCAGAAAGGGCGAGCCGCTGCAATCCGAGGCCTTGGGCATCGTGTTTCTGACCGCCGGGATTTCGCTGTGGCTGGAGGTGTCGTTCCTGTTGACCGGCATGGTGGTCGGCGCGGTCATCGCCAGCCGGGCGAAACATCACGATTACGCCTTTCACGAAATCGAACACATCCGCTGGCCGTTCATGATCCTGTTCTTCGTTCTCGCCGGGGCGTCGCTGGATCTGTCCAACCTCGCCGGGATCGGGGTGATCGGCGCGGGCTATTTCCTGCTGCGGATCGCGGCGCGGGTGGTCGGTGGCGTGATCGGCGGCGCGGTCGGCGGGGTGCCGCGATCGCAGCGCCCCTGGTTCGGGTTGGCGCTGCTGCCGCAGGCGGGGGTCGCCGTCGGCATGGCGCTGGTCGCGGCGCAGGAATTCCCGGCATATGCCGAGGTTCTGCTGACGCTGGTGATCGGCACCACGGTTCTGTTCGAACTGGTCGGACCGCTGACGACGATGGTGGCGCTGCAACGGGCCGAGGGGCGCGAAGAGTGATCCTCTGGCTGGTTTCGCGCTATTTTGGTCACGAAATGCGGGGCCGGACGGGGCTGCGCCTTGTCTGCCCTGCAACCGGTGTCTAAATGGGCCTTATGAGTTTGAAGCTGCCCTTTCTGAAATCCCGTCCGCGCGTGGCCGTCATCCGTTTGCAGGGGATGATCGCAACCGGACCGCGCGCGCCTTTGAACGACGCGGCCCTGGCGCCGATGATCGAAAAGGCGTTTCGCAAGGGTAAGCCGGCGGCGGTGGCTCTGATCATCAACTCGCCCGGCGGATCGCCGGTGCAATCGGCGCTGATCGCGGACCGCATCCGCCGCCTGTCGCAGGAAAAGAACATCCCCGTCCATGCCTTCGTCGAAGACGTGGCGGCCTCGGGCGGCTATTGGCTGGCCGCGGCGGCGGACGATATCCATGCCGATCCGGCGTCGATCGTCGGGTCCATCGGGGTGATTTCCGCCGGTTTCGGCGCGCATGATTTCATCAGCCGCCACGGTATCGAGCGCCGCGTCTATACCTCGGTCAAGTCGAAATCCATGCTGGACCCGTTCCAGCCGGAAAAACCCGAGGACGTGGCGCGGCTGAAGGAAATTCTCGGCGACATGCACACGGTTTTCGAAGCCTATGTCAGGGATCGCCGGGGCGACAAGCTCCAGAACGATCCCGACCTGTTCAGCGGCCGTGTCTGGATGGGGCAGAAGGCGATGGAACTGGGCCTGGTCGACGGGTTGGCCCGGGCCGAGCCCAGGCTGAAGGAGCTCTACGGCGACAAGGTTCGGTTCATCCGCTACGACCGCCGCCGCGGCATCATGCAGCGGTTCGGCCTGTCGTTGATGGGCGACGCCGTGAACGCGATCGAGGAACGGGCCGCTTACGCGCGCTTTGGGCTCTGACATGATTTTCAAGATCATTTCCCTTTTTCTTGTCGGTATGGCGGTTCTGGCGATGTTCGGAAAATTCCGGTTTCCCGGACAGCGTCGTCTGAACGCAGCGAAATGTCCGCGCTGCGGGCGCTTCAAGATCGGCAAGGGCCCGTGCCCCTGCGAAAAGGGGAAACGCTGAACATGGCTGAATGGCTTTATGCCTCCCTCGGGCTGGTGATCCTGCTGCTGGCCGGCGATGCGCTGGTCAAGGGCGCGGTCAACCTAAGCCTGCGGATCGGGATCCCGGCGCTGATCGTCAGCCTGACCATCGTGGCCTTCGGCACCTCGGCGCCCGAATTGCTGATTTCGATCACCGCCGCGATGGAAGGTGTGCCGGGCATCGCGCTTGGCAACGTGGTGGGATCGAACACCGCGAATATCCTGATGGTGCTGGGGATTCCGGCGCTGCTGGCGCGGATGCACACCAGCGAATGCGACAGCCGCGAAAGTTTCCTGCTGATGATCGGCGCCTCGGTCCTGTTCATCGCGCTGTGTTTCATCGGCCGGTTCACCTGGATCAGCGGCCTGGTGCTGCTGGCGGCCCTGAGCGGCGTGTTGTTCCATTCCTTCCACAAGGCGCGGGCGCATATGGCGATGGGGGAAGAGGACGAACTGGAAGACCCCGAAGGCGCCGATCCCGACATGCCGTGGTGGAAGATCACGCTTTATATCGTGCTGGGGCTGATCGGGCTGCCGCTGGGCGCGGACCTGCTGCTGGACAGCGCGGTGACGATCGCGCGGATGTTCGACATTTCCGAAACCGTGATCGGGTTGACCATGGTCGCGGTGGGCACTTCGCTGCCGGAACTGGCGACCACCGTGATGGCGGCGCTGCGGCGTCAGGCCGACGTGGCCTTGGGTAACGTGATCGGGTCGAACATGTTCAACCTTCTGGCGATCATCGGCGTGGCGTCCCTGGTCAGCCCGATCCCGGTCGACCCGGCCTTCCTGCGGTTTGACCTGTGGGTGATGCTGGGGGCGTCTTTGCTGCTGATCCCGTTCGTGTTTTTCAAGATCGATATCACCCGGTCCTGGGGTGTTTTGTTGTCGGCGGCTTACGCAGGTTATATCGTTCTGGTTCTGAACTGATCCGATCGCAGGGGGCATCGAATGGCAGTTGCATTGGTCACGGGGGCGGGAAAACGCCTGGGGCGGTCGATGGCGGCCTATCTGGCCGGGCGCGGTTTCGACGTGGCGGTGCATTACGGCAGTTCCGTGCACGACGCGCAAAGCCTGATCGACGATATCCGCGCCATGGGCCGCAAGGCGGTCGGGTTCCAGGCCGACCTGCTGTCCGAGGCGGATACCCAGGCGCTGTTCCCGAAGGTCCTCGATGCTTTCGACGGCCCGGTGACCTGCCTGGTGAACAACGCCTCGGTGTTCGAACATGACCGGCTGGAAACCGCGACCCGCAAAAGCTGGGACCGGCATTTCGAATCCAATCTGCGCGCGCCTTTCGTCCTGACCCAGGCAATGGCGGCGCAGATACCCGATCCGGTGATGGATGACATGGACGAACCGGTGGCGCAGGGCGTCGTGGTAAACATGATCGACCAGCGGGTGCGCAAGCTGACGCCGGAATTCATGACCTATACTCTGGCCAAGATGGGGCTTTGGGCCTTTACCCAGACCGCGGCGCAGGGATTGGCCCCGAGGCTGCGCGTGAACGCCATCGGGCCGGGCCCGACATTGAAGGGCGCGCGCCAGTCCGAAATCCATTTCAAGGGGCAGCGCAACGCCACGATTCTGGGCCGCGGTTCGAACCCATCCGATGTGAATGCGGCGCTTGGATTTTTCCTAGATTCGCCAGCGGTTACCGGGCAACTGATATGTACCGATGGTGGTCAGCACCTGGGCTGGCAGACGCCTGACGTGTTGGGTGTCGAGGAGTAAACCGGGCCTTGCGCCTGAAGTTGTGCACCGGTCACTGTCCTGTCACAGTAGTGTTACAAAATATGTAATTCTTTCAAATACTTGTCCGAGACGTCAAAAAATATCGTGCAATATCAATGTGTTGCGATAGTGCCTATTTTTTATGCAAATCGTTGAACCGGGTTAAAAACAAGGAGAATTTCCACATGCCCGGAAGTTATCGGCAGAGTTATCCACAGAAACGGTGGAAAGCTTTTCTCTTGCCCTTTGATACCAAAGATTGCAGCGGCCGCCTGAGAATCATATCTGGTTAACATGCCTGATCCGACACCCGAATCGCTGACCGGCCACGCGCTGATTCAGTCCTATCTGAAGACCCTGGATGCCTCGCCCGGCGTGTATCGGATGCTGGATGCGCAGGCGCGGGTTCTCTATGTCGGCAAGGCGCGGAACCTGAAGGCGCGGGTGTCGAACTATGCCCGTCCGACCGGCCATTCGGGGCGGATCGCGCGGATGATTTCCGAAACCGCTTCGATGATGTTCCTGACCACGCGGACGGAAACCGAGGCGCTGCTGCTGGAACAGAACCTGATCAAGCAGTTGAAGCCGCATTACAACGTGCTGTTGAGGGATGACAAATCCTTCCCCAACATATTGGTGACCGGCGATCACCCGTTTCCGCAGATCAAGAAACACCGCGGCGCGAAGAAACAGAAAGGCAGCTATTACGGCCCCTTCGCCAGCGCGGGCGCGGTGAACCGGACGCTGAACCAGCTGCAGCGGGTGTTCCAGCTGCGCAACTGTTCCGACGCGATGTTTTCCAGCCGGTCGCGGCCCTGCCTGTTGTACCAGATCAAGCGCTGTTCGGGTCCCTGCGTCGGCAAGATCAGCGAGGCCGACTATGCCGCCACGGTGGCCGACGCCAAACGGTTCCTGTCGGGCAAGTCGACCGATATCCAGGAGAAGCTGGCGGCGGAAATGATGACGGCCAGCGACGCGATGAATTTCGAACGCGCCGCCGCCTTGCGCGACCGGATCAAGGCGCTGACCCAGGTGCAGACGGTGCAGGGGATCAACCCGCGCACCGTGACCGAGGCCGATATCGTCGCGCTGCATTTGGAAAAGGGTCAGGCCTGCGTGCAGGTGTTCTTCATCCGCGCCGGGCAGAACTGGGGCAACCGCGATTTCTATCCCCGGGTCGGGGCCGAGATCGAGGCGCCCGAGGTGCTGGAGGCGTTCCTTGGCCAGTTCTACGACAGCAAGGACCCGCCGCGCCAGATCATCCTGTCGCATCCGATTGAAAACGCCGACCTGATGGAACAGGCATTGAGCCAGAAGCTTGGCCGCAAGGTCGAACTTCTGGTGCCGAAACGGGGCGAAAAGGCCGAACTGGTCGCCGGGGCCGCGCGCAACGCCCGCGAAAGCCTGGCCCGCAAAATGTCGGAAAGCGCGACGCAGGCGAAGCTGCTGGCGGGGCTGGGCGAAGCCTTCGGCCTCGACGGGGCGCCGCAGCGGATCGAGGTTTACGACAACAGCCATATCCAGGGCACCAACGCGGTGGGCGGCATGATCGTCGCCGGGCCGGACGGGTTCATGAAGAACCAGTACCGCAAGTTCAACATCAAGGGCGAAGACCTGACCCCGGGCGACGATTTCGGCATGATGAAAGAGGTGCTGACCCGTCGCTTCAAGCGCCTGCTGAAAGAAGACCCGGACCGTGACAAGGGACTGTGGCCCGACCTTCTGCTGATCGATGGCGGTGCCGGGCAGGTCTCGGCCGTCTACGAGATCATGGAGGAATTCGGGGTCGAGGATATCCCGATGGTGGGCGTCGCCAAGGGCGTCGACCGCGATCACGGCAAGGAGGAATTCCACCGCCCCGGCGGCAGGCCCTTTGCGCTGAAGATGAACGATCCGGTGCTGTATTTCATCCAGCGCCTGCGCGACGAGGCGCACCGTTTTGCCATCGGTACCCACCGGGCCAAGCGGGCCAAGACGATCGGTGCCACGCCGCTGGACGATGTGCCGGGGGTGGGGGCGACGCGCAAGCGCGCGCTGCTGGCGCATTTCGGATCGGCCAAGGCGGTCAGCCGCGCGGCGTTGGCGGACCTGAAGGCGGTCGACGGCATTTCCGGTGCCCTGGCCGAAACCATCTACGATTTCTTCCACGAAAAAGGCTGACGGGCGCAGGATCCCGAAGGCATGTTGCCGCTTCGCGCTTTTTTGCGCCGGCGGGCGTCGTTCACGTTGATTAAAACGAAACGGTAAAATAGCTTCAAATATAAGCATGTGTTTTGGTCAAGCCGATCGCCGTCCGGTTCGACGGTGGGCCGGATCGATTTGGGTCGGAGGAAGACTGATCGGATGATGAAGTGTTTCGGTGGTCTGTCACGGGTGATGCCTCTGGTCATTGCGGGTCTGTACGCATCGCTTGCCGTCGCGCAGGAGGACGGCAGCCAGAGGATCAGCCTGTCCGGTGCGCTGGCCGAAGGGCAGGAAGGAAGCGCTACGATAAGCGAAATCGAGGCGGCGGGACTGCACGAGTTCACCCTGTTCAATCCCTATGATCAGCGTGAAGACCTGTACGCAGGCGTTTTCATTTCGGATCTGGTTGAAAAGTTTGGTGCCGAAGGGGCGCGGTCGGTCACGCTGATCGCACTCGACGACTACACGATAGATTTCAGCCGGGAGGAGTGGGATGATTTCGGCATCGTTCTGTCTACGCGCATGAACGGCGATTACTTCGGCTTTGACATGAAAGGCCCGATGCGCGTCGTATTCCCCGATTATGACGGCGCCAAACTCGAATATCAGGAAACACTGCCCAAATGGATTTGGATGATCACCCGGATCGAATTCAAAAAGTGACCCGATTCTGGAATGCCAGATACATTGTCGTCATCCTTCTGGGGATTGCCGCTGTCGCCGGCTATGCGACCTACGAATATCGCAACGGGCATCTGAGCCAGGAGAATTCCCGCCGCGTCGTCCAGATCATCAATTCTGCGCGCCTGACCTTCAAGATCGACAAGCTGAGCGGCAGGGCGCAGGAAGCCTATCAAAACGCGGTGCTGACGCAGAACGAGGCGGGCCTGGACGAGGCCTTGAACTATCTGCTTGGCGCAAAGGGCTTTGTGAACAGCCCCTACCTGTACCGGTACGAAGAGTTGCAGGTGGTGATCGGCCATATCGAGGAGAGCCGGCGCTTGATAGAAGAAGCGGGGCTTTCGCCAAGCCCCGAGCAGTTGGCCGAACTGCGCCGCAGGGTCGCACAGATCGACCGGATTACCGCGCAATACGAACAGGGCATCTATTCGGCCTACATGACCGAATACAGCAAGGGGCAGACAGAGAACCTCAAGGCGTCTCTTGGCATGCGGACATTGCTGGTGGCGCTGCTGGTGGCGCTGGTCGTCTTCGGGGTCATCGCTCTGTTCTTGCGGGCCGAACAGGTGCAGCATAACAAGCGGGTCGAGGCCGAATATGCCAGCAAGGCGAAATCGGCCTTCCTGGCGAATATGAGCCACGAAATCCGGACGCCGATAAACGGCATCGTCGGCATGATCGAGCTGTTGCAGAAAACCACCGAACTGAACGACGACCAGAGGCGGATGATCGAGGTTGTCCGCGATTCTTCGTATTTCCTGATGCGGATCATCGACGACATTCTGGATGCGTCGAAGATCGAGGCGGGCAAGCTCGAGATCGAAAGAACCGAATTTGCGCTGATCGAAGCGGTCGAAAAGGCCGCGGAATCGCTGGCATTGCAGGCGCAAAAGAGCAATGTGCAGTTCCTGATCGTTGTGGACGCGGATGTGCCGGACTGGGTCGAAGGCGATCCCTTGCGGTTGCGCCAGATTCTGCTGAACCTTCTCAGTAACGCGATCAAGTTTTCCAATTGGGGCGAAACCGAAGACAAGCGGGGCTTCGTCCAGCTTTGGGTCGACCGCGACAGCGAAGAGGGCTTCATCCGGTTCCGGGTGATCGACCACGGCATCGGCATGACCGACGAAACGATAAGGACCGTGTTCAGGCCGTTCCAGCAGGCCGAGCAATCCACGACCCGCCGCTTCGGCGGGACCGGGCTTGGCCTCGTGATCACCCGCAACCTGATCGACCTGATGGGCGGCGAGCTTGAGGTGAAGAGCAAAGTCGGCCGGGGCACGACCTTCACGGTTCGCCTGCCGTTTGCCCGGAAGGACGGCGGGGCAGGTACGGCCCGGATCGAAGGGACCAAGCTGATCCTGCAGATGGACAAGCCGATCTATAACGAACGGATCGCCCGTTTTTATGAATATCGCGGGGCCGATGTTATCGTGCCGAACAGTCGAGAAGAGCTGTTGGCTGCCGCTGCCGAAGCGGATGACGAAGCGGTGCTGATGCTGGCGCTTGAAACGCTGGAAGAAAACCTTGATCTTGTCGACCGGGTCATCGAATGCAATCCGGACTGCAACATTCTGGTGCTCGACCCGACCCGCGAAAATCCGAAGGGGCTGATCAAGAAGCGGCTCTATATTTCCTACCGGTTCCCGATGCAGTTGACGGACACCGTGCGCGGCATCGCCATGCTGACCGGCCGGATTGCGCGCGATGCCGTGAACGGGGAGGCGCCGTCCGCCGCCCTGTCCGCCAAGGCGCGGATGCCAAATCCGGGGCCGGTGCTGGTCGTCGAAGACAATCCGCTGAACATGGCCGTTCTGTCCCGGCAGTTGGAATTGCTGGGCGTCGGTTTCGAAACCGCGACGAACGGTGCGGAAGGGTTTTCGAAGTGGCGGGAAAACGGTTTCGACATGGTGCTGACCGATTGCCAGATGCCGGTGATGGACGGGTTGGAAATGACGCGGAAAATACGCGCTTTCGAGGCCGACGGCGGCGACCGGAAAACCGCGATCATCGCGATTTCGGCCAGCGCCCTGAAAGAAGAGGCCGAGCGCAGTTTCGAGGCCGGGGTCAGCGATTACCTGACCAAGCCGGTGCAGACCGCGGCATTGGAACAGGCGTTGCGGAAATGGCATCGCCGAAGCGGTTCCGAACCGCCACTCGACGCCTGAGACGCGGCGCGAAACGTCTGGGCATTGCCGCGAAGCACGGTTGCCGGTCCGGCCCCGCACGGGGGTGGGCGTGACGCACCGGTGAACTTCTTTGTCCCTGGTCAGGCCGTCTGAACAGACCCCAGAAGCCCGCCGTCGACGACACGGCGGACAAAGGGCGCCATCCCTTCGGGGCCGGATTCGCGGTCCTTGATATGGATGCAGACATCCGGGCGTTTCATCGCGATCACGCTGATCAGGTCGCCGCGCATCTCGTCGTCAAGGCTGCCGCCCATGATGACGCAGCAGATGTCGGGTTCGGTGTCCAGTTGCCGGATCACTTCGCCATGATCATGCGCGCCGAGCCAGCGGATCGGCAGGTGGTCCAGTTCCCTGGCCACATCGCCGATGACATTGGGCAGTTTGCCCACCAGAAGCACTACGGGATTCATTTCCTCCTCCTTACCTGTCCCGGGGCGGATAGGTTTTTCCATCGGGTCGGCCCCGGGATAAACCCATCATAGCACAGAATGTGGTGAAACGCCTGCTTCCCCCCGGTCGGAAGACAGGCTATTCAAGGCGTTATGAACTGGACGATCCCCAATATCCTGACCGTTATCCGGCTTGCCGCCGCGCCCGGCGTGGCCGTGATGTTCCTGTATTTCGCCCGGCCCTATGCCGATTGGTTCGCGCTGCTGCTGTTCATCGGTGCGGCGGTGACCGATTGGTTCGACGGCTACCTAGCCCGGCTTTGGGGGCAGGAAAGCAAGATCGGCGCGATGCTCGACCCGATCGCGGACAAGGCGATGGTGGTGATCGCGCTGATGGTAATCGTGGGCTATTCGTCGATGTCGCCCTGGCTGGTGCTGCCGGCGACCTTCATCCTGTTCCGCGAAATCTTCGTGTCGGGCCTGCGCGAATATCTGGGCGATACCGCCGGCACGCTGAAAGTGACCAAGCTGGCCAAGTGGAAAACCACTCTCCAGATGTTTGCCATCGCGACCCTGTTTGCCCACGGCGTGTTCGAGCACTATTTCGGAATGAGCAGCCTTGGCATGGATGCGGGCATCGTCGAAGACATCCTTGCCGGGCGCGAAGAAGACGTTGTTGGCCTGGGCTGGAAAATGCGCGGCATGATCTGGTCCGCCAATCTGGGGCTTGTCCTGCTCTGGGTCGCGGCTCTGCTGACGCTGATCACCGGGTATGACTATTTCCGCAAGGCCCTGCCGCATCTGAAGGACGACTGACATGGACGTTTTGTATTTCGCCTGGGTTCGCGAACGTATCGGCATCCCGCGGGAAAAGGTCGAAACCTCGGCCGCGACGGTGGCCGATCTGGTCGCGGAACTGCGCACCCGCGAAGAACGCTACGAGGTGGCCTTTTCCGACCTCAGCGCGCTGCGCGTCGCGGTCGATCAGGAACTGACCGATTTCGACGCATCGCTGGATGGCGCGCGGGAAGTGGCTTTCTTCCCGCCCATGACCGGGGGCTGAAATGATTATCCGGGTACAGTCCGAACCGTTCGATCTTGGCGCGGAAACCAACGCCTTCGCCGATGCGCAGAATGGCATGGGCGCGGTGGTGACCTTCACCGGCATCGTGCGCGACCTGCCGGGTGAAGGTCTGGACCGGATGGAAATCGAACATTATCCCGGCATGACCGAAAAGGCGCTTGAGAAGATCGCGCAACAGGCGTCGGAGCGGTGGGACCTGGGCGACGTTCTGATCATCCACCGCTATGGGAACCTGAAGGCGGATGACCGGATCATGATGGTGGCGACATCGTCGCGCCACCGTGTCCATGCCTTCGAGGCGGCGGAATTCCTGATGGATTATCTGAAATCCCGCGCCCCGTTCTGGAAAAAGGAATTCACCGCCTCGGGCGCCGAATGGGTCGCCGCCAAGGATGCGGACGAAGCGGCGCTGGACCGCTGGTGATCAGACTTCCGGCACGATCAGTACCAGACCGTCGAGATCGCCGCGCGCGGTGATCTGGCAGGACAGGCGCGAATTGTCCTGCCGGGGGGCTTCGGCCGCGTCGAGCATGGCGTCTTCGAAATCGTCCGCCGTTCCGGTTTTGCCGGCCCATGCCGCTTCGACATAGACGTGGCAGGTGGCGCAGCTGAGATTGCCGCCGCATTCGCCGATCACGTTCGGCACGTTGTTGGCGACGGCGGCCTCCATCATGTTCAGCCCGTCATCGACATCAGCGGTGATTTCGCCGCCATCGGGCAGTTTCCAGGTCACTTTCATCGGCATGTTCCTCAGACGAACCAGACATAGAAGTCGCGCAATTGGTCGCCTTCCAGATCCTTGGTTTTCTTGACTTCCTTTTCCTTCATGAAGACGTGGTTGGCGACCAGTTCCGCCCCCACCGCGTCGCCCAGCACCGTGTCGGTCTTCAGATCGGCAATCGCGCCCTTCAGGGTAACGGCGGCGCTGTCCTTGGCGTCCCAGTTTTCGAACCCGTCGCCGGTTTCGATCGGTCCCAGATCGTATTTGTTCACCACGCCCAGACGCGCGGCCTGCAGCACCGCGGCGGTGGCGGTATAGGGATTGGCCGAGGCATCGGCGGTGCGGTGTTCCAGCCGCGCCTTGGCGCCGCCTTCGGAGGATATCCGCGTGGTCACGTTGCGATGGTCGCCGCCCCAGTTGCACCAGAATCCCGACAGCGATCCCGGCTGCAGCCGCTGGTAGGAATTGGCGGTGGGCGCGATCAGCCCGGCCAGCCCCTTGTGATGGTGCATCAGTCCCGCAACGCAGCCGCGCGCCAGGTCGTTCATGCGCTCCGGCCCGCCCTTTTCGCCGCTCGACAGCGCGTTGCCGCCGGCTTCGTCCAGGAAGGAGAAATTCACATGCAGCCCCGATCCGCTGGCCTCGGCGATCGGTTTGGGCAGGAAGGACAGAACGATGCCGTGTTCCAGCGCTATCTCGCGCGCCATCAGGCGGAACAGCACGATATCGTCCACCGCCCTGACCGCTTCGTCGAAGGTCAGCGTGTATTCGAATTGCGGGCTGTCATATTCGGCGGTGATCATGTCGAGCCGGAAGCCCAGTTCGTCCGCCTTTTCCCAGATCGCGTCGTTGAACCGCATCGGGTCGGTGAAGTTGCCGGTGCCGTAGACATGCGCGCCGGGGGTGTCATAGGGCACAAGCCGGCCGTTTTCATCGGCGACCAGCGCATAGGCCTCCAGTTCCAGCCCGACCTTGGGCGTCAGCCCCAGTGCCTGCCAATCCTTCACGGCCCGTTTCAGCGCCTGCCGTCCGCACAAGGGCAGGGGCTGTCCGTCGGTGTCGTACAGGTCGCCCACCACGATCTTGGTGGCCCGTTCCCAGCTGTCGCGGATTTCCTCGCCGTGCCAGTGCAGTTCCATGTCCGGCAGGCCCTGCATCATCATCGCGCCGGGCGCGTCGAGCAGATCCTTGTCGTAATGCACCCCGAAGGTGGACCGGCAGAACCGGGTCGTGCCATCGCCGATCTTCGATCCGGGCAGGTATTTGCCCCGCATGATCGACAGGTGATCGCAAAATAACGCGCGCAGGCGTGTGTTCATCGTTGGCTCCCTATTTGGCGACTACCTTGACCGGCAGTTCCTTGATCCCGCCCACGAAATTCGAGCGCAGGAATTTATGCGGGCCGTTGGCCTCTATTGATCTGATCCGCTTGGCGAGTTCCGGGAACAGCACACGGACCTCCAGCCGGGCCAGCCACATGCCCAGACAAACATGCGGGCCGCCCTGGCCAAAGGACAAATGTTTGTTGGGCGTGCGTTTCAGGTTCACCCGGAAGGGATCGTCGAACACGGTTTCATCGCGGTTGGCCGAGGACCACCAGTACAGCACCTTGTCGCCTTCCCGGATGGTCTTGCCGTGCATTTCGACGTCCCTAGTGGCGGTGCGGCGGAAATAGAGCGCGGGCGTGGCCCAGCGGATGATTTCATCCGGCGCGGTGTCCCAGATGTCTTCGGTTTGCATCTGGGCCAGCAATTCGGGCTGGTGGCACATCGCCTGAATGCCTGCGGCGATGGAATAGCGGGTGGTGTCGTTGCCGGCGGCGACCAGCAGGCAGAAGAAGTTGCGGAATTCTTCTTCGGTGATCACGCTGCCATCCTTGGCCGGTTGCAGGATCAGGTGCAGGACGCCGCTGGTGTCGCCGGCCGCGTCCTTCCTCGCCATCAGCTCCTTGGCATAGTTGTAAAGCTCGGCCCCCGCGGGCGAATTGAACGGCATCAGGCGGAATTCGTCCGTCGTCATCTTGTCGAGCACGTGATCGGTGAAATCCGGGTCGGTATTGGCGATCAGCGCATCGCCCTTTTCCACCAGCCAAGGCAGGTCTTCCTCGGGCAGGCCAAGGATCCGGCCCAGCATCCGCATCGGCAATTGCCGCGCGATGTCCTTGGTGGCGTCGAAGCTGCCCTTTTCCAGCGCCACGTCGAGGATGTCGTCGCAAAGCGCGCGGATATCGTTCTCGAATTCGGCGATGACCGGCTTGGAAAACGCCTTGGCCACCTTGATCCGGGTCATCATGTGTTCCGGCGGGTCGGTTTCCTGGAAGGTGCGCCGGGCGAGGTATTCCTCGTAGGTCTGGTCCTCCATCCGGATGCCGCGGGCAGAGGAGAAAATCTGCGGCTGGCGGTTCATTTCGGAAATGTCGGCATGGCGGGTGATCGACCAGAACCCTTCGCCGCCGTCCCAGTCTGTCCAGTGCACCGGGTCGTCGCGGCGCAGCCGGGCAAAGGTGTTGTGCGGCGCGCCGGTCACAAAGGTATCGTGGCTGGTCAGGTCGGCGAAACCGTCGTCGGTGGGGGTCCAGACCGTCATCATCATACCTCTTGTTGTTAACTTGTTACGTATATTAAAAAGCGCTATAAATATGTAAAGAAAAATCTCAGGCGGGACCGGAATGCGTATCGCGATCTTGATGACGAACACCGATGAAAGCGAATTTGCCGAACAGCATCAGAAGGATGGTGAAAAATTCACCGCCCTTTTGCAGCTCGCCCGGCCGGACTGGCGGACGCAGGTCTTCGCGGTCAAAGACGGGATCTTTCCCGAATTGCTCGAAGGTTTCGATGGTGTGCTGATCACCGGCAGCCCGGCCTCGGTTCATGACTGCGATCCCTGGGTGGGGCGGCTCTTGGACCTGATCCGCGAAATCGTGGCAAAGGGCCTGCCGCTGTTCGGCGCCTGTTTCGGCCATCAGGCGATCGCGCTGGCGCTTGGCGGCAAGGTCGAACGGAACCCCGGAGGCTGGGTGTTCGGCCGGACCGAAACCGAAGTGACCGACCGCGCCGCGTGGATGCAAGGGTTGCCCGACCGGATCGGTCTCTATGCCGCCCATGTCGAACAGGTCACGAAACTGCCCGACGGCGCCCGCATCCTGAGCGCAAACGCCGAGTGCGCCGCCGGCGCCTTCGCCATCGGCGACCGGGTCTACACCACCCAGTACCACCCGGAAATGACCCCCAATTTCATCGCCGCCCTGACTGAGGAAATGCAGGGCAAGCTGCCCGGGGACGTGCTGGCAAAGGCCCGCGCCTCGCTCTCCGCCCGCGCCGACACCGAAGCCTTCGCCGAAAGCCTGGCGCTGTTCTTCGAACAGGCGCAATAACCGCTTTTTCTTGGCAGAAATACCCGCGGGGGAGCCCCGCAGGGGCGGGGGCGGCAGCCCCCTTCACCCCAGTGCGGCCAGAAGATCCAGCGCGGTCACATGGTCGAAATGCACATGCGCCTCCATCGCGGCCTCGGCTTCTGCCGATTTGCGCGCGGTGATCAGGTCGGCGATCTGCCGGTGTTCGCGGGCCGAGGCCGCGATCACCCCGGCATAGTGATAACGCGCCCGGTAGTAGGCCATCAGCTTGCGCGCGTTCATCTTGATCATGTCCAGCAGGAAGGGATTGCCCGCCGCTTCGGCTACTACCCGGTGGAAATCGAGGTTGAGCTGGTAATACTGGTCCGGTTCCGCGTCGCCCAGCCGCGCGGCATGGTCCTCGCAGGCGACCACCGCCGCTTCTAGCGCGGCGCGGTGGCTGGGCGACAGGCGGCGCGCGGCCAGTCCCGCCGCCTGGCCTTCCAGCTTGGCGTGGACCTCGAGGATGGCGAGGAATTCCTCCAGCGTCGGCTTGAACACCACCGCGCCCTTGCGCGGGGTGCGGCGGATCAGGCCGGCGGTTTCCAGCTGGATCAACGCCTCGCGCACCGGGGTGCGCGACACGTTGTGGGTGTTGATCAGGGTCTGTTCCTCGATCACGCCGCCGGGATTCAGCGCGCCGCTTTCGATCGCGTCGAGGATCGCGGTGATGATCGTGTCGGTCTGCCCCGCCATCCGTCTGTTATTTCCACTGCGCCATGGTTGCCCGCGCCGCCTTGGCCAGCATGACGACGTCGATGCCCACGGCCAGGAACTGCGCGCCCCAGTCGCGGTATTCGGATGCCACGGCCTGATCCACCGCCAGGATGCCGGCGGCCTTGTCCGACGCCGCGATTTTGCCCAGGCAGTCCTTGATCACCGCGCGCACCTCGTCATGGCCGCTCTGGCCCGAATGACCCAGATCGGCGGCCAGGTCGGACGGGCCGATGAAGACACCGTCGACGCCCTCGACGGCGAGGATCGCATCGAGGTTTTCCACCCCCTTGCGGGTTTCGACCTGCAGTAGCAGGCAGATCTGTGCGTTGGCGGTCTGGATGTAATCGGGAATGTCGGAAAAGCGCGAAGCGCGGGCCAATGCTGCGCCCGATCCACGAATGCCCTCGGGCGGGTAGCGGCAGGCACGGACCAGATCGCGGGCCTGCTCGGCGGTTTCCACCATCGGGATCAGCAGCGTCTGCGCGCCGACGTCCAGCGCCTGCTTGATCAGCCACTCGTTGCCGATGGGCAGGCGCACCACGCCCTCGGAATGTTTGCCGTCGAGGATCTGCAGCTGGTGCATTATGCTGCGCAGGTCGTTGGGCGCGTGTTCGCCGTCGATCACCAGCCAGTCGAAATTCGCGGTGGCGAGGATTTCGGTCGCATAAGGATCGGCAAACCCGGCCCAGCAGCCGTACTGCATGTCGCCCCGCTTCAGCGCGGCCTTGAAGGTGTTGAGTGGTGCGGGCATGTCAGGCGTCCTTCAGTCGGTTGGCGGTTTCCACGATCACGTCGAAAGCGGTGTCGATATCGTCTTGGGTACAATCAAATTGCCCGGCCTGGAAGCGGATCACCAGTTTGCCGTCGGTGCGGGTCTGGGTCAGGTAGATGCGGCCACCGTCGTTGATCGCGTTGATCAGCGCCAGCGTGGCGTCGTCCGCGTCCTGCCCTTCGGGCGTGAAGCGGAAGGTGAACAGCGACAGAACCGGGTCGGTGACGATTTCGATATCGGGCACCGCGCGCAGCCTTTCGGCCAATCCTTGCGACCACGTCACGTGGTTGCGGATCATCCGGCGCAGCCCGTCCAGGCCATAGGCGCGGATCAGGAACCACAATTTCAGCGCCCGGAACCGGCGGCCCAGCGGCACAGACCATTCGGAATAGTTGATGATCCCGTCGGCGCCGTGGGTTTTAAGGTATTCCGGCTGGATCGCGAGCGTGCGGGTCAGGTCCTCGGGCGATTTGACGAAATGGGCCGACAGGTCGAACTGGGTGCCCAGCCATTTATGCGGGTTGAAGACGATGGAATCGGCGGCTTCCACCCCTTGCCACAACTCGCGGTATTCGGGGCAGATCATCGCCGCCCCGGCCCAGGCCGCGTCGACATGGGTATAGAGGTCGTATTTCTTCGCCACCGCGATGGTGGCGGCGATGTCATCGCAGGCGCCGGTGCCGGTGCCGCCGGTGCAGGCGACCACGCCCGCGGGCAGGTAACCGGCCTCGATATCGGCCTTGATCGCGTCTTCCAGCGCTGCCGTATCCATCGACCGCAGCGGCCCCCGGGTGGGAATGCGCACCAGGTTGGCCTGGCCGATCCCGGCGATCCAGATCGCCCGGTCGACCGAGGTATGAACCTCGTTCGAACAATAGACCCGCAGCGGTTTCTGACCCGGCAGCCCGTTGGCGTTGCCGTCCCAGTTCAGCACGCGTTCGCGCATCACCAGCACGGCGGCAAGGGTGGCCGAGGACGCGCTGTCCTGGATGACGCCGGAAAAGCCGGTGGGCAGGCCCAGCGACTGGCGCAGCCAGTCCATCATGCGGGTTTCCATCTCGGTCGCGGCGGGCGAGGTCTGCCACAGCATGCATTGCGGCGCCATCGCGGTGACAAGGTTGTCGGCCAGAACCGCGGCGGGCGAGGCGTTGGAGGGGAAATAGGCGAAGAAGCGGGGATGCTGCCAATGGGTGATGCCGGGCATCACGATGGATTCGAAATCGGCGACGATATCCTCGATCGGCTGCGGTGCGTCGGGGGGCGATGCGGGCAGTTGCGCCATCACCTCGCCCGGCTTGGTCTGCGCCCGCACCGGCCGGTCGCGCAGGCCCGCGTGGTACTTGGCCGCCCAATCTGCCGCCCATTTGCCCCATTTGGGGAATTCGCTCCACCGCATGATTGCCTCCTCTTTATATTAACATGTTAATTAACATGCGTGCCGTATTTGCGGCAAGGGCAATCGAACACCGGTCTGGGGGAAGGTCAAGAATCAAAGAAGCGGCCCCCGAGAGGGCCGCTTCCGACTTTTCTACCGACGAGGATCAACCGGGTTGATGTGTCGATTCCTTCGCAGCCTTCAGCGCCGCGACCAGCACCTCGCGATCGCCGATCTGGTTGGCCAGGATCAGGATCAGCCGGGCGTTCAGAGCGTCGCTTTCGGCCTTGCTCAGCCCTTCGTGGACGGCCAGCAGGTCAGCATAGAAGTCATCGGCATTGTCGATATTCGGCGTCAGGGTCAGGGTCAGGGACATCTGTTCACTCCTTGCCAATGGCGCGGCGGATCGCGGCGCGGGTTGCGGTTTCGTCGAATTTTTCCCAGCGGGCGGCGACGTGCTGATCCGGGCGGATCAGGTAGACGGCGGTTTCCGCCTCGCCCAGGTACCGTTCGGCCAGCGCCGGGTCGAGCGCTTCGCTGTAAAGCGACAGGCTGCCCACCTTGATGCCGCTTTCTTCCAGCTCCGCCGGGACGTCGGTGTTGATCGTCAGCAGGGTGAAGTCGTTGCCCAGCCGGTGCAGCAGGAAACCTTCGTCCAGCGGCGCATCGGGGCAGGGCGATCCGGGGCGCGTGCGGGCTGGACCGCCGGGCAGCGCATCCGGCGTGTTCAGCGCCGATCTGTCATAGGTGCAGGGCACCGACAAGCGGCCCGAGTTCACCAACGGGCGGGCGAATTCGTAATGTTCCGACAGGTCCAGAACGGCATCGCGGAACAGACGGCTGGTTTCCGATTTCGGCGTGATGAAATCGGTCGAACGCGACGAATTGAGGATGTTTTCATCGGCGCCGTGGATCCGTTCGACATCGTAGCTGTCGAGCAGGCTCTCCGGGGCGAGACCTTCCATCACCAGTTTCAGTTTCCAGATCAGGTTGTCTGTATCCTGAAGCCCGGAATTCGCACCGCGGGCGCCGAAGGGCGACACCTGATGCGCCGCGTCGCCGGCAAAGATCACCCGGTTGTGACGGAACTGTTCCATCCGGCGGCACTGGAAGGTGTAGATCGACACCCATTCCAGGTCGAATTTGACATCCTCGCCCAGCATCGCCTTGAGCCGGGGAATGACGTTTTCGGGTTTCTTTTCCTCTTCCTTGTCGATGTCCCAGCCCAGCTGCAGGTCGATGCGCCAGACCCCGTCGGGCTGCTTGTGCAGAAGCGCCGACTGCCCCTTGTTGAAGGGCGGGTCGAACCAGAACCAGCGTTCGGTCGGGAAGTCGGCCTCCATGATCACGTCGGCGATAAGGAAGTTGTCCTCGAAGACGCGGCCGACGAAATCCAGCCCCATCATCGCGCGGATCGGCGACGCGGCGCCGTCGCAGGCGATCAGCCAGTCGGCTTCAAGCGTGTACTGGCCTTCGGGCGTGTCGATCAGGATCTCGGTGTGATCGCCCTTGTCCGTGACCTTCAGAACCTTGTTGCCGCCGCGGATTTCGATCGGCGCGCCTTCGGCTTCCAGTTCGCGGGCGCGGTTCACCAGGTATTCTTCGAAATAGTATTGCTGCAGGTTGATGAAGGCGGGGAATTCGTGGCCGGTTTCCGGCAGCAAGTTGAATTCATAGACCTTGCGGTCGTCGAAGAACACCTTGCCGGTGTCCCACACCACGCCCTTGTCGACCATCGGGTGGCCGCAGCCAAGCCGGTCGAGGATTTCCAGTGGCCGCTTGGCGAAACAGATCGCCCGGCTGCCGAAGCTGACCTTGTCGTTGTCGTCGACGACGATCGCCTCGATCCCCTGCTGCGCCAGGTCGATGGCGGCGGCCAGCCCGATCGGGCCCGCGCCCACCACCACGACCTTGCGCCGCACCGGCTTTGCCGCGTCCTGATCGGCGCTGCGGGCATAGGGGTAGAGGGGGATTTCGAAAATCTTGTTCATCTGGTTCCTCCCAGCTGCAAACAAATCTCTGCTGTTCCCCTCGGGCGTCCGCCCAAGGGGGTGCGGGATGAACCCGCCGGACCGCCCCGTTGCCGGGGCGATCCCATGACCTTTGGGATCAGCCCTGCAGGGCCTCCCACATTTCCAGATCGCGCTGCGCGGTCCAGATCCGCGGCGTGTCGATGCCGCGCGCTTCGTCATAGGCGCGCGCCACGTTGAACGGCAGGCAATGTTCGTAGATCGCGTAGTCGCTGAACTTCGGATCGCATTCGGCGCGCACCGCGTCCCAGGCTTCCTTCAGAGACCCGCCGCGCGCGGCGACCTTGGCGGCCGGGCGGTAGGTGCTTTCTACGAAATCGCGGGTATTCTCGATCGCGGCGTTGACCATTTCCCGGCCCACAAGCGCGTCGCCGCGGCCCGGCGCGATGGCGTCGACATCGAACCACTTGATCGCGTCCAGGGTGTCGCCCCAGTCGTTGAAATGGCCGTCGCCGCAGTAGCAGGCCGAATGGTATTCGACGATATCGCCGGTGAACATCACGTTCTGATCGGGCACGTGGATCACGATGTCGCCCGCGGTATGGGCGCGGCCCAGATGCATCAGGTCGACACGGCGGTTGCCCAGATAGACGGTCATCGAATCGCTGAACGTGGTGGTCGGCCAGGTCAGGCCGGGGATGCTTTCATGGCCTTCGAACAGGCGCGGGAAGCGCTGGAATTCGCTGTCCCAGTCTTCCTGCCCGCGTTCCACCACCATCGAACGGGCGGTGTCGGACATCAGGATCTGTTGCGCGCCGAAAGCCGACGCGCCCAGCACGCGGACCGCGTGGTAATGGGTCAGCGCGACGTGGGTGATCGGTTTGTCGGTCACGCTGCGGACGCATTCGATCACCTTGTTGGCCAGCCGCGGGGTGGCCTGTGCCTCGACGATCATCACGCTGTCGTCACCGATGATCACGCCCGAGTTCGGATCGCCCTCGGCGGTGAAGGCGTAGAGCCCTTCGCCGACTTCGGTGAAGCTGATGGTTTTTTCGGTCATGTCCCCCTGGGACGCGAATGCCTTTGCCATTTTGCTGTTCCTTTAGCGTTTGTAAGGGTCGTCGAGGGCGGGCAGAACCTTGCCCACGCAATCGCCGAAGCCGATGGTGTAGCCATCGCCCTTTGCCGCGCCTTTCAGCGTCAGCGTGTCATTGTCTTCGATGAAGTTGCGGGTTTCGCCCGATGCCAGTTCGAGCGGTTCCTTGCCGCCCCAGCTGAGTTCCAGAAGCGAGCCGCGGCTTTCCTTGGTCGGGCCCGAAATGGTGCCCGAGCCGAGCAGGTCGCCGGTGTTCATCGGGCATCCGCTCGTGGTGTGATGCGCGAGTTGCTGCGCAGCGGAATAGTACATTTCCTTGTAGTTGGTCCGCGCGATGGTGCTTTCGGAACCGCCTTCGGGCCGCAGCGTGACTTCGAGGTCGATGTCATAGAGCATCGGGCCGCAATCCTTCAGGTGGTCGAGCAGTTCGACCTCGCGCGCGGGGGTGTCGCAGCGGAACGGGTTCAGTGCTGCCTTGGTCACGATCCAGGGGCTGATCGTGGTCGCCGTCGCCTTGGCCTGGAACGGCCCCAGCGGCTGGTATTCCCAGGCTTGGATGTCGCGCGCCGACCAGTCGTTCAGCAGCACGTAGCCGAAGATGTTGTCGTCGGCTTCCTGCACGGTGATCGGACCGTCGGACGCGGTACCGACGATGGCGCCCACTTCCAGTTCGATGTCGAAGCGGGCACAGGGGGCGAAACGCGGCGCGGCGTCATTGGGGCCCTTCAGCTGGCCCCAGGGGCGGCGCACATCGGTGCCCGAGACGACGACCGACGAGGCCCGGCCGTTATAGCCGATCGGGATATGCAGCCAGTTCGGCGGCAGCGCGTTTTCGGGGCCGCGGAACATGGTGCCGACGTTGAAGGCGTGGTTCTTGCCGGCATAGAAATCGGTGTATTCCGACACCAGGAAGGGCATGTGCATGGTGGCATCGGATTGCGCCACCAGCATGTCCTTTGCGGCGTCCTGATCGGCGCTGCCCTCGGACAGGATCGCGGTCAGGCGGGCGCGCAGTTCGGCCCATTTGTCGGCCCCCAGTTCCATCACTTCGTTCCAGAACGGAACATCGAAAACGGAACCGACGCCGAGGTCGATCAGACCGGATTCTTCGGCGGCGGCGCAGTCGAAGATCATGTCGCCGATGGCGACGCCGCAGTGCGGATCGTCGTCGGAGACGGAAAACACGCCATAGGGCAGGTTGTTGAGCGGGAAGGGATGGTTGGCGTCGTTGGCGCTGTCCACCCAGGATTTCATCAGGGTCATTCGCGTTTCCTTTTCGCGCGGGCGGTGGGGCATCCCCCACCGGCCACGATTATTTCTTGCCGGGTGTGCCGTCGAATTTCTTTTCGAGATCGGTCCAGCAGTCGATGTAGTCGTCCTGCAGCGGCGCCTCGTTCGCGGCGAAGCCGGTCAGGTGCTGCGGGAAGCGGGTTTCGAACATGAAGGACATGGTGTTGTCCAGCTTCTCGGGCCCCAGGTCGGCATTCGACGCGCCCTCGAAGGCGTTCTTGTCCGGCCCGTGCGGCAACATCATGTTGTGCAGGCTCATGCCGCCGGGAACGAAGCCCTGCGGCTTGGCGTCATACTGGCCGTAAATGTTGCCCATCAGTTCCGACATGATGTTCTTGTGATACCACGGCGGACGGAACGTGTCTTCGGCCACCATCCAGCGTTCGCGGAACAGCACGAAATCGATGTTCGCGGTGCCCGGCACGCCCGAGGGCGCGGTCAGCACGGTGAAGATCGACGGGTCGGGATGGTCGAACAGGATCGCGCCGACCGGGCAGTAGTTGCGCAGGTCGTATTTGTACGGCGCGTAATTGCCGTGCCATGCGACGACGTCGAGCGGCGACTGGCCGATCTTGGTCTGATGGAACTGGCCGCACCACTTCACGGTCACGGTCGAAGGCACCTCGCGGTCTTCATAGGCCGCCACCGGCGCCTTGAAGTCGCGCGGGTTGGCCATGCAGTTGGCGCCGATCGGGCCGCGGCCCGGCAGTTCGAATTTCTGGCCGTAGTTTTCGCAGACGAAGCCGCGGCAGGGGCCTTCCAGAACCTCGACCCGGTACACCAGGCCGCGCGGGATGATGGCGATTTCCTTCGGTTCCAGGTCGATGATGCCCAGTTCGGTGGCGAAACGCAGCCGGCCTTCCTGCGGCACGACCAGAAGTTCGGAATCGGCCGAGAAGAAATATTCGTCCTGCATCGAGGCGGTGACCAGATAGACATGGCTGGCCATGCCGACCTGGGTGTTGACGTCGCCGGCGGTGGTCATGGTGCGCATGCCGGTGAGCCATGTCAGGTCCTCGCCGCTATGGGCGACCGGATTCCAGCGGTATTGTCCCAGCGAGGCGACGTCGGGATCGACATTGGGCGCCGATTTCCAATAGGGCAGGTCGATCTTTTCGTAGCGGTGCGAATGCTTTACCGACGGCCGGATGCGATAACACCAGGTCCGTTCGGGTGGGTTGGCGGTGAAAGCTGTTCCCGAAAGCTGTTCACCATAAAGGCCGTAATTGCATTTCTGCGGGCTGTTCATGCCCTGCGGCAGTGCATCGGGCAGCGCTTCGGTCTCGAAATCGTTGCCGAAGCCCGGCATGTATCCCGGGGTGGTCCCGTGCGGCGTCGGAGCCTGCACGAAACCATGCGGTTTCATCTGCTGATTCATGGCGCGTTCTCCTTTTCGCTTGTGCTGTTAATAGTTGATTTTGTAACTAACAACCGATGGAGGCCGGAAATGACCGAAAAACATGACTTCGATTTGCAAAATTTTCTGCCTTACCTGCTGAATCAGGCGGCAGAGGAAAGCAGCCTTGCGTTCCAGCAGGTTTACAAGGACCGCTACGGCATGTTGCGTACCGAATGGCGGGTGCTGTTTCATCTTGGCATCTATGGCCGGATGACGGCAAAGGAAATCGGCCAGCGGTCGAAAATGCACAAGACCAAGATCAGCCGGGCGGTGGCGCGTCTGGGCGAACGCCGCTTCCTGACCCGGCAGCAGGATGACAGGGACCGGCGGCTGGAATACCTGGAACTGACCAATCTGGGGCAGACGGCCTATCGCGACCTGCTGGGGGTGGCGAAAACCTATGATGCGAAACTGTCGGCCAGCCTGAGCGCGGAAGAGGACAGGGTGCTGCGCAGTGTGCTGCGCAAGCTGGCCAGTTTCGATACGGCCGACTAGGGGCTGCGGGTATCCCGGCAGCCGCTGTTGCGGTCCGTGTTTGGGTCGTGCGTGTTAGAAATTCGGTTCGACACCGGGCAGGTCCAGCGCCTTGATCAGGTCGCGCAATTCCTGCCGCGCCGCGACGTTGGAAATGTTCAGGCTGGTCACGCCGATATCCTTCAGATCCAGCAGGGTCAACCCGCGCGGGAACAGTTCGCGGAAAATGACCCGTTCGTTGAACCCCGGCGCGACGCGGAAGCCGATCCGCTTGGCAAGGTTGTCCAGCGCCTTGCCCATCTTTTCCTTGTTCACCATGTGCTGGGCGCCCAGACGGTTGCGCAGTACGATCCAGTCGATCGGCTTCAGCCCTGCCTGCGCCCTGAGTTGCCGCGCGTTCCACACCATTTCGGAATAGACCGAGGGTCCAAGGATTTTCTTGCCGTCCTCGTCGATCTTGGCCAGCAGGTCGAAATCGACGAAACTGTCGTTCAGCGGCGTCACCAGGGTATCCGCTAGCGAATGCGCCACTTGGCTGAGCCGCGTATGCGACCCGGGGCAGTCGATCATGATGAAATCGTGGCCGGGTTCCAGCGAAGCGATGGCCGCGGACAGGCGTTGATCATACGGATTTTCACCGGGCTTCAGCTGTGCCGGATCGGCCTGGGGCAGGTCATGATAATCGGGGCTGGGCAGGTCCAGGCCCGATTTTTCCATGAACTTCTTGCGGTTTTCGACATAGCGGCCGAAGGATTTCTGGCGCAGGTCGAGGTCGAGCACGCCAACCTTGAAGCCCATCCGGGCCAGAGCCGTGGCGATATGCATTGAAACGGTGGATTTTCCCGCGCCGCCCTTCTCGTTCCCGACGACAATAATATGCGCCATTGAAAGATGTCCCCTATACCTGCCTTGTTCCGGCCGCTTTGCCACAGGATATGGTTGCCGCGGTCATTTGCAAAGCCTTGTTGATCCGTTTGGACGGCTTCAATGACATCTGTTGCAGAAATATGGAAGGGGTCGCGAGAGCGCGGCAAAACCTGCTTGGGGGCATCCGGGATCGTATACTTGGAATTGGGTCGGTCCAGAGGTGAAAATCGGGATGGCTTGGCCTGTCTGCCAATGCGCATTCGCGGGTTTCCGGCCGGGGCGACGGGGAGGAAACTGCGGATTTCAAGCCTGAAACCAATCTCGCCCGAGAAGGATCGGGACCATCGTTCACAAAAAAAGCCCCGCCGTTTGGCGGGGCTTTTCTTTGTCGATGCGGAAAGGGATCAGAAGCCCAGACCTGCATATTTGTTCTTGAACTTGGACACGCGGCCGCCGGCGTCCAGCAGGCGCGAGGTGCCGCCGGTCCATGCGGGGTGCACGGTCGGGTCGATGTCCAGCGCCAGGGTGTCGCCTTCGGCGCCCCAGGTCGAGCGCATGGTCAACATGGTGCCGTCGGTCATCTTCACTTCGATGAAGTGATATTCGGGGTGGATACCTTCTTTCATCGTTCCGCTCCTTACGCTTCTGCGCCCGACTTGGGCTTGTAGTTGGCAACCTCTGCGATACGGGCGGATTTACCGCGGCGCGAACGCAGGTAGTACAGTTTGGCGCGACGGACGCGGCCACGGCGGACAACTTCGATGGATTCGATGTTGGTCGAGTAGAGCGGGAACACACGTTCCACGCCTTCGCCGAAGGAAATCTTGCGGACGGTGAACGAACCCGCGATGCCCGAACCGTTCTTGCGGCTGATGCAGACGCCTTCGTAGTTCTGCACACGGGTGCGCGACCCTTCGGTCACCTTGTAGCCGACGCGGATGGTGTCACCGGCTTTGAAATCGGGGATGGTTTTCCCCAGGGCGGCGATTTGTTCCGCCTCCAGCTGTGCGATCAGATCCATCTGATCTTCTCCTATCTTGCTTGCGGTTGCCCCGCAAAGGTGATGTCCGTCCTCAGAGCTCTCGGCCTTCGACCGGGTCCGCCTGTTCCGATTACCGGGGCGCCCGCCAGAGTTCAGGTCGTGTTTCTTATTCCGCTGCCGGGGCGATCCGTCGTGGATGCCGAAGAAGCACCCGGAAAAATACCCAACAGGCCCGCAGGCCGATTCCGACCGCGAACGGGCGGTGTATAGGGGGAGGGGGCAAAAGGATCAAGGCCTTTCTGCCCTTGGACAGAAAGGCCTTGGGGTGGTTTCGTGGGCGGTTCGGATCAGGCGGTCAGGTCTTTGACGTCCGCGTCCGGCGCGTTCTTCTTGACCGACTCGATGCCGTTGTCGCGGCCCGCTTCGCTTTCATAGCTTTCCGAGGTGCCGATCACTTGGCCGTTGGTGGCCTTGAGGTTGAACATGTGCTTGCCCGCCTTGGTTTCCTTGCGCTCGTAACGCGCGTCCTCGGGGGCGTTTTTCTTGACCGACTCGATGCCGTTCTCGGCGCTGGCGCGCTGTTTGTAGCCTTCGCTGGCCAGGATGATTTCGCCATTGCCCGCCTTCAGGCGGAAGCGGAATTCACCGGCCTTGTCGGTGTAGAGTTCGAATTTGCCAGCCACTGCTCAATCTCCTTCAATGAAAGTCGTCTGCTCGAACTATTCACCACCGGAGGGCGGGCTGCAATATTTTGTTATGCTTTCCTACCTCGTGGCCAGGTCCGCCTCAGCCCTCCCAACGGCGGAAAAGACCGAAGTCCAATGGGTCAAGTCGGCCAAGCGGTTCTTCTGTGACAACAAACTCCACATCAAGCCTGTCGAGATTCTGCGAAAGGCCCGAGTCGAAGTTCACGGCAACGATCTCTCCGATCTCTCTTTCGTCGTCGGTGGGGTCTTCGGACATATAGAACCGAAACTTCGCCTGTCTCTCGCCATAGGAGAAGGCAATCAGTCTCATATTGGGCGTGACCTCGCCGCTGATAGCCCTGATTGCCAAAACAATTATGTCATCCGGAACGGAATTCGTTGTCTCGGTCGGTTTCATCGTCTCTCCTCCGCGCGATCTGGCGCTGGCGCAGCCTCCATTCAGAGCAGATATCGGCGAAGCCTCATCTCTCACCGCGTTTCTTGCAATAGGCATCCCACATGTCGGGGCGGCGATCTTGGGTCAGCTTCTCGGACATCTCGTGGCGCCATTCCTCGATCTTGCCGTGATGGCCCGACATCAGCACCTCGGGAATCTCCATCCCCTTCCATTCGGCGGGGCGGGTGTATTGCGGGTGTTCCAGCAATCCGTTGGAATGGCTTTCCTCCTCGATGCTTTCGGCATTGCCCAGCACCGAGGGCAGCAGACGCACCGTGGCGTCGATCATCGCCTGCGCCGCGATCTCGCCGCCAGTGAGGACGAAATCGCCCAAGGAGATCTCCTGGATGTCGTAGTGATCCAGCACCCGCTGATCGACCCCTTCGAACCGGCCGCAGAGCAGCGTTACGCCATCGAATTGCGACCAGTCCCGCGCCATCGCCTGATCGAAGCGCCGACCGCGCGGCGACAGGTAGACCAGCGGCCAGCGCCCGCGCGTTCCCGTCATCGTGTGGTCGATCGCGTTGCCCAGAACGTCGGCGCGCAGAACCATTCCGGCGCCACCGCCGGCGGGGGTGTCATCGACGTTGCGATGCTTGCCGATACCGTAGTCGCGCAGGTCGGTGGTTTCGAGCTGCCACTTGCCGTCCTTCAGCGCCTTGCCGGTCAGGCTTTCGCCCAGAACGCCGGGGAAGGCCTGCGGGAACAGCGTGATGATCCGCGCGGTCCAGACGCCGGCCAGAACCGGGTTATGGGTCATCAGCGCCTGCGGCTTGCGCGACAGCTTGATGGATTTGCGGCCGTGGGATTTCGCCGGAGCGGATTGGGCAGGATTGGATTTGGAGGGCGCATCACTCATATCGCTGTGCTTGCCGCCCCTGAGGGGGCTTTGCAATAGTAATTTACAGCTTTCGATCTAGAATGAAGGCGAGAGACAGGAGAACGGCATGAGACATGATGGCTTGGCCAGACCGGCAGGTTTGGCGCCGTCGGATATTGCAGAGATTCTTGGGCTGCTTCCTGCGGATATGACGATCCATCTGATCAAGGAGGCGCGGCAAGCCGTCGGCAGGCGGCAAGTCTTTCGGGTCTCGGTGCCGGGGCGGACCAGCTTGATCGTGAAATCCGAACCAGCCGTGTCGGAGGCTGAGTTCGCCCACGTGGTGGAGAATTACCAGGCGCTTTCGGCCGCTTTGGGAGAGACCGGGGCGAACCGGATCGTGCCGCTGCTGCACTGCCGGGACGCCGGGCGCGTGCTGGTCATGGAGTATGTTTCCGGCTTGACGGCCTTTGCCCGGCTTGAAGCGGCCGAGTTGGGAATGGACGACAGGACGGAGGTGCTGCGGCGGTGCGGTGCTTGGCTGGCGCAAGCGCATGCGGCGACCGAGAGTGAGGTAATGACGTTTGACGGGGCTGCCTTGCTGCGCCGCACCCGTCGCCTGGCGCGCGCGGTGCGCAATGGCAAGCGTGATGTAGTCTTTGCCAAGCGGTTTCTTGGTCTCTGCGCGTTGATACATCGTCTTGTGCATGCCGCGGAGAGCGGGGCGCAGCGCTTGGTCCGGCTTCATGGTGATCCGCAGCCGCGCAATTCGACGTAGCGCGGTTGATGAGCCGTCTGGCCTATGCTTTTGGCCTGTCCGAGGCAGGGCCGGAGCCCGGTCGCGGGTTCGCCGGGCTCGGCGTCTCCGACTGGCTGGCTCTGGAAGAAGGTTATGGCCGGCCGGTGAGCAGCGATCCGGTTTTTGCCGTCTATCTCGCGCAACAAATGCTCACGGATTGGGTGGCGTTGCCGTCTGAGCGCGAGGCGCGTTCGCTGCCTGAGCAGCGCAGGGCAAGGGCGCTCAGGGGCATGCTGGGCGCGCTCCAGTCGCAGGAAGGGCGCGCCGCCGCCTCAGAATAGCCCCTCGGGCGGGTCGGTGACGATGCGGCCCTTGGCCAGATCCACGGTCGGTACCGCCTCGAGCGTGAAGGGCAGCAGCACGGTCGTTTTCAATCCCGGCCCGTGGATTTCCAGCAGGTCGCCGGCACCGTGGTTCAGCACCGATTTCACGCTGCCCAGCTTCGTGCCGCCGGTGTCGAAAACCTCCAGCCCGATCAGGTCGGCATGGTAGTATTCGCCGTCGGGCAGCGATGGCAGCCGGTCGCGCGGCACGTAGAGCTTGACGCCTTTCAGCGCGTCGGCTTCTTCCTTGCTGGTGACGGTGGACAGCCGTACCGACAACCCGTTCTTGATCGGGCGGATGATGCCGACATCGAAGCTGCGGCTGCCGTCTTCGGTGGTCAGGGGATTGTAATCCTCGATCGCCTCGGGGTCGGCGGTATAGCTTTTCAGCCGCACTTCGCCATGCACGCCATAAGCGCCCGCGATGGCGCCGACACAGATCAGATCGTCGGGATTGTCCATGTTTCGGGGTGTCCTTTGCCGTTTCGCTATTGTGATAGCGTTTTGCAGGGACGGGGGCAATTCGGCTGATCGTGTCAGCGGCTAACCTTTCAGTCTTTCGCTCAGGAAGCGTGTCAGACTTTCCCAGGACCGGTCTGCGGCACGGGGGCTGTAGAACATTCCCTGTTCCGGTGCTTGCGCCGCGGGATTGGTGAACGCGTGCCCCGTATGGCCGAAGGCGAGGACCTGCCAATCCTGACAATGGTGGGTCAGTTCCCCGGTCAGGGCCAGAAGGTCGTCGGGTTTAGCCAGCGGATCGTCCCAGCCATGCAGGATCAGAACCGAGGGCTTGATGTCATGGATTTCTGCAGGCGGATCATAGACGCCGTGGATCGACACCGCCGCCTGCAATCCGGCCCCGCTGCGGGCCAGATCGAGTACGCATTTTCCGCCGAAGCAATAGCCCATCGCGCCCAGCCGCCCGTTGACCATCGGCAGCGACCCCAACGCGTCAAGGGCACAGTTCATCCGGCGCGTCAGAAGTGGACGGTCGTCGTTCAACTGTCCCATCAGCGCGAAAGCTTCCTCGGTCGACCCGGCGCGTTTACCGTCGCCGTAGTAATCGACCGCAAGAACCGCATAGCCCAATGCCGCGAGTTCCTCGGCACGGGCGATTTCAAACGGGCCAAGCCCGCCGAAGGCCGGGGCGATCAGCACGCCCGGTTGGCTGTCGCCATGGGCGGGATCCCAGACCAGACGGCCGATGAATTCGGTTTCTCCATTCGAATAATGATGCGGAGTGCTGTGCATTGGATGTCCCTGACTTGCGGCGTTTCGGCAAGGTTAGTGCCGCTTGATCCCGTGGCAATACCGATCGGGAAATTCGTTCAGGGGCTGGCAGGCGTTGGGACGCGCCCGGGTGTCTCTAAGAACGTTCAGCGCGTCTCAATCGGCAGATGCCCGCGCCGCGCGTCCCAGCCGGCCTGTTCCAGTTCCGGCGTGTCGCTTGTTTCTTCGGGCCAGCCGACGCAGAGGTACCCGACCAGCGTCCAGTCGTCCGGCGCGTCGAGGTCGCGGCACAGCTTCCCGGGATCGAGGATCGACACCCAGCCCACGCCGATACCGCGCGCCCGCGCCGCCAGCCAGAACAGGTTGATCGCCGAAACGACGGAGTAGCGCCGGGTTTCCGGCATCGTGGCCGCACCCAGCCCGGCACCCTTGCCGGTGGAGCCGTCGCAGAACACGGCCAATTGCACCGGGGCGTTTTCCATCCCGGTCAGTTTCAACCCGGCATAGAGTTTCGCCTTGTCGCCGTCATAGCCCGCCAGGGCCTCGGCATTGGCGGCTTTGAAATTCTCAAGGGCGGCGTGCCGGGCGGTTTCGCTTTGCACCCGGATCACCCGCCAGGGTTCCGACAGCCCCACCGAGGGGGCCATCAGAAACGCGTCGAGGCATTGCCGCAGCAATGCCTCGTCCACGGGATCGGTACGGAAGCGGCGCACGTCGCGCCGCCACCGCATCAGATCGGCAAGGTCGCGTTGAAAAGAGGTCGGAAAGGCCTGCATTCCAACGCTCCCCGTGCTTACTCTTCAGCCGCTGCTTCTTCGGCCGGGGCTTCTGCAGCTTCGGCGGCCTTGGCGGCCTTTTCCTCGGCGCGGTCCTGGGCTTTCTTGCCGGGGACGGCTTTCTTGGGGTTGTTGCGCTCGGTCTTCGCCAGGGTGCCGGCGGCTTCTAGGAAACGTGCAACACGGTCGGTCGGCTGCGCGCCCTGATCCAGCCAGAACTGGATGCGTTCCATGTCGAGCTTCACGCGCTCTTCGCTGTCTTTCGGCAGCAGCGGGTTGTAGGTGCCCAGCTTTTCGATGAAGCGGCCGTCGCGCGGCATGCGCGAGTCGGCTGCGACAACACGGTAGAACGGGCGCTTTTTCGACCCACCACGGGCCAGACGGATTTTCATAGCCATTTTGTTTTCTCCTTCAGATGGCGTTGACCGGTCTTGGGACCGGTTATTCCTGATGTTTCTTATGGTGCTGAATGACTTCAGCGATGATGAAGTTCAGAAACTTCTTGGCGAAATCGGGGTCCAGGTCAGCCCGGTTTGCCAAATCTTCAAGCCGCGCGATCTGCTTGGCCTCGCGGGCCGGATCGGACGGGGGAAGGTCGTGTTCGGCCTTGAGACGGCCCACCGCCTGGGTGTGCTTGAACCGCTCGCCCAGAGTATAGACGAGAATCGCATCCAGACGGTCGATGCTTTCGCGGTGTTCCTTCAGGATTTCCGCGGCGCGGGTAGCGGCGTCAGTCAAGGGCGAATCCTTTCGGTTTGAACAGCGGGTCGGCGTAATTGGCGATTTCCATCGCGATGCCGTGGGAAATCTGGGTGTCCTTCAGCTGCGCGGGCGAGGGGTGGCGATAGACCACGTCATGGCCGTCGACGGTCGCGGCCTGCGGGTCCTTCTTGGCGCCCAGCCGTTCGGCCAGACGGATCGAATCGAGGTTCTTGGGGTCCAGATAGGACACCGCGGTTTCCCAGCCCAGCGTATTGTAGAGGTATTTGCGCACCGCGTCGGTCGCTTCCAGCGCATAGCCGCGCCCGGCGGTTTCCGGCCAGATGATCCAGGCCAGTTCCGGTTCCGGCCATTTCGCCGGTTTCCAGCCGCCCGCCATGCCCAGCGGTTTGTCGGTTTCCTTGTCGTGGATCATCCACATGCCGAAGCCGCGGATCTGCCAATGGCCGATTTCGGCGGCATAGAGCATCCAGGTTTCATAATCGTTCAGCGGCCCGCCCATGAACCGGGCGCGGTAGCTGGCGAAGGTCGATTTGAAGTTCGGGTAGTCCTTGGCCTCGGGTCCGCGCAGGACCAAGCGCTTGGTTTCCAGGACGGGGATGTCGATGGTCATCGCGCGCCCTCCGTTTCCGGATAGCGGTAGACGTGGCAAGCATGGCCCAGCACTTCGCCCTCGCGCTCGAACCGCGCGCCCAGCCGTTCGGCCAGCGCCTTGGATCGGGTGTTGGCCGGGTCGATATAGCTGATCGGGGCGGTCAGGCCGAAATGACGCGCGCCGTATTCGCGCGCGGCCAACGCCGCCTCATAGGCGTATCCCTTGCCCTCATGGCCGGTATACAGGTGCCAGCCCAGTTCCGGTTCGTCCCAGCCTTCGGGGTTCAGGTGGCCGACGCCGCCCACGGGTTGCCCGCTGACGCGCTCTTCGACCAGCCACATGCCGTAACCGCGCAGCAGCCAATGCCCCAGCACGCCCGAGATCACCCGCCAGCTTTCGCCCCGGCTTTTGGGGCCGCCCACGAAATGACTGCGGTCGCTTTCGAAGAATTCGGCGATCACGTCCAGATCGCTTTCGCGCATTTCGCGCAGGATCAGGCGTTCGGTTTCAACGGTGGGGATGTTCAGCGACAGGCTCATGCGTAGGCCTCCACCGATCCGTCCTTGTCCAGCGCGTCGGGACCGGGGTGGCGATAAAGGATGTCTTCGCCCATGTGGACGTTGGTGTAGGTGCGTTCAGCCCAGGCGCCCAGCCGTTCGGCCAGCGCGATGGAGCGTGCGTTCGACGGCACGATGTTCGAGGTCAGCGTGGTAAATCCCAGCCCGTCGGGCGCATAGGCCCATTCGCGGGCGCGCAGGGCAGCCTCATAGGCGATGCCCTTGCCCTCGAACCCGTCGAACACGACCCAGCCCAGTTCCGGTTCCGGCCAGCCATCGGGGTTCCAGATGCCGCAGATGCCTGCGGTCTTGCCCGTCGCCTTTTCCTCGATCGCGAAATAGCCGTAGCCGCGGATATGCCAATGCCCCACCATCAGCCCGAACCAGCGCCACGCGTCGTGTCGGTCGGGGGAGGCCCCGAAACCGGCCGCGCGTTCCTGATCGCACAGGAAGGCGATCACCGGCTCGGCATCCCGGTGTTCGGGGCCGCGCAGGATCAAGCGCTCGGTTTCAAGGGTGGGGGCCTGGGTCAGCATCGGTTTACTTCTTCTTGCCCAGACCGCTGAGCCCGCCGGGCAGGCCCATGCCACCGCCAAGACCCGGCAGACCGCCGGGCAGGCCCTTGCCGCCGCCCATCGCCTTGGCCGCCGCTTCCAGCGCCTTGGGGTCCATCTGCGACGGGTCCATGCCGGCCATGTCGGCGGGCATGCCGCCCTTGCCGAACATGCCTTTCATGGCCTGTTTCAGCATGCCGCCTTTGCCCATCTTGCCCATCTTCTTCATCATGTCGGCCATCTGCCGATGCATTTTCAGCAGCTTGTTCAGGTCGCTGACATCCTGCCCGGCGCCCTTGGCGATGCGTTTCTTGCGGCTGGCCTGCAACAGCTTGGGATTGGCGCGTTCCTTCTTGGTCATCGACTGGATCAGCGCGATCTGGCGGGTGATGATCTTGTCGTCGAACCCGGCTTCCTGCACCTGCTTGGCCATCTTGCCCATGCCCGGCATCATGCCCATGATGCCTTCCATGCCGCCCATCTTCATCATCTGTTCCAGCTGCATCTTCAGGTCGTTCATGTTGAACTGACCCTTCTGGAACCGCTTCATCATCCGTTCGGCCTGTTCGGCCTCGATGGTTTCCTGCGCCTTTTCGACCAGGGCCACGATGTCGCCCATGCCGAGGATGCGGCCGGCGATACGTTCCGGTTCGAACGTTTCCAGCGCGTCCATCTTTTCGCCGAGACCGACATATTTGATCGGCTTGCCGGTGACGGCGCGCATCGACAGCGCGGCGCCACCGCGCCCGTCGCCGTCCATCCGGGTCAGAACGACGCCGGAGATGCCGACCTTGGCATCGAATTCCTCAGCCACCTCGACGGCGACCTGACCGGTCAGCCCGTCGACCACCAGCAGGGTTTCGCGCGGGTTGACTTCGTTGCGGACCTGTTCGACCTCGTCCATCAGGACTTCGTCGATATGCAGCCGGCCGGCGGTGTCGAGCATGTAGACGTCATAGCCGCCCATCGTCGCCTGCTGCTTGGCGCGCTTGGCGATGTCGACCGGTTTCTGACCGGGCACGATCGGCAGGGTGTCGACGCCGATCTGGGCGCCCAGAACCGCCAGCTGATCCATAGCCGCCGGGCGGTAGACGTCGAGCGAGGCGAGCAGCACCCGCTTGCCGTCCTTTTCCTTCAGCCGCTTGGCCAGCTTACCGGTGGTGGTGGTTTTACCCGACCCCTGCAAACCGACCATCAGGATCGGCGCCGGCGGGTTGTCGACCTTCAGCGCGCCGGGTTCGCCTTCGCCGGCCAGAACGTCGATCAGCGCGTCATGCACGATTTTGACGACCTGCTGGCCGGGGGTGACCGATTTGGTCACCGCCTGGCCGGTGGCCTGTTCCTGCACCTTCTTGACGAAATCGCGGGCGACGGGCAGCGATACGTCTGCTTCGAGCAGCGCCACGCGGACTTCGCGCAGGGCGGTTTTGACGTCGTCTTCGGACAGCGCGCCCTGTTTCGTCAGGCGGTCAAAGACTCCGCCCAGGCGTTCGGATAGATTTTCAAACATTCCCGCGGCTCCTTTAACCCCGTTTCACTTGGTTCTACAGGTAGGTAGAACCGGCCCAAATGCCAACTGCCCCCGTGGGCGCGACGCGCTGACGGGGGGCGATCCTTGCACAATGCAAAGGACCGGAAGCATGACAGACTCCCGGAATTGAGGCTGCGTTTAGATGCGGGGGGCGCCAGAGTCAAGTTTCACAGTTGAAAACCGCTAGGCGGATGGGGCCGCGGATCTGGCGATCATCATCCCGTTCAGCCGCCACATGCCCCAAGCCAGCGGAATCGCCGCCAACCCGCCAATGACATAGGCCAGCGGTTCATCGGAAAAGTTTTCGAAGAACTGGGTATAGGCATGAATCGCGCCAAAAGTCATCGCGGCGTTGAACAGGCCGCGTTTGTTGCGGTGCGCGGCCCAGAACACGATCGCCACGAGCGTGATGGCCCACAGCACCGAGAAGACGTTTGCGGAAATCTCCAGCGTCGAGGCGCGAAAGGCTTCCTTCGCGGCCAAGTAGCGATCCGACTGGCTTGGGTAGCTGTCGGGGCCCGTGTCGGAGAAATCGAAATATTCGGGCCCCCAGATCGTTTCCCCCACCACATCGCCCCAGAGCGACCCGACCAATGCGGACATGTTGGCCACCACGAAGGCAAGGATCGCGAGAATACCGGTATGGCGCGCCAGCCGTTGCGGGCTGGGGGCCGCGACCCAGAGACAGAGCGCGATCAGCGCCGTCATTTGCAGGATCGAAAGCGTCGGTTCAGGTGAATAGAACACGTATGCGGCATGAAAGTAGGCGGTCCCGGTATCCAGCGCCTGGGCGAAGGGAATGATGGATAGCGCAGTGATCAGCCGGATGTCGGTGAACCAGCCCGCCGCCGCGATCGCGGCGAAGGCATAGAGGAAGAAGGCGGCCTTGCCCGCGCCGAACAGGTCGTGCTGATCCAGCAGGAACCCAAGCCCGAAAAGGTGCAGCGCGACTCCCATCAGCAGGATGGCCCCGACCACGAAACCGGCAGCGGCGCTTTCGCGGGTCAGGGCATATCCGGACAGGCCGGTGGTGACCGCCCCCGCGGCCGTCATGATCCATCCCGCACTGTCTTCGTAATGGCTCAGCAATTCGGCGGCGCCGCCCCCGATCAACATGCCGGCGCCGATCAGGGCGGCCGCATTGCCGAACATGCGGAACATGTCGGCGCCACGCGACAGGATGGCGATCCCTCCTGCCAGCAGCGCCGACCCCAGCAGCAGTACCGCGATCGGATCGGCCAGCCAGAAGACGAACCCGGCCGTCGCAGCCAAGATGCCAAGGCAGAGCACCGTGTTCACGGCGAGTGAAATCATCGCGTCGCGGGCGCGCCGTTTGATCTCCTTGGCCTGGTCGGTGGTGATGACGCCATCCGCCACCAATTCTTCGGTATCTGCAACGACAAACATGTGACCGGTCTTATTGCGGCTAGGGGTGTTGTGGAACGATAGGCAAGATCGGCAACCTTAGATAGTCAGGAATCCCGGACGTCGGGCCGCGCGGGGGAACGATGCCGGATGTATGGAAGCAGATGGGTGCGGTGCCGGCGATCGTGCATCCGCACCGGCGGCTGCAGCATCTGCGCGGGCAGGGCGCGCGCTGGAGCGCACGACGCTGGAAGGGGATTGGTGGATGGAGGGGCGCGCCCCCATGGCGGCGCTCAGCCGCGTCGGCAAGCCCGTTTTGCCGGGCTTGCCGTTTTGCGGGGCGGATTACGCCGCCAGTCCGGCGATGCCGTCATTGGCCGCCTTCACCGAGCTTTCGGCGTCGATGGCGAAGTGGTCGGAGGCGACGAATTGCACATCGGTGATGCCGAAGAAGCCCAGGATGTGGCGCATGTAGGCCGAGGCGAAGTCGATCTCCGACCCCATCCGGGTGCCGTTCGAGGCATAGGCGATGATTGCGCGGGTGCCTTGGATTAGCCCTTCCGGCCCGTCTTCGGTATAGCGAAAGGTGACGCCGGGCTGCGCCAGCAGGTCGATCCAGGTTTTCAGCTGGCTGGGCACGTTGAAATTGTAGACCGGCAGACCGATCACGATGGTGTCGGCATTCCGGACCTCGGCGATCAGACGGTCGGACAGCGCCGCGATGTCGGTCTGTTCGGGGCTGCGGTCTTCGGCCGGGACCGAGATCGCGGCGAACCAGGCGGCATCGGTTTCCGGCAGCGGATGCGCGGCCAGATCACGATAGGTCACCGACGATTCGGGATGGGCAGCGCGCAGACGGGCGACGATGTCGCTGGTCAGGGATTTGGACATCGAACCTTCGGGTTTGATGCTGGTGTCGATATGCAGAATGGAATGGGTCATGTCAGTTGTCCTGTTTCCGGTGTGTGTTTCGCCGCCAATAAATACGAGTGTGCGAAATCCGTGGGAATTGCGAAAAAATGCATTGAAAGCGTGCGCAAATGCATAGATCGAGCGATTCTCGGCGACGCGCGTAGAGGAAAGGGCGGCCGCGCCGACCGGATTCGGGACCGGTCTGTCCAGGGGGGTATGAGGGTGGCCGAATGAGCAACTGCCCGGGTTCTGTGCGATCGGCGCAAAGGTGTATTGCAATAGTGCAATAGTTTGTGGGCTAGCGAAAATTGTACCCTGCTTGTTATTGACAACTCCCACCTCCGAAGGGTTATTTGGGGCGAGGTTTTATTCTAGAAGGGGGTTTCCCATGAAATTTACGACTGTTGCGGTTGCCGCACTCCTCGCACTTTCGCCGCTCGCAGCTACTGCTGGCAGCCCGGTTGCTGCTCCTGAGGATGATGATGTCCTGGCCCCGCCGCCGGTTGGCAGCTTCGGCCTGGGTGGCGGCGCGGTCGCCATTGCCGCAGTGGCTGCTGCAGCGGCTCTGGCTGCTTCGAGCTCGTCGACTACGACCGAATAAGTCGTTCGACATAGAGAATCGAAAAAGCGCGCCCGCTCTGGGTGCGCTTTTTTTATCCGCAAGTGGTTGTGATCGCCTGGGTGATGGTGTCACCTGCCGGGCACAGCCGGGGCAATGATCTGATCGGGACGGTCTTCCATGGAAAACTGGGATGAAATCCGCACCGCCTACCAAGTGGCGCGTATGGGAACGGTCAGCGGCGCGGCCGAGGTTCTGGGCGTGCACCACGCCACGGTGATCCGACATATCGATGCGTTGGAGGCCCAGCTTGGCGTCAAGCTGTTCCAGCGTCATGCGCGCGGCTACACCCCGACCGAGGCCGGGCAGGACCTGATGCGGGTGGCGCAGGCCACCGACGATCAGTTCAACCAATTGTCAGGGCGCATCAAGGGGCAGGGCGACGAGGTGTCGGGCGAACTGGTCGTCACTTCGCTCTCCGCTGTGTCGCCGCTGCTGATGCCGGTGATGGCCGATTTCCGGCTCGCCTATCCCGACGTCATCCTGCGCTTTCTAACCGGTGACCGCCTGTTCCGGCTGGAATACGGCGAAGCGCATGTCGCGATCCGCGCCGGTCGCGCACCGGAAGAACCCGACAACGTGGTTCAGCCGCTGCTGGAACAACGCACCGCGCTTTACGCGACGCAGTCCTACATCGACAGAATGGGGATGCCCGATTGCCCGTCCGACTTCGAGGGGCACCTGTTTGTCGGATCGGACAACCGCGATTCCCGCGCCCCCTATTTCAAATGGCTGTGGGAAAGCGTGCCGGAGGAAAACATCATCTTCCGCAGCGTCGACCCGCGTGCCCTTGTCTTTGCCGTGTTGCAGGGGATTGGCATCGGTTTCTTGCCCGAATGGGAAGCGTCGAAACATGACGAGCTGGTCGAGATTTGCACCGACCGCGACGACTGGCGCAGCGCATTGTGGCTGGTGACCCATGTCGACCTGCATCGCACCACCAAGGTCCAGGCCTTCGTCAAATTCCTGAAGGAACGGGCCAAGGAGTGGCAATGACGTGACGCAGGCTGCCCGCGGCCATCTGGCCATGCTGATGTTCTCGGCCCTCGTGGCCGGGTCGTTTTCGCTTGGCTCGCTGGCGATGGATCACATCACGCCGATGGCGCTGAATGCCGTCCGATTCGCCATCGCCGCCCTGCTGGTCGGCGCGGCGGGGGGGCTGAGCACCGGCATTCCGCGCAGTACCTTCCGGGCGCCCTGGCGCTACCTCGTGCTCGGCGGGGTTTTCGCCACCTACTTCGTGCTGATGTTTTACGGGCTGAAGACCGCGCAGCCGGTTTCGGCCGCGGCGGTGTTCACCCTGACCCCGATCATGAGCGCGCTGGCGGGTTTTGTCCTGCTGCGGCAGGTGACCACCTCGCGCATGGCGCTGGCGCTGAGCATCGGCGGGGCGGGCGCGCTTTGGGTCATCTTCCGCGCCGACGTGGCCGCGTTGCTACGGTTCCAGGTCGGGCAGGGCGAGGTGATCTATTTCTGGGGCTGTGCCGCCCATGCGATCTATATCCCGATGGTGCGGATGCTGAACCGGGGCGAATCGGCGATGGCCTTCACTTTCGGCACACTTCTGGCGTGCTGCGGCGCGATCACCATTGTCGGCTGGGGCGACATAACGGCGACCGACTGGACCGCGCTGCCGGGGGTCGTCTGGGCCGCCATTCTTTACACGGCGGTTTTCGCCAGCGCGATGACCTTCGTTCTGGCGCAGTATGCAACGCTCCGGCTGCCGGCGGCGAAGGTCATGGCCTATACCTACCTGACCCCCAGCTGGGTGCTGATCTGGGAACTTGCGCTTGGTCACGGCGTGCCGACGGTCTGGGTGCTGGGGGGCGTGATACTGACGGTGGTGGCGTTGCTGCTGTTGCTGCGCAACGAACACTAGCGTTACGGCGGCAATCGCATCCGGGAGAGGGCAGACATTGCAGTCGGCCCGCCGGCGCGTTGCCGGCCTTTCCCGTCGCGTTGCCGGTTTACAGGGCGCGGTTCTAGCCTTCGCCTTCGCCCAGTTCGCGTTCCAGAAACCGTTCGAATGCATCGAGGTTGATCGCTTCGAACTGGCCGAAGCCCTGCATCCAGATACTTGCATCGCGCAACGCATCGGGTTCCAGCTTGCACCATTTCACCCGGCCACGCTTTTCCTGGCTGATAAGCCCGGCATTGGCCAAGATCACCAGGTGCTTTGAAATCGCCGCCAGAGACATCTCGAACGGGGCGGCCACGTCGGTCACCGCCATGTCGTCCTCCAGCAGCATCGACAGGATCCGCCGACGGGTCGGATCGGCCAGCGCGGCGAATACGGTGTCTAGGTCGGCGGGTGTGCTCATGCGCCTTGCCTAGGCGCGCCCAGCGCGGCGGTCAACTGCGCTCAAGCAAAGATCAACCGGATGGTTGAATATGGGTTTTCGCCCCCGATGGCGCTAACAGGCATATCCGGGCGCGCCGTCTGTATTCTTGCGTTGCCAAAAATAATCGTTAAAACAATGTGTTATCAATGTCGGGGCGGCGCGTTTTGCGCGCTTGACTCGGTGCCCCCCACGGCATAGCAAGTCGGCGACTATCCGCAGGGGGTTTTGCGCGTGACCGATCCCGACCAAAAGCAGCAGCTCAAGCAGCTTGAGGACAAGATCGCAGCGGCCAAGAAGGCCCAGGCACCCAAGCCCCGCGCGGACGAACACTATTCGATGGCCAATCAGGCCTGGCGCATGGTGATCGAAATGGTTTCCGGTCTCGGGATCGGGTTTGGCATAGGATACGGGCTGGACAGCCTGTTCGGGACGATCCCGATCTTCCTTGTCATTTTCACATTGCTGGGCTTGGCGGCGGGGATCAAGACGATGATCCGTACCTCCAGGGAAATCCAGGAACAGACATTGGCCGAAGAGGCCGAGAAGGACGAGAGGGCATAGACGTGGCAAGCGAAGCACATGGCGCTGAAACCGGTGGTCTGGTTTTCCACCCGATGGATCAGTTCATCGTCAAGCCGCTGTTCGGCGGCGACACGATCGAGTGGTACACCATCACCAACGTGACCCTGTGGATGGCCATCGCCGTTCTGGCCGTGATCGCGATGATGGTGCTGGGCACCTCGCGCCGCGCCATGATCCCGTCGCGCAGCCAGTCGGTGGGCGAACTGGCCTACGGCTTCGTCTACAAGATGGTCGAAGACGTCGCCGGCAAGGACGCGCTGAAGTTCTTCCCCTACATCATGACGCTGTTCATGTTCATTGTTTTCGCCAACTTCCTTGGCCTGATCCCGATGAGCTTCACCACCACCTCGCATTTCGCCGTCACCGTGGTGCTGGCGCTGCTGGTCTTCCTGACCGTGACCATCGTTGGTTTCGTCAAGAACGGTGTTGGTTTCCTCGGCCTGTTCTGGGTCAGCTCGGCACCGCTGGCGCTGCGCCCGATCCTGGCCGTGATCGAACTGATTTCCTACTTCGTGCGCCCCGTCAGCCACAGCATTCGTCTTGCTGGCAACGTGATGGCAGGCCACGCGGTGATCAAGGTTTTCGCCGGTTTCGCAGCGATCGCTGTCGTCAGCCCGGTTTCGGTGGTCGCGATCACCGCCATGTACGGTCTCGAGGTCCTGGTGGCCTTCATCCAGGCCTACGTGTTCACCATTCTGACCTGCGTGTATCTGAAGGATGCGCTGCATCCGTCGCACTAAGGTCAAACCCAAGAACTCTATCTATCCAACTTCCAATCGTAAGGAGATACATCATGGAAGGCGATCTGGCACACATCGGCGCAGGCCTGGCAGCAATCGGTTCGGGCGCAGCCGCAATCGGTGTTGGCAACGTTGCAGGTAACTACCTGGCAGGCGCTCTGCGCAACCCGTCGGCAGCCGCGTCGCAGACCGCGACCCTGTTCATCGGCATCGCGTTTGCAGAAGCTCTGGGGATCTTCTCGTTCCTCGTCGCTCTGCTGCTGATGTTCGCCGTCTAATCCTTACGGAACACATCCTTACGGCCGGGTGGGCGCAGCGCGCCCGCCCGGTGTAACCGGAAGTTCCCAAGGAGGACGTCATGGCGACTGAAACGCACGAAGCCGCAGAACACGCCGCTGAGGCCGCCCAAGCGGCGCATGAAGCAGCTGCTTCTGCACCGGGCATGCCGCAGCTGGATTTTACGAACTGGGGCAACCAGATTTTCTGGCTTCTGGTCACGCTGGTCGTGATCTATTTCGTCCTGTCGCGCATCGCGCTGCCCCGCATTGCTGCGGTTCTGGCCGAGCGTCAGGGGACCATCACAAATGACATCGCCAAGGCTGAAGAGCTGAAGGCGAAAGCGGTCGAAGCGGAAGAGGCTTACAACAAGGCTCTGGCCGAGGCACGTGCCGAGGCGCAGCGCATCGCCGCAGAAACCAAGGCCGCAATGCAAGCTGAACTTGACGCGGCGACCGCCAAGGCCGACGCCGATATTGCTGTCAAGCTGACCGAAAGCGAAAAAGCCATCGGAGAAATCCGCGCCAGTGCGCTGGACAGCATCAAGGATGTTGCCAACGATACCGCCGCTGAAATCATCGCCGCCCTGGGCAGCGAAGCCGATGCCAAAACCGTCGACGCAGCCGTGGCTGCCCGGATCAAGGGGTAAGGGATATGCGTAAACTGGCAATTCTTTTCGCCCTGACCGCGGCCAGCCCCGCCTTCGCGGCTTCGGGTCCGTTCTTCTCGCTGCACAACACGAACTTCATCGTGTTGCTGGCGTTCATCCTGTTTCTTGCGGTTCTGGTCTATTTCAAAGTGCCGGGGCTGCTGGGTGGAATGCTGGACAAGCGCGCCGAAGGCATCAAGTCGGAACTGGACGAAGCCCGCGCCCTGCGTGAAGAGGCACAGGCTGTCCTGGCCTCCTACGAGCGCAAGCAGCAGGAAGTTCAGGAACAGGCCGATCGTATCGTGGCGCATGCCAAGGACGAGGCCGCCATCTTCGCCGAACAGGCCAAGGCCGAACTGGAAAAAACCATTGCTCGCCGATTGCAGGCAGCACAGGACCAGATCGCGTCGGCCGAAGCATCCGCTGTCAAGGATGTTCGGGATGCAGCGATCGGGATCGCCATTGGCGCAGCCAATGACGTGATCGCCAAGAAGATGACCGCAGCCGCAGGCAACAAGCTGATCGACGCGGCGATCGCGGAAGTGGACGCCAAGCTGCACTAATAAGCCGCTTCGCAATCCATCAGAATCAAAACACCCCGCCATTGGCGGGGTGTTTTCGTTTCGGAGGAGCCGCCGGCGTTTGCCGGCCGTCCGGATGCAGGCGTCGTGCCGGGCTCAGTGGTGGCGCTGTTCGGCCGGGTAGACGCCCAAGATCTTCAGGTGGGTGGTGAAGTATTCCAGTTCTTCCAGCGCCAGCTTGACGTTCGGATCGTCGGGATGGCCCTCGACATCGGCATAGAACTGGGTCGCAGTGAAGGACCCCCCGACCATGTAGCTTTCCAGCTTGGTCATGTTCACGCCGTTGGTGGCAAACCCGCCCATTGCCTTGTAAAGCGCTGCGGGAATGTTGCGCACCTGGAACACGAAGGTTGTGACCATCCCCCTGTCGCCGCGTCGGTCGTGATTGGGGTCGCGCGACATGACAAGGAAACGCGTGGTGTTGTGGCCATGATCCTCGATATCGCGCGCCAGAACGTTCAGCCCGTAGATATCGGCGGCCAATTCAGAGGCCAGAACCCCAAGATCGGTGGCGCCGCTTGCTGCCAGGTCCGCCGCTGCGCCAGCGCTGTCGGCGTAGGCCTCGCCGTGAATGCCGTGCAGCTTCAGGAAATTCGCGCTTTGCGGCAACAGAACCAGATGCGCGCGCACCGTCTTGATCTGATCCAGTGTAACGCCGGGATTCGCCATCAGGGCGATCCGCACCCGCACGAAGGTTTCGTCGACGATATGCAGGCCGCTTTCCGGCAGCAGACGGTGGATATCGGCGACCCGGCCATAAGTGGAGTTCTCGATCGGAAGCATGGCAAGCTCGGCCTCGCCGCTGCGGACCGCGCCGATCACGTCTTCGAAGGTGCGGCAGGGCAATGCTTCCATATCGGGGCGGGCCTGGTGGCAGGCTTCGTGGGAATAGGCGCCGGGTTCGCCCTGGAATGCAATCCGCTTGGTCATATGTTGTTTTTCCTGTCACTTTGCGCCACTTAGGCGTCTGGTCGCGCAAACTACACCTTGCACAAGACAAGGGGAAGCGGATACATACGCGCCGACAGACACGAAACGGATGGGCTCCCATGCTTGATACGATGACCCTTACGAAGGCTGGTGGCGCGCTCTGCGGCACGCTCCTGGTGTTCCTGCTCGGCAATTGGGCGGCAGAGACGCTTTATTCGATGGAAGGCGGCCACGGCGAAGGCCATGAACAGGCCTATGTCATTGATACCGGCGAATCCGAAGGCGAAGGCGGCGCGGCCGTTGAGGAAGGCCCCAGCTTCGAAGAACTGCTGGCCGAAGCTGATGTCGACAAGGGCGCCAAAGTCTTTTCGAAGTGCAAGGCCTGCCATAAGCTTGAGGAAGGCGCGAACGCGACCGGCCCGAGCCTTTACGGCGTCGTCGGCCGGAATGTCGGGGCGATGGAGGGTTTCGGCTATTCGGGTAAGCTGGTTGCAGTCGCCGATGTCTGGACACCGGAAAACCTGGACCACTTCCTGGCCGACCCGAAAGGCTTCGCGCCCGGCACCAAGATGTCGTTCTCGGGCCTGAAGAAGATCACGGACCGCGCCAACCTGGTGGCCTATCTGGACAGCCTGGACGACTAAGTCCGACCGCTGCCGAGATGAGCTTTGAAGCCGTTGCCCGCCCGGGCGGCGGCTTTTTCTTTGGCGAATGGAGGAATTCACGGATTGTTCAGGAATTCTTGTCTTGAACCTCTCTGCGGTCCCTATAGCTTGGCTGGAAAACAAAGAAATCCCCGCAGGAGCGACCGAGATGATCCGAACCCGCCGTGAAGAAGCGAAACGATCCGCCCTGAAAGCCGCCCCGCTGCCGAACCTGCGGCACGCGCTGACGATGATGTTGGTGTTGTGCCTGACGCTCTTGGCGCTGCCGCTGCGGGCAGAGGAGAAGATTATCCGTTCGCATGGCATTTCCGCCTTCGGGGATCTTAAATATGACGCCGGATTTTCCCATTTCGATTACGTCAATCCCGACGCGCCCAAGGGCGGAGAATTTTCGACCTGGGCCTTCGGAACGTTCGACAGCCTGTCGCCCTATGTCCTGAAGGGCAACGCGGCTGCGCTATCCTCGGTGTTCTTCGACAGCCTGCTGACCGGGAACCTGGATGAACCGGACGCTGCCTATGGCCTCGTCGCCGATTGGCTGGAATATCCAGAAAGCCGCGAATGGGTGACTTTTCACATCCGGCCCGAAGCGCGTTTCTGGGACGGCACCGCCATCACCGCGCAGGACGTGGTGTTTTCCTTTGAGGTGCTGCGCGACAAGGGCGTGCCGGTCTACAAGGTCCTGCTGAAGGACATCCAGAATGTCGAGGCGCTGGACGACGCCACGGTTAAATACACCTTCGACCCGGACGGCCCGCTGCGCGAACTGGTCACGACCGTCGGCGGCCTGCCGATCTTTTCCAAGGCCTACTACGCAACCCGGGATTTCGCCGAATCCACGCTGGAGCCGCCACTGGGATCGGGGGCCTACGAATTGCTGGCGGTCGATCCGGGCCGGTCGGTCAGCTACAAGCGGCGCGACGATTACTGGGCCAAGGACCTGAACGTGAATGTCGGTCAGAACAATTTCGATGTCCTGACCGTGGAATACTACACCGATTACACCTCGGCTTTCGAAGCGTTCAAGGGCGGCGCCTATAGCTACCGCGAGGAATTCCTGTCGCTGCTGTGGGGGACGGCCTATGATTTCCCGGCGATCGAGAAGGGTTGGGTGAAGGTGGAAACGCTGCCCGATGGCCGGCCGGCGGGGACGCAGGGCTGGTGGTTCAATTTGCGCCGACCGATCTTTGCCGACCCGCGCGTGCGGGAAGCGATTTCGATGGCGTTCAACTTCGAATGGTCGAACGAAAGCCTGTTCTACGGGCTGTACGAGCGCACCGACAGTTTCTGGGAAAACTCGGACATGCAGGCCGAAGGCATGCCGTCGGAGGCCGAACTGGCGCTGCTGGAGCCGCTGCGCGAATTCGTGCCGGAAACCGTGTTCACCGAACCGGCCTTCGTGCCCGCCGTGTCCAAGCCCGACAAAGTGGCCGACCGCCGGGTGTTGCGCCGGGCCGGAAAGCTGCTGGAGGATGCCGGGTGGACCGTGGGCGACGACGGCATCCGGGTGAACGCCAAGGGCGAACGGCTCAGAGTCGAGATGCTGAACGACAGCCCGTCTTTTGAGCGCATCTTCAATCCATTTGTCGAGAACCTGAAGCGGCTGGGGGTTGAAGCCGTCTACAACCGTATCGACAATGCGCAGCTGCAGGAGCGCGAGAAGAATTTCGAATTCGACATCACCGTGCGCCGCTATTCGATGTCGCAGACGCCGGGCAACGAACTGCGCGGTATCTTCGGATCGGAAACCGCCGATGTGCAGGGCTCCAACAACATCGCCGGGGTGCAGAACGAAGCGGTCGATGCGCTGATCAGGGTGATCGAAAACGCCAAGTCGCGCGAAGAACTGACAACGGCGGTCAAGGCGCTGGACCGGGTTTTACGGGCGATGCATATCTGGGTGCCGCAATGGTACAAGCCGGTGCATAACATCGCCTATTTCGACATGTATGACCGTCCCTACACCGATACCCCGCCGAAAACCGCATTGGGGGAAATGGGTCTGTGGTGGTTCAACCCAGAAAAATATCAGGCGTTGAAAGACGCCGGGGCAATCCGGTAAGGCAGCAACATGGGAGCCTATATTCTTCGCCGCCTGTTGCTGGTGATTCCGACGCTGATCGGGATCATGGTGATCAACTTCACGCTGGTGCAGTTCGTGCCGGGCGGACCGGTCGAACAGATCATCGCCCAGGTCCGGGGACAGGGCGACGTTTTCGAAGGCATTGCCGGGGGCGGTGATGCCGGGGCAGGCACGGGCGCCGCTGCATCGGATAGCGAATATGCCGGCGCGCGCGGGTTGCCGCCGGAATTCATCGCCGAACTGGAAAAGGAATTCGGTTTCGACAAGCCGCCGCTGCAGCGGTTCTTCAACATGATGTGGAATTATATGCGGCTGGATTTCGGCGAAAGCTATTTCCGGTCGATCAGCGTGACCGATCTGGTGCTGGAAAAGATGCCGGTGTCGATCACGCTGGGCCTGTGGTCGACCCTGATCGCCTATGCCATTTCGATCCCGCTTGGCATCCGCAAGGCGGTGCAGGATGGCGGGCGGTTTGATACCTGGACCAGCGGGGTGATCATCGTCGCCTATGCGATCCCAGGCTTCCTGTTCGCGATCCTGCTTCTGGTGCTGTTCGCGGGCGGCAGTTACTGGCAGGTCTTCCCGCTCAGGGGGCTGACCTCGGACAACTGGGACCAGCTTTCGGTCGTCGGTAAGGTGATCGACTATTTCTGGCATATTGCGCTGCCGGTTTTCGCCTCGACCATCGCGGCTTTTGCGACGCTGACGCTGCTGACCAAGAACAGCTTCCTCGACGAGATCAAGAAACACTATGTCATGACCGCCCGCGCCAAGGGCTTGACCGAACGGCGGGTGCTTTACGGTCATGTGTTCCGCAATGCGATGCTGATCGTGATTGCGGGCTTCCCTGCGGTGTTCATCGGTGTGTTCTTCGGCGGATCGCTGATCATCGAAACGATCTTCAGCCTCGACGGGCTGGGCCGTCTGGGATTCGAGGCGGCGGTGGCCCGCGATTACCCGGTGATCTTCGGCACGCTGTTCATCTTCGGCTTGATCGGTCTGGTGGTCGGGATCCTGTCGGACCTGATGTATGTCTTTGTCGATCCGCGCATCGATTTCGAGAAGAGGGAAGGCTGATGGCATTGTCCCCGCTCAATCAACGCCGCTGGAACAATTTCAAGCGCAACCGCCGCGCCTTCTGGTCGCTGATCGTGTTCGCGATCCTGTTCGGCCTGTCGCTGTTTGCCGAATTCATCGCCAATGACAAACCGATCCTGGTGAAATATCGCGGCGATTTCTATGCGCCGATTTTCCGCTTCTATCCCGAAACCGCCTTCGGCGGCGATTTCCAGACCGAAGCGGCCTATCGCGACCCCGAGGTGCAGTGCCTGATCGCGTCGGGCGGCCTGGAAGACTGTTTCGACGATCCCGATGGCATGATCGAGGCGATCGCGGCAGGGACCTTCGCGGCCGATGGGTTTGAACGCGGCTGGGCGCTGTGGCCGCCGATCCCCTACAGTTACCAGACCACGGTGGACCGGCCCGGTGCGGCGCCCCTGCCGCCGAACGAGATGAACTGGCTAGGCACCGACGATACCAAGCGCGACGTGGTGGCGCGTGTGATCTATGGCTTCCGGCTGTCGATCCTGTTCACCCTGATCGTCACCTCGCTGGCCAGCGTGGTGGGCATCGTCGCCGGCGCGTTGCAGGGGTATTTCGGCGGCTGGCTCGACCTGATTTTCCAGCGTCTGATCGAGATCTGGAGCGCGACGCCGGCGCTTTACGTCATCATCATCCTGTTCGCGATCCTGGGCCGTGGTTTCTGGCTTCTGGTGCTGATCACCGTGCTGTTCGGATGGACCGCGCTGGTCGGCGTGGTGCGGGCCGAATTCCTGCGCGCGCGGAACCTGGAATACGTGCGCGCGGCCAAGGCCCTTGGCGTGTCGAACCGGGTGATCATGTTCCGCCACATGCTGCCCAACGCGATGGTGGCGACACTGACCATGCTGCCCTTCATCGTAACCGGCACCATCGCCACGCTCGCCGGCCTCGATTTCCTCGGCTTTGGCCTGCCGTCCTCGGCGCCCTCCTTGGGCGAACTGACCCTTCAGGCGAAACAGAACCTGCAGGCGCCGTGGCTTGCCTTCACCGCCTTCACCGTGTTCGCCGTGATGCTGTCGCTGCTGGTGTTTATTTTTGAGGGCGTGCGGGATGCGTTTGATCCGAGGAAGACGTTTCAATGAGTGCGCCCGTCTGTACCTCCAAATGGCAATGTACCCTGAACGGGCTGAGCGGAACGGCGGTCGCCGTGTCCGTCATCATGCTGGGCTGGATCGCGTTCGGGCTTCTGGCAGCCGATTTGTCCGCGAGTAGCTTTGGCAAGCTGCTGTGGGTCTGGGCGGTGCCCTTTGGTCCGGTGGCGTTGTCGGTGCTCTATGCCGTCCTGATGCGTTGGCAGGCCCGCCCGCTGGGCTGGTTCGGGATATTCTTCACAATCGGTGGCGCGATCTGGGGCGTGATCATGCTGAATGCGATGAGGTCTTTATGAGCATTCTTGAGGTCAAGGACCTGACCGTCAGCTTCCGCCAGGACGGCAAGACCAACGTGGCGGTCAAGGGCGTGTCGTTCAGCGTCGACCGGGGCGAAACCGTCGCGCTGGTGGGCGAATCCGGATCGGGAAAATCGGTCACGGCGCTGTCCACCGTGTCGCTCTTGGGCGACGTGGCACAGGTCGGCGGGTCGGTCACCTATGATGGGCAGCAAATGATCGCTGCGCCGGACCGGTTGCTGCGCCGGGTGCGGGGCAACGATATCAGCTTCATCTTCCAGGAACCGATGACGTCGCTGAACCCGCTGCACACGATCGAACGGCAGTTGACGGAATCGCTGGCGCTGCACCAGTCGGTGGTGGGCGACAAAGCGCGCGTTCGGATTCTGGAGCTGCTGCAGAAGGTCGGCATCCGCGATGCAGAAAGCCGCCTTGGGGCCTATCCGCATCAGCTGTCCGGCGGGCAGCGGCAGAGGGTGATGATCGCCATGGCGCTGGCCAACAAACCCGATATCCTGATCGCCGACGAACCCACCACGGCGCTCGATGTGACGATTCAGGCGCAGATCCTCGAACTGCTGGCCGAGTTGAAGCAGACCGAGGACATGGGGCTGTTGTTCATCACCCACGATCTGGGCATCGTGCGGCGGATTGCCGACAAGGTCTGCGTGATGAAGGATGGCGAGATCGTCGAATCCGGTCCCACGGTCGAGATTTTCGATGATCCGCAGCATCCCTATACCAGAAAGCTGTTGTCGGCCCGGCCGTCGGGCCAGCCGGTGGCGGTGCCGGAGAACGCGAAGGAACTGGTGAAGACCGATGGTCTGCGGGTCTGGTTCCCGATCCAGAAGGGTTTTTTCAAGAAAACGGTCGGCTACGTGAAGGCGGTGAACGACGCCACGATCAGCGTGCGCGAAGGCGAAACGCTGGGCATCGTCGGCGAAAGCGGGTCGGGAAAGACCACGCTGGCGCTGGCGATCATGCGGCTGATCGGGTCCGAGGGCGGCATCACCTTCGACGGTCAGGACGTGCGCGGCTGGTCGACGAAGCAATTACGCGCCCTGCGCAAGGAAATGCAGATCGTGTTCCAGGACCCGTTCGGCAGCCTGTCGCCGCGGATGACCTGCGAACAGATCATTGCCGAAGGTCTGGGCGTGCACGGCGTCGATCCGGGCCGGAACCGCCGCGACATGGTGTCGGAAGTGATGGCGGAAGTGGGGCTCGATCCCGCCACGATGCATCGCTATCCGCATGAATTTTCCGGCGGTCAGCGCCAGCGCATCGCGATTGCCCGCGCGATGATCCTTCGGCCCCGGCTTCTGGTGCTGGACGAACCCACCAGCGCGTTGGACATGACCGTGCAGGTGCAGATCGTCGATCTGCTGCGGCAGCTGCAGGAAAAGCACGGGCTGGCCTATCTGTTCATCAGCCACGACCTGAACGTGGTGCGCGCGATGAGTCACAAGATGATCGTGATGAAACAGGGCGACGTGGTCGAGGCAGGACCGGCACAGGCGCTGTTCGACAATCCGCAAACGGACTATGCAAGGACGCTGCTGGCGGCCGCGGTGGATTCCAGCCGCTAGGGAAATGGCCGCATTAAAAAACGGCCCGGAACAAGGCCGTCAGGCCGCCGGGACAGTGCACTATGGCCGGCTCAGATCCCTTCCAGCTCCACCACCACCGCTGCGTGATCGCTGGCATGGGGGCGGTGATACCCGACGCTGGGCAGATGCGGGCCTTGGTTGCGGCGGGTTTCCAGCCCCATGCCGCTGCGGATGATCCGGGGCACCGCATCGGGCCAGCGCCGGGCCAGGGCCGGGCTGGCCAACATGGCGTCGGGATGGCCGTAGAGATGTTCGAACGGGTTGTGCCAGGACCAGCGGTCTTCGCGCGGGATGCGGTCCAGCAGGTCGGTGGCGAAGCCGCCGCGCAGCGGTTCGATCGCCGCCGCGTGGTTTTCATTGCGGGCCGGTTCGTTCAGATCGCCGAGGATCATCCAAAGCCCTTGTGCGGGATCGGGAAAGGCGCGTTCGACCAGCATTTGCAGAGCGCGCGCCTCGGCCCGCCGGATCGCCCGGACCAGATCAGTGTCGGGGTACGGGGCCTTGAAATGGCAGATGAACAGCGTCAGCGGACCGATTTCGGTCTGCAGGACGTCGCGGCGGAATATCGGCTGATCGTCCGGCAACTGGTCGAAATGCAGGTCCAGGTCGGCGGGCGTCAGCTGCGCGTGCGATTGCGCCCGTGCCGGTTCGATGCGTGACATGATGCCGACGTCCAATCCGCGCCCGTCATTGCCCGGCAGGCAGATACGGTACGGATAGTCGGCGCCGAGCGGCGCGAGGTCGTACGCGTTGAAATGATCCAGCGTGGCCTGATCGAAAACCTCCTGCACCGCGATCACATCGGCATCGGCTTCGCGGATGACCTGCGCGGTCAGGGCACGGTCGGCGGGATCGAGCGCCTCGGCCTGCGGGCCGCGATCCTGCGGCACGTCACCGTCCCGCGCGCCATCCAGGTGGTTGCCGCGCAGGCGCATGTTTTGAAGGTTGAAGGTCGCGATCCGCATGGCGCATCCTAGCAGCAAGGGCGGCGTTTTCTGAGACGGAAAACGCCGCGAAATCCGATGCGGATTTCGCCCCTTTGAACCGGGTCAGATCGCCGCGCTGTGCCCGGCCCTGGACAGGTCATAGGCGTCGAAGCTGCGCGCGATCATCCGGGTCAGCGGGCGCGCTTCGGGCGGGATGACGAGATCCGGCCCGTCGCGTTCCAAGATGCCTGCGAAAGCCTCATCGGCGACCGCGAACATGGCTTCCAGCGTTTCGCGGCTGACATCGAAGCGATCGAGCAATTCATCGGTGTGAACGGTGAAATCGCACATCAGCATTTCGATGATCCGGCCGCGCAGCTTGTCCTCGGCGCTGAACTTGTGACCGCGCGAAGTCGAAAACTGCCCGTCACGGATCGCCGCTGTATGGCCGCCAGTCGACGGGTTGTTCTGCGCATACCCTTGCGGGAAACGGGAAATCGACGATGCGCCGACGCCAATCAGCACGTCGGACTGATCGTCGGTATAGCCCTGGAAGTTGCGCCGCAGCTTTCCGGCTTTCTGGGCAATCGCCAGGCCGTCGCTCTTGGTCGCGAAATGGTCGATGCCGATTTCGGCGTAATCATCCCACAGGAACAGGCGCCGCGCGGTCTCGAACAGGTCGAGCCGTTCTTCCGGCGTGGGCAGCGCCTCGGACGGGATCATCTGTTGCCGCTTGGCCATCCAGGGCACATGGGCATAACCGTAAAGTGCCACGCGGTCGGGGCTGAGCGACAGAAGCTTCTGCACGCTTTCGGTGATCCGTTCGTTCGACTGATACGGCAGGCCGTAAAGAATGTCGGCGTTCAGGCTGTAGACGCCATGCGACCGGATCGCTTCGACAGCGTCGCGGGTGACGTCATAGCCCTGCAAACGCCCGATGGTGCGCTGAATCTCGTCGTCGAAATCCTGCACCCCGATCGAGGCCCGGTTCATCCCCGCCGCGGCCAGCGCGCCGAGCCGGGCGTCATCGATTTCGTTCGGGTCGATTTCGACCGAAAACTCGGCATCTTCGGCGAAGGGGGCGACATCGGCGATCGCGCCGGCCAGATCGGTCATCATGCCCGGCGACAGCAAGGTCGGCGTGCCCCCGCCCCAGTGCAGGCGCGACAGTTTGACACCCTCGGGGAGAATCCCCTTCAGCATCGCCAGTTCGGCCTTCAGCGTTTCCAGGTAGGCGATGATCGGGGCTTCGCTCTGGGTGCCCTGAGTCCGGCAGGCACAGAACCAGCAGAGACGGCGGCAAAACGGCACATGGACGTAAAGAGATATCTCTGATTTAGGTTTTACGCCTTTGATCCAATTGGAAAAATCAGAGGGAGAGGTGTCGCCCGAGAAATGGGGTGCAGTTGGGTAGCTGGTGTAGCGCGGTACTTTCGCGTCAAACAGTCCCAGTTTTGCAAGTTGCGTTTTCGTTTCCATGGCCCTAGCCTCTAGTAGAAACAGGATGGGTAAACTTTGACCCAGATCAAGCGCGCGGCGGTCCAGTATGATGCAAGACGAGAAACTGAAAAGCCCTCATGATTGCGAGGATTGCCCGATCCGCCATCGTGCGGTTTGCGCACGTTGTGAAGCCGAGGAACTGGAACAACTGGAAGAGGTAAAGTATTACCGGAACTTCCAGGCGGGTCAGACCGTGATCTGGTCCGGTGACAAGATGGATTTCGTCGGTTCGGTGGTGTCCGGCATCGCCACGCTGACCCAGACGATGGAAGACGGGCGCACCCAGATGGTGGGGCTGCTTCTTCCCAGCGATTTCGTCGGCCGCCCCGGGCGCGAAGGATCCGCCTACGACGTGGTGGCGACCACCGACATGGTGATGTGCTGCTTCCGCAAGAAACCGTTCGAACAGCTGATGGAGCGGACGCCGCATATCGCGCAGCGGCTGCTCGAGATGACGCTGGACGAACTGGATGCGGCACGCGAATGGATGCTGGTTCTGGGGCGCAAGAACGCGCGCGAAAAGATCGCCAGCCTGCTGTCGATCATCGCCCGGCGCGATGCCACGCTGCACCTGCGCCCGACCGAGGGCGCGCTGGTCTTCGACCTGCCGCTGACGCGTGAGGCGATGGCCGATTATCTGGGCCTGACCCTGGAAACGGTCAGCCGGCAGATTTCGGCGCTCAAGCGTGACGGGGTGATCCTGCTTGAAGGTAAGCGCCATGTGACGGTGCCTGATGTCAGCCGCTTGATGGAAGAAGCGGGTGATGACAGCGACGGCGGCATGTTCGCCTGACCTGAAGCGTCTGGGCTGCAACATCCGAACGAAACAAAGGCGGGCCCGGACCCGCCTTTTTCTTTTTCGTTCCGGTTTTCGACGCGCTGATCTCAGTGCGCCATGAAGACCGGAAGCTGCGCCTTTTCCAGCATGTCGCGGGTGGCACCGCCCATGATCGCTTCGCGGAACCGCGAATGGCCATAAGCCCCCATCACCACCATGTCCGCGCCGGTATCGGTCGCGTGCCGCAGAATGACATCGGAAATCCGCGGCAGGGTTTTCGACAGCACGTCGATTTCCGTCCGGACGCCGTGGCGCGCGAGGAATTGCGACAGCAGGCCGCCGGGATCGGAACGATTTGGTCCGTGGGTGGGCGGGTCGATGACCACGACACGCACTGATTCCGCGTTTTCGAGGATCGGCAGGGCGGCGCGCACCGCCGCCATCGCCTCGTTGCTTTCGTTCCAGGCAATGATGATCCGCTTGGGATCGTCAACATTGCCGCCATCCACCGGCAGTACCATCGCTGGAACCTTGCCGTCGAACATGGCCGCCTCGACGATCGGTTCCAGTTCGGCACCGCGGTTTTCACCATAGGGTTGCGGCAGCACCGCCATGTCGGAGAACCGTGCATGGGCGGCGACGTGACGCCCGATATCGGCCAGCTGCGCCACGCCCATTTCCGTGTTCCAGCGGATGCCGCTTTTCGTCAGCCTTTCCTTCACCTTGTCTTCGACTTCCTTGGCCTCTTCATGGGCCCGGGTGATCGTTTCCTGCAGCACCATCGCGTTCGCGCCGGCGTAGTAATACCCGGTTTGGGTCCGGTCCACACCGAGGCAGAGGACGTCGAGATGGGCATCACACGCATTGGCGAGAGCGATTCCCTTCTCGAGCACGGGCTCTACGAGGTCTGGATCGGTCAGCACCGAGAATAATGTTTTATAGGCCATAATTTCCCTCTTTGGTTCAGGACCGCATGAAGGGCACATTACGGGCGGCATTTCGATACGACTTTGATACGGGTCAATAAAAATCCGATGGGCGTGACAAAAAGGCGAACCGGGTTTTGATGCAGATCAAGGTAGTTCTTGCCCCCCAGGCGCATTAAACGCCCAGTCTGGAACCGCCCGCGCGGCATCCGAATCGTGCGGGTCAGAGACGAAGGGACGAAAAATGGTTAACTATATCAAGCTGATCGCGCTTGGTCTGGTCACGCTTCTGGCGTTGATCGCGGCCAATTACGGACGCGATCTGGCCTATACGGTGAACGCGCTGGAAATCGCGCTGTTCTCGTTTGTGGCCTTTATATTCATCCTGCGACGCACGGACGAACCGGCGGGCAGGAATGTTTCCGGGGAATATATGGATGGCGTGGTCCGCTATGGCGTGATCGCCACCGCACTCTGGGGTGTCGTCGGGTTCCTGGTCGGGGTGACTATCGCATTCCAGCTGGCCTTCCCGATGCTCAACTTCGAATGGGCCGAGGGCCTTGTCAATTTCGGCCGCATGCGCCCGCTGCACACGTCGGCGGTGATTTTCGCGTTCGGGGGCAACGCGCTGATCGCTACCTCGTTCTACGTGGTTCAGCGGACATCTGCGGCACGCCTGTGGGGCGGCAACCTCGCGTGGTTCGTGTTCTGGGGCTACCAGCTGGTGATCGTGCTGGCCGCGAGCGGCTATCTTCTGGGAGCAACCCAGTCGAAGGAATATGCCGAACCGGAATGGTATGTTGACTGGTGGCTGACCATTGTCTGGGTCGCCTATCTCGCCGTTTTCGTCGGCACCATCGTCAAGCGGAAGGAACCCCACATCTACGTGGCGAACTGGTTCTACCTGTCCTTCATCATCACCGTCGCGATGCTGCATGTCGTGAACAACCTGGCGATCCCGGTCTCGGTCTTCGGATCGAAGTCGGTTCAGGTCTTCTCGGGGGTGCAGGACGCAATGACCCAGTGGTGGTACGGCCACAACGCCGTCGGCTTCTTCCTGACCGCGGGGTTCCTGGGCATGATGTACTACTTCGTGCCGAAACAGGCCGAACGCCCGGTCTATTCCTACAAGCTGTCGATCATCCACTTCTGGGCGCTGATCTTCATCTATATCTGGGCCGGTCCGCACCACCTGCACTATACCGCGCTGCCTGACTGGGCATCGACGCTGGGCATGGTGTTCTCGATCGTGCTGTGGATGCCCTCCTGGGGTGGCATGATCAACGGTCTGATGACCCTGTCGGGCGCCTGGGACAAGCTGCGCACCGATCCGGTCATCCGGATGATGGTGATCTCGATCGGGTTCTACGGCATGTCGACATTCGAGGGTCCGATGATGTCGATCCGCGCGGTGAACTCGCTGTCGCACTACACCGACTGGACCATCGGTCACGTCCATTCCGGCGCTCTGGGCTGGAACGGCATGATCACCTTCGGCGCGCTTTACTTCCTGGTGCCGAAACTGTGGAACCGTGAACGGATCTACAGCCTGAGCATGGTGTCCTGGCACTTCTGGCTCGCCACGATCGGTATCATCCTTTACGCGGCAGCGATGTGGGTGACCGGTATCATGGAAGGCCTGATGTGGCGCGAAGTGGATGCAAACGGTTTCCTCGTGAACTCGTTCGCCGACACCGTGGCCGCGAAGTTCCCGATGTATGTGGTGCGTGGCGTTGGTGGCCTGCTCTACCTCACCGGCTCGATCATCATGTGCTACAACCTTTGGATGACCGTTAAGCGTTCGCCGGCTGTGGAAGCCACGAACCAACTGGTCCCGGCTGAATAAGGAGGGATGAAGAGATGGCAATTCTCGATAAACACACCATCCTCGAGAAGAATATCACACTTCTCGCAATCTTCGCTTTCCTGGTCGTGACCATTGGCGGCATCGTGCAGATCGCACCGCTGTTCTGGCTGGAAAACACCATTGAGGATGTAGAGGGCATGCGCCCCTACACCCCGCTGGAACTGGCCGGGCGTGACATCTATATCCGCGAAGGCTGCTATGTCTGCCACAGCCAGATGATCCGTCCGATGCGTGACGAAGTGGAACGCTATGGCCACTATTCGCTGGCGGCTGAATCGCAATACGATCACCCGTTCCAGTGGGGATCGAAGCGGACCGGGCCCGACCTGGCCCGCGTCGGCGGCCGCTATTCGGATGAATGGCATGTCGACCACCTGCGCAATCCGCAGTCGGTTGTGCCGGAATCGGTTATGCCGAAGTACGGCTTCCTCGAAGACCGGATGATTGACGGCAAGTATATCGGTGACGTCGTCGCGACGAACAAGCTCGTCGGGGTGCCCTACACCGATGACATGGTCGAAAACGCACAGGCCGATTTCGCCGCCCAAGCGGACCCGGACAGCGATTACGACGGTCTGCTGGAACGCTATGGCGAAGACAGCGTACAGGTGCGCAACTTCGACGGTCAGCCGGGTATTTCGGAAGCGGATGCTCTGATCGCCTATCTGCAGATGCTGGGGACGCTGGTCGACTTCTCGACCTTCACCCCGGATGCAAGCCGGTAAGGAGGGAATGATGGAAACCTATTCCCTGCTCAGAGAGTTCGCGGATAGCTGGGTGCTGTTGGCTTTGTTTGGCTTCTTCATCGGTGTCATCCTGTTTGTGATGCGCCCGGGAAGCAGCAAGACCTACCGCGATGTCGCGGACATCCCTTTCCGTCACGAAGACAAACCCGCCCCGCGCGGTGACGCCAAGGAGGCGTGAGGAAATGGCTAAGAAACCAAACCAAAAACAAGAGGTCGGCACCACCGGCCACGAATGGGACGGTATCGAGGAACTTAACAACCCGCTTCCGCGCTGGTGGCTGTGGACCTTCTACGCCTGTATCTTCTGGGCCGTGATCTATTCCTTTGCCTATCCGGCCTGGCCGGGGATCAAGGGTGCGACCGCCGGTTTCCTCGGCTGGTCGACCCGTGCTGACGTGGCCGAAGAAATCGCCGCGCAGGAGGCCAAGCTGGGCCCGATCAACGAAAAGCTGGCTTCGGCCGAGCTGACCGAGATCGCCGATGATCCCGAGTTGAGCGGCTATGCCGTGTCGGCCGGGGCCGCGGTGTTCAAGACCTGGTGCGCCCAGTGCCACGGATCGGGTGCCGCCGGCGCCAAGGGATATCCCAACCTGCTGGACGACGATTGGCTGTGGGGCGGCGACATCGAAGCCATCCACGAAACCGTGTCCTACGGCATCCGCAACGAAACATCGGATGATGCCCGGTTCTCGCAGATGCCGGCCTTCGGCAAGGACGAACTGCTTGAATCCGCGCAGATCGACCAGGTGGTGAATTACGTCATGTCGCTGTCGGGGGATCCGATGGATGCCGCGCAAGTGGCGGACGGCGCGGTCGTGTTCGAGGAAAACTGTGCGGCCTGCCATGCCGAAGACGGCACTGGCGACCGGGCGCAGGGTGCTCCGAACCTGACCGACGCGATCTGGCTCTATGGCGGTGACTTCGACACCATCAAGGAAACCGTCGTGAATTCCCGTTTCGGCGTTATGCCCAACTGGGATTCCCGCCTGTCCGAAGCGCAGATTCGCGCCGTGGCAACCTATGTCCACCAGCTGGGTGGCGGCGAGTAACATCGCCTAAAAGAATACCCGAGGCGTTTCCCGACGCCCCGGGTTTGGCACCGGTCCTTCCGTCCTGTTCGCGCGTTTCCTGGAAGGCCGGTGCCATTTATTTCCCAAACCGGTTAGAAATCAACCCATCGAGCTGTCGGTTTTCCGCAACCGGGCACGGCGGTCGTCGTGGAAGTGGCTCCAGATCGCGATGGCGATCCAGGTGCTGATGTAGAAGATGCCGGCGCCAACGATGAATTCACCGGGCAGGGGGCCGACATCGGCGCGCCGGAAGGCCTGTTCCAGGCTTTCGACCGGGGCCGGATGCACCGCCAGCTTGCCGGCATAGGCCAACGACTGAATCATCAGGATCCACAGATAGTTACGCCTGATGCGCCGCCCGATCGCGGTCATCAGGGACACGTGGTACCGCGGGTGCAGGTAATCATTGGCCAGCGTTTTCTGCCAGTTGTCTTCGAGGTGCAGATCGCCTTCGTCCAGCATCGGGGCGTAGAAATGGGTTTCCATCCAGCGGCAGCGCGCGCGCCAGACGTTGAAATAGCGATAGCGCCGGGCTTCCTGCATCAGGAAGAAGATGACCAGAACGCCGACCAGCACCAGTGGCAGCGGCGAGGCATCGGGCGAAGCGAAGGAAATCGACAAGGCCACCCCCAGCGTAACCACCGCCCAGTTTGTCGTCGTGTCCAGCCGGGTGCGCCAGATCGTGCTGCGATAGACCTCGCCGCGATAGAGATGCGCGACGGCGGTGATTTCCGACGATGTCAGCTTCGTTCGGTCGTGATTGGCGGTTTCGGTCAAAACCTTCCCCCCATGTCATGCGCGTGGGCCGGTGGCCCACGCTGGTCTCCTCGCAGGGAGTCCGACTATGACATGGCGGGGTTCAAACGGTCAAAGTTTCCCCAGTCGACTGTCCCGAAGCGGCGCAGTCGCGGCACGCCGGGTTCGGGGTGCCCGGTGCGGATTTGATACACCGTTCGTAAGTGGAAGGGTGAGCTTCAGTGTCCCGGTCCACCGTGTTGTTTCCGGTGGCAACCATGAAGGAATTAGCAAGTATTGTAAGCATTTCAATCTCCATTGCCGAAAACCATGCCTTAAAATAGGCAGGTACGGTGGTTTCGGCGACTCTGGTAATTTTCCGTTATCGTAAGTATAATTTACGAATGAACCTGACCCGCCTGCCGCCCTTGAACGCCTTGCGCGCCTTCGCCGCCTTTCATCAGGCCGGCAGCATGGCCGCGGCCGGAACGCTGCTGAATGTCAGTCACGCGGCGATCAGCCAGCAGATCAAGGCGCTCGAGTCGCATCTGGGCCTGCCGCTTCTGGACCGCAGACCGCGCAAGCCGGTGCTGACAGATGCGGGGTTCCAACTGGCCATCACGCTGGAGCGCAGCTTGGGCGAGATCGCGCAGATGACCGATGCCCTGACCGGGGCAGAGGCCGAGCGTCCGGTGCAGATTTCCACCACGCCGGCCTTCGCTTCGGGCTGGCTGATGCCGCGGCTGGCCGATTTCCGGCAGAAACATCCCGAAGTCAGCCTGATGATAGATCCCACAGCCGAGGTGAAGCCGCTGCGACCGGGGGGTATCGATGTGGCGCTGCGCTATGGCGTTGGGAACTGGCCGGGGCTGGAGGCCAGCCTGCTGGTCGAATCCCCCATCGTCGTCGTGGCGGCGCCCGAACTTGTGCCGAAGGACGGGCCACTGACCCCCGCGGAACTGGCGCGGCTGCCCTGGTTGCAGGAACTGGGGACCCACGAAAGCAGCGACTGGTTGCGCCAGCAAGGCGTGGAGGAGCCGCCCGCGTCGGGCATGACGTCGTTGCCCGGCAACCTGGTGATGGAAGAGGCCCGCGCCGGGCGCGGGGCGGCGGTTCTGGCGCGCGCCTTTGTCGAAGCCGACATTGCCGCCGGTCGGCTGCGTGTGCTGTTTCAGGACGACCGCAAGAAGGGGTATTACATCGTTACCCGGCCCGGGGTGCAGCGGCCCGCCATGCGCGCGTTCACGAAATGGTTAATTGGCCAGCGGTGAAAATAGATATTTTGAAATTAACATTTTGATGCAGGTCAATGCCGCACCCCCTGAAGCCTGTGAGAAGAGGCCGAAAAATTCAGAAATAGTCGGAGTGATTCCGTGTCCCAAACCGAACCCGAAGCGCCAAGTCTTTACGCCGCCCGCGAACCGATTTTCCCGCGACGCGTAAAAGGCAAGTTCAGAAATCTAAAATGGGTCCTGATGGCGGTGATGCTGGGCATCTATTACCTGACGCCCTGGATTCGGTGGGATCGCGGGCCGCAACTACCTGATCAGGCGGTCCTGGTGGACTTAGCCAATCGCCGGTTCTTCTTCTTCTGGATCGAAATCTGGCCGCATGAATTCTATTTCATCGCCGGGCTTCTGGTGATGGCGGGGCTGGGATTGTTCCTGTTCACCTCGGCGCTCGGGCGGATCTGGTGCGGCTATGCCTGTCCGCAAACGGTCTGGACCGACCTGTTCATCCTGGTCGAACGCTGGATCGAAGGCGACCGCAATGCGCGTCTGCGTCTGCACCGGCAGAAGAAATGGGATTTTCGCAAGGCCCGTCTGCGGGTCACCAAATGGGTGGCGTGGTTTCTGATCGCGCTGGCCACCGGCGGCGCCTGGGTGTTCTATTTCACCGACGCGCCGACGCTGCTGGTCGATCTGGTCACGCTGAACGCGCACCCGGTCGCCTATACGACCGTGCTGGTGCTGACCGCCACGACCTTCCTGTTTGGCGGTTTCGCGCGCGAACAGATCTGCATCTATGCCTGCCCCTGGCCGCGGATCCAGGCCGCGATGATGGATGAGGATACCATCACCATCGGTTATCGCAGCTGGCGCGGCGAACCGCGCGGCAAGCACCGCAAGGCGGAAGGCGCGGAAAAGTTGGGCGATTGCATCGACTGCATGGCCTGCGTCAATGTCTGTCCGATGGGGATCGACATCCGCGACGGTCAGCAGCTGGAATGCATCACCTGCGGGCTGTGCATCGATGCCTGCGACGAAATAATGGACAAGGTCGGCAAGCCGCGCGGCCTGATCGATTACATGGCGCTGACCGACGAAGCGTCGGAACGTTCCGGCAAGCCGGTCAAGAGCGTGTGGAAGCATATCCTGCGCCCGCGCACCATCATGTATACGACGCTGTGGGCGCTGGTCGGCGTCGGCCTTGTGGTGGCGCTGTTCATCCGCTCGGATATCGACCTGACCGTCGCGCCGGTCCGCAACCCGACCTTCGTGACCCTGTCCGACGGATCGATCCGCAACACCTATGACGTGCGGCTGCGCAACAAGCATGGCGAGGACCGGCCGTTCTATATCTCTCTGAAGGGCGATCCGGCGCTGCGGGTGCAGTTGGAAGGCACGCCTTATTCTTCGGTCAAGGTGCCGGCCGACAGCACCTATCTGCAACGGGTTTACGTGATCGCGCCGAAAGGGTCTGAACCGGCGGAAAGCGAACGGGTGGAATTCCGTTTCTGGGTCGAAGACACTGCCAGTGGCGAACGCGCCTACAAAGACACGGTGTTCAACGGAAGGGCAAACTGATGGTCAAGGAAATCACCGGTAAACATGTGCTGATAGGCTTCGTCGCGGCTTTCGGGGTGATCATCTCGGTCAATGTGCTCCTCGCGGTCAAGGCGGTGAAGACCTTCCCGGGGCTCGAGGTTAAGAATTCCTATGTCGCCAGCCAGGAATTCAACAAGCGCAAGGCCGCGCAGGAAGCTCTGGGCTGGACCGTTCGGGCCGATGAGGTGGACGGCCATATCACCCTGCGGATCACCGACCGGCAGGGGCGCCCGGTGCGCGCGGCAAAGCTGCAGGCGACGGTGGGCCGGCCTACCGAGATTGCCGAGGATGTCGCGCCCGAGTTCAGCTTTGACGGCGAAGCCTATGTCGCGCCGCTGCAGTTGAGCGGCGGCAAATGGAACGTGCGTCTGAAGGCGTTTGCCGATGATGGCACCGAGTTTACCCAACGCCTGAACCTGCACGTGATCCGGTAAGCCGATGACCACCGCCATGCGCCCACCCCCTTCGGCCTGCCCGGCCTGCCTCGCCGCTCCGGCGGCGGAAGCCCTGGCGGAACGCGAAGAGTTGAAAGATGCTCAGATTTCCCTGTCGGTGCCGGCGGTGCATTGCGGGGCCTGTATCTCGGCGGTGGAAAGCGCGCTGGCGGATCATCCCGGCGTGCATTCGGCGCGGGTGAACCTGTCGCTGAAACGCGCCAGCGTGGAGGCCGATCACGACGTGATGCCGCAGGATCTGATCGGGGTGCTTTCGGGGATCGGATACGAGGCGCACGAACTGGATGCCGGTGCCTTGTCGGCGACGAAGGCCGACAAGGCCGGGCGCGATTTGCTGATGCGGCTGGCGGTGGCGGGATTCGCCTCGATGAACGTGATGCTGCTGTCGGTGTCGGTCTGGTCCGGCGCCGAAGCGGCGACGCGCGACCTGTTTCACTGGATTTCGGCGGCGATCGCGCTGCCCACCATCGTGTTTTCCGGCCAGCCGTTTTTCCGCAACGCCTGGAGCGCGCTGAGAAACGGGCGGCTGAACATGGACGTGCCGATCGTCCTGGCGATCGCGCTGGCGGTGGTGACGTCGCTCTGGGAAACCTCGCTGTCGGGCGAACACGCCTATTTCGACGCGGCCTTGACGCTGACCTTCTTCCTGCTGGCCGGGCGTTATCTGGATCACCGCACCCGGGCGATTGCACGTTCGGCGGCCGAGGAACTGGCGGCGCTGGAAGTGCCGCGCGCCTTCCTGCTGCGCGAGGGCGAGGAAAAGCAGGTGCCGGTGTCGGAGCTGGTCGTGTGCGACCTGATCATGGTGCGGCCGGGCGGACGGATGCCGGTGGACGGCGAAATCGTCGAGGGCACCTCGGAAATCGACAGGTCGCTGCTGACCGGGGAAACAGTGCCGGTATTTGCCGCGGCGGGGCAGGCGGTGTCGGCGGGCGAGGTCAACCTGACCGGCCCCCTGACGATCCGCGCAACGGCGGTGGGCAAGGACACCTCGCTGCACCGGATGGCCGATCTGGTCGCCATCGCGGAATCGGGCCGGTCGCGCTACACCTCGCTGGCGGACAAGGCCGCGAAGCTGTATGCGCCGGGGGTGCATATCCTGTCGGCGCTCAGCTTCGTCGGCTGGTACCTCTACAGCTGGGATGTGCGTACCGCGCTCAACATCGCCGCCGCCGTTCTGATCATCACCTGCCCCTGTGCCCTTGGGCTGGCCGTGCCGGCGGTGACCACAGCCGCGTCCGGGCGGTTGTTCCGCAAGGGGATGCTGATCAAGCATTCCACCGCGCTGGAACGTCTGGCGCAGGTCGACACGGTCGTCTTCGACAAGACAGGCACGCTGACCGCGGGTACGCCGGAACTGACCAACATGGGGGACCACGCGACCCGCGATCTGGAAATCGCGTTGGCGCTGGCGCAGGGCAGCGCGCATCCGCTGTCGGTGTCACTGACCAACACGGTGAAGGCAGAGGGGGTGAAGCCGGCCGCAATCGAAAGCCTGACCGAGGTGCCAGGTTACGGCACCGAAGGCCGTTGGCAGGGGCGCCGCGTGCGTCTGGGCCGCGGTGCATGGGTCGGCGCGCCGTCGCTGTCGCAAACCACCGCGTGGCTGGCCGTCGAGGGCGAGGAACCGATACCCTTCCGCTTCGCCGACCGTCTGCGCGAGGGGGCGGAAGAGGCGGTCAAGGCTCTGCAGGACAGCGGCAAGGACGTGATCCTGATTTCCGGCGACGCTTCGGGCGCGGTGGAAAAGATGGCAGGCCGGCTGGGCATCCGGCAATGGATGGCCGAGGCGCTGCCCAGCGACAAGGCAGCGCGCATCGCCGCGATGCGCGCTGAAGGCAGGCATGTTCTGATGGTGGGTGACGGGTTGAACGACACCGCGGCACTGACCGAGGCGCATGTATCGATCTCTCCCGCTTCGGCGCTTGACGCGGCGCGGGTGGCGTCGGACATCGTGCTGCTGGGCGGCGATCTGAGCCCGATTGCAGACGCGGTGGCAACCGCACGGTCCGCGACCCGCCGTATTCGCGAAAACTTCCGCATAGCGACGATCTACAACGTGATCGCGGTGCCGATCGCGGTCATCGGGCTTGCCACGCCGCTGGTCGCGGCCTTGGCTATGTCGGCCAGTTCCATTACAGTTTCCCTGAACGCGTTGCGCCTGAGGTAAAGCCGATGTCAGTCCTGTCCTACCTGATCCCGATCTCGCTGATCCTTGGCGGCGTGGGGCTTTTGTTTTTCATCTACACAGTCAAGAGCGATCAGTATGACGACCCGGACGGAAACGCGCAGCGGATTCTGAACGGCGACTGGGACGATCATCCCAAGCCCTGAACGGCCCGGAAGACCATCCAAAAAGAAAACCCCGCGGCCCGTTTCCGTGGGGTTTTTTTCGTGTCGCGCGCAGAGGCTGAACCGATCTGGGAACCCTGCCTCAGCCCGGCCCGATCATGAAGCAGGTCACTTTCCGCGCCTGCAGGCGGCGGCAGGCCAGATCGGCGCTGTCGCGGGTCAGGCCAAGGAAATTGGCGTCATAGCCGTTCTTGCGATTGACCACCTTGCGCAGGCCGCCGTCCAGCGTGCTCATTTCCGTCAGGGCGACTTTCAGCAACTGTCGCTCGGCGGCATAGCGGCTGGGGAAGCGGCCGATATTGATGCCCCAGTGCCGTCCACCCGAGGTGCTGACGCGGGTCACGACTTCGGGTTCGCTGCGGCTGGACTGGCGGGCCAGGGTTTCCTCGACCGCCGGCGTATTGTCGGCTTTGGCAAGGACCACCTCTTCGGGCCGCATCCTTGGAGTGACCGCGGGGGTGTCCGAGGTGATCGCTACTTCGGCCAGCGCGCTGTTTATGTCATCCTTCAAAGCAAGCAGGACCGGCGGCTGGGACGCTTCGCCGGGACGCGGCCGGGGGCGCAGACTTTTCTTCACCGCCGTTACCAGGCGAATGGTTTTGCCAGCCGTTCCCGGCGCGGGACTGTTGCCGACATAGATTGGCCGTTGCGGTTTTCGTACTGCCACCCGGCTCGGGGCGCGGCGGAACCCCAGATCCAGCAATTCGGCGACCTTGGCGTTGCGGGTCGCGGTGGACCGGCCACCGAAAACCGTGGCGATGATCCGTTCGTCGCCACGCCGCGCCGAGGCGACGAGGTTGAACCCTGCGGCGCGGGTATAGCCGGTCTTGATGCCGTCGGCGCCCTTGTAGGCGTTCAGGAAACGGCGGTTGGTGTTGTTGACCTGACGCATGCCGGCATCGGTCGATCGGCGCGAAAACAGGTTGTAATATTCCGGGAAGTCGAAAAACAGGTGCCGGCCCAGCGTCGTCATGTCCCGGGCGGTGGACAGGTGGCCCGATTCCGTCAGCCCGTTGGCGTTCTTGAAGGTGGTCCGGGTCATGCCAAGGGCCTTGGCAGTGCGGTTCATCCGGCGGGCGAAGGCCGCTTCGGAACCCGAAATCGCGATGCCGATGGCGGTGGCGGCGTCATTGGCCGATTTCACCGCCGCGGCACGGATCAGGTAACGCAGCTTGATCCGCTGCCCGGCCACCAGCCCCAGTTTCGAAGGAGGTTCGGCGGCGGCTTTCTTCGTGATGCGGACCTTGGTGTCGAGGCTGATTTCGCCGTGCTCGATCGCCTCAAAGGCGATATAGAGCGTCATCATCTTGGTCAGGGAAGCCGGGTGAAGGCGCTGATCAGCGTTGCGCGAATGCAGGACTTCGCCCGAACGCGCGTCGATCACCATCGCCGCATAGGGTGCGGCGCGCGCGCTGAGCGGCACGATGGCCAATATCCAGATGAGTGCGAATACCAGCAGGCCCAAGCGGGCCGGCTTCCACTGCCGATCCTTCACGATCACTGCCTTTACTGCCTCTGCGCCGCCGGTTTTCCGGTCTGACGTCGTTTGGTTGAATTCAGGCTAACACATGAGTTTTCACGAATAAAGCTATCATTTAGTTGGGTTTTGACCGTTTTTTTGACGAACCGGGGATGCTGCCCGACAAAGAGGCAAATCTTGGGGGATGGCGTTTCGGACCCCCAACACATGCCATCGCGGCGGGAAGATTTTTTCAACCAGGGCGGTATTGGCGCCGCGCGGGGCGCGCGGGCGGATCAGACGGAAACCGGGATCAGTTACTTGTACATATAGGTGGCGGGATCAAGGCGCTGCCCGGCTCTACCGCGCTGCAAACGCCGTCAGCCCTCTTCGATCCGTTTCACCAGCGCGGTCAGGGCGCCCAGATCGTCGATTGCCTGATACCTGTCCGACTGTTCCGGCGCCTCGGCCCGTTCGATTTCCCAGACCAACCCGTGCGGCACGTAAACGCCCCAACCGCCCGCTTCGACCATCGGCACCACGTCGGATTTCATCGAGTTGCCCGCCATCAGCCCGGATGCGGGGCCGTCGCCCAGGCGGGTGAAGATCTCGGCATAGACCTCTGGCGTCTTGTTCGACACGATTTCAATCCCGTCGAACAGGTCCCCCAGACCCGATTGCGCCAGCTTGCGTTCCTGATCGATCAGGTCGCCCTTGGTGATCAGGATCACGCGGTGGCTGTCGGCCAGCGCTTCGACCGCTTCGCGCGCGTGCGGCAGCAGTTCGATCGGGTGCTGCAGCATGTCCTGACCGGCATCGATCAGCGCCCGGATGACCGGGCCGGGCGCGCGGTTTTCGGTCACGTCGAGGGCGGTTTCGATCATCGACAGGACGAAACCTTTGATCCCGAATCCGTAATGGCGAATATTGCGCTTTTCCGCCTCGAGAAGGCGTTCCATCAGGTGGTCGGGGTCAGCGAAATCGTCCAGAAGGTCGGCGAATCGCTCCTGCGTGATGCGGAAAAACCGCTCATTATGCCAAAGCGTATCGTCCGCATCGAAGCCTATTGTCGTAAGTTTTCCGGCCAAGTTTTCCTTCTGCCAGCGGCAGACCTCTTTCCTAATCCAATACACAGGTTATATAGACCGTTCTAAGCCTCAACCGCGAAAACCGAAGAAGCGAGCTCATGATCGACTGGCCCGTCACAATGTCTGACAAGAACGACGACGATTCCGATGCGTCCATCGCGCTGCAGACCCGGCCCAAGACCAAGCGCCCTCCGCTGTACAAGGTGATGCTGCTGAACGACGATTACACGCCGATGGAATTCGTTGTTCACGTTCTGGAACGGTTTTTCGGGATGAACCACGCGCAGGCCTTTGAAATCATGCTGACGGTCCACAAGAAGGGGCTGGCGGTGGTCGGCGTTTTCAGTCACGAAATCGCGGAAACCAAGGTGACCCAGGTGATGGATTTCGCCCGCCGCCATCAGCACCCGCTGCAATGTACGATGGAAAAGGAATGATCCTGTCCCAGCTTCGCGAGGCCCACCGATGAGCCATCCGCGCCTCGCCCTGGCCCTTGAGGCCGGTCTGGACATCGCCGAAGGCAGGATTGGCGTTTTCGCGCCGCGTGCCGATACCGACATCTCCGACTTGCCGAAGGCGCGTTGCCAGATCGTGACGGGTTTCAAACCCGATTACGACCGGTTCACGGCGCAGGGATTCGACTGTGCCACGCAGGCCGAAGGCCGCTATGCCGCCAGCATCGTATTCCTGCCGCGCGCCAAGCAATTGGCACGTGCGATGATCGCCGAGGCGGCAGCGCTGACAGAGGGGCCGGTGGTGATCGACGGGCAGAAAACCGATGGCGTCGACAGCCTGCTGAAGGAAGTGCGCAAACGGGCCGAGGTGCTTTCGGTTCTTTCCAAGGCGCATGGCAAGCTGTTCTGGTTCGCCGCCGGTTCGGGATTCGAGGATTGGGCCGCGTCGGAACCGTCCGTGATCGAGGACGGTTTCATCACCCGGCCCGGTGTGTTTTCCGCCGACGGGATCGACCCGGCCTCGAAATTGCTGGCTAGCGCCCTGCCCGAGAAATTGTCGGGACATCTGGCCGATCTGGGCGCGGGGTGGGGGTATCTGTCGCGCGCCGTGCTGCAACGCGCGGGGGTCAAATCGCTGGCTCTGGTCGAGGCCGATTATGCGGCGCTGGAGTGCGCGCGCGCGAATCTGGACGACGAGCGGGTGCAATTCCATTGGGCCGATGCCACCACATGGCGGTCGGACCGCAAGCTCGACGGGGTGGTGATGAACCCGCCTTTCCATACCGGCCGCACCGCGGAACCCGATTTGGGCCGGGCCTTCATTGCCGCCGCGGCCCGTAATCTGGCCGCACATGGCGAGTTGTGGCTGGTGGCGAACCGTCACCTTGCCTACGAAACGACTCTTGCCGAGCTGTTCGCCGATGTGAAAGAAGTGGACGGGGACAACCGCTTCAAGGTGCTCTACGCCCGGCGGCCGTCCCGTAAGTCACGATAGACCCGGTACCCATAGCCATCAGATTTCAGGAGCTTTACGCATGAGCTTTGCCATTTCGGGAAAGACAGCCATTGTGACCGGTGGCGCCAATGGGATCGGCCTGGCCATCGGCCGGCATTTCCTCGACAAGGGCGCGAATGTGATATTCGCGGATATGGACGAGGGCAATCTCGTCAAGGAACTGGGCCCGAACGAAGAGGGCAAGGCCCATCGCTATTTCGCAGGCGATCTGCGGGAAAAGCTGACCCTCGTGAACCTGTTGTCGGCGACGCTGGATGCGTTCGACAGTGTCGATATCCTGATCAACGCCTCGCGACAGATCATCGCTGCCGATCCCCTGAACGCCGATGACGACGCGGTCGAAACCATGTTGCAGCAGAACCTGCTGACCTCTTTGCGGCTGTCGCAGTTGGTCGCCAAGCGGATGATCAAGCAGGCCAATGGCAACGGCGAAGGCACCGCCGGCACCATCGTCAATCTGTCCTGCATCGCAGCGCGGCGCACCTCGCCCGACCTGTTGGCCTATTCGGTGTCGACCGCCGCATTGGATCAGATGACCCGGTCATTGGCCGTCGCGCTGGCACCGCACCGGATTCGCGTCAACGGGCTGGCCTTCGGGTCGGTGATGTCGAACAGCCTGAAGGACACGTTGCGCGATCACACCGATTACCGCAGCGAGATCGAACAACACACGCCGCTGGGCCGGATCGCGGCGCCGACCGAACTGACCCATGCGGCGCAGTACCTGGCGTCGGAAGCGTCGGGCTTCATGACCGGGCAGATCATGACCATAGATGGCGGTCGCACCCTGATCGATCCGGTTTCGGCCTCGGCGCATTGATCCCTGCGCCATCGTGACAGTGGTCGCCGCCCGCGCGGGCTGCTAAACCTGCGCCAAAGACAGGGTGAGGATGTCATGACCGAAGTGTTCACAGAAGAAAAACAGCGCGCCAGCGCCTGGTTCCGGCAGCTGCGTGACGATATCGTCGCCGCCTTCGAGGCGCTGGAAGACAGCCAGACCGAAGGCCCCTTCGCCGACCGGCCGGCGGGCCGGTTCGAAGTAACCGAAACCAAGCGGGAATCGGCGGACGGGTCGGATGCCGGCGGCGGCTTGATGAGCGTCATGCGCGGCGGCCGGGTGTTCGAAAAGGTAGGCGTTAACGTGTCGACTGTTTACGGTGAACTGGGCGAACGCGCACAGGCGGCGATGGCCGCGCGCAAGGGCATTCCGGGGATGAAGGACGATCCGCGGTTCTGGGCCTCGGGCATTTCGCTGGTCGCGCACATGCAGAACCCGCACACGCCCGCCGTTCACATGAACACGCGGATGTTCTGGACCCCCCATGCCTGGTGGTTCGGCGGCGGATCCGACCTGAACCCCTGCATCGAATATCCTGAGGACACGGCGCATTTCCATGCCGTGCAGAAGGAACATTGCGACAGGCACGACCCGGAATATTACCCGCGCTTCAAGGCCTGGGCGGACGAATATTTCTATATCCCCCACCGCAAGCGGGCACGTGGTGTCGGCGGCATCTTCCTCGACGACCACAACACCGGTGACTGGGAGGCGGATTTCGCCTTCATTCAGGATGTCGGCCGGGCCTTCCTGCCCGCCTTCGTGCCGATCACCGAAAAGCGCCGCAACACGCCCTGGACCGAGGCCGACAAGGATACTCAGCTGATCCATCGCGGGCTCTATGCCGAATACAATCTGGTTTACGATCGGGGCACGAAATTCGGGCTGGAAACCGGCCACGACGCGAATGCGGTTCTGATGAGCCTGCCGCCGATGGCCAAGTGGGTGTGATCCGGGAGGCGGTGTAGGCTCAAGCTGCCCCTGTCAGTCCTGAAACCGTCCCGACAACGACGCGGCCTGCGCCAGCAGCGCCGCCAGGACCGGCGTGTGGGGTTCGCGGTGGGGCGCGATAAGCCCGACGCGGTGGTGTGCCTCGGGCGCGGCGATGGGCACCGCCGCCAGTTCCCCCCCCTCGAGAAAGATTTCTGCCGCCTTCAGCGGCAGGATAGTCGCCCAGCCGCCCTGGCGCACATGGGCCACCAGAACGATCAGCGACGAGGATTCGATCATCGGGGTCACCTCGGCTCCGGCTTCGGACAGGTGCTGGGATATGATCCGGCGGTTCTGCATGTCGGGGGTCAGCAGGCAAAGCGGCAGTTCGCTCAGTTCGCCCCAATCGATCCGGTCGCGATCCGCCAGCGGGTGATCGCGCCGCAGGATCAGCGCGTAACGTTCGGAGTAGATCGGCACCGTGGACACCCGGCCCAGCGGTTCATTATCCAGATAGGTCAGCCCGGCGTCGATCTGCAGGTTTTCCAGCATCGACAGGATTTCGACCGAGGTGCGCGACAGGATGGTGAAGCGAACCTTGGGATGGCGTTGGACGAATTCCGCCGTCAGTTCGGCTATCAGGTTGAGTGCGGTGGGAATCGCGGCCAGCCGCAGGTTGCCCGACAGGCCCTGCCTGGCGGCGCGCATTTCTTCTTTCATGGTTCGGGTGTCGCCGACGATCTGGCGCGCCCAGTCCAGCACCCGCTGACCTTCAGGTGTCAGACCCTGAAATCGTGATCCGCGATAAACCAGCATAACGCCAAGCTGGTCCTCGAGCTGCTTGATGGCGGCCGACAGGCTGGGCTGGGTTACGCCGCAGCTTTCGGCGGCGCGGCCGAAATGCTGTTCGCGCGCCAGCGAGATGAACATTTCCAGTTTCTCGATCATGAAACGACTATTGCCGTAAAAGCGGTTCGGCGGAAGGGGGGCAAAATTCGCATCGGACCTTGCTGCCGTATCCGTTTCGGGAAAGCTCGCCTCAGGCCGCCAGACCCTTCGATCCCATGTCGAGGAATTTTTTGCGCCGATCCGCGACCAGCTTCTTTGCCGACCGGCCGGACAGTTCGCCCAGCATCTTCTGGATCGCGTCGCCCACCGACTGCATCGTCGCCTCGCGGTCGCGATGCGCGCCGCCAAGAGGTTCGTCGATGACATGGTCCGCGACGCCCAGTTTGTTCAGGTCCTGCGCGGTAAGGCGCAGCGCTTCGGCCGCTTCGCGCATCTTGCCCGCGTCCTTCCACAGGATCGAGGCGCAGCCTTCGGGGCTAATCACCGAATAGACCGAATGTTCCAGCATCGCCAGCCGGTCGGCGGTGGCAAAGGCAACGGCGCCGCCGGACCCGCCTTCGCCGATGATCACCGAAATCACCGGCACGCCGATCTGCAGGCATTTTTCGGTCGAGCGCGCGATCGCCTCGGACTGGCCGCGTTCCTCGGCCCCCTTGCCGGGATAGGCACCCGAGGTGTCGACCAGGGTGATCACCGGCAGGCCGAATTTTTCCGCCATTTCCATCAGCCGCACCGCCTTGCGATACCCTTCGGGCCGGGCCATGCCGAAATTACGTTCGATCCGGCTTTTGGTGTCATGGCCCTTTTCCTGGCCCAGCACGATCACCGGCTTGTCGTTGAACCGCGCCAGCCCGCCCATCACCGCGTGATCGTCGGCGAAGTTCCGGTCGCCCGCCAGCGGCGTGTAATCGGTGAACAGTGCCTCGATGTAGTCCTTGCAATGGGGACGGTCGGCATGGCGCGCGACCTGGCATTTGCGCCAGGGCGTCAGGTTCTTGTAGAGATCCTTGAGCAGGTCAGCCGCTTTCTTGTCCAGAGCGGCGGCTTCCGCTTCGATATCCATCTCCTCGTTCTGCCGCGCCATGGCGCGCAGTTCTTCGGCCTTGCCTTCGATTTCGGCAAGCGGGCGTTCAAAATCGAGGTAGTTGGTCATCGCGTGTCACTCTCCAGCCTTGATTAGCAGGTTATATGGCTGTGACTGGGGCCAGATGCAACTGGCAATGCTTGTTGATCGGGCGCAAGGCGGCGGTCGGCCCGGTGGGGTTCAATGGGACGGATACGCATGGCGCTGGCGGAGGATCAGGATGGATAAGTTGGATTTCAAAAAAACCGACAAGGCGTTTTATAGCGGCAAGACCGGGCGATGGGACCGGGTCGTGATACCGGCGATGCTGTTCCTGGCGGTCGAAGGGCAGGGCGATCCGGGCGGGGCGGAATACACCGCCGCGGTCGCCGCGCTTTATCCGGTGGCCTATGCGATCAAGTTCGCGTGCAAGGCGGCGGGGCAGGATTTCGTGGTGCCGCCGCTGGAAGCATTGTGGTGGGCCGATGACATGGACGCTTTCGTCAGGGGCGACCGGGCGAATTGGCGCTGGAAGGCGATGCTGCGGATGCCGGAGGGTGTGAGCGAGGAGATGCTGAATGCGGCGCGGGCCAAGGTGCTGGCGAAACTGGCCAAGGATAAGGATGCCGCCACCGATGCGGATCATGTCGAGGCGGTCGGGTTGTGGCGCTACGAGGAGGGCGATTGCCTGCAGGCATTGCATGTCGGGTCTTATGCCGACGAGGCGCCGGTGCTGGCCGACCTGCATCACGAGGCGATGCCGGGAATGGGGCTGACCTTTGGTGGGCATCATCACGAAATCTACCTGTCCGATCCGTGCCGGGTGGCGCCGGAGAAGCTGAAGACGATCTTGCGCCAGCCGGTCAAGCCTGCCTGACGCGCTCCAGTGCCGCGCCGAGTGCCGTTTCTGGCGAACTGAGAACCGGCAGGCCCAGATCGGTCAGCCGGTCCGCCGCCGCCGCCATCGGTGCCTGCGCCAGCACCACCGCGCCGAGGTCGTCGCACATTGTGGCCGCGCCGCGAACAGAAGCCGCGATGGCATCGGCGAATTCGTCGGCTTCACCGGCTTCGAAAAGCGGCCAATGATGGCCAAGAAACAGCGGCTCTATCCCGCTGTCATTTCCTGCCCTGTCCATTTCGCGCTGCAGCAGCGACAGGCTCGGCGTTTCGGTCGATTTCAGGCAGTAGGCCATCAGCACCTTGCCACCGGTTTGCGCCGCGATCTGCATCATCGGCTGATCGATGCGCAACGCACCGGCGGCTTCGGCCAGTGGCCCCAGCGTGGTGCAGCTGCACAGCACCGGGCCGCCCGCCGCCATGGTCGCTGCGGTGATTTCCCGCGCCAGGTCGTCGTCAATGCCGCCTTGTGCCCGGATCAGCCAGTCTTCGCGCACGACATGGTCCAACTGCGTCCCCGGCGCGATACGGTCGCGCAGGCGGTCGAAGGTGGCGCGGTGGGCCGCGGCGGTATGGAGCAGGGTCAGGGTCACGACGCGGCAGGGTAAAGCACCGGGACCAGCGAGGCCACCAGCAACAGCGCCATCACGACGTTGAAGCTGCGCAGCCTGAGCGGCGAGGACAACACCCTTTGCATCTGCTGGCCCAGTACCGTCCATGTGCTGACCGAGGGCAGGTTGATCAGCCCGAAGATCGCCGCCACGATACCGATTGCCCAGACCGACCGGTCCGGCGCGTAAAGCGTGATCGCGGTCAGCGCCATTTGCCAGGCCTTGGGATTGACCCATTGGAACGCCGCCGCTTGCACGAAATTCATCGGGCGGGCGTTGCTGCCTGCTTCGGGCATGCCGGCATTGGCGATTTTCCAGGCCAGCCAAAGCAGATAGCCGACACCTGCGAATTTGAGGATCGCATGGCTGAGCGGGAAGGCGTCGAACAGGCCGATCAGGCCGATGCCGACCAGCACGATCATCAAGGTGAACCCGATGGCGATACCCAGCATATGCGGGATCGAACGGCGAAAGCCGAAATTGGCGCCCGAGGCCAGCAACATCATGTTGTTGGGCCCCGGCGTGATCGAGGAGGCGAAGGCGAAGGCGGCAAGGCCGGTGAGTAATTCGTAAGTCATGAAGAAGAATTATTTCGATTTGCCCGCAGTGTAATTGCGTTTTCGTGTGCTGTTGGTCTAATTTTGCAACTGATGACGAAGAATGACGATATAAACCAAAAGATATTGTGCGAGCTGTCCCGGAACGGGCGGATCAGCAACCTGGACCTGGCCGAACGGGTCGGGCTGTCGCCCTCGGCCTGTCTGCGCCGAGTGCAGGAACTGGAACGCAGCGGTGTGATCAAGGGCTATCGCGCGGTGATCGACCCGGCAGCGCGGGGCGGCGGGTTCACCGCCTATATCGCGGTCGGGCTGAACCTGCACACCAAGGACAGCCAGGAAGCGTTCGAGCGGTCGGTGGCCCGGTCGCCGGAGGTGCGCGAGTGCCACAATATTACCGGCAGCATCGAATACCTGCTGCGGGTGGAGGCGCGCGACCTTGCCGATTTCAAGCGCTTCCACACCGACGTTCTGGGCACCCTGCCGCAGGTGAATTCGATCACGACCTATGTGGTGATGGGGTCGCCCAAGGACGAACGCGCCTGAACGGATTCCCGGCGAATCGCCCCGATCCCGCGCCCGTCCGTGATCCAGATCATGGCCGCGCGCCCTTTCAGGCGCGAAACCTCGGGCGGCGGGATTGTCCCGCGACGGGAGATTTCAGATGCAAGATGTTGAAAAGCTATTGAAGGGAACGGTCGAGGAACTCGACAAGCTGTTGAATGCGCGCAACGTGCTGGGCGATCCGATCGAGCGCGACGGCGCGACGGTGATCCCGATCGTCAGCTATGGCTTCGGCTTTGGGGCCGGCAGCGGGTCCGACGCGAAATCTGGCGGCGGTGCCGGGACCGGAGCGGGCGGCGGCATCAAGCCCGTGGGCGCCATCGTGTTCGACGCCAACGGCGCGCGCGTCGAGGCCGTGAAGGGGGCAATGTCCAATGTGGCCGAAGTCCTCGGCGAAGCCGCGGCCAAGGTCGCGGGGGCGAAGCTGTCCGGGCAGGGCAAGGCTGACGACGAGGCGTGACCGTGATCCTGTGGCTGGCGCTGCAGATTCTGGTCTGGGGCGTGCTGGCGCTGCTGACGGCGATCGTGCTGCTGGCCGCGTTGCCGCTGCGTATCGCGCTGACCGGCGAGGCCGGCGCGGTGGCGCGTCTGCGCGTCACCATCGGCCTGATGGGCGGAATGGCGCCCGGGCTGGTGGTCTATGACAGCGCAAGGCCCAGAAAGCCGCGCAAGAAGAAGGCCAGGAAGAAACCGAAGCGCCGCAAGGGGCGGACGGGAAAGGGGTCGGTGCGCCTGGCGGGGGAATTCCCGGTGCTGCTGCGGGGGTTGCTGCGGCAGATCAGGTTTGAGGAGTTCCGCCTGCAGGGCCGGTTCGGACTTGGCGATCCCGCCGATACCGGCACGGTCTTCGGGATGCTGTCGCCGATCCTCTATGGCCTGCCCGCGCGGCGGGGGGTGACGATCGCATTGGCGCCCGATTTCGATACTGCCTGTCTTGACGGGCAATTGCGGGCGGCCTTGCGGATCACGCCGATCACGCTGTTGCCGCCTATCCTGCGCTTTGTCTGGCGCGTTTTCGGGCCGATGCGATGACGGATTACGATATCGAGATCATTCAACTGCCCCAAGGGCGCGTGGCGGCCATCAGTACGCGGCAGGTGCGCTGTGGCGCGCTGGGGCGAGGGATGTTCATTTGCGGCGAAAAAACGCCCGTGGCGTTCCTGCTGCAGGGCGCTGACGGGCTGAGTTGCTGGAATGCGAAGGGCGCGCGGTTAAGCGAGGAAACGGTGGAACGCCTGTATCCGGAGGCGTTGTCGGACTTCCGGGCCGGGCTGAAAGGGACGGGGGGGCGACCGGTCCTGATTCCATTCGGGTCTGATTTGATTGTGTGGCTGCGCCACGCTTGATGCGCTTCGCCCCGAGGCGAAGCAGAGGGAGCGCTGCCCCCGTCGCGCCCTGCGCGACTCCCCCGGGATATTTTTGAAAAGAAGAAGCGGGAAGCGGCGGCCCGGGAAGGGGGGCGCCGCTTCTGATGCGTGGGTCAGCTGTTGGCGATCAGGTCGGCCTGGGCGACGATGACCTCGGCCTGCTTGATGCTGGCGATGTCGACCAGCCGGCCCTTGTAGACGGTGGCGCCTTCGCCCTTGGCCTTGGCGTCTTCCATCGCGGCGAGGATTTCGCGCGCCTCGGTGACGGCTTCCTCGGACGGGGTGAAGACCTGGTTGGCCAGCGCGATCTGTTTCGGGTGGATCGCCCATTTGCCGACCATGCCCAGGGTGGCGGAGCGTTTCGCCTGCGCGATGAAGCCTTCGTCGTCGGAGAAGTCGCCGAACGGGCCATCGACAGGCAGGATGCCGTGGGTGCGGCAGGCGGCGACGATGGCCGCCTGGGCCCAGTGCCACGGGTCGGACCAGTGTTTCGCGCCGTCGTGCAGCATGTAGTAGTTTTCCTGGGTGCCGCCGATGCCGGTGGTCTGCATCCCCATCGAGGCGGCGAAATCGGCGGCGCCAAGGCTCATCGCCTGCAGCCGCGGCGAGGACGCGGCGATCGCTTCGACATGGGCGATGCCGGCGGCCGATTCGATGATCACCTCGAAGCTGATCGGCTTGGTCCGGCCCTTGGCGCGCTCGATCGCGGTGACCAGCGCGTCGACCGCGTAGACGTCCTCGGCGCAGCCCACTTTCGGGATCATGATCTGGTCGAGCCGGTCGCCGCACTGTTCCAGAAGGTCGACCACGTCGCGGTACCAATAGGGCGTGTCGAGCCCGTTGATCCGCACCGAGAGATGCTTGTTGCCCCAGTCGACGGTGTTGATCGCCTCGATCGCGTTGGCTCGGGCCATATCCTTGTCCGAAGGGGCGACCGAATCTTCCAGGTCGATATTGATCACGTCCGCCGCCGAGGCCGCCATCTTGGCGAACAGCTTGGTGTTGGAGGCCGGGCCGAACAGCTGGCAGCGGTTCGGGCGGGCAGGCGCGGCGGGCTGAATGCGGAAACTCATGGCGTCATCCTTTGAGTAACTAAATTTCGAATTCGTCGCCCTGAGGGTTATGAAATTGCGCGCGCTTTCGCAAGGTCATTTTGCAGTTGCGGCAAATCCGCTGCCGGGATGGTGGATAATGTCGGTGTTGTCTGTCATCACGGGATAATCTTCGAATTATTTTCAATTCATGCAAAAATCTTCTGTAACGCCGTGCTGCACCGCAAATTTCGCAAAGCAATCCCGTCGCGAACCCCGACAATGGAGTTTAACAAGTGAATGAGAGGCCGAAACGATGATCCAGACTCCCTATCTTCTGTTCCTGGGCGATGCCCCCGACCAACTGGCCGCGAAAGTGGCGCAGGGCATCAAGGACTGGCGCCCGGAATTCGCCATCGGCCAGTTCCGCATGGAGGGCTGCAAGGCCGATATGGGCCTGACCGACATGACGCTGGAAGAGGCCAAGGCGGCCGGCGCCAAGACGCTGGTGATCGGTGTCGCGAACCGGGGCGGCGTGATCAGTCCGGCCTGGAAAAAGGTGCTGGTGACGGCGCTGGAGGAAGGCTTCGACCTCGCCAGCGGGCTGCACAACCTGCTGCGCGACGAAGCCGACCTTGTCGCGGTGGCCGAAGCGACCGGGCGGGAATTGCACGATGTGCGGGTGCCGGAAGTGGACTACCCGATCGCCAACGGCGTCAAGCGGACCGGCATGCGGGTGCTGGCCGTCGGCACCGATTGTTCGGTGGGCAAGATGTACACCGCGCTGTGCCTGGAAAAGGAAATGCGCGCGCGCGGCATGAAGGCCGATTTCCGCGCCACCGGACAGACCGGGATCCTGATCACCGGCGACGGCGTGCCGCTGGATGCGGTGGTGGCTGATTTCATGGCCGGGTCGATCGAATACATCACCCCCGACAACGACGCCGACCACTGGGACATCATCGAAGGGCAGGGCAGCCTATTCCACGTGTCCTATTCCGGCGTCACCATGGCGCTGATCCACGGCGGCCAGCCCGACGCCCTGATCGTTTGCCACGAACCGACCCGCGAACACATGCGCGGGCTGCCGGGCTACAAGCTGCCGACGCTCGAGGCGGTGCGCGACATGGCGACCTCGCTGGCGCAGGTCGCCAACCCGGATGCCAAGGTGGTCGGCTACGCGATCAACACCCAGCACATGAGCGAGGAAGACGCCAAGGCCTATGTTGCGAAGGTCGAGGCCGATCTGGGCCTGCCGGCAACCGACCCGTTCCGGTTTGGCGCGGCCAAGCTGGTGGACGCGCTGGCGGCGATCTGATTGAAACAGGGGCCGGGGTGCCGTGTTGGCGCTCCGGCCGTTTTGCGAGCATTTGAAGAACGATGAAAAGGGGATGGGCGCGTGACGATCACCGTTGAAAGAGATGTGTTTCCACTGGCTCAGGTGTTCCGGATCAGCCGGGGCGCACGGACCGAGGCGCAGGTTCTGACGGTGAAGGTGACCCGCGACGGCGTGATCGGTTGGGGCGAATGCGTGCCTTACGCGCGCTATGACGAAACGCTCGGCAGCGTGACCGAGGAAATCCTCGGCCTGCCGTCGGATGTCAGCCGCGCCGCCCTGCAGAAGCTGCTGCCGGCCGGGGCCGCGCGCAACGCGGTCGATTGCGCCCTGTGGGACTGGGAAGCCAAACGCGCGGGCAAGCGGGTCTGGGAACTGGCCGGATTGCCTGCGCCGGGGCCGGAGATCACCGCCTACACCCTGTCGCTGGACGAACCCGATGCGATGCGGGCGCAGGCCGAGAAGAACGCCTTCCGGCCGCTGCTGAAGATCAAGCTGGGCACGCCCGACGACATGCCGCGGCTTGAAGCGGTACGGGCCGGGGCGCCCAAGTCCAAGATTATCATCGATGCCAACGAGGGCTGGAGCGCCGAGGTTTACAAGGACCTGGCGCCGCACCTAGTGCGGCTGGGCGTGGCCCTGGTCGAACAGCCGCTTCCGGCGGCGCAGGACGACGCGCTGCTCGGGATGGTGCGTCCGGTGCCGGTCTGTGCCGATGAAAGCTGTCATGACCGCGCGTCGCTGCCCGGGCTGAAGGGCAAATACGACGTGGTCAACATCAAGCTGGACAAGACCGGCGGTCTGACCGAGGCCTTGATGCTGCGCGACGAGGCGCTGGCGGAGGGCTACAAGGTCATGGTCGGCTGCATGGTCGGCAGTTCGCTGGCGATGGCGCCCGCGGTGCTGGTGGCACAAGGCGCGATGGTGACGGACCTTGACGGGCCGCTTCTTCTGGCCGAAGACCGCGACAACGCATTGCAATACGATGCCGACGGCGTGCACCCGCCCGTCGCGGCCTTGTGGGGATAGAAGGAGACCGCCCATGACCCGTACCGTTTACGTTAACGGTGAGTACCTGCCCGAAACCGAAGCTACGGTTTCGATCTTCGACCGGTCCTTCCTGATGGCCGACGGCGTTTACGAAGTGACCAGCGTGCTGGAGGGCAAGCTGATCGACTTCGACGGCCACCTGGCGCGGCTGGAACGGTCGCTGAACGAACTGGAAATGGAAAAGCCCGAAGCCTTCGACGACCTGCTGGATATCCACCGCAAGCTGGTGGAACTGAACGGGATCGACGAGGGCATGATCTACCTGCAGGTGTCGCGCGGATCGGCCGGCGACCGCGATTTCGTCTTCCCCGACCCGGAAGTGGTGAAGCCGACGCTGGTCCTGTTCACCCAGTCAAAGCCCGGCCTGGCCGATAATCCGGTAGCGAAAAAGGGCATCAAGGTCATCTCGATCGAGGATATCCGCTGGGGCCGCCGCGACATCAAGACGGTGCAGCTGCTGTACCCCTCGATGGGCAAGATGGCGGCCAAGAAGGAAGGCTGCGACGATGCCTGGCTGGTCGAGGACGGCCATGTGACCGAAGGCACGTCGAACAACGCCTATATCGTCAAGGACGGCAAGATCATCACCCGCAACCTGTCCAGCGACATCCTGCACGGGATCACCCGCGCGGCGGTGCTGCGATTCGCCCGTGAAGCACAGATGGAAGTCGAGGAACGCCCCTTCACCATAGCGGAAGCACAGGATGCGGATGAGGCCTTTGTCACTTCGGCCTCGACCTTCGTGATGCCGGTGGTGGAAATCGACGGCGCCAAGGTCGGCGCGGGCGAACCCGGCCCGGTTGCCACGCGTCTGCGCGAAATCTATCTCGACGAAAGCATCAAGTCGGGGATCTGATCGCCTCAGGGCGTATAGGTGTACTGCAAGCAGCCCGTGGCGCGGTCGATATCCGCGCCACGGGTTTCGATTATCCAGTCGGGGTCTTCGAACCCGGCGCAAAGCCGGTAGGCCGTGTCCGAGACGCGTTCGTAGCGATAGGGCGTGTCGGTATAGGGATCGGTTAGCCGCAGGTCGCGCTGGCATGTATCCACCGGGGCCAGAGAGGCGGGCAGGGTTTTGCCCTGGGTGTCGGCAACGCAGCGGACGTAGCTGCTGAGGACGAGCAGATCAGACATCCGCGTATCGTCGCGTTTTTCTATCCGCCCCTTGCCGGGGCCGCCCACCGTCAGCAGGCCAAATACCACCAGCCCCGCAACAAGCGCGGCCAGCGCGGTCTGTGCCAGCCTGTCAGCTTGCATTCTCGGCCTCCCTCGTTTCGCCGCTGAAATACAGGAAGATCAGCCCGGCGGTCAGCGCCACAAGAACCGCCTTGGCAAAGAACCGCGCGGTGAGGTCGCCGCTGAGCAGCGCATAGATCACCGCGATCAGGTCGCCCAGCAGGGTCAGAGCGGCCAGGAAAAGGGCGATGTAGCCGAACCATTTGCGTACCGCCGAGCGGCGCTTGCCGGGATCGGCATGGGCGGCGCGTTGAGCGCGGGTGTTCATCACCAGGAACAGCGGGAAAAATACCACCAGCACGGAAATCGACCAGCGTACCGTGCCGACATTGTAGCGCGAGTAGCTGTCCGCGATGTCGGGCAGCCAGAGTTCGATCAGTTCGAAGCCGAGCGTGGTGATGTTCCACGCGGTCATCGCAAGGGCCAGGAACATCAGCCCGTAAAGGAACGCTTCGCGAGCCGACACATAGGGGCGCGGGCGCGGCACCGGCGGAATGAAACCGGTATCGGCCCATGCGTTCAACGCCTCGGTCACTTCGTTTTGCGCCCAGCCGGCCTGTTGCAGGGCAGCGGCGATTTCCGCGCGCGATCGCCCTTCCTTCAGGGCTTCGGCGACGAACTGGGCGAGTTGATCTGCCGGACGCATTGGCAACCTCCCTATTGTTGCATTGGCGAGCATGGCATCTCGGGAGCCATGACGCACGTGATTTCGTCAAGGACTGGTCACGGCACCAGCACCGCCGCCCCCTGCAGCCGCCCGGCGCGCAGGTCGTCCAGCGCCTCGTTAGCCCGTTCCAGCGGGTAGGGGATGGTTTCGGTCTTGACCCCGGCCTGCTGTGCCAGCGGGAAGAACGCTTCGCCATCGGCGCGGGTCAGGTTGGCGACCGATCGGATTTCGCGTTCGCCCCACAGATCGGCATAGGGGAAGCCCGGAATGTCGCTCATGTGGATGCCGCCGCAGACCACTCTGCCGCCCTTGCGCACTGCCTTCAGCGCCAGCGGGACCAGTGCGCCGACGGGGGCAAACAGGATCGTAGCGTCCAGTTCTATCGGTGACGGCTGGGATGATCCGCCGGCCCATCTTGCGCCCAGCCTGCGGGCGAAATCCTGTGCCTGCGCGTCGCCGTCGCTGGTGAAGGCAAAGACCTCGATCCCCTGCCAGACCGCGATCTGGCACAGGATATGCGCCGCAGCGCCAAATCCGTAGAGACCGAGCCGATCGACCTCGCCCGCTTGTGCGAAACTGCGATAGCCGATCAGCCCGGCGCACAGCAGCGGCGCCAGCGCGACCGGATCGGCGTCATCGGGCAGGGCAAAGACGAAATCGGTATGGGCCAGGCAGTATTCGGCATAGCCACCATTGATCGTGTAGCCGGTGAACAGCGGGTCGTCGCAGAGGTTTTCCCGGCCGTGGTCGCAGTAGTAGCAATGGCCGCAGGCATGGCCCAGCCAGGGCACGCCGACCCTCTGTCCAAGGGCAAGGCCGGAAACACCCGGACCAAGCGCATCGACGCGGCCGACGATTTCGTGCCCGGGGACGAGCGGCAGTTTGGGATGGTCCAGTTCGCCGTCGACGATGTGCAGGTCGGTCCGGCAGACGCCGCAGGCTTCGACCCTGATCCGCACTTGCCCGTCGGCGGAGTGCGGCAAGTCCATTTCGCTCAGCCGCAGCCGCTGTCCCGGTTTTTCGAATACCATTGCGCGCATGTCATGGCCTTTATCCTGTGAATGGGGCCAGCCTGCCAGCAGCGCGGGGCGCGCGCGTTGATCCCGGTCAAACCGGGGATCAGCCGAAGCGGAAGCTCGATGCGGTCACGCCGCCGCGAATGCCGGTCTGGTGATAGGTCCGGGTGGCGGGATCGTTTTCGGCGGCGCCGAGGGCGGCGAAAAGCGGCACCAGGTGATCTTCCTTTTCGTGGCAGGTGCGGGCCTGCGGTGCCTTTTCCCATTCCAGCAAAGCGGCGGTGCGGTCCGCCGGGGGCAGGGCCAGCGTTTCGGTCAGCCAGCCGTCGAACACGGTCGAAGGTTCCCTGGCTGCCGGGCCGAACATGCGCAGGTTATGGAAGCTCAGCCCCGATCCGACGATCAGCACGCCGCGATCACGCAGTGGCGCCAGCGCGCGACCCAGTGCGAAATGCTCCTCGGGGTCGTAATTGTGCCGCATCGAAACCTGGAACAGTGGCACATCGGCCCGAGGATACATCACGGCCATCGGAACGAAGGTGCCGTGGTCGTAACCGTATTCATCATCCAGCCGCGTCGGCAGGCCGGCGGCATGGATCATATGCGCCACGCCCTCGGCCAGTTCCGGCGCGCCGGGGGCGGGGTACTGGATTTCATAGGTTTCGGGCGGGAAGTTGTAATAATCATAGACCATCGGCGGCCGGGCCGAATGCATGACGGCGAATTCATCGCTTTCCCAATGGCCCGAGATCATCAGCACGGCCTTCGGCGTCTGACCGATTTCGCCGGGCATGGCGCGGAACGAGGCCGCCAATGGTTCCAAATCCGCCGCCATCTGCGGAATCCACGGCCACGGACCGCCCCCGTGGGAAATGAAATAGGTGGGAAGAGTGGTCATTTTGGGCCTTTGCCGAGGAAATCATATCAACTGAGACGAATGTATTCGCCAGCTGGGCAGGTGGACAGCCCCATGGGTGAACAGGACTTGTGCGGCAATATGCACCCGGACTGGTGCATTTTTGATCAGTTCCCGGTGAATTTCGCTTCTCTCCCTTCGAGAAAGGATGCCACGCCCTCGGCGTGGTCTTCGGAAGATTGCATCAGGGCAAACTGATCCATGTCCATCGCACTGACGGCGCCGTTGAGCGGTTTCGTGGCGGTTTCGATGCCCTGCTTGATCATCCGTACTGCGACGGGCGGCATTGCCGCGATCTGTTCGGCAACCGACAGGGCCGTTTCCACGACCTTTCCGTCCTCGGCGACGTAATCCGCCCAGCCCCAGTCCGCCGCCTCGCCCGCGCCGATCTGTTCCGCCACGATGGCAAGCCGTTTGGCACGGGCGGGGCCGATCAGACCCGCGATGCGGGGCAGCGATCCCCAGCCCATGTTCAGACCACGTTCGATCTCGGGGATGTAGAATTGCGAAGACCGGCCGCAGACCCGCAGATCCAGCGATGCCGCCAAAGCCACGCCGCCACCGACGCACCAGCCTTCGATGGCGCAGATGGTCATCGGTTCCAGGTCTTCCCAGGCGCTGCACATGCGCGGGCCAAGCTGCAGCAACTGACGGCGTTCGTTCAGCGGCAGGTCCCGCGCGCCCTGAAATTCGGGGTCCTTCAGATCCATGCCGAGGCAGAACCGGTCGGCCCGGCCGGTCAGGATGATGGCGCTGGTGTCCGCGTCGCCTTCGAAACTGCGCGCCGCGGCGGTGAGTTGACGCATCAGTTCCTGCGACAGAGCGTTCGCCTTGGCGCCGGTGTCAAAGCGGACGATGGCGATGCGTCGCCCGTGCTGTGTTTCTGCGCGTTCGATACTGACCATCTGTTCCGTCATCTGTCGCTCCCTGATTTATGCGGCCTAGTTACATGAAAAGGCCCGGCTGGGACGCCGGTGGCAACAGGAAATGTGGTCGGGGCGGTGCAGATGCAGTACCCGTCAGGGCAGTCCGGCCGATTTAAATGAGACTGTATCGAATTGCGGTCAGCTTGCGACCATCATGACATCGTCGCCATCATCCAGGTCGATGGCATTATTTCCACTTCCGAGCAAGACAGTGTCGTCGCCAAGGATCGAGTGTCATTGGCGAATTCATCGGTGTGGAGCGTGTTATCTCCTTCTGTACCGATTACGGTGTGGCCTGCGTTTCCGATTCATACATGACGTTGTCCGACGACAAATCGGATACCGAAACGTTTTCCAGCGTGGCCAGAACCGTGTCGCCGGCCATCACCTGCGCGTGATCTCCGTTGGCGCTGAAGCTGAGTGTAACCGAGGTATCGTAGTCGCCGGCAACGAGAAGGATTTCGCTGACGGGGTCGAAATCGGTGATGGTGACCGCGGCATTTCCTACCGACTGATACACGATGAAGCGGTCAGTATCGAGACCGCCGCTCATCACGTCACCATCGTCACCAATCAGGGTGTCATCGTTGTGCCCGCCCAGCAATGTGTCGGGTGTACCTTCAGTTTCATACAGGTCCAGCCCGACGATCGTGTCCGATCCCTGCTGACCGTTGATCAGATTGGAGCCAAGAAAATCGCTGATCTCGTCATCGTGAGCCCCACCCGAGATCGTGTCGTTTCCTGCATCTGAATCCTCTATTTCGGCCTGCATCTGCGCAAGATAGGTCGCCGAATTTTCAGGATCTTCGAGAAGAACCATTTCATAGTCTTCGATGTCGGCGCCGTTGCTGTCCAAACCTGCGCCAAGATTGATCACATCGTTACCTTCGCCACCGCGTATCCAATCGCTTCCGTCACCGTCGCCGCCACCGAGAAAGTCATCTCCGGCACCGCCGTGAATGGTGTCTTCTCCCAAGCCGCCATCGATACTGTCCTGCCCGGCACCGCCCAAAATGAAATCATTTCCATCGCCGGTCAGAGCGTAATCATCACCGTCTCCCAAATCGACAATGTCAAACGTGGAAGTCCCCGTCAGATCGTCATGCAGGCCTTCGTTGTCTTCAAAGGTCGCGATATTGTCATCCTCAGGCACCACCATTGTGGTTTCTCGTACATCGGTGCGTTCGTCCTCGGCGTTGTCGAGGTCCGAACCATCATCCAACATTCCAAACGCCAAAGTCGATCCGACTATCAAAGGTAATAGGATTGGAATATAAAGTATAAAATACACCCTTAAGTTTAACTTCTGAAAGCATCCCGACTGATATGAGTCAAGAGAAATTGCTTTCTTGGTAAGCGGAGTTAAACAACCCAAGGGTGTATCGGCGCATTGTTGCTGTGAAGGTGCCAATGGTGCGGCGCAGCGATCCTAGCCCTTGTCGCCCACGTTCTCGGCGAAGGCTTTCTTGAACTCTTCCTGTTTCTCGGGGCTGGCCGCGGTCTGGTTCTGCGCTTTCCAGTCGTCGTAAGGCATGCCGTAGAAAATTTCGCGCGCCTCGTTCTTGGTCATCTCGATGCCGCGTTCGTTGGCGGCTTCCTGGTACCAGCGGCTGAGGCAGTTGCGGCAGAATCCGGCGAGGTTCATCAGGTCGATGTTCTGCACGTCGGTGCGCTTTTCCATCAGATGTTCGCGCAGGGTGCGGAAAGCTGCGGCTTCGAGTTCGATGCGGGTCTGGTCGTCCATTCTGTATCCTCCTACCGGCGCTTCGGGAAGCGCCGTGATTGCGGGCGCTAGAGCCCCGTCTGCTCCAGCGCCTGTTGCAGAATCGGGGCAAGGCGTTGCGCCCATTCCACCTGATGCGGTTCATCTTCGATCAGATCGTTGCGGATTTCCACCAACACGTTCAGGCGCTGATGCGCGATGGCATGGCGGGCGATCGCATCGCCGGGCAGGTGGCCGCCATAGGGCTGGTTTTCCCCGATGCAAAGATCGTGTTCCTGTTCCAGCCGGCGGATCAGCGGTTTGGCCAGCCGGTCGTCGGCGGCATAGAGTATGCCGATATGCCACGGTCGCGGATCGCGGCCCTGCAATTGCCGGGTGAAGCTGTGGATCGACAGGATCACCGTGTCGCCGCGCCGCGCCGCCAGTTCCGCCAGCGCGGTGTGATAGGGCCGGTAACAGGCATTCAGCCGCTGTTCCAGCTCCTCGGGCCCCGCGTTGCGGTTGGCCGGGATGATGGTGCCGTCATAGAGCTTCATCAGCAGGGTCGGATCGTCTTCGCCGCGGTTGGGGTCGATCACCAGGCGGGAAAAATTCGACAGGATCGCGGGGGCATCCAGCGCCTCGGCCAGTGCGGTGGCGACCCCAGCGGCGCCGACGTCATAGGCGATGTGGCGTTCCATATCGCCCCTGGCCAGCCCCAGCTGACCGTCATTGACGAAAGGCGGCACGGTATTGGCGGCATGGTCGCAGGTGACAAGCCAGCGTGACGGGCGGTCTGCACCGATGATCCGGTAGGGTTCGTACGTCATGAAACTTTCACTTCTTTTGAGGTCCCTGTAAGGCAGAATGCGACAAATTGGAATTGTCTCTGGTTTCGAAATTGCTGTAGGTTAGCGTTAACATAAAGATAAGCAGAGGCTGAATGGAATGAGACGTTTTCGGAATGTGAAGATCGTGGCGACGCTTGGGCCGGCCTCAAACGATTACGACATGATCCGCAAGCTGCACGAAGCGGGCGCTGACGTGTTTCGTCTGAACATGAGCCATGGCAGCCATGACGAAATCCGTGAACGCCACGCGATGATCCGGCAAGTGGAACGCGATCTGGACAACCCGATCGGCATCCTGGCCGACCTGCAGGGGCCGAAACTGCGCGTCGGTGTGTTTGGCAATGAGGAAGAGACGCTGGAAAACGGCGCGCGCTTCCGGCTCGACCTGGACGAGGCGCCGGGCGATGCCACCCGGGTCTGCCTGCCACATCCGGAAATTTTCCAGGCGCTGGAAGCCGGGGCCACGCTTCTAATCAATGACGGCAAGATCCGGCTTCAGGTGCTGGACTGCGGCACGGATTTCGCCGATTGTGAAGTGATCAACGGCGGCGTCATTTCCAACCGCAAGGGTGTGAACGTGCCCGACGTGGTGCTGCCGCTCGCGGCGCTGTCCGAAAAGGACCGGCGCGACCTGGAATTCGTCTGCCAGCTCGGCATCGACTGGCTGGCGCTGAGCTTCGTCCAGCGGGTCGAGGATGTGGAAGAAGCGCGCAAGCTGGCCGGTGGCCGCGCCGCGATCCTGTCGAAGATCGAAAAACCCGCCGCGGTGAAGGCATTCGACGACATCCTCGCGGTCAGCGACGGGGTGATGGTGGCGCGCGGCGATCTGGGGGTCGAATTGCCGGTGCAGAACGTGCCGCCGATCCAGAAGCGGCTGATCCGAAAATGCCGCAGGGCGGCCAAGCCGGTGATCGTCGCCACCCAGATGCTGGAATCTATGATCGAATCGCCGATGCCGACCCGGGCCGAGGTGTCCGATGTGGCTAACGCGATCTACGAAGGCGCCGATGCGATCATGCTCAGCGCGGAATCGGCTGCCGGACAGTTCCCGGTCGAAGCCGTGACCACGATGGACAACGTAGCCCAGGAAGTCGAAGCTGACGAAACCTATCGCGAGCTGATCGATGCCTCGCGTTCGGCCGACCGGGCCACGGTGGCCGATGGTATCGTCGCCGCCGCCCGCGAAATCGCCGAAACCACCGACATCAAGGCGATCTGCTGCTTTACCCAGTCGGGAACCACCGCGCTTCTGACCGCGCGGGAACGGCCGCGGGTTCCGATCGTGGCGATGACATCGCTGCGCGGCACCGCCCGGAGGCTGGCGTTGAGCTGGGGGGTGGATTGCGTGATGACCGGCGAGCTGGAGCGCTTCAAGCAGGCGGTGGTCAATGCCGCCCGTGCCGCCCGAACCGGCGGCTATGCCACTGAAGAGGATCAGATACTCGTCACCGCGGGGCTGCCCTTCAACGTGCCCGGCTCCACCAATATCCTGCGCGTTGCCCCCTGCGCCGAACGTTTGATTTTTGCCACCGATCCAGAGTAGGCTTGACGCATTCAGGCGCGGAGAGCATCGATGAATGCGGATCTGGTTTTGGTACTTGGGATTGTCGTGATTGTGTTTTCGATTTCATCGGCCGTCTCTGCTTGGAGCAATCACAGGCCTTTCAACGTTTCGGCTTTGACCCTTGCCGTCGGGGGCGCCCTTGTCGTCTATGCCTGCGTGCTGAACGACTGGCAGTATCGGCCGGGTGACGTGCCGGCGGCCTTTGTCAATGTCATCGCGCTGCTGATGCGCTGATTTTCACTTGCAACCCCATCCTTGCCCGCGTATAGGGGCGGCCTGTCTGCGCGGCCGGCCGGAGTGGCATGCCGAGTCGCGTGTAATCGTTCAAAGACAAGGAGACGAAAATGCCCAAGATGAAGACCAAGTCGAGCGCCAAGAAGCGCTTCAAGGTGACCGCCAAAGGCAAGGTGCTCGCCGCTCAGGCCGGCAAACGCCACGGCATGATCAAACGTACCCGCAAATTCATCCGCGATGCACGCGGAACCACCACGCTGTCGGCTCCCGACGCCAAAATCGTCAAGGGCTTCATGCCCTACGACCGCTAAGAGAGGAGAGCAGACATGTCCCGCGTTAAAGGTGGTACCACGACTCACGCCCGTCACAAGAAGGTCATCAAGGCAGCCAAGGGTTACTATGGCCGTCGCAAGAACACCTTCAAGGTCGCCCGTCAGGCCGTCGACAAGGCGAACCAGTATGCAACCCGCGACCGCAAGAACCGCAAGCGGAATTTCCGCGCGCTGTGGATCCAGCGGATCAACGCAGCCGTTCGCGCGCATGACGAAGCGCTGACCTATTCGCGCTTCATCAACGGCCTGACCCTGGCCGGCGTCGAAGTGGACCGCAAGGTTCTGGCCGATCTGGCTGTGCACGAACCCGAAGCGTTCGGTGCCATCGTCGATAAGGCGAAGGCCGCGCTCGCGTAATCCCATCCAGGGATAAAGTTTAAGGAAGCCGCGGACCTTTTGGGGTCTCGCGGCTTCTTGCGTTTTGGGTCCGTGCTGGGTAGCAGGGGACCAACGGAATTGGAGGGGTCGGATGGACGATCTGAAACAGAAATACCTCAGCGCCATCGCCGATGCGGGCGATGAAGCCGCTTTGGAAGACATTCGCGTTCAGGCGGTGGGCAAGAAGGGCGAAGTCAGCCTGAAAATGCGCGAGCTGGGCAAGATGACGCCGGAAGAGCGCCAGGTCGCCGGTCCGGCATTGAATGCGCTGAAGGACGAACTCAACTCGGCACTGGCCGCCAAGAAAACCGCGCTGGCCGACGCCGCGCTGGATGAGCGTCTGCGCACCGAATGGTTGGACGTGACGCTGCCGGGCAGGGGCCGCGGGCAGGGCACCATCCACCCGGTCAGCCAGGTCAGCGAAGAAATCGCCGCGATCTTCGCCAATCTTGGTTTTGCCGTGGCCGAAGGGCCGCAGATCGAAACCGACTGGTACAACTTCGACAGCCTCAACATCCCGCCGCACCACCCCGCGCGGCAGGAATTCGACACGTTCTACATGCACCGGGATGAGGCCGACGAACGTCCGCCGCACGTGCTGCGCACCCATACCTCGCCGGTGCAGACCCGCGCGATGGAAAAGCAGGGCGCGCCGATCCGCGTGATCGCACCGGGGCGCGTCTATCGGTCGGACTACGACCAGACCCACACGCCGATGTTCCACCAGGTCGAGGGCCTTGCCATCGACCGCGACATTTCGATGGCGAACCTGAAATGGGTGCTGGAGGAATTCTTCGCCGCCTTTTTTGAGATCGACGGCATCAAGACCCGCTTCCGCGCCTCCCACTTCCCCTTCACCGAACCCTCGGCCGAGGTCGATATCCAGTGCAGCTGGGTCGACGGTCAGCTGAAGATCGGCGAGGGCGACGATTGGATGGAGGTTCTGGGGTCGGGCATGGTGCATCCGAAGGTGCTGCAGGCCGCGGGCGTGAACCCGGACGAATGGCAGGGTTTTGCCTTCGGCATGGGTATCGACCGTTTGGCGATGCTGAAATACGGCATTCCCGACCTGCGGGCGTTCTTCGACAGCGACCTGCGCTGGCTGCGCCATTACGGGTTTGCCTCGCTTGACGTGCCGACCCTGCATGGGGGGCTGTCGCGGTGAAACGTGACGATGACCTGATTAGGGCGCTACTCTTCAATTACGAAGAGGCGGATGACTGGCTTCTGATGATGCCGGGCTACACAAAGGATGCGAGCGAAGAAGAGCGGCGCGAACGATATCATGTTCTTTTACTTTCCGATGAGGGCTTTGTTACCGAAGTAGGTAATGGAACTTTTCGACTCACTGCCCAAGGTCATGACTACATCAATGCCATTCGTTCTGACGACGTGTGGGAAAAGACCAAGGACGGAGCTGCTAAAATTGGCGGTGCCACTCTTGGTATCATGAAAGATTTGGCTGTTGCTTATATCAGGCAAGAAGCCGCCGAGAAATTGGGGATCGAACTATGAAATTCACCCTCTCCTGGCTGAAAGAGCACCTCGAGACCGAGGCTTCTTTGGATGAAATCCTCTACGCCCTGACCGATCTGGGTCTGGAAGTGGAAGAGGTCGAGGACCCGGCCTCGAAACTGGCCTCCTTCACGCTTGCTAAGGTCAAGCATGCCGAACAGCACCCCGATGCTGACCGGCTGCGCGTCTGCACGGTGGAAACCGACGAGGGCGACAAGCAGATCGTTTGCGGCGCGCCGAACGCGCGGGCAGGCATCACCGTGGTCCTGTGCAAGCCCGGCGATTACGTGCCCGGCATCGACGTGACGCTGAGCGTCGGCAATATCCGCGGCGTGGAAAGTCACGGCATGATGGCCTCGGAACGCGAACTGGAGCTTTCCGACGAACATAACGGCATCATCGAACTGCCCTCGGGCGAGGTGGGGCAGAAGTTCACCGACTGGCTGGCCGCGAACGATCCGGCCAAGGTCGATCCGGTGATCGACATCGCCATCACGCCGAACCGTCAGGACGCCCTGGGCGTGCGCGGCATCGCCCGCGATCTGGCGGCGCGCGGCCTGGGCGAGATGAAGCCGGTGGATGAACCCCGGGTCGAGGGGCAGTTCCCGTCCCCGATCAAGGTAACCATCGACGATGATGCCCGCGAAGGCGGCTGCGAAGTGTTCGCCGGGCGCCTGATCCGGGGCGTGAAGAACGGGCCCAGCCCGGAATGGCTGCAACAGCGGTTGCGGGCGATCGGGTTGCGGCCGATTTCGGCGCTGGTCGACGTGACCAACTTCTTCACCTTCGACCGCAACCGGCCGCTGCACGTGTTCGACGCCGACAAGGTCAAGGGCGATTTGCGGGTGCACCGGACCAAGGGCGGCGAGACGCTGATCGGTCTGGACGAAAAGGAATATACCTTCCCGGCGGGCGCGGTGGCGATTTCCGACGACAACGGCATCGAATCGATTGCCGGCATCATGGGCGGGCTGGAAACCGGTTGCACCGAGGAGACGGTGAACGTGTTCCTTGAAGCGGCCGTTTGGGACACCATCCAGATTGCCAAGACCGGGCGCGCGCTGAAGATCAATTCGGATGCGCGGTACCGCAACGAACGCGGCATCGATCCGGCCTATAACCTGCAGGCCATCGAAGACGCGACGCAGATGATCCTGGATCTCTGCGGTGGCGAGGCGTCGACCGTCGTGGTGGCCGGCAAGGTGCCGGACGTGTCGCGCGCCTACAAGCTCGACGCCGCAAAGGTGCAGTCGCTGGTGGGGATGGAAATCCCCGAATCCGAGCAACGCCAGACCCTGACCCGGCTGGGGTTCCGGATGGAAGGCAACATGGCCCATGTGCCCAGTTGGCGCCCCGACGTTCAGGGCCCGGCCGATTTGGTCGAGGAAGTGGCGCGGGTGGCGTCGTTGACCAAGCTGGAACCGATCCCGCTGGCCCGTCCCACGGTCAGCGTGCCGAAGCCGACCCAGACCCCGCTGCAGCGGCGCGAAACCATCGCGCGGCGCACCGCGGCGTCGCTCGGGTACAACGAATGCGTCACCTATTCCTTCATCGACCGCAAATCGGCGGAACTGTTCGGCGGCGGGGCGGATGCGACCATGCTGGACAACCCGATTTCCAGCGAGATGAGCCATATGCGCCCCGATCTGCTGCCCGGCCTGCTGCAGGCCGCCGCACGCAACCAGGCGCGCGGGTTCAGCGACCTGGCGCTGTTTGAATGCGGCCCCGCCTTCACCGGCGGCGAACCCGGCGAACAGCGGTTGCAGATTTCGGGTCTGCTGATCGGTCGCACTGGTCCCAAGGACGTGCATGGCCAGTCGCGCGCGGTGGACGTCTATGACGCCAAGGCCGACGCCGAGGCGGTTCTGGCCGCCATCGGCGCGCCGGCCAAGGCGCAGATTTTCCGCAACGGTGAAGCCTGGTGGCATCCGGGCCGACATGGCCAGATCTGCCTTGGCCCGAAGAAGGTGCTGGGCGTCTTTGGCGAACTGCACCCGAAAGTGCTGGCCGAGATGGATGTGAAAGGTCCTGCCGTGGCCTTCACCGTCTGGCCCGAAAACGTGCCGATGCCGAAGAAGAAATCGGCCACCCGTCCGGCGCTGGAACTGCGCGACTTGCAGGCGGTTGAACGCGATTTCGCCTTCGTGGTCGATGCCGATGTCGAGGCACTGACGCTGGTCAACGCCGCCGCCGGGGCCGACAAGGCGCTGATCGACGAGGTTCGGATCTTCGATCAGTTCATCGGCGGTTCGCTGGGCGAGGGCAAGAAATCCATCGCCATCACCGTTCGGCTGCAACCGACGGAGAAGACGCTGAAGGAAAAGGACATCGAGGCGGTGGCCGCCAAGATCGTCGAGAAAGTGTCGAAGGCGACCGGCGGAACGCTGCGCGGGTAAGCCGTATGGATGGTGAGCAACGGAAGGGCTGCGCATTGCGCGGCCCTTTTTCGGTGCGGTGACCGGGCAGGGCCGCGGGCCGTTCAGCCGCGCTGCGACAGGTAATCTGCCAGCAGGTCGAAGACTAGGCGGATGCGGCGGCTGGTATGCAATTCGCGATGGGTGGCGAGCCAGACCGGGAAGGTGATCGGGTCAAGCTCGGGCAGTATCCGTTCCATGCCGGGTGTCATCCTGGCCACTTCCTCGTCCATCGCGACGATACCGAAACCCTGCCGGGCAAGTTCCCAGCCGACCAAGCCGCTGTTCGAGCCGATGCGGAAATTCTCCACCGTGACCGGCAGGCCGAGAGGGGTCAGGAAATCCCGCATCCCTTCTGCATCGCCGTAATGGATGAAATCGTGGTTCGCGAGGTCATCGGGGGTTTGCGGCCGGCCCATGCGGTCGAGATAGCCGGTCGAGGCATAGAAATGCGCGCTTGCCTCCTGCACCAGCCGGGCGATCAGGTCGGGTTGTTCGGGGCGGACGTTGCGGATGGCGATATCGGCCTCGCGCCGCATCAGGTCGCGGATGTCGTTGGACGCGACGATGTCGATGTTGAGGCGCGGAGCTTCGCTGCGCAGCTGTTTCAGCGCCCAAGGCAGCACGAAGGCCGAGGTGACGTCCGAGGCGGTGATGCGGATCAGCCCTTCGATCGATTGGGATTGTCCCGAGGCGACCAGCGCCACCCGGTCGGCGGCTTCGCCCATGGCGCGGACATGATCGAGAAGCTCAGTCCCGGCGCGGGTCAGCACGAGGCTGCGTCCGACCCGTTCGAACAGCAACAGGCCCAGTTCGTCCTCCAATGCGGAAACCTGCCGGCCCAGCGTTGGCTGGGTCAGGCGCAGCTTGCGTGCGGCGGCCGAAAGCGATCCTTCCTCGGCGGTGGCGAGGAAGGCGCGGACATGGTTCCAGTCGAACTGCCGGCTGCTGTCGTTCATGCGTTTGTGTATAGTGCAACTGCGGATTTCCGCAATTTCTATCGGGTATCCGCATGGGTATAAATCCCGCCAAAAGGAGGCCCATCATGCAGACAGCCGCGAAATTTTGGGACAGGCTTGCCGACCGTTATGCCAAGTCGCCGATCGACGACATGGAGGCCTATGAATACACGCTGGGCCGGACACGCAGCTATCTGAAGGAAACCGACCGGGTGCTGGAACTGGGCTGCGGCACCGGCATGACGGCGGTGACGCTGGCCGGGGCGGCGGGATCCGTGGTGGCCAGCGACCTGTCGGCGAACATGGTGGAGATCGGCAAGCACCGCGCAGCCGAGGCCGGGGCCCGCAATGTCAGCTTCGTTCAGGCAGGGGTCGATGACGAGGGGCTGCGCGAAGATCCCTATGACGTGGTCATGGCCTTCAACCTTTTGCACCTGATCGAGGATACCGATGCGGCGCTGGCGCAGATCGGGGAAATGGTCCGGCCGGGCGGATTGTTCATTTCGAAAACGGTTTGCCTGGCCGAAGGCGGCGGAACCTTGAAGCTGCGGTTGCTGATGCTGGCGCTGCCGCTGATGCAACTAATCGGCAAGGCGCCGTTCGTGCGGTTCCTGAAGATTACCGAGCTGGAAAGCGCCGTCGAGCTGGCCGGATTCAAGATCATCGAGGCGGGCAATTTTCCCGCCAAGCCACCGACCCGTTACCTGGTGGCGCGCAAACTGTGACCTTTCGCGCCCTGATCGAGGCTGGGCTTTGCCCGGCAGAGGCGGTAAGACACGGACCCAAAGACGGAGGGTCCAATGGCTTTGAAAGTGTATTTGTCGGGTGAGATTCACACCGATTGGCGCGAACAGATCATCGACGGTGCGCAGGGACTGGATGTCGAATTCAGCGCCCCGGTGACCGATCACGATGCCAGCGACGATTGCGGCGTGGCGATCATGGGGGCGGAACCGAACAAGTTCTGGCACGATCACAAGGGCGCCAAGCTGAACGCGATCCGTACCCGCAAGGGGATCGAGGACGCCGATGTCGTCGTGGTGCGTTTTGGCGAGAAATACAAGCAGTGGAACGCGGCCTTCGACGCGGGCTATGCCGCGGCGCTCGGCAAGTCGCTGATCGTTCTGCACGGGCCCGATCACCAGCACGCGCTGAAAGAGGTCGACGCCGCTGCGCTGGCCGTGGCCGAGGAGCCGCGCCAGGTGGTCGAAATGCTGCGGTATGTGCTGACCGGTGCTCTGCCGGGCTGAGCCCCCTTGAAATCGGGCGCCGATACGCGTATCTGCGGCCCATTCCAGACAGAGAAGAAAAAGCATGGCACGCACAAATCCGCTTCAGTTCATCCAGCAGGTCCGCAGCGAAGTGGGCAAGGTGGTCTGGCCGACCCGCCGCGAAGTTCTGCTGACGACCGCTATGGTGTTCGTCATGGCGACGCTGACCGCGATCTTCTTTGCGCTGGTCGATCTTGCGATCAAGGGCGGTTTGCGCGGTCTGCTGTCGCTGTTCGGCTGAGTTCGGCTCCCGGGGTCCGGCGCCTTTTCTCTTGAATTCCTGAGGGTTCGGGGGTAGGTGACAGGCCTCATCCGGAAATGGCGTGCGGCGATTCGAGTTGCACGCCGCTTTTTTGTTTCCGGGAGAAGCGGGCAAATGCCTGCAATTTATTGGAATTTTCGGCCCCTTTGCGGGCTCGCGGATGCAAGGACAGGATCAAGATGGCGAAGCGTTGGTATTCGGTGAGCGTTCTCTCGAACTTCGAGAAGAAGATTGCCGAGCAGATTCGTCAGTCCGCCGAGGAAAACGGCCTTGAGGACGAAATCGAAGAGGTTCTTGTTCCCACCGAGGAAGTGATCGAGGTCCGTCGCGGCAAGAAGATCACCACCGAACGCCGTTTCATGCCCGGCTATGTGCTGGTGCGCATGGAAATGAGCGACCGTGGCTATCACCTGATCAACTCGATCAACCGCGTCACCGGTTTCCTGGGCCCGCAAGGCCGCCCGATGCCGATGCGCGACGCCGAAGTGAACCAGATCCTGAACCGCGTGCAGGAAGGCGAAGAAGCGCCGCGCACGCTGATCCGCTTCGAAGTGGGCGAGAAGGTGAAGGTCAACGACGGTCCGTTCGAAGATTTCGACGGCATGATCGAGGAAGTGGACGAGGATGCGCAGAAGCTGAAGGTTTCCGTGTCGATCTTTGGCCGCGAAACCCCGGTCGAACTGGATTTCACTCAGGTCACCAAACAGGTCTGAGTGTTTGGCCGCCCGATGAGGGCGGCTTCGAGCGTGGGAGGCGAGGGCATCGCGATGTCCGGACCAGACCACACAACGTAAGGCCCCGAGAACGCGTTCGAGGGGTGTTGGAAAAAGGAGAGGCCTCATGGCCAAGAAGCTCGTCGGCACGCTGAAACTGCAGGTGCCCGCCGGTCAGGCAAACCCGTCCCCGCCGGTTGGTCCGGCACTGGGTCAGCGCGGCATCAACATCATGGAATTCTGCAAGGCGTTCAACGCCAAGACGCAGGACCTGGATCCGGGCGCACCCTGCCCGACCGTCATCAACTACTATCAGGACAAGTCCTTCACCATGGACATCAAGACGCCGCCCGCGTCCTATTTCCTGAAGAAGGCCGCCAAGCTGAAATCCGGCGCCAGCACTCCCGGTCGTGATACCGTGGGTTCGGTGACCGCAGCGCAGGTGAAAGAAATCGCCGAAGCCAAGATGAAAGATCTGAACGCCAACGATATCGAAGCGGCGATGCAGATCATCCTGGGCTCGGCCCGGTCCATGGGCATCGAGGTGAAGTAAGATGGCAAAGCTTGGAAAACGCACCGCAGCAGCCCGTGAAGCATTCGCTGGCAAAAGCGACCTGTCGGTTGAAGAAGCCGTCGCCCTGGTCAAGGCAAACGCCACCGCCAAGTTCGACGAAACCATCGAAATCGCGATGAACCTGGGCGTTGACACCCGTCACGCTGACCAGATGGTTCGCGGCGTTGTCAGCCTGCCCAACGGCACCGGCAAAACCGTGCGCGTCGCCGTGTTCGCGCGTGGCCCCAAGGCAGAAGAAGCCCAGGCCGCAGGCGCGGATATCGTTGGCGCCGAGGACCTGATGGAAACCATCCAGGGCGGCACGATCGATTTCGATCGCTGCATCGCCACCCCGGACATGATGCCGATCGTCGGTCGTCTGGGTAAGGTTCTGGGTCCGCGCAACCTGATGCCGAACCCCAAGGTCGGCACCGTGACCATGGACGTGAAAGAAGCCGTCGAAGCCGCCAAGGGCGGTGAGGTCCAGTTCCGTGCCGAAAAGGCGGGCGTGGTTCACGCCGGCGTCGGCAAGGCATCGTTCGATGAGGCCAAGCTGGTCGAGAACGTCAAGGCTTTCGTGTCGGCCGTGGCCAAGGCCAAGCCGTCGGGTGCCAAGGGCGCTTACATGAAGAAGATCGCGATCAGCTCGACCATGGGTCCGGGCGTCAGCATCGACGTGTCGTCGGCCAACGCCGAGTAATCTTCGCTTCAAAGCATCTTGAAAGGGGCGCCGTTTCGGCGCCCCTTTTTCGTTCCGGGATGTAATCCATCGCGCCGTGCCGCGCGGCTGGGCGGTGCGCGGCTTTAAAAATGTTGATCCGATGCATCTTATGATGGTAGCGTTTTTCGAAATGAGCAGGGGCGGACAAGGCCGTTAGAGCCGAGGCGCCTAAAAATTTGTTAAAACAGGCAAGTTTCAGACGTGAATAGTGAAACGTTGATTGAGCGTGCGCGCGGGTTGTCCGCGCAAGATCGCGTGGCGCGGGTACAGGAAATTCGCCTGATCGCGCTGGCCGCCTTGAGCGGTCATGCCGAGGATTTCGAGGCTTGGAAATATTATGCCGAGCTCAAGAATCTAAAGCCCAAACGCCCGGGAATTCCATTCCTCGAGGCCCGTATCGCGACATGCGTCGTGGGTCGGATCCGGCCCGCCACGGCGATGCGGACAATGCAGAAGTTGCGCAACCTGCGCGCCCGGGGCGGGCAGCGCCGCGAATTCGACAAGTTCGAGGCCCTGATCAAGGATCATATCGGCGAAGGCGGCGTGACCAATCACGGTTTCGGAAAGGCGAGTTTCGCCGACCGCGATCATGGCGCTTTATGGGGACGGATCGGCAGTCACATCGAAACGCTGGGCAAAGCCGGATACCAGGTGTTTCTGAACTCGGGCACCCTCCTTGGCGTGGTGCGTGACGGCCGGCTGATCGACCATGACGACGATATCGACCTCGCTGTGGTGTTGAAAAGCGGTTCGGCGGTTGCGGCGGCTGGGGAATGGAAGGCGCTGCGGTCCGATTTGCAGGGCATGGGCGTCTTCGATGCCGAAAACGTCACCAATCCGGCGATCTACAAGCTCAAGCCGGAAGATGGCTGCGAAATCGACCTGTTCCCGGCCTGGATCGAGGAGGGCAGGGTGTTCGTCTATCCGCATACCTTTGGCGAACTGGCCGAAGACGACGTGCTGCCGCTGGCAACCTGCGGCGTTTCCGGCCGGCCCATTCCGGCCGCCGCGGAAAAGATGCTGGCGCTGAACTACGGAGAGGACTGGCGCCAGCCCGATCCCTATTTCAAATTCCCGTGGAGATCGGCGCGGCAGCGGTTTCAAACCTTCCTGGAGGCGATTCAATGAGCGTGCTTGGCCAGCGCCCGGATCGCACCGTGATCACCTATGGGACGTTCGATCTGTTCCACTACGGTCATGTCCGGCTGCTGGAGCGTCTGTCGCGGCTCGGCAGTCGCCTGATCGTGGCCTGTTCGACAGATGAGTTCAACGCGAAGAAAGGCAAGGCATCGGTGGTCCCGTTCGAAAGCCGGGCCAAAGTGCTGGAGGCCTGCCGCTACGTCGACAGGGTGATCCCGGAAACCAACTGGGCGCAGAAGCGCGACGATATCCGGCGTTATGACGTTGACCTGTTCGCGATGGGCGATGACTGGGCTGGAAAATTCGACGATCTGCGTGATTTGTGCGATATTCTCTATCTGCCGCGTACCGAGGGCGTGTCGACCACCGAGATCAAGCGGCTGATCGGGGCGTCGTGCGTGCAACGGCGCGTCGCGGCCGCTGGCCGATAGGGGAGGCGAGCGTTGGGTGCGTTTCAAGCTGGAGACTTTTTTGCCTTTCCCCCCTTGGAAACCCCATACATCTGTTCTATTCAGTGCTGCGGAGTAAAGCGTGCGATTCGTCGTGCGCTTTATTTTGTTTCGTCCAAGACGGTGGGTGGCGTCGTTCGATGCCTTAATTTCCTGCCTGAGACGGGAATAACCAATTCAGCCTGGGATCCCTCGGGCGATTTTGGCTTAGCCCCGTAGTCGGACTTAGTCGCCGGGTTCGCCCGGCAGTGAAGAGCCGGGGGGTAACCCCCATAATTGGAGTGAAACTGTGGATAGAGCACAAAAAGAGAAGTTGGTCGAAGAACTCGGCCAGATCTTTGAAAGCTCTGGCGTTGTGGTCGTAGCCCACTACGCAGGTCTCACGGTTGCTGAGATGCAGGACCTTCGTGCTCGCGCCCGCGAAGCCGGTGGGTCCGTACGCGTCGCCAAGAACAAGCTCGCCAAAATCGCTCTGGAAGGGAAGCCTTGCGCAAGCATTGCTGATTACCTTTCGGGCATGACCGTTCTGACCTATTCCGAGGACCCCGTGGCAGCAGCCAAGGTGGCCGAGGACTTCGCCAAGGAAAATTCGAAATTCGAAATCCTCGGCGGTGCAATGGGCGAGAACGCTCTGGATCGTGCTGGCGTAACAGCCGTGTCGAAAATGCCCTCGCGTGACGAGCTTATTGCTTCGATCGTTGGCTGCATCGGCGCGCCTGCTGCGAATATTGCCGGCGCGATTGGCGCACCTGCTTCGAACATCGCGAGCATCCTTTCGACCATCGAAGAGAAGGCGGAAGCCGCGTAAGCAACCTTTTGATCTGCGTGGAGTGAAAGCTCACACGTTGGAACACATCTAAACGAACGGAAAACAGTAAAATGGCTGATCTGAAAGCACTTGCTGAGCAAATCGTGGGTCTTACCCTGCTGGAAGCTCAAGAACTGAAAACCATCCTGAAAGACGAATACGGCATCGAGCCCGCCGCTGGTGGCGCTGTGATGATGGCGGCAGCTGGTGGCGACGCCGGTGGCGCAGCCGCTGAAGAGCAGACCGAATTCGACGTCATCCTGAAGTCGGCCGGCGCATCCAAGATCAACGTGATCAAGGAAGTCCGCGGCATCACCGGTCTGGGCCTGAAAGAAGCCAAGGAACTGGTTGAAGCAGGCGGCAAAGCCGTGAAAGAAGGCGTGTCGAAGGACGAAGCCGAAGAAATCAAAGGCAAGCTGGAAGCAGCTGGCGCCGAAGTCGAAGTCAAGTAATCGACTTGGTGACTGTGTTGCCCCACTAAAAATCATGGCTGGGTCCGGGAAATCCGGGCCCAGCCGAACCTGTCTTAGCAAGGGCCCCTCGATCTGGTAGGGTAGGGGCGTTTCCTAAGGTCTGGTTCTGTGATCGGGAGGCCTCTGGTGGGACAGAGGCCATGAATGGATCGTAATCGACCTGTTTCAAATGGACGTGCTGCCGGGGCCCGACGGCAGGCACGACCGATTGGAAACGAAAGGTGACGACTGTCATGGCTCAAAGCTTCCTTGGCCAGAAACGTTTGCGTAAATATTACGGCAAAATCCGCGAAGTGCTGGAGATGCCGAACCTGATCGAGGTTCAGAAATCCTCGTATGACCTCTTCCTCCGTTCCGGCGATGCCGAACAGCCCACCGATGGCGAAGGCATCATGGGCGTGTTCCAGTCGGTTTTCCCGATCAAGGATTTCAACGAAACCTCCGTTCTGGAATTCGTGAAGTACGAGCTGGAAAAGCCGAAATACGACGTCGAGGAATGCATGCAGCGCGACATGACCTACAGCGCGCCGCTGAAGGTCACCCTGCGCCTGATCGTGTTCGATGTGGACGAAGACACCGGCGCGAAATCGGTCAAGGACATCAAGGAACAGGACGTCTTCATGGGCGACATGCCCCTGATGACCCCGAACGGCACCTTCATCGTGAACGGCACCGAGCGCGTGATCGTTTCGCAGATGCACCGGTCGCCGGGCGTGTTCTTCGATCACGACAAAGGCAAGACGCACAGCTCGGGCAAGCTGCTCTTCGCCTGCCGCATCATCCCCTATCGCGGCTCGTGGCTGGATTTTGAATTCGACGCCAAGGATATCGTGTTTGCGCGCATCGACCGTCGCCGCAAGCTGCCTGTGACCACCCTGCTGTATGCTCTGGGCCTGGACCAGGAAGGCATCATGGATGCCTATTACAACACCGTCGAATTCAAGCTGGACAAGAGCAAGGGCTGGGTCACCAAGTTCTTCCCCGAACGCGTCCGCGGCACCCGTCCCACCTATGACCTGGTCGACGCGGCCACCGGCGAAATCATCTGCGAAGCCGGCAAGAAGGTCACCCCGCGCGCGGTCAAGAAGATCATCGACGAAGGCAAGATCACCGAACTGCTGGTTCCGTTCGAACATATCGTCGGCAAGTTCGTCGCCAAGGACATCATCAACGAAGAAACCGGCGCGATCTATGTCGAGGCCGGTGACGAGCTGACCCTGGAATACGACAAGGATGGCGAACTGATCGGCGGCACCGTGAAGGAACTGGTCGAAGCGGGCATCACCACGATCCCGGTTCTCGACATCGACAACATCACTGTCGGCGCCTACATGCGCAACACCATGGCGCAGGACAAGAACATGGGCCGCGACACCGCGCTGATGGACATCTACCGCGTCATGCGTCCGGGCGAACCGCCGACCGTCGAAGCCGCTTCGGCGCTGTTCGACACGCTGTTCTTCGATTCCGAACGCTACGACCTCAGCGCCGTGGGCCGGGTGAAGATGAACATGCGTCTGGCGCTGGATGCCGAAGACACCCAGCGGACCCTGCGCAAGGAAGACATCATCGCCTGCATCAAGGCGCTGGTGGAACTGCGCGACGGCCAGGGCGAGATCGACGATATCGACCACCTCGGCAACCGCCGGGTCCGTTCGGTCGGCGAACTGATGGAAAACCAGTATCGCGTCGGCCTTCTGCGCATGGAACGCGCGATCAAGGAACGCATGTCGTCGGTCGAAATCGACACCGTCATGCCGCAGGACCTGATCAACGCGAAACCGGCCGCAGCCGCTGTCCGCGAATTCTTTGGCTCGTCGCAGCTGTCGCAGTTCATGGACCAGACCAACCCGCTGTCGGAAGTCACCCATAAACGCCGCCTGTCGGCGCTTGGGCCGGGCGGTCTGACCCGCGAACGCGCGGGCTTCGAGGTCCGCGACGTGCACCCGACCCACTATGGCCGGATGTGCCCGATTGAAACGCCGGAAGGTCCGAACATCGGTCTGATCAACTCGCTGGCGACCTTCGCCCGCGTGAACAAGTACGGCTTCATCGAAACGCCCTACCGCGTCGTCAGCGACGCCAAGGTTACCGATGAAGTGCACTACATGTCGGCGACCGAGGAAATGCGTCACACCGTGGCGCAGGCCAACGCGACTCTGGACGAGGACGGCAAGTTCATCAATGACCTGGTGTCGACCCGTCAGTCGGGCGACTACACCCTGGCGCCGCGTGAAAACGTGGACCTGATCGACGTCAGCCCGAAGCAGCTGGTCTCGGTTGCGGCCTCGCTGATCCCGTTCCTGGAAAACGACGACGCAAACCGCGCCCTGATGGGTTCGAACATGCAGCGTCAGGCGGTGCCGCTTCTGCGCGCCGAGGCGCCGCTGGTCGGTACCGGCATCGAAGAAATCGTGGCCCGGGATTCCGGCGCGGCCATCATGGCCAAGCGCGGCGGCATCATCGACCAGATCGACGCACAGCGTATCGTGATCCGCGCCACCGAGGATCTGGAACTGGGCGATGCCGGCGTCGACATCTACCGGATGCGCAAGTTCCAGCGGTCGAACCAGAACACCTGCATCAACCAGCGTCCGCTGGTGAAGGTGGGTGATAAGGTCATCAAGGGCGAAGTGATCGCCGATGGCCCGTCGACTGATATCGGTGAACTGGCGCTCGGCAAGAACGTGATCGTCGCGTTCATGCCGTGGAACGGCTACAACTACGAAGACTCGATCCTGATCTCCGAACGGATTGCGCGCGATGACGTGTTCACCTCGATCCATATCGAGGAATTCGAAGTTGCCGCCCGTGACACCAAGCTTGGGCCGGAAGAAATCACCCGCGACATTCCGAACGTCGGTGAAGAAGCGCTGCGCAACCTCGACGAGGCTGGCATCGTTTACATCGGCGCGGATGTGGAACCGGGCGATATCCTCGTCGGTAAGATCACGCCGAAGGGCGAAAGCCCGATGACCCCGGAAGAAAAGCTGCAGCGCGCCATCTTCGGCGAAAAGGCATCGGACGTGCGCGACACCTCGCTGCGCGTCAAGCCGGGCGATTTCGGCACCGTGGTCGAGGTGCGTGTCTTCAATCGCCACGGTGTGGAAAAAGACGAACGTGCCCTGCAGATCGAACGCGAAGAAGTCGAACGTCTGGCCCGTGACCGCGACGACGAGCTGGCGATCCTGGATCGCAACATCTATGCCCGTCTGAAGGACATGATCCTGGGCAAGGTCGCCGTGAAGGGGCCGAAAGGCGTCAAGGCGAGCTCGGTCATCACCGAGGAACTGCTGGAAACCCTGACCCGCGGTCAGTGGTGGCAGCTGGCGCTGGAAGAAGAATCTGACGCCCAGGTGGTCGAGGCGCTGCACGAACAGTACGAAGTGCAGAAACGCGCCTTGGATGCCCGTTTCGAGGACAAGGTCGAAAAAGTCCGTCGTGGCGACGACCTGCCGCCGGGCGTGATGAAGATGGTCAAGGTCTTCATCGCGGTGAAGCGCAAGCTGCAGCCGGGCGACAAGATGGCCGGCCGTCACGGCAACAAGGGTGTTATTTCCCGCGTTGTCCCGATGGAAGACATGCCGTTCCTCGAAGACGGAACCCCGGTCGATTTCTGTCTGAACCCGCTGGGTGTGCCGTCGCGTATGAACGTCGGTCAGATCCTTGAAACCCACATGGGTTGGGCCGCGCGCGGTCTGGGCCTGAAGGTAGACGATGCGCTGCAAGAATACCGTCGGTCGGGCGACCTGACCCCGGTACGCGAAGCGATGCGGATCGTGTATGGCGACGACGTCTATGAGGAAGGCCTTGCCGGCATGGACGAAGACCGCCTGCTGGAAGCCGCTGGCAACGTGACCCGCGGTGTTCCGATCGCAACGCCGGTCTTCGACGGTGCCAAGGAAGCGGACGTGAACGACGCGCTGTCGCGCGCCGGTTTCGACCAGTCGGGTCAGTCGATCCTGTTCGACGGCCGTACCGGCGAACAGTTCTCGCGTCCCGTGACCGTGGGTGTGAAGTACTTGCTGAAGCTGCACCACCTGGTCGACGACAAGATCCACGCGCGTTCCACCGGTCCGTACAGCCTGGTCACCCAGCAGCCGCTGGGCGGTAAGGCGCAGTTCGGCGGTCAGCGCTTCGGTGAGATGGAAGTCTGGGCTCTGGAAGCCTACGGCGCCGCCTACACCCTGCAGGAAATGCTGACGGTGAAGTCGGACGACGTGGCAGGCCGGACCAAGGTCTATGAATCGATCGTCAAGGGCGAGGACAACTTCGAAGCCGGCGTGCCGGAATCGTTCAACGTTCTGGTCAAGGAGGTCCGGGGTCTGGGCCTCAACATGGAACTCCTGGATGCGGAGGAAAAGGAGTGAGGGCCGCGCGCCCTCTCGCCCATCCCCCCTTCCGCAAGATTTGAGGTATCAAAATGAACCAGGAACTCACCAACAACCCGTTCAACCCGCTGACCCCGCCCAAGGTCTTCGACGAAATCCGCGTTTCACTGGCATCGCCCGAGCGGATCCTGTCGTGGTCCTATGGCGAGATCAAAAAGCCCGAGACGATCAACTACCGGACCTTCAAGCCCGAGCGCGACGGCCTGTTCTGCGCCCGGATCTTTGGCCCGATCAAGGATTACGAATGTCTGTGCGGCAAATATAAGCGGATGAAATATCGCGGCGTCGTCTGCGAAAAATGCGGCGTCGAAGTCACGCTGCAAAAGGTCCGCCGCGAACGCATGGGCCATATCGAACTGGCCGCACCGGTCGCCCATATCTGGTTCCTGAAATCGCTGCCGTCCCGCATCGGCCTGATGCTGGACATGACGCTGCGCGATCTGGAACGGGTCCTATATTTCGAAAACTACGTCGTCATCGAGCCCGGTCTGACCGACCTGCAATACGGCCAGATGATGACCGAAGAAGAATTCATGGACGCCCAGGACGCCTATGGCATGGATGCCTTCACCGCCAATATCGGCGCTGAAGCGATCCGCGAAATGCTGGCCGCGATCGACCTGGAAGCAGAAGCCGAACAGCTGCGCGCCGACCTGGCCGAAGCCACCGGCGAACTGAAGCCCAAGAAGATAATCAAGCGCCTGAAAGTGGTCGAAAGCTTCCTGGAATCCGGCAACCGCCCGGAATGGATGATCATGACCGTGATCCCGGTCATTCCGCCGGAACTGCGCCCGCTGGTGCCGCTGGACGGCGGCCGCTTCGCGACGTCGGACCTGAACGACCTGTATCGCCGGGTGATCAACCGGAACAACCGTCTGAAGCGCCTGATCGAACTGCGCGCGCCCGATATCATCGTTCGCAACGAAAAGCGGATGCTGCAGGAATCGGTCGACGCGCTGTTCGACAACGGCCGCCGCGGCCGCGTGATCACCGGCGCCAACAAGCGCCCGCTGAAATCGCTGTCGGACATGCTCAAGGGCAAGCAGGGCCGCTTCCGTCAGAACCTTCTGGGTAAGCGGGTCGACTTCTCGGGCCGTTCGGTCATCGTGACCGGCCCGGAACTGAAGCTGCACCAGTGCGGTCTGCCCAAGAAGATGGCGCTCGAGCTGTTCAAGCCGTTCATCTATTCGCGGCTGGAAGCGCGCGGTCTGTCTTCGACCGTCAAGCAAGCCAAGAAACTGGTGGAAAAGGAACGTCCCGAGGTCTGGGATATCCTGGATGAAGTGATCCGCGAACACCCGGTTCTGCTGAACCGTGCGCCGACGCTGCACCGTCTTGGCATCCAGGCGTTCGAACCCACGCTGATCGAAGGCAAGGCGATCCAGCTGCACCCGCTGGTCTGTTCGGCGTTCAACGCCGACTTCGACGGCGACCAGATGGCGGTCCACGTGCCGCTGAGCCTGGAAGCGCAGCTGGAAGCGCGCGTGCTGATGATGTCGACGAACAACGTTCTGTCGCCCGCAAACGGCGCACCGATCATCGTTCCGTCGCAGGATATGATCCTTGGCCTCTACTACACCACCATCGCCCGCGATGGGATGCCGGGCGAAGGTATGGTCTTCTCGTCGATCGACGAAGTTCAGTACGCGCTGGACACCGGTGCCGTGCACCTGCACGCCAAGATCACCGCGCGGATTCCGCAGATCGATGAAAACGGTCTGGAAGTCGTGAAGCGCTATGAAACCACGCCGGGCCGTGTTCGTCTGGGCGCGCTGCTGCCGCAGAACGCCAAGGCGCCGTTCGACCTGGTGAACCGCCTGCTGCGGAAGAAAGAAGTGCAGCAGGTCATCGACACCGTCTACCGCTATTGCGGTCAGAAGGAATCGGTCATCTTCTGTGACCAGATCATGTCGATGGGCTTCAAGGAAGCGTTCAAGGCCGGGATTTCCTTCGGCAAGGACGACATGGTGATCCCCGACAACAAGTGGACCATCGTGGACGAAACCCGCGAACAGGTGAAAGACTTCGAACAGCAGTACATGGACGGCCTGATCACTCAGGGCGAAAAGTACAACAAGGTTGTCGATGCCTGGTCGAAGTGTAACGACAAGGTCACCGATGCGATGATGGGCACGATTTCGGCCGTTCAGACGGACGAAAACGGCGCCGAGCAGGAACCGAACAGCGTTTACATGATGGCGCACTCCGGTGCACGGGGCTCGGTCACTCAGATGAAGCAGCTGGGCGGGATGCGCGGCCTGATGGCGAAGCCGAACGGCGACATCATCGAAACGCCGATCATCTCGAACTTTAAAGAAGGCCTGACCGTGCTCGAGTACTTCAACTCGACCCACGGCGCGCGAAAAGGTCTGTCGGACACCGCTCTGAAGACGGCGAACTCGGGTTATCTGACCCGTCGTCTGGTGGACGTGGCGCAGGATTGCATCGTGCGCGAAAACGATTGCGGCACCGAGAACTCGATCTCCGTCGAAGCGGCGGTGAACGATGGTGAAGTCGTCGCATCGCTGGCCGAACGCATCCTGGGCCGTGTTACCGCCGAGGACGTGTGTGCCCCGGGCTCCGATGAGGTTCTGTTCCCGAAAGGAACCCTGATCGACGAACGGACCGCCGATGCGATTGAACAGGCAGGTGTGCAGACGATGCAGATCCGCAGCCCGCTGACCTGTGAAGCCGAGGACGGCGTCTGCGCCAACTGCTATGGTCGTGACCTGGCACGCGGCACCAAGGTGAACACCGGCGAAGCCGTCGGCATCATCGCGGCGCAGTCGATCGGTGAACCCGGCACCCAGCTGACGATGCGAACCTTCCACATCGGCGGCGTTGCGCAGGGTGGCCAGCAGTCGTTCCTCGAGGCCAGCCAGTCCGGCAAGGTCGAATTCGAGAACGCGCAGCTGATCACCAACTCCAACGGCGAAGTTCTGACCATCGGCCGGAACATGAAGCTGCGGATCATGGACGATGCCGGCGAAGAGCGTTCCAGCCACAAGCTGGGCTATGGTACGAAGCTGTTCGTCACCGAAGGCCAGAAAGTGGAACGCGGCGACAAGCTGTTCGAATGGGACCCCTACACCCTGCCGATCATCGCCGAGAAGTCCGGTTCCGCGAAGTTCGTGGACCTTGTCAGTGGCATCGCCGTTCGCGATGAAACCGATGAAGCCACCGGCATGACCCAGAAGATCGTGATCGACTGGCGTGCCGCGCCCAAGGGCAACGAGCTGAAGCCGGAAATCATCCTGGTCGATGGCGATGGCGAACCGGTCCGCAACGACGCGGGCAACCCGGTGACCTATCCGATGTCGGTGGACGCCGTCCTGTCGATCGAAGACGGTCAGACGGTTCAGGCCGGTGACGTCGTCGCGCGTATCCCGCGTGAAGGCGCCAAGACCAAGGACATTACCGGTGGTCTGCCGCGGGTTGCGGAACTGTTCGAAGCGCGCCGTCCGAAGGATCACGCGATCATCGCCGAAATCGATGGTTACGTGCGTTTCGGCCGCGACTACAAGAACAAGCGCCGCATCTCGATCGAACCGGCGGACGAAAGCCGCGAACCGGTCGAATACATGGTGCCCAAGGGCAAGCACATCCCGGTGCAGGAAGGCGACTTCGTGCAGAAGGGCGACTACATCATGGACGGCAACCCCGCGCCGCATGATATCCTTGCCATCATGGGCGTCGGCGCTCTGGCCGATTACATGATCAACGAGGTGCAGGAGGTCTATCGTCTGCAGGGCGTGAAGATCAACGACAAGCACATCGAAGTGATCGTGCGCCAGATGCTGAAGAAGTGGGAAATCAGCGACAGCGGCGACACCACCCTGCTGAAGGGTGAACATGTCGAGAAGGCCGAACTGGACGAAGCCAACGAAAAGGCGATCGCCCGCGGCGGCCGTCCGGCCTCGGGCGCGCCGATCCTGCTCGGGATCACCAAGGCGTCGCTGCAAACCCGGTCCTTCATGTCGGCTGCATCGTTCCAGGAAACCACCCGCGTGCTGACCGAAGCTTCGGTTCAGGGCAAGCGCGACCGCCTGATCGGGCTGAAGGAAAACATCCTTGTCGGCCGACTGATCCCGGCCGGTACCGGTGGTGCAACGGGCCGCGTGCGCAAGATCGCCCGCCAGCGCGACAACATCGTGCTGGAGGCCCGCCGCGAGGAGGCCGAGGCAGCCGCAGCTCTGGCCGCCCCGATTGACGACGTGGTTGGCGGCGACGAGTTCGACAACCTGGTGCAAACGCCGGAAAGCCGCGACGAGTAAGCGGCTGAAAAAAGAAACGGAAAAGGCCTCCGCACTGCGGGGGCCTTTTTTATTGCCGACGAAAGATGATTTTGCGCGTATCCTGAACATATGCCGTCAGTCCAAGGCCCTGAGAATGGAGCGGACCGATGAAATCAGTCGCAACCTGCCTTGCCGCTTGCCTGTTCCTTGTGGTCGCCGTGGCGGCCGCGGCGCAGGACTGTATGCCTGAACTGACGGGCTCGAATGGCGATAGCGACGACGGCAAGACCATGGGCATGCCCATGCAGGACGGTCATGGGGGGATGGCGGACATGCATTCCGGTGTCCCCAGCGATCATTGCGAAGCGATCCGCGAAGCCGGCCGCCTGTTTCAGGAAAGGTGTTCCTTCTGTCATGATAGCGCGGCCGAGTTGGCGCGATCAAAGCTGGTCCTGAAAGAAGACGGGTTATACGGGCGCTATTCGGAGCGGGCGGTTGTTTCGTTCCTGATGACCCATGCGCGCCTGTCCCCGTCGCAGGTGCCGATGATGATCGAGTTGCTGGAACAGCAATTGACCCAACGGTAAGGTGGGCCTTTTATCTGGACCCGGGATGGGAAATGCGCAGAAATTGCGCCAAACGATTTCCCGACACCCTATTTCCCATGTGACCGAAGATGCCCCTGTCCGACAATATGCGCGGTGCGCTTCTGATGATGGCCTCGATGGCGGCCTTCACGGTGAACGACACCTTCATGAAAGCCCTGGCGGGGGCGGTTCCATTGTTCCAGTTGCTGTTTGTTCGCGGTGTGCTGACATCGGTTCTGACCGGTGTCTGGGCCTATCGCAGCAGGGCGCTGCATCTGCGCATGCCGCGGCGCGACAAGGGATTGATTGTCTTGCGGGCCATCGCCGAAATCGGGGCGGCCTATTTTTTCCTCACCGCGCTGTTCCACATGCCGATCGCCAACGTGACCGCGATCCTGCAGTCGCTGCCGCTGACCGTGTCGCTGTGCGCGGCGCTGTTTTTCGGCGAAGCCCTGGGGTGGCGTCGGCTGAGCGCGATCCTGATCGGGCTGGCGGGCGTGATGCTGATCGTGCGGCCGGGGGCCGAGGATTTCAATTTCTATTCGATCTATGGCCTGATCGCGGTTGCCTTTGTCACGCTGCGCGATCTGGTGACGCGCAAGCTGTCGGATCAGACCCATTCGATCTTCGTGTCCTGGACCACCTCGGTTTCGGTCATGGTGGTGTTCGGCCTTGCGAGCCTGGGGCAGGACTGGGTGCCGATGGGGCCGCGTGCATGGGGGTTCATGGTCGCGGCCTCGGTATCGATCATCGGGGGGTACCTGTTTTCGGTACAGGTCATGCGGGTGGGCGAAATCAGTTTCATCGCACCGTTCCGCTACACCGGGCTGATCTGGGCGCTAGTGCTTGGATGGTTCGTGTTCGATGACTGGCCGGCGCCGCTGACCCTGCTGGGCGCTGCGATTGTCGTCGGTAGTGGCATTTTCATGCTGTATCGCGAAGGTCAGATCGCCCGTAGAGCCAAACGCAACCGATGAGAAGGGCCTGGCGATCGAGGTGCAACCCTTCTTCCAGTGCCGCTGGTCCTGTCTTTCCGCTTCCGGCGCAGCCCAAGGAGTTGGGGTTGATTTCGCACATGCCGCATGACCGACAGACCGCCGAATGGCGCGGGCCGGACCGCCCTTGTTGACAAGCCCGGCGACTCCCCCTATACGCCCACCATCCGGCAAAGAGGGACGCCCCTGACGCCGATATCAAAATTGCAGTGGCCAAGATCCAAGCTACTTTGAAGCTTCGGTCCTCTGGGAACTCACCGCGTCGTTCGCCTCGGAATGGGAACGATTGCGGTTTTTGCGTTATGCGGACGCGCGTGATGCATGGAATTGAAACCGTCAGTGGCTCCGGTCATTGGCAGATGTGTTAGGAAACGGGGAAAGCGACCCAATGCCAACGATTCAGCAGCTGATCCGCAAACCGCGGCAGCCCAAAGTAAAACGTTCGAAATCCATGCACCTTGAGCAGTGCCCGCAGAAGCGTGGCGTTTGCACCCGTGTGTACACCACGACGCCGAAGAAGCCGAACTCGGCTATGCGTAAGGTTGCCAAGGTCCGCCTGACCAACGGCTTCGAAGTGATCTCGTACATCCCCGGTGAAAGCCACAACCTTCAGGAACACTCGGTTGTCCTGATCCGTGGCGGCCGTGTGAAAGACCTTCCGGGTGTCCGTTACCACATCCTGCGTGGTGTTCTGGATACCCAGGGCGTCAAAGACCGTAAGCAACGTCGTTCGAAATACGGCGCCAAGCGTCCGAAGTAAGGAGATCTCAGAATGTCTCGTCGTCACGCTGCTGAGAAGCGCGAAGTCCTGCCCGACGCCAAGTATGGCGATCGCGTACTGACCAAATTCATGAACAACCTGATGATCGACGGTAAGAAATCGGTCGCCGAGAAGATCGTCTACAATGCGCTGGAGCGCATTGAGACCAAGATCAAGCGCGCCCCCGTCGAGGTGTTCCACGAAGCCCTGGACAACATCAAGCCGGCCGTCGAAGTCCGTTCGCGCCGTGTTGGTGGTGCCACCTATCAGGTGCCGGTCGAAGTGCGCCCCGAACGCCGTGAAGCCCTGGCCATCCGCTGGCTGATCTCCGCTTCGCGCGCCCGCAACGAAAACACCATGGAAGAACGCCTTGCCGGTGAATTGCTGGACGCTGTACAGTCCCGCGGTTCCGCCGTGAAAAAGCGCGAAGACACCCACAAGATGGCCGACGCGAACAAAGCGTTCAGCCATTATCGCTGGTAATTCCACGAAGGTACGAAACCAATGGCACGCGAATATCCGCTCGAACTGTACCGTAACTTCGGTATCATGGCGCACATCGACGCAGGGAAAACCACCTGCTCGGAACGTATCCTTTTCTACACCGGCAAATCCCACAACATCGGTGAGGTGCACGATGGTGCGGCCACCATGGACTGGATGGAGCAGGAACAGGAACGCGGCATCACCATCACCTCGGCTGCGACCACCACTTTCTGGGAACGCACCGAAGACGGTGAAACCGCAGAAACCCCCAAGCACCGGATGAACATCATCGACACCCCCGGCCACGTGGACTTCACCATCGAAGTCGAACGTTCGCTGGCGGTTCTCGACGGTGCGGTTGCCGTTCTCGACGCCAACGCCGGTGTCGAGCCGCAGACCGAAACCGTTTGGCGTCAGGCTGACCGCTACAAGGTTCCGCGGATCGTCTTCGTCAACAAGATGGACAAGATCGGCGCGGACTTCTTCAACTGCGTTCGCATGATCGAAGACCGCACCGGCGCGCGCGCCGTTCCCGTCGGTATTCCGATCGGCGCCGAAAACGAACTGGAAGGCCTGATCGACCTGGTCACCATGGAAGAATGGCTGTGGCAGGGCGAAGACCTTGGCGCATCGTGGATCAAGGCTCCGATCCGCGACAGCCTGAAGGACATGGCCGACGAATGGCGCGGCAAGATGGTCGAAGCCGCCGTCGAAGAAGACGACGACGCGATGGAAGCCTATCTCGAAGGTGAAGAACCCGATGTCGCCACGCTGCGCAGCCTGCTGCGCAAGGGCACCCTGGCACTGAACTTCGTGCCGGTTCTGGGCGGTTCCGCGTTCAAGAACAAAGGTGTCCAGCCGCTGCTGAACGCCGTGATCGACTATCTGCCCAGCCCGCTGGACGTTGTCGATTACATGGGCTTTTCCCCCGATGACGAAACCGAAGAGCGTAACATCGCCCGCCGCGCGGACGACGACATGCCCTTCGCAGGCCTGGCGTTCAAGATCATGAACGACCCCTTCGTCGGCTCGCTGACCTTCACCCGGATCTATTCGGGCGTTCTGAACAAGGGCGACAGCATCCTGAACTCGACCAAAGGCAAGAAAGAACGCGTTGGTCGTATGATGATGATGCACTCGAACAACCGCGAGGAAATCGAGGAAGCCTTCGCAGGCGACATCATCGCGCTGGCGGGTCTGAAGGACACCACCACCGGTGACACCCTGTGCGACGCCAAGGCGCCGGTGGTTCTGGAAACCATGACCTTCCCCGATCCGGTGATCGAGATCGCGGTCGAGCCCAAGACCAAGGGTGACCAGGAAAAGATGTCCCAGGGTCTGGCCCGTCTGGCCGCCGAAGACCCGTCCTTCCGCGTGGAAACCGACCTGGAATCGGGTCAGACCATCATGAAGGGTATGGGCGAACTTCACCTGGACATCCTGGTCGATCGTCTGAAGCGTGAATTCAAGGTTGAAGCGAACATCGGTGCGCCGCAGGTGGCATACCGTGAAACCATCAGCCACGAAGCCGAAGTCGATTACACCCACAAGAAACAGTCGGGTGGTTCGGGGCAGTTCGCGCGCGTCAAGATGGTCATCACCCCGACCGAGGCGGGCGAAGGCTATTCCTTCGAATCCAAGATCGTTGGTGGTTCCGTTCCGAAGGAATACATCCCCGGTGTTGAAAAAGGCATCCAGTCCGTCATGGACAGCGGCCCGCTGGCCGGCTTCCCCGTGATCGACTTCAAGGTTGCCCTGATCGACGGTGCCTACCACGACGTCGACTCGTCGGTCCTGGCCTTTGAAATCGCCGCCCGTGCGGGGATGCGCGAAGGCCTGAAGAAGGCCGGCGCGAAACTGCTGGAACCGATCATGAAGGTCGAAGTGATCACCCCGGAAGAATACACCGGCGGTATCATCGGCGACCTGACCTCGCGTCGGGGCCAGGTGTCGGGCCAGGAAAACCGCGGCAACGCCATCGCCATCGATGCGAACGTGCCGCTGGCCAACATGTTCGGCTACATCAACACCCTGCGTTCGATGTCGTCGGGCCGTGCCCAGTTCACCATGCAGTTCTCGCATTACGATCCGGTGCCGCAGAACATCAGCGACGAAATTCAGGCGAAGTACGCCTAAGCGAATTCGGGGGTCCGGACGACCGGGCCCCCCTCAAAGACAAAGGAGGCCATCATGGCAAAGGAAAAGTTTGAGCGTAGTAAACCTCACGTCAACATCGGCACGATCGGCCACGTTGACCACGGCAAGAC
>NZ_JADMKU010000013.1 GCF_018219815.1 Thalassovita aquimarina
CTCGTTCGTTTCATTGTCCGTCCTCATGTTGGGGCGGACTCTAGTTCCAAATGGTGGAAAAATCCCGTGGCAGGTCAGGGCATGCACATAGAGACAAGGAAGTTGACCTAAAGCAACTTTAGCTTTTTAAGACGCTATCTGGCGTTCGCTCCAAACTCCTGGGAGGCTGACGTGTTTGGGGGCAATCAATAATTCATCCCCAACACGTTTTGTTTGAACAGAATACCTAACGTCGAAACTGTGAAGGCGAGACTTGGAGTAAAGAGACCTGATCTCGGAAGTGTTATCATAGGTAACTATCCAAGGCATCGTAAGATCTTGAATTACATCGGCCAGCGCCGCGTGGTCCTCAGGACGGTAAAAACTTGTGTATAACTGGGAGCCCTTGTTGAAATACGGAGGATCCACACACAGAAGGGTCTTATTAGGGAGCAGCTCGGGTGACCGCTTCAAGAAGTCAAGGGCATCCATACGATATAGAAAAATCTCGTCTCTATAGGTGGCCACCCTACGGATTCTTTCGACCAGATCTCGCCGGTTGAATCGGCAGTCCATTAGGTAGCTGCCAGTCTGCTTAAGTCCTCCGATAACCCCGCCTTGCGCAATGATTCCTGATCGGTTGGTACGATTCAGGTAGAAGGCGGCAAACCCAAGTTTCAAAGGGTCGCTGTCGTTTTGGGCTCGGTATATATCTCTCTGATTTCGCCATTCATCTATGGTAAGCTCAGTGGTCATCACTAGCTCAGTAAATTCTTCGGTGTTATTAAGTACCGAATGCCAAAACGACCAAATGGATGCATCCAGGTCGTTGATGTGGATCTCTCGAACGGTTCCGCTAAAGAGCAGGGCTAGGGCAAGCCCTGCACCTCCAGCATAGGGCTCCGCATAGGTCCGGTGTATCAGATTGTTGTCAGCAATGATCTCTTTCATTGCTTTGAAAAGGCTTGCTTTTCCTCCGGGGTAGCGAAGTGGGGAAGCGGTTCTGGTCATTTCCTCAGGTGCTTTCGCAAGTCGTGATCAAGCACCGGCAAGATCATCTCCCAGTCACTTTTAAGCTGTTGAGCATCAAACCCTGCTGACGTCGGGTGGTGCTTTGTATCATTCCCATGAATTCTGATGCGGTCAAATGCACCTTCAACAGATTTCGCAGTATCTTTGGAAAAACACAGATCTTTGTTCAATAGATTTTTTCGTTGCCAATGTTGAGAAATATTCCCGGTTTCTGGGCGTCCCAAGGCAATTGACAGACTATCAAGCAATGACCAAGCTGCCACGAATAGAGTGGGGACATGATCTTTCATGGTGATTGTAGAAATAGAGTAGTAGAGCGACTGTAGCTTGTAGTTGCCGAGCTCTTTTAGGAGAGCTTCTACGGCCTCGGAGTACGGCATGTTTTTCGAAGGCTCTGGGCGTTTTGGCTTTGGGGGTATGGAACCGCTTTCCCTGTCGCTCTTCGTTTCGTTTCCGTCATATTTCGATTCACCGCTGTCGTCCTGATTGACTTTAGCACTGTCCTGCTTATCACCAGCGGAGGTTTGTTGAGTACTCGTTGCCGACGTGCCGGCACCTTCAGTGCAATGTTCGCCGGTTCCGACTTTTTCAGATTTCTTTTCGACGAGGTCATTTGCCAAAAGTTCTGGCTGGCTCAAGCGCACAGAGCTGCAGCCCAACTCACCCTCTAGCTGGTGAGCTTTGTCGTTGATTACTTTTTTATCGGCTTGGGAGCCTAAGCGCTTTACAAGAGCTTCTTCCATCAACCATTTTGCGAGCTTGTCAAAATCCTCCAACGGGCGGTCACGGTATGGTTCTGTCGGGTCTTTTTCGAAGTGCAAACCGAGCGCAGCTCGCATAACAGGATTACCGACCAGCCTTACAACATGAGACAACCGCCCCTCTGTTTCATCCTTTGAGACAAAGCCACGTGCTACGGCATAGTCCATAACGGCTTGCCCCCTCAGATTGCGAGGGTGCTTGAAGTGACGAGTTTTCTGAACTGTGTTCCACGCCTTCCTTCCCTTCCCCGACAATGTGCCTGCATGAGCTCGTTCGATCCACTTGCGGCGCTCGTCTTCGTCTTCTTCAACGATTACCTCAATTGATCTTGGGACTTTGAATTTCGCCTTTGCCCGTTTTAAGGCATCCCTCATGGTCGAAGGAGCTCGTTTGGGGTCCTTCAATAGTTTAAGAGCGCAAAGGCGACGGTTGCCTTCGGCTACAACATAGTTTGCGTCCGTTGGATCATCATCTGGATCCTCGCGAAACACCATGAAACGTTCAAGCGGAGAGAGGCCGTTTTCAGAAATGTCACGAGCAAGTTCCAGGACTTTTTCATTGGCACACAGAGCTGCGATAGCAGCTTCTTCGTCCAAAACCCCTTCAAAACGGGGATTATCTTCGTGTAAAATTAAACGGTTCAGTCCAATTTTCTTTACTTCAGGCATCTCGGCACAAGTCCTGTTCTTTGGCAATCCACTTTATCGGTCTTAAAGCTGTCATCAACCAACTACATCGTTATTCCTGCGGCGCCAACCGACTGATAGAAATGCCGCAGGCGATTTCAGCTTAATGTTGCCCTGAGTGCTCAGGTGCAGCATCACTGAGCCTTTGTCGCGTTCGACAAAATGACCGCTTACGCTTAGCTAACGCATGTATCTGATGATTTCAGCGAATGTCAGCTCCCCGCCCGACTGTGTCAGATGCTGCAAGCGCGACGTTCGCTGGAACCATGTCCGCTCTGGGCTGGGAGCGGACTTTACTAACAACCTCGAATGACCATGAGAAACGAGATGGCTACAAGAGTAGAGGGCAAAAATATGCGCCACTGTCTTTCTCGTACTTCAGCTCTTCTTGTGGGGTGCTAGGCAATCTACGGCTTCTTGAAGCTGTACAAGTGTGAAGCCCTCACGATTATACACTTCTTGAGTTACGCCTGACCTTGCGTGGCCGACTAGGCACTGAATAATCGGTTCTGGTACACTGGCTTGGCTAAGGCGTGTAACGACGGTGTGTCTCAGGCTATGGAAAACCAGCCCCGGCTCTTTCATACCCAATTTGGGTAAGAAGCTCTCATTGCACCAACGCCCTAAGTTGCGGCCATATCCGCCGTTGGCACTATAGCTGTAGTCGGAAAACAGCCTCATGCCGGACTTGCGGCTTTCCACGAAGTCAAGAAATCCAATACTGATCAACTCTGAGTGCAGAGGTACCTTGCGCCTCCCTGCCGTTGTCTTGAGCCGCTTGTTGTCGTCACCTTCGTCAGTGATGTTGAGGAACCAAATGTCTCCGTTGACTTGCACATCAGAGACGTCGAGTTGACAAATCTCATTGAGACGTGCCCCGGTGAACATGCCAAGGAGCATTCCCCATTTGTGACTGTCTATGCGTACCAGTCCGGACGGGTTTTCAGTCAACTCGTTGTAGAGCAGACAGGCTTGGTCCGGTGAGAAGGGTTTGCGTTCTGTTTTGCTGTTCTTCGCCTTGGCGACTTTCATGCTGTCAAAAAGGGTATGCGGCGTATGGCCGTGTCGCTCTGCCCAGTCGAAGAAACTCTTGAACATTTGGATGTGGCTGTTGATCGTCTTGGGCGCGATCTTGTTGTGGCCGGGTTCCTGGATGACTTGCATCAGCGGCATGGCCTTCAACTTCGGCTTGGTGTTCCTGCTTGCCGGTAGCGCCTGCAAAACCTTCTTGACTTCGTTCGCATCCTGCTTGGTGATCGTGCCAAGGAGCCGGTCTGGCCCGAAGTGCTCCACGAGGATGTTCAGGTAAGCGCGGTTCTGGCCGATGGTCTTGTCAGCCCATTGGCGGGAATGCTCCGCAATGAATTCCTCTATCGCTGCACCCAAAGGCGAGGACGCTGGCGCAGCGGGCGCAGGAGGGGCGGAAGCGATGGCCGGGGTATCTTCATAGGAATAATGCTCAAGGCGTTCAGCAGCCTCCAGAACGCGCCTGAGCATGTCCCGACGACCTTTCCTAAGCTCAATCGCAATCCTTGGCAGGCTGGCGTCCCAATCTGCGTCTGACACGTCCATCTTTGACTTGAAGCGGGCGATTGGCAGGTATTGCGGGTTCACGCTTTCGAGATCGACCAAACAATCATGGTCCAGCATTTCTTCGCGCGCATCCGCCAAGGCATTCTTGGACATGCCACGCCGATCTAGCCAATCAAGGTACTGGTTCAAATGTGCCTTGAAATAGGCTTGCACCTTTACGCGTATCTCGTTTTGCCGAAGTCCTGCCAATGAATCGTTCTCGCGTAGTAATTGTCCGCAAGATGCAAGATGGCGCGCCAAAGTACCAGCCCGATCCGGGCAACGTGTTCTCAATGAAATCCTGACGGTAGTTCGTTTCCCATCCGGGGACAGAGGGATAGGCCAGCGGAAGTAGAAAATTCCATGTCTGGAAGGGCATAGATAAGATGACAGCATCATAGGTGTGTGTCCCACTTTGTGTCACACCCGACAGTCAAACGACTAACCATATGATTTAGATGAAAATGGAGGCGAGTACCGGAATCGAACCGGTGTACACGGATTTGCAATCCGCTGCGTCACCACTCCGCCAACTCGCCGCCAAAGTGGGTGACGCTCGATTAAAGGATAAACTTCTCGTCTGCAAGCCCCCATGCAGCGTCGATTTGCCGTTTCAGCACCGTTGCCGCTGGTGACGAGATGTGACAAAACATAATAAGGAATCTGAACGAAAGAGTTTAGTAGATGACAGACTTTGCCGCACGCCGCATCATGATGGTGGACACCCAGATCCGTCCTTCCGACGTGACCAAGTTTCCCATTATCGAAGCGATGCTGAATGTTCCGCGCGAAGAATTCGTGCCCGCGGACAAGACCGAAGCCGCTTACGTGGGCGAAAACATCGATCTGGGTGGCGGGCGCGTCGTGCTGGAGCCGCGGACGCTGGCCAAGTTGCTGGATGCGCTGGATGTCCAGGGCGACGAGCTGGTGCTCGACCTGGGGTGCGGGCTGGGCTATTCGGCGGCGGTGATCGCGCGCATGGCCGAGGCCGTGGTGGCGGTCGAAGAGGACGAGACGCTGGCCGAGGACGCGCAGGCGGCGCTGGCGCGGGTCGGGGCGGACAACGTGGTGATGCATGCCGGGGCGCTTGCCGAAGGCGCGGCCGAGCACGGGCCCTATGACGTGATCATCCTGGAAGGGGCCGCCGAACACGTGCCCGAGGCCATTCTTGATCAGCTGAAGGAAGGCGGCCGGATCGGGTGCCTGAAGGCCGAAGGCGCGTTGGGCATCGCCCAAGTCGGCTACAAGATCGACGGCGAAATGAACTGGCGCTACGCGTTCAATGCCGGGGCGCCGGTGCTGAACGGTTTCGAACGCCATCGCGCTTTCACGCTTTGATCATTCCGGCGCGCCCTGCGGGGCGCGTTGTCATTCGAGCAGGCAAAATAACGGAGCGAGCAATGGGCACGACAAGGATCAGACGGAAACTGACGACGGGCATCGCCGCGGTCGCGATGGCATTCGCGGCCCCGGTCGCGGCATGGGCCGACAGCCTGGCCGATGTGATGGCCGATGCCTACAAGAACAGCGGCCTGCTGGAACAGAACCGCGCGTTGCTGCGCGCCGCGGACGAAGATGTGGCGATCTCTCTTTCGGCGCTGCGTCCGATCGTGGCCTGGGCCGGGGACGTGACCCGGAGCTTTTCGCGCTCGTCGTCGTCTTCGACCTTCTTCACTCCGGTCGATCGCGGCTTGACCACGGCGTCGCTCGGTATTTCGGCCGAACTGCTGCTTTATGACGGCGGCAGCAGCAAGCGCCAGATCGAGGCGGCGAAGGAAAGCGTGCTGTCCACCCGGGAAACGCTTGTCGGGGTCGAACAGAACGTGCTGCTGCAGGCGGTCGATGCCTATACCAACATGCGCGCCCAGTCCGAAACCGTGGCCCTGCGGCAGAACAACGTGCGCGTGATCAGCGAAGAACTGCGCGCCGCCAAGGACCGGTTCGAGGTCGGCGAAGTGACCCGTACCGACGTCGCCCAGGCCGAGGCGCGGCTGGCACAGGCGCGGGCATCTCTGGCGCAGGCACAGGGCGATTACCAGGCCGCCCGCGAATATTTCGTCGCCGCGGTTGGCCGCAAACCCGGCCAGCTGAAGGCGCCGCCGGCGGCACCGACACCAGCGAAATCCATGGAACACGCCAAGACCGTGGCGCTCAAGAAGCATCCCAGCATCCTGAAGGCGCAGCACGATGTGGCCGCAGCGGATCTGGGAGTGCAGATCGCCCGCGCATCAATGGGGGCGACGGTGAAGCTTACCGGGCGCTACGGGATCGAAGAGACCTTCGACAGCAGCGCGTTTTCCAAGGGCGGATCGGTCGGGGTTGAAGTGTCGGGGCCGATCTACTTGGGCGGTCAGTTGTCGGCGCGCTACCGTCAGGCGGTGGCGCGGCGGGATGCCGCCCGTGCGACGCTGCGCCTGACCAGCATTTCGGTGGCGCAGGATGCCGCCACCGCTTTCGCCAATCTGCAGGTGGCCCGGGCCGCCCGCGATGCCAGCGAACGGCAGGTCCGCTTTGCAACCGTCGCTTTCCGCGGCGTGCGGGAAGAAGCGACGCTTGGCGCGCGCACCACGCTTGACGTGCTGAATGCCGAACAGGAATTGCTGAACGCGCAGGCCAACCTGATTACGTCGCGGGGCAACGAATACCTGGCTTCCTACGCTCTGTTGGCGAATATCGGCTACCTGACATCGGATCACCTCAATCTGAAGGTCACCCGCTATGACCCGGCCGCCTACTACAACCAGGTGAAGAACGCGCCGGCGATGGTAAGCGAACAGGGTCGCAAGCTGGACCGGGTGTTGCGGGGCTTGGGAAAAGAGTAAATTTTTCCCGTGAGTTGTGAGAATCTCTGCCCGGGGTTACACTGCGCCTCGAGGCAAGAGTGGGAAAAACAATGTCAGACCCGGTGACGAACGTAGAAATCGAGGATGTACTCGCGTCCATCCGCAGGCTGGTTTCCGAGGATTCGCGTCCCGAAACCGCGCCGCAGGACGTGCCGGGCAAGCTGGTGCTGACCCCGGCGCTGCGCATTTCCGACGCGCCTGAAGCCACGGAATCGGAACCGTGTGCGGGTTCCGCCGCCGGCGACGATACGGTTTCGGCGGTTGAGCCGGGCGGCCACTACATCCCCGATGACGATTACGCCGAGGATACAGAGGAGCCGCAACCACTGGAAAGCGCGGACCTCGAGGCGCGTTTCGCCGATATGGTCGAAGAGGAAGAACTAGACGATCTTGCCGAGAGCGGTCCCGCCGAGCCGGAGTTCGGGGCGGCAGCAGCTCAGGAGGCCGATCTTCAGGCCGTGGCGGAGGATGCCGCTTCCGCCGACTGGGAAGAGGCCGAGACCGTGGAAGAATCCGCGAGCGCCTATACGGCTTCCGATGCCGCATATGGCGGTTTCGAAGTGAACGAGGTCGAAGAAGCTCCCGTCGAGGACCCGATCGAAGCGGTCGAATTTCGTCATGCGGCCCATGCCGATACCGACCTCGAGGACCTGGCGGAATTCGACGCCGAAGAGGAAGGTATCCTTGACGAAGAAACCCTGCGCGAAATGGTGACCGATATCGTTCGGCAGGAATTGCAGGGCGCGCTCGGCGAACGGATCACCCGAAATGTTCGCAAACTGGTGCGCCGCGAAATCCATCGCGCCCTGACCAGCCACGATCTTCAGTAAGACGGTTCCTGCGCCAGCCGCAGCAGCATGTCGAGGTCCAGATGGGTTTCGACATGGGCCGCCAGCGCGTCCAGAACGCCATCGAGCTCTTCGGCATAGGCGGTTTCGACCGTGGCCCCGAGGGCGGACAGAAAGGCTGCGCGGAAGGCATCCGAACTGAACAGCCCGTGCAGGTAGCAGCCGCGCACGCGCCCGCTTGTGCTGCTCGCGCCCTCGGCGCGGCGATCCACCTGCAGCCAGGCGCGGGCGCAATCCGGGCCGGTGGTTTCGCCCAGATGGATTTCATAGCCCTCGACCGGATCGCCGGTCGGCAGGTAGGTCGCGCGGGTCAGCGCCAGATGCTTTTGCGGTTTCATCACCGTGGTCACGTCCAGCAGGCCCAGCCCCGGCACCGATCCCGGCGCGCCTTCGATCCCGTCGGGATCGGCGATTTCGCGACCCAGCATCTGGTACCCGCCGCAAATGCCCAGAACGTGCCCGCCGCGCCGGACATGTGCCTGCAGGTCGATGTCCCAGCCCTGTGCGCGGAAATGGGCCAGATCGGCGATGGTGGATTTCGACCCCGGGATCAGCACCATGTCGACATCCCCCGGCAACGGGCGGCCGGGTTCGATGATCTCGACGCTGACGCCCGGTTCGGCAGAAAGCGGATCGAGGTCGTCGAAATTGGCGATACGCTCCAGCCGGGGCACCGCGATCCTGAACCCGTCGCCCTTGGCCGAGGCGATGTCCATCACGTCCTCGGCCGGCAGGCGCCAGGCATCGGCGAACCAGGGCAGGACCCCCAGCGAGGGCCAGCCGGTACGTTCGACGATGGCGTGCAGCCCGTCATCGAACAGCCGCACATCGCCGCGAAACTTGTTGATCGCGAATCCCCTGATCCGCCCGGCATCCTCCTGCGACAGGACCGCCTGGGTGCCGACCAGCTGGGCAATGACGCCGCCGCGGTCGATATCGCCCATCAGGATCACCGGCACGCCGGCGGCCTCGGCAAATCCCATATTGGCGATGTCACCCTTGCGCAGGTTGATCTCGGCCGGGCTGCCGGCACCTTCGACGACGACGATATCGGCCCCCGCGCAAAGGCGGCGGAAACTTTCCAGCGTAGGGGTCAGGAGATCCGGTTTGGCCCGCCCGTAATCGCGCGCCCGCAGGGTGGCGAAGCGTTTGCCCTGCACGATCACCTGCGCGCCGGTATCGGTTTCGGGCTTCAGCAGCACCGGGTTCATGTCGGTATGCGGGGCGACCTTGGCGGCCAGCGCCTGCAACGCCTGCGCGCGGCCGATTTCACCGCCATCTTCGGTGACGGCGGCGTTGTTCGACATGTTCTGCGGCTTGAACGGGCGGACCGCCAGACCCCGGTTTGCCAGCGCGCGGGCAATCCCGGCCACGACCATGGATTTGCCCACGTTCGATCCCGCGCCCTGGATCATGATTGCCTTGGTCATGCGCCGCCCCCGCCTTGTTCAGCTTGCTTTTAGAAGCAAACGGGCGCGGGCAAAAGCGCCAAGGCGACAGGTTTCAGTCGTCTTCCGGCCCGCGGCGGCGGACATCCTCGTAAGGGGTGCCGTCCAGATGGTGGTAGAAATTGTCCGACGCGGTGTCTGCCATAAGGTCCAGACCGGGATAGAAGGCGCGTTCGCCCGGCATCCGCGACCCGATTTCCAGCAAGATCACATCGCTGTCGCTGCGGTTCTGGATGCAATGGCCGATTTCCTCGCCCGCCTTGAAGCCGACGCAATCGCCCGGGGACAGCTGTTCTTCGGCCGTGCCGTGAACCAGCGTGGGCGTTCCGGCGATGACGTAGACGAATTCGTCTTCCTTTTCGTGCCAATGCGGCAGGGCCGACCATGTGCCCGGCGGCAGCAGCGTGTGGTTGACGCCGAACTGGGTCAGCCCGGCGGCATCGCCCAGGGCGCGTTTCACCCGCGCCTTGGTGTTCTGGTGATGCGGTGGCGGGTAAAGCGTGCCGGTCTTGGCGGGTTGCGAGGCGATGTCTATCTTCTTGGTCATCGAAATCTCCGGTTGTAGCGTGCGCAGACTAACAGCCAAGGCGGGGCCAAGGGAAATTCCGTTTTGTGAAATTCTGCAGCAGGATTTGTGCGGAAACGAAAAACGCGCCCCCGAGGGAGCGCGTTTTTTCTGTGATCGCAGCAGCTTGGGATCAGGCGGCTTCGGCCTGTTGCGCCGCGTTGCGACGTTCGCTTTCTTCGCGCGACAGCGCGACCGAGGTCCGAACGCCCTTGCCGACGAATTCCATCAGGCCGTTCACAACGCGTTCGTTCGGGTCGATGCCGGCGCAGGACAGCACTTCGCGACCATCGCGCGACCGTGCCCAGCGGGCGATCTGTTCCGGACCGTTGCCATATTTCTTGTCATCGGCGATAGCATCGTCGAGAGCAGCCAACACGACGGCTGCGAACAGTTTGCGGGCCCGGTTGCCTTGCTCGTTATTGAAGGCGGTGCCGTCAACGAAATCTTTCATGTTTCGTCCTTTGTTATTGCTCTTGTCTTTCTGGCGTAGCGAGGCTTATGACTGATTGTTCGTGATTCGGGTAGGCTTCTGGTGCATGTCTTCCATGCAAAATATGCATGACTCATGCTCTTGAAACTGCGCCCCGGGTTCCTTGCCTTGGCCTTGAACGCCATATATAGGTGCGTTCAAACTTCCATCAACCTTTTGCCAAGGTTTTGTCATATGCCTAAAATCAACGGTAACGAAATTCGTCCCGGCAACGTGCTGGAACATGAGGGCGGTCTCTGGGTCGCCGTGAAAGTGGACCACGTCAAGCCCGGCAAGGGCGGCGCCTTCGCGCAGGTCGAAATGAAAAACCTGCGCAACGGGTCCAAGCTGAACGAACGCTTCCGTTCGGCGGACAAGGTCGAACGGGTGCGCCTGGAACAGAAAGACCAGCAATTCCTGTATGAAAACGACGGGATGCTGGTGTTCATGGATACCGAAACCTTCGATCAGGTCGAACTGCCGGCGGACCTGCTGGGCGAACGCCGCCCGTTCCTGCAGGACGGCATGACCGTGGTGATCGAATATTACGACACCGAGGCGCTGAACGTGACGCTGCCGCAGAAAGTGGTCTGCAAGATCGTCGAGACCGAGCCGGTCGTAAAGGGCCAGACCGCCGCGAATTCGTTCAAGCCCGCGGTTCTGGACAACGGCGTTCGGGTGATGGTGCCGCCCTTCGTCGCGCAGGACGAAGACATCGTGGTGAACACCGAAACCATGGAATACGCCGAACGCGCCTGAGCGCGTTTCCGCTTATGCAACGTCGCAGCCGGGCAATCGCCCGGCTGTTTTCGTTTGGAGTGCTGTTGAGACGCGCCAAAGCCCGGCGACGGTTAAGCGCCCGCCGCGCTCAACAACCGTTCCACCATCCCCGCGTAGCCGCTGCCGAACAGCCGGTAATGCACCAGCGCGGGCCAAAGCTGGTAGATCGGTTGGCGTTCGTCGTAGCCCGGCTCCGTCGCGCCATAGCCGTCCCAGAACGCAGCGGGCGGCGATCCGAACAGGTGCAGCATGGCAAGGTCGACCTCGCCGTGACCGTAATAGCAGGCCGGGTCGATCAGCCAGGCCCGGCCGCCACTGAAATGCACATTACCCGTCCAAAGATCGCCATGCAGCAGCGAAGGCCGCAGATCGGGCAGGCGGTCGGGCAGGGTGGCGATAAGCACCTCGATCCGCTTGGCCAGATCGGGCGGCAGAAAGGGCAGGCTGGGGCACAACCGGCGCTCGGCCCAGAAGCTCGGCCAATCCGGGGCTGGATCGTTGGGGATGGCGACGGGGCCGAAGGCGTAAGCGTCCGGCCAGCCGAAGGCTTCGCCCTCCCGGTCGTGCTGCGCGCGCAAGGCTCGGCCTAGGTCACGCCAATGCGCCGGGGTTGCCGGTTCCTCGGGCAGGTAATCGATCAGCAGCAGATCACCCGCGACAAATCGCGGGGCAGGAGCGGTGTCGCCGATGGCCTCCAGCATCCGTGCCTCGACCGCGACCATCGGCCCGGTCTTGCAGGCGTACTCTCGCCCGTCGGCCAGGGTCAAGTGGGCGACCTCGGACAGGTCGCCGCCATGCAGCGCCCGGATCCGCGCCACCCGTGACCCGGTCAGGGCCTCGATCCGGGCGGTCAGGGTCATTCGGCCAAGCTCATTCAACCAGGCGCAGCCGGGCCGCGCCCGCCGTCATCTCGCCCTTGGCGCGGTCGAAGCGCAGATGGGCGATCGCCTGTCCTCTGGCGCTGGTAAACAGCGTTCCGGCCTCCTTGTCGCCCGCCATGATCGGGGTTCCAGCAGGCGCGTCGCCCGCGATTTCGACCACGCGCAGCCCTTTGCGCAGTTCGGTCTTGTGCTTCATCCGTGCGGTGACTTCCTGCCCAACATAGCAGCCCTTGCGGAAATCCACCCCGTGCAGACGATCGAAGCCAGCCTCGAGGATAAAGGTGTCGGAGGTCAGTTCGATCCCGGTTTCGGGGATGCAATGGGCGACGCGGATGGCGTCCCAATCGCTGCCGTCATCACCGCCCTCGGCGCCGTACAACCGCCAGCCCAGAGCCGGGTCGCGCGGGTCGGCAAAGGCACCGTCGGGCATAGGCCCGGTGCCGCGCTTCACCTGCAGATCGGTTTCCTCGATCGTCACATCGGCGCGCAGTTTGTACATGGCCAGCCGCTGGGACAACATCGGTGCCAGCTCACTGGCGACATCCAGCAGCACCGCGTCGCCGTCGGGGACGAGGAAAAAATCGGCCATGTATTTACCCTGCGGCGTCAGCAGCGCGGCGTAGACCGGCCCCTGATCCAGCTGTTCCACGTCATTGGTCACCAATCCTTGCAGGAAGTGGCGGGCGTCTGATCCGCTGATGCGGAATATGGTGCGGTTCATTTCAACTCTCCCGTTCGGCGCGTGACTGTAATATAGCGCGAGGCACGGACGGCAACAGGGGACAGACATGCGCGCGGCCCTATCGGTGATCATTCCCACGCTGAACGCGGAAAAGCAGCTGCCGGCCTGCCTGTCGGCACTGATGGAAGGGCTGGAGGCCGGGCTGGTGCGCGAATTGGTAATCAGCGACGGCGGGTCCTCCGACGCGACGCTGCGGATCGCCGACGAGGTCGGCGCAGTGGTGATCGCGAGCGAAGCGTCGCGCGGCGGGCAGTTGCGGCGCGGGATGCAGGCGGCGCAGGGCGACTGGTTGCTGGTGCTGCATGCCGACACGGTGCTTGATCCCGGCTGGTCCGAAAGCGTTCTGGATCACATCGCGGCGCACCCGGAGCGGGCGGGGTACTTCCGGCTGCGTTTCGATGCCGCCGGTTTGGCCCCGCGCGTCGTCGCGGGCTGGGCCAATTTCAGGGCGCGGTTTTTCGGGCTGCCCTATGGCGATCAGGGGCTGCTGATTTCGCGCGACCTCTACGACGGTGCCGGCGGCTTCGACGATCAGCCACTGATGGAAGACGTGGCGATGGCACGGCAACTACGCGGGCAGTTGCGCCAAATCCCCGTCACCGCCCGAACAAGCGCCGCGAGATACGTGAAAGAAGGCTGGTTCCGGCGCGGGGGGCGGAACCTTTGGATCCTTTTGCGCTATCTTTCCGGCGCCGATCCGCGCGATCTTGCGCGATCTTATCGGCGGTCGGGCCCTCGGTCTTGAACTGCAGCTTGTGCAGGTCGGCATAGATACCGCCGCGGGCCAGCAATTCGTCATGGGTGCCTTCGTCGACGACGCGGCCCTTGTCCATCACTACGATCTTGTCGGCATTGCGCACGGTGGACAGCCGGTGCGCGATGACCAGCGTGGTGCGGCCCCTGGACAGCTGGTCCAGCGCGTCCTGCACCACCTTTTCCGATTGCGCGTCCAAGGCGCTGGTGGCCTCGTCCAGCAGCAGGATCGGCGTGTCACGCAGCAGCGCGCGGGCGATGGCGACGCGCTGGCGCTGGCCGCCCGACAGGTTCGACCCGCGCGGCCCGACCGGGCTGAGCAGGCCATCGGGCAACTTGGGCAGGAAATCGGTCACATGGGCGGCTTCCAGAACCTTGTTCAGCTGTTCGTCGCTGACGTCGCTGCGGCCCAGCAGGATGTTTTCCTTCAGCGTCTCGTCGAACAGTGCTGCGTCCTGCGACACCACCGAAAACAGCCCGCGCAGATCGGCCAGCGTCATGTCGGACGCCGCCACGCCGCCAATGGTGACCGACCCGGTCTGCGGATCGACCAGCCGGGTCAGCAGGTTGAAGATCGTCGATTTCCCCGCGCCCGAGGCGCCGACCAGGGCGGTGGTCTTGCCCGCCGGGGCGACCAGGGTGGTGCCGTTCAGCACCGGCGTGTCGCCATAGGACAGTTCCACCCCGCTCAGCCGGATTTCCGGCATGCCCAAGGGGGCCGGTTTGGGTTGCGCGGGCGAGACCAGGGCGGGTTTGGTGTCCAGCAGTTCCTTGATCCGTTCGATCGCGGCGGCGGCGTTTTGCCAGACACCGGTGACCGCGCCCAGACGGCGCAGCGGCTCGAATGCGAAACCGATGGCGGTGAAGAAGGACATGAACTGGCCGATGGTCTTTTCACCCGAAATGATCTCGGCCCCGCCGAAGACCAGCACGCCCAGGAACCCCAGCCCCGCCATCACGTCGATCAGCCCGGGGATCGCGGCGGCGCCCAGTTTCGCCTTCACATCGGCCGTGACCAGTTCCCCGGTCAGGTCGCGGTAACGCTGCGACTGGTAGCTTTCCAGCCGGTTCAGCTTCACCGGTACGATGCCGTGGAACACCTCGTCCAGCCGGGTGGCCAGTTTCGCGCCCAGATCGCGTGCCTCGCGGGCGCGGCGGCGGACGAAACCCTGCACCATCTGCGACGGTAGCACCATGATCGGGGTGCCGATACAGGCCACCAGCGTCCATTGCCAGTCGACCGACACCGCCACGCCCATCAGGATGATCAGCGCGATCAGGTCGCGCCCGGCGCCGGTGATGACGGCGTTCCAGACCTGTCCCACCGCTTCGACATCGGCCTGCACCCGCTGGATCAGGAAGCCGGGCGGGTGGGTCTGGTGGAAACTGCCGTCGAGCCGCATTAGGTGATCGAGCATTTCGACCCGCATATCGGCAGCCGAGCGCTGTGAAATCAGCGCCAGCAAAGCCTTCTGGCCGACGCTCGCCAGCGCCCGGGTGATGAAAATCAGCATGATCGCCAGGCCGACCAACCACAGCGCGCCGTGATCGCCGGCGATGAAGACCTGATCGAACATCGGCTTCATCATCCAGCTGAGCGCGCCCAGCGTCGATCCTTCCAGCGCCATGAAGAACAGCGCGGCCAGCAACAGCCACAGATGTTTGTGGAGGTATTTCGACCACAGCCAGGCCAGCAGTTGGCGGCTTTTGACCCCGGCCGCCTGGGTCATTGCGGCAGTTTCCGGCCGTTGTGGAAGCCTGCGGTCAGCCTGTCCGCGTCATATTCGTCGCGCAGCCAGTCCTCGAATCCGATATCGCCCTTGTGCAGACGCGCCTCATAGACATCGAGGAAGTAATCCAGGATGCCGGTCTTGGACCATTTCAGATGGATGAATTTCACCGACAGCATCTTCTTGGCCTCGGAGACGGGCACGCCTTCATAGACCATCAGGTAAACCGCGCTGGCCAGCCCGGCGCGGTCGGCGCCGGATTTGCAATGCATCAGGAACGGGCGTTCGATGGTGCGCATCGCCTCGATCACCTGCAGCAGGTTGTCCTTCGGGGGCGCCTTGCGGGCATGCAGCGATATGTTTACCATGCCAATGCCCAACGCGTCGCAGGATTCCTTTTCCAGCAGGTAGCGCGGCTGCACCCCTTCGCCGCGCAGGTTCAGCACCGCCTTGATGCCCATCGCGGCATAGGTTTCGAACCGCTCGTGAGTCGGCTGGTTCGACCGGTAAACACCGGGCGCGATTTCGAAAAAATTGGTCCAGCGACGGCGCAGGATCGCATGGTCGAACCAGTTGTAATGCGTCATCGCCATGCGTCGGTGGTCGGGGTCGTCCAGATCCAGCTTGGCCGGAAGGTGCTTTCCCTTTTCCAACGCTTTGAATTTTTTAACCGGGTTCATCATCATCCTGGGGCCATTAAGTCGCGCATCTTGTAGTGATCCCTCCCCATATAGGCAAGTTCGATGGCTGTACCATGCCTCGGCGCCGGGCGTTTTGTCCGGTCCGGGACGGGAATGGACCGCATCACCAAATTTGATCATTCTCGAGATTGACCTGCACCCGGCTTCGATTAACCTCGCCGCGTTATTTCGGAGCTTTTCAATGAACCTATCCAACGGTCGTCCCTACCTCGCCATTCCCGGTCCGTCAGTTATGCCAGAAGAGGTGCTGCGCGCCATGCACCGGTCCGCTCCCAACATCTACGAGGGCGCGCTGATTGAAATGACTGCCGGGATCATCCCCGACCTGAGGCGCGTCGCCCGGACGGAACACAACGCGGCGATCTATATCGGCAACGGCCATGGCGCCTGGGAAGCGGCGCTGTCGAACGTGGTGGCGGCGGGCGACCGGATCCTGGTGCCGGCGACGGGCCGGTTCGGTCATGGCTGGGCCGACATGGCGGAGGGGCTTGGCGTCGAAGTCGAGATGATCGATTTCGGCCGCAACCGGCCGTTCGACCTGAACCGGGTCGAGGAGGCGTTGCGCGCCGACACCAAAGGCCGGATCAAGGCCGTGCTGGGCACCCATGTCGACACGTCGAGCAGCGTTCTGAACGACATCGCCGGGCTCAGGGCGGTGCTGGACGCGGTCGGGCATCCGGCGCTGCTGATGGCCGATTGCATCGCCTCGCTTGCCTGCGACCGGTTCGAGATGGACGCATGGGGCGTCGACGTGATGGTCGCGGGCAGCCAGAAAGGCCTGATGACACCGCCCGGGATGGGTTTCGTCTTCGCAAGCCCGCGCGCGTTTGAGGCGCGCGCCCGAATGGAGCGGGTCAGCCGCTACTGGGACTGGACGCCGCGTTTCAATCCGGAAAGCTTCTACCAGTATTTCGGCGGCACCGCGCCCACCCATCACCTTTACGGGCTGCGCGCGGCGCTCGACATGATCCATGCCGAGGGTCTGGAAAACGTGTGGCGGCGGCACGACGTTCTTGCCCGGGCGATCTGGGCCGCGGCCGAACGGTGGGGCCAAGACGGACCGCTGCGCCTGAACGTCGCCGACCCGGACCACCGGGCGCGGTCGGTGACATCGCTGCGGCTGGGCTTGCCCTATGGGCACCAGCTTCGGGAATGGGTCGAAGCCAATGCCGGGGTCACGCTGGGCATCGGGCTGGGCATGTCGGAAGAAGGCGATCCCGACGGGCGCGGTTATTTCCGCATCGGTCACATGGGGCATCTGAATGCCCATATGGTCATCGGGATGCTGGGAACGATCGACACCGCCTTCAAGGCGCTGGACGTGCCGCACGGCAAGGGCGCGCTGGAAGCGGCGGCGTCGGTCATGGCTGAAGGCTGAGGCGGGGGGCTGTCTGCCCCCCGGCGGTTGAATGCAGGGCATTCAACCGCGCCCCCGAGTATATTTTCAAAAAGAAGAAGTCAGGCGCGGGCCTTTTGCAGGGCCTGCGGCAGCGCCTTGGCGAACAGCGCCAGGTCCTCGGGGCGGCCGGCGCTGATCCGGATGCAGCGGTTTTGCGGCGCAACGAAGGGCATGCGCACGAAAATCCCGTCCGCGACGAGCGCATCGAGCACCGCCTTGGCAAACGCCCCGTCCCGGCCGCAATCGACGGCGACGAAATTCGTGGCCGAGGGCAGGGCGGTGAGCCCGTTATCGGCCGCAATGCGGGCGATTTCGTCGCGCGCTGAGGCCACGCTGGCACAGGTCTGCGCCAGCCAGTCCTGATCCTGCAGCGCGGCCAGCGCGCCGATCTGGGCGCTGCGGTTCATGCCGAAATGGTTGCGAATCTTGTTGAAGGCGGTGATCAGCTCCGCGGCGCCAAGCGCATAGCCCACCCGTGCCCCGGCGAGGCCGTGGGCCTTGGAAAAGGTGCGCATGCGGATCAGTCGCGGGTCTTCGATGTCCAGATCGACCGCGGTGCCCTCGGGGGCGAATTCGACATAGGCCTCGTCCAGTACCAGCAGCGTGTCTTCGGGCAGGGCTGCCATCGCCTTGACGATATCGGCGCTGCTCAGCCAGGTTCCCATCGGGTTGTCGGGGTTGGCGAGGTAAACGATCTTGGCGTCCACCTCGGCCGCCTTGGCGAACAGCGCCGCGGGATCTTCATGATCGCCCCTGTAGGGCACCTTGTGCAGGACGCCGCCGAACCCTGCCACGTGGTAGTTGAAGGTCGGATAGGCGCCATCGGAGGTCACCACCGCATCGCCCTCGGTGACCAGCATCCGTGCCAGGTATCCCAGCAAACCGTCGATGCCTTCGCCGACGACGATATTGTCCGGGCGCACGCCGTGAAAGTCCGCCAGCGCGTGGCGCAGATCGTGGCTTTCGGGGTCGCCATACATCCACAGATCGGCCGCCGATGCGCGGATCGCCTCGATCGCGCGGGGCGAGGGGCCGAAGATGTTTTCATTGGCGCCCAGCCGCGCCCTGAACGGCCGTCCCATCGCACGTTCCTGTGCTTCGGGGCCGACGAAGGGCACGGTTGCGGGCAGCGTATCGGTCAGCGGGGTGTAGCGGGGTCCGGTCATGGCGCCAGATAAACCAAACCCTGCCATCCGGGCAAGCGGTATGAACTTCCCCAACGTCTTTCTGGATTCCGGGCGCGGAACCCGGATACTGCGGCAAAACCCAGAGGAGGATCCCCATGAGCCGCGTCAGTGTCGAGATCGAAAACCACGTTGCCCGCGTCACCATGACCCGCGGCGACAAGATGAACGCCCTGGACGTCGAAATGGTGGAAAGCCTGATCGCTGCCGGAGAGGCGCTGATCGGCAACGATGACATCCGTGCCGTCGTGCTGTCGGGCGAGGGCCCGGCCTTCTGCGCCGGGCTCGACGTCGCCAATTTCGGCCGCTTCGCCGCCGAAGACCCCGAGGCGCTGATCATGCCGCGCACCCACGGGCAGTCCAACGCGTTCCAGCGCGTGTCGCTGGTCTGGCGCGACGTACCGGTGCCGGTGATCGCGGCGCTGCACGGGGTGACCTTCGGTGGCGGCCTGCAGATCGCACTGGGCGCCGATATCCGCATCGCCCATCCCGAAACGCGCCTGTCGATCATGGAAATGAAGTGGGGGCTGGTGCCGGATATGGGGGGCATGGTGGTGCTGCCGAAACTGCTGCGCTCGGACGTGCTGCGCAAGCTGACCTATACCGCCGATCAGGTCGCCGCCGAGGAGGCGCAGGCGATCGGGCTGGTGACGGAGCTCTCTGACGATCCCAAGGTGGCCGCACTGGCGCTGGCGGAAAAGATCGCGGGCAAAAGCCCCTCGGCCACGCTTGCCGCAAAGCGGCTGATCGCGGTCGCGGAAAGCGGTGCGTCCGAGGCGGATGTCCTGTTGGAAGAAAGCCGCGAACAGGCCGCACTGATCGGAAAACCACACCAGATGGAAGTCATCGCAGCCAATATGCAGAAGCGCGCAGCGGTCTTCGACTGACCGCTAGCCCATGAATTTCTTGCGCGCGTCGCGGGCGATATCATAGCGCATTTCCAGATCGGCGATGCGCGCCATCAGGCGCTTTTTCTCGGCCTTGTCCGTGGCCGCCCGCCAGTCGGCGCGCGCTTCGTCCAGCGCGGCCTTCAGGCGGAATTCCTCCGGCAGCGCCCCGGCCTCGGCCATGATGCGGTAGCCCGCCGCCATCGCGGGATCGACCACCGATTCCTCGGGCCGTTCGGGCAGGGGCCTGCCCTCGCCCTGCAGCCCTTCCAGCTTGCCCTCGGCCCTGGCCTTCAGGATCTGCCGTTCGATCAGTTGTCTCAAGGAATGCATGATCGCATCCTAACACGATCTCTGCTTTTTCTTGGCGCAAATACCCCGGGGGTGAATTAGCCGCAGGCCAAGAGGGGGCAGAGCCTCCTCAACACCGCCCGCGGCACGCGCGGGCTGATCTATGATCAGCCCAGTTCGGCCAGGCGCGCCAGGGCCGCCTTCAGCTTCTCTTCTTCCTCTTCGCGCGCCGCCAGGTTGTCGCGGGTTTCCTCGACAACCTCTTCCGGTGCGCTTTCGACGAATTTGGGGTTGTTCAGCCGCCCGCGCAGCCCGCCAAGTTCCTTGGCCAGCTTGCCCAGCGTCTTTTCCAGCCGCGCCTTTTCCTCGCCGATATCGATGATGTCCGCCAGCGGCAGGCCGAAGGACCCGCCCTCGACGGCGATGGTGATGCAGCCCTTGGGAAGTTCCTCAGCCTCGGTCAGGCTGTCGACCCGCGCCAGCCGCTTGATCAGCACCTCGTTGCGCGCCCAGGCCGCCTTGCCCGCGTCATCCAGCGCGGTGACCAGCATCGGGATGTGCAGCCCCGCCGGCACATGCATCTGGGCGCGGGCCGAGCGGACTTCCTCGATCAGCGCAATCACCCAGTTCATTTCCCGGTCGGCTTCGGGCACGACAAGGTCGGCGGCCTTGTATTGCGGCCAATCGGCATGGACCAGCATCTTGGCCCTCTCGCCGGTGGCGCCCCACAGTTCCTCGGTGATGAAGGGCATGATCGGGTGCAGCAGGATCAGGCACTGATCCAGCACCCAGCCCATCACGGCGCGGGTTTCGGCCTTGGCGGCCTCGTCCTCGCCCTGCAGCAGCGGCTTGGAGAATTCCACGTACCAGTCGCAGACCTTGCCCCAGACGAAGGCGTAAAGCGCCTGCGCGGCGTCGTTGAAGCGGAAGCCTTCCAGCGCTTCATCGACTACTTCACGCACCTTGGCGACCTCGCCGATGATCCATGTGTTCACCGTGGCCGTCGCGGCCGGCATTGCCGCCGCCGGCGCCCCCGCTTCGTAAACGCCGTTCATTTCAGCGAAACGGGTGGCGTTCCAGATCTTGGTGCCGAAATTGCGGTATCCTGCGATCCGCTGCATGTCGAGCTTCAGGACCCCGCCCAAGGATGCCATGGCGGCGTTGGTGAACCGCAGCGCATCGGCACCGTATTCGTCGATGATGTCGAGCGGATCGACCACGTTGCCGGTAGACTTGGACATCTTCTTGCCCTTGGCGTCGCGGACCAGCCCGTGCAGGTAGACGGTGTCGAAGGGGATCTCGTCCACCACGGCCAGCTGCATCATCATCATCCGCGCCACCCAGAAGAACAGGATGTCCTGCCCGGTGATCAGAACGTTGGTCGGGAAATAGCGTTCCAGCGCCTCGGTCTGTTCCGGCCAGCCCAGCGTGCCGATCGGCCACAGCCCCGAGCTGAACCAGGTGTCCAGAACGTCCGGATCGCGCCAGACCGGGTAGACCAGCTTGGTCGGGTCCTGATCGACCGTGTATTGCGCCAGGCTCTCGGCCAGCCTGTGGATCGCTTCGTGCTTGTCGGCGACCTCGATCACCGTGGCGTGGTTCAGCGGCGCCGGGATGTCGGCATTGTCGTCGTTGAACTTTTCCACCACGCCGGCGAAATCGGCGGCGCAGTGATGCACGTCGCCCGCATGCAGCATGCCGCCCGCATTCAGCAACCGGCCCATTTCGACCAGGTCGAGACCGCCATCGCCCTCGTCATCGCGGAAATCCGGTGCGCTCAGGTCCAGACCGTACCAGACCGGGATCTGGTGGCCCCACCACAGCTGGCGCGAAATGCACCAGGGTTCGATGTTTTCCAGCCAGTGATAATAAGTCTTTTCGCCGCTTTCGGGCAGGATCTTCACAGTGCCGTCGCGGACCTTGTCCAGTGCCGGGCCGACGATCTTGTCGGTGTCGACGAACCACTGGTCGGTCAGCATCGGTTCGATCACGACCTTGGAGCGGTCGCCGAACGGCTGCATGATCAGTTTGCTTTCGACGAAGGGCGCTTCCTGGCCTTCCTCGTCCCGCATTGTCACCGCGAGATCCGCCTCGTTGATGTCCTCGATCACCGCGCGGCGCGCCTCGAACCGGTCCATGCCGCGGTATTTCTCCGGCACTAGGTTCAGCGCGTCGACCTCGATCTCGGTCGTTTCCGATCCTTCGGCGATTTCGCGGGCGCGCTTGACCGCTTCTTCATAGGGCAACCCGTCGGCGCGCATCGCGCCCTTGGTGTCCATCAGCCGGTACATCGGCAGGTTGTTGCGCTTTGCGACCTGATAGTCGTTGAAGTCATGCGCGCCGGTGATCTTCACCGCGCCCGATCCGAAATCGGGATCGGGATAGCTGTCGGTGATGATCGGGATCAGGCGGTCGCAAAGCGGCAGATGCACCATCTTGCCGACGATCGGGGCATAGCGTTCGTCATCGGGATGCACCGCGACGGCGCCGTCGCCCAGCATGGTTTCGGGGCGCGTGGTGGCGATCGAGATGTAATCGCGCTCCTCGCGCAGGGTGACTTTGCCGTCCTCGTCCTTCTCGACATATTCGTAGGTTTCGCCACCGGCCAGACGGTACTTGAAGTGCCACATGTGGCCGTTCACTTCAATGTTCTCGACCTCGAGGTCGGAAATCGCGGTCTCGAAATGCGGGTCCCAGTTGACCAGACGCTTGCCGCGATAGATCAGCCCCTTGCGGTACATCTCGACGAAGACCTTGATCACGGCGTCGTGGAAATTGCCCTCTTCGCCCGCCGGTGCGCCCTCGGCGCCCGACATGGTGAAGGCATTGCGCGACCAGTCACAGGAAGCGCCGAGGCGCTTGAGCTGTTCGATGATGGTGCCGCCGGACTGCGCCTTCCATTCCCAGACCTTTTCGAGGAAGGCTTCGCGGCCCAGTTCCCGGCGCGACGGCCGCTGGTTATTGGCCAGTTCACGTTCCACCACCATCTGGGTGGCGATGCCCGCGTGGTCCTGTCCGGGCTGCCACAGCGTGTCGAAACCCTGCATCCGCTTCCAGCGGATCAGGATATCCTGCAGCGTGTTGTTGAAGGCATGGCCCATGTGCAGAACGCCGGTGACGTTCGGCGGCGGGATCATGATGCAGAAGCTCGAAGCCCCCGGTTTCGCATTCGCGCCCGCGGTGAAGCAGCCCGCCTTTTCCCAGGCCGCGTAAAGACGGCTTTCCGCCTCGGCCGCATTGAAGGTTTTTTCCATCGCCATGATCCGGATCCCGCGTCAAATATCGTTGGCTCCTCGTCTATCGAATTGGAGGGGGAAGGAAAAGCCGTTATCAGGCGGTGCGGCCCGCGGCTGGGCAGGCCGTTCAATAGCCCCGGTCGATTTTTGTGCTGAGCTGGATCAGGCTTTCGGAACCTTTCACTCCTTTTGCCTCGCCGATCCGGTCCAGCGTGTCGTCCAGTTCCTCGGTCGTGTGGGCGCTGATTTCGGCGATCATGTCGAACCGGCCGCTGGTGGTGTGGACCCGGACCACGTTGGGCAGGGATTTGAGCCGCGCCAGCACCGCCGGGCCGGACCGCGGTTCGATCGACAGAAGCGCCGTGGCGCGCAGCCGGGGCTGCGCCGGGCGCCCCAGCCGTACACCGTAGCCCGTGATCGTGCCATTGCTTTCCAGCCGGTCAAGCCGGGCCTGAACGGTGGTGCGCGCCAAGCCCAGCCGACGCGCCAGAGTGGCGACGGGAAGCCGGGCGTTTTCGGCCAGGAGCGTCAACAGTGCGGTATCGATTTCGTCGTTCTGCATGCTCAGACTATAAAAATGACGAAAGAAAGAGTCAAAAACGGCATTCATACACGCCGTATCGACAGGGTTATGGCCGATATTAGCTGAAAAACAGCGAGGTATCCCATGCGGCCAGACCCCTATTGGCTGTCGCCCGAGCGGCATCTGCAGCGCGTTCAGCCAGACGCGGCGGTGATGTATTTCAGCCCCGTCGCCCTGCAACAGGCGGCGCATCGTTTCATTGACGGCTTTCCCGGGCGGGTGACCTATGCGGTCAAGGCAAATCCGGTCGAGGCGGTGCTGGTCAACCTTGTGGCCGCCGGGGTGACCGCCTTCGATGTCGCTTCGCCGGCTGAGATGGCGGCGGTGCGCGCGGTCTGTCCCGATGCCGTTTTGCATTACAACAACCCGGTCCGTTCGCGCGCTGAAATCGAGGCCGCGGCGGGATTCGGCATCGCCTCGGCTTCGGTCGATTGCCCACGTGAACTGGACAAGCTGGCCCCGTTGGGGCGCGATCTGGAAATCAGCGTCCGGCTGGCCCTGCCGGTCAAGGGCGCGGCCTATGATTTCGGGGAGAAATTCGGTGTCGGTCCGGATCGGGCGGCGGAATTGCTGCGGCAGGTCGCCGAACGCGGCTATCGCCCGGCGCTGACCTTTCATCCCGGCACCCAATGCCATGCGCCCGAAGCCTGGGAAGCCTATATCCGGGCCGCCGCGGATGTGGCGCGGCAGGCCGGGGTGACGATTGCGCGGCTGAATGTGGGGGGGGGATTCGCCTCGCACCGGGCCGGCGCCGCTCCCGATCTGGAGCGGGTATTCCACCGGATCGGGGCAATCACGGCGGAGGTTTTCGATCCGATGCCGCAGCTGATCTGCGAACCGGGCAGGGCGATCGCGGCAGAGGCCTTCACGCTGGCCACGCGGGTCAAGGCGATCCGCCACGACGGGTCGGTGTTCCTAAATGACGGTATCTATGGCGCCTTGTCGGAATTCCGCGACATGCAAGGGGTGGACCGGGTTCGCTGCGTGTCGCCCGGGGGGCGGGCGCGGACCGGCGATCCGGTCGCGCGCATCGCCTTCGGTCCCACCTGCGACAGCATCGACCGCTTGCCCGATCCTGTCGGGCTGCCCGGCGATCTGGCCGAAGGCGATTATGTGCTGTTCGAAGGGATGGGCGCTTATTCGCTGGCATTGGCCACCGGTTTCAACGGCTATGGGCCGGGACATCCGGTCACGGTGGCGTCACTCTTCGCTGATGGGGGTGGACAGCCGGGATCGTAGGGTTAGTGTCGCATCAGGGACCCTGTCCCGCCAGACGGTGCAAAAGAGGTGCGGCATGGAAAAATTCGGCAAAAGCCAAGCGATCACCCGGGTCGAGGATACCCGGCTCCTGACCGGCCATGGCCGCTATGTCGATGATGTCGCGCCCGAAGGGGCATTGCGGGCGTTCGTGTTCCGCTCGCCGGTGGCGCATGCGAAGATCCTGTCCTTGGATGTCGATGCGGCGCGGGACTGCGACGGGGTGCATCTGGTTCTGACCGGGGAAGACCTGGTGGCGGCCGGGATCACCGCGGGGCTATCGGCGGTAACGATCAAGAACCGCGACGGATCCGACGCGGCGGCGCCCCACCGCCCGATCCTTGCGTTGGAAAAGCTGCGCCATGTCGGTGAACCGGTGGCTCTGATCGTGGCCGAAACGCTGGACCAGGCGCGCGACGCGGCCGAGATGATCGAGCTGGATTACGAAGACCTGCCGGCCAAGATGGACCTGGCGCAGGGCGGGGCGGCGCTGCATGACGAAGCGCCGGACAACCGTGCCTATGACTGGGGGCTGGGCGACGAAGCAGCCTGCGCCGCCGCTTTCGAACGCGCCGCTAAGGTGGTGCGGATGGAAGTCGTCGACAGCCGTATCATCGTCAATTCGATCGAACCGCGTGGCTGTCATGCCGAATGGCAGGACGGGCGCCTGCATCTGTCCTTCGGCGGTCAGGGCGTCTGGGGGGTGAAGGCGGCGCTTGCCAAGATCTTGTCGCTGGACCCCGAAAACGTCCGTGTCACCACCCCCGATGTTGGCGGCGGGTTCGGGATGAAATCGCCGCCATACCCGGAATATTTTGCCGCCGCCCACGCCGCGATGGTGCTGAACCGTCCGGTGCGCTGGATGGGGGAACGGTCCGACGCGATGCTGAGCGACCACCACGGCCGCGACCTGATCAGCGACGCGGCGCTGGCGTTTGACGAAAACAACCGGATCATTGGCTATCGCGTCGACACCCGTTGCAACCTTGGCGCCTATAACAGCAATTTCGGCCAGATCATCCAGTCGAACCTGTTCGCGCGGGTGCTGATGGGGACCTATGACGTGCAGGACACCTATCTGCACGTGGAAGGGTTCTATACCAACACCACCCAGGTCGATGCCTATCGCGGCGCCGGCCGGCCCGAGGCGATCTATGTGCTGGAACGGATGATGGATCAGGCCGCGCGCGAACTGGGCGTGGACCCGTGGGAACTGCGCCGGATCAATTTCATTCCGAAGGACAGCTTCCCCTACAAGAGCGCCACCGGCGAAAATTACGACGTGGGCGATTTCGTCAAGGTGCTGAACACGGCCGAGGAAAAATCAGACCGCGCCGGGTTCGCCGCCCGCCGGGCGGACAGCGAAGCGCGCGGCAAGCTGCGCGGGATCGGGCTGAGCTACTATATCGAAAGCATCCTGGGTGATCCGTCCGAGGGCGCGAAGGTGGAATTCAACGAAGACGGCACCGTGTCGATCTATGTCGGCACCCAGTCGAACGGGCAGGGGCACGAAACCGTCTATGCCAAGTTCCTCAGCGATCAGACCGGGATCCCGATGGAGATGATTTCGGTGGTGCAAGGCGACAGCGACCGGATCGCGCAGGGCGGCGGCACCGGCGGGTCGCGGTCGGTGACGGTGCAGGCCAACGCCACCCTTGCGACCGTGGACAAGATGGTGGCGGCCTTCACCCCCTACCTGGCGGAAAAGATGGGGGTCGATGAGGGCGACATCCGGTTCGACGACGAAACCTTCCGCGCGCCCGGATCAAACATGACGCCGACCTTCCTGGAGGCCGCCGAAATGGCGCGGGCCGACGGGCGCACCGATCTGCTGATGCACGAGGCGCGGGCGACGCTGCCGGCGCGGTCCTATCCCAACGGCGCCCATGTGGCCGAGGTCGAGGTCGACCCCGACACCGGGCAGGTCGAACTGGTCAAGTACACGGTGGTCGATGACTTCGGCAACCTGATCAATCCGCTGCTGGCCGAGGGCCAGGTTCATGGTGGGGTCGCGCAGGGCGCCGGCCAGGTTATGATGGAACGGGTCGCATATGATGAGGAAGGGCAGCTTCTGTCCGGGTCCTTCATGGATTACGCGATGCCGCGGGCGGCCGACATGCCGATGATCGATTTTTCGACCGAACCGGTGCCTTCGACCGCGAACCCGATGGGGATGAAAGGCTGCGGCGAAGCGGGTACGGTCGGTGCGATGGCATCGGCGATGAACGCGGTGCTGGATGCGCTGTGGCAACGCGGCGTGCGCAGGATCGACATGCCGGTGACACCGCTGAGAGTTTGGGAGACATTGCAGGATGCGGCTGAGGGCGCTCACTAAGCGACTCTTCAAATGGGTCAGGCCCGGCTTCTGGTCGGGCCATTCCCCGGTGAGCGCACCGCGCGGGCCCCTTATCCATGCGATCATCCTCGACGGAACTATGTCCACGCTCACCCCGGGCGAGGAAACCAATGCAGGCCTGACTTACCGGGTGTTGTCCCAGGTCGGTGCGCCGGTGTCGGTCTACTACGAAGCCGGGGTGCAGATGCTGGAATGGCGCCATGCGCCCGACGTGTTGATGGGGCGTGGCATCAACAGGCAGATCCGCCGCGCCTACGGCTACCTGGCCAGCCGCTATCGTCCCGGCGACAGGGTGTTCCTGTTCGGGTATTCGCGCGGGGCCTACGCGGTGCGGTCGCTGGCCGGCGTGATCGACCAGGTCGGGTTGCTGAAGCCCGACGCGGCCACCGAACGCAACATCCAGCTGGCCTATCGCCATTACCAAAGCCCGCCGGGCAGCCCCGCCTGCCGCGCGTTCCGTGCCGCCCATTGCTACGCGGATTTCGAGATCGAGATGATCGGCGCCTGGGACACGGTGAAGGCGCTTGGTGTGCGGTTGCCGCTGCTTTGGAAATGGTCGGAGGAAAAGCATGCCTTCCATTCCCACGACCTTGGCAAGGTGGTGAAGCATGGCTTTCATGCGCTGGCGCTGGATGAAACGCGGGCGGTGTTCGATCCCGTCCTGTGGGACAGTAGCGAACACGGCGCCGAGCGGATTCAGCAGGTCTGGTTCCGCGGCACCCATGGCGATATCGGCGGCCAGCTGGGTGATTTCCAGGACGCCCGCCCGCTGTCGAATGTCCCCCTGGTCTGGATGCTGGAACGGGCGCAGAGCTGCGGTTTGCCGCTACCCGAGAGCTGGCGCGATCAGTTCCCGCGCGACCCGAACGCCCCGTCGGTCGGGACATGGCGCGGTTGGGGCAAGATGTTCCTGCTGCGCAAGCGCCGGGTGATCTGCGCCGATCCGTCCGAACGGATGCACGAAACCGTGCCGTCCGAACGGTGCGGCACCCCCGCCGCGAATTCTAACGCAGTTTCATGATAATGCAGGTGGTCGATCCGGTGGCGTAAAGCCGTCCGTCCTCGACACCGCGAATTTCGCCATTGGCGATCCCGGTTGAGCGTCCGACATGCTGGGCCACGCCGATCGCCTCGACCTCGGTGCCCAGCGGGATCGGGCGCAGGATGTTGATCTTGTATTCCAGCGTCGTGTAGACGCTGCCCCGCGGCACCTTGGTCATCACGGCGCAGGCCATGCAGCTGTCCAGGACGGTGCCGTACCAGCCGCCATGCACCGTCCCCATGGGGTTGGTCGCGTCGAAGGTCGGCGAACCGCGAAACACCACGCGGCCATCCTCGACCTCGCTCAGGGTGTAATTCAGCAGCCTGGAAATCGGCGGCCCCGAACTTTCCCCGCGCTGCATGCGCTGCATCGCTTCCAGCCCCGAAATGCCCAGCAGTTCATCCTGGCTGGGTAAGTCGTCGGGCGACGTGGCAATTTTTCTTTCGAGCATTCGGCGTTCCTCCTGCGCGTCACAGTGACGTCGACAGGGGGCGCGGAGCAAGCCCGGGAATGGGGGTGTTACGCGACGTTTTCCAGCTGCGCCTTGGGCGTGACGCCAAGAGCATGGCAGACGTCGCGGGTCAGTTCCGGCCGGTTCAGCGTGTAGAAATGCAAGCTGTCCACGCCGCCCTCGATCAGGTCGCTGCACAGCTCCGTGCACAGCGCAGTGGCCAGCAGGTCTTGGCGCCCGTCACGCTCGGCCTTATCGAAGGCCTCGATCACCCAGTCGGGCACCACGGTGCCGCAGCTTTCCGCGAATCGTCGCGCGCCCTTAAAATTCTCGATCGGCAGGATGCCGGGAATGATCGGCTTGTCGATGCCGGCCTTTTCGCAGGCATCGCGGAAGCGGAAGAAGGTTTCGGCTTCGAAGAAGAACTGGGTCAGCGCCTCGTCCGCACCTGCGTCGAACTTGCGCTTCAGCCATTCGATATCGGCCGAATGGTCCGGCGATTCGGGGTGCTTTTCGGGATAGGCGCCGACGCGGATATTGAAGGTGTCCTTCGCGGCCAGCGCCTCGATCAGTTCGATCGAGCTGGCAAAGCCGTCGGGATGCGGCTTGAACGCGCCGGTGCCCTTGGGCGGATCGCCACGCAGCGCCACGATATCGGTGACGCCGGCGGCGGCGAACTGGTCGGCGATGGCCAACGTTTCTTCCCGGGTGGCATCAACGCAGGTCAGGTGCGCCGCCACCTTCAGCCCGGAATGCTTGTGGATCGTCGCCACCGCGTCGCGGGTCAGGTCGCGGGTGGTGCCGCCGGCGCCATAGGTGACCGACACGAAGCGCGGCGCCAGCGGCGCCAGCACCTGAACCGTGTCCCACAGGCGGAACGACGCCTCCAGGTTTTGCGGCGGGAAAAACTCGAACGATACGGCGGGCACTGTCATGACTACGGATTCCATCTTTTTGGGTTGCGCCCTTGTCGCCCGAATTCGTTTGTGAGACAACTTCATAATTCTCAACGTGAACATGAGGGTTGTTCATAATGCACATCGAGTTGCGTCATCTGCGTACTATCAAGGCGATCCACGATGCCGGCAGCTTGGCGCGGGCGGCGGATCAGCTCAACATCACCCAGTCGGCGCTGAGTCACCAGATCAAGCACCTGGAGGAACAGACCGGGGTGGAACTGTTCGTGCGCCGATCCAAGCCGATGAAGCTGACCGCGGCGGGGCTGCGACTGCTCGGGGCGGCGGAAAAGATCCTGCCCGAAATGGCGGCGCTGGAGGAACAGTTCAAGGGCATCGTCAGCGGCAAGACCGGGCGGCTGCACATCGCGATCGAATGCCATGCCTGTTTCGAATGGCTGTTCCCGGTGCTGGAACAGTTCCGAAAGGCCTGGCCCGAGGTCGATCTCGATATCCGCGCGGGGCTCGCCTTCGACGCGCTGCCGGCGCTGCAGAAGGAAGAGGTCGATCTGGTGATCTCATCGGACCCCGAGGATCTGGCCGGCGTCGATTTCGTGCCGCTGTTCGACTATTCCCCGGTCTTCGTGGCCGCCAGCGCCCACCCGCTGGCGCAGAAGGAATATATCGAGGCCGGGGATTTTAAGGGCGAAACCCTGATCACCTACCCGGTGGACCGTTCCCGGCTGGACATCTTCAGCGAATTGCTGACCCCGGCCGGGGTCGAACCCGCAGCCCTTCGGCAGGTCGAACTGACCGCCGTGATCCTGATGCTGGTGGCGTCGAACCGTGGCGTGACGGTGCTGCCCGACTGGGTGGTGCGCGAGGTGAAATATTCCTCCGATTACGTCACTCGCCCGATCACCGAAAACGGGTTGACCAAACGGCTCTACGCGGCGGTCCGCACCGACGACGCCACACGGCCCTATTTCGCCCATTTCATCCGCCTGGCCCGCACCGAACCCGTCAAGCTGCAGCGGCAGTAAGCACTCCGGACTCCTTCTCCTTTTCAAAAATATCCCGGGGGAGTCGCCAGCAAGGCGACGGGGGCAGCGCCCCCGCATCCGCCACGTCGCGTTATCCCGCCTTTCCCCTTGGCAAACAGGCCCGCGCCGCGTATACGCGCGGCTTGGAAAACGAGGAACCGGACCGATGCAAGGCAGCGCAAATCTCAACATCATGATCAAGGCCGCCCGGAAAGCGGGCCGGTCGCTGGTGAAGGACTTCCGCGAGGTGGAAAACCTTCAGGTCTCGATGAAGGGCGCGGGCGATTTCGTGTCCAAGGCCGACCTGGCCGCCGAGGCGATCCTGAAAGAGGAACTGATGGGCGCGCGCCCGACCTATGGCTGGCTGGGCGAGGAAGGCGGCGAGGAGGCAGGCAAGGACCCGACCCGGCGCTGGATCGTCGATCCGCTGGACGGCACCACCAACTTCCTGCACGGGCTGCCGCACTGGGCGATTTCGATCGCGCTGGAACACAAGGGCCAGATCGTGTCGGGGGTGATCTATGACGCCGCCAAGGACGAAATGTTCTATGCCGAAAAGGGCGCCGGCGCCTGGCTGAACGATTCCAACCGTCTGCGCGTTTCGGGCCGCAACCGGATGATCGAATCGATCTTTGCCACCGGCATTCCGTTTGCCGGCAAGCGGACGCTGCCCGCGACTTTGCAGGACCTGGCCCGGATCATGCCGGAATGCGCCGGTGTGCGGCGCTGGGGCTCGGCGGCGCTGGACCTGGCCTATGTCGCGGCCGGCCGTTACGACGGATTCTGGGAACGCGAGCTGAATATCTGGGATCTCGCCGCCGGCACCCTGATCGTCACCGAGGCGGGCGGCATGGTCGGTCCGATCCGTGACGGCCACGATCCGCTGGAGCATGGCGATATCGTCGCCGCGAATGGCGAGATTTTCGAGAAATTCGCCGGCATCGTGCGCGCCCGCGAAGTCTGAGCGTCAGGGCGGAAGCGATACCGCTTCCGCGCCTTTGCAGGTGTTAGCGGTCCGAGGGGTGATTGACCCCGTCGGTCCACGGCACATCACCCAAATCGCGCGGATTGACGCCCTCGATACAGCCCACGTTCACCCCGTATTGCGTCGGGTCCGACCGGCGCTGGTGATGGGTGTAGATGCCGCAGGTCTTGCAGAAATAATGCTTCGCGGTGCCTGTACCCCAGGTGTAGAGCGTCAGGTTGTCCGCGCCCTTGACCACCTCGATCCCGTCAAGCGGCGCCGACACCGCGATGGCGCCGCGCCGGCGGCAGAACGAACAATCGCAGCGCCGGGCGGTGTTGAAGCTGTCGCTCAGCCGCACCGACAGTTCCACCGCGCCGCAATGGCAGGTCGCTTTCACGGGATCAGTCATCTTTCTTCCTTCTCACTCGGGGGACGCGCGTCGTGGCCCCGCGCCGCTTCACACGGGGAATGCGCGTCGGTGTCAGTTCATATTCGGCCTCCGGATGCGGTGGGCGGCCGTGATGCTGGTTCCAGTACCCGATACCGCCCTGGCGCATCCAGACCGGCAGGGTCAGGATGAAGCCCGCGATGAAGCCGCCCGCATGGGCCCAGTAGGCGACGCCACCCATCATCGCGTTCGATCCGATGCCCGCCGTCAGCTGTATCGCGAACCAGACCCCCAGCATGACCCAGGCCGGTACCGAAAAGATGCGGAAGAAGATGATGAAGACGAACAGGATGTCGACCCGCGCCTTGGGATAGAGCAGCAGGTACCCCCCCATCACCCCGGCGATCGCGCCCGAAGCCCCGACCGTGGGCACCGGCGAATGCGGCGCGGCCATGACATGCACCAGCGCCGCCGCCAGCCCCGAGGCGAGGTAGAACAGCAGGTAACCGACATGGCCCATCTGGTCTTCGAGGTTGTCGCCGAAGATCCACAGGAACAGCATGTTGCCCGCCAGGTGCATGAAACCGCCATGCATGAACATGGTGGTGAACAGGGTGACCATGCCCTCGCCCTGCGACACCCTTGCCGGGATCAGCGCCCAGTTGTCGAAAAACGCCCCAAGGGCGCGCTGGTCGCCGAACAGGCTGACATAGCTGAGAAAGACCAGCACGTTCACCAGCATCAGCGCATAGGTGACATAGGGCGTGCTCGCGGACGGGTTGTGATCGCGGATCGGAAACATGCGGGGACGATTTCGGCTTTTCGGGGCGGCGTCAACCATGCATCGGTACCGCTCGCGGCGGCGTGACTTGACCCGGGGCGTTTTCGCGCCAGTATTTTTGGCATGAAATCCGTTTTGACCGTTTTCGCCTTGCTTTGCGCTGTTCCAATGGCCTCGGCATGCCCCTCCGCGCCGGATCATTCCGAGGCGCTGGCGGACCTGTTGCGGCAGGCGCAGGAGGCGCCCAACGAATATCAGGCGCGGCTGATCACCAACGACATGTGGGCGCTGTGGGCTGATGCCCCGGACGAAGCGGCTCAGGAGGTGCTGGATCGGGGCATGCGCAAGCGCCGGGCTTTCGACCTGTTGGGCGCGGCGGCGGATTTCGACCGCCTGATTGCCTATTGCCCCGAATATGCCGAAGGCTACAACCAGCGCGCTTTCGTCCGTTTCATTCAGCAGGATTACGCCCGCGCGCTTGACGATCTGGATCGCGCGCTGGCGCTGTCGCCGACCCATGTGGCGGCATTGGCGGGCAAGGCAATGACGCTGATCGGTCTGGGCCGGATGGAGGAGGGGCAGGCGGTTCTGCGTCAGGCGCTCGAGCTCAATCCATGGCTGCCCGAGCGGCGTTTGCTGCTGGACCCGCCGGGCGAGGAACTTTGAAACCCGATCGGCTTTACACCCCCGGAACTTGCGTTATTGTCCCGCCACCGAACCCACGCGGGCGTGGTGGAATGGTAGACACAGGAGACTTAAAATCTCTAGGCCGATAAGGCCGTGCCGGTTCGAGTCCGGCCGCCCGTACCAATAAAATCAATCTCTTAATGCGTTTCTTGAGGTGTCGTTGTTGGATTCCATCAATAGTGACTCCCACATCTCGTTTCGTCCCGTTGTTGGGTCGCTTTTGTCCGGACAGGTGAATGGATGCTTCGGCGGCCGCGGCAGGGAACGCCCGGCCTTGTCCGGAAGCCGTTTTCTCCCACAGCCTCGCGCAATGTCAAAGACAGCCGAAGCAGTATTACGACGGGACCGTAACGGTGATCATACCCAAGGTCGGGTTCTATGCGTCGTCGACCGGACCCCAAGGCGGCAGGCCGGCGGCGACGGCACTCATTGCCAGAAGAACCGTTTTTTCAGTTTGATATCCTTGCCCTCTTTCACGTCAACAAGAAGCCGCTGTGCGAGGTTCCTGGATAGCCCGAGCTTCCTTGTGAGGTCGGCGGCATAGCGCGTTTCCGTCGCCTTCATCCATCTGTCAAAGTCTTCTGCTTTCATAAGGATATGCTGTCCTTGGTTGCAATTGGCGTCCATGATTTTTAACAAAAGGTTGTTCCTTCCGCCGGTGTATCCTGCGGGTCGGTGGGGCATTTCCCTGCGCGTCTGCCCATGCCCCTGCCGGCAGGGGCAAATGGGGCGGGTACCTGACGGTTCGTGTTGACCCGTCGGCAATCTTGACGCGCCGCCATCACCCGTCCCAAGACAGGGCAAAGACATTTCATGCGAGACCTCAACATGTCCCGGCCAGACCCTTACGACCTTTTCATTATCGGCGGTGGCATCAATGGCTGCGGCATTGTCCGCGATGCGGCGGGCCGGGGGCTGTCGGTGGGCTTGGCGGAAATGGGAGACCTGGCGCAGGCAACCTCTTCGTCCTCGACCAAGCTGTTTCATGGCGGGCTGCGGTACCTTGAATATTTCGAATTGCGGCTGGTGCGCGCCGCGCTCGCCGAACGCGAAGTGTTGCTGCAGGCAATGCCGCATATCAGCTGGCCGATGCGGTTCGTGCTGCCGCTACACCGGGACATGCGGTTCGAAACCGACACGCCCGCATCGCGCCTGCTGACATTGTTCATGCCCTGGCTGAAGGGGCGGCGGCCGAACTGGATGATCCGGCTGGGCCTGTTCCTGTACGATCACTTGGGCGGTCGGAAAATCCTGCCCGGCACCTGCGCGCTGGACCTGAGTACCGATCCGGCGGGCAAACCGCTGCAGGACCGGTTTGCCAAGGCCTATGAATATTCCGATTGCTGGGTTGATGACGCCCGGCTGGTGGTCCTGAACGCCCGCGATACGGCTGCGCGCGGGGCCGATATCATGCCCCGGACCAAGGTGGTCGCGGCCAGGCGCGACGGTGATCTGTGGCGCATTGCCCTGCAAGCCGGGGACGGGACGCGGGACGTAATGGCGCGGGCGCTGGTCAATGCCGCCGGGCCGTGGGTCAGCGAAACGCTGGCCGATATCGTCCATGTCGACAGCCCCGCCGCGATCCGGCTGGTGCGCGGCAGCCATATCGTGACCCGGCGTCTGTTCGACCACGACAAGTGTTATTTCTTCCAGGGCGGCGACGGCAGGATCATCTTCGCCATCCCCTATGAACAGGATTTCACCCTGATCGGCACTACCGATGCCGATCACGCCGATCCCGACACGCCGGCCCGGATCAGCGATGCGGAAACCGATTACCTGCTCGATTTCGCCAACGGCTATTTCAAGACCCGGCTGGGGCGCGACGATATCGTCTGGACCTATTCCGGCGTTCGTCCGCTGTTCGATGACGGGGCGGGCAAGGCGCAGTCGGCGACTCGGGATTACGTGCTGAAGCTGGATCAGGCCGGTGCGCCCCTGCTCAGCGTGTTCGGCGGCAAGATCACCACCTATCGCAGGCTGGCCGAAAAGGCGATGGAACGGTTGTCCCCGCTGCTGGGGACTTCGACGCAGGGCTGGACGGCCGGCGTGGCGTTGCCGGGCGGCGATCTGCCGGTGGGGCAGGTGGCGGCGCGCAAGGCGGCGCTGCTGGCGCGCTATCCGTTCCTGACCGAAAAATGGGCCGAGCGGCTGTTCCGTGCCTACGGAACCGAGGCAGAGCAGGTGTTGGGCAACGCCGAAACCCCCGCCGATCTGGGCCAAGATTTCGGCGGCACGCTGAGCGAGGCGGAACTGCGTTGGCTGATGTCCCACGAATTCGCCTGTACGGCCGAGGACGTGCTGTGGCGGCGCTCCAAGCTGGGGCTGCGGCTGAATGCTGATCAGGTTGCAGCGGTCGCGGCCTGGATCAAGGCACACGGTTAAGGGTGGAAACCGCTGCCCGGTTTCGCCAATCTGGCGCAAAAGGGGAGGATAGATGAGCTATATACTGGCGATCGATCAGGGCACCACGTCGAGCCGCGCGATCCTGTTCGACAAGGATCTGCAGCCGGTGCAGGTGGCGCAACAGGAATTCCCCCAGCACTTTCCGGCCTCGGGGTGGGTCGAACACGACCCGGCGGACCTGTGGGCGACCACCGAGCAGACAGCGCGCGACGTGATGGCGAAGGCCGGTATCGGGCCCGAACAGGTTGCCGGAATCGGCATCACCAATCAGCGCGAAACCACGCTGGTCTGGGACGCGGATTCCGGTGAGACACTTCATAACGCCATCGTCTGGCAGGACCGCCGCACCGCCGACACCTGCGCCTTCCTGCGCGCCTCCGGGCATGAGGATATGATCAGCGAAACCACCGGGTTGCTGCTCGATCCGTATTTTTCCGGCACCAAGGTGAAATGGATCCTCGACAACGTGGCGGGCGCCCGCGACCGGGCGCGGGCGGGCAAGCTGCGGTTCGGCACGGTGGATTGCTTCCTGATCTGGAAATTTACCGGAGGGCGGGTGCATGCGACCGATGCCACCAATGCCGCCCGCACCCTGATTTACGACATCCGCAAGGGCGAGTGGAGCGCGGAGATCTGCGATCTTCTGGACATTCCCATGTCGATGCTGCCCGAGGTCCGCGATTGCGCCGCCGATTTCGGGGTGACCGGCGTTCTGGGCGGTGAAATCCCGATCCTTGGCGTCGCCGGCGATCAGCAGGCCGCCACCATCGGGCAGGCCTGTTTCATGCCGGGCATGATGAAATCGACCTATGGCACGGGCTGTTTCGCGCTTCTGAATACCGGCGATGTGCCGGTGCGGTCGCAAAACCGGCTGCTGACCACCATCGCCTACCAGTTCGACGGCAAGTCGACCTATGCGCTGGAAGGATCGATCTTCATCGCCGGGGCGGTGGTGCAATGGCTGCGCGACGGGTTGGGCATCATCGAAAATGCGGGCGAAACACAGGCGCTGGCCGAAGCTGCCGATCCGGTTCAGGACGTGGTGATCGTGCCGGCGTTCACCGGGCTTGGCGCGCCTTACTGGGCTCCCGACTGCCGTGGGGCGGTGTTCGGCCTGACCCGTGGATCGGGGCCTGCCGAATTCGCCCGCGCGGCACTGGAAAGCGTCGGGTATCAAACCCGCGATCTGGTGCAGGCGATGCAGGCCGATTGGGCATCGGGGCAGGGGCGGACGACGCTCCGGGTCGATGGCGGCATGGCGGCCTCGGATTGGACGATGCAGTTTCTCGCCGACATCCTGGGCGCGCCGGTGGATCGTCCAGAGGTGCTGGAAACCACCGCGTTGGGTGTTGCCTGGCTGGCGGGCATGCGCGCCGGGATTTATCCCGACCGGGAGGAGTTTGCCGCCGGCTGGGCGCGCTCGGCGCGGTTCGAACCGCGCCTGCCGCAGTTCGAACGCGATCGCAGGTACGGCCGTTGGCAGGCAGCCGTTGCGGCGACGCTGGGAGTGCCTGCGGGCTGAGGCTGGACAAGGCGGTGCCGGGGGCGGATAAGCGGGCCATCGAAGCGAAAGGAAATCCGATGTCCGACACTTGTGCATTCTGCGGCGCCGCCGAAACCACGCCCGTTCAGGTCGCCCCGCGCGACGATACCGTGGCACTGTGCGCCACTTGCGCCGAGGGCGTGCAGAACGGGGCCGAGGACGTGCCGCACTGGAAATGCCTGAATGACGCGATCTGGTCGACCGAACCGGCGGTTCAGGTGCTGGCCTGGCGGATGCTACACAAACTCGACGCGGCCTGGGCACGCGACCTTCTGGACATCGCCTATCTGGAACCCGAGGTGATGGAATGGGCCGAGGCCGGCCTTTCCACCGAACCCGAAATCGTGCATCGCGACAGCAACGGCACGGTGCTGTCGCAGGGCGACAGCGTTGTCCTGATCAAGGATCTGCCGGTCAAGGGCGCGGGCTTCACCGCCAAGCGCGGCACCGCGGTGCGCAACATTTCCCTGGTGCCCGACAACGAAGGCCAGATCGAGGGCCGGGTCGAAGGCCAGCGCATCGTGATCCTGACCCAGTTCGTGAAAAAGAGCTGATCAAGACGCCCAGCGAGAAACGAAAAGCCCGCCGGTCCGGCGGGCTTTCTTTTTCAGATCATCAGTTCGATCAGCTGCGGCCCCGATGTCGCGTTTGCGCGGTTCAACTGATCGACCAAGCTTTCCATGTCCGCCGCCTGCGTTGCCGGGATGCCGAAGCCCTTGGCGATCGACTGCCAATCGGTGGCGGGCCGGTCGAGGTTGAAAAGCTCCTGCGCTGCCGGGCCGAGGTTGGCGCCGACGGCGGTCATTTCGCCCTGCAGGATCGCGTAGCGGCGGTTCGACAGGATCACCGTGGTGACATCCAAGCCTTCGCGCGCCTGCGTCCACAACCCTTGCAGCGTGTACAGTGCCGATCCGTCCGCCTGCAGCGCCACCACGCGCCGGCCCGGCGCGGCCACGGCCGCCCCCGTCGCCATCGGGATGCCCAGGCCGATCGAACCGCCGTTCAGGTGCAGGTAGTCATGCGGTTTCGCGGTCGAGAACGACGGCAGAAGTGCCCGGCCGTAGCTGACGCTTTCGTCGACGATGATCGCGTTGTCCGGCAGGTTCTGGTTGATCGCGGCGCCAAGCGCCTCTGGGCTGATCGCGCCGGAAAGGGTGCCGTGATCGGGGGCGGCGGGCAGCGGTGCGTCCTCGGTCGCCTTCACCGCCTCGGCAATCGCGTCCAGCGCGGCCATGTGGTCCTGATCCGGGCGGGTGACCATGTGGCAGGTGCAACCTTCGGGCATCGGCACGTTGGGCTTGCCCGGATAGGCGAAGAAGTTGACCGGTTCGCGCGCGCCGATCTGGATGATTTGTTCCACCCCGTCCAGCGCCTTGATCGACAGGTCCACGTTATAGGGGATGCGTTCGATCGGCACCCGGCCCAGACCGGCCTGCAGGCGCGGGATCTGCGACAGGGTCATCAGCCGCGCGCCGGTCTTGTGCGCGATGCGCCCGGCGATTTTCAAAGGTCCCTCGCGCAGCGCGCGGTTGGACAGCAGCAGCACGGTTTTCTTGCCATTGGTCAGCATCTGCGCGGCGCGGTCCACGGCCAGCCCGGTCGGGCCGGTGGGCGGCGCGGGCGGCAGGTAGGCTGCGATCTGGCCGCCGTCGCCCCAGGCGGCGTCCGAGGGCAGGATCAGGCTGGCCACGCCGGGGGCTTCCATGCTGGCGCGCACGCCTTCCATCGCGTCGGTGGCGACGCGGGCGGGATCGGTGGATCGGCGGGTCCAGACCGACAACGTATTGGCCAGCGCGGTGGTGTCGGCGGACAGCGGCGGGTCCATATGCACGATCGACGTCGCCTGATCTCCGATCAGGTTCAGAACAGGAGTATTGGCGCGCCGCGCGTTGTGCAGGTTCGCCATGCCGTTTGTCAGCCCCGGACCGCAATGCAGCAGGGTGACGGCGGGTTTATCCATCATCCGGCCATAGCCATCGGCGGCCCCGGTCACGACCCCTTCGAACAGGCCCAGCACACAGCGCATGCCGGGATGCCGGTCCAGCGCGGAGACGAAATGCATCTCGCTGGTGCCGGGATTGGCGAAACAGGTATCGATTCCCGCCGCCAGAAGCGACTGCACAAGGCTTTCTGCGCCATTCATGAAAAAACTCCCTCTTCTTTTGCCGGGGAGTTTGCACGTTTCACCGCCCACGCCAAGGGCACCCATGAGGTTTCTGCGCCATGGGGGCGTTCACCCCGTTATTTGCGCACGAGGCCTGAGTTCGGTCGTGCCGGCCAGGCGCGCCGGCGGCCGGCGAAGCGGGGGCTCAGTCAAGGATTGCGGCAACGGCGCCGATCAGGTCGAGGATCTCCTTGGTGTTGCGGTCGACCCGATAGACGTGATCGCCGAGCCGGTAATAGATCTGACCGGGATCAAGCCCGTAACGGCCGGGATTCCTGATCAGCACGTAATCCTTGTCGAGGAAGTCGCCGCGTCCGTAGATTTTCTTGGCCTGGCCGGGGGGCAGGCAGCCGTTATGTTTCTTGGCGAGGCCGGGAGGGCAGCCTTTCGGCCCGCCAGCAAGCACGGCGGCGGGCGAGAGAGACAGCAGGGCGGCCGTCGCGATCAGGATCAGTTTGCGCATCGTGCATCTCCTTTGGTACTCATCGCGAGATGTGGAGCAAAGGTCGCGTCTTGCCAAGCCCTGAGGGACCACACGGGCGGGAGGCCGCCTATCGACCCTTGGGATGACGGTCGATGGTTCTGCTGCGCTCGGCTCATGCATCTTGTTGCGCGTCGCGGTCTGTGACGGGACCGCCCGTTTCGCGCGTCAGATATTGATCGCGGGATAGACGCAATCCGCCAAGGTGCTTCGGTTCAGATCGGCGAGGAACTCTTGCTCGGCATGGGTGAGCAGCGCTTTCAGGCGGCATTGCGGCATCAGGGTGCAGGCGTGACCACCGGGTTGGAAACACTCCACCAGCGCCTGATCCGACTCGAGCAATTCGACGACATCGCCAAGACGGATCTTGGCGGGGTCCTGCGCAAGCGTCGCACCGCCGCCACCGCCCCGGCGCGTTTTCAGCAGCCCGTTGTTGGAGAGTGCCGAGATCACCTTGGCCAAGTGATTGCGCGAGACCTTGAACTCGTCGGCCAGCTCGCCAGTGGTGAAATGGCGGTCGGGTTCGCCTGCCATGCGCATCAGCACGCGAAGTCCGTAATCTGTGAAGGAAGTGAGGCGCAAGGTCGCAATCCTGAATTGGTATTTGTAATGCGTATTAACAAGATGTAGTCGGTAAATCAAACGCTAATTCTTCCAAACGCGGGTGAGTCGCCTGAAAAAAGGGCGCATGCAGGACCTCGCCGAAACCGGCGCAGTTTCATGACGTTCCCGTCGATCCATCGTGACCGAGCAAGGCGTTCTGGCAACAAGAGAGGACCGTTCATGGCGACAAGCAGCGATATCTCACATCGGCCATCTTGGCGGAACGGGGGCGTTGTCAGCCGTCTGGCCTGCGCAACGGTTCAACCGCTCCTATCCCGCGTCGTCCGGCGCATCGCGGCACGGCACACGTCGCTCTTCGCGCGTCTCGGCCCGCATCAGGGCACGGATTACCTGATCGATCCGGTGGAGCTGCCCTTTGCCCTGCACCTGCGGCCCGATCCGAAGAATCTGCTGTTTCGCGCGGTGCCCCGCGATGCGATGCCGCGCGGCGGGGCGGTCATCCGGGGGCGGTTTCTGCTCCTGCTGGAGTTGATCGATTCGGAGGAGGACGGCGACGCGGCCTTCTTCTCTCGCGATCTGGAGGTGACCGGAGACACGGAGGCGGTCGTGCGATTGCGCAACGCTCTCGACGACATGGACGGATCGATTGCGGACGAAACGGCCGAGATGTTCGGCCCGCCCGGCCGCGCGGTCCTTGCGCGCCTGCGCCGATCCTACGGGAATAGCTGAAGGGAAAGAAGTCATATGAGCCTTGCCGAACTGATCTGCCCCGCGGGGACGCCCGCCGCACTGCGGACCGCCGTCGATGCTGGCGCGGACGCCGTTTACTGCGGTTTCCAGGATGCGACCAACGCCCGCAATTTCCCGGGTCTGAACTTCACGCCCGAGGAACTGGCTGAGGCCGTGGTCTACGCGCATGCGAAAGGTACCAAGGTGCTGCTTGCGCTGAATACCTACCCCCCTGCGGGCAAGGTGGACCTGTGGCGCCAGGCGGCAGATACCGGCGCGCGCATCGGCGTTGACGCCTTCATCGTTGCCGACATGGGCGTGGCCGAATACATCGCCCGTACGCATCCCGGTGTCCGGCTGCACCTGTCGGTGCAGGCGGCCGCCTCGAGCCCCGAAGCAATTCGATATTATTGCGAACATTTCGGGGTGAAGCGCATCGTTCTGCCTCGCATCCTGACCATCCCCGAGATCCGGGCGATCCGGAAGGAAATCCCCTGCGAAATCGAAACCTTCATCTTCGGAAATCACGGCTTGATGGTCGAAGGGCGATGCAGCCTCACAAACTACCTGACCGGGCAGTCCACGAACATGGACGGCGTGTGTTCGCCCGCTTCGGACGTGGAATACACGCGCCATGCCGACGGGTCGATGTCTTCGCAATTGGCAGGCTTCACGATCGACTGTTTCGGGCCCGAGGAAAAGGCGGGCTATCCCACGATTTGCAAGGGGCGTTACACTGCTCCGCACCGGAGCGAGGGATATTACGCCTTCGAGGAACCGGTCAGTCTAAACCTGTCGCGCCTGCTACCGGAGCTTATCGACGCGGGCGTGCACGCTTTCAAGATCGAGGGGCGCCAGCGGTCGAAATCCTATGTGCGGGGGGTCGTTTCGGCCTTTCGTCGGGCGGTGGATGATATCCGCGAAGGCCGCCCCGCCGATATCGCGGACCTCATTGCGCTGACCGAGGGGCAAAAACAGACGCAAGGCGCCTTCGAAACCAAGAAATGGCGGTGACAAAGATGACGAAACTGACCCTGGGCCCCATCGCTTATCACTGGTCTGCCGAGAAGCGGCGCGATTTCTTTGCCCGTATCGCCGATGAGGCCGCGGTGGACGAAGTCTATCTCGGTGAGGTGATCTGTTCGAAGCGCGCGCCGTTTCACGAAGCCGACCTGCCCGTGACGATCGAACGGCTGGAGCGCGCCGGCAAGACGGTCATCCTGTCGACGCTTGCCGAGGTCATGCTCAAGCGCGAGCGCAAGGCGACCGAAGACCTTGCCGCGATGCATGCGCCTGAAATCGAGATCAACAACGCCGCGGGGCTTTATGCCCGCGGCAGGCGCGCCCACCGGATCGGCCCCTTCATGAACGCCTACAACGAGGCGACCATCGACTGGATGGCACGGCAGGGGGCCACGCATGTTTGTCTCCCTACCGAATTGCCCGGTGAAGCGATCGCCACGGCCGCCCGCAACGCGCGCCAGCTTGGGCTCGGGGTCGAGGTGCAGGTCTTCGGGCGGGCCTCTCTTGCGGTATCGGCGCGTTGCTACCACGCCCGTGCCCATGGGCGCACCAAGGATAACTGCCAATTCGTCTGCGAGGGCGATCCGGACGGAATGCCCCTGCGCACCACGGACGACAATCCGATCCTGCGGGTCAATGGCATCCAGACGCAGTCGGAAAGCTATGTCGACCTCTTGCCGGAGACCGGGCGGCTCGTCGCGGATGGTGTTACCCATCTGCGGCTGCAGCCGCAGGCGGTGGACATGGTCGGCGTCGCTGCCGTGTTCCGTGGCGTGCTGGATCGGGCGCTGGGCATGGAGGAGGCCGAAGCGCGCCTGCGTGAAATCTGTGCCGATACGCCGTTCAGCAACGGTTTCTATTACGGGCAGGCGGGTTATCGCAGGATCGCAAACGCCGCTTCGCACTGATCGTCCTGAAGGAGGTATCGAATGACACGAACGACCGCTCAGCAAATGCGCGCCTGGACCGGCCCCGCGATCCTGACCTACGGCTTTCGTCCCTTCTTTTTCGGGGGCGCGGTTTGGGCGGCGCTGGCCATGGTGCTTTGGGTGCCGATGCTGTCTGGCCATATCCTTCTGCCGACGGCGTTCGACCCGGTTTCGTGGCATGCTCACGAGTTCCTTTTCGGGTATTTGGGAGCCGTGGTCGCGGGCTTCCTGTTGACCGCGGTACCGAACTGGACCGGGCGGCTGCCGATTGTCGGCTGGCGGCTCGGGGGGCTGGCGGCGCTATGGCTGGCCGGGAGGTTCGCGGTGGCCGTCTCGGCGGGGCTTCCCGCAGGTCTTGTCGCCCTGATCGATTTGTCCTTTCCGCTGGTTCTGGCCGCCGCCATCGGGCGTGAGATCGTTGCAGGAAAGAACTGGCGCAACCTGATCGTGCTCGGGATGCTGGCCGTTTTCGCTGCCGCGAACGCGCTGTTCCATATGGAGGCCGCGCGCGGCGGGTATGCGGCGCAGGGCACGGGCCTGCGGCTTGGGGTGGGGGCCGGGATCATGATGATCGCGGTGATTGGCGGGAGGATCGTTCCGTCTTTCACGCGAAACTGGCTGGTCAAGCGGGGGGGCGGGCGGATGCCGGTGCCGCCGATGCAGCGGTTCGACAGGCTGGCGCTTCTTGTTCTTCTCGCTGCCTTGCTGCTCTGGGTGGCGCTGCCCGACAGCCCCGCCACGGGCGTGGCATTGGGCATGGCCGGCGCGCTGCACGTCGTGCGTCTTGCCCGCTGGGCCGGGCACCGGACGTTTGCCGAACCGCTTTTGACCGTGCTCCACGTCGGATACGCCTTCCTTCCGCTCGGCGCGCTGGCGCTCGGGTCCGAGATCCTGGCGCCGGGGCCTGTCGGCATGGTAGCGGCGCAGCACCTCTGGATGGGGGGCGCGATCGGCCTGATGACGCTTGCGGTGATGGCGCGGGCAACGCTTGGTCACACAGGCAAGACGTTGACGGCAGGGCCGGGGACCGTCGCGATCTTTGCCGCACTCGTCATCGCCGTCTTCGCGCGTGTGGCGGCGGGCGTCTTACCGGGCGAGGCGGCACTGCTGTACGCGATATCGGGGCTGTTCTGGATCGGGGCTTTCGCCACCTTCGGGTTGGTTTACGGCCGGCTGCTCCTCCGGCTGCCGGCGGCCAAGCGGTTCTGATAGGGCGCCAATCCGTTTTGGCGCGACTTACTGCGGGATCACCACGAACCCCTGCCGTTCAAAGGCGGCGCGGGCCTTGTCGCCGCGCAGATATTCGAGAAACTGGTTTTCCGCCGCCGTATCCCGCCCCGCGATATCCGCCGCGGGATATATGATCGGCGGGTGGCTGTCGGCCGGGAAGGTGGCAACGACGGTCACACCGTCTTCGGCCACCGCATCGGTGGCGTAGACAATACCGAAGGGGGCTTCGCCGATCGCCACAAGAGCCAGAGCCGCGCGCACATTGTCGGTCTGGGCGACCCGTGGCGCAAGACTGTCCCAGAGACCAAGCGTCGTCAGCGATGCCTTGCCGTAGATGCCGGCCGGGACTGCGTCCACCAGCGCCATGGCCAGTTTGCCGTCTCCGAGTTTTTCGGGGAGTTCGGAAATCTGCATCGCGCCGGCGTTCTGACCGTGCGCCACCAGCACGAGCGAATTGTTCAACAGCGCGAAACGGGAGTCGTGCTCGAGCAGCCCGTCTTGTTCCAGGACGTCCATCCAGTTCGGGTTTGCCGAGATGAAGATATCGGCGGGCGCACCTTGCTGAATTTGCCGTGCAAGCGCCGAGGACCCCGCCAGCGAAACGACGAGGTCGTGTCCGGTGTCGGCCTCGAACGCTTGTTTGATTTCGCCCATCGCGTTTGTCATGCTCGCTGCCGCGAAAACAGTTACCTCGTCAGCCCGGAGCGTCAGCGGGGCGCAGGTCAGCGCGAGCGCGGCTGCAAGGCGGGTAAAGGGTTTTGCCATGACTGGGCTCCAAGCAATATGTTTCGCCAAACATATCGCAATCGGACACCGGCTTGGCAAGCGTTATTCATTGACGGACATATCGCCGAGAAGGTCCTCGATCGCGCCGATCTGTTCTTCCCCCGCTGCGCGCGTGATTTGCTCGAGCTTGCGGTAATGCGACAGAACGGCTTCACCCGTCTTCGTGAGGTGCGCGCCACCGCCCCGGGTCCCGCCCCGGCTGGACGACACGAGGGGTTCGCCGAAGGCCGCGTTCATTTCTTCGACGAGAGACCAGGCCCGCTTGTAGCTCATCGACATGGCGCGGCCCGCCGCGGCAATCGAACCAGCTTCCCGAATGCCTTCGAGCAAATCGGCCTTGCCCGGGCCCAGCATCAACCTGTTCCCGAAATGGATGCGCAATCGCATCCGGATATCGCTGTTTTCGATCGTCTCGGCAGTCATGAGGAGAGTTTGCAGCGCACGAAGACGGCGCGCAACAGCGAACTGGGCGGATCAGAACAGGCCCAATCGTTTCGGTCGCCGCGCCTTTGTTGCGCCAAGGATGCCATCCAGTGGAACACGCAATCCATCCGGTGAGGATATAGGCAGTGGTGCCCTCAACTGCGGTGCCGGGGGATCAGGATTCGCGGGCTTCTTTCACACCCACAAAGAAGGCATTCATGGTGTTCCTGACGGCCTTCTCGATATCGATTTCAACCGGTTCGCCGTAAACAAATTTGCGGATCGCGATATAAAAAACCGCGCCGTGCAATCCCCAGAACAGTTCGAGGTCTTCTTCCGTCAGGGAATCGGGGTCTGAGCTTTGGTTCAGTTCGTGGCGCAATTCCAGCGCTGCGGGGCGAATGATCTTGGTGCGGATGATGTCCAGGTAACGTTCTGTCAGGCCATAGGACTTCAGCCCCGACGACACGAAAATCCGGACCCAGTCATAGTCGAAAACACGTTCGGCATATTCGAGGTAGAACTGTGTAAGGCGCGCCTGAAGGCTGCGGCTGCGATCCAGTATCAGCGGTTCCCAATCAGGGTTCCACCGTTTCACGTAAACATGGTCGTAGACCCGTTCGATCAAGGCATCCTTGCTCTCGAAATGCCGGTAGATCACCGCATGGGAAACCCCCATCCGTTTGGCCAATTCCCGGGTCTGTCCTTCGAAACCGCATTCAGCGAAAAACCGGACCGCCTCGGTGACGATCAGCTTCTCGCGGTCGGCGCTTCGCATGTTCTTGCGGCGCGGCGCGGCGTCGCTTTGGGTGCTGCCTGTTTGTGTCATCTGTCTCTCATTCAACCGCGGTCATGATAGCTCAAGCATCAGAAATTACCAAGTGGTCACTTTTTTCTTGACGGGCGTCGTGCCTCCCGCCTATCAAAAGTGACCACTTGGTTACAAATTGGCCGACGTGGAGAGATCGAGGGGGAGGAAATCTTGAAATCACCGGCGTTTGAATACCTGCAGGCACAGGATATTGCGGATGCGATGTCGGCCTATGACAGTGCGGAGGGCGATGCGGTCTACCTGTCGGGTGGGCACAGTGTCGTGCCGTCCCTGGCGCTGCGCCTGCAAGCTCCGGCTTTGGTGATCGACATATCCCGGATCTCGGCGCTGTCGGGCATATCGCTGGAAGACGGGTGGCTTCGTATCGGCGCGATGACCCGGCACGTCCAGGCGATGAACGATCCCTTGATCGCGGCACACGCCCCGCTTTTCGCCGCGGCGGCCCCGTTCGTCGCGCATCCCGCTATCCGTAATCGCGGCACCTTGGGCGGCAGTTTGGCGCATGCGGACCCGGCGTCCGAATTTCCAGCCGCCGCTGTTGCCATGCGGGCAGAACTTGAAATCGTATCCCCGCAAGGAATTCGCCGCGTGCCAGCCGACGACTTCTTCAAGGACATCTACGAAACCGCGATCGAACCCGGAGAAATCCTGCAAGCGATCCACGTTCCCTGCCCGGTGCCCGGGCAGATGATCGGCTTTGACGAGATCGCACGCCGGCGAGGCGATTACGCGATGGTTGGCGCGGCGGTTCAGGCCGTGACCACGGACGGCGTCGCGGATGACGTGAGCATCGCGCTGTTTTCTGTCGGCGACCGGCCGACCCGCGCCGTGTCGGCGCAGGCGGTCCTGACCGGAAGTCCCATTGATGGCGCCGCGATTGCAGAGGCGCAGGCGGCGCTCTGTGATGATCTCGATCCACCCGATGACCCGCAGTTCCCCGCGCATATGCGGCTGCATCTGGCCCGCGTGCTGCTGGGGCGAATTCTGACAAATCTGAAGGTTGTGGCATGAAAACCGAAATCACTCTGATCGTGAATGGCGAAGCGGTGCGCGACGTCATCGAGCCACGCACCAGTCTTGCCGATCTGCTTCGTGACCGTCTGCGCCTGACCGGTACTCACCTGGGCTGCGAAATGGGGTCCTGCGGGGCCTGTCTCGTTCTGCTGGACGGGACGCCGGTGCATGCCTGTCTGGTTCTGGCCGTGCAGGCCGCCGGACAACGGGTGGACACCATCGAGGGCTTGAACGAAAGCGGGGACATCAAGGACTTGCAGCAGAATTTCCATGCCAGGAATGCCTTGCAGTGTGGGTTCTGCACCAATGGCATGATCATGACTGCCCATGCGCTGCTGTCTGAAAGCACTGCGCCGACACGTCCTGAAATTCGCGAAGCCTTGTCGGGAAATTACTGCCGTTGCACCGGGTACGAGGCGATTGTCGACGCGATCTCGGCCACTGCCAAACAGCGCGCAACCAATGCCGGGGCCGGAAAATGACCATGTCCAAAGATCATATCGGCCAGTCCCACCGGCGGGAAAATGCGCTGCGCCATCTGGCCGGGCGGGGGCGCTTCACCACCGATCTCAGCTTGCCTCGCATGCTGCATGCCGCGTTCGTGCGCAGCCCGATGGCCAAGGGCCGGATTGTCGAGGTCGATGTCACCGATGCCGCCGCCGCGCCCGGTGTGGTCCGGGTGTTCACGGCGCAGACGTTGAACCATGTCTGCGAGCCCTGGGTCGGCACGCTGGATCACTTCGCGGGCATGCAAAGCGGGCCGCAGAACATGCTGGCCGACGGTCAGGTGCTGTGGGCCGGCCACCCGGTCGTGATGATCCTCGCCCATAGCCGCGCCGAGGCCGAAGACGCCTGCGAACTGGTGATGCTGGACATCGAGGACGAAGACGCGATCGTTGACGGTGACGCCGCGCAGATGGAAAACGCGCCCCTGGCGTCGGACGGTATCGACAGCAACATGTGCTTCCAGACCGTTCTGGAAACCCCCGACCTGGATGCGGCGTTTGCCCGTGCGGCGCATGTGGTCGAGGGCGATTTCACCTTCGGTCGCCACACCGCCGTCACCCTTGAACCCCGTGCCGTCATTGCGGATTACGATCCCTCGACGGGGCAGTTGACCGTGCATCACGGCACACAGACGCCGTACCAGTTCCAAGACGTCTATGCCCGCCATTTCGGTCTGAACGAAAGCAAGGTGCGTGTGATTGCGCCGGATATCGGCGGATCGTTCGGGATGAAGCTGCATGTGTATCACGAAGAAATGGCGACGGTTGCGGCCAGCCTCTTGTTGGGCCGCCCCGTACGTTTCGTGGCCGATCGGCTGGAAAGCTTCGTTTCCGACATCCACGCCCGGGACCACCGCGTCAGCGCGCGCATGGCGGTGGATGCGGACGGCACCATCCTGGCGATGGATGTGGACGACATGACGCAGATCGGGGCGTTCTCGACCTATCCGCGCACCAGCGCGGCCGAGGGCAATCAGGTGATCCGCCTGATGGGCGCGCCCTACAAGATGCCGGACTATCGCGGCCGCTTGTCGGTTGTGTTCCAGAACAAGGTGCAGACCAGCCAATACCGTGCCGTCGGCCACCCGATTGCCTGCGCGGTGACCGAGGCATTGGTGGATCGCGCCGCCCAGCTGCTGGATATGGACCCGTTTGATATCCGCGCGCGCAACCTGTTGGCCGACGATGACTATCCGCATGTGTCGGCCACCGGGTATCAGTTCGAAAAGCTGTCGCACCAGGCGAGCCTTGAGAAACTGCACGACATGATGGGGTATGGCGCCCTGCGCAAGGAGCAGGCGAGGCTGCGCGAGCAAGGTATCCATCGCGGGATCGGCATCGCGCCTTTCGTGGAAATCACCAATCCCGGCGCGGCTTTCTACGGCGTCGGCGGGGCGCGCATTTCGGCGCAGGACGGCGCGGTCGTCCGGCTGACCCCGTCGGGCGATGTGCATTGCGCGATATCCGTGACGGAACAGGGGCAGGGCACCGAAACCATCATTGCGCAGGTCGTGGCCGACCAGTTGGGCGTGACGCCCGAGCGTGTCAAAGTCACCACCGGCGATACCGATACGACCCCCAGCGGCGGGGCGACCTGGGCGTGTCGCGGTGCGGGCATCGGCGGCGAAACCGCGTTGCGGGCGGGGCGCAAGCTGCAGGCGCAGATTCTGGCGCTGGCCGGCGCGATCCTGCAAGCAGACCCGGCCAAGCTGACGCTGGCCAATGGGGCGGTGGTCGATGCCGCTACGGGCGATGAACGGATATCTCTGGCCGAAATCGGGCGCATTGCGACCTACCGGCCGGATACGCTTCCGGATGGCTGCAACAGTTCGCTGACCGCGGCGGAGCATTTCGCGCCCGGTGGCTACCCGTTCGATTTCACGAATGGCATTCAGGCCAGCTATGTCGAGGTCGATATCGAAACCGGCATCACCCGGTTGCTGAAACACTGGGTGGTCGAGGATTGCGGCCGGATCATCAACCCGCTGTTGGTCGATGAACAGATCCGTGGCGGCGTCGTTCAGGGCCTTGGGCCGGCGTTCTTCGAAGAATGCCTGTACGACGACGCGGGCCAGATGACCAATGCCTCGCTGGCGGATTACCTGGTGCCGATGGCGGGCGAAATGCCCGACATCGAGATCGCCCATGTCGAAACCCCGACCAAGGACACGATACTGGGGGCCAAGGGGGTGGGCGAGGCCGGTACCGCCGCCGCCGGGGCCGCCGCCATGAACGCAGTCAACGACGCGCTTCGCCCGCTGGGGGCACAGATTTCGCAAACACCGATGACGCCGCTGCGCATCCTGACCGCCCTCGGTCACGTCTCAGCCGGACCCAAGAGAGGATACTGACAATGGAACTTGAAGGTCGCCAATCCCTTGCCGCCACGCCCGAAGAGGTCTGGTCGGCGCTGTTCGACCGCGATGTGCTGGAACAGGCCATTCCGGGATGCGAAAGCCTGGAACAGACCAGCGACACCAGCTTCGCCGCCGTGGTCAAGCTGAAGATCGGCCCGGTATCCGCCCGTTTCAAGGGCGAGGTCGAACTGAGCGACATTGTCGTGGGCAGGTCCTGCACCCTGTCTGGCAAAGGGTCGGGGGGGATCGCGGGATTTGCCAAGGGGGCGGCCAAGGTGACGCTGACCCCGCAAGGGCCTGAAACCGTTCTGGACTACACCGCCGATGTTGCCGTAGGGGGCAAGCTGGCCGCCCTGGGCAACCGCTTGATCAAGTCCACTGCCCAAAAACTGACCGGCGAATTCTTCGCCAATTTCGACCGCGCTCTGGCTGTTGAGGAGGACGCGCCAGCCGCCTAAGAAGCGCCCATCAAGACCAAAACTGACCGCGCAGGACGCGGAATTCCAAGGGAGGAAACCATGAAAACATCACGCCGGGCCTTTTTGGCCGCCTCATCTGCCACGCTTGCGACACCGTTTCTGAACACGCGCCTGATTGCGGCAGAAACCATCAATATCCAGATCGGCTCCAGCCACCCGACCAACAACATCTGGGTCTATGCCATGCAAAATGCGCTGCAGCCTGCGCTGGAGCGTTTGCTGACCGATGCCGGCGGCAAGTACGCGGTGAACTGGACGGAAAACTACGGTGGTACGTTGTACAAGTTCAAGGATACCCGCACCGCTGTGCGCGACGGGATCGTGGACATCGGCATGGTCGGCACTGTTTGGGAAGGTTCTGCGATGCCGCTGCAGAACGTCACCTATTTCACGCCCTTCGCGAATTCCGACCACAACGTTGTCATCGACATTTTCGACAAGATGACCGACGAAGTGCCCGAGCTGCGGGCCGGCTGGACGGACCAGAACATGGTGCATTTGTCGTCGCTGGTGACCGACAACTACGACGTCTATTCGAACTTCCCGATTTCCTCGGTTGATGATGTGGCGAACCGCCGTTTGAACGCGCCTGGCACGTCTGCGAACTGGCTGCTGGATACCGGGTGCACGCCGGTGAACGGCGCGCTGACGACCTACTATACCGACATCCAGACCGGCGTGTCCGAAGGGACGCTGTCCTTTGCCAGCGGCATCCAGCCGACCCGCGTCTACGAAGTCGCGCCGCATTTGACGCGTGTCGGTTTCGGGTCGATGTATTTCGGGGGCATTGCGGTCAACAAACGGTTCTTCGACCGTCTGCCGGCCGAGGTGCAGACTGCTTTGCGCGAAGCGGGGCGGATCACGTCGCGCAGCCACGGCGACTATGTGACCGAGCGTTCGACCAATGCGATGACCGAAATGGTCGCGGCCGGACTGCAGGTTTCGGAAATGCCCGAGGCCGAGCGCGAAAAGTGGGCTCGGACCCTGCCCAATGTCGCCAAGCCCTGGCTGGATGCGAATGGCCCGGCCGCCGCGACAGTTCTGAAGGCCTATTTCAGCGAGCTGAAAGCGCGCGGGATTACCCCGGCGCGGGATTGGTCCGCCGAGATCTGAGGCGTCGATCCGCACCGTTTCACCCCGTTAAGCTGGAAATGACATGCAACAAGATATGCTTCGCAATCCAAGGCCAGGCCCGCTGAAACGGGGCTTGCAGGCTGTTTTCAACGCCGTTGCGGCGATCGGGACGGTGTGGATCTTCGCCATCATGCTGTTGATTGTGGCCGACGTGGTCGGCCGCAATTTCCTCGCGGCTCCGATCACCGGGGTCGCCGAGATTTCCGCGCGCAGCGTAGTGGCGATCGTGTTCTTGATGCTGCCCGCCGCAACGCTGAACGGAACCCTGATCCGCGCGGATTTCCTGCTGCGCGGTATCCGGCTGTATTCGCGCCGCGCGGTGCACGTCCTCGATACGCTATTCGCGTTGATCGGGGCCGTTTTGTTCGTGCTGGTCGCGATCGCGGCCTGGCCCGACACGCATGAGGCTTGGGTTTCTTCCGAATTCTTTGGCGTTCGCGGGGTCTGGACCCTGCCGACCTTGCCGTTCCATCTGCTGGTTGTCCTCGGGTCGGGCGCGACCAGCATTGCCTTCGTCACCGTCGCTTTCGAAAGCGCGAAGCTGGCCAAATCCGAAAAAGGTCACTGAAATGAGCAGTATTACCATCGGTCTGATCTTGATCGGCGTGCTTTTCGTCCTGGTCCTGATGGGCATGCGCATCGCCGTTGCCCTGATGGCCGTCGCCTTTGCTGGGGTTTGGATCATCCGGGGCAATTTCGACCTGTCGATGCGCTTGATGTCGATTGCCGCCTATAACGGCGTGGCCAATTATCTTTTCGCCACCATCCCCCTGTTTGTCCTGATGGGGCACCTGGTCAGCATTTCGAATGTCGGCAAGGATACCTTCGACGTGGCAGAGGCTTTGTTACGCCGCCTGCTGGGCGGGCTGGGCATCGCCACGGTGGCCGCCAACACGATTTTCGCGGCCGTTACCGGCGTCTCCATCGCCTCGGCGGCGGTGTTCACCAAGGTTGCGGTGCCCGAGATGACCCGCCATGGCTACCGGCCGTCGTTCTCGGCGGGCACGGTGGCGGGCAGTTCGGTGCTGGGCATGCTGATCCCGCCCAGCCTGCTTCTGATCATCTACGGGGTGCTGGCCGAACAGTCGATCGGTCGTATGTTCATCGCCGGCCTTGTTCCCGGGGCGCTGTTGGCTGGCGGGTTCGTCCTGTGGATCATGCTGGTGGCGAAATTCGCGCCGGGTTTCGTGTTCACGCAGGAATATCTGATCAGGAAGAACGAAGATCATCCGCTGCCGCCGGCGATGCCGACGGGTGAAATCCTGCGCAAGCTGACCCCGATCATCGTGCTGGTCCTGTTTGTTCTGGGGGGACTCTACAGCGGGTTTTTCACCCCGACGGAGGCCGGCGGCGTCGGGGCTTTCGCGGCCCTGGTGATCGCGTTGCTGCGTCGCAGCCTGAACCTTGGCAAGTGGTGGCAGGTATTGACCCAAACGGGTTCGATTTCCGTCGGGATCCTGGCGCTTCTCGTTGCGGCCGGGTTCTACAGCCAGATGCTGGCCGTGGCGGGTATTCCCTCTGCCATCGGGACCTTCGTGCAGAACAGTGGCTTCGGAGCCATGGGCTTCCTCGTCGTCTATGTGATCCTGGTTCTGCTTTTGGGCATGATCCTGGACAGCAGCTCAATTCTGTTGATCGTCGTGCCGATCGCTGCGCCGATCGCCGAGAGGCTTGGCTTCGACCTGATCCAGTTCGGCATCATTACCGTGATCGCAGTGGAAGTCGGCCTGCTGACACCCCCGTTCGGGATCTCGATTTTCACGGTGCATTCGACACTTGCCGATGGCCGCACCTCGCTTGAATCGATATTCGCGGGTGCTCTTCCGTATGTCGGGGTTATGCTTGGCGTGCTGACGCTCGTGGCGGTGTTTCCGGGACTTGTGATCGGGTGAGGGGCCGCCGTGGTGGCGCAGTTGCGGCAGCCCGTCGAATTGACGGCCCACCGGCATCGAAGATTTCCGGGCGCTCCTGGAAAGAGCGCCCGAATGCCCACCGGTTCATGGACCTTGTGAAACCGTCGCGCCCGCCCGGCCCGTGGGGATGATCGACGCGCGGACACTCTGACGACGGCCGGTCACACGGTGGGTGAGGTTTCACGCAGCCAAGGGGATCGCCTGCCTGACCCGCCAGACTTCCTCGGGATGGATGTCCACGACACGTTCGGCGCCCTCGAACTCCGCCGCCCGGACAGGGGACCAGTCTGTCTTGGCGCTTCCGGTCAACAGGATCGCCTCGCCACTGGTAAAATCCGGAATGAACAGCCCGGCGCGGCGACTGACCTCGATATTGCCCAGCGTGTTAAAGAACCGGTTGCCGGTGAAATCCGGAAAGGAAAGCGAACCATCCGCGTTTGGCCGCAGGACACCGGGCTCGCCGCCGCGATGGGACACATCTGCTCCGCCATTCGCATAGGTCGCGATGAAGAACGTGTCAGCACCAGAAATGATCCGCCTTGCCGCTGCATCGCCGATTGCAACACGGGTGCCCACGGCGGGCGGCAGCGGCCCGGCAGGCAGGCGGAAATCGCGCGTCTGGATGTATTTCGGGCAGTTTCCGAAGCTCTGCTCGACTGCGATCGCCAGACCGTCCTTTCCGGTGGCGATGATGCTGCCATTCATCCGGTTCCGCCGCCGGGTTGCGAATTCGAGCCCGAGAACAGCCACCTTGGCACCTGCCCCGGTGTCCAGCCCGAGCGGTTCGGCAAGAACCGGGCGGCCGCTGGTCGACAGCTCGGTGGGCGTCGCCCGTGCGCCTGCGGGGAGAGGGCAGACCGTGGCCCACGGCCTGCCTTGCCTGTCCCGCAGGCCGAGAAACAGCGCCGGCAGGCTTTCGAAGAACACCTGATGCTGGGTCGGCATGGCTTCCCGGATGACGCGGGCGGCCCGTTCGCGCCATTCTGCCGGAACGCCGGCACGTTCCTGTACCGCGCGTTCGCCGTCGTGGAAAACCTGATCGGGCTTTTTCATGGCAATCGCCTTTCCGTTCAGGACGTTTCGGGAATGGGCGAACGCGCCATGCCCACGAAACCCGGCAGCGCCTCGATCCGGGCCAGCCACGCGCGAATGGCCGGATAGGCATCGAGACTGACACCGCCTTCGGGGGCGTGGGCGATGTAGCTGTAGCCCGCGACGTCGGCGATGGTGATGGCGGACCCGGCGAGGAAATCGCGTTCCTTCAACAGCGGTTGCATCACCGCGAACAGCCTGTGGGCCTTGGCTTTGGCCGCCACATGGTCCAGCGGCGCGTTAAATAGCGTTGCCAGCCGTGCCGCCGCCGGCCCCCCTGCGATTTCGCCCGCTGCCACCGACAGCCAGCGCTGCACCTCGGCGGCGGCTTCGGGCACGTCCGGCAGCCAGTCGTGGCCGTCGGGATACTTGCGCACCAGATAGATGAGGATGGCATTGGAATCCGACAGGGTGGTGCCGTTGTCGTCGATGGCGGGAACCTGACCAAACGGGCTGATCTTGAGATATGCGGGCGCTTTGTGGGCGCCGCCCGCCATGTCCAGGTCGATCGGATCGCACGGCACGCCAAGCAGCGACAGCATCAGTTCCACCCGGTGGCAATGCCCCGACTTCGGGTTGCGATACAGTTTGACCGGCGCGGCGGCGGCGGGGAAATGCGGATTCATCGGGCTATCCTTCATCGATCAGAGGCCAAGATCGCTGAGGCCGGGGTGATAATCGGGCCGGCGACCCAACGGCCAGTGGAACTTGCGTTCGACCTCGCGGATGGGGCGTTCGTTGATGCTGGCATGCCGGGCCGCCATCAGGCCGTTCGGGGCGAATTCCCAGTTTTCGTTGCCGTAGGCACGGAACCACTGCCCACTGTCGTGGTATTCGTAGGCATAGCGCACGGCGATGCGGTTGCCCCCGAACGCCCAGAGCTCCTTGATCAGGCGATAGTCAAGTTCGCGCGCCCATTTCCGGGTTAGAAAGGCCTCGATCTCGGCGCGGCCAACCGGGAATTCGATGCGGTTGCGCCAACGGCTGTCCGGCGTATAGGCCAGCGCGACCTTGGCCGGATCGCGGGAATTCCAGCCGTCCTCGGCAAGGCGGACCTTTTGCTTGGCGCTGTCTTCGGTGAACGGGGGAAGCGGGGGACGGGCCATCGGTGCCTCCTTTCTGTTTTGCTTGAGGGGTGTTGAGAGGTCCGCGGCCGGGCAAGCCCCGGCCGCGGTACAGAGATCAGGCCGCGAGTTCGTTGGCATCGACCGCGGGGAAGTCGATCTCGGTCTGGGCGAGTTCGTTCAGGTAATTAGTCCAGGTGTTCAGCGCGACGTGCTGCACGATCTCGATGATCTGGCCGTCGTCATAGCCGGCATCGCGGACCGCGCGCAGATCCTCTGCATCGACCCGGCCACGCGCGGCGGTCACCTTTGCGGCGAACCGCACGGCGGCGTCGGCCTTGGCATCATGCGAACGGCCGACGCGGTTGGCCGCGATTTCGGCGTCGTCGAGCTTGGCGAGGTTCTTGCCGAGATAGGTGTGGGCCGAAAGGCAGTAGCTGCAGCCGTTGATCTGCGCCACGGCCAGCGCCACGCGTTCGCGGGTTGCGGCCGGCAGGCGACCCTTGCCGAGCGCGCCGGACAGGCTGAGATAGCCTTCCAGTGCGACCGGGCTGACGCTGACAAGGCGGAACAGGTTCGGGACCGTGCCCAGTTGCTTTTCGACGGCCTGCAGCAGCGGCTGCGAGGCTTCGGGCGCGGTGGCGATGTTGTCGGGATAGGCGATGCGGGACATGTGAAAGCTCCTCTGCTTGCTTCGTGAGGAGGATTTACGCGCTTCCAATAATTGGCAGTAGATCATATAGTTGAGATAAAGGCTTCCAGAAATTGGAAATAAGATGACTGACCGTCTTGAAACCATGTCCATCTTCGTGCGCGTCGTGGACGAAGGCAGCCTGACCGCCGGTGCGCGCGCGTTGCGGATGCCGATCGCCACCGTCAGCCGCCGGATTTCCGAACTGGAAGCCAAGCTCGGCGCCGAGCTGTTGCTGCGCTCGCCGAGGGGACTCACACTCACCGACACGGGCAGAACCTATGTCGCGGCCTGCCGCAGAATCCTGGAAGACGTTTCGGAAGCCGAACGCAATGCGTCCGGCGAATTCACCGCACCTCGGGGAACGCTGACGATGACCGCTCCCATCGTCTTTGGCCGATTGCACGTACTGCCGGCGGTGAACGCCTTCCTGCGGGCTTTCCCGGATATCGACGTCAGGCTGGAATTGACCGACCGCCCGGTGAACCTGCACGAGGAACACCTTGACCTGGCGGTGCGTATCGGGCCGCTTGCGGACAGCATGTTCATCGCCCGCAAGGTGGGCGAGGTGCGTCGGATCGTATGCGCCAGCCCTTCCTACCTTGAGCAACGCGGAACGCCGAAGGTGCCCGAAGACCTGGCCCGTCTGGACGGCATCATCTTCCAAAGCCTCCTGTCGCCGCAGAACTGGCGGTTCGGATCGGGGCGGCAGGAAAGATCCGTTGCGGTGCGGTCGCGGTTGATCGTGAATACCGCCGAAGCGGCAATCGATGCCGCCGTTGACGGGCTGGGGTTTACCCGCGTCCTGTCGTACCAGGCGGCCACCGCGATCAAGGCGGGGCGGCTGGCGGTCCTTCTGCAGGATTTCGAACCCGATCCCTGGCCGGTCCACCTTCTCTATGAACCGCGGGCCTTGGTCCCGCAGAAGCTCCGCGCGTTCCTCGATTTCGCCGCGCCGAGGCTTGCGGCCGGTTTGGCGTGACACGGCCCGGGCAGGTGGGCTTCGCACCGTGCAATTGACCGATATTCGGTTTCGGCTAATCTGATCGCGGAGACACCGGAGGAGCAGCAAGATGCTGGAGGAGGCGCTTGCCCTGGATGCGAACGGGACGCCGATCTGCGATGATTGGCCGACCCATTCGCAGGATTGGGACGAAGTTCAGGAGTTTTGCCGGACCGTCTACATGCCCTACCGGGTGCGGCCGCTGGAGCGCTGCAATGTGTCGAGGAAGGGCTTCTCGACCTAGATGCCCCGGCCAGGGAATACGCACCTGCAATTGGCGAACTCCAGGTGATCGACGGTTTCGACGCTGCCGGCGCCCCGGTGCTGCGTGCGCCCAAGAGCGATGTCACCACCCGGCAGCTCATGCTGCACACGGCCGGGTTCGGTTATGATTTCTTTAACGAAACCTACAAGCGGTTGGCGGAAGAACACGGTCAGCCTTCGGTGGTCACCGGGTCGCGCGCGGCGATCGAAACGCCGCTGTTGTTCGATCCGGGCGAGCGTTGGGAATACGGCGCCAACATCGACTGGGTCGGTCAGGTGGTCGAAGGCATCCGCGGCAAGCGTCTTGGCGATGTGATGGCCGAACGTGTCTTTGCCCGGCTGGGCATGGACGACATTACTTTTACCCGCAGCGACGGCATGAAGGCCCGCACCGCCACCATCCATGCGCGCGATGACGACGGCAGCCTGACGCCGATGGATGATTTCGCGCTGCCTGACGACCCCGAGGTGCACATGGGCGGGCATGGGCTTTACGGTACGGTGACCGACTACATGAAATTCATCCGCATGTGGCTCAACGACGGTGCCGGACCGAATGGCCGGGTGCTGAAGCCCGAAACCGTGGACTGGGCGGTGAAGGGCGGTTTGGTGCCGCCGCAGAAAGTGACCATGCTGCCCGGCGTGATCGCGAACCTATCCAACGACGCCGAATTCTTCCCCGGCCAGCAAAAGGATTGGTCCTACACCTTCATGATCAATTCGGAAGAGGCGCCGACAGGTCGGCCCGCGGGATCCATCGGTTGGGCGGGGCTGGCAAACAGCTACTACTGGATCGATCGCGAAACGGGCGTCGGCGGCTACTGGGCGACGCAAATCCTGCCCTTTGCCGACCCTATCTCCTTCACCGGGTACATGGATTTCGAAACCGCGGTCTACGCGGCGTTGAAAACCGCACGCGCGGCATGACCTGAGCTTCAGCGACTTTTCCGGGCGGGCCGGTTGGGGCCGCCCGGCGGGGCACACCGCGTGCCCGGCACGTCCGTTCCGCCCTTTGGCGTTCGGCTTGCGTCCGATAGAGGGATCACAACGATGCGGCGGCCCGGCTGGCCTGGTCGTACTGGCCGGACAGCGTTCTCAGGCTGCGGGCGATTTCGCGCAGTTCGGAGCCTTTGAAATCGGTGGGGCCGACCGCTTCGAGAAGGCACTGACGGCGGACGTCGCGATAGGCCCGGCACAGGTCGGCGCCGGTGGGCGAGGTCGAGTAGAACACTTCCTTGCCGCGCTTTTCCGATATCACCAGCCCCGCCTTGAGCAGCTTTCGCAGCGCGTAGTTAACGGTGTGCGTATCTTCGATGTTGAGCAGGAAGCAGATGTCCGAAAGCCGCTTTTCACGGTCGCGGTGGTTCACGTTGTGCAGGATCAGGATATCCAGAGGATTGAGCTCGGGCTGTCCGGCGGCGGTCATGCAACGGGTCATCCAGCGGCTGAAGGCGTTATAGGCGATGATCAGGCCGAATTCGTATTCCGACACTTCCCAGCCTTCACCCTCGGCAAGGTGGCGTGAGGAAACGATTCTACGGTCATCCTGCGATCCGGTCATCTTCAGCTCCTGCATAAACTTTGCGATTTATTGATAAATTATGCAGGAAAATTGTCCCAAACAAGGGGCTGTTTGTGTCTCAAGGCATGGTCTCGTTGCCGGTGTTTTCGCGTAAGCTACTGATAATTATTAGTTTACTTTGCGGCTGTCGGAAAAGGAAGCCGGAGAGAGATTGAGAGCATTATGATAAAACGTTGACAAATCGTCATCGTTTGGATGAGCATGACGTCACCAATAAAGTCTGAAGTCCAACGGAGTGAGAGAAATGACCTTCATGAAAAAGATCGGCGCCGCCGCATTGGCCGTCGCCTGTGCCACTTTACCGGTTCATGCCGAAACCTGGGATATGCCGACGCCCTATCCGGACGCGACCTTCCACACCGCGAACATCCATGACTTCGCCAAGGACGTCGCCGACAAGACCGGCGGTGCGCTTGATATCAAGGTGCATTCGGCGGGGTCGCTGTTCAAGCATCCGGAAATCAGCAAGGCCGTTCGCAGCGGTCAGGTTCCGATCGGCGAATTCTTCCTGTCGCTGCTGAACAACGACAACCCTGCATTCGGCGCGGATTCCCTGCCGTTCCTCGCGACCAGCTATGGCGACGCGGAAAAGCTCTGGGCCGCCCAGAAAGACACCATCGACGCGCTTCTCGACAAGCAGGGCCTGATGGCGCTTTACGCCGTGCCGTGGCCGCCGCAGGGCCTTTACACGACCAAGGAAATCAAGACGGTCGACGACCTGAAGGGCATGAAGTTCCGCACCTATAACGCGACCCTCGAACAGTTCGCAACGCTTGCCGGTGCCGCTCCGACGCAGGTCGAGGTGCCGGATATCCCGCAGGCCTTCACCACCGGCCGGGTGGAAGCGATGATCACTTCGCCCTCGACCGGTGCGAACTCGAAAGCGTGGGATTTCCTGTCGCATTACACCGACATTCAGGCGTGGCTCCCCAAGAACATCGTCGTCGTGAACAAACGTTCGTTCCGCCGTCTGGATGACGCGACCCAGAAAGCCGTTCTCGAAGCGGCGGCCGCCGCAGAGGCGCGCGGCTGGGAAATGAGCAAGGCCGAGACCGCCGCGAAAGTCGCCGTGCTGAAGGAAAACGGCATCACCGTGGTCGAACCTTCGGCCGAACTGATGGACGGTCTGAAGGCAATCGGCGCGCAGATGCTGGCGGACTGGAACGCCTCGGCTGGCGCAGAGGGCGAAACCCTGCTCAACGCGTATCAGAACTGAATGAAGACCGCGGGCGGCACTGCCGCCCGCACCCTTGCGGAGGATGGAAACATGCGCCCGATTTTGACGGCACTCTACAGACTGAGCGGCATCGTGGCGGCGCTTTGTATTCTTTCGATAACCGGCCTCGTCTTCGCGCAGGTATGCCTCAACCTCATTGACAAGGTTGCGGCCGCGATGACCGGGCAGGCGATCGGCCTGACCATTCCGTCCTATTCGGATTTCACCGGTTTCCTTCTGGCCGCCTCCACCTTCCTCGGACTGGCCTACACGCTGCGCGAAGGCGGGCATATCCGGGTGACGCTGGTCACCGGGCTGCTGCGCAACAAGGCCCGGCGCCGGGTCGAAACCGTGGTCATTGCCCTTGCGCTGGCGATGGTCGCCTATGCCACGGTCTACATGGGGCTGCTCGTCGCCGAAAGCCATGAATACGGCGACCGGACCTCGGGCATGATTTCGCTGCCGCTTTGGGCGGTGCAGCTGCCGGTTGCCGTGGGGCTTGGCGTTCTGACCATCGCCCTGCTGGACGAATTGATCTGTAACCTGATGGGTCTGCCCGCCTCGTACGAAGGCAAGGGCGAGAACCTGCTGAACGAATGAGCCGGCCATGAGCGTTCTGACCCTTTCTATCATCCTTTTCGTGCTGCTTTTCGTCTTCCTCGGCTCGGGGCTTTGGGTGGCGCTTTCGCTGCTGGCCGTGGGCATGTCGGCGATGATGCTGTTTTCCGATGCGCCGCTGGGGCTTGTCATGGCCACGACGATCTGGGGCCACGGCAATTCCTGGGCGCTGGCCGCGTTGCCGCTGTTCATCTGGATGGGTGAAATCCTGTTTCGCTCGCGCCTGAGCGAAGACATGTTCACCGGATTGGCGCCGTGGATGAACCGGCTTCCGGGGCAGCTCCTGCACGTGAATATCTTCGGCTGCGGGATCTTCGCGGCGGTGTCGGGATCGTCCGCGGCAACGGCTGCGACGATCGGGAAACTGTCGATCCCCGAACTTTCCAAGCGCGGATATCCCGAAAAGATGGTGATCGGTACGCTGGCGGGATCGGCGACGCTGGGCCTTCTGATCCCGCCGTCGATCATTCTCATCGTTTACGGCGTGGCGACCGAGCAATCCATCGCGCGCCTGTTCGTGGCAGGTATCCTGCCGGGGCTTTTGCTGGTGTCGCTGTTCGTTGGATATGTCGCGCTCTGGGGGGTGATGAACCGAGGCAGCCTTCCGGCCGAAGGCACGCGCTATACCTTGCGCGAAAAGCTCTATCATTCCCGCCGCCTGCTGCCGGTGATCGGCCTGATCGCCGGGGTGATCGGGTCGATCTACGCAGGGATCGCATCGCCGACGGATGCAGCCGCCGTTGGGGTGGTTCTGGCACTGGTCATGTCCTGGTCGTCCGGATCGCTGACCCGGCAGAGCTTTTTCGAAGGCCTGATGGGCGCGATGGTCACGTCGTGCATGATCGCCTTCATCCTTGCCGGGGCGTCGTTCCTGACCGTCGCGATGGGTTTTACCGGCATTCCGCGCCTGCTGGCCGAATGGATCGGCGGGATGGGGCTGTCGACCTATACGCTGCTGGCGGCGCTGACCGTGTTCTTCGTGATCATGGGCTGTTTCCTTGACGGGATTTCGGTTGTCGTCCTGACCACGTCGGTGATCATGCCGATGGTACTGAAGGTCGGGATCGATCCGCTGTGGTTCGGCATTTTCGTGGTGATCGTGGTGGAGATGTCGCAGATCACGCCGCCGGTCGGTTTCAACCTGTTCGTGCTGCAATCGCTGACCGGCCGCAATATCCTGACGGTGGCGCGGGCGGCGTTGCCGTTCTTCCTTCTGATGCTCGTGGCGCTGGCGATTATCGTGGCCGTGCCCGAAATCGTAACCTTCCTGCCGGAAAACATGTGATGGCCGATACGGCGACGAAAAACACGATGGAGCGGGGCCTTTGGCCGCGCATCCGGACCGTCGGGTTCGACGGCATGCTGGTGAGCTTCGGCGACCGGCTGAGCGAACCGGCGAACCGCGCGGCGTTGGCCTTCCGCGCGGCGGTGGAGAAGGAAAACTGGGAAGGTGTCGAGGAAAGCTCGACCTCCTTGCTGTCGTGTTTCCTGCGTTTCGATCCGCTGGCGCGCAGTCATGCGGAGATCGAAGCCCAGTTGCGCCAGCTTCTTGGCCGCACCGACTGGTACGCCGAAGCCCTGCCCAAAGGGCGCCGCTTGTGGCGGATACCGACCGTTTACGGCGGCGATTTGGCGCCGCAGCTTGACGAGGCCGCCGCGGTGGCCGGGATCACGCGCGACGAAGCGATCCGTTCGCTGTCGCAGGCGCGGGTGCGGGTGCAGACGATCGGTTTCGCGGCCGGGCAGCCCTATCTTGGCGAATTGCCGGAACGCTGGGACATCCCGCGGCAGCAGGCGCTGACCCCGCAGGTGCCCGAGGGCGCGCTGGCAGTGGCGATCCGGCAGCTTGTCCTGTTCTCGGTCACCACCCCGACGGGATGGCGCCATGTCGGTCAGACCGCGATCCGCCTGTTCCGTCCCGAAAGCGAAACGCCCTTCGTCTTGCGCCCGGGGGACGAGGTGATGTTCCCGTCGGTGTCGCGAGAGGTTTACGAAAACATGCGTACCTCGGGGCCGGATGGCGGCGCAGAGTTCGAGGCGTTGAAATGACCGGAAAACTGACCATACGCAGGGCGGGTCCGGTGTTGACCGTGCAGGACCGGGGGCGGGGCGGTTACCTCGCCTACGGGCTGTCGCGCGGCGGCGCGGCGGACCTCACGGCGCTTGCCGAGGGCGCGGCCCTGATGGGGCAGTCGGCCGATCTGGCGGCGCTTGAAATGGCGGGGTTCGGAGGCGAATTCGTGACGGACGTCGATACGCGTATCGCGCTGACCGGGGCCGAGATGAGCGCGAGAATCGACGGCACGCCGGTGGCCTGGAACGTCAGCCACCTGTTGCCGGCGGGGGCCGTTTTGTCGATCGGCGCGGCCAGAACCGGCATCTACGGATACCTTCATGTCGGCGGCGGCTTTGATCTTGATCCGCGTTTGGGGTCGCGCGCGACGCATGTGTCGGCGGGGATCGGGGGGATCTTGCAGTCGGGCGATACGCTGCGGATCGGGGCCGACAGGTCCGACGAGGTGGGCAAGCTGCTGGTGCCCGAGGACCGCTTCGGCGGTGGCGAGGTACGGGTGCTGCCCAGCCTGCAAACCGACCTGTTCTCGGAAGACATCCGCGCCGCCTTCGAAAGCACCGCCTTCCACCGGGACATGCGCGGCAACCGCATGGGCGTCAGGATGAATTTCGACGGCCCCGGTTTCCTTGTCGAGGGCGGCTTGAGCGTGTTGTCCGAGGTGATCGTGCCCGGCGACATCCAGATCACCGGCGACGGCGCGCCGTTTGTCCTGATGGCGGAATGCCAGACCACCGGCGGCTATCCGAGGATCGGCACCGTCCTGCCCTGCGATCTTGCCCGGGTGGCGCAGGCCCAGCCGCAAGCGGTTCTTCGGTTCCGTTTCGTGACGATGGCCGAAGCGGTCGAAGCCGAACGCCGCCACGATGCCAATCTGCGTGCTCTCAGGGGCAGGCTGACGCCATTGGTGCGCGACCCGCGCGACATGCATGATTTGCTATCCTATCAACTGATCAGCGGCGTCATCGCCGGCAACGAAGAGGACTGAGCCATGACACTTTCTGTCGATTTGAATGCCGATATGGGCGAAAGCTTCGGACCGTGGGTCATGGGCAACGACGCGGCGCTTCTCGAAGTGGTCAGTTCGGCCAATGTCGCCTGCGGCATGCATGCGGGCGATTGGGATACGATGGGCCCGACCATGTCTCTGGCGGCGAAGAACAACGTGGGTATCGGCGCGCATCCCGGATTTCCCGATCTGCAGGGGTTCGGCCGCAACCGGATGACCATGCCACTCGACAGCCTTGCCAACCTCGTGCGCTACCAGCTGGGCGCGGCGCAGGCGATCGCGCGCTCGGTGGGGGCAAAGGTGCGCCATCTCAAGCTGCACGGCGCGCTTGCCAACATGGCGTCCGAGGACAAGGACATGGCGCTGGCCTGTTACCGGGCGGCGCTCGATGTCGACCCTGACCTGATCATCATGGTTCTGGCCGGAACGCAGCAGAACGCGGCGGTCGAGGAATTGCAATGCCGCGCCGCCTGCGAAATCTTTGCCGACCGGGCCTATAACGACGACGCGACGCTGGTGGATCGCAGCCAGCCCGGCGCCGTCATCCACGATCCCGACCGCGCGGGGCAAAGGATGCTGGAAATGGTGAAGGCGGGCGCGATCATCACCGAAAGCGGCAAGCATATCCCGACCCGGATCGATACGATCTGCCTGCATGGCGACACGCCGACCGCGGTCAAGATCGCGCAAAGCGTGCGCGGCAACCTTGAAGCCAACGGCATCAAGATCGGGCAATTCGCGGGGCATCCTTTCACGGCGGATTGAGGGCAACACCAGTGTGCTGGTGCCGGGGGAACGTCGATTCCTCGGTTCCAAGACCTTTCCGCAGTGATGTCAGGCCCGCTCTGGCCGGTTGCGCGCTGTCGGCGGGCCCCAGTTGCGATAAGCCCCAGGTGCCGTCTTGGGTCAGATGGCGGATCGGCCGGGCACCCGCGATGTTCTCCGGCGTTTCGCATAGCGCGCCAGGGCGGTGCGCATCAAGCGGCGGAAGCTCGGGCATTCAAGATGGCTCGGCGCTGTGCAATTCGCCACGTGACGCAGACCATCGCGCAGCGCCGTCAGTTCCTTGATGCGCAGGTCAAGCTGATCGGCCTTCTCGCTCAATTTGCGGTGTTCGATCCTCGGCTTGTCTTCGTAGCGCAGCATCTCGGCGATTTCCGAGAGCGTGAAACCCGCGATCTGTCCGAGTGAGATCAGGGACAGGCGGGTCAGGATATCGGGTTCGAAAATGCGCCGCAGCCCCCGTCGCCCGGCCGCCTGTATCAACCCCTTTTCTTCGTAATACCGTAGTGTCGAGGCGGGGATGCCGCTTTTCCTTGCGACCTCGGCGATGTCCATCATCAGGCTTGACCTCAAGTTGACTTGAACTGGCATACGACCGGGCATTACTTGATTCTACAAGGGAAACCGATGCGATGATCCTGACTGACCCCGATCGATATCCGATGCTTCTGCAGGCTGTGATTCTTGGCATGGGGGCGACCCTGTTCATGGATCTCGTCGCCAGTGCCCGGCGCCGTTTTTTCAACACGCCCTCGCTTGACTACGCGTTGGTGGGGCGTTGGATCGGGTACTTGCCGCGGGGCGTGTTCATTCACCGTCCCATCGTCAAGACCGCGCCGGTCACGGGCGAAAAGGCCCTTGGCTGGGGCACGCATTACCTGATCGGAATTGTTTTCGCCGCGTTGTTCCTGATGATCGAAACGCCGGATTGGCCGGGCAGGCCCGAACTGCTGCCATCGCTGGGGTTTGGCCTGCTGACCGTCGCCGCCCCGTTTTTCCTGCTTCAGCCCTGCCTGGGCGCCGGGATCGCGGCAAGAAACACACCGCATCCATGGCTGGCAAGGTTGAACAGCGCCACCGCCCATTTGTCCTTCGGGCTGGGGCTATGGGTCACCGGCTGGGTCATGGCCCTCGCGGTATGGGGCTGAATGAACGGATCGCGTTGCCGCGATGCTCGGCCGGGTTCTGAACGCGACCTCCCTCAAGGCATGCCGCAGGGAACACACCAGCGACCGATCCACTAGACTTGCCCAGCGGGGCTTCAATCCCAGTCCGGATCCGCCACCGCAACGGGCCTACCTGCGTTTTCGATATCGGTACCCGCTGCCAGCAGGATGTCTTCGCGGAAGCGCGGCCCGACCAGTTGAACGCCCACCGGCCTGTGGTCCGCTTCACCGGTATCGACGGCAAGCGATGGAACGCCGATCGCCGGGAGCGCCCGTTGCGTCAGCTGGGCCTCGAACACTGCCGCGAAAGCGTCTTGCGAACTGACATCCTGTTGCTGGGTGAAGGGTAATTCTCCCGATACCGGGCAAATGAGGATCGGGTAGTCCTGAAGGAACAATTCCCACTGCCGCACCAACGTGGCCCGGGTTTGCAGCGCCTTCATCAATTCGTCGAATCCGACTTCGCCGATATCCTTGGACATTTGCTCGAAGACGAACCTGGCATCGGGATCCGCCTCGCGGTCGATCATGTCCCGTGCCCCGAATTGGGTATCGGCCATCCACAGGCGCGCGTTGATCTCGGCGGCGGGCTGCATCGGGGGGCAGTCGATTTCTTCGACCGTCCAGCCGGCGGCCCTCAGTTTGTCCGCCGCATCGTACAGGGCCGCACGGACTTCGTCCGCGACGGGCATGCCGTCCGGCGCGACCGTCAACGCCGCACGTTTGGGGAAATTCCCGCCTGTCATCGGTGCGGAGACGTACCACGGATCGCGTAGATCCGGCGCCGTCATGGCGGCCATCGACAGCCGGATGTCGGAAATGCTGCGGGCGATCGGCCCGGAAACCGCCATCAGCTGCGCTCCGATGAACCGGTCCGGCGCGCTGGCATTGTAGGCCGGAATTCTGCCAATCGTCGGGCGCAAGCCGTGCAGACCGCAGGCATAGGCCGGGTAGCGGATCGAACCCGCGATATCCGTGCCGTGACCTATGGCGCAAAGGCCGGCGGCCACCGCCGCTGCCGCGCCGCCAGAGGAACCGCCGGGGGTGACCGCCTTGTTGCGCGGATTGAGCGTCTGGCCATGCAGTTCGTTCTTGGTGAACCAGCGCAACGAAAAGGCCGGCGTGTTGGTGCGTCCGACGATCACACCGCCTGCCTTGCGCAGGTTGGAAACCACCGGGCTGTCATGTTCTGCCACCAGGTTTTCCTGCAGCCTGAGCCCGTTGGTGGTCGCATGTCCCTGCTGATCGACATTCACCTTGATCGTCAAAGGGACCCCGCACAGAACGCCCGGGTCTTCGCCGCGCGAAATCGCGTCATCGACTTCTCGTGCCGCCTGCAACGCTTCTTCGGGGAATTCCTGCACCACCGCGTTTATCTTCGCATTCACATCGGCGATGCGCTGCAGATGCGCCTTGGTCACTTCCGTCGCCGACAGTTTCTTCGTTCGGACCGCTGCCGCGATTTCGGTCGCCGTAAGTTTCCAGACTTGTTCCATCCCACATCTCCTTTGCCTGCACCGGCGAAGATTGCACGTATCGTTTCTTTTGGACAGAGACAGAAACGAGAAGCCGGTCCGCGAACCGCTCCGCAGCAGTTTCTCGAACATGCGAACCGCGGCGGCCGTTCCGCTGGACACCCGGTCCGGGCAAACAGGCCGCTGGATTTTACGAACGGCCCGCCCGCCGATCCTCTGCATGCCCAGCGGATAAACGAAAAAGCCGCCCCACGAAGGGGCGGCCCGTCCTGGCTTTGTCTTCGGCTCAGCTTGTCAGCTTTTTCAGCAAGCCGGCGATCAGTTCAGCGTCTTCCGGATTGGCCAGGTTCGGCGCGTGGCCGCAGGCGGGGAACAGGCTGGCTTCGGGGTGCGGGCCGGTGGCCATCATCTTGGCCAGCAATTCGTCGGTCAGAAGATCCGACTGCGTCCCTTGAAGGATATGGGTCGGCGCGGTGATCCGCTCATAGAACGGCCAATTTCGGATCTGGTCGGGAATGGCTTCGAACGCGTCGATGATCCGGGGATCGTAATGCAGGGTCAGCTTGCCGTCGCCGCGCCGCCGGACCGAGGTTTCCGCCATACGCTGCCAGAATCCGTCCGGCGCCGGACCGAACGGGGCATAGACACTGCGCAGCCAGGTTTCGGCCTCGGCCATGCTGAAAAATTCGGGCAACGCACGGGCATAGGTGATGATCCTCGCCAATGCGTCATCGGGGATTTCCGGCGCGATGTCGTTGATGATGAAGGCGGTGATCCGGTCAGCATACGCGCCCGAGGCCACATGCATCCCGATCAGCGCCCCCATCGACGTGCCGATCCACGCGGTTTTTTCGATACCGTAGTGGTCCAGCATCGCTTCGGCGATCCGGGCATAGTAGCTGGTGACGTATTGTTCGTAGGGCTTTTCGGCCCAGCTCGACAATCCACGCCCGAGCGTGTCGGGGCAGATCACGAAATAGTCCCCCGACAACGCCAGCGCGAGTTCGTCGAAATCGCGGCCGTTGCGTGCCAGTCCGTGCCACATGATCAGCGGCGGCGAAGACGGATCGCCCCATTCCATCACGTGAATGTCGTGCCCCATCAGAGGCAGGAATACCGAGCGCGGGGTGTTCATTTCGCGTCTCCCTTGTTGATGATGGTCCCGGCAATCCCGGAGGGGAAGAAATAGACCAGCAGGATGAAGATGATGCCGAGCCACAACAGCCAGCGTTCGGGGGTCAGAAGTTCGGGCAGGACCGGCACGGCGGCCACGGCTCCGGCGGCGGCCTCCATCAGATCGCGCAGGTAGTATTGCGCCAGCACCAGGGCGCTTGCGCCGATCACCGCGCCCCACATCGTGCCCATGCCGCCGATCACCACCATCAGCAGGATGTCGATCATGATCGCGAAGCTGAGCGCGGTGTCAGGCCCGGTATATTTCAGCCACACCGCATAGACCGATCCGGCCAGCGACGCGGTGACGGCGGCGATGCAGAACACGGCGGTGCGGTAGGCCACGACCTTGTAGCCGATGCCCTCGGCGCGCGCTTCGTTCTCGCGGATCGCCTTGAGCACGGTGCCGAGCGGCGATCCGGTGATCCGCAGCATCATCCAGAACATCAAAGCGGCGGTCACGAAGACGAAGTAGTAAGCGGCCAGCTTGCCGTTGAGCTTGACGCCAAGCAGCCGGATGACTTTGCCGTCGTCGTCGACCATCAGCTTGGTGGCGGTCTTGAAGATCGCCGGGGTCTTGTAGGTGATCCCGTCCTCGCCGCCGGTGAGCCCCGACAGTTGCTGTGCCAGCACCAGCACGACCGAAGCCGCCGCCAGCGTGATCATCGCGAAGAAGATCGCCTTCACCCGCAGGCTGAGCATGCCGATCAGCACTGCGACCACCAGCGACACCACAACGCCCGCCAGCGCGCCGAGTCCCAGGGCGCCCCAGCCCGCGCCGATATGTTTCAGCGAGATCGCCGCGCCATAGGCGCCGAAGCCGAAGAACATGGTATGGGCGAAGGAGACGATGCCGGTATAGCCGATCAGCAGGTCGTAGCTTGCCACCAGCGCGATGAACACGGCGATGCGCGCGGCGACTTCCAGCGATCGCACGTCCTGAAACAGGAACGGCGCGAACAAAAGCACGGCCCAGATCAGGAGCGATGCGGTTTTAACGGTAAGAGTGCCTTTCATCGCAACCTCCTATTTCACTGCCGGGGCCAGCCCGGAGGGCCGCCACAGCAGGATCAGCATCATCAGGATCATGGTCGAGGCGAGCGCCAGTTTCGGCGCCAGGAAGCCGACGTAATTGTCGGCCAGCCCGACCATGATCGCGCCCAGAAGCGTGCCCTGGATCGATCCCAGCCCGCCAATGATCACCACGATGAACACCACCACCATCAGCTCCGCCCCAAGCGAGGGCGTGATCAGCGTCTCGTATCCGGCCCACATCGCGCCGCCCAAGGCGGCCAGCGCCGAGCCGACCATGAAGACACCGATGAACAGCCGGTCGACCTTGAAGCCAAGCGCCTCGACCATTTCGCGGTTTTCGACGCCCGCGCGGATCAGCAGCCCGATCCGGGTGCGGTTCAAGAGCAGGTGCAGCCCGACATAGACCAGCGCGCCAAGGGCGAAGGCGAACAGCCGGTACAGATCGACCGAGGCGTCGCCGATCAAGAGCGACCCTTCCAGGAAGGCCGGGCGCGGCACGTTCAGCGGCGATCCGCCCCAGCTGGCCAGTATGATCTGTTCGGCGACGATCAGCGCCCCCATGGTGATCAGAATCTGGCGCAGGTGGTCGCTGTAGACGGGTTTGACGATGACGCGTTCGAAGAACCAGCCCCCCGCCAGGCCGAAGGCCAGTGCTGCGGCCAGCGCGCAGATCAACGCCAGCAGGTTCAACAGCACGCTGTCGGCCCCCAGCCAGCCGCCAAGCGCGGCCAGGACCGAGGCGGCGACGAAGGCACCGAAGGAAATGAAGGCCGAATGGCCGAAGTTCAGAACGTCCATCAGCCCGAAGACGAGGCTGAGCCCTGAGGCCATCAGGAAAATCATCATCCCCATCGACAGCCCCGCCACCGTCAGGGTCAGCCAGCTTGACGGTGCGCCGATCAGGATGAAGGCGACAAGCGCCATGGCGACGGGCAGCAGGAACACCCCGCCTGCGCGTGAAATAAGCTCGGACAGCCCGGTCATTTGGCTTCCTCCTCGAACATGGACAGGCTGAGCAACCGGTCCTGCAATGCCTTGTCGGCGACGAAATCGGTCATGGTGCCGCGATGCACCACGCGGCCATCATCGATCACCGCCATGTCGCGCCCGAGCGAGCGGGCGAATTCGAAATTCTGTTCCACCAGCAGGATCGTGGTGTGTTCGGAAATTTCCCGGAACGCCTCGGCCATCGCGTTGACGATGGCGGGGGCCAGCCCCTTGGTCGGTTCGTCGATCAGGATCAGTTCGCGCGGCTCGATAATGGCGCGCGACACGGCGAGCATCTGTTTCTGCCCACCCGACAATGTGCCCGCCTGCTTGTCCCAGAACTTCTTCAGCGCCGGGAACAGGTCGTAGATGCGTTCCAGCCGGGTCTGGTCGAACTTGCCGTTGGCGGTGGCCAGGACCATGTTTTCGGCCACCGTCAGCCCGCCGAAGATGCCCATGTTTTCGGGCACGAAGGCGATGCCGTGCTTGGCGATATCCGACGGGTGCAGCCCGGTGATGTCCTCGCCGCGGAACCGCACCGAGCCGGGATTGGGCTTCCACAGCCCCATGATCGAGCGCAAGGTCGTCGTCTTGCCCGCGCCATTGCGGCCCAGCAGCACGAAAACGCCGCCTTCGGGCACGTCGAGAGTTACATCATGCAGGACCGAATACTGTTCGATCTTGGTCTGCATGTTCTGAAGACTGAGAAGGGTCATGTGGTGGCGTCCTCCGTGGCGCCTGCGGTGCCGAGATAGACATCGCGCACGATCTGGCTCGACATCACTTCGTCGGGCGCGCCGTCGGCGACCAGCCGGCCGTTGTGCAGCACGATGATCCGGTCGGCCAGCGCGCGCACCACGTCCATCTTGTGTTCGACCAGCAGAACGGTTTTCGACTTGTCGTGCTTGATCTCGGCGATCAGGTCCAAAACGTCCGGCGCATGGTCGAGGCTCATGCCCGCCGTGGGTTCGTCGAACATGTAGATATCGGGTTCCATCGCCATCAGCAGTGCCACTTCCAGCTTGCGTTGATCGCCGTGGGGCAGGGACGAGGCCGGTTGATTTGCCACCGCCTGCAGCTTGGTGGCCTCAAGATAACGTTCGGCGCGCGCAGTCAGTTCGGTGAACCGCCCGACGGGGCGGAAGAACCGCGCGCCTTCGCCGGCCTGCGCCTGCACGGCGAGGCGGATGTTTTCAAGAACGCTGAGCTGCGGAAACAGGTTGGTCAGCTGAAAGGCCCGCCCGATCCCGTGGCGGGCGCGTTTCGAGGCGGGGAACCGGGTCATGTCGATCCCGTCCTTCACCACCCGCCCGGCGGTCGGCATCAGCTGCCCCGAGATCATGTTGAAGAAGGTTGTCTTGCCGGCCCCGTTCGGGCCGACGATCACCGTCAGTTCGCCCGGGTTGAAAGCGCAGGATACCGCATCGACGGCAACGTGCCCGCCGAACCGGATCGTCAGATCCTCGGTGAGAAGCGATGGATGTGTCATAATAAGAAGTCCAGGGTGCCCCGGCCCGCCGAAGCGGGCAGGGGTTGTGATGGAAACGGGCTCAGTTGTTGCGGCCGACCGGAATGTCCATCTCGCTCGCCTCGATGATGCGGACGCGCTCGGGGATCGCCCAGTCGACTTCGGGATCTACCTTGATCTTGAAGTGGATCATCGACTGCAGCGCCTGGTGGTCTTCGGGGCGGAAGGTCATTTCGCCCTTGGGCGTGTCCCAGGTCATGCCTTCCATCGCGGCGATCAGGCCCTCGGCGTCGATGGTTTCGGCGGTTTCGATCGCCTTGACCACGGCCAGCGCCGCAGCCATGCCACCTGCGGTGAAGAAATCGGGCGGGGTGTCGAAGCGTTCCTGATGGGTCTTCACCAGCCACTCATTCACCGGGTTGTCATAGGCTTCGTAGTAGTAATAGATCGCGCCTTCCATGCCGGGCACGCGCTTGTAGGTGGTCAGCGCGGGCAGGATGTTGCCGCCGGTGGAAATCTTGATGTCGAAGCGTTCAGGCTGCATCGCCAGGATCTTTCCCATCGGGTCTGACGCGCCGGCGACGTAGATATAGATGATCTTGCGGCCCGGCTTGTCCTTCAGCGCGTTGAACATGCGTTCGGTGGCGGCGGTGAAATCGGTGGCGTCGGTGGGCACGTATTCTTCGGTCACCACGTGGGAGCCACGGCTTTCAAGCGCCGATTTGAACGCCGCGATCCCGTCACGGCCGAAGGCGTAATCCTGTGCCAGCGTCGCCACGTAAAGGTCGTCGCCGGGGTTCAGCGCCAGCGCCTGAGCCTGCGCGTCCATCGACGAATTGCGCGAGGTCTTGAACACGTAGCGGTTCGAATCCGGCCCGGTCAGGCTGTCGGCCACCGCCGGTTCCACGATCAGGATGCGTTCGTATTCCTCGGCGATCGGCAGCATGCCGACGGTCACGCCCGACGAGGTACCGCCGACCGCGATCAGCGCGTCGTCATCGCCATAGGCCTCGGCCAGCAGGGTGCGGGCGATGTCGGGCTTGAACTGGGTGTCCTTGTGGATGATCTCGATCGGGTGGCCTTTGACCTCCATCGTGCCGCCGGTGGCGTATTCCAGCCCCAGCTCGAAACCGGTTTCGCTTTGCCCGGAATAGACTTCGAAGCTCGATCCCGAGGTGCCGTGGATCAGCGCGATCTTGATCGGATCCTTGTCTGCCGCCTGTGCCGGCACGGCAAGGGCAAGCGTTGCCCCCAATGTGGACAGCACTTTGGTTAATCTGTTCATTTGACTTCCTCCCGTTGACGTCCCACAGCCCACTTGGCGCGGGACAAAAAGCGTCTGCGGCGAGCATTCCAAACCGGTCTTTCGAAAACAAGTTGGTGAAAACACGCAATGGTATTCACCTACTTGGGCAGGCGTCGCGGGGGGGCGGGGCACGATGCGGGGGCGTTGCTAGTCCAGCGTCCGGCGGAACCGCAGCAGGGCCACGATCGCCAGGATCAAGGTGAACAGGCCAAGCGCCGCGAACGGGCCGGCGACCGTCGCCGGTTCCGCCCCTTTCAGCATCACCGCGCGGATCAGGCGCAGGAAATGGGTCAGCGGGAATACCTCGCCCAGCACCTGCGCCCATTGCGGCATGCCGCGATAGGGGAACATGAAGCCCGATATCAGCAGCGACGGCAGGAAGAAGAAAAAGGTCAGCTGCATTGCCTGCATCTGGGTGCGCGACAGGGTTGAAATCAGGTAGCCGAGGATCACCAGCGCCAGCACGAAGACAAAGACCCCGGCCAGAACCAGCGGCAGCGAGCCGACAAAGGGCACGTCGAAGACCAGCTTGGCGGCGATCAGAACCACCGCCACCTGAACCGCGCCGACGGCCAGGAGCGGCATGATCTTGCCCAGCATGATTTCCAGCGCGGTGGCGGGCATGGCCAGCAGGTTTTCCATCGTGCCGCGTTCGATTTCGCGGGTCAGCGCCATCGCGGTCATCATCACCATGGTCAGTTGCAGGATCACCCCCAACAGGCCCGGCACGATATTGTACTGGGTGATGCCTTCGGGATTGTAGCGGCGATGCACGAGGATTTCGACCGGCGGCGCCGGTGGCGAAAATCCCGCTTCGCGCTGCAGCGCGGACCGGGCCACGGTGGACAGCGTCGATATCGCGCCCGATGCGACCGAAGGGTCGGTTGCGTCGGCCTCGATCAGGATCGTCGCGCCGTCACCCCGTTCGACCCGGCGCCCGAAATCCGACGGCACCGTCACCACGAAGGACACGTCGCCCCGGGTGATCATTTCCTCGGCCTCGGCCATGGTGGTGCCGATGGCGGTGAACCTGTAGTAGCCGGTCAGTTCCAGCGCCGACACGATGGCACGGGTGAACCTGTCCTGCGTCGGCGCGACCAGCGCGGCGGGCAATTCCTTGGGATCGGTGTTGATGGCGAAACCGAACAGCATCAGCTGCATCAGCGGCACGCCTAGCATCATTGCGAACGTCACCCGGTCACGGCGCATCTGGATGGTTTCCTTGGCCAGAAGCGCGCGCAGGCGCATGAGGGAAAAGAACCGGTTCATTGCATGTTGTCCTCGGACCCGCCCATCAGCTGAATGAAGACATCCTCAAGGCTGGTCTCCGCCGGCCCCGCGATGCAGCCGGTCCGTTTCGCCGCCGCCTCCACCGAGGTCTTCAGCGCCACCGCGTCGCGCCCCACCACATGCAGGGTGGCGCCGAACGGGGCGATCTGGTCGACACCCGGCGCGTTTTTCAGCGCCTTTGCCGCTTCGCTCACCTGGTCGCCGGTGACGATCATCGTTGTCAGGTTGGCATTGCGCAACACCTCGGCCACGGTGCCCTGGGCGATCAGATGACCATAGGAGATATAGGCGATCCGGTGACAGCGTTCGGCCTCGTCCATGTAATGGGTCGACACCAGCACCGTCAGCCCGTCATTGGCGAGGGTGTGAATCTCGTCCCAGAATTCGCGCCGCGCCTTGGGATCGACCCCCGCGGTGGGTTCGTCCAGCATCAGAAGGTCGGGTTTATGCATGATGCAGGCCGCCAGGGCGAGCCGCTGTTTCCAGCCGCCCGACAGCTTGCCGGCCAGTTGATCCTTGCGGCTGCTCAGCCCCAGGTCCTCAAGCGTGTCGCGCACCACCTGCCGTTTCGGTTTCATGCCGTAAAGCCCGGCGACAAAGTGCAGGTTTTCGGCGATAGTGAGGTCTTCGTAGAAGGAAAACCGCTGTGTCATGTAACCCACCCGGCGCTTGATCGCGCGGCGGTTTCGGCGAATGTCCTGGCCCAGAACCGAACCATCACCCGCGTCGGGTTCCAGCAACCCGCACATCATCCGGATCGTGGTGGTCTTGCCCGACCCGTTGGGGCCGAGGAACCCCATGATTTCACCCTTGCGCACCGACAGCGACACGTCGTTGACGACGGTCTTGTCTCCGAACCGCTTGGTCAGCCCGGTCACGGTGATGGCATTGCCGTTCATTCGTCCGCCCCGGGCAGGGCGACATCGACGATCTGGCCCGGTTTCAGGTCGCTGTTGCCTTCGGGGCGCGCCTCGACCAGGAAAACGAGCTTCTGGCGGTTCTGCACCGAATAAAGCTCCGGCGGGGTGAATTCCGGTTCGTCCGAAATATAGCTGATCCGCGCCTGCGGGCGGTCGGTGCAGCCATCGCAGTTGACCTGCAGCAGGTCGCCCACCGCGATCTGCGAATAAAACGCCTCGGGCACGTAAAAGCGCAGTTTCACCGCCCCGTCCGCCAGCACCGACAGCACCGGGGCAGAGGGCCCGGCGATTTCGCCTTCCCGGCGGATGACGTCGACCACGGTGATCGGTTCGGACAGCGACAGGCTGCGCTGTTCCAGCCGCCACGACACCTGATCGCGCGCCGCCTTGGCCGCGGCGACGGCGGCTTCGGCCTGCGCGATGGCCTGGGGCCGGGCGGGCAGGCGGGCCACGGCCAGTTCGGCCGACACCTGCGCGACGCGGGCCTCGGCCACCTGCGCGGCGGTGACGGCATCGTCACGCTGGGCATCGGTGACGACGCCGCGTTCGGCCAGCTGGATCATCCGTTCGCGCGCCCGCTCCGCTTCTTCCGCCTGTAACCGGGCGGAGGCGAGCGTCGCCTCGATCACCTCGATTTCCTCGCGGCGGGCGCCTTCCAGCAGGTTGGCGAGCTGCGATCGGGCCTGCGCCAGATTGGCATCTGCCTGGGCCAGGGCGATCTCGGCGTCGCGTCGTTCCATTTCGACCAGCACCTGACCAGGTTCCACCCTGTCGCCGCGCGCCACCGCGATGTCGCTGATCTGGGCCGTTTCCACCGGGGCGACAAGGGTGAATTCGCCTTCGACATAGCCCGAGGCATAGGGCGCTTGCGGCTCACATGCGGCGAACAGCAGCGTCATGAAGGGTATGGCGCAAAGCAGGCTCATCTGCGGGTCCTTTCGATCATGGGCCGAGGGTGCCGGTGAACCGCTTGGCGATCAAGGCCGTATTCGCCCGTCCGGGGGCGGCAAACAAAAACGGCGGACCAAAGGCCCGCCGTTTCCGGTGTTCGGTGATCGCGAAGAGATCAGTCGACACCGTCGCATTCCAGCAGCATCGTACCGGCCCCGGTGTTCGAGATCGGGATGTGATAGTTCTTGTGCAATGCCTTGACGTTGTCGCCAAGTGCGCCGCGCATCATCATCCACATCAGGAATTCGGTGCCCTGCGCGCCGGCCTTTTCGACCAGCTCCATCCGGGTGATCTTGGTCAGCTCTTCCGGATCGTCGATGATCTTTTCCATGCAGTAGGTGTCGAATTCCTTGTTGATGAATCCGGCCCGTTCGCCGTCGAGCTGGTGGCTCAGACCGCCGGTGCCAAGGATCACGACCTTGATGTCCTCGGGGTAGGATTCGATCGACGCACGCAGCGCCTTGCCGAAGTCCAGCGCCCGTTTCAGGGTCGGGATCGGGTGCTGCACGGTGTTGGCGCTGACCGGGATCGCGCGCGGCATGTTCGGGTTGGCATGCGCACCGCGCCAGAACAGCTGCATCGGCACGGTGAAGCCGTGGTCGACGGGCAGTTCCTGGCACGAGGTGATGTCGAATTCGCGCGCCACCATGCCTTCGATGATGTGCCAGCTCAGCTTCGCGTCACCGGGGAAGGGCGGCAGCTGCGGGATGCCCCAGCCTTCGTCCTCGTTCACGTATTCATGCGCGGCGCCGATCGCGAAGGTCGGCATCTTGTCGAGGAAGAAGCCAAGCCCGTGGTCGTTGTAGATGTTGATCGCGACGTCCGGCTTGTGCTTGTCGAGCCATTCCCAGACCGGCGGGTAGCCGTCGAAGAAAGGTTTCCAGTACGGATCGTCGTACATTTCGTTGGCAATCGCGTTGCCGACGGCGGGAATGTGGCTGGTTGTCAGCCCTCCGATAATCTTGGCCATGGATCAGTCCCCTTGCCTCAGCAGTTTTTCCTTGAATTCTTCGGTGGTCATGCCGGTCTGCTGCGCGCCCACGTCCTGCACGCTCAGCTTGTAGATGCCGGCCAGCTTGGCGAGGTAGTAGATGTTGCCCCCCGCCGCGATCATCGCCAGCACGTTCTTGTCACGCACCGCTTGCTTCTGTTCGTCGTTCAGCCCGAATTTTTCCATGTAGGCTTCGGGGTCGGCGACGAAGGCGTCGCGGGCATCGGCCCGGTTGAAGGAAAAGCACATCTTGTTCAGCGCATATCCCTTCATCGCCATTTCACCATCGAAAATGGTGGTGCCTTCGATGTGGACGTGATGATCGAGTTCATCCAGTTCCATTTGGCGTCTCCTTTCAGGTGTTCGTTTCTTCGGGCCAGTAAAGCCGCATCGGGTTGTCGATCAGCAGCTTGCGGCGGGCCTCTTCGGTCGTTGCGATCTGCGGGATCACGTCTACCAGCTGGCCGTCATCCGGCATGTGCGATTTCATGTTCGGGTGGGGCCAGTCGGTGCCCCACAGAACGCGGTCGGGGAAGGAATCGACCAGGCGCTTGGCAAAGGGCACGACGTCTTCGTAGGGCGGCCCGGCGACTGTCAGACGCTCGGGGCAGCTGACCTTGACCCAGATGTTTTCGTTGTCCGCCATCAGGTCGGCGAAGCGGTCGAAATCGGGGTGGTCGGCGCCCTTGGACACGTCGGGGCGGCCCATGTGATCGACCACGATGATGCCCGGCAGGCTGGTCAGGAACGGCGTCAGTTCCTCCAAGTCGGGGGCTTCGAAATAGACCACGATATGCCAGCCCAGCTTGGCGATCCGTTCGGCGATGCCGGTGAACACCTCCTTGGGGGTGGCATCGACCAGCCGCTTGACGAAGTTGAACCGCACGGCGCGCACGCCGGCCTTGTCCATCGCGTCGAGTTCTTCGTCGGTGACGTCGGGCGACACCACGGCCACGCCGCGCGCCAGATCACCGGCGGTTTCCAGCGCGTCGACCAATGCGGCGTTGTCGGTGCCATGGCACGACGCCTGCACGATCACGTTGCGGCTGAAGCCCAAGTGGTCGCGCAGGGCGAAGAGTTTTTCCTTAGGCGCGTCGCAGGGAGTGTACTTCCGCTTCGGCGAATAAGGAAATGTATCGGCAGGTCCGAACACGTGGCAATGCGCGTCTACCGCGCCTGCGGGCGGGGTGTAATCCGGCACCTTCGGACTGGGGTGGAAGGGACGATAGTCTGCGTCCATGGGTTGAAGTCCTCGCTATTCGTCGTCGGGGCGTTTGCCCGGCCTGTGGCGAACATAGGTATCCGGGCACCGGAACCCCAGTTCATTCCTTGTTGGTTGCGATTTGAAAATGTTATAGGAGTTTGGAAAAAGGGGAAATGGCATGGATGCGACGCTGCCGAATGTCCGGCATCTTCTGGCGGTGCACGAAGTCGCCGCCCATCACCGGATCAAGGATGCCGCCAAGCAGGTGCACCTGTCGCAGCCGGCGGTGACCCAGGCGGTGGCAAAGCTGGAACGCGACCTCTCTGAGACGCTGTTCGACCGTCGCCCCGAAGGCATGTTCGCGACCGAGGCGGGCAAGCTGTTCCTGCACCGGGTCGAACGGGCGCTGGATCTGCTGAAGGAAGGTGAACGGCAGGCAAGGCGCAAGTCGCCCGAACCGGGGCGGCGCGATTTCCACCGGCTGACCACGGCGACCCAGCTTCGGGCGCTGACGGCGGTGGCGCAGACCGAAAACTTCAGTCATGCCGCCCGCCAGATCGGCGTGTCGCAACCCGCCGTGCACCGTGCCGCAAAGGATCTCGAACGGCTGTCCGGCATCACCTTCTTCGATCCGGTCCGGCGTGGCGTGCAACTGACCCCCGCGGCCGAGGCGTTTGCCTATTACGTCCGGCTGGCGGCGGCGGAAATGCGTCAGGGCCGCTATGAGATCAGCGCCCTGCAGGGGCAGGATTCGACCCGGATCGTGGTCGGGTCGCTGCCGCTGTCGCGGCCCTCGCTGCTGCCGGCGGCGATGGACCGGCTGCTCAGCGGTTCGGAAGGCCGGGTGCAGCTGCATTGCGTCGATGCCCCTTACGAAACGCTGTTGCGCGACCTGCGCTTCGGCGAATTGGATTTCCTTGTCGGCGCGCTGCGCAAGGCCGCACCGGCCGAGGACGTGGTGCAGGAACCGCTGTTCGAGGACCGGCTTTACGTGGTCGCGGGGCGGGGGCATCCGCTGACCCGGCAATCGCGGCTGAGCCTTGAGGACACCCTGAGCTACCCCTGGATCGCGCCGCCCAAGACGACGCCCAGCGGCAGCTACCTGTTCGAAATCCTGAAGATTCCGCAACTGCCCAACACGCCGGTACGGGTGGTCGCCAGTTCGCTGGCGCTGGTCCGCGGGTTGATGATGCGGGGCGATTACCTGACCATCATGTCGCGCCGGCAGGCGGAAATAGAAGTGGAAACCGGCACCGTGGTGACCCTGCCCATCGATCTGAAGGACAGTGCCCGTGCCATCGGCCTGACCTACCGCGCCGGATGGGAACCGACGCCGACCCAGACCCGCTTCATGGACTTGATCCGCGACGAGGGCCAAAAGTGGCAATAACAGCCGGTCTATAACAAAAATGAATTTTGCTGGTCGTTGTTTCAAATTCCACCCCGGCACGTCACTGTGGTAGCTGCAGGGATGACCGAAGCTGCGGCAAAGGCCGCACTGATGACGGAGAGATTGGCATGAGAATTTGCGTTGCGGGCGCCTATGGCGCCTTTGGCATGAAACACCTGGAAGCGCTGGATGCGATCGAGGACGTGACTGTGACCTCGGTGATGGGGCCGACCGCGGAAAAGATCGAAGCCCTGGCCAAGGACCGCGGCATCGGTCACTGGGCGACCACGCTGGAAGAATGCATCGCACGCGATGACGTGGATGCGGTGATCCTGGCAACGCCGACACAGTTGCACGCTGAACAGGCGATTATGACGATGCGGGCGGGCAAGCCGGTCTTCATCGAAATCCCGATGTCGGATTCTCTCGAGGATGCGCGCCGCATCGCCGAGGTGCAGAAGGAAACCGGCCTGACCTGCATGGCCGGCCAGGTGCGCCGCTTCAATCCCAGCCACCAGTGGATCAAGAACAAGATCGACGCCGGCGAATTGAAGATCCAGCAGATGGACGTGCAGACCTATTTCTTCCGCCGTTCCAACATGAACGCCAAGGGCGAGCCGCGCAGCTGGACGGATCACCTGCTGTGGCACCACGCCTGCCACACCGTCGACCTGTTCCAGTATCAGACCGGCGAAGTGGCGTCGGAAGCCTATGGCCTGCAGGGTCCGAAACATCGCGAACTGGGCATCGCAATGGACATGTCGATCGGGATGAAAACGGAATCGGGCGCGATCTGCACCCTGTCGCTGAGCTTCAACAATGACGGGCCGCTGGGCACGTTCTTCCGCTATATCTGTGACAACGGCACCTATATCGCGCGCTACGACGACCTGTATGACGGGTATGAAAACCAGATCGACCTGTCCGATGTGGCGGTATCCAACAACGGGATCGAGTTGATCGACCGAGAATTCATCGCCGCGATCCAGGAAGGCCGCAAGCCCAATGGCGATTGCCACGATGTCCTGGCGGCGATGGAAACGCTGGACCGGATCGAACGCAGCATGAGCTGAGGAAGTGTTCCAGGACAATTCAGGGGCCGGTGCATTGCGCCGGCCTTTTCTTTTTCAGGACACGCTGCCCCACCGGGCCTTCCGCGCCGCCAGCGCGCGCTCGATCGCTTCGGCCAGCACCTTGCGGCGGACAGGCTTCATCAGGCGGATTTCCATGGGGTCCACTTCGCCTCCGATCGCATCGGCATCGCGGGCATAGCCGGACAGGAAAATCACCGGCAGGGTCTTGTCTATCTGGCGGATTTCCCGCGCCAGGTCGGTGCCCTGCAAGTCGCCGGGCATCACGATATCGGTGATCAGCAGATCGAAACCGGGGTCTTTCCCGAACAACTCCAGCGCCGTGTCGCCGTTGCGCGCGGCCGCGACCTTGTGGTTCAGCCGCTCCAGCGTCGCGGTCAGGATGGTGCGCACGCCTTCATCGTCTTCGGCAAGCAGGATCCGTAGCCCTGGAACCGGACCGGAAACGCGCGATCCGTCCGCCCGGCCCGACGTGGCTTTTTTCCCGTCCAGTGCCTTGAAGTACAACTTGAACGTCGTGCCCTTTCCCGGTTCCGACGTGACCCGGATGGTGCCGCCCGATTGCTTGACGAAGCCCTGAACCATCGACAGGCCAAGCCCCGATCCCTTGCCAGGATGCTTGGTCGAAAAGAACGGTTCGAAAATGCGGTCCATATTGGCCTTGGAAATCCCTTCCCCGCTGTCGGAGATGGTCAGAACCACGTAGGCGCCGGGATCGATGTCGTCGCCGTGCCGTTTCAGGGCCTGGGCATCCAGCTTTTCAAGCGCCGTGGAGATCGTCAGTTGGCCGCCCTTGGGCAACGCGTCGCGGGCGTTCACGATCAGGTTCAGAAGCGCCGAGGCGGTCGATCCGCGATCGACCCAGATCCGCGGCAACAGCATGGCCAGGTCGACCCGGACATCAATCGTCGCCGGCAGCGTCCGCCCGGCCCAGGCCTTGGTTTCCTGCACGACTTCGTTGAGGTCGACAACCTCGGGATTGAGCCGCGCCCGGCGGGCGAAGCTCAGCATGCTCTTGGTCAGGTCGGAACCCCGGTCCGCGGCCTGGATCGCGGTGGCGACGAGGCTCAGCCGGTCGTCGTCTTCGACGTCTTCGTCCTCGAGATCGTCGCGCAGCAGTTCCAGGCTGCCACGCACCACGGCCAGCAGGTTGTTGAAGTCATGCGCCACGCCACCGGTCATGAGGCCGATGCTTTCCTGCTTTTGCGCCTGGCGCACCAGTTCGGCCTGCCGTTCGAATTCCTCGTCGCGCTTGTGCTGCTCGGTGATGTCGACGACGAAACTGTCGCGTCGCATGGTGCCGTCGGGCTGGGCGGTCAGGCTGCCGCGGCCTTCGAGCCATTTCTCTTCGCCCGCCGGGGTGGTGATCCGCCATTTGAAATGCCAAGGCGTCAACGTCTTGGCCGCGCGATCTATTTCCGCCTGCAACCCGGGCAGGTCGTCGCGGTTGATGGTGTCCCAGATCGTCGTCTGTTCCTTCATCACCGTGTCCCTGTCGAGCCCCCAAATCTCGATGCACCTGTCCGAGATGAAGTCGATGATCTGGCTGCCGTCCGGGAACATTTTATACGTGATATAGGCGCCGGGGACGTTTTCCATCACGCCCTTCAGGTGGCGGGCGGTGGTATCCATCTTCTGGATCGTCGCCTTCCTGGATACTGCCAGCGCATTCGCCGTCACCATCGGAACGAGGATCAGCAGGCAGACGACGATCAACAGCAAGAGATCGGTAAGCGGCGGGCGCTGCGCCGCCTTCCATCCGCCGGCGGGGCGGGCAAAGAGCGTCCAGTTGCCGCCGGGAACCAGAACCTGTTCCACGATGGACGTGTCCGTCGCCAGGTCAAGCGGGCCATGGATCATGTCCACCGGGCCGAACCTGCCATGATCGACCGCCATCGCCACCTCGATCCCGATCCCGGGATCGCTCATGCCGGATTTCGCGAGGAAAGCATTCATGTCGAAGACCAGCGACAACAGCCCCTTGAAACGCACGGTATCTTCGCCGGAGGCATAGACCGGAACCCGGAAAATGAATCCTTTGCCGCCCTGGACAAGATCGACCGGACCGACCAGCACGATCTGTCCGGTGTCGCGCGCCTTCACCACCGCGTCGAACTGGTCCGGCACCGTCCGAAAATCCAGCCCGATCGCCTGTTCATTGCCTTTGACCGGGTGCACCCGAGTGATCACCATATCGGGCGCCCAGGCGATATTCACGACCTCGGGCAGGTCAGTGAATATTTCCGAAACGATGCGGCTGAATTCGGCCTGGGTGATGTCCTGGGTGCGGCTCAGGATCGAAGCCAGCCCGCGGCTCAGATGAATGCCGCCATCAATCTGGCTTTGCAGCCGCGCCCGCAGGGTGTCGGCCCTGTCGACCACCTGTGACTTGACGTCGTGTTGGGCCTGGACGCGGGATTGATGTTCGAAAACGGAGGCCAGAAGTCCGACGGCGATGATGGCTACAAGAGACGGAAGATAACTCAGTAAACTGTTTTTTTGCATCTGCTGCCTTTTTCAACCGCCTCACGATGTGCAGCCGTGCGGTAGGTACCAACGCATTTTTAGCTAAATCAGTTCCGCTGTGCATGCAAAGATTCTCTTGATCTTCCCGCATGGGTTGCGGCCGGGCCGTGGCGCTTGAAGGGCCGTTTACCTGCTTGGCCGGTGTCAGCTGAAATGAAGCAATCCCTTGTGGGGCAGAACACCGCTGCTGTTGGGGAATACCTTGTCCTCGACGAAATGGCGTTCCAGATCGAGATGGTCGATCAGAACTGCCTTGAACATGCTTTCATACGCGTTTTGCGAGCGCGCGGCGCGTTCGTCGAGCAGCGAGGTTTCGTTCAGGCCGGGCCAGTGGCCGACGATCCGTCCGCCGCGCACGGCACCGCCCGCCATGATGGCAAGCCCGCCACTGCCGTGATCAGTGCCCTGGCGATCGTTTTCCTCTGCGGTGCGGCCGAATTCGGACACCACCACCACCGCGGTGCGGCGCCAGATCCGTTGGCCCAGACCTTGCTTCAGCGTGATGATGCCCTCGGCCAGCTGCCCCAACAGCAGGTTCAGCCGCCGGGCCTGATCGAAATGGGTATCCCAGCCCTGCATTTCCATCACCGCGATGCGCGGCCCGTCATTGCGCGACAGTTGTTCCGCGGTCACCGTGGCGGCATCTGTGAAATTTTCCGTGTCGGGCCGGGTTTTCGGATCGATCAGCGCCGCCGCATCGGGGGCGCCGGTCTGCAGCGCGTCCAGAAACAGCGGGTCGCTGCGGTACATCTGCCCGATCTGGAACAGGAAATCTTCGTCCAGTGATGCCGGTTCGCTTTCGTCCCAGCTCTGGACCGGCGCTTCGCCCCGAAGGATCAGCGGGATCGACGGGCCGAGCGACAGGGCCAGTTTCCGCTGCCCCGGTTGCAACCCGAGGATGGCGCGGTTCAACCATCCGTCGCGCGCGCCATAGGGTTTGCCGCTGCCGTTTTCCAGCATGTTCTGGGCTTCGCTGTGCGACTGGTCGCGATAGTGGCGCGCGGCGGCAGGCATGAACAGAAGCTCGCCCTCGCTGTACAGCGGCCTAAGCGGTTTCAGCGCCGGATGCATGCCGAAATAGCCGTCCAGATCCACCACCTTGTCGGCCATCGTCAGCGCCAGCGTGGGGCGCAGTCTGCGGTATTCGCTGTCGGCATAGGGCGGCAGGGCGTGCAACCCGTCGAGCCCGCCACGCAACAGGATCATGATCAGCCTGCTTTCGATGCGGGGCGCGGCAGTGGCACCGCGTCCGGCGGCAATGGCCGTCATCATGCCGGCGCCGGACCCTTTGAGAAAGAAACGTCGGTCGAACATCGATTACCTCCGTTGGAATTCGGGACTGGCAAGGATCATGGCGATCGCCCTGTCGCCCGAGGGCGCCTGATCGATCCAATCGCGGGTCGCCTGCTGCGCCACCGGGCCGATGGTGTTGCGCAGCACGGTTTCGGGATAAAGCGTCGCGGGCAGGCCCGAGGCGAGACCGCGCAGCCATTCGATGCGCTGCATCAGGGCCTCGGGGCCAATCCAGTCCGCGCTGCGGTCGCTCCATCCTGCCGGGCTGGGCGCGGTGAACGGGACCTGCCCGAACAGGTGCAGCGGTTCCATGACTTCCTGCGCGCGGGGGCGGGTTCGGCCGGTGGCGCGAAAGGTGGCGATCACCAGTTCATAATGGGTCTTCACTTTGGGAATGGCGTTTTCCCATACTTCTTCCAGATCGATCAGCGCGGCGGCGACGGCGGCAAGGTCGCCCTCGGTCCTCTGGAACACCGCGGCGATCCTGTCGACCGCACCCGAGGGCGGATCGTCATGTACGAAATGGCGCACCAGTTTGGTCGCGATGGTGCGCGCGGTGGCGGGATGGTGGGCCAGCATGTCGAGGAGCGCGACACCTTCCTGCAGACCGTTTTCGGCATAGGTCCTGCCCAGCACCTGCTTCGGTCCGGGCTGATGGAAATCATGCTTGAACTCGAACCGGCCATGCACCGAGCGGGTGTCGCCATCGGGGCGCAGGCCGCCATGGCTCCAGCCGCTGAGCGCCTGTGCCAACCCGGTCACATCCTGAGCGGTAAAGCCTGCTTCGGACCCCAGCGTGTGCCGTTCCAGGATGGTGCGGGCCAGGGTTTCGTTCAGCGGCGACTGGTCCTGCGCCGCGCGGTCTCCTTGCCGGCCGGCACGCGATTGCGGCCCTATCGATCCGGTGTTGCCAAGATAGCTGATCATGCACGAATGACTACAGACCGCCTTGAGCATGTCGGAAAACCTGCCGAATACGTGCGGCCGGATCGCTTCGCGTTCATAGGCGGGGATCGCCGGGCCGACGATCCGGTTGCTGCTTGAGACGCTGAAATGGTTTGACCAGAACATCACCATCCGTTCGACGAAGGGCGTGTTCGACCCGATCATCACCTGTGTCCGGGTAGCGATTTCGGGGGTGGAATACCTGCGATAGGCCGCGTCGAGCGTGGTTTCCAGCGCTTTCGGGCCGGTGCGCCTGGCGCGGTGGATCTCGGTCATGATGCTGTCGGAATCGCGGAACCGCGCCAGCGCGCGGGGCAGGGGCGGGCGCCGCTTGATTTGCGACCTGAGCCAACCGCGCGGATTGCCGGCCATCCGGCCGGCATCTCCCGGCGCGGCGCCCAGCCCGAAACGGTTCAGGGCGATGAAACTGGCGATGTCCTTCATAAACGGTTTCCCATTTGTCTCGGCGCGGGAAGTGCGCTTTTTACACAACGCCCCGCGCCAAAATTCCGGTTTCGCATGCGACATGCACAAATCGGGCCGTTTGCGCGGGTGACATTCAGATTTCCCTGATCTACCCCTAGGGGGATCGAAAAGGAGCGCATCGATGGACGGGACTTTTGCTGTTCTATTCCTGCTGGCCGGGCTGGGGGATATGAAGATGAACCATTGTGACGACGGTTGCCTGGCGCAAAACCCGCTGCCTGCGCGGATCGCGGTTTCCGGCGGCGATGTGCAGTTCCAGAACGATAGTATCGGGCAGGAGCTTTATCTCCGCTACGACATGAAGACCGCTTATGGCCCGTTCCAGCCCGCCTTCGGTGCCTCGGTCACCGATGGCGGCGACGCCTGGGTCGGTTTCGGCGCCGTTTGGACCGGACATTTCGCGCGCGAACGCGGCTATGTTCAGCTGCATCTGATGCCGGGGCTTTACGCCCAGGGCAGCGGCCCCGACCTCGGCTACCCGGTCGAATTCCGTTCCGGCGCCGAGATCGGTTACGAGACCCGCAACAGGCTGCGCATCGGGCTGAGCTACGATCACCGCTCGAACGCCGATATCAAGGCCGTCAATCCGGGGCTGGAAACGGTGCAGTTGCGGGTCAGCATCCCGCTGCGATAGCGCCCTGCTTTCGGGACAGTCCGTTCAATCGAAGCTGTGATCGCCCGCATCGTGTCCGGCGACCCTGCCGGACTGATCCAAACATGGGCATGAGGCTGCGCGGCATCGGCTTTATGCGTTGCATCCCGAAACAGAAAAGCCCCGCCTGCGGGCGGGGCTTTCCGAAACCAAAGGGCCGAAGCGCTTATTGCGGGATCGTGCCTTCGATGCCTTCGACGAAGAAGTTCATGCCGGCGAGGGTGCCGTCATCGGCGGTTTCGCCTTCGGCCAGCCAAACGCTGCCGTCCTGCTTGTTCAGCGGGCCGGTGAACGGGGCGTATTCGCCGCTGCTGAGCGCTTCCTTCAGCGCCAGCGCCTCGGCCTTCACATCGTCCGGCACTGCCGAGGAAATCTCGCCGATCTTGACCATGCCCTTTCCGATGCCGTTCCAGGTGTTCACGGTTTCCCAGCTGCCGTCCATCACCGCCTGGGTGCGCTCGATGTAATAGGGCGCCCAGTTGTCGATGATCGAGGAAACGCGCGGCGACGGAGCGTATTCGGCCATGTCGGATGCCTGGCCGAAGGTGATCACGTTGCCGGCGGCCTGCGCGGCGGCCTGCGGTGCGGTCGAATCGGTGTGTTGCAGGATCACGTCGGCGCCCTGTTCGATCAGCGCCTTGGCCGCGTCGGCTTCTTTCGCCGGATCGAACCAGGTGTAGGCCCAGATGATCTTGAACTGGACGTCCGGGTTCACCTTCTTGGCGTGGATATAGGCCGAGTTAATGCCGCGGATCACTTCGGGGATCGGGAAGGAGGCGATGTAGCCGATGGTGTTCGACTTGGTCATGCGGCCTGCAATGGTGCCCTGCACGGCGCGACCTTCATAGAAACGGGCCGAATAGACCGACACGTTCGGCGCGGTCTTGTAACCGGTGGCGTGTTCGAATTTCACGTTGGGGAATTTCTTCGCCACGTTGATGGTCTGGTCCATGTAACCAAACGAGGTGGTGAAAATCAGGTCGGCGCCTTCCAGCGCCATCTGGGTCATCACGCGTTCGGCATCGGGGCCTTCGGGCACGCTTTCGACGAACACGGTTTCGACCTTGTCGCCGAAATGTTCTTCCACGGCAAGGCGGCCTTGGTTGTGTTCATAGGTCCAGCCGCCATCGCCCACCGGACCGACAAAGACGAAACCGACCTTGGTCTTGTCTTCCGCGATACCGGCAGTGGCCAGGCCCATCGCCATGGCCGCGCTTGCAAGCAGTGTTCTTCTTTTCATGTTGGATTCTCCTTTGTCAAACTCAGTTGTTTCTTTTCAAATCGTGATCAGCTTTTCGAAATCGGCATCTTCTTCTTGCGCGCCTTTTCATCGCTGCTTTCCATTTTTTCCAGGCTTTCCTCGATTTCTTCGATGTCGCGCCCGACAAGGGCCGAGGTGATGACACCGGCCGGCACCGCGAACACCCCCATCCCCATGAACAGGATGAGCGAGGTGAACAGCTTGCCGCCGATCGTCACCGGGATGGCGTCGCCGTAGCCCACCGTGGTCAGGGTGACGATCGCCCACCACAGGCTGGCCGGGACGGAGCTGAACGCCTCGGGTTGGGTGTCGTGTTCAAAGAAATAGATGCCAACAGCGCTGATATAGACGAGGAAAAGCGCGATGACATAGAACAGCGCCAATTCCGCCCGGACGCTGTTGAAGGCCCGGGCGAGGCGCCGCAGGGCGCGGCTGTAGCGGATGATCTTGAGAATCCGCACCATCTGCATCAGCCGCAGCAGCCGGATCGCGGCGGTGCCGCCTACGGTCATGAACAGGCTGGGCATCCAGGCCAGCAGGTCGATGATGCCCCAGAAGGACAGGATATAGCGGAACGGGCGTTCCGCCGCGAAAATCCGCAGCAGGTATTCGACCATGAAGATCGTGACGGCGGTGCGTTCGAACCAGAGCAGGATGATCCGCGCATGATCCGGCAGGTCCGGCATGGTCGAGGCGGCAAAGGCCAGCGCCGTCATCACGATCAGCGTATGCAGCGCCACGGCCACGCGGTGGCCGAAGGCCTTGTCCTGCCCGTCGAGGATATCGCGTATCCGCCGCCGGGTGGCGCTGTCATGTGCCTTAAGACCCAGCATGGAATCCTTTCCCGAGCGACGCCGGAGCGCGCGACCGGTCCGCCGACATGATCACCAGCACCAGGATGGTGATCAGGTAGGGCGACATCGCCAGGTATTCCACCGGGATGGCAACGCCCGCCGCCTGCAGGTTCAGCTGCAAAACGCTGACCCCGCCGAACAGGCAGGCGCCCAGCAACACGCGCCACGGCTTCCAGCTTGCGAAGACCACCAGCGCCAGCGCGATCCAGCCGATCCCGGCGGTCATTCCTTCGGTCCATTGCGGCACCCGGATCAGGCTGATGTAGGCGCCACCCAGACCGGCGCAGGCGCCACCGAACAGGATCGCCAGCACCCGGATACGCACCACCTTGTAGCCAAGCGCATGCGCCGCGTCGTGGTTTTCGCCCACCGCCCGCAGGATCAGCCCGGCGCGGCTGTATTTCAGCATCGCCCAAACCCCCAGCGTCAGGAAGAACGCCATGTAGACCACGAAATCCTGGCTGAACAGGATCGGACCCAGCACCGGGATGTCGGACAAGATCGGGATGTCGCCCTTGGGAAAGGCCGGCGGCTTGACCCCTTGGTAGTCCTGACCGATCAGCGCCGACAGGCCAAGGCCGAACAGCGTCAGCGACAGGCCCGAGGCCACCTGGTTGGCCATCGCGAACTGTGTCAGCAGGGCGAACAGCAGCGACAGCACGGCGCCGCCCCCCGCCGCCGCGATCAGCCCCACAACGGGCGACCCGGTATTGACCGCGATGGCGAAACCGCAGATCGCGCCGGTGATCATCATCCCCTCCACGCCGAGGTTTAGCACGCCCGCCTTTTCCACCACCAGTTCGCCGATGGCGGCCAGCAGCAGCGGGGTCGCGGCCACGATGAGCGAGGCCAGAAGCAGGATCGGATTGATCGAAGACAGGTCCATCACGCCACCTCTTTCTGGCCGAGCCGGATGCGGAAATTGGTCAGCATGTCCACCGCCAGCAGGAAGAACAGCAGCATCCCCTGGAACAGCTGGATCGCCGCCGCCGGCAGGCCCAGCTTGGACTGGGCGATATCGCCGCCGATATAGGTTAGCGCCATCAGCGCGCCCGCCAGCAGGATGCCGATCGGGTTCAGCCGGCCCAGGAAGGCCACGATGATCGCGGTGAAACCGTAGCCGGCGTTGAAATCGATGCTGATCTGGCCTGAGGGACCGGCGACTTCGAACAGCCCCGCCAGCCCGGCCAGCGCGCCCGAGGTGCCAAGGCAGATCAGGATCAGACGGTTCGGGTTCACCCCGGCGAAACGGGCCGCGCGCGGCGCCTCGCCGGTCAGCCGGATCTGGAATCCCAGCATGTGCCGGTTCAGCAGCACATAGGCGAAGATCACCGCGATGAAGGCCGCGACCACGCCCCAATGCATGCCCGCGTTCTGGTGAATCCAGCTGTTGGCGCTGGCATAGTCGTTCAGGTTGCGCGATCCGGGAAAGCCAAACCCTTCGGGATTTTTCAGCAATCCCAGCGACATCGACGCCAGCAATTGCTCGGCCACATAGACAAGCATCAGCGACACGAGGATTTCATTGGTGCCGAATTTGACCTTCAACAGCGCCGGGATCATCGACCAGGCCCAGCCGCCAAGCGCCCCCGCGATCACCATCAGCGGGAAGATGTACCACGCTTCCATCGGGTAGAAGGCCAGACCCACACCGGCACCGGTGATGGCGCCGATGATATATTGACCCTCGGCACCGATATTCCAGATCCCGGCCCTGAAACCAAGGCTCAGACCGATGGCGATCAGCACCAGCGGCGCGCCTTTGACCAGAAGTTGCGGCCGGTAATAGAAGGCGAATTCGGAAAACAGCGGATCCCAGAAAATTGTCCGGATCGCGACGATCGGATCCTTGCCGAGAAAGGCAAACAGGACGCCGCCCGCGATCATCGTCAGTGCCACCGCCAGCAGCGGGGTCAGATAGGTCCAGAATTGCGACGGCTGGGGCCGTTTTTCAAGCTTCAGCACGCCATTGCCCTTTCGTCTTTCATTCGGTGCAAGAGGTCAAACATGCGCGACCTCCATCCCGTGGGCCCCGCCCATCATCAGCCCGATCTCGTCCACGCTCAGATCCTTGGCCAGCCGGATGTCCGACAGGCGGCCTTCGTTCAGAGCGCCGAAATGGTCCGAGATTTCCATCAGTTCGTCGAGGTCCTGGCTGATCACCACCACCGCGGCACCGCCCGCGGCCAGGTCCAGCAAGGCCTGCCGGATCGCCGCCGCCGCCGCGGCATCGACGCCCCAGGTCGGCTGGTTCACCACCAACACCTCGGGGCGCTGCATCACTTCGCGGCCGATGACGAATTTCTGCAGGTTGCCGCCCGACAGTGACCGGGCGGCATTGTCGGGCCCCGGCGTACGCACGTCGAACCGTTCGATGATCGCCTCGGCGAAGCTTTTCGCCTTGCCCCATTTCAGGAAACCGCGGTTTTCCAGCCCTTCGCGCACCGACCCGGTCAGCAGCGCGTTCTCGATCAGACTCATGTCGGGGGCGGCGGCATGGCCCAGCCGTTCCTCGGGCGCGGTCAGCAATCCCAGCCGCCGCCGCGCCACCGGGCCCAGCCCGCCGATCGGTTTGCCGTCCAGTTCGACCGCGCCGGGCGCGGTCGGGATTTCGCCCGACAGCGCGGCCAGCAATTCGTCCTGTCCGTTGCCGGCAACGCCGCCAAGGCCCAGAATTTCGCCTGCGCGCACTTCCAGGCTGATATTCTTCAGCGAGGTGCCGAAGGCCGAGGGCGAGGCGACCGACAGGTCATTGATCTTCAGCAGAACCGGACCGACCGTGCCGCCGGCGCGCTCGGGGACGAGCAGGCTCGACCCGACCATCATTTCGGCCATGTCGCGCGCCGTGGTGTCGCGTGGGACGCAGTCGCCCACCACCTGTCCCAGCCGCAGGATGGTTGCGTTGTCGCAAAGCGTTCGGATTTCTTCCAGCTTGTGGCTGATGTACAGGATCGCGGTGCCTTCGGCCGACAGCTTGCGCAGGGTTTCGAACAGGATATCGACCTCCTGCGGGGTCAGGACGCTGGTCGGTTCGTCCATGATCAGCAGCTTGGGGTCCTGCAGCAGGCAGCGGATGATCTCGACCCGTTGGCGTTCGCCCGCGGACAGATCGCCGACGATGCGGTCCGGGTCCAGCGGCAGCCCGTACATTTCCGACACCTCCCGGATCCGCGCGGCAAGGTCGCGCATCCCGGGCGGGTTTTCCATGCCAAGCGCGACGTTCTCGGCCACGTTCAGCGCTTCGAATAGCGAAAAATGCTGGAACACCATGGCCACCCCTGCCGCGCGCGCGGCGCTCGGTTCGGCCGGCGCATAGGCATCGCCACGCAACTGCATCGTGCCGCGGTCGGGTTTGACCAGCCCGTAGATCATCTTGACCAGCGTCGATTTGCCGGCGCCGTTTTCACCCAGCAGGGCGTGCACCTCGCCTTCGCCGATCTCGAAGGATACGTTGTCATTGGCGACAACGCCCGGATAGGCCTTGGTCAGCCCGTTTATCGATAAAAGCGTCCCCGTCACGCCGTTCTGTCCCCTTGTTGGACGGTGTACCCCGCCTTGGTTCCTAGTAGCCTGCCGGCCACGCCGACGGCAATGGCCTGCGGATGTTTCCCCAACGTCGGGTCGCCAATCGGGCAGGTGATACTGCCTACCGATTGGGCGGAATGCCCGAGTTCCCCCAGACGTTTGCGGAACCGCGCCCATTTCGTTGCCGATCCGATCAGCCCGGCGCTGGCAAAGCCGCGGTTCAGCGCAGCATGGCACAACGTCAGGTCGAGCGCATGGGAATATGTCAGGATCAGGTGATGCGCATCGCGCGGCGCATGGGCCATCAGCGTTTCGGGCCGGGCGGCGGGCAATACCGTTACCCGTTCCGGCACATCTTCCGGAAACCGTTCGGCGGCGGTGTCGATCCAGGTGATGTCGACATCGGGCAGCGGGGCCAGTACCGACACCAGCGCCCGCCCGACATGGCCGGCGCCCCAGATCCAGACCGGCAGCGCGGGCGCCTGCACCGGTTCCACCATCCAGCCCTGCACAAGGCCCGGCACCGGCATGATGCCTTCGCCGCGCGCTTGCGCCAGCAGTCGCTTGACCGCCAGCGGCATGTCCGACCCGTCGGTGGGCCGGGCAATGACCGACCGGTTTTCCAACCGCGACAGCCGGTCGGCGTCGAAGATTTCGCGCCACAGCATCACGCGGCCGCCGCAGCATTGGCCCAAATCCGGGCCAAGCGCATGGCTGCTCAGCCGGTCGCCGCCCCCCTGCAGGGCCGCGCGCGCCGCTTCCGTCGCCTGGAATTCCAGCGCCCCGCCGCCGATGGTGCCGGATTGCCCGGTGTCCCAGACCAGCATCGCCGCCCCCGCCTCGCGCGGCGAGGACCCCTTGATACCGGCGATAACCACCCGCGCCACGCGGCCATGGGCGGCCACCGTCCGCCTCAGTCCGTCCAGGTCAAACCCCATCGCGAATCCTCTGAACCGCCTGCAGCAACCGTTCCGGCGTCGCCGGTGCGTCGAGCATGGGATAGACCGTGCCGCAGGACGCCACCGCATCGGACAGCGCCAGGAAGGCCGATATGCCCAGCATCAAGGGCGGTTCTCCCACCGCCTTGGACCGGTAAATCGTGTCCTCGCGGTTCCGCCCGTCCCAAAGCGCCACGTTGAACGTTTCCGGCTGATCGGAAAATGCCGGGATCTTGTAGGTCGACGGCGCATGCGTGCGCAGCCGCCCGGTGTCGTCCCAGACCAGTTCCTCGCATGTCAGCCATCCGGCGCCCTGCACGTAGCCGCCCTCGACCTGGCCCTTGTCCAGTGCCGGGTTCAGCGAGGCGCCCGCGTCATGCAGGATATCGGCGCGCAGGATGCGGTTTTCGCCCGTGAGCGTGTCCAACGCCACCTCGGTCACCGCCGCGCCGTAGGCGAAATAGAAAAACGGCCGGCCGTTGCCGTTGATCCGGTCCCAGGCCAGTTTCGGGGTCTTGTAGAACCCGGTGGCCGACAGGCTGACGCGGTTTTCATAGGCCAACTTCGCGGCCTCCGCGAAACGCATCTCGGCGGTGCCGACCCGGACGAGGCCCGCCTCAAACCGCACATCTTCGGGCTTCGCCTGATACCGTTCGGCCAAGAACGCCGCCATCCGGCCGCGGATCGTATCGCAGGCCGCCTTCACCGCCATGCCGTTCAGGTCCGACCCGGACGATGCCGCCGTGGCCGATGTATTGGGCACCTTGCCGGTATCGGTGGCGGTGATCTTCACCGTTTCCAGCGCGATCCCGAAGCGGGTCGCCGCCACCTGCGCCACCTTCTGGAACAATCCCTGTCCCATCTCGGTTCCGCCATGGTTCAGGTGGACCGACCCGTCCTGATAGACATGCACCAATGCACCCGCCTGGTTCAGATGGGTCAGCGTGAAGGAAATGCCAAATTTCACCGGGCTGAAGGCCAGCCCCTTCTTGATCACCGGGTTCGACGCATTCCACTCCGCCACCGCCCGCTTGCGTGCGGCATAATCGGAGGAGGCCAGCAGCGCCTCGGTCATCTCCCACAGCTCGAAATCCTCGACCACCTGACCGTAGGGCGTGCAATTGTCCTTCTTCTGTTCGGAAATATCCCGGGGGGTCGATCCGGGAACGCCATCGGTTCGAGTGACCGGTTCGAAGGGGGCAGAGCCCCCCGCCGGTGGATCGTAATAATTCCGCCGCCGCACCTCGACCGGGTCGAGGCCCAGCTCATGCGCGATGTGATCCATCACCCGTTCGATCCCGACCATCCCCTGCGGCCCGCCGAAACCGCGGAAGGCGGTGGCGCTTTGGGTGTTGGTCTTCAGCCGGTGGCTTTCGATGCGGATATCGGGCAGCCAGTAGGCATTGTCGGCATGAAGCATGGCGCGGTCGGCGACCGGCAGCGACAGGTCCTGGGCCCAGCCGCAGCGGGCCAGTTGCAGGAACTCGACGCCCAGCACGCGGCCATTATCGTCGAACCCGGCGCGATAGCTTATGCGGAAATCGTGCCGCTTGCCGGTGATCACCATGTCGTCGTCGCGGTCGTAGCGCATCTTGCACGGTTTGCCGGTCAACCGCGCCGCCACCGCGCAGGCCACCGCCAGCGCGTTGCCCTGGCTTTCCTTGCCGCCGAAGCCGCCGCCCATGCGGCGGGTTTCCACCCGCACTGAATGCATCGGCACGCCAAGCGCCTCGGCCACCTTGTGCTGAATCTCGGTCGGGTGCTGGGTGGAACTGTGCACCACCATGTCGCCGCCTTCCTGCGGCAGTGCCAAAGCGGCCTGACCTTCGAGATAGAAATGTTCCTGCGCGCCCAGTTCCAGTGCGCCCTCGACCGTGTGCGGGGCGTCGGCAAGCGCCGCCGCGGCGTCGCCGCGCTGGTAGATGCGCGGGCCTTCTTCGAAGCGGCTGTCCGCGGCGAGCGCTTCGTCGATTGTCAGGATCGGGGTGTCTTTCTCATAGCTGACCTTGCCGCGCCTTGCTGCGCGTCTCGCCTCCGCGTGGCTGTCGGCGATCACAAGAAAGAGCGTCTGTCCGAGGTAATGCACATGGCCGTCGCTCAGCAGCGGTTCGTCGTGGACCGAGGGCGACACGTCATTGGCGAAGGGCAGATCAGTGGCGGTCAGCACCGCGATCACGCCCGGCGCGGCGCGCACCGCATCCAGGTCCATCGCTGTGATCCGGCCCTTGGCGATCCCGCTCAGCCCGAAGGCCAGGTGCAGCGTGCCCCGGGGCGTGGGGATGTCATCGACGTAGCGCGCCGCGCCGGTCACGTGCAGCCGGGCTGCGTCATGGGGCAGGGGGGAAGAAACGCTCATGCCCGCACCTCCTTCACCGAGGTCGCAAGGCCTTGGCTTTCCATGAAGTACCGCGTCAGCATGTTGCGCGCCGCATCGAGCCGGTAGCGGGCCGAGGCCCGCATGTCCGACATCGGGGTGAAATCGCGCGTCCAGGCGTCATCGGCGGCTTTGATCGTGTCTGCGTTCCAGGGCCGGCCGACCAGCGCGGCCTCCACGTGGGCGGCGCGTTTCGGGATGCCCGCCATGCCGCCGAAGGCGATGCGGACCTCGGTCGCGACGCCGTCTTCCACCGCGATGTCGAAGCATCCGCAGACGGCGGAAATGTCCTGATCGAAGCGTTTCGACAGCTTGTAGCATTTCAGCCGGTCGGGGGCCTTGGCGAAGCTGACCGCCTCGACGAATTCCCCCGGGTGCCGGTCCTGCTTGCCGTAATCAAGGAAGAAGTTTTCCAGCGGAATTTCGCGCCGGTCACCCCCCCGGCGCAGATGCAGCGTCGCGCCGAGCGCGATCAGCGCGGGCGGGCCGTCGCCGATGGGCGATCCGTTGGCGATATTGCCGCCGATCGTGGCCGCGCCACGCACCTGCGCCGAGCCATAGCGGCGCAGCATTGCCCCGAAAGACGGGTGCAGCCGGTCCATCAGCGGAATCAGCCGCGCGATGGTGACGCCCGCGCCGAGGGTGACGCGGGTGTCGGTTTCCTCGATCCGCTGCAGATCGCGGCAGCGGTTCAGGAAGGCGACCGGTCCGAGATCGCGCAACTGCTTGGTGACCCAGAGCCCCACATCTGTGGCGCCCGCGATCAGCGTGGCGTCGGGATGGGCCTCATACCAGCGGGCCAGCTCGATTATGGTTTCCGGCCGCACCGCGGCGCCGGTGAGGGGCTGGTCACCGGCCATTGCCGCCGCGGGCAATTCGGCCAGGTCGAAATCGCTCAGCCAGTCGGGAACGGGTTGTTCTCCCGCGGCCTCGGCCGCGCGCAGGATCGGGGCATAGCCGGTGCAGCGGCACAGGTTGCCGGCCAGGGCGGTGGCGTGATCGCTGTCGCCGTTGATATGCGCGGTGGCCATCGAGGTGATGAAACCGGGCGTGCAGAAGCCACATTGGCTGCCGTGCTGGTCGATCATCGCCTGTTGCACCGGGTGCAGCTGGCCATCGGGGCCGGAAATGCCTTCGACGGTGCGGACCGATTTGCCGTTGATCTGCGGCATGAACAGGATGCAGGCATTGAGCGCCCGTGCCCCGTCTTCGTCCTGCACCATCACCGTGCAGGCGCCGCAATCGCCTTCGTTGCAGCCCTCCTTGGTGCCGGTCAGCCCGCGCGTGTCGCGCAACCAATCGAGCAGCGTCGCCGTGGCGGGCACGTCGCGCAGCTCCACGCTCTCTCCATTGAGAAGAAAGGTGATATCCATTTGAATAAACCTGCCGCCTTACCGGTTTAATTACCCTTTTGGCACGTCTTCGATGCGGCGTAGAAAACGCGCGGGCTCCCTGTTTCGGGGATCAGGAAAGCCTGTTTTTGATCATTTGGCAAGAAAAAGCAGGTTCTGCCGCGTGATTGCGCGACAAATGCCCGGCAAAACATCGGTTCTAGCGGTCGATCTGCCGCGCCAGTTCGCCCAGTTGCGTGATCACCCGGCCCCAGCCGTCCTGGAAGCCCATGTCTTCGTGTTTCTTCTTCTGCTCCGGCGTGGCGTGCAGTGCGCGGGCGATATAGCGGGTGCCGACCGGGTCGGCCGACATCATGATGACGGTGGTCAGGAACCCCTTGCCGCGCGGGTGAAATCCGGGACCGAGCGTATCGGTATAGGCGATCAGCCGTCCCGGGCTGAGCGCCAGGAAACAGCCGGTGCTTTCCACTACCTTGCCCTTGGGGCTGCGCATCCGGGTGAAGAACTCACCGCCCGGCTGCAGGTCGAGCCGGACCTCGTCAACCACGGCCGGTTTCGGGCTGAACCACTGCTTGAACAAGGCCGGATCGCTCCAGCAGCGCCAAACCGCTTCGGGGGAGGCGATCAGCACCCGGTCGATTTCCAGATCCGTTTCTTCCGAAAAGGAAAAGAACACCGCATATCCCCGTGATTGCCGACCGTCAGGCCGCGATTGTCGACCACCGGCGGCCGGGGCTGTCAAGCGATATCGCGGCTTTCCGGCGCCTGCGCTCTGGCTTAGAATGACCCGATGAGCAGCCAACCCCGATTCATCCATCTTCGAACCCATACCGAATATTCCCTGCTGGAAGGCGCGGTGCGCCTGAAGAAACTGCCGGGCATGTGCGAAGCGGCGGGCATGCCTGCCGTGGCGGTGACCGACACCAACGCGCTGTTCTCGGCGCTGGAATTTTCGGTCACGGCGCAGGGGGCGGGGATCCAGCCGATCGTCGGTTGCCAGGTCGATGTGGCCTTCGATCATGCCGCGCCCGGCGAACAGCCCAAACCGCCCGCGCCGGTGGTTCTGTTGTCGCAGACCGAGGAAGGCTATGAGAACCTGATGCGGCTGTCGTCCTGCCTTTACGTCGATAAGGGCGGGCAGGAACCTCAGGTCACGCTGGAGGAGCTGGAGGAATTTTCCGGTGGCCTCATCTGCCTGTCGGGCGGGGCGGACGGGCCGGTGGGCCAGTTCTTGCAGGCGGGCGCGCGCGACAAGGCCGAGGCGCTGATGCGCCGCCTCGCCGCGATCTATCCGCAGCGGCTGTATGTCGAGCTGCAGCGCCATCCGGGCGAGGACGGGCTGCCGCTCAATGAGAAGAAGACCGAACGCGGCTTCGTCGAAATGGCCTATGACATGGGGCTGCCTCTGGTCGCCACCAACGACGTCTATTTCCCCAAGGCGGACATGTATGAGGCGCATGACGCGCTTATCTGTATCGCCGAGGGCGCCTATGTCGATCAGGCCGAACCGCGCCGCCGGTTGACGCCGCAGCATTATTTCAAGTCGCAGGAAGAAATGATCGCGCTTTTCGCGGACCTTCCGGAAGCGATTGAAAATACGGTGGAAATTGCGCGGCGTTGTGCTTTCGCGACCTATCGGCGCGACCCGATCCTGCCGAAATTCGCCGATGACGAGGTGGTGGAACTGCGGCGCCAGGCCAATGAGGGCCTGCAGAGGCGGCTGGCGGTGATCCCGCATGCGGTGTCGGTCGAGGAATACCAGGAACGGCTGGATTTCGAGCTGGGCATCATCGAGGGCATGGGCTTCCCCGGCTACTTCCTGATCGTGGCCGACTTCATCAAGTGGTCCAAGGATAACGGCATCCCGATCGGCCCTGGCCGGGGGTCGGGCGCGGGGTCCTTGGTGGCCTATGCGTTGACCATCACCGACCTCGATCCGCTGCGCTATTCGCTGCTGTTCGAACGCTTCCTGAACCCCGAACGTGTGTCGATGCCCGACTTCGACATCGACTTCTGCATGGATCGGCGCGAAGAAACGATCCGCTACGTGCAGCAGAAATACGGCCGCGACAAGGTGGGGCAGATCATCACCTTCGGTGCGCTGCTGTCCAAGGCTGCCGTGCGCGATATCGGGCGGGTGTTGCAGATGCCCTATGGCCAGGTCGACCGGTTGTCCAAGCTGATCCCGGTGGAAGGGGTCAAGCCGCTGTCGATCGCCGAGGCGCTGAAGCAGGAAGAGCGCCTGCGCGAGGAGGCGCGCAACGAGGAAGTCGTCGACCGGCTGCTGAATTACGGCATGCAGGTCGAAGGGTTGCTCAGGAACGCCTCGACCCACGCGGCGGGTGTGGTGATCGGCGATAGGCCCCTGGACCGGCTGGTGCCGCTGTATCAGGACCCGCGTTCGGACATGCCGGCGACCCAGTTCAACATGAAATGGGTGGAACAGGCCGGGCTGGTGAAATTCGACTTCCTCGGCCTGAAGACACTGACCGTGGTGCAGAACGCCGTCGACCTGATCAAGAAGAACGGGCGGCACCTGCATATCGGGCCGGACGGCACCCAGCTTTACGATCCGCCCGAGGGCGCGGTGGACGACATCGGGCATATCCCGCTGGACGACGAAGCCACCTACAAGCTCTATTCCAGCGCCAAGACCGTTGCGGTGTTCCAGGTGGAAAGCTCGGGCATGATGGACGCGCTGCGTCAGATGAAGCCCAACTGCATCGAGGATATCGTGGCGCTGGTGGCGCTCTATCGTCCCGGCCCGATGGAAAACATCCCCACCTATTGCCAGGTGAAGAACGGGACGAAAGAACGCGAATCCGTCCATCCGCTGATCGACCATATCCTTGAAGAAACCCAAGGCATCATCGTTTACCAGGAACAGGTGATGCAGATTGCCCAGGTGATGGCGGGCTACAGCCTTGGCGGCGCCGACCTGTTGCGCCGGGCGATGGGTAAGAAGATCAAGGAAGCGATGGATGCCGAGCGGCCCAAGTTCGAAGCCGGTGCGGCCGAGAACGGGGTCGACAAGAAGAAGGCGAACGAGGTCTTCGACCTGCTGGAAAAATTCGCCAACTACGGCTTCAACAAATCGCACGCGGCGGCCTATGCGGTGGTCAGCTACCAGACCGGCTGGCTGAAGGCGAACCACCCGGCGGAATTCATGGCGGGCGTCATGAACTGCGATATCCACCTGACCGACAAGCTGTCGATCTATGCCGAGGAAGTGCGGCGGGGGCTGGAGATCGAAATCGTGCCGCCCTGCGTCAACCGTTCGCTGCCCACCTTCGATGTGGTCGATGGCAAGCTGATTTACGGCCTTGGCGCGCTGAAGAATGTCGGGATCGAGGCGGTGAAGCAGATTTCCGACGCACGCGGCGACAAGCCTTTCGTCAACCTGTTCGATTTCGCTCGCCGGGTCGATTTGAAAAAGGTCGGCAAAAGGCCTTTGGAAATGCTGGCCCGCGCCGGGGCGTTCGATCAGCTCGACAATAACCGCCGCCGGGTGTTCGGGGCACTGGATCAGCTGGTCGCCTATTCGGCGGCGATCCATGAGCAGCGGGCGTCTTCGCAGGTGTCGCTGTTCGGCGAAGCGGGCGACGACCTGCCCGAACCGCGTATCCAGCGGACCGAGGATTGGCTGCCCGCCGAACGTCTGGCCGAGGAACACAAGGCGATCGGTTTCTACCTGACCGGCCACCCGCTGGACGATTACCTGCCGGCGCTGAAGCGCAAGAAGATCCTGACACTGGACCAGTTGCTGCAGAAGGCCGAAGAAAACGGTGCCGCGATCGAACGGGTCGGGGTTCTGGTGTCGGGGCTGCAGGAACGCAAATCCGGCCGCGGCACGCGGTTTTTCCGCATGAACATCTCGGATCCGACCGGGCAGGTCAGCGGCATGGTGATGTTCCCGGAAGATTTCGACCGGGTGCGGGCGGTGTTCGACCAGACCAACCAGGTGGTGATGACGCTGGAAGCGCGGTTCAACGAGGGCCAGTTCGACCCGATGGGCCGGTCGGTCGCGCCGATGGATGCGATCGTGGCCGAAGCCGGGTCGACGGGTCTTCGGATTTTCGTCGAGGACGAGGCCGCCATTCCCACCGTTGCCTCGGTCCTGGGCAGCGCGGCGCAATCGGCGCCGGGTGCCGGGCGCGGCCCGATCTATTTCTGCCTGATGAACCACGACCTGCCGGGCGAGGTGGAAATCGACGCCGGTCAGGAATTCCCGCTGAACCCGCAGATCAAGGGCGCGATCAAGAGCCTCGAAGGCGTGATGGAAGTCGAAGAGGTCTGATCCTTCGGGGCCTCGCGACGGAATTGAAAATATCCACAGAGGCCCGAGGGGCGTTTCGTCTAGACAGGCGCTTTTTTAGGGCGTTTCTGCAGATTTGGAGAGTGCTTTTAGGCTGTGGATAAGTCTGTGGAGAGCATTTGAAAATCGATTTTAGTCAATGGTTTGTTGTCAGTCTGGGGTGATCGTGTATGCGTGACTTATCCACAGGGGCTTTCGGCAGCCGAAATCTCCGGGCAGGCCTGTGGATAACCTGCCCTGCCGGCCCGCGCCCCTAGTAATGCGGCGGGCGTTCCTGACCGGTATAGATATGCGATCCGGCATCGGCTTCGCGTTCGGCCTCGCGCCGCATCAGCATTTCCACCCGGCGGTTCAGCACATCGATATCTTTTTGCTGCGCGGCAACCACGTCGGACAGGTCCTCCACCGTCCGGATCAGATGCGCCAGTTTTTCCTCGATTTCCTGCATGACGGGCCTTTCTTGCTGAGCGGGTCAAACTAGCACGGTAGGGCGGGGCGTGAAATCCCCCGTGAAATCTCTTGTCTGACCCGGGCCCCATCGGCCAGCATGGGGCAGGGAGGATCGGACATGACGGTAACAATTTCTGACACGAACGGCGTGCGGGTGATCACCATCGCCCGCCCCGAGGCGCGCAATGCGGTCGATCCAGAAACAGCGCGGGCGCTTTTCGACGCCTTCATGGACGTCGACGGGGACCCGACCATCGAGGCGGTGATCCTCACCGGCGAAGGCGGCAATTTCTGTTCCGGCTTCGATCTGAAATCCGCCGCCAGCGGCGCGGGCGAGGCCTGGTTGCAGGCCATCGACATTCCGAACGATTGGGACGCGCGCCGCGATCCCCGGCCCGGCCCGATGGGCCCGACCCGGCTGATGCTGTCGAAACCGGTGATCGCGGCGGTCGAAGGATTTGCCGTGGCCGGCGGGTTGGAACTGGCGGCGTGGTGCGACATGCGGGTGGTGTCGGAAAGCGCGACCTTCGGCGTGTTCTGCCGCCGCTGGGGCGTGCCCTTGATCGATGGCGGCACCGTGCGGCTGCCGCGGATCGTCGGGCAGGGGCGGGCCAACGACATGATCCTGACCGGCCGCCCGGTGAGCGCAGAGGAAGCGCATCGCATCGGGCTGGCCGACCGGGTGGTGCCCGAGGGACAAGCGCTGGAGGCCGCGCTGGCGCTGGCCGCCGATCTGGCGCGGTTCCCGCAACGCTGCCTGCGCGCCGATCACCTGTCGGCACGGATGAGTGGGGCCGAGCTGGGCGCGGCGCTGCGCCGCGAATGGCGCTCGGCCTCGGTGTTCCTGGAAGAGGGGCAGGCGGGGGCCGCGCGTTTCGCCGGTGGGGCCGGGCGCGGCGGCGCGTTCGGGGAGGAGTGAGGGGGCGCTGCCCCCTTTTGGCCTGCGGCCAATTCACCCCCGGAGTATTTTGACCAAGAAGAAAGCGGGATTTGTCCGCGCCTTCAGGCAGTGCTTGCTTGCCCCTAAGCCTCGCATCCGCTAGAGCCGTGCGCGAGTTGAAGGCAAGGACCGCGAGATGGCCAAGCAGAAGAAATCCCCCCGTCCCAAGGCAGAAGCGCCGAAGGGTTTCCGCGATTATTTCGGCGCCGAGGTGACCGAGCGCGCAGAGATGCTGCAGAAAATCGCCGGGGTCTATCATCGCTACGGCTTCGACGCGCTGGAAAGTAGCGCGGTGGAAACGGTCGAGGCCTTGGGCAAATACCTGCCCGATGTCGACCGGCCGAACGAGGGCGTCTTTGCCTGGCAGGAAGCCGATGACGAAAAATGGCTGGCGCTGCGCTATGACCTGACCGCGCCCTTGGCCCGGGTCTATGCCGAGCACCGCAACGATCTGCCCACGCCTTACCGCCGTTATGCGATGGGGCCGGTGTGGCGCAACGAAAAACCGGGGCCGGGGCGCTTCCGCCAGTTCTATCAATGCGATGCCGATACGGTGGGCGCGGCCAGCGTGGCCGCCGATGCCGAGATCTGTTCGATGCTGTCGGATACGCTGGAAGAGGTCGGCATCCCGCGTGGCGATTACATCATCCGGGTCAACAACCGCAAAGTGCTGAACGGCGTGCTGGAAAACGTGTTCAAGATGCCGCTTGAACAGATCCAGGCTGGGGTGACCGAGCAGAACATGCAGTTCTGGGTTCAGGCCAAGGTCGTGACCAACCTGACCAAGGACCGGCAGGTACATCTGGACGTGCTGCGCACCATCGACAAGTTCGACAAGGTCGGCGAAGAGGGCGTGCGCGAATTGCTGACCAAGGGGCGGCTCGATGCCTCGGGCGCCTTTATCGACGGGGTCGGGCTGAACGAGGAACAGGCCGAGCCGGTGATTGCCTTCCTGACCTCGAAAGGGACCAATTCCGAGGAAACGCTGGAAAACCTGCGCAAGGCCGTGGGCGACAGCCAGATCGGCGCGGAAGGCATCGCCGAGCTGGAACAGATCGCAGCGCTGCTTGAGGCGCAGGGATACGGCAGCGAGCGGATCGAGATCGACCCCTCGGTGGTGCGCGGTCTTGGGTATTACACCGGGCCGGTGTTTGAGGCCGAACTGACCTTCGAGATTTTCGACGAAAAGGGCCGCAAGCGGCAGTTCGGATCGGTCGCGGGCGGCGGGCGCTACGACGACCTGGTGAAACGCTTCACCGGGCAGGCGGTGCCTGCGACGGGTGTTTCCATCGGGGTCGACCGCCTGCTGGCGGCGCTGCGTGAAAAGGGCCGCATTAAGAGCCACGCCACCGGGCCGGTGGTCGTGACGGTGATGGATCGCGACCGGATGGCGGATTATCAGGCGATGGTGGCCGAGCTGCGCAATGCCGGTATCCGCGCCGAGGTCTACCTGGGCAATCCGAAGAATTTCGGCAACCAGCTGAAATACGCCGACAAGCGCCAATCGCCCGTGGCGGTGATCGAAGGCGGCGATGAGAAGGCCAACGGCGTGGTGCAGATCAAGGACCTGGTGCTGGGCGCCAAGATCGCCGAGAACGCCACGCTGGAAGAATGGAAGGAACGGCCGAGCCAGTTCGAGGTTCCCCGGTCCGACCTGGTCGCCAAGGTGCGCGAGATCCTGGAAGGGCAGAAAGATGCCTGAGAAAGCCAGGGTCAGGGCCGAGGCCGCGCGTCTGCGCGCGCTGTTCGAGGCCGAGGGTGCGCAGGGGTTCGAGACCTCCATACTGCAGCCCGCCGAGGTCCTGCTGGACCTTTACGGCGAGGACATCCGGGCGCGCGCCTATGTGACCTCGGACGCTTTGCGCGGCGAACAGATGCTGCGGCCCGATTTCACCGTGCCGGTGGTGCAGGCGCATATGGCCTATGGCGCCGAACCCGCGCGCTATACCTATGCCGGTGAAGTGTTCCGCCGCCAGGAAGACGATCCCGACCGGGAAAACGAATTCATGCAGGTCGGATACGAGGTGTTCGACCGCGAAAACCCCATCGATTCCGATGCCGAGGTGTTTTCGGTTATCCAGTCGGCCCTTGGGGGCGCGCGCCTGCGCGCCGCGACCGGCGATATCGGCATCCTGATGGCCGCGGTCGCGGGGCTGCAGACCACGGACGCGCGCAAGAAGGCGCTGCGCCGCCATATCTGGCATCCGCGCCGGTTCCGCGCGCTTCTGGACCGCTATTCCGGGCGCAGCCCGGTGCCCGCGGCGCGCAAGGCGCTGCTGGCCGCCGCCGATCCCTTCGCCGGTGGCGCGCCCGAGATCGGGCTGCGCTCGCGCGCAGAGGTCGAGGCGCGGATCGAGGCGCTGAAGGCCGATGCCGCCGCCGCGCCGATTTCCGAGCGCGAGGTCAAGCTGCTGGATGCGCTGCTGCAGGTGCGTGAAACCCTGCCCAACGCGTTGGAACATCTGCGCGATATCGCGGTGGACATGCCCGCGATCGGCAAGGCGGTGGACCGACTGGCGCGCCGGATGAAGGCGCTGGAAAAGCGCGGCATCGACGTGGCAGCGCTGGATTTCGAGGCCTCCTATGGCCGTACCTCGATGGAATATTACGATGGGTTCGTCTTCGGCTTCTACGCCGAAGGCCGTCCCGACCTGCCGGCGGTGGCCACCGGCGGGCGCTATGACGCGCTGACCCGGGTGCTGGGGCAGGGCAGGGAAATCCCGGCCGTGGGCGGCGTTGTGCGCCCGGGGCTGCTGCTGCAACTGGAGGCAGGGCAATGAGCGTGAAGCTGGGCGTGCCCTCCAAGGGGCGGCTGATGGAAAAGACCTTCGAATGGTTCGGCGCCCGCGGCGTGACCCTGTCGCGGACCGGGTCGGACCGCGAGTATGCCGGCCGGGTCGAGGGCGTCGAGGGCGTGGAACTGGTGCTGCTGTCGGCGGGGGAAATCCCGCGCGAACTGGCCGCCGGACGCATCCATCTGGGCGTCACCGGTACCGACCTGGTGCGCGAAAAGCTGGGCCAGTGGGACCAGGTGGTGGAACCGCTAGCGGAACTGGGGTTCGGCCATGCCGACCTGATCATCGCGGTGCCCGCCTGCTGGGTCGATGTCGATACGCTGGATGATCTCGATGCCGCCGCCACCGCGTTCCGCGAACGACACGGGTTCCGGATGCGCGTGGCGACCAAGTATCACCGGCTGGTGCGGGAATTCCTGCGCGATCACGGCGTTGCGGATTACCAGCTGGTCGACAGCCAGGGCGCGACCGAGGGCACGGTGAAGAACGAAACCGCCGAGGCGGTAGCCGATATCACCTCGACCGGCGACACGCTGCGGGCCAACCACCTGAAGATCCTGAGCGACGGATTGGTTCTGAAATCCCAGGCCACGCTGTTCCGCTCCCGAGTCGCGCCGATGGATGCCGGCGAACGCGACACGATCAAGCAACTCTGCCGTATTCTTCGCGTCGACTGAAAATCGCCCCGCGCGGGCGCCCGCCCGCCCACCCTGTCCGCCCTTGCGGGGCGATGCCCCCTGGCAGGCGCAAGGCATGATCGGCGCCGTCCGGACATGGGTATTTGGGCCAAGAAAAAGCCCTTCTTCTTTTCAGAAATATCCCGGGGGAGGCGCGGCTTGCCGCGACGGGGGGCAGCGCCCCCCTGCAACGGCGGCCTCAAAGTACGCCGATTTCGGCCAGCGCGGCGGACAGGTCCGCCGGCAGCGGGTCCTCGGCATCGCGGGTTGCCGGCAGGTCGGCGGGACTGTCTTCGGGTTTCAGGTAACGCCAGCCCTGGAACGGTCGCCGCAGCGCCTGATTGGTGCGGTGCAATTCCGGGTCGAGAACGATGGCGCAGCGGCGGATGCCGTCTTGGCCGATCACCTGGTCCAGTCGCAGCACCCGCTGGCGGCACTGGATCACGCCCTTGATCACCCAGTAGATCGATCCGCCGTTCAGGATTTCGGCTTCCCGCTTGGGCCACATCCGGGTGACGTGGCGCGGCAAACCGTCCGCGGTCTGGGCCTGCGGCAGCCGCTGCCAGTCGATCAGATTCTCGACATCATCGGTGCCGACGCTCAGCTTGATCAGGTTGATATGCTTATCCACAGCTTGCCCACAGAGTCGTCCAGTGTTTCAACCTCATATTGTAGCTCGAGGATAGGCGCGGGCAAGGTGTTGTGGTAGGATTGCAATATATTTCCCGGGACAACCGGATTTTACGTTGAGACTTCCGTTCTGCCTGTAGTATCGAAGCCGTCTCGAAAACGCCGCTCCGATTCACGCTTGATTTGAAGGACCCGAAATATGACCCGTTTCGCCGCGCCCATTTCCGAACAGATCTGGGATATGAAATACCGCCTGAAAGAGGCCGACGGCACCCCGGTGGACCGCACTGTGGAAGACAGCTGGCGGCGTATCGCGCGGTCGCTGGCGCAGGTGGAAAAGGATCCCGCGCATTGGGAAGAACGGTTCTACGCGGCGCTGGAGGATTTCAAGTACCTGCCCGCCGGGCGGATCACCGCGGGCGCGGGCACCGGGCGCAACGTGACCCTGTTCAACTGCTTCGTCATGGGCACCATCCCCGACAGCATGTCGGGCATCTTCGACATGCTGAAGGAAGCCGCATTGACCATGCAGCAGGGCGGCGGCATCGGGTACGATTTTTCCACCATCCGGCCGCGCGGCGCGGATGTTCTGGGCGTGGCGGCGGATGCCTCGGGGCCGCTTTCGTTCATGGATGTCTGGGATGCGATGTGCCGCACCATCATGAGCGCGGGGTCGCGTCGCGGCGCGATGATGGCGACGATGCGCTGCGATCACCCCGATATCGAGGATTTCATCACCGCCAAGTCGGATTCGGCGCGGCTGCGCATGTTCAACCTCAGCGTTCTGGTCACCGACGATTTCATGGAAGCGGTCAAGGCCGACGGCCCGTGGGAGCTCAAGTTCGGCGACAAGGTCTATCACACACTACAGGCGCGCGACCTGTGGAACAAGATCATGCAGTCGACCTATGATTTCGCCGAACCGGGCGTGATCTTCATCGACCGGATCAACAAGGCCAACAACCTTTCCTATTGCGAAACCATCGCCGCCACCAACCCCTGCGGCGAACAGCCTTTGCCGCCATATGGCGCTTGCCTGCTGGGATCGATCAACCTGGCGCGGCTGGTCGCCGATCCGTTCGAAAAGAACGCCAAGCTCGACCAGGACAAGCTCGACGACCTGGTGCGCGTCGCGGTGCGGATGATGGACAACGTCGTGGACGCGTCGCAGTTCCCGCTGCACGAACAGGCGCAGGAGGCGCAGAACAAGCGCCGGATCGGCCTGGGCGTGACCGGGTTGGCCGATGCTCTGCTGATGCTGGGGCTGCGCTACGGCAGCGATGATGCGGCGCGGCAGACCGAGGACTGGCTGCACCAGATCGCGCGCTCGGCCTACCTCGCTTCGGTCGAACTGGCCAAGGAAAAGGGCGCCTTCCCGCTGTTCGACGCGGAAAAATACCTCGCCTCGGGCACCATGGAGCAAATGGACGAGGATGTGCGCGCCGAGATCGCCGAACACGGCATCCGCAACGCGCTGCTGACCTCGATCGCGCCGACCGGCACGATTTCGCTTTATGCCGGCAACGTCAGTTCCGGGATCGAGCCGGTCTTCGCCTATGCCTATACCCGCAAGGTGCTGCAGAAGGACGGTAGCCGGACCGAGGAGGAAGTGGTCGATTACGCGGTACAGTTGTGGCGCGACAAGTTCGGCGACAGGGAACTGCCCGACTATTTCGTCAACGCCCAGACGCTGGAACCGCTCGATCACGTGCGGATGCAGGCGGCGGCGCAGAAATGGGTCGATTCCAGCATTTCCAAGACGATCAACTGCCCCGAGGACATCAGCTTCGAAGGCTTCAAGGACGTCTACATGGAAGCCTATGAAACCGGCTGCAAGGGCTGCACCACCTACCGCCCGAACGACGTGACCGGATCGGTTCTGAGCGTCAGCGAGGAAAGCGAAAAGGCGCCCGAGGTGGATGCCGGCGCCGACGTGATCTACATGGCAGAACCGCTGGACCGGCCGCAGGCGCTGGAAGGCCATACCTACAAGCTGAAATGGCCCGACAGCGAGCACGCGATCTACCTGACCATCAACGACATCCTGATCGGCGGCCACCGCCGCCCGTTCGAGGTCTTCATCAACTCCAAGAACATGGAGCATTACGCCTGGACGCTGGCGCTGACCCGGATGATTTCAGCGGTGTTCAGGCGCGGCGGCGACGTGTCCTTCGTGGTCGAGGAGCTGAAGGCGGTGTTCGACCCGCGCGGCGGCGCCTGGATGCAGGGCAAATACATTCCCTCGATCCTCGCGGCGATCGGCGGGGTGATCGAACAGCACCTCATTCGCATCGGTTTCATCGAAGGCGAAGGGATGGGGCTGAAAACCGATCCCAAGGCCGAGGTCGTGGCCGTGGGCGAAACCCCGCGCGGCAAGCCCTGCCCCAGCTGCGGCCAGTTTGAAATGCGGATGGTCGAGGGCTGCATGACCTGCATGAGCTGCGGCCATTCGAAATGTGGCTGATCTGACCGGGTGAAAGCGAGTCAGAAAAAGCAGATGAGTGCGCAAAAGAAACCATAAGCGTGCGCATCGGGCGTCAAGACAAAATTAAGGCCTTTAGGCGCTTACTTCGGAGGCTGTTTTTTTGAACTGAACCATGAGGGCGGCGGGGCCATTTGTAGGACCCACTAAAAAATGTCCATTTTGGCAGTTTTTGGGCCACTTTGACCAACAACAAATGACCACCGAGCGCACTGCGTTCGGTGGTTTTTATTTTACTTCATGCACTTGCTCCAAGCTCACCATGCTCTGCTTATTGGTTGCCGTTTGTCTTCAGGTTCCGGAGTAAGGTGGTTGACTGATCGATGTGTCTTGTGCGCACACGCAAACTTTTTTTTTTGAGTATCGCACAACCCAAATGATTCAAAGCTACGGTAAGGAGGACAAGACATGGCAATCACATCTCATGCGTTCGGTCGCGTCACGCTTACCGGCGACGACGCTGCCAAGTTCAAACGGCAGGTGAAGTACGGCCGTCCGAGCGAAGCCGCCAAGCAGAGCGTTAAGTCAGGTTTGGCCTTGGCGCGCGAAATGAAAGCGAAGGGTAACGTGACGCTTAAGCTGAGTCGGAAGCAACAGGCCGTTAGTGGCTGACGAAGACGTAGAATTCAGGTTTACCGAGATTGGCCCGGTGTAGGATCCACCATAAAATGTCCATTCCCGGAATAATTTGACCATTCCGGTACACATCAAATGACCACTGGCCGCCATGCGGTCAGTGGTTTTCTTTTAGGGTCAGGCCCCATTGATTTTGGCCACATGACGTGATGCAAAGACCGAAAACCGAGCGGTGAACATGTCTGATCTCTTCTGGCCGACCGACGCGCAGATGGCGCGTCTTGAGCCATATTTCCCGAATTCTCGCGGTAAGCCGCGCGTCGATGACCGGCGTGTGCTGAACGGGATTATCTTCATCAATCGCAATGGGTTGCGTTGGCGCGACGCGCCTGCGGAATATCCCTGCATGGTGGTCTCGGACAATGGCACCGAACTGACCAGCAATGCGATCCTGAAATGGCAGGAGGACCGGCAGGTCGAATGGCACTACATCGCACCGGGCAAACCGATGCAGAACGGCTTCGTGGAAAGTTTAAATGGCCGATTGCGCGACGAGTGCCTGAACGAGCACTTGTTCTCAAATCTGCGCCATGCCCGCCATCTGATCCACGCCTGGCGCGACGACTATAACCATCACCGCCCCCATACGAGCCTCGACGGGCTCACCCCGTGGGAGTATCACCAACGGTCAGAAGAGGACCAAACCCTGAACAGAGCTAACTTATGAATGCGGCCTCTAAGGGGAGCAGGTCACATGCCGCCCTCGGGCGGTGTTTTTTTCGAACTTTCTATGGCCATTTTCTCTTGGTGAAATGGACAAGCTGCGGCCTCGGGGCGAGTGTTCGCGATTTCGGTCCTTAATTAACGGTCACTTAAGTTGGCCGAAAAGTCGCCGATGGACAATGTTGCATGGGGTCCGCACTATTGGTCCTGCCGCCCTTGTGTTTTCGGTCGCCGACAATCGAGAGGGCGGGCTCGTTTTGAGTTTTAGAATCTTGCTGATGCAAGTCAGTGTACGGATGCGAGATGGCGCGCGATAGTGACAGTTTCAGGGATAGAGAGATACGAATTGACTATCTGTGAGCATGAAGCCCGATCTGAGCGTTGTCATACCCGCAGAAATCGAACTGACTTCAATATACGTCGAATTTCCTACACTGCCGTGACTTGGGCAAGATGTTGCCAGTAAAGCTTAAGTCCGGAACTATTGATATAGTCGAGGGCCAGTACAAGCATGTCCAAGCGTCGCCACGCCTTCTTGTTAATGATCTCGTTGTGCGCTTCTTATGGCGCGCCAATAGCTGCGCAGAATTTAATCAGCGGAACAGCAAGCGTGATTGACGGAGACACTATAGAAATACACGGGACGCGGATCAGGCTACATGCCATTGATGCGATCGAGAGCCGCCAGAAATGTCTCTTGCCCAATAAGAGCGAATGGCGCTGCGGAGCCGACGCGGCCAATGCACTGGCGAATAAAATTGGCCGCGCGCCGGTCGAATGCCGTGTGATCGACAAAGACAGGTATGGCCGTTTAGTCGCTAAGTGCTATCAGGAGGGTGTCGATATCAACGGGTGGCTAGTGGCTAGGGTCAGGACTCATAGCCAATAGATGACGGTTGCAGCGAGCGCGATTGCGGAGAGGAAGACCTTCGGGCACCT
>NZ_JADMKU010000014.1 GCF_018219815.1 Thalassovita aquimarina
GCGTCCCGTTGGCGCCTCAGCGCCGCCGGTGAAGGGGGTTCTAAGGATAACCACCAACCTCCGCAAGCAGTTTTTTCTGCCAAAGCATACTTTTTTCAAAGATTTTACAAAATCGAATGAAGTCAATATGATACACGCTGAAAAACTTGCCGCGATCTGATGCTGGTCCGAATAAATGCCGCTTCGCAGCGAACGCGAACACTACATCTAGGGTTATCGACGGAAACACCCCCCAAAAACCGGACGGAATCGCCCGAGTCGGCTGCAGATTCCCGCGAGATCGGCGCCCTTCACGGGCAGCCCCGCCATCGGCAGAATGACGTCACACCAGCCGAACCCGACGCGGGACCCTCAGACGCGACAGCAGCAGAGCGACCACCACCGCCAGATAGACCAGCGGCTCCAGCGGGAAGCCTTTCACCAGCAGGGTGAAATGCAGCGCCCCGAGCAGCACCACCGCATAGGTCAGCCGGTGCAGCTTGCGCCACCCCCGCCCCAACCGCCGCAGCGACGCATTGTTGGAGGTCAGCACCAAAGGCAGCATCAACAGGAACGCGGCCATGCCGACGGTGATATAGGGCCGCTTGACGATATCCGCCCAGACCCGTCCGGGCGTCTGCACATCCAGCACCGCCCATACCGAAAGATGCGCCACAACGTAGGCAAAGGCCAGCAGCCCCAATGCGCGGCGGAACTTCAGCAGGTTGATCCCCCCGTACCGGCGCAGCGGCGTGACCGCGAGGCCGGCGATCAGCAGCTTCAACGCCCATTCACCATAGGCATGTTCCAGCGCCTTGACCGGATCGACACCAAGCGCGCCGTTCAGGCCCTGCCAGAACAGATATGGGATCGGAATGAGCCCAATACAATAGGCACACCATGTCGGCAGCCTGCGAGCGCTGCGGTTCAGCCAATCGATCATGACCTGCCCTCGCAGCACCCGGTCCCCGCCTGCACCGGCGGGCAAGGATGCGTGCCATAAGAGCAAAAGACGCAGCAATCGCCCGCAAGCGGGGTCAGCAGCGCCGCGCAGGCCGGACACTCATAGAACCACTGGCAAGCGTCTTCCGGCATGGTTTCGGCCTGGGCATGGCCGCACTTGGGACAGGTCAGGACCGAAACCGTCTCTATGTCTCGTTGCGGCGCCATGATCAGAAGTTTCTCTTGAGATCCATGCCGCCGTAAAGCGATGCGACCTCGTCATAACCATTGAACATCAGCGTCGGGACCCGCTTGGCGAAAAGCCCGCCACCGATCCGGCGCTCCGTCGCTTGCGACCAGCGAGGATGGTCAACGGTCGGGTTCACGTTGCTGTAGAATCCGTATTCGCGCGCATTGGTCTTGTTCCAGGTGGTCGGCGGTTGCTTATCGGTCAGAGTGATGCGGACCACAGACTTGATCGACTTGAAGCCGTATTTCCACGGCACCACCAGCCGCAGCGGCGCGCCGTTCTGGTTGGGCATCGGTTTGCCATAGATCCCGGTCGCCATGATGGTGAGCGGATGCATCGCCTCGTCCAGGCGCAGACCTTCGACATAGGGCCAGTCCAGGATCGGTGCCTTCTGCCCCGGCATTTCCGCGGGCCGGTACAGGGTTTCGAAGGCCACGTAGCGGGCGCCGGACTGCACCCCGGCCAGGGCCAGCAGATCGGCCAGTTCGAACCCGTTCCACGGCACCACCATCGACCAGGCCTCGACACAGCGGAAGCGGTAGATGCGGTCCTCGATCGTCATCTTGCTCATGATGTCGTCGAAGTCGTAATCGCCGGGCTTGTCGACCAGGCCGTCGATCTTGACCGTCCAGGGCTTGGTGGTCAGCGTATGGGCATTGCGCGCCGGGTCGTCCTTGCCGGTGCCGAATTCATAGAAATTGTTGTAGCTGGTGATGTCTTCCCAACTGTTGGGCTGCAACGGCGCCGCCCGTGCCGCACCGCCAATTCCGGCCAGGCCAACCCCGGCCAGCCCCGCCATGATCTGACGGCGGTTCAGGAAGGCCGCCTCGGTCGTGACATCGTTTTCGGTCAGTGTGTTTTTCCAGCGTCCGGCCATTGCGGCATCCTTTGTTGCGAGATTGCCCGAAAGGTACCCCGCCCCGCCCCCGCGTCCAAACCACATCGGCTCACATTCCCGTGCCGGGGTTGAAATATTCCCCCACCTTGGCCGATAGAGTTTCTTGGCACAGAAATTTTTGACCTGAATCAAAGAGGTATTGTTGCCGCAAGTTAACCTGTGCCGAAGCTCAGCCACCAAGGCGACCGACCCAAGGGAGGATCAAAAATGAAATCGTTTATACTGGCCGCGGGCCTTGCCCTCACAGCCAGCATCGCCAGCGCCGATGGAATCGTCAGCTACACCACCGATGACAGCTTCGAAGATGTCGTCTTCGGGCTGGAAAACGCGATCCTCGATCAGGGGCTGGTGATCGATGGCACCAGCCACGTGGGAGATATGCTGGAACGGACCAAGGCCGATGTGGGATCGGACGTGACCATCTTCACGCATGCCGATGTCTACAGTTTCTGTTCGGCCAACCTGTCGCGCAAGGTGATGGAAGCCGATCCGATGAATATCCGCTTCTGCCCTTATGACATATTCGTGGCCCAGCTACCGGATGACGACGGCGAGACCATCATCGGCTACCGCACCTTCCCCGAAGGCCCGATGCAAGAGGTGCAGGCGCTACTGGACACCATCGCGCGCTCCGCGATCGGGATGGAGTAAGCCCCCGCCCCGACAGGGAACCGATATACAGAACCGGAAATGCCCCGCCCGAACCGGCGGGGTTTTTCATGTCTACCCATCGGGTCGGCCATTTTCGAAGGACGCGATTAACGTAAGGTAAACCTTACTTTGGGCAGAAGTCCCCTCGTGGTATTCTGCGGGCATCAGGAAGGCAGAATTCCCTCATGCCCCTTGCCGAATTGAATGACGCTCTCGAAATGATCTACAGCTCGGTCGACGACGACGCCGCGCTGTCGCGCCTTGCGCCCCGGCTGGGCCGGATGATCGGTGCGGCTGCGGGCGACATCGTGACCGAGCGTCCGCAAGACGACCTTATCGTCACCCATTCCAGTTTCGGCTTCGATCCCGCCTTCCTGGAAAATCACGACAGCGACTTCCTTGGCGAAAACACCTGGTTCGGCGCGTTGCGGCGTCTTCCGGCGGAACGGTTTCACGCCGTCGAGGACGAGGCGCCCATGCCGCGCGACACACGCTATTCCAACGGATGGGTCCGGCCGCAGCATTTCGACCAGTCGCTGGGCGCGGTCCTGGACTGCGCGCAGGGACAATATTCCTGGATCGGATTCGTGCGGGAAAGCGGCAGCCCTAAATACGGTCCCGAGGACCGATTCCTGAACGACCTCCTTCCGCATCTGCGGCGCATGATGCGGCTGCGCCGCCGTCTTTTCCAGACTGATGAGGAAAAAGTGGAAGCCTACGCTTTGCTGGACAGGCTGCATCTTCCGGTCTTCCTGTTGCAGCAGGATTTCAAGGTATCCGCCATGAACGAAGCTGCGGAACGCCTGCAGTCGGCCGACTGTTTCATCCGCCTGTCGCGCGACGGGCGGCTCATGATGGAGGGCTGCCAAAACGATCTGCTGACGCGCAAGCTCCGGCAGGCGGGGCAGCCGCACGAGGTTTCCACGAAGCCCCCGTTTGAATCGATGGTCATCCACGGCAAGGGCGGCAAGCTGGCGGTGATGCATTTCATTCCACTGCCCCACCGTGGACCCAGCGGCGCAGCGGGCCACATCGCCGCCGTCGTCCGGCCGGTGGATTGTCCGCTGACGGATGTGACCTGCCTGCTGGCCCAGGCCTACGACCTGACCGACACCGAAGCCCGGCTCGCCAATTTCATCGGGTCCGGCGCCTCGCTCTGCGATTTTGCCGAAGCGGCGGGCATGGCCCCCTCGACCGCGCGGTGGCATCTGAAGAATATCGAACAGAAAACCGGGACCTCGCGAATCGAACAGGTCGTGGCTCTGGTGCGGAACTTCCAATCCGTCCCCGCCTGAGCACTCCTTTTCCGAGAGACCGCCAAAACCCCTTAAAATCAAAGGTCGAAACCCCCGCCCGGATCAGGTCAGGAATCCCTTACCTTTGCGATGTTAGCGGCCGATCCCCCCCTGCATGGGAGGGGTCCGGATATCGCGATTGGAGGAAAAGAATACCTCCAATCATCGTCCCCCGGCATTTCCGGAACATGACGAACAACAGCAACCCTTCCAACAGGAGGCGCATGACTGCCATGTCCATCCCTCTCCGATCCCTTTCAGCACTCGTTCTTTCAGGCATCCTCTTTTCGACCGGAATCGCATCCGCGACGCACATCTCAGCGGCTGACGTCGCAGCCAAGAAACAGACGCGTGCCGGTCTTTATCTGACCGCCCTCGAAGCTGCCGACATGCTGGCCGATCCGGACATCCTGTTCGTCGACGTGCGCACCCGCGCCGAGGTGTCCTTCGTCGGCCTGCCGACCCGCGTCGACGCCAATATCCCGCTGATGCTAATGCCCAGGGACGCGGCCTATGACCCCAAGAAGCAGACCTACAAACTGCAGCTCAATCCCGATTTCATCTTTGCCTTTGAAAGCCTCCTTGCCGATCTGGAATACGACGAAGAGGCCCCGATCGTGCTGATCTGCCGGTCCGGATCGCGCAGCGCGAAGGCGGCCAACATGCTGCACGAACTGGGCTATGCGAACATCTATTCGGTCATCGACGGTTTCGAAGGTGACAAGGTGAAAAACGGCCCCCATTCCGGCCACCGCGAAGTGAACGGCTGGAAAAACGCCGGCCTGGGCTGGAGCTATTCGGTCACCCCGGCACAACACTATATCATGGACGCGGATTGATACCTGTTTCCCCAATCCCCATCGGATCAAGCCCGTCCATGAAAAAGCCCGCCCCGATCCGGGGCGGGCTTCGTTCTTTCTCAGGCGCCGGGATCAGTGAACCACGGCATCCTCGGGCGGCTGCCGGTTCGACGATCCGATCCGGTCACCGATGATAAGCCCCTCGGCCCCGGCGGAGACCTCGATCACGTCGCCGTCCTTCACGTCGCCCGCCAACAGCAGTTCCGCCAGCGGATCCTGCAACGCGCGCTGGATCACCCGCTTCAGCGGCCGTGCGCCAAACACCGGGTCATAGCCTTCGTCGGCCAGCCATTTCTTGGCGGCGTCGTCCAGGTCCAGCGTGATCTTGCGACCAGCCAGACGCTTGGCCAGGCGACGCAGCTGGATATCGACGATGCCATCCATGTCAGCCCGGCCCAGCCGGTCGAAGATGATGGTTTCGTCCAGACGGTTGAGGAATTCGGGCCGGAAATGCGCCCGCACCGCATCCATCACGTCGCGCTTGGCATCGGACGCATCGGCCCCTTCGGGCAGCTGGCTCAGCGCCTGCGCGCCCAGGTTCGAGGTCAGCACGATCAGCGTCTGCTTGAAATCGACCTTGCGGCCCTGACCATCGGTCAGCACGCCATCGTCCAGCACCTGCAACAGCACGTTGAACACGTCCGGATGCGCCTTTTCGACCTCGTCGAACAGTACCACCTGGTAGGGCCGGCGACGGACCGCTTCGGTCAGCACCCCGCCTTCGTCATACCCGACATAGCCCGGAGGCGCGCCGATCAGGCGGGCGACGCTGTGCTTTTCCATGAATTCCGACATGTCGATGCGCACCATCGCGTTATCGTCGTCGAACAGGTACTCGGCCACCGCCTTGGTCAGCTCGGTCTTACCGACACCGGTCGGCCCGAGGAACAGGAACGACCCGAGCGGACGGTTTTCGTCGTTCAGACCGGCCCGCGCGCGGCGCACCGCGTTGGCCACCGCCTTGACGGCCGTATTCTGGCCGATCACCCGGCGGTGCAGTTCCTCTTCCATCCGCAAGAGCTTGTCGCGTTCGCCTTCCAGCATCTTCGCGGTGGGAATACCGGTCCAGCGCTCGACAACGGCGGCGATCTGCTCGGGGCGCACGGCCTCTTCGACCATCATGCCCTGCTCTTCCTGCGCTTCCGCTTCGGAAAGCTGCTTTTCCAGACCGGGGATGACGCCGTAGGACAGCTCGCCGGCCTTGGCCAGGTTGCCTTCGCGCTTGGCGATTTCCAGCTCGGCGCGGGCATGGTCCAGCTGTTCCTTAAGGTCGCGGGCAGACGCCAGCTTGTCACGCTCGGCCTGCCAGCTGGCGGTCATCTCGGCGCTGCGCTGCTGCAGGTCCGACAGTTCCTTCTCGAGGGTTTCCAGCCGGTCCTTCGACGCGGCGTCGTCCTCCAGCTTCAGCGCCTCGACCTCGATCTGCATCTGCAGGATCTGCCGGTCGAGCTGATCGAGCTCCTCGGGTTTGCTGTCGACTTCCATCCGCAGACGGCTGGCAGCCTCATCCACGAGGTCGATCGCCTTGTCGGGCAGGAACCGGTCGGTAATATAACGGTGCGACAGGGTCGCCGCCGACACCAGGGCGCTGTCCGAAATCCGCACCCCGTGGTGCAGTTCGTACTTTTCCTTGATGCCGCGCAGGATCGAAATCGTGTCCTCGACGGTGGGTTCTTCCACCATCACCGGCTGGAACCGGCGGGCCAGTGCGGCGTCCTTTTCCACGTATTTGCGGTATTCATCCAGCGTGGTCGCACCGATGCAGTGCAATTCGCCCCGCGCCAGCGCCGGCTTGATCAGGTTGGCGGCATCCATCGCACCGTCGGTCTTGCCCGCGCCTACCAGCGTGTGCATCTCGTCGATGAACAGGATGATTTCGCCCGCAGCTGCTTCGATTTCCTTCAGGATCGCCTTCAGGCGTTCCTCGAATTCGCCGCGGTATTTCGCACCTGCAATCAACGCGCCCATGTCCAAAGCCAGCAGCTTCTTGTTCTTCAGGCTTTCGGGCACGTCACCATTGATGATGCGCAGCGCCAGGCCTTCCGCGATCGCGGTCTTACCCACGCCGGGTTCGCCGATCAGAACCGGGTTGTTCTTGGTCCGGCGGCTCAACACCTGCATCGAGCGGCGGATTTCCTCGTCCCGGCCGATGATCGGGTCGATCTTGCCCTGTTCGGCGGCCTCGGTCAGGTCGCGGGCGTATTTCTTCAGCGCGTCATAACCTTCCTCGGCCGAGGCGCTGTCGGCGGTGCGGCCCTTGCGGATGTCGTTGATCGCGGCGTTCAGCTTCTGCGGCGTCACGGCGCCTGCATCCAGCGCGTCCTTGGCCTTGGATTTGACCATCGCCAGCGCCATCAGCATGCGTTCGACCGGCACAAAACTGTCGCCCGCCTTGGTGGCGAGCTTTTCCGCCTCGTCCAGAACCCGGGCGGTGGTGTTGTCCATGTAGACCTGACCAGCATCCCCCGAAACCTTGGGCTGCTTGGCCATCGCGGCCTCGATCGCCTCGACCACGCGTTCGGGCGTGCCGCCGGCGCGCTTGATCAGGTTGGCCGCAAGCCCCTGATCATCGTCCATCAATGCCTTGAGAATATGTTCGGGAACCAGTCGCTGATGGTTTTCCCGCATCGCGATCGTCTGCGCTGCCTGGATGAAGCCGCGGGACCGTTCGGTGAACTTGTTCAAGTCCATCGTTTTCTCCTTTTCTACAAGCGCCCAAATCCTGTTGCGCCCGCTTCGCGGCACGCCCCGTTATGGGCCTCACAAATGAGGTGGTTACTCATCACGGATAGTTCAAGACCTCGCCAACAGCAGGTCTCAACAAACAACGATTCGGGACGTAATTGAAACATGAGGGGACCTTAGCACCCCGTACTCAGTCAGTCGTGAACCGGTATGGAGCCTTGGCCTTGAATATCACGCGGATCGAAGTCTCGCAGATGATCGGCGGCAGGGAAACCGGTCGCGTATCGGGTTTCGTGTCGCTTCATTCCTACGAGGGCCATGTGCAAATGCATTGCGCCGTGTACGGAACCACCCCATCCACCTGCCGCGACGCATTGATTGCCGAAGCATTGCGGCAACTGGGACGGATGCCGGAATTCCGTTCGGGCGCGCGCAGTTTTTCCTGCGCACCGGGGATTCTGGCGGCGCAAACGGCCCACGCTTGACGCATCCGCGATATCCCGCGAAAAGGGCGCAATCTTCTTACAGGAGCCCCCCATGTCCGATGACCGTCTGATCGTAGCCCTTGATGTTCCCAACGCCCTCGAAGGGCTGCAACTGGCCGAAAAGCTGGGCGATGCGGTGTCCTTCTACAAGATCGGCCTTGGTATGCTGACCGGGGGCGGTCTGGCCCTGGCCAATGAGCTGAAGCAGGATTTCGGCAAGCGCATCTTTCTGGACATGAAACTGTTCGATATCGGCGCGACGGTGGAAAGCGCCGTGCGCGGGCTCGCGCAGTTCGATCTGGATTTCCTCACCGTGCACGGCGATCCGCATGTGGTGCGCGCCGCCAAGGAAGGCGCGGCCGGCAAGGATCTGAAAATCCTCGCCGTGACGATCCTGACCTCACTCGACCGTGACGACCTGGATGCCAGCCTGATCAAGCCGGGCAAGGTGGGCGACCTTGTTCTGGAACGCGCCGCCCGCGCGTTCGAGGCCGGTGCCGATGGCATCATCGCCTCGCCGCAGGAAGCCGCGCAGATCCGCGCCCTGCCCGAGGCCGAAGGCCGCCTGATCGTCACCCCCGGCGTTCGCCCCGCAGGCGCCGATCTGGGTGACCAGAAACGAGTCGCCACCCCGGCACAGGCGGTGGCCGACGGCGTCGACCACATCGTGGTTGGCCGTCCGATCTGGCAGGCAGAAGACCCGCGCGCCGCAGCCGAGGCAATTCTGGCGGAAATGAACAGCGCGCAGGCCACGGCGCCCAACGCCTGATCGGTTCGGGCACCATACAAGCCGCGCCGGGGGCCAGTCATTGCCGATACGGCGCCCGGTGCCCTAATCCCCCCGATCACGCAGATAGAGCCACAACCGCTCGGCGAAATGAGGAATCGCCCTTGGGTGGGCCAAGTAGGCGCCGGCCTCCATCAGTTGCCAACGCTGCCCTTCATTGCCCAGCCTGATATCGGCCGCCCGCGCCGCGCCCAGATGCGCGGCAAAGAACCAGACCGGCAGCCTGTCGTCGCTCTTGAAACTGCGCTTCCAGATCAGGTCACTGTCTTGCAGCACAACCGACAGCTCTTCGCGGGTTTCGCGGATCACGCATTGTTCCGGCGTTTCCCCCGGATTGCTGCCGCCGCCGGGAAAATCCCAATAGCCGGGCCACGGTATCCCCGGCTTTTCGTCGCGCAGCATCACGGCAAGCTTGTCGCCGATGAAAAGCGCCAGCTTTGCGCCGCGAAATGCTGTATTCTCTGTCCTGCCGGTCATATACCCGCCCTTGCACGTCTCACTGGAACATCCCGCCCATGCCATCGCTTTGTCGAGATTGCCTGACCAGTTTTGACACCGGCCCACGCTGCCCCGCCTGCGGCCGCCCGAGAATCGTGCCCCATCCTGAACTGTTTTCACTGTCCATCGCACATATGGATTGTGACGCATTCTATGCATCGGTGGAAAAACGCGACAATCCCGACTTGGCTGACAAACCCGTGATCATCGGCGGCGGGAAACGCGGCGTGGTGTCCACCGCCTGCTATATCGCGCGCATTCGCGGGGTGCGGTCGGCCATGCCGATGTTCCAGGCGCTGAAACTGTGCCCCGACGCTGTGGTGATCAAACCGCGGATGCAGGTCTATGCCGAGGTGTCGCGCGAGATTCGCCGGATGATGCAGGATCTGACGCCGGACGTGCAACCGCTATCCCTGGACGAAGCCTTCATGGACCTCAGCGGCACCGAACGGCTGCACGGCGCGCCGCCCGCCGTGATGCTGGCGCGGCTGGTCAAGCGGATGAAGGACGAACTGGGCGTCACCGGGTCGATCGGGCTGAGCCACAACAAGTTCCTCGCCAAGGTCGCGTCGGACCTGCAGAAACCGCGGGGGTTTTCGGTGATCGGCGAAGCGGAAACCGCCGATTTCCTGCGCGACAAACCGGTGCGGATGATCTGGGGCGTCGGTCAGGCGACGCAGGCGGCGCTGGACAAGGCGGGGATCAGGACCTTCACCGATCTGCTGCGATGGGACCGGGAGGATCTGAATCAGCGCTTCGGGTCGATGGGCGACCGGCTGTGGCACCTGGCGCGCGGTCAGGACCGGCGCCGCGTCACCGCCCATGAACCGATCAAATCCATTTCCAACGAAACGACGTTTTTCGAAGACACCTCCGACCCCGATATCCTTGACGGTCACCTGTGGCGGATGGCGGAAAAGGTCGCCGACCGGGCCAAGGCCAAGGGGTTGGCGGGCCGGGTCGTGACGCTGAAGCTCAAGCGGGCCGATTTCAAGACGCTGACGCGCCGCCACAAGCTGCACAGCGCGACGCAGCTGGCCGACGCGATCTATCGCAACGCCCGCGCCCTGTTCGATCAGCTTCCGGGGCGCGGTCCGTACCGGCTTATCGGTGTCGGGTTGTCGGAACTTTGCCCCGAAGCCCAGGCCGACCTGTCGGGTGACCTGCTCGACCCCGGAGCGGCGACCCGCGGCAAGGCCGAACGCGCCACCGACGCGATCCGCGAACGTTTCGGCAAGGATGCGATCAGGAAAGGCCGGGCCCTGCGCTGATCATTCCGCCGCCAAACGCTTGTCCTGCGCCCCGATATCCGCGATCCGCGCGACGACCCCGCGCAGCAGGCGGCGGAACGCGGCGAAATCCTCGTTCGGCCGGATCGCCTTTTCATCCATGTAAAGCGACCGGTCGATTTCCACCTGCACCGTGTGCTGGCGCCGCGACGGGCGGCCGTAATGCTGCGTGGTATAGGCCCCGGCGAACGGCGCGTTGCGCGCAACGCGCAGCCCCGCGTCGCGAAAGGCCGCTTCGATCTGATCGACGATATCGCCCGAAGCGGACGCCCCGAACCGGTCGCCCAGCACGATATCCGGGCGCGGTGTGCCGGAACGCACGACATTTTCCAGCGCCTCATGCGGCATTGAATGGCAATCGATCAGGATCGCTTCGCCGAAACCGGCATGCGATTCGTCCAGGAGCTTCTGCAACTGCTGGTGATAGGGCACCCAGTAGCCGTTGATTCGCCGCTGCGCCTCGGCCAGCGATATCTTGCCGCTGTAAATCGCCCGCCCATTGGCCACCACGCGCGGCACGATGCCCAGACCGGACGCGATTCGCGGGTTGTGCCCGCCGCCGCGCACCCCTTCGATCAAAGCCGGGTCCAGTTCCTCGGCACTGCGATTGAGATCGATGAACGCCCGCGGCGGCCCCGCCATCAGGAACGGCGCACCGAATCGCGGCGCGCAGTCGAACAGCTTGTCCACAAAGGCGTCTTCGGAACTGCGGATCAATTGGCGATCCAGCACTGTACGGCGCAGGAAAGATGCGGGATAATCACAACCGCTGTGGGGGGACGCGAAAACAACGCTTGTACTGCGTTTTTCGGGGTGAACGATCTCGAATGCGACCTTGGGCAAGACGGGCTCCTTTTCAGGAAATATCATAGCCCGATTATTCTTGTTGCCAAAAGCCCTTGATCCCCCCGCCGACTCCTTTTATAGAGCGCGAACCGGCGCGGAATTCCGCGCCCCTTTCTTTGGGGCTCGGGGCCAAACTGGACAAATACGGGCGATTAGCTCAGCGGTAGAGCACTTCGTTGACATCGAAGGGGTCACAAGTTCGATCCTTGTATCGCCCACCATTTACTTCGCTTCCCAGGAAGCGACCCGCAACCCAGGCGCAAAGGCGCGCCGCGAATGAAGGAGATGACCATGAAGGTCAAGAACTCGCTCCGCTCGCTGAAGCAGCGTCACCGCGACTGCCGTGTCGTGCGCCGTAAAGGCCGCGTTTACGTGATCAACAAGACGCAGCGCCGCTTCAAGGCCCGTCAGGGCTAAGCGTAGCTTCCATAGCTTTAAAAAGACCGTCCTGATTTCAGGGCGGTTTTTTTTTGCGCAAGCCGCCGGCACTTGGGCGCATGTTTGCGCGGCCCTGCGATTCCCGGCATCCCCGCCGCTCCGCTCAGGCCGGCATCTGATCTGTGTCATAAAAGAATGACCCGAATCACTGCATGGAACATGACAGCAATCAGCGAACGAGTTTCGACATGACAGCCCCCGCCTCCAAGCCGACCGTCGCACCGCGCCCCAAAGGCGAAACCACGCAGCAACCTGCCAGCGCGGCGAAACCGCCGCTGCCGCCACGCCACAATGCGCCGGGCACGACCGTCCACCCGCATGACGCGCTGGACCGGTCGCTGCGCGCCGCCATGGCCAAGTTCACCGCCGGCGTGTCGCCCTATGCCGCTTCCGAGGCCTGGGTCGACTGGGCAACGCATCTGGCCTTCGCGCCGGGGCGGCAATCCGAATTGATCGCGCAAGCCCAGAAGAACATGTTCAAGCTCGCCGCTTTCGCCGCGAACCAGTTTTCCGACGCCCCGGAAATGCCGTTCCACCCTAACGGCAACGACCACCGCTTCACCCATCCCGACTGGACCAAACCACCATTTTCCCTGATGCAGCAAAGCTTCCTTGCGATGCAGGACTGGTGGGACCAGGCCACGACCGACACGCCCGGCGCTCAGAAGAAGAACACCGACCGCGTGTCCTTCATGATCCGTCAGATGCTGGATACGGCATCGCCGTCGAACATACCGCTGCTCAACCCAGAAATTTTGGAAACCGCACGCCAGACCAAGGGGCAGTCCTTTATCGACGGATTGCAGAACCTGGCCGAAGACATCTCCGATCTCATCACCGAGAAACCGTTTGACGCGCCCAAGGAATTTCGCGTCGGCGAAACTCTCGCCGCCACGCCGGGACAGGTGGTGTATCGCAACGAATTGTTCGAACTGATCCAGTACAGCCCGCAAACCGCACAGGTGCATGCCGAACCGATCCTGATCGTGCCGGCCTGGATCATGAAATACTACATCCTCGATCTCAGCCGCCACAATTCGCTGATCGGGTATCTGGTGGCGCAGGGCTTCACCGTCTTCGCCATTTCCTGGGTCAACCCGACCGCCGATCAAAGCGACCTGTCGATGGAGGATTACCGGCAGGACGGCGTGATGGCGGCGCTGGACGCGGTATCGGACATCGTGCCGGACCGGAAAATCCACGCCTGCGGCTATTGCCTGGGGGGCACGATCCTGTCGATCGCGGCGGCCACCATGGCCCGCGACGGCGATGACCGGCTGGCCTCGGTCACGCTGCTGGCGGCGCAGACCGACTTTTCCGAGGCGGGCGAACTGATGCTGTTCGTCGACGAAAGCCAGATCGCGTTCCTCGAGGATATGATGTGGTCGCAGGGTTACCTCGATCAGCGGCAGATGAGCGGCGCCTTCCAAGCGCTTCGGGCCGAAGATTTGGTCTGGACCCGCGCCGTGCGCCGCTATCTCATGGGGCTGGAGGACCGGCAGGCCGATATCTCGGTCTGGAACATGGATGCGACGCGGATGCCCTACCGGATGCATTCGCAATACCTGCGCGGGCTTTTTCTGGAAAACCGGCTGAGCGCGGGGCGCTTCGCGGTCGACGGGCGGGTGATCGCACTGAAGGACATCAAGGCGCCGTTCTTCGTCGTCGCGACAGAGAAAGATCACATCGCGCCCTGGCGATCTGTCTACAAGACCAAGCTGTTCACCGATGGCGACCTGACCTTCGTCCTGACCAAGGGCGGCCATAATGGCGGCATCGTCAGCGAACCGGGCCACAAGGGGCGGTATTACCGAATCGGGTTCCGGCCCGCCGATGCGCTATACAGCGACCCCGACAGCTGGGTCGCTGCGCATGATCCCAAAGATGGATCGTGGTGGCCGGAATGGTCCGACTGGCTGAACAGGGCGCAATCCGACGACCGCAAGGTCGCCCCGCCGACGATGGGCGCGCCAGACAAGGGCTATCCGCCGCTGGCACCGGCGCCGGGAACCTATGTGTTCCAGAAATAGATCAGCGCAGGATACCTGTCGTCAGCAATACCATCGTGCGCTGTGACACATAGCCGGTCGCGGGCAATTCGTTCGCACGCTGGAACTGGCGCAACGCTTTGCGGGTCTGCTTGTCGAAATTGCCGTCTATCTTTCCCGGGTTGAGCCCAACCCTTTTCAGAGATTGCTCCACCAGCAGCCGTGAAATGGGATTTGCGGCGACCGTGCGTTCCTCTGCCTTGTCGCGTTCGATCTGTTCCCGGTCGACACGATCCCGTTCCAGTTCGGCGATCCGGTCGCGCGCGTCCCGGGCGTGTGCGCCGAAGGGATATGTGTCGAGGTAGTTCCGGTAGGCCGCGATCGTATCCGCCCTGCGCGCCCGGTCCCATGCCGCCGGTTCGCCCCGGCTGCGTTCGATTTCGGCCAACCGGTCACGGGCGGTTTCGGCGTAAATGCCGTTGGGATAACGGTTGAGGTAGTCACGGTATCCGGCTTCGGTCCCAAGCGCACCGCTGCGCTGCCAATAGGCCCGGTCCTGCCGTTCCAGTTCCTCGCGCCGCTGTGACGCCTCGCGACGAATCTGCCCCACCTGCTGCGCGGTCAGATACCCCGTTTGGGTATAATTCCGGCTTTTCTGGTAGCGCCGGATCGCGGACCGGCTATTGGCGCCGAAAACGCCGTCCACGCCGCCGGTGTCGAAGCCCAGCAACGTCAGGTCCCGTTGCAGGTTGCGGCGGTCGTCCCAGGACAGGCCAAGCGCTTTCTCCTCCGCTTCCGCACGAAGGCGCGGTTCGTCTTCGGCCTCCGCGATCAGGCGGCGCGCTTCCCCCGCGAACAAACCGTTCGGAAACCGATCGAGATAGCTGCGATAGGCCGCAACCGTGCCCAGGTCGCGCACGGCGCTCCAGTAAGCCGCATCGCTTTCGTTCACCGGGTCGACATCGCCGTCCCCCAGCCCGAGCGGAAGGTCATCGGGCAGATACCCCCTCATCGTCACGCCTTTTGGCAGGTTGCGCGCGATCCGGCCCAGCGGCTGCGGCGCAGCCATCACCGCGTTGCCCAGCAACGGCTGCAGCTTGTCCGCCGGCCCCTCCAGGAGCGCGACGCCCTGGGCAAGCGGCAGTCGCCGCGCCCCGACACGCAATCCCGGTCCGGGGGCTTCGCGGCTGCTCCAGGACGGAGCCACCACCAGAACGCCATGCCCCGGGTGGCCGCCGAGGATTTGGGCCAGCCCCCCCAGAGAAACCCCGTAGCGTCCGACGGTCATGTCCGACAGGTCGCGGTAATCGCGCCCCAGAAGCCAGCTGTCGGTGGAAGAGGCCACGATACGTCCCGATGCGATCACGACGATCCGGTCGGCATCGCCCTTGGCCAACGCGCTGCGAAACGATTCCGCCGCGCGTGTCATGGTCGTGGCTTTCCAGTCTTGGCCGCCGAAAACTTCAAAACCGGCCTCGCGCAGGATGCTTGACCATGTGTCGAAGGACGCCGCGCGCGGTTCGGCCGGGGCGTTGTCATAGCTCCGGTTGGTCAGGATCAGCGCGTAATCCGCCGCTCTGGCATCATGGGTCCACAGCAGCATTGCGGCCACTAGACCGGTGAAAACGGAAGATATTCGCATGGCAGCCCCCTTAGGTTCTGCCCCCAGCTTAGTCGTAACTGCGCTGATCCTCGATAACTTTTCCGTCGTTGGGCAGAGATCCGGGCGAAACCAGCTGAATCTTGCCCTTCATCTTCAGCAGGTCGATAACCGATGACGCATAGGCATCGGGTTCCTGCGCCTCGGTTTCGATCTGAACCGTCATCGTGTCCATTTCGCCATCGCGCCCGGCGATGACGCGTGCCTTGACGATGTCATCATGCTTGGCGACCAGTTGCGCCACCTGTTCGGGGCGCACGAACATACCCTTGATCTTGGTGGTCTGGTCGGCCCGGCCCATCCAGCCCTTGATACGCATATTGGTGCGACCGCAGGGGCTTTGCCCGGCCATCACCGCGCTCAGGTCGCCGGTGGCGAAGCGGATCAGCGGGTAGTCGGGGTTCAGCGTCGTCACCACGACTTCGCCCACCTCGCCCGGGGCGACCGGGTCGCCGGTGCCGGGGCGGACGATTTCGACGATCACGCCCTCGTCGACGATCATGCCTTCCATCGCCTCCGATTCGTAGGCGACGTTGCCCAGATCGGCGGTGGCATAACATTGCATGCAGGTGATGGCGCGATCCGCGTATTCCTGCCGCAACGAGGGGAACAACGCGCCGCCGCCGACGGCGGCCTTGGTGATGCCCAGCTTCAGCCCCATCGCTTCGGCCTTGTCGAGGATGATCTTGAGATAGTCGGGCGTGCCGGCATAGGCGGTGACGCCAACGTCATGGGCGGCGCGGGCCTGCAACTCGGTCTGGCCGGTTCCGGCGGGCAAAACCGCCGCGCCCACGGTGCGCGCGCCGTTTTCGAAAATCATCCCCGCCGGGGTCAGGTGATAGCCGAAGCAGTTCTGCACGATATCGCCCTTGCCGATGCCGCAGGCATGCAGGAAGCGGCCCATCCGCCACCAGTCGTAATCGGTCCCGCCGGGTTCATAGATCGGGCCCGGCGACTGAAAGATATGCGCGAAACCGCTGGCAGGCTTCGACGTCAAACCGCCGAACGGGTAATCCCCACCCTGCGCCCGGACCAGATCGGATTTGCGCACCACCGGCAACCCGGCCAGGTCCGCCACCGACTTGATCGCCCCCGCATCGACATCCTTCAGGCTGTCGCCATAGCCGGACAGGGGCTGCGCCCGGGCAATCTGTTCCGGCAGGGCCGTGGCCAGGGCGGCGGCGCGTTCATCCGCGCTGCGGGTTTCGAGATCGTCAAAAAAGCGGCTCATGGTAACAGTCTCCAGTGCGGGTGGCTTGGCAATTGTTCACCCGGCTGATTGGCATCCAGCTGGGGCAGGACGCTGCCCTGCCCGTTTTTCAGTTTTGTCTCAGCTCAGCCAGCGCTTGCGGCGGCGGTAGGACCGCACGTCGCGGAAGCTCTTGCGGCCCTCGTCGGACACGCCAAGGTAAAATTCCTTAACGTCCGGGTTTTCGCGCAAATCCGCAGCCGGGCCATCCATCACGACACGCCCCGATTCAAGGATGTACCCGTAATGGGCAAAGCGCAGCGCGACATTGGTGTTCTGCTCCGCAAGCAGGAAGGTCACGCCTTCCTTTTCGTTAAGGTTCTTCACGATGTTGAAGATTTCCTCGACCAGCTGCGGCGCCAGTCCCATCGACGGTTCATCAAGAAGGATCGTTTCGGGGCGGCTCATGATCGCGCGACCGATGGCCACCATCTGTTGCTCACCGCCCGAGGTATAGCCGGCCTGGCTTCTGCGCCGCTCTTTCAGGCGCGGGAAGTACTGATAGACCATTTCCAGGTCCGCATCGACCGCGCCCTTGCCGTCCTTGCGGGTATAGGCGCCGGTCATCAGGTTTTCTTCCACGGTCAGGTGTTCGAAGCAGTGACGGCCTTCCATCACCTGGATCACACCCTTGTCCACAAGTTCGGCGGGGGCCCGATCCTGCACGCGTTCACCACGATAGAAAATGCTGCCTTTGGTGACCTCGCCGCGTTCTGAATGCAGCAGGTTCGAAATGGCCTTCAGCGTGGTGGTCTTGCCGGCGCCGTTGCCGCCCAGCAGCGCGGTGATCCCGCCCTTTGGCACCTTCAGAGACACGCCTTTCAGCACCAGGATCACGTGGTTGTAGATCACCTCGATATTGTTGACCTCCAGAAGGGTCTCGTCGGTGGGTCCTGCATCCAGCATCTGCGTTAACTTTCTGGTTATCGTTTGGTGGGGTCCCGGCCGCGCGCGATGGCGCGGCCGGAACGAGGGGAGGATTAGTTACAACGCTCGGCGATGTTGTTTTCTTTGGCATACGCCTCGGAATCCGCGGCAACCAGCGGCGCCAGAACGTCCTGATCCGACTGCATGTAGTCGGTGATCATGCTCCAGGTGCCGGCTTTCGCGTCCCACTGGGTCACAGCACCGAAGCCATCACCACCGTGGTTTTCACAGCTCACCTTGAAGGACGGGCCGAAGTTCGGCAGACCAAGCATGGTCATCTTGCCTTCGGTGATCTCAAGGTTTTCCATACCATCGCGCATCATCGCGGGGGTGATGGCCGAGGTGCCGTGGATCTGCTGAGCGGTCTTGGCCGCTTCGGCCGCCAGCATCGCCGCGTAAAGGCCGCGGTTATACAGGACGGTACCGATCTGGTCACCCGCGCCCGCTGCCTTGCCTTCGTCGACAACATAGTCCTGAATGTCCTGGAACAGCGGATAATCCGAACCCACGTTGTGGAAGGTCAGCGCCTTGTAGCCATCCGCGGCTTCGCCAGCGGCTTTCACGTCGTTTTCCGAACCCGACCACCAGACACCGATGAAGTTTTCCATCGGGAAGCGGATGTTCACGGCTTCCTGGATCGCGACCTGGTTCATCACGCCCCAGCCCCACATGATCACGTAATCGGGACGTTCGCGACGGATTTGCAGCCACTGCGATTTCTGTTCCTGACCGGGGTGGTCCACCGGCAGCAGGGTCAGATCGTAGCCGTGCTTCTTGGACAGCTCTTCCAGGGTACGGATCGGTTCCTTGCCGTAAGCCGAGTTGTGATAGACCAGCGCGACCTTCTTGCCGCTGAGGTCACCGCCGTTGATGTCAAGCAGGTGCTTGATCGCGATCGACGCCCCGTCCCAGTAGTTCGCCGGGTAGTTGAAGACGTTGCTGAACACCTTGCCGTTCTTGGCCGAGGTCCGGCCATAGCCCATCGAGTGCAGCGGGATACCATCCGCGGTCACCTTGGGGATCAGCTGATAGGTGATACCGGTCGACAGCGGCTGATAGACCAGCGCGCCGGAACCCTTGGTGGATTCGTAGCATTCGACACCTTTTTCGGTGTTATAGCCGGTTTCGCATTCGATCAGGTTGATCTTTTCGCCGCCGATACCGCCATCGCGTTCGTTCAGCAGGGTGAAATAGTCGGCATAGCCGTCGGCAAACGGAATGCCGTTCGCGGCATAGGGGCCGGTCCGGTAGCTGAGCGACGTGAAGGTCAGGTCAGCCATGGCCGGCGATGCCGCCATAAGAGCAGCAACCGCTGCCGTGATCAGTTTCATTTTCATCGGTAAAATTCCTCCCTTTGGTCATATCCGATGGATTGGTGCCGGGGTTATTCTCCCGGGCATTTGGCAGGGCCCGTCCTTAGTGCGGGAAGGGCCAAAGCCTTAGTTTTTCCTTGGCGACGCGCCACAGTTGCGCCAGCCCGTGAGGTTCGGCGATCAGAAAGATGATGATCATCGCCCCCACGATCATGAATTCAAGATGCGCGGCCAGATCGGTCGGCCAGCCCAGCTGCCCCACCAGAATGTTCTTCAGCAACACCGGCAGCAGCACCAGGAAGGCCGCCCCGGCAAAGGATCCGAAAATCGACCCCAGGCCGCCGATGATGATCATGAACAACACCAGGAACGATTTGGTGATGCCGAAGGCCTCGCCCACCTCGACCGCGCCGAGATAAACCGAGAAGAACAGCGCGCCCGACACGCCGATGAAGAACGAACTCACGGCAAAGGCGCTGAGCTTGGATTTCAGCGGATCGACGCCGATGATTTCAGCCGCGATATCCATGTCGCGGATCGCCATCCATTTCCGCCCCTGCATGCCGCGGGTCAGGTTGCGTGCCACGATCGCGCAGATCGTCACAAAGACGAGGCAGAACAGATAGGCCGCCCAGGCATGGGTGTTGGGGCCGGTCACCGCGATGCCGAACACGGTGCGTTCCGGCGACGAAATCTGGCCCGAGGCCGAGTAGTTGTAGAACCACGGCACCTTGTTGAACAGCCACACCAGAAAGAACTGCGCCGCCAGCGTCGCCACCGCGAGGTAGAACCCCTTGATCCGCAAGCTGGGCAGGCCAAAGGCCACGCCGACCAACGCGGTCACGCCACCGGCCAGCAGCACGTGGAAGAAGATGTTCACTTCCGGGAAGGAGGTCATGAGCTTGTAGCAGGCATAGGCGCCCACCGCCATGAAACCGCCGGTCCCCAGCGACACCTGTCCGCAATAGCCCACCAGGATGTTCAGCCCGATCGCCGCGATCGAATAGATCAGGAACGGCATGAAGACCGCGTTCACCCAGTAATCGTTGATCACCACCGGGACGATCAGAAAGGCGAAAAACAGGACGAAGTAATAGCGGTACCGGTCGAACTTGATCGGGAAGGTCTGGTTGTCGTCGACATAGGACGTTTTGAAGTCGCCCGCCTCACGATAGAACATGTTTATTCCTCTTCGAATTCTGCGCTTACAGCGGGTGCTGCGCCTGCGCCTCTTCACGGCGCGCGGCATCGAGTTTCTTGGACTTGGCGGCATAGCCGCTGTCTTCGGCGAAGCGGACCAGCTTCAGGTAGGCGAAGATCCCCACCGCGAAACCGACGAAAGCCAGGATCGCCGAAATCGTCAACTGTCGCCCGGAAAACCCATCCGCGGTCAGGGCCAGGTAGCCGAAGGCCCAGAACCCTGCCCAAGCGACGACGTTGATCAGTGCGAGAAGCTTCTGCATGGCTCAGACCCTTTCGATGATCTTTTCACCGAACAGACCCTGCGGACGGAACACCAGGAACAGCAGCGCCAGCACATAGGCGAACCAGTTCTCGGTCGCGCCGCCGACCAGCGGTCCAATGGTGAATTCGAACATCTTTTCACCCACGCCGATGATCAGCCCGCCGACGATGGCCCCGGGGATCGAGGTGAAGCCGCCCAGCATCAGCACCGGCAGCGCCTTCAGCGCGATCAGCGACAGCGAAAACTGCACGCCCGATTTCGCGCCCCACATGATGCCCGCGACCAGAGCCACGAACCCGGCCACCGACCACACCATCACCCAGATGAAGTTCAGGCTGATGCCGACCGACAGCGCCGCCTGGTGATCGTCGGCCACCGCGCGCATTGCCCGGCCCTGCTTGGTGTACTGGCTGAACAGAACCAGCACGACCACCAGAATTGCGGCGATTCCTGTCGCGACGATGTCGAGCTTGTCGATGAAGAAGCCATAGAAATCTTCGTTGCCGAAGCCCAGCCAGCGGCTGTTGTCTTCGATCCAGAAACTGCCGCCCTGGGGCAGGCCCACGTCCAGTTTCTTGATGTCCGACCCCCACATCAGGTCGCCGAAACCTTCCATGAAGTAGGCCAGGCCGATGGTCGCCATGAACAGGATGATCGGTTCCTGCCCGACAAGGTGGCGGAACACGAACTGCTGCACGCAATAGGCCAGGATGATCATCACGCCCATGGTCAGGATGATCGAAACCACCGCATTGATATGCCAGCCGAAGTGATGCACCTCGGTGCCCAGTACGGCGTTGATCAGGTGGCTGAAGGGCACCTGGCCATCCATGATCCCGACCAGCGTCAGCGCCGCGAACAGCGCCATCACGCCCTGGGCATAGTTGAAGATTCCGCTCGCCTTGTAGATCAGAACAAAGCCAAGCGCGACGAGAGCATAAAGAACGCCCGCCATCAGGCCGTTCAGAAGCACCTCGGTCCCGAAAAGAAGCTGCGTAGGCATCTGTTACGCCCCCTTACCCTGTTGAAAGTCGTGCGCGAAATCAGTCATGGGACACCCCCAGATAGGCGTCGATCACGTCCTGGTTGCTGCGCACTTCGTCCGGGGTTCCGTCCCCGATTTTCTTGCCGTAATCCATCACGACGACGCGGTCGGACAGGTCCATCACCACGCCCATGTCGTGTTCGATCAGCGCGATGGTGGTGCCGAATTCATCATTCACGTCGAGGATGAAGCGGCTCATGTCCTCTTTTTCTTCGACGTTCATGCCCGCCATCGGTTCATCGAGCAGCAGCAGCATCGGTTCGGCCGCCAGCGCACGAGCCAGTTCGACCCGCTTTTTCAAACCATAGGGCAGACGCGCGACCGGCGTTTTGCGGATCGACTGGATTTCCAGGAAGTCGATGACCTTTTCGACCACCTCGCGGTTTTCCACTTCTTCCCGCTCGGCCTTGCCCTTCCAGATCGCCTGCTGAAACAGGCCGGACTTCATGTAGTTCAGCCGCCCGGTCATGACGTTGTCGAGAACGCTCATGCCTTCGAACAGCGCGATGTTCTGGAACGTCCGGGCAATGCCCTGCTGCGCCACCTGGTAGGGTTTCATCGGCGGGCGTTTCGCGCCCTTGAACCAAACCTCGCCCTCCTGCGGCACGTAGAAACCTGAAATCACGTTCAGCATCGAGGATTTGCCGGCCCCGTTCGGGCCAATGATGGCGCGAATTTCGCCTTCCTTGATGTCGAAGCTGATATCGGTGATCGCCTTCACCCCGCCGAAACGCAGCGTGATGTTCTTCATCTCCATCAGCGTGCCGCCGATCTTGCGACCGTCGTCGGTGACATATCCTTCTTCGTTGCTCATTCTGCCGCCACCTTCTGCGTTGTCACCGGCACCACCGCGGCATCGATCAGCTTCAGCGTCGCGCTGATCGATCCCTTGCGGCCGTCCTCGTAGGTCACTTCGGTTTCGGTGAAGATTTCATCCTTGCCGCCATAGAGCGCATCGATCAGATCGCTGTACTTGTCCTCGATGATCCGGCGGCGCACCTTGCGGGTACGGGTCAGTTCGCCGTCATCGGCATCCAGTTCCTTGTGCAGCACCAGGAAGCGGTGGATCTGGCAACCCGACAGCATTTCGTCCTGCGCCACAGATTTATTGACCTCTTCCACGTGATCCTTGATCGCGGCCAGAACCTGCGGATGCCCCGCCAGTTCCTGGTAGGAGGAATAGGCGATGTTGTTGCGTTCAGCCCAGTTGCCGACCGCGGACAGGTCGATGTTGATGAAGGCCATGCATTGGTCGCGGCCATTGCCGAACACCACCGCCTCGAGGATGTTGGGGTAGAATTTCAGCTTGTTTTCAACGTATTTCGGCGCGAACAGGCTGCCATCGGCCATCTTGCCGACATCCTTGGCGCGGTCGATGATCCGCAGATGCCCGGTACCGGGTTCGATGAAACCCGCATCGCCGGTTGCGACCCAGCCTTTGGCATCCTTGGTCGAGGCGGTGCTTTCGGGGTTCTTGTAATATTCCTCGAACACGCCGGGGCTGCGATAGAACACCTCGCCATTGTCGGCGATCTTCAGCTCGACGCCGGGCGAGGGCACGCCGACCGTGTCGGAACGCACTTCGCCATCGGGCTGCGCGGTGATGAACACCGTCGCCTCGGTCTGGCCGTAAAGCTGTTTCAGGTTGATGCCCAGCGAACGGTAGAAATCGAAGATTTCCGGCCCGATCGCTTCGCCCGCGGTGTAGCCCACGCGCACCCGGCTGAAGCCCAAGGTGTTCTTCAGCGGTCCATAGACGAACAGGTTGCCCAGCCAGTATTTGAACCGGTCCCCGAAGCCCACCGGCTTGCCGTCCAGAATCGACGGGCCGACCTTCTTGGCGTGGGCCATGAAATAGTCGAACATCCGCTTCTTCAGCTTGCCCGCGTCTTCCATCCGGATCATCACGTTGGTCAGCTGGGTTTCGAACACCCGCGGCGGGGCGAAGTAATAGGTCGGGCCGATTTCGCGCAGGTCCACCGTCAGCGTATCGGCGCTTTCGGGGCAGTTGACGCAGAAGCCGCACCAATAGGCCTGCCCGATCGAGAAGATGAAGTCGCCCACCCAGGCCATCGGCAGATAGGCGAGGATTTCTTCGTTCCCGCGCAGATGGTCGAATTCAGCGGAATTCTTGGCGCTTTCGATCACGTTGCGGTTCGACAGAACCACGCCCTTGGGCTTGCCGGTTGTGCCCGAGGTGTACAGCATCACGCAGATGCTGGAATAATCCAGCTTGGCTTCGCGGCGGCGCAGTTCCGGCGTCAGTTCATCGCGTGCGGCGTGGCCCTGTTCCTGGATATGCGCGAATTCGTGCAGGCGGGAATGGTCGTATTTCCGCATCCCGCGCGGATCGAGATAGATCATGTGCTCGAACTGGTGCAGGCGATCCTGAATCTCGATCACCTTGTCGACCTGTTCCTGGTCCTCGGCGATCACGAAACGCGCGCCGCAGTGATCCAGAACATAGGCCATCTCTTCCGCGGCGCTGTCCTGATAGAGCGGTACCGGGATCGCGCCGACAGATTCGGCGGCCACCATCGACCAGTACATGTAAGGACGGTTGCGCCCGATGATCGCGATGAAATCGCCTTCGTTGACGCCAAGATTGATCAGGCCCAGTGCGAGATTGGTGATCTCTGCCTCTGTCTCTTTCCAGGTCCAGCTTTGCCAGATGCCGAATTCTTTTTCCCGATAGGCGGGACGATCGCCGTATTCGGTGGCGTTACGGTGCAACAACGCCGGGATGGACGTCAGTCCACCCGCCGCCTGTGACGGTTGTGCCAATTCTGTTCCTCCCAAATGCTCGTTAGTTCCGAGCGTGCGACCGAGTAGCCGCGATTCTCCCTCCTCCAAGGGATCGAATTAAGGATTCACCGTCAACTTTTTCCTGATCATTTCCCAATTGTAACGAATTGTAACAGGCACACGCGCAATGCTTTTCGCCGCCCGCGCGGGATGTTAGCCATGTCACAGGGAGAGAATAAAATGGGCCGGAAACCCCTTGATACCGCGGCGATGACGATGGCCGGGCTGAATCTGATTCAGCAGGGCCTTTCGATATACGACCGTGACCTGAAACTCGTCGCCTGCAATCGACCTTTTCGGGAAATGTTCGACCTTGGAAGCGATCAGGTCCGGCCGGGCGCGGGGTTCGAGGACACCATCCGCTATCTTGTCGAGCGCGGCGAATATGGCGAGATCGACGACGTCGACGAAGCGGTTCGCGTCCGGGTCGAACAGGCCAAAACCTTCACGCCGCATTACATGGAACGCAAGCGTGCGAACGGGCAATGGATTTCGGTCGAGGGATCGCCCCTGCCACAGGGTGGCTGGGTGACGGTTTACACCGACATCTCCAGACCCAAGCAGCAGGAAGAATTGCTGCGCGCCCGGTCCGAGGAACTGTCGGACAAGGTGCTGACCTATGCCGAACAGCTGGCCACCGCCAACCGCAAGCTCGCCGCGACCGTCACCGCGCTGGAAGAAGCCAAACATCAGCTGACCGAAACCGAGGCCCGCACCCGCCAGACCACCGAAATGATGCCCGCCCATATCGCCCATGTGGGGATGGACCGTTATTACACCTTTTCCAACCGGAAACTGTCCTCGGTAATGCCGGGGCGGCCATCAAACATCGTCGGGCTGCATATCGAGGACGCCCTGGGCACGGATATCTACGCCGCGATCCGGCCGCACCTGGAAGAGGCCTTCGCCGGCACGGCCTCGGTCTTCGAATTTTTCGACGAAGCCAGTTCGCGCCGCATCCGTGCCGCGTTCACCCCGGCACAGGATACCGGCGGCGAAGACGACGGCGTTTACATCCTGTCGATGGACATCACCCGCGAAACCCAGGCCCGGACCGCCCTGCAACAGACAAGGCGGCGCGAAATGGCGGCGCAGTTGACCAGCGGCATGGCGCATGATTTTTCCAACCTGCTGACCATCATCCTGGGCAGCCAGTCGCGGTTGCAGAAAATGGACCTGCCCGCCGACGCCAAGCGCCAGATCGAAGCCACCCTGTCGGCGGCGCATCGCGGCGGATCGCTTCTGAACCGGATCGCCGACATCACCGGCGCGCGCGAATGGCACCCGGTCCCGGCCGATGTCGGGCTGCTGCTGGACGATCTGCAAATCCTCGCCGCCCCGGCGCTGCCCGCCAATTTTTCGCTCAACATAAGCAACCTGCTGCATGACAACCGGCTGATGCTCGACACCGGGATGTTGCAGGATTCGCTGCTGAACCTGATCCTGAACGCCCGCGACGCCTGCGGCAAATCCGGCGAGATCAGCCTGACCGTCGCCCCGGTGCAGAACCTGTGGGCCGAATTCATCCTCGACGATACCGGCCCAGGATTTTCCGACACCGCGCTGGAACACGCGCTGGAACCCTTCTTCACCACCAAGGGCGGCGAGGGGTCGGGGCTGGGCCTTTCGATGGTCTATGACATGACGAAACTCGCCGGCGGCCGCATCGGCGTGTCCAACACCGAAACCGGCGGCCGGGTGGTGATCCGGCTACCGCTGCAACCGGCGCCGCCGCCGCTGGAACCGGGCCTGGTGCTGCTGGTCGAAGACAGCCCCGACCTGCGCGAAACCGTGCGCTCGATGCTGACCGCGCTTGGCAACACGGTGATCGAGGCCGAAACCGTGGACGAGGCGCTGGCGTTGCTCGACGGGTTGCCCGACATCGGGCGCATCCTGTCCGACATCACGCTGGCGGGGGAAAAGACCGGGCTCGATCTTCTCGACGCGCTGCCCGCCGGTCACCCGCCGCTGTCGCTGATGACATCGCTGCCCCCCGATCACCCGCTTTCCCGAACTGCCTCGACGCAGGCGCCATTGCTGCGTAAACCCTTTACGCAGTCGCAGCTGACAACCTTCTTGCAACAGGAAACCGCCGCCGAATGACCGCGCCCCTTGTCACCATCCTGGACGACGAACCGGAAATCCGCTCGATGCTGGCCGATGCGCTGAACGAGGCCGGGTTCCGCACCATGAGTTTCGGGCGCGCCACCGAATTCGAAGCCGCCCTTAAATCCGCCACCCCCGACGTCTGCCTTGTCGATCTGTCGCTGCCGGACAAGGACGGGCTGACGCTGGTGCACCGGCTGGCGCTGGAACAGGGCGCGACGGTGATCATCATTTCGGGCCGCGCGCAGGTACAGGACCGGGTGACCGGGCTGGAACTCGGCGCCGACGACTACATTATCAAGCCCTTCGACCCGGCCGAGGTCGTGGCCCGCATCCGCGCCCGGCTGCGCCGCGGCCAGACGCCGCCGCAATCGGGAAACACCGCCAGTTTCAACGGCTGGACCGCGCATTTCGACAGCTACATCCTTGAGGACGAAGAGGGCCTTGAAACGCCGTTTTCGCATGCCGAAGGCGAAGTGCTGCGGCTGTTCCTCGAACGCCCCAAACGGCTGATTTCGCGCGCGGTGATGCAGGAAACGCTGGGTGGCGCGGCCGGGGAAAGCTTCGACAGGGCGATGGATGTGCGGATCTCGCGGCTGCGCACCAAGCTGCGCGAGGATCCGAAAAATCCGCGCCTGATCAAGACGATCTATGGCGCTGGCTATATTTTCCTGGGCGACGTGAGCTGGAGCTGAAATTCCCTACGGCGGCGTAGGGACGGGCTTGATCCGCGCGAATCACATGCCTAGAATCACCCCATGACCAGCTGCCTGCTCTATCGCCCGACGCCTCAGTCCTTCCGGCCCCGCTACTACCGGGTCGAAATCGCCATGAACCTGCTTGAAGAGGTGTCGGTCATGCGCGAATGGGGCATCAGCGGCGGCAAGGGGCAATCCCGGATCGACCTGTTCGGCAATCTGCGGCAAGCCTCGGAACAGGCCGACCGGCTGCGCAATGCCGCGCTGAAACGCGGCTATCATCGCAGCGACGCGGCCTGACGCGGTTTCCCCGCCGATTTCATGCATTTCCGCGACGTGGGCCATTGCACCCGCGCCCGCCTTTGCCTACCCATTCGCTGAACCGCAAAGGCAGAAACGATGTCCACCATCACACTGATCCGCCACGGCCAGGCCAATACCCGGGCGCAGGACGAAACCAGCTATGACAAGCTCAGCGAACTGGGCACGCAGCAGGCGGCCTGGCTCGGCGATCATCTCCGCGCCACCGGCGAACATTTCGAACGGGTCTATAGCGGCACCCTGACCCGCCATGTCGAAACCGCCCGCGCGATGCAGGCTGAAACCCATGGCGCCATCGTGCAGGACGCCCGGCTGAACGAAATGGAATTCTTCACGCTGGCCAACCTGTTGCGCGATCAGCAGGGCATTCCCCTGCCCGACACGCGCGAAGGTTTTGTCACCTACATGCCGATGCTGCTGGGCAAGTGGCAGGCCGGTGCAATCGGCGACACGCCCGAAACGTTCCAGGATTTCGAAACCCGCGTCGACGCGGTGATCAACGAAATAAATGCGGGCCACGGACCCGCCCTGGTCGTCACGTCGGGCGGGCTGATCGGCATGGTGATGCGCCACGTTATGGGGCTCGCAATCCCGGCCTTCGCCAAGGCTTGCATTGCCATCCAGAACACCTCGGTCCACCGTCTGCACCGCGTCGGCGACGACCTGGCGCTGACCCAGTTCAACGCGGTGCCGCATCTGGACCATCCCGACCGGCAATATGCCCAAACCCATCTCTGACGCCCTGCCCGACCGAAAGGAAGGATCGAAACCATGACACATCTCTGGGTCCGCGCAGAACAGCGCCCGAACGAAGACCGGGTCGGTCTGACGCCAGAAGGCGCCGCCGCGCTGATCAAGGCGGGCATCCGCGTCACGGTCGAGGAAAGCCGCGTGCGCGCCATCCCGATCGACGGCTACCGCGATGCGGGCGCCGAAATCGCGCCGGAAAATTCATGGCCCGAGGCGCCGCGTGATGCGATCATTTTCGGGCTGAAGGAACTGCCCGAGGACGGCACGCCGCTGCCGCATCGTCACATCATGTTCGGCCATGCCTTCAAGGGGCAGCATTCGGGCAAGGCGCTGCTGGAGCGGTTCAAGGCCGGCGGCGGCACGCTGTACGATCTGGAATACCTTGTCGATGAAACCGGCCGCCGTGTCGCGGCCTTCGGCTACTGGGCCGGCTATGCCGGGGCGGCGGTGACGCTGAAAACATGGGCGGCGCAGCAGCGCGGAGAGATCTGCGGCCCCGTGGGCGTTTACCCCAGCAAGGACGCGCTCAATGCCGAATTGCTGGCAGAACTGGACGCGACCGGAACCGGTCGCCCGCGCGCCATCGTGATCGGCGCGTTGGGCCGGGTCGGCACCGGGGCGTCGGACCTGTGCACCGCGATGGGGGTCGAGGTCACCAAGTGGGACATGGTCGAGACCGCCAGCGGCGGGCCGTTCCCGGAAATCCTCGACCACGACATTTTCCTCAACTGCATCTTCGCCCGCCCCGGCACCCCTGTCTTCGTCCCGCGCGAGTCACTGGATAAGCCGCGCAAGCTCAGCGCCATTGGCGACGTGGCCTGCGACCCGGACAGCGATTACAACCCGATCCCGGTCTATGACCGTGCCACCACCTGGGCCGAACCGGCGCTGCGCGTAGCGACCGATCCGGTGTTGGACGTGATGGCGATCGACAACCTGCCCTCTATGCTGCCGGTGGAAAGTTCGCAAGATTACGCAGCGCAGCTGCTGCCGTCGCTCTTGACGCTGACCGATCTGGACAGCGGCGTCTGGGGCCGGGCCAAGGCCACATTTGACAGTCACACGGGCTGAGCATGGAAATCTATATCGGTTACCTCGCCGGGTTTCTCGGCACCGTCTGCTGGGTTCCTCAGACCTGGAAGGCCTGGTCCACCCGCGACACCTCCGGCCTGTCGCTGGCGGCGAATTTTCTGTTCCTGCTGACCGTGACACTCTGGCTGCTCTATGGTCTGCTGGTGAAGGACTGGCCGCTGATCATCGCCAATGGTTGCGCGACTTTGATCGTGCTGAGCATCGTCGCGGCGAAACTGAAATACAAATAGTTACAGACAAGGGAGCAATTCATGACCATTCACTGGTGTGGCACCGGCCTTTCGGCCATTCCCGGCCTGCGTCGCCTGATCGACAACGGTCACAAGGTCACGGTGTGGAACCGGACCGTCGAAAAAGCCAGGGAAGCGGTCGGCGACCTGACCGACGAAATCCGCGCCTTCGACATGGACACGCTGGCCGAAGCGGTTGCCGAAGGCGACGTGGTCGTCTCCATGCTGCCCGCCGATCATCACGTGCCGCTGGCCAAGCTGTGCCTGCAAAAGGGCGCGCATTTCGTATCCTCGTCCTACATCGCGCCGGAAATGCGGGCGCTGAATGACGAAGCGAAGGAAAAGGGGCTATGCCTAGTGAACGAAGTCGGGCTAGACCCGGGCATCGACCACCTGATGGCGCATGCGCTGATGGCAGATTACAAGGCGTCGGACGCCTTCGACCCGGCAAATGAGCTGTCCTTCATTTCTTATTGCGGCGGCGTGCCAAAGAACGAAAACCCGTTCCGCTACAAATTCAGCTGGTCGCCGCTGGGCGTGCTGAAGGCGCTGCGCTCGCCCTCCCGCTCGATCCGCGATTCCGCCGTCTTCGACGTCGACCGTCCTTGGGACGCGATCAGCAGCTATACCGCCCCCCTGCCCAGCCCGGAAGATTTCGAAGTCTACCCGAACCGCGATTCGATTCCCTTCATGGCCGAATACGGTTTCGAAGCGGATTGGCCGGTGCGCCAGTTCGTGCGCGGCACGCTGCGGCTGAACGGCTGGACCGATGCTTGGTCGGACGTGTTCCGCGAAATCGAAACGCTGGAAGGCCCCGAGGGCGATGCGCGCCTGAAGGAAATGTCGGATCAGTTCTGGGCCGAAAACGCCTATGACGAAGGCGAACCGGACCGCGTTGTCCTCTGCGTCGCGCTGAGCGCCGAAAAGGATGGCAAGGAGGTCTGGCACAAGACCTATGTCATGGATGCCTGGGGCGACGAGCGCGGCAACGCGATGGCGCGACTGGTATCGGTACCGGTGTCGCTGGCCATCGAATCGGTGCTGCAGGGCAAGATCACACCGGGTGTTTCGGCAGCTCCGGCGGAGGCCCCGCTGGTCCAGGGCTGGCTGGCAGAGATTCAGAAGCTCGCACAGCACATGGAACTCGTCGATCACCTGGGTTGAATTTCAACCGCGATGCAAAAGAAAGACGCCCGCCAAATGGCGGGCGTCTTTTTGTGTTAGAGCACTACGAAGATCAGCGCAGGCTGACGTTTTCCAGATTCGCCAGCGATCCGAAAACGTGAACCGGCACGGTTTCACCCCGATACTGCCCCTCGTCACGGGTGAACAGATAACCCGACGCCGCGAGGGTGTCTTTTTGCCCCACGGTGACCGACAGGGTATCGCCCGAATAGAGGCCGCGATCACGGTCGGCCTCGTGGAACGCGGCCGGCACGCTGCGGGTCATGACCGTTTCAGCAGTATAATCCTGCCCCGCGAAAGCGGCGGAAGCGGCGGTCAGGGCGAAGGCGGCGGTTGCAATAACAAGTTTCATCTCATGTCCTTTTGAGTTGCTTTTGGTCTGTCGCTGGTTGCGACCTGAGCCTCATATGGCGCTATCAACCCCGCGCTTCAATGCGATTAAGCCCCTGAAATATGTGCATAAACGGCCCCCTCCCGCGCAAAATTGCACGACACGTCCTTGTGAACATGCATACACATGGAAATCTTGTTGCTGCGGTGCGGAATCGCACGGAGTGTTTCGGTATCTCCGCGTATTTCCCATCGGTTCAGGGCTGGTTGGCAAAGATCCAGAAGCTCACACAGCACATGGAACGCGTCGATCACCTGGATTGAATTCAACCGCGATGTAAAAAAAACGCCCGCCAAATGGCGGGCGTCTTTTGATTAACAGGATCGTTTGTCCGCGGATCAGCGCAGGCTGCCGTTTTCCAGATTCGCCAGCGATCCGAAAACGTGAACCGGCACGGTTTCACCCCGATACTGCCCCTCGTCACGGGTGAACAGATAACCCGACGCCGCGAGGGTGTCTTTTTGCCCCACGGTGACCGACAGGGTATCGCCCGAATAGAGGCCGCGATCACGGTCGGCCTCGTGGAACGCGGCCGGCACGCTGCGGGTCATGACCGTTTCAGCAGTATAATCCTGCCCCGCGAAAGCGGCGGAAGCGGCGGTCAGGGCGAAGGCGGCGGTTGCAATAATAAGTTTCATCTCATGTCCTTTTGAGTTGCTTTTGGTCTGTCGCTGGTTGCGACCTGAGCCTCAGATGGCGACGCCAACCCCGCGCTTCAACGATATTAAGCCCCTGAAATATGTGCATAAACGGCCCCCTCCCGCGCAAAATCGCACGACACATCCCCGTGAATATGCATAGTCATGGAAATCAACGGCTTAGCCGCGAGACGCAGACCAGACCACCGCTAGCGCTCACACCCGTTCATACGGACGGATCACGAAATCCAAAGTTCGTGTTCACGCCGGCGCGACGAAAAAAGGCCCCGCCTGTGAGACGGGACCGTGTACATTCGCCGCTTGCCGCGGGATCAGCCGCCGCGGATCAGGTCGTCTTCGTCGTCCATTGCCGAGAGGCCCAGAGCGTCGAGCCCGTTTTCCAGGTGATCCGACAGGTGCGGCGTCCCGATCAGGTAATCGGCGGTGGGTGTCGTGGCCTCCGCCATCGCGGTGGCGCGCGCCTCGGACCATTCTTCCGCCTCGAAACTGCCGCGCCCGACCCACATCAGCGTGACCAGATCAATCTGCTCTTCTTCGGTCAGTCGGTCGATGAAGGCCCGCAGTTCACCCTCCGCGCGGTTCAGTTCCCGCGCCATCAGGATCACGTTCGCCACCTTGCGTATGCTGATTTCTAGCACGTCTCATCCTCCTGTTCGCGCGGCTTCGGCCACAAGATGCGCCAAACGGGGCGCACCCGTCCTTGATCTGGATTAAGTCAGCCCTTCGGCCGTTCCAGCGGCACCACGGCGCTTTCGCTCTCGGGCGCCAGTTCCTCGAAATCGAAATTGTCCAGCCGCCGTGCCCGGCGGCCGGCCTTGTCTGCGCTGATCTTGATTTCCGAAATATCCTTGGCCGCCTGCCCGAAATGCCGGTCGAGGTTTTCCACCCGCGTGCCCAGCCGCTCGACATCGGCAAACAGCATCGACAATTCGCGCCGGATCGCTCCGGCCTGTTCGCGCATCCTTGCATCCTTCAGGATCGCCCGCATCGTGTTCAGCGTCGCCATGCAGGTGGTCGGCGATACGATCCAGACCCGTTTGTCGAAGCCTTCACGTACCAGTTCAGGGAAATTGGCGTGCAGTTCGGCATAGACCGCCTCGGAGGGCAGGAACATCAGCGCGCCGTCGGCGGTTTCGCCCTCGATCAGGTATTTTTCCGAAATCGCCTTGATATGCGTCCGCACCGTCTGGCGCAGGAATTGCGCCGCGCGGGTCAGTTGTTCCTGCGTTTCGGCCCGGCGCAGCGCCTCGTAAGCTTCCAGCGGGAATTTGCTGTCGATCACGATCGGGCCCGGCGGGTTGGGCAGGTGGATCAGGCAGTCGGCGCGTCTGCCGTTGGACAAGGTCGCCTGCCAGGTGAAACTGTCGCTGGGCAGCGCCTTGGTCACGATATCACGCAGCTGGATCTCGCCGAATGCGCCGCGGGTTTGCTTGTTCGACAGGATGTCCTGCAGGCTCAGCACGTCGCCCGACAGCTTGGTGATGTTTTCCTGCGCCTTGTCGATGGTTTTCAGCCGCTGCTGCAATTCGCCAAGTGACTGCGCGGTGTTGCGGGCCGATCCCTGCAGGTTTTCGGTCATCTGCTGCTGCACATGCGCCAGGCGCTTTTCCATCAGCTGCAGCATGTTGGTCTGCGATGCCGATTGCGCCTCGGCCACGTGGGTCAGCCCGCCGGCCAGTTGCTGCTGACCGTCGCTGAGCGCCTGCACCCGCTGGCCCAACTGCCCCATCTGCATCGCCAAGGGTTCGGCAAGCCGCGCAGACCGGCCCGTGGCCCGCACCGTCATGATCAGCAGGATCAGCACCAGCAATCCGATGCCCGCCGCCGCCAGAACCGCGATCCCCAGCGGATCGCCCAAACCGTAAACCTGCCCGTTAATTTCGATCATGTCCGTCCAAACAACCGTTCGATATCGCTCAATTTCAGTTCCACGTAAGTGGGGCGCCCGTGATTGCACTGGCCGGAATGGGGCGTCGCCTCCATTTCCCGCAAGAGCGCGTTCATCTCCTCCGCCCGCATCCGCCGACCCGACCGGATCGACCCGTGGCAGGCAACCCGGCTCAGGATCGCTTCGATCCTTGCCTGCACCGTTTGGCTGTCACCCAGATCCGCCAGTTCGTCGAGGATATCCAGAACCATCGCCCGCGCGTTCACCTCGCCCAGGATGGCGGGGGTTTCGCGCACCGCGACGGCGCCGCCGCCGAACGCTTCGATCCCCAGCCCAAGCTTTTGCAGGTCGTCGGCGATCTCCATGATCCGGGCGCAGTCGCCCTCGGACAGCTCGACGATTTCCGGGATCAGCAGCGCCTGAGCCGCAACCCCGTTTTCGGCCATCTGGTGTTTCAACTTTTCATACACCAGCCGTTCATGCGCGGCGTGCTGATCGACGATCACCATGCCGGTTTCGGTCTGCGCGATGATGTAGTTTTCATGCACCTGCGCCCGCGCCGCACCCAGCGGCAGCGCCTCGACGGGTGTCTCTTCCGGCCCTTGCGGGGGTGTCTCGATGACCTCTTCCACCCGCGCGCTGTAGCTCTGACCGAATTCGGCAAAGCCCGGTTCGGGCGCCTGCGCCCGGTAGCTCTGGCTGATCGCCTGCTGCGACGGGCGGTCCATCTGGTAAATCCGGCCCGGCGTCGCCGTCCCCTGCTGCGGCACCGGTTCAGGGCGAAACGCGCCTAGGGTGGCCCCCGCCACCGTGGTCGATGCGCGATGCCCGGCCTCGGCCAAGGCATGGCGCAGCGCCGACACGATCAGCCCGCGCACCATGCCGGGGTCGCGGAACCGCACCTCGGATTTCGCCGGGTGCACGTTGACGTCGACCTTGTGCGGATCGCATTCGATGAACAGCGCCGCCGCCGGGTGCCGGTCGCGGCTGAGGAAATCGAAATAGGCCCCCCGCAACGCCCCGATCAGCAGCTTGTCCTTCACCGGGCGGCCATTGACGAACAGGAACTGCGCCACCGCCGATCCGCGCGAATAGGTCGGCAAAGCGGCGTAGCCTGTCAGCATGAATTCATCGCGTTCGGCATCGATCTTCAGCGCGTTTTCGGCGAATTCCGCGCCCAGCACCCGGGCCAGGCGGCCATGCAAGGCGTCGAACAGGTCGCCGCTTTCGGGTTCGGCGCGGAAGGTCACCCGGCCTTCGCCGCCACCCGACACGTCGCGCAGGGTGAAACCGATGAACGGTTCGGCCATCGCCAGCCGTTTCACCACGTCGTTGATCGCCTGGGTCTCGGCCCGGTCGGTGCGCATGAATTTCAGCCGCGCCGGGGTGGCGTAAAACAGGTCGCGCAATTCGACCACAGTGCCCTGGTTCAACGCCGCCGGTTTCACCGGGCCCATTTCGCCGCCCGCGACTGCGATTGAAGCAGCCTCGCCGCCAGCAACCCGGCTGGTGATGGTCAGCCGCCCCACCGCGCCAAGCGATGGCAGCGCTTCCCCACGAAACCCGAAACTGTGAATGTCGAGCAGGTCCGACCCGTCGATCTTCGACGTCGCATGGCGCGACAACGCCAGCGGCAACTGGTCTTCGGTGATGCCGCAGCCGTCATCGGTGACCCGGATCAGCGTCTTGCCGCCATCGGCGATCGCGATCTCGATCCGCCTTGCGCCCGCGTCGATGGCGTTTTCCACCAGTTCCTTCACCGCCGAAGCCGGTCGTTCGACCACCTCGCCGGCGGCGATGCGGTTGATCGTGCCTTCGTCCAGCTGTCGGATTACGGGCTGATTTTCGCTTATGTTGGGGGAAGCCTGAGCCATACAACAAGACCTAGCACAATCGGACGCGATTCGACCATTGCCGAATTCGCAACAGGGTTACAGGGCGGCAGTCTTGAACAACTTCACCTTCAGCCCGCCATGGGCAATCGGCGGCCCCGAGGGTTCGAACGGCAAACCGGTCGCGTTGGCCAAGGGCGTTTCGCTGGTGACGATGCCGACACGCCAGCCGGAAAACCGTTCCTTCAGCACCTGCCCCAACGATCCGTAGAGCGCGAACAGGTCCTTCTTCTTGCCAATCCGCGCCCCGTAAGGCGGGTTGACGAAGACCAGCCCCGGCGGCCCGTCGGGGCGTTGCAGATCGCTGATCGGCGCGGGGGTGAAGCGGGTGCAATCGGCCACCCCGGCGCGTTCGGCATTTTCCTTCGCCATCCCGATCACGTTGACGTTGCGGTCCGAGCCGTAGAACAGCAGGTCGGTCGGGTGCGGTTTCGTTTCACCGCGCATGTCCTGCCACAGCGCATCGTCGAATCCGTTGAGCTTCTCGAAGGCGAAGTGGCGCGCCCGGCCCGGCATCAGCCCCTTGGCGATTTCCGCCGCCTCGATCGGGAAGGTGCCCGAACCGCACATCGGGTCCAGCACCGGTTCCTGCCCGTCGTAGCCGCAGGCGCGCAACAAGAGCGATGCCAGCGTTTCGCGCATCGGCGCCTTGCCGACGCCCGCCTTGTAGCCGCGCTTGTGCAGGCTTTCGCCCGAGGTATCGACGCTGAGGATCACTAGGTTATCGTCGATCCGCGCCTTGATCTGAACCAGCGCCTCGTCCGAAATCGGCGCGCCCAGTTCCTCGGCAATCGCGGTTTCCAGCCGCTGTTTCGCGGCACCGGCGTGGTAGATCTTGGATTTCCGGTTGGTCGATACCTCGACCCGGACCGGTTCGTCCGGGCGCAGGACATCGCCCCAGGGGAATTTCCGCGCCCGTTTGTCGAGCTGCGCAAGATGGAAGGCGCGGAACGATCCGATCCGCGCCAAGACCCGTGTTGCGCCGCGCAGGGTCAGGTTGGCGCGCCAGACATCCGCCCAGCCGCCGGTGAAGGTGACACCGCCGGGCACGGGCGTGGCTTCGGCAAAGCCCTTTTCGCGGGCCTCCTCAGCCAGAACAGGTTCCAGCCCCGGCGGGCCGACGAGGAAGATTTCGAATGTGTCGTCCATTGCGCCTGATTAGCGGGGTTCAGGGCGAGGTGCGACAGAAAACTATCGTGTATCGAAATAACTGGGATTCGCGCCCGCCCTGAAGGGGGAGGCCGGGCGCAAACCGGATCGCAAGCGATCCGGGGAAAATCACCCTTTGGTGGCCGCCTCGTACCAGGCGACGATCTTCGCCCGTTCCTCGGGTTCGATGAAGCTCAGGTTGGCGGGCGGCATCGCGTGGCTCAGCCCCGCCTGCAGGTAGATCGCGCGCGCCTGGCTGGCGATCTGGTGCGGGGTTTCCAGGCGCACCCCCTTGGGCGGCCAGTGCAACCCGTCCCAGCCCGGTTCCTCGGCGTGGCACATCGAACAGCGGCCCATGACGATATCGGCGACTTCTTCGAATCCTTCGACCTCGGCGAAGCGCAGGGCGGGGCCATGGGCTTCCTCGACCTCCTCGGCGCGGAACATCGGCGCGGTGGACATCCACATGATCGCGATGAACAGCAATGCGGTGGCCAGCCAGGTCCAGGTCGGGTTTCCCTTCCGCGCATGCAGCGAGTTGAAATAGTGCCGGATGGTGACGCCCATCAGGAACACAAGGCTGGCGATGATCCAGTTATATTCGGTGGCGAAGGCCAGCGGGTAATGGTTCGACAGCATCATGAAGATGACCGGCAGCGTCAGGTAGTTGTTATGGGTCGAGCGCTGCTTGGCGATCTTGCCGTATTTCGCGTCCGGCTTGCGCCCGGCGATCAGGTCGGCCACCACGATTTTCTGGTTCGGGATGATGATGAAGAAGACGTTTGCGCTCATGATCGTGGCGGTGAAAGCGCCCAGATGCAGCATCGCGGCGCGGCCCGAAAACACCGATGTGTAAAAATAGGCCATGCCGACCAGCACCACGAACAGAGCCACCATCAACGCGGTCTGGTTGGCGTTCACGAACTGCTTGCACAGCGCGTTGTAGACCACCCAACCGAACGCCAGCGACGCCATGGAAATCAGCACCGCCTGCCAATTGGCCAGTTCCATCACCGCCGGATCGACGAGGTAGAATTCGGCCCCCATGTAATAGACCACGGCCAGCAACGCGACCCCCGACAGCCATGTCGAATAGCTTTCCCATTTGAACCACACCAACCCGTCGGGCATGTTGGCCGGCGCGACCAGGTATTTCTGGATGTGATAGAACCCGCCGCCATGGACCTGCCATTCCTCGCCATCGGCCCCTGTTGACAGGTTGCGGTCGCGTTGCAGCCCCAGATCCAGCGCGATGAAATAGAAGGACGATCCGATCCACGCGATCGCGGTGATCACGTGCAGCCAGCGCACCGCGAATTCCAGCCATGCGCCCATGGCGGCAAAATCATACATCGGGACCTCCTGAGGATCGGTTTTCTCTAGGCTATCGCCCGTCGCACTTGTTTGTTAATTCTTCAAATCGGAAGAACAGTTTCAAGAAGCGTTTGAAAATGGCCTATGTAAACAACATCCGGATGTTCCTGCGCGTCTACGAATTGGGCAACATGAGCGCCGCGGCCCGCGATCAGCGCACCTCGCCGGCGGTCGCGTCCTCGCGCATCGCCGAGCTGGAAAAGCATCTCGGCGTGCGGTTGTTCAACCGCACCACCCGGGCGCTGCACGCCACCGAGCATGGCAAGCTTTTCTATGAAGGCGCCTGCAAGATCGTCGAGGCGATCGACGAGGCCGAGGCCAAGGTCATGCACGCCACCCAGTCACCGCGCGGCACGCTTTTCGTGGCGGCCCCGTTGGGGATCGGCCGGCGGTTCATCGCGCCGCTGGTGCCGCAGTTCAAACGGCAATATCCGGATATCGACGTGCGCCTGCGCCTGTCGGACCGGCACATCGACGTGACCGGCGAAGGGCTCGACCTCGCCTTTCAGCTCGGTCCGCTGCAGGACAGCGACCTGAAGGTGCGCGTCATCGCCGATTGCCCGCGCATATTGTGCGCCGCGCCCGAATATATCGAACGGCGCGGCAAGCCCGAAACAGGTGACGACCTGCTGGAACAGAACCACGACTGTCTGAATCTGCGCTTTCCCGGCGCCAAGGAATTCCAGTGGACCTTGCAAACGGCGACCGGCCAGCGCCGGTTCGAAATCACCGGCCCGTTCGAATCCGACGATGGCGACGTGCTGACCGGCTGGGCGCTCGACGGGGCGGGCATCGTCCTGAAACCCATTTTCGAGGTCGCCGAGCACCTTGCTGCGGGCACGCTGGTTCCGGTGGCAGAACAAACCCCGCCCCTTTCGGTGCCGCTTGTCTGCCTGTCGCCCAGCCGCCGACTGCGTGATCCCAAGGTGCAGTTGTTCGCGGAATTCATGATCAAGACCTGCCGGGACAAGCTGGCAGAGCTACATGCCTCATGATTGGTTGATCCGGACCGTCAGGCTTCAATTCAGGGTGCAAAATGCCGGAAAACATTCGCCAGCAACGCACTTCGCCGCTTTGCTCTCTTTTCGTTCTTATATAATCTTTACTAGTCCCTTCGTCGCATCCGGCATGGGGCATTTGTGAAACGCCTTGGCGGAAGATTTCTGCCAAGGCTGATTTTAACCGTTAACAAGTACTGCGCGTGATCGTGTGAGAACCATCTTTGCTATCCCGGTCCGCTCGTTTTTGAGGAGTGACACCACTTTGAACATATCGGGATCTGTTTCAGGCCTGCCCGGACCGCTGTGGCATGGGTACGACACCGCGGACGTCTGCCCCGTCGGCCTGTCCCCGGTTATGCGTCGCCGGAGAGACGCGCATGGTTCGTAGTTCAAAACCCGTCATCCCCATTATCGCATTGGTCTACACGCTGGTGATCGCAGGATTGATCGCGGGCTATGTTTTCATCGACAACGCGCTGGACCGGAAATACCGCGACGACCTTTCCGCACGGTTACAGGACAGCCTGGTCGCAACCGGGGCGGCCCTGAACCGCTGGGCGGACGGACGGACGCGCGAAGCGATCGCCGCGGCGCAGTTGGAGATCGTTCAAGACGCAGCCCGCAACCTGCTGGCGATCGCGGATGACGAAGACGCCCTGATTGCCCACCCGGATCAAAAACGCTTGGCCACGCATTTCCGGCCCTATCTGGCGAGCCAGCATATCGAGGGCTACTTCATCATCGCCCCGAACGGCATCAGCCTCGCCTCTTCCCGGGTCGCCAATACCGGCACGCCCAATCTGCTGCTGGCGCAGCCCGACCAGTTCATGGCGGCCTTGTCCGGCGACCCCATGGTCACCCGCCTGCAGCAGTCCGATGTGCCGCTGACCGGCGAAGCAAGCCCGCGGGGCAACTCGACGCTTTTCGCCATCGCACCGATTTGGGATGGCCAAGGCACCGTAATCGCACTGATGGCTCTGCGCCTTTCGCCGCGGATCGACCTGTTCCCGCTGGTGGAAACCACCGCCACTCGGTCCCAGTTGAATGCCTATGCGTTCGATTCCGAAGGCAACCTTTTGTCACGGACTCCCGATTTCGAGATTTTCGAAAACGGCAGCGTTAGGCATGACGGCACAGCCCGGCTGCTGGAGCCGGGAACCGAAGCCCAGCCGGAGTTCATCCTGCCGGTCCGGCAGGCGCTGCAGGGAAACGATAACGTTTCTGTCGATGGCTATCTGAATTTTGCGGGTGAAACCGTGGTCGGGGCGTGGCTCTATGATGAAAACCTCGGCTTGGGCTTCGTCAACGAAATCGACAAGGCGACCGCCTATGACCTGCGGGATTTTTTCAAGCGGCTTGATCTGGCCTCGCTCATCATCGCGATCGGCCTTTCAACGCTCGGAGCGCTGGTCGCCCTGCGTATCTCGCATGAGGCCGAACACAAAAAGCGCTTCGTGATGTCCCTGATGACCGCCAACAAGGACGTCAATTTCGTGGTGAACGCCAAGGGCATCATCACCAATGTGAACCCGGCCTTCCGAAACGTGTTCGGCTCCGGCAGGCAAGCCGCGATCGGATCGCCGATCAGCGATTTCGCCCGCATCGAAAACGACGCCGACGGCGACCTGTCGGCAAAGGGCCTGAACATCCTGGCCCGGAACCGGTCCGACAGCATGATCCGCGCGCACGGCACCGGCAAGGGCGGGTCAGCGATACCGATCGGCCTGCGCGTCGAAACCATCGATACCGACAGCACCAGCGAAAGCTACCTGGTGGTGGTGCATGACTACAGGGACATCGAACGCCGCGAAGCCGCCCTGCGCGAGGCCTATGAACGGGCCGAGGAAAGCAATCGCACCAAGGCATCCTTCCTGTCCACGATCAGCCACGAATTGCGCTCGCCTTTGGTCAGTGTGATTTCGGCCCTCGACCTGATCGGCGACCGGATCGGCAAGGATGAAGACCGCAGCCTGGTTTCCTCTTCCCGACGTTCGACCAAGCTGCTCTTGGGCATGATCGACGACGTGCTTGACTATGCCCGCATGGAAACCGGCAATTTCGAACTCACGCCGCAGGACATATCGCTGGAAAACGTTCTGCAGGATACGGTCGACACGCTGCGCTGGCAGACCCAGAGCAGCAAGACCAAGCTAATCCCGTTCTGCGACCCCGAACTGCCGATGGTGCACGCGGATGGATTGCGGGTGCGGCAGATCCTGCTGAACCTGGCGGGCAATGCGATCAAGTTCAGTTCGCAGATGCAACAGGACGGCGAAGTGCAAATATCGATGCAGAATGGGGCCGTCCGCAACGGCATCCAGCATGTCGTGCTGCAGGTTCGCGACAACGGGATCGGCATGACCGGGGAAACGATCGCTCAGATATTCCGCCCGTTCACGCAAGGGGACGGATCGATCCGCCGCCGCTACGGTGGCACCGGGCTGGGCCTGTCGTTGACCCGGCGACTGGTCGAACTGATGGACGGCCGGATCGACGTGCAAAGCACTCCCGGCGAAGGCACTACCTTCGAAATCGACATCCCGATGCAGGCGGTGGCGGATCGCGGCGAAACCGACCTCAAAACGGCCCCGGCGCTGCATGGCAAGGCCGTCTTCTTCTTCTTCGGAGCGAACCCGGACATCGCCGCCATCCTTCGCTGCTACGTCGAAAATGCCGGCGCTGTGTTCGTGTCGGACGAAATGCCGACCAAGACAAATCGCCACCTCAAGCCGGACTATGTCATCGTATACGGGGAAACGGCCGCTGATCTGGAAATACTGACCACGGGCCATGCCGGTGTTCCGCGTCTCGAAATCGTCGGCCTGCCCGACGAAAGCGACCGGACTCCGCGCGACAGCCGGATCGCGCTGGCCGAACTGATGCCTTCGTCGCTGATCGCCAAGTTGACCGGCATGAAGGCGCAAGAGGAAGCCAAACCGGCCGGGGCGGCCATTCCGCAAAGCAAGGTTCTGCTGATCGAAGACGACCGGATGACCCGCGAAATCACCATGCGCATGCTGGACAAGCTGGGCGTTGCCGCCGACGCGGTGGAAAACGGCAAGGAAGGATTGGACCATTGGCGCAGCGGGGCCTATTCGCTGCTCTTGTCGGATTGCCATATGCCGATCATGGACGGGTTCCAGATGGCCGCCAGCATCCGCGAAGAAGAACTGGACAAGCATTTGCCGAAAACGCCGATCGTCGCCCTGTCGGCGGACCTGACGATGGAAATCAAGCAGCTGTGCCAGAGCTGCGAAATCGACGAATATGTCCCGAAACCGTTGACGCCGCGCAAGCTCAAGACGCTGATGGCGACATATGCGTCGGACGGCACATCCCGTCCCGATGCCTGAGCCACGTCGGGGCAGTGCCCGTTCCGTACCCCTGAAGCAAACGGCCGCCCGGTGTCCGGCGGACGGGGCGGCCGTTGCTGGGCAGTCCAGCGGATGATCAGAAAAAGATATCCGACAGGTCGTCCTCTTCGGCGGCGGCCGGTTCCGCCGCGGCGACGGGTTGTGCCACCGGTGCTTCTTCTTCCATTTCGCCCTCCAGTTCGGCGAACATGATTTCGTGAATGTCGCGCTCGGCCTGCATCGTGTAGGCGTTGTACAGCTCTTCCAGATGCCGCGCGAAGATTTCCGAGGTGACCGCGTCGGCCAGCGGCAGCGGCTCCACCGACACCGGGTCGTCCTCGGCCAGCTGTTCGAGCTCGCGGAAGAACGAAAAGAAGGTGTCGGCGCTGGACGAAATCGCATTCGCGATCTGCGGCGCGTCGTTGTTCAGGCTGGGCAGCAGCTTGCCCAGCACGGCGCGCGCTTCGGTCAGGGTCGGGTCTTCTTCATCCATCCCTTCGATTTCGTCATCGACCGCGCCGGCTTCACGCGATGACCATTCATGCATACGCTGCTTGGTCTGCTCCATGATGTCGGCGAACTGGCTGAAGGTCACCGGCGCTTCGGAAATCACTTCGTTGATCTGCTGCGAGATCATGATCATGTCCATCGCTTCGCGGAAACCGCGGGCGCAGGTGATGATGGTGTTGAGCGCCGCAAGCTTCATCTGGAAGGCGCAGTCGGACAGGATCTTGCTGCGATCCGCCAGCGTTTCATCGGCATCCTGCAGCCGCAGTTGCGCCTTTTCCTGCGCCTTCGCGCTGGCGGCAAAGTCGAACTTGCGCTCTCCCGGGCCGCGGGCGCCGCCATAGCCGCCACCAAGCGTTTCCATGTCGAGCGTCCGTTCGCATTCCGCGAAGGAAGACGCGATTTCCCGGCACCGGGCCAGGAATTCCTGCTGCCGCCCGGCCAGGCTGGCGAACTGGGTACTGGCCTTGCGGGTGTCGGTCACCGCTTCGTTCACCGTCTGCTGCATCTGCGCCCGGGCTAGCAGCATCAGGCTGTGCGCCTCGGCCGATTGCGACGGGTAAAGCGAAGCCCGGCCGGTGATCAGCCGGACATGTTCGGCACGCTGCCGGCTGCGATCGCCGACCTGCAGCGCGGAAATCACCGCCGACACGTCACGTTCGGCCACGGTGACATATTCCGACAACCAGACAGATGCGGAATGCGCCGCCGTCATTCCCTTTTCCAACGAGGTCAGCGCGGTTTCCAGCGCTCGCGCTTTCGGTTTCAGGGTCGAAAACAGCGCCGCGGCGCGCTGTTCGACATTCTGCCCCATGTCGCCGGTCGCATCGACGATGCTGTCGATCACCTCGAACATTTCCTGCACCAGAACCGATGCATCGTTGGAAATGTCCGACAGGCTTTCGGCCAGCCGCACCAGCTGATCGCCAAGCGGACGGTGCCGGTGGCCCTGTGCGATGATCCGCGCGTTCAGCGACACGATGTTCGACGACTGGATGATCTTCGACAGTTCCTTCAGCGTCGAGGACATCTGCCGGCCGTTGTCGCGCAGGTCCTGCACGAAGGCCTTGGCATCGCCGCTATTGGCGTCGATCTGCTCCATCAACTCGGCGACCGAGCGCAGCCGCGCGTTGACCCGGGTCAGGTTCGACGGATCGAGCAACTGGCCAAGATCGGCCACGCCCTCGCGCAGCTTCTTTGTTTCGTCAAAGGCAAAGAACAGCTTGTCCAATATGTCGCTCAGAACGGTTTCGATGCGCTGGAACGGCCCGTCGTTCAGACCGCGCGTATTCACCGCCACCATACGAAATTCTTTCATGTCATTACCCTTTCAGAGCGGCCTTGGCATGGCGTTCAGCATCAAAGTTCATGATCTGTGCAGCGATCTTGGACAGGTGGACCGCGCTTTCGGCACCGCCGCGTTCGACGGCTTCGCGCGGCATACCGTAGACAACACAGCTTTCTTCGTTCTGGGCCAGCGTCCGCGCCCCGGCCTGGCGCATTTCCAGCATGCACTGGGCCCCGTCATCGCCCATGCCGGTCAGGATCACGCCCATCGCGTTTCCGCCCGCTTCGATCGACAGCGACCGGAACAGAACATCGACGGAGGGCTTGTGGCGGCTCACCGGCGGCCCCTCGATCACCCGGCAGGTATAGGCGCGGCCACGCCGTTCAAGCGTGATGTGATGGCTGCCCGGCGCCACCAGTGCCAGCCCGCGTTCCATCTTGTCGCCGTCGCGGGCTTCGCGCACCTCGATGTCACAAAGCCGGTTCAGACGGTTGGCGAAGGCTTCGGTGAACTTTTCCGGCATGTGCTGGACGATCGCGATCGGCGGGCAATCCTTCGGCAGTTCCTTCAGCACCTTGGCCAACGCCTCGGTGCCGCCGGTCGACGCGCCGATGCCGATGATTGGCGGCGTCTTCATCACCGCCGGCGCATTCGGGTTGCGCGCCGGCATGATCACGTCGGGGGATTGCTTCTTCTGCGGGTTGAAGTCGCGAACAACCTTCTTGCGCGCCTTCGCCTTGGGGCTGATCCGCGCCTGCGACGCCGCCCGCACCGCGTGGCACACCCGTTGGGTACCTTCATCGTTCTTCGACAAGGCGCCGACATCGGCCTTCGACAGAACCTCGACCGCGCCCATTTCCAGCGCCTTCATCGAAGCGGCCGATCCCTGCTGGGTGTGGTTGGAACAAATCACCACCGGGATCGGGTGCTGCGACATGATCCGGCGCAGGAAGGTCAGCCCGTCCATGCGCGGCATTTCCACGTCCAGCAGAATGACATCGGGCAGCGCCTTGCGCATCTTTTCGGCCGCGTCGTACGGATCCTTGGCCATGTCGATCACCCGCAGGTCGGGCGCGGTTTCGACCATGTGCTTCAGCATGGTGCGCGCGGTCAGCGAATCCTCGACGATCATCACCCGCACCTGGTCCTGGGTCTGAAAATGGGCAGTCATCAAACGGCCTCCTTACGGAACACGGCAGCGGCGTGCTGGGTCAATCTGGGATCTGTCGCGGCAGCGGATTCGGAATGGCCGACAATCAGGTATCCGCCCGGCCGCAAATGGTCGGTGATCGCCTTGATCACCTGCCTCTGCATCGCGTCGTTGAAGTAGATCAGGACGTTGCGCAGGAAGATCACGTCCATGTTCTTGTCCACGGGATAGGGCATGGCGGTCAGGTTCATCTGGGCGAATTTCACCTTTTCGCGCAGCGGCTTGATCACCCGGGCCAGGGCGCGCCCATCACTGGAATGGCCCAGCTCGAGGTAGTCGTCCTGCATCGGCTTGGGAATATCAACGATTTCATCGCGGCTATACACGCCCTGCCGGGCCTTGCTGACCACGGTCGATGAAATGTCCGTGCCAAGGATCGTGAACTGGAACCCCGGTTGCCGCTTGGCATATTCCGCGAACACAATGGCGGTGGTGTAGGCTTCTTCGCCGGTCGAGCTTGCCGCGCTCCAGAACCGCAGCGCACGGCGCGTCTGGTGCTTCGGCAGGATGTGTTTCGTCATGAAGTCGAAATGAGCGTTCTCGCGGAAGAAATCGGTCTTGTTCGTGGTCAGAACATCGATGATATGCGGCAATTCGGTCGCCAGCTGACCGCCTTCGAACACCAGTTCCAGATAGGTCCTGACATCGGGAACCCCAACAGCCCGAATCCTTTTTCGCAACCGTCCCTCGATCATCGCGGACTTGTTTTCGGGCAGTTGGATGCCCGTTTTCTGGGTCACGATCGCGCAGAGTTTTTTACGCAATTCACGATCAACGGCTACGATGGCTGACGTCATGGCTCCCCCCGGAGGTTCAGGTTGCTTCGGCGTCTTCCACGGACTGGTGGAACTCCGAAATCACTTTCGAACTCAGCATCCGGTCGAGATCCAGAACGGTGACGAACTTGCCCTCGCGGCGGCCGACACCGGCGACCATGCGGGTATCCCAGTTCAGCAGGCCGTTCTGGGCGAAGGTTTCAAGCTTGTCGTCATCCAGCCGGGTGACTTCGAACACCTGATCGGCACGCAACCCGACCGGAGTCTCGGTTTCGCCGGTCTTGACCCACAACACGACGATCCGGGTGTCGGTGGTGTCTTCCTTGTAGGGCTGCGCAAGCAGCAGCCGCATGTCGACAACCAGGATGCTTTCGCCGCGCAGGTCGATATATCCCAGCAAGAATTCGGGCGCGCGCGGCAGCTTGGTGACGGGTTTCGGATCGAGGATTTCCATCACTCTCGATACCGGCAGAGCGACGCATTCATCGCCCAACCTGCAGGTCAGGAAGGTTTTCTGAAGCTCGTCTGTCTTAGGCTGCTGATCAAACATGTTCGGCGTCCTGTCTTGCGTTTGCTTGGGCGGTGACGGCGTTCGCATCTGGCGAGAACCGGACCGGTTTGTTGGGGCGGGGAAACTGATCCGTCATGATCCTGGCTCCCTCAGGCTGCGTGGTCGGCCGCTTGGTCGGCGCCCAGGTGCTGTTCGGCGACCCGTTCCAGATCGATCAGGTTGACGAAACGATCCTGCCAGCGGCCGATGCCCTTGATGGTCTGGGCCGGCCAGCGGGTGCCGACCGTCGGCACCGCCTGTACGGTTTCGGGATCCATCGACAACACCGCATGCACCTTTTCGGCGATCACGCCGATCGTCATCGGACCCGCGTCGAGGTTCAGTTCCAGAACCAGGATCCGGGTGTCGATGTCGAAGTCCTTCTGCGGCATGTTGAACAGCGGACGCAGGTCGGTCACCGGAATGACCACGCCGCGCACATTGATCAGCCCCGCCGAATAGACGCCGGCCATCGGGACCCGGGTGATTTTCGGCGGTTCGATGACTTCGCGCAGGATCCGGGTGGGAACCGCCAACAGCTCGCCGCCCATTTCGAAGGCGACCAGGTCCTTCAGATCTTCTTCGGTCGATACCAATGCCAAGGTCATGCTGCTTGTTCCTTGTTCTGATTGTCCAGCCCCTGCGAGCGGACCAGCTGCGCCACGTCGACGATCAGGGCGACATCGCCATCGCCAAGGATGGTGGCGCCGGAAAAGACGTTCAGGCGGCTGTGCATCGGCGACAGTTGCTTGATCACCGTCTGGTAGGACCCGATGATCCGGTCGACCGCGAGGCCCACCTGGGTGCCGCCGGTTTCGACCAGAACCACCTTGGGGTGTTCGTTGGTCGGGCCGTCGCATTCGAAAATCTCGCGCAGGCGCAGGATCGAAATCAGTTCCTCGCGCAGCTCGATGACGGTGGTCGGCTCAGAGCCCTTCTTCAGTTCCTCGGGCTGTTCGACGATCCCGCCAACAGCGGCCAGCGGCACGGTGAAGCGTTCATCGCCCACCTGCAGCAGCAGGCCCTCGATGATCGCCAGCGTCAGCGGCAGGCGCAGGGTGAAGGTGCTGCCGGCTCCCAGTTCGGATTCGATTTCCACCGACCCGCGCAATCCTTCGACGGTGGACTTGACCACATCGGTGCCAACGCCGCGCCCCGACAGATCGGTGATTTGTTCGGCGGTCGAAAATCCCGGCTCCATCAGCAGCGCGAAAATCTCGCTGCGGCTGAGCACGGCATCTTCGCCGATCAGCCCGCGATCGATGGCGCGGCCGCGGATGAAGTCGGGATCCAGCCCCTTGCCGTCATCCTTGACGCTGATCAGAACGTCGGCGCCGGAATAGCGCGCGCTCAGCGTGACGGTGCCGCGTGCCGGCTTGCCCGCTGCGATCCGGGTGTCGCTGTCTTCCAGCCCGTGATCCACCGCGTTGCGCAGGATATGGACCAGAGGATCGGACAGTTTTTCGATCACCGTCTTGTCCAGCTCGGTTTCCTCGCCTTCGATGACGAAGTCGAAGTCCTTGCCGGTCTTGCCCGCAAGGTCATGCGCCAGGCGCTGGAACCGTCCGGTGATGCTGGACACCGGGGTCAAGCGGATCGCCATGGTGGTGTCGCGCAGGCCAAGCGCCAGGCGCTGGATGTTTTCCACCACTTCCATCAGGTCGGAATTGCCCAGCTTGGAGGCGAGGTCGGTCAGCCGCGCCTCGGCGATCACCAATTCGCCGACGCGGTCCATGATGTCATCCAGCCGTTCGGCGGAAACGCGCATCTGCACCTTGGCGGTGCCGCCCTTGCGATCCGAAGCCGCGGCTTTCTTCTCGGCTTCCTGTTGCTGGGCTCCCGGTTGCAGTTCCTCTTCGCGGAGGTCCTGCTGCACCGCGGGCTTTTCCTTCCGCACCGGCTTCAGCGACAGTTCCATCTGGTCCTCGTGGAACATGAAGACATCCATGATGTCCGATTCCGAGGCGCCACCGGGCAGTATCACTTCCCAGCCGGTATGCATTTCCGCCGGGTTCAGATCCGCCAGCGCCGGCAGGCCGTCAGTCAGCGCACGCACCTTGGTGTCCGCGCCGCCGATCTCGATCAGTTCGTCCAGCATCGCGATCGGGTTGCCGCCGATTTCCATGAAATCCGGCGGCAGCTTGAAGGTCAGAATCCAGGCCTCCACTTCGCCGTCTTCGGCAACGTCTGGCTCAGGGGCGTCGATTGATGCCGCCGCGGGCGCATCGCCTGCGGTCACCGCCGCCAGCGCGGATTTCAGTTCAGCGTCGCGCTCGACCGGGGGCTCTTCCCCCTCCAGCAACGCGACGATCAGGTCATAGGCTTTCAGCGAAACCGCAATCAGATCCGGTGTCACCGTGGCATTGCCCGACCGGACGGCTTCGAAGGCCGCCTCGAAATCGTGGATGAACTCGGCCAGGCGGGCGTAACCGAACATCGCGCCGGTTCCCTTCAGCGTGTGCAGGTCACGGAAGACCTGGGTCACCAGTTCGGCATCGTCGGGCGTTTTGTTCAGGGCCAACAGGGCATCCTGCAGGCTCTCGATCAGGGCCTCGGTTTCCTGACGGAAAATCTCTTGGGTTTCTGCATCAATCATTAGCCCACCACCTTGTTCACCACGGCCAACAGCTTGGCCTGTTCAAACGGTTTCATGATCCAGCCCAGGGCACCGGCGGAACGCGCCTGATCCTTTAGGTTGCCTTCGCTTTCGGTGGACAGGAAAATGATCGGCACACCGCTGCTGCTGGGATCGTTGCGATAGGCCTGGATGAATTCGATCCCGGTCATGTTGGGCATGTTCTGGTCGGTGATGACCATGTCGAAACGCTTGGATTTCGCCGTTTCCAGCCCCTGCGCGCCATCTTCGGCCTGGGTTACCTCGAATCCTTCCTGCTGCAGCGTCATCGCCACCATGCGGCGGACGGACGGGGAATCGTCGATGATCAGGATTTCTTTGCTCATTGTTCTCAACTTTCAGCGTTTTCAGTTTATTCCGTCAGTTCGGAACCGAACCCTGTCCGGGCCAGCATCGCGCCGAACGGGGCATGTCGATCCGCGAGCGCAGACAGGTTGCCGGTGTCCACGCGGTTTTCCTTCTTGGCGGCGCACAACACCTGGCCAAGCGCGAACAGAACCGATGGCGACACGTCCTCCGCCACATCCATGGCAAGTTCGGCCGGCGCGCCTTCCGGCGCTTCGGCAAGCGCATCGCGCAGCGGCACCAAGGCTTCGAAGGTGCTGGACCCGTCAAGGGTGATTTGCAGGGCAGTTTCGGGCATCAGATGTTCCTCGTTCAGTCCTTCACATGCATTCAACGTCGTTCGGCCAGCCCGGCAGCGCAGCCGCCGCCGGGGGCTTGATCACGACGCCAGTTTGAAATCGGCCTCTTCACTGGCGCCGTCTTCATCACCGAGATTGAGCTCGGCACCGGTTTCCTTCTCGGCCCCGTCTTCCGCCACGGCCTCCGGCGCGGCGGAACCTTCATCGATCCGGAAGAAGGAAATCACCTCGGCCAGCTGTTCGGCCTGGCTCGACAGTTCGGTCGCCGCGCTCGACAATTCCTCGGCGGCCGAATTGTTCGACTGCGTGACTCTGTCGAGGCGCTGCACCGATTCATTGATCTGGGTCGATCCGATGGCCAGTTCCCGCGTCGCCGAAGAAATGTCGCTGACCAACGACGATGTCTTTTCGATATTCGGCACAAGGCCCTGCAGCATCTCGCCGGCCTTGGTCGCGGTGGACACGGTGTTCGACGACAGCGCTGAAATCTCGGCCGCCGCCTGCTGGCTGTTTTCGGCCAGCTTGCGGACTTCGGCGGCCACCACCGCGAAGCCGCGGCCATGTTCGCCGGCACGTGCCGCCTCGACCGCCGCGTTCAGCGCCAGCAGGTCGGTCTGACGGGCGATTTCCTGCAGGATCATGATCCGTTCGCCGATCGTCTTCATCGCTTCGACCGCCTCGGACACCGTCGATCCCGACACCTGTGCATCCTGAGCGGCCTTCGAGGCGATTTCCTCGGTCGCGGCGGCATTGTCCGAACTGGCCGAGATATTGGCCGACATCTGCTCGACCGCAGTCGACACTTCCTCGGTCGATCCCGCCTGCACCGAGGCGCCTTCTGACAGGCTTTCCGAGGTGCCGGCCATCTGGGTTGCGCCCGCCGCCAGGTTGCGCACCGCCGAAGCCACGTTGCCGACCGTTTCGCGCAGATGAACGACCATATCGTTCTGGGCCTTCAACAGGTCGGTGATTTCGTTGTTTCCGGAAATTACTGCAGTATTGCGCAGGTCGCCTTCTGCCACGTTGCGGGCCAGCGCGATGGAGCGTTTGAAACCCCGCGAAATCTGGCGCATGACCAACAATGCCGAAAGGCCGCTGAGTACGAAGACCACCGCGACGATCATGGTCAGGTTCCGGATGGTTTCTTCCAGCGCGGTTTCCGCCTCCACAACCGCCGCCTGCATCGCTTCGTTCAGTTGCTGGGTCAAATCCGCGGTCACTTCAAGCGCCGTGGTCGTGTATTCACCCGACTGGTTCTGGAACAGCGTATTGGCCGCGATGCCCTTCGCCTTGCTGTCGCTCATGGAATAAGACACCACCTGTTCGTTTGTTTCGAATGCCAGGTCATGCATGGTCTGCAGTTTCGACAGAGAATCTGTCTTTTCCTCGTCGACCTTTTCCTGCAACGAAGAAATCAGTGCGCGGAACTTTTCGTTTTCCTCCTTGATCAGCTTCAGCAGGTTGGGAATGCGCTCATCCGAGTCGACCCGCAGGGGAATGAGAACCTCGGCGACCTGGTTCCGCATCCGCTGTTCGATCGCGGCGATTTCCTCGATCTGGCTAACCTTGACCATTTCGCCGTTAACAACATGATCGAAGCTCTCATTGGCAAGCTGGAGTTGGCGCACGGCAAAAAACATGCTGCCGGCGAAGGACACGAAAACGAACAAGAAGGTGAATGCCAATCTGGCATTGAGCGTAAAGCGCATCATTGATCCTTACGAATAGCTGGGGTCTGGGCGCGGGGGCGAAAATTCGGCTGTCGGGTGAAATGTAAAAGAGGCCAGCCACCGCACAGTGCGGTGGGTTTGTCGGCGCGGATCGAACGCAGGTATCGCGTTGCAACAATGGACCCGTACATCCAGAAACCCCTTACTCTATTTTTACAATCACGCAGGCGCACGAGGCGCAGTGACTCTAAAAACGGCATATTTCCTGGGATTTTATAGAAAGCTTCGAATGTGACTGCGGGGTGCCAAGCAGGCAGGGCGCCACGGGAAAAAGTTGATACCCATACCGCCTTATTGATGTGCCATCATACCAATGAGAAACTTGGAATCAGGGGGAACGGCACAGGACTAAAGTCCTAACCGTGCCGGCAGCCGCGACGACATGCGCCGGGCCGGAAAAAAATTCGGATATTGGCAAGAAATATTCCCCGTCCACGGCAAATCCCGGGATCAGAAGCTGTTTTCATCTGGGGGGAAGTGGTGGCGGTGCAGGGACTTGAACCCCGGACACAAGGATTATGATTCCTCTGCTCTAACCAACTGAGCTACACCGCCGAAGTGGGATGCGAATTACGAAAGGCGGGCGGTGGCGTCAAGGGCGAAAATGCGTCTTCGGGACACTTTTTCACCGCGCACCGCGATCCCGCCCCAAACCCGTCAGACCGAAACCGCCTCGACCAGCTCCTCGCGGGTCAGTTCGGACTTGGCGCCGCTTTTCAACACCGATCCGCGCCGCATCACCACGAAATCGTCGGCCAGCCCATAGGCGAAATCGAAATACTGTTCGACCAGCACGATCGCCATGGTTCCCTGTGCGCGCAGATATTCGATCACCCTTCCGATCTGCTGGATGATATTGGGCTGGATGCCCTCGGTCGGTTCGTCCAGCAGCAGCAGCTTCGGCTTGGTGATCAGCGCCCGCGCAATCGCCAGCTGCTGCTGCTGCCCGCCCGACAGGTCGCCGCCACGACGGTGCAGGAAATCCTTCAGGATCGGGAACAGCTCATAGATTTCATCGGGGATGAAATGTTCCGACCGGGGCAGGCAGGCATAGGCGGTTTCCATGTTTTCCTGCACCGTCAGCAGCGGGAAAATCATCCTCCCCTGCGGCACATATCCGATGCCTTTCCTGCCCAAAGCATGCGCCGGCAGCTTTCCGATGTCTTCGCCATCCAGCTCCATCATGCCCCCGGATCGAGGATGGTTGCCCGAGATCGCCTTCAGAAGCGATGTCTTGCCCACCCCATTGGTGCCCATCACGCAGGTCACCTTGCCGGTTTCCGCGCTCATCGAGATGCCATGCAGGATTTGCGAACTGCCGTAATGCAGGGTCAGGTTGTCGATCTTCAGCATCTTAACGCCCCAGATACACGTCGATGACGTCTTGGTTTTTAGTGACATGGTCGAGCGACCCTTCGGCCAGGACCGATCCTTCGTGCAGCACCGTCACCTTGCAGTTCAGTCGCCGGACGAACTCCATGTCATGTTCCACCACCACCACCGCGCGGGTCTTGGCCGCCTCGACCAGGATATCGGTGGTGTGCTCGCGTTCGGCCAGCGTCATGCCGGCGGCGGGTTCATCGACCAGCAACAGCCGCGGTTCCTGCGCCAAGAGCATGCCGATTTCCAGCCATTGCTTCTGGCCGTGGCTCAATTCGCCCGCCTTGCGGTTCAATTCATCGGTCAGGCCGATTTCGCTGGCCAATTCCTCGACCCGCGCCAGATTCCTGAACTTGGGCCGGAAGAACAGGACCGACCACGGCGCCCGGTCGTTTTTCAGCGCCATCAGCAGATTGTCATGCACCGACTGATCCTCGAATACGGTGGGGCGCTGGAACTTGCGCCCGATCCCTTCGCGGGCGATCCGCGCCTCGGACATCTTCAGCAGCGACAGCGATTTCTCACCCCACAGAACGCGGCCTTCGTCGGGGTGGGTCTTGCCTGTCACGATGTCCATGAAGGTGGTCTTGCCGGCCCCGTTCGGCCCGATGATGGCGCGCATCTCCGCCTCGCCGATCTGAAACGACAGGTTGTTGATCGCCTTGAACCCGTCGAAACTGACCGAAACGCCGGACACTTCCAGAAGCGTGCTCATTCCTGCGCCTCCCTTTCCTGCAACGATCCGGCGTCAGGCCCCAAGGGCGCGCCGTGACGCTTCGGGCTGCGGATACCCTCCAGCAAGTCGAACAGCCCGCCGATCCCCTTCGGCGCGAACAGCGTCACCAGAACGAAGCTCAGCCCCAGTACCACCTGCCACCAGTCGACCCATTTGATCGTACTGAACCCGAGCGGCAGATCGGGCACCTGCCCGCCGGTGAACCATGTCGACACCAGGCTGACCAGGGCCGCCCCGATCACCGCGCCATACAGCCGGCCGCGCCCGCCGATGGCGACCCAGACCGCAAGGTAGATGGACGCGATGGGGGCGATTTCGGCCGGATTGATGATCCCCGCCTGCGGGTAATAGAGCGCGCCCGCAATGCCCGAGATCATCGCGGTAATGACGAAGATGAACAGCTTGTAGCCCTCAACCGAATAGCCCAGGAAACGCACCCGCACCTCGTCATCGCGGATGCCGCGGATGACGCTGCCGAACTTGCCCGACACCACGAATGCGGCCAGCAGATAACCAAGCGCCAATGCCAGCGCCGAGGCCCAGAAAAACCAGATCGACACCATGCTTTGCGGGATGTCGCCCGCGCCGGGCAGGTTCTGCAGCCCGGAAAGGCCGTTGTTGCCGCGCAATCCGCTGTCGTTCTGAAACAGGTAAAGCGCCAGCGCCAAGGTCATCGCCTGCGTCAGGATCGACAGGTAGACGCCGGTCACGCGCGAGCGGAAGGCCAGCCAGCCGAAGACCAGCGCCAGCAGGCCGGGCACGGCGACGACGAGGATCAGCTGGATTGCAAGGCTGTCGGCGAAGGCCCAGATCGCGGGAAAGTCGCTGCTGCCCACAACGCCGAAAATCTGCGTGCCGATCGCATCGGTGATTTCCTGCGCGGTTGGCGGAATTTCGGCGTTGGCGAGCGAGCCCTCGACGATCTGCCGGGTGCGTTCATACATCAGCCACATGCCGATCATGTAGCCACCAAGGCCGAAGAAGGCGAAATGGCCCAAGGACAGGATGCCGGTATAGCCCCAGACCAGATCCATCGCGATTGCGATCAGGCACAGGCAGAGCGTCTTGCCCAGCGTTTTCACGAAACTGGTGGAAATCAGCCCGGCGCCGGTGGCTTCCGACATCAGCGTCACGGCGAGGGTGAACAATGCCAGCAGTCCAAGGAAGATCAGGATGGACGGGTTGCGCATCAGGAAGGTGTTTTTCATGTCAATCTCCTGCGGCACGGCCCTTGAGGGCGATGATGCCCCTTGGCCGGAACTGGATGAAGATGATGATGAAGATGATCATGTAGGTCTGGGCCGCCAGCGTGTTGGACGGGTTCAGCCATTCAATCCCCTTCTGCAACGCGCCGATCATGGTCGCGCCCAGCAGCGTGCCCCAGATATTGCCGACGCCGCCCACAACCACGGTCATGAAGCTTTGCACGATGTAATCGGACCCGAGTTCCGAAGTCACCTTGGCGTAAAGCCCGATGGCGACGCCCGCGATCCCCGCGATGCCGGATCCGAGTCCGAAGGTCAGCATGTTCACCCGGTCGGGATTGATCCCCATCGAGGCCGCCATGCCCGGATTCTGCGTCACCGCGCGGGTTTCCAGCCCCAGCCGGGTCTTTTTCATCAGGAACAGGAAGAACAGCAGGAAGATCAGCGCCAGCACGAAGATCGCGATGCGGATATAGCTGATCGAGACCACATCGTTCAACACCCACGCACCGTCGAGCCAGCCCGGCGAGGTCAGCGGCCGCGCCTGGGTGCCGAAGATATTCTTGGCGAGTTGTTGCAGCGCGATCGAGATCCCGAAGGTCGCCAGCAGGGTTTCCAGCGGCCGGGAATAGAGCCAGCGGATCACCAACCGTTCCATCGCCACTCCGGCGGCGAAAGTGACGGCAAAGGCCAGCGGGATCGCGACGATGATCGACACGGTGTAATTCGGCACCACCTGCTGCACCACGTAGCCGGTATAGGCGCCCATCATGATGAATTCGCCATGCGCCATGTTGATTACCCCCATCACCCCAAAGGTGATGGCAAGCCCGATGGCGGCGAGGAAATAGATCGAGGCGAGCGACAGCGCGTCGAGCCCCAGGTCGAGCCCCTGGTTCAGCGCCACCTTGGCTTCGATCGCCTTGAGCGCCGCGCCGGCCGCATCGGTGACGGCTTGCGACTGCTCCTCATAGATATCGGCGAAACGGTGGGTTTTCACCGCCTCAGTCGCCTGCGCATCGGTGACGGCGGCGGGCACCGCGCCCGCTTCGGCCAGGGCGGCATAGGCGCGGATGCGGACCTCATCCGTGTTCAGGTCTGCCACCGGCACGCCGCCGACCGCACCGTTTTCGATATTGGCCAGCATTGCGGCGCGCAGGTCATCGGCGGTGAGCCGCGGCGGGCCGAGCTTGGCCGCGACGATCAGGTCATAGGCTTCTGCTTCGGGCAGCGCGTCGGCGCCCGGTTTCAGCATCCGTGCGATGTTGAGGCCCACGGGCGGGTCGCCAGCGAACACGCGACGCGTTGTCGTCAGGATCGGGTTCAGCGCGGCGCGGACATCGACGCCCAGATCGCCCGCGAAGCTTTCAATCGCCGCGATCCGGGCATCGTCATCTTTATCGAAAGAAATCGTCAGCAATCGTTCCAAACGCTGCTTGCGTGCCTTCAGCGTGGCGTCGGTTTCCCCGCCGATTGAACCGCTCAGGGGGGCAAGGGTCGACGCGTCCGGAGCGCGTTCGATGGCGGTCAGCGCCTCCGCGCGCCGGGCCGGGTCGGGGTCGGAAAGCTGGAACTGCACCAAAGCGGTGGCGATCAGCGCACGGATGCCGGAATTGGGTTTGAGTTGCTTCAACGCCTTCTTGTCTGCCTCGCCGACGACGTCGCCGGTATCGAAATCGGTCAGCCGGATCGCCTTGGAGGGTAGCGTTTCGCCCTTGAAGAACAGCCCGTCCTCTTGCCGCAGCCACATGTCCTTGGCCTGCCAGACCTGTAGCACCTGCTGCGCCTGCGGCAGCCCGCTGTTTGCCAGCGCGTCGATCGCCGGCTGGATCGTCTTGCGCGACGATTTTTTCAGGATCGTGCTGTGTTCCTGCAGGATGTCCTGCACCGGACCAGCCTGCACCGGCAGCGAAAGCGCAAGCAGGATCACTGCGCCGAGAAGGATCAGAAATGGCCGCATGAAGGAAAACCCGGGAAAGTCTGGAATTGGGGTGAGCGGGCGCAAAGCGCCCGCTCCGCACATCGATCAGTAGTTCGACTTGATCTGCACGCAGCTTTCGGTCTCGGTATTGTACATACCGCAGCCCAGGTCCTTCCAATCCGATTTCAGCACCGCCGATTCCGGCAGGAAGTCGGTCCAGGCGTCGCCCGGCACTTCCTCGGTCTGGCTGATGATGTCGAACTGGCCGTCGGCCTGGATTTCGCCGATCAGCACCGGCTTGGCCAAATGGTGGTTGGGCAGCATGACCGAGGTGCCGCCGGTCAGGTTCGGGTATTCCTGGCCGATCATCGCGCTGGAAACGGCGTCAACATCGGTGGTGCCAGCCGCTTCGACCGCGTTCACCCACATATTGAAGCCGATGAAATGCGCCTCCATCGGGTCATTGGTGACGCGTTCGTCGCCCATCTTGGCCTTCCAGGCGGCGACGAATTCGTCGTTCAGGTCGGATTCTGCCGACTGGAAGTAATTCCACGCCGCCAGGTGGCCGACCAGGTTGGTGGTATCCAGACCTGACAGTTCCTCTTCACCGACGGAAAAGGCCACGACCGGGATGTCATCGGCCGAAATACCGGCCGCCGCCAGTTCCTTGTAGAAGCCGATATTGGCGTCGCCGTTAATGGTGGAAATCACGCCGACCTTCTTGCCGTCGGCACCCAAAGCCACCACGTCAGCCACGATTTTCGACCAATCCGAATGTCCGAACGGGGTGTAGTTGACGAAGATGTCTTCCTCGGCGATGCCCTTCCCCTTCAGGTAGCTTTCGAGGATGTTGTTCGTGGTGCGCGGATAGACATAGTCGGTGCCCAACAGCGCGAATTTCTCGACCCCCAGTTCGTCCAGGAAATAGTCGGTGGCCGGGATCGCCTGCTGGTTCGGCGCGGCGCCGGTGTAGAACACGTTCTTGGAGCTTTCTTCGCCCTCGTACTGCACAGGGTAGAACAGCAGCCCGTTCAGTTCCTCGACCACCGGCAGCACCGATTTACGGCTGACGGATGTCCAGCAACCGAACATCACGTCGACGTCCTGCACGGTCAGCAACTCGCGCGCCTTTTCGGCGAACAGCGGCCAGTCCGAGGCCGGGTCGACGACGACCGCTTCGAGCTGCTTGCCCAGAACGCCGCCCTTCGCGTTCTGTTCGTCGATCAGCATCAGCATCGTGTCTTTCAGCGTGGTTTCGGAAATCGCCATTGTGCCGGACAGCGAATGCAGCACACCGACCTTGATCGTGTCTTCGGCGGCATAGGCCGGCAGCGACATGGTCAGCGCCATCGCTCCCGCGAGTGTGGATTTCAGAATGGTCATGGTAATCCTCCAGGCGGGGCATTCGTCATTGGCAGGCCTTGAACGGCATCGCCGCACGTCCTACGTCGTCCCCCGCAACATCTGTTTTGTTGCATCCAGTGTGGCGGCCGTTCGATTTCCACATCCATTCGGTCGCCACACGCCCTTCGCGGCATTGTCCCCGAGGGCAGTATCAGGAGAGGTCGGAAGCGCGTCGTCGCGCAATTGCTGCAGCGCAGCTAATCCCGACACCCGTATCGACTGACCAATTACTAGGCGACAACAGGCGCAAACGCTCGCAAATTGGGCGACACCTCCGCCAAAGACCGCTCTCAGCCCGATTACTATGCGATCCGCTTCCCCGCTGCTTCGCATTGTGCAACCGAATCCCTCGACCAGGCGCAAATGCCGGAGGGGATCATCACTATCGCGGGCAAAATATCATCAGACCTGCATGTTTCGCAGCAGCCTCGCGCTAAAGGCGAGGCGCTAATCATTGCCAAGCCGCGCGGTGACCGGTCCACATTGGCCGATTTCCGCACCTCGGGCTGCATGAAGATGCTGTTTCCCCGCAGCCCCACGCCGGACCTAACCGCGATCATGCTGAACACAGCCGGCGGGATCACCGGCGGCGATCGCATCGCCCTGACTGCCAGGGCCCGGGAAGGCAGCCACCTGCGGCTGTCCACCCAGGCCGCCGAACGGATTTACCGAGCCCAGCCCGGCGAGACCGGAAAGGTCGTCACGCGGCTGAGCGTGCAAGATGGCGCGCGGATCGACTGGTTGCCGCAGGAAACCATCCTGTTCGACCGCGCCGCGCTGGACCGGCAATTGCGGGTCGACCTGACCGGATCGGCGCGCTTCCTGATGGTGGAACCGCTGATCCTGGGCCGCGCCGCGATGGGCGAAACAGTTCGCAACGCCCGGCTGACCGACCGGGTCCGGGTGGTCCGCGACGACATCCCCGTCTTCGCCGACACGATGCGCCTGTCGGGCGACCTGTTGGAGCACATGGCCCGCGCCGCCACCGGCGGCGGTGCAGGCGCGATGGCCTCGGTCCTGCTGGCGACGTCGGAATCCGAGGCCGAAACCCTGCTGGCCCCGGTCCGCGCGCTGCTGCCCGATACCGCCGGGGCTTCGGTGATCCGTCCCGGCCTTCTTTACCTGCGCCTGCTCGCGCCCGATGGGTTCGAACTGCGCAAGACCCTGATCCCCGTTCTGCAGCGGCTGAACGGGGCCAACCTTCCCCGAACCTGGATGATCTGACATGAACCTCACGCCCAGAGAAAAAGACAAACTGCTGGTCGCGATGGCGGCCGAAGTGGCGCGCAAGCGGCTGGCGCGCGGCGTCAAGCTGAACCACCCCGAAGCGATCGCGCTGATCACCGACGCGGTGGTCGAAGGCGCCCGCGACGGCCGCTCGGTGGCCGACCTGATGCAGGCGGGTGCGCAGGTGATCACCCGCGACCAATGCATGGACGGCATCGCCGAAATGATCCCCGAAGTGCAGGTCGAAGCGACCTTCCCGGACGGCACCAAGCTGGTGACCGTGCACGACCCGATCCGCTGAGGAGACTGACATGATCCCCGGAGAGCTTTTCCCCGCCGAAGGCGAACTGACCCTGAACTCGGGCCGCGAAAGCGTCACCCTGATGGTGGCCAATACCGGCGACCGCCCGGTACAGGTCGGGTCGCATTACCATTTCTTCGAAACCAATCCGGCGCTCGACTTCGACCGCGAAGCGGCGCGCGGCATGCGGCTGGACATCGCGGCGGGAACCGCGGTGCGGTTCGAACCGGGCCAGCGCCGCGAAGTGACGCTCATCCCGATCTCGGGGGCGCGCAAAGTTTACGGTTTCAATCAGAAAATCATGGGAGACCTCTGATGCCCGCTAAAATCTCCCGCTCCGACTATGCCGCCATGTATGGCCCCACCACCGGCGACCGGCTGCGCCTGGCCGATACCGACCTGATCATCGAGGTGGAAAAAGATTACACCGCCTATGGCGAAGAGGTGAAATTCGGCGGCGGCAAGGTGATCCGCGACGGCATGGGCCAATCCCAGGTCACCCGCGCCTGCGGTGCGGTGGATACCGTGATCACCAACGCGCTGATCGTCGATCACAACGGCATCTACAAGGCCGATGTCGGGTTGAAGGGCGGCCGCATCCACAAGATCGGCAAAGCCGGCAACCCCGACACCCAGCCCGGCGTCGACATCATCGTCGGTCCCGGCACCGAGGTGATAGCGGGCGAAGGCAAGATCCTGACCGCCGGCGGCTTCGACAGCCATATCCATTTCATCTGCCCGCAGCAGATCGACGACGCGCTGCATTCTGGGCTTACCACCATGCTCGGCGGCGGCACCGGTCCGGCGCATGGTACGCTGGCCACCACCTGCACCTCGGGGCCGTGGCATATCGGCCGCATGCTGCAGGCCGCCGATGCCTTCCCGATGAACCTGGCCTTTGCCGGCAAGGGCAACGCGTCGCTTCCGGCGGCACTTGAGGAACAGGTCAAGGGCGGCGCCTGCGCGCTGAAACTGCACGAAGACTGGGGCACCACCCCTGCGGCGATCGATTGCTGCCTGTCGGTAGCCGACGCGATGGACGTGCAGGTGATGATCCATACCGATACGCTGAACGAATCCGGTTTCGTGGAACACACCGTGGCGGCGATGAAGGGCCGCACCATCCACGCCTTCCACACCGAAGGCGCGGGCGGCGGCCATGCCCCCGACATCATCAAGATATGCGGCGAAGACCATGTGCTGCCCTCGTCCACCAATCCGACCCGGCCGTTCACCGTCAACACGATCGACGAACATCTCGATATGCTGATGGTCTGCCACCACCTGGACAAATCGATCCCCGAAGACGTGGCCTTCGCCGAAAGCCGCATCCGGCGTGAAACCATCGCGGCCGAGGACATCCTGCATGACATGGGCGCCTTTTCGATCATCGCGTCGGACAGCCAGGCGATGGGCCGGGTGGGCGAGGTTCTGATCCGCACCTGGCAGACCGCCGACAAGATGAAGAAACAGCGCGGGCGGCTGCCCGAGGAGGTCGGCGACAACGACAATTTCCGCGTCCGCCGCTATATCGCCAAATACACCATCAACCCGGCCATCGCGCATGGCATTGCCCACGAAATTGGATCGATCGAGGAAGGCAAGCGCGCCGATCTGGTGCTGTGGAACCCGGCCTTTTTCGGGGTGAAACCGGAAATGGTGCTGATGTCGGGCACCATCGTGATGGCACAGATGGGCGATCCCAACGCATCGATCCCGACGCCGCAACCGGTCTATTCCCGCCCGATGTTCGGCGCCTTTGGCCGGTCAGTGGAAAATTCCGCCGTCACCTTCGTGTCGGCCGCGGCCCAGGCCGAAGATATCGGCAACACGCTGGGGCTGGCGAAGCAGACCGTGGCGGTGAACAACACCCGCTGCATCGGCAAGAAGGACCTGAAGCTGAATGACGCCACCCCGCATATCGAGGTCAATCCCGAAACCTACGAAGTACGCGCCGATGGCGAATTGCTGACCTGCCAGCCGGCCGAAAAGCTGCCGATGGCACAGCGCTATTTCATGTTCTGAGGCGGAAGCGGTGACGAACTTGCACAGCCAGCGCGAAGTTTCCTGCGGCGCTCCGCCGCGATGGCGGACCCGCCCCGGTCGGGCGGCACACGATTGCCGGAACCGGCGGTCCGGGACCGGACGGCAAGTGATCCGGCGCGGCAGGCAGATTCCGTCAGCAGGTCAGCAAATCGGTGTCAACACGCCGGATCGGCCATCCGGGGCGGTCGGTCTGCGAACGGATCGGTTCGCAGCGCAGGCTTTGGGTGACCTTTTCGGTCCAGTAACATGGATTGTCCCGGATTTCCTCGGGCAACCGGTCCTTGTCGAACACCATTTCGCGGTTTTCCACCAGTTCGACACGATGACTGCGCCCGTCCGGAATGGCACCTTCGATGCTCAGGATCGAGGCTTGAATCGCGGCCTCCCTTTCCCGCAGACGCGCGATTTCTTCGCGAATTTCGGCAAGATCGTCGGCAAGGCCGGTCCTCATCATCATAAGTCTGTCCCCAGTTACCGCTCCGATATGGCTTATCCCTTTCTTAATACGGCACGAGGGTTCCGCAATTTACCGCCCCCTACCAAATACAACCACAGGATATGACGCCATGACTCTGCCAAACATCTATATGTTGAGAAAACGGGGCGATTGGGCTGACGCCTGCGACAGTGTGACCCTAACCTACGAGGAACGGTTTCTGCGCCGCAAGGTGCTCCACACGCGCAACGGGGAAAAGGTTCTGGTCGATCTGGAACAGACCACCTCGGTGGACGATGGCGACGCGTTCGAACTGGAAGACGGACGTTTCATCGCCGTCACCGCCGCCGCCGAAGCACTACTGCAGGTCACCGGTGACAACCTGCCCCGGCTGGCCTGGCATATCGGCAATCGCCACACCCCTTGCCAGATCGAAGCCGACCGGCTGCTGATTCAGCGCGATCACGTGATCCAGGCGATGCTGGCGCATCTCGGCGCGACGGTGGAAGAGGTCAGCGAACCCTTCATCCCCGAAGGCGGCGCCTATGGCCATGGCCGCACCCACAGCCATGAACACGGGGCGACGTTACACACGCATGAGCATAGTCACGGGCACGATCACGCCCACAGCCACGCGCACGGCCATGATCACTGACACCGCCCTTCTGACCCTGGCACAATGGCTGTCGCCCGCCTATCCGGTGGGCGCGTTCAGCTACAGCCATGGTCTGGAATGGGCCGTGGAGGCCGGACAGGTGCACAATGCAGATACGTTCCGCGACTGGCTGGAAGACATCCTGCGCTTTGGTACGGGGCGCAACGACGCGATCCTGCTGGCTTGCGCCTATCGCTTCGATCCCGGCGCTCTGCGCGAACTCGACGATCTGGCCCGCGCCTATGCGCCCTCAAAAGAACGGCTGCTGGAAACCGAAGCACAAGGCGCCGCTTTCTGTCGGACCACGGCGGCGATCTGGGGCAATGACATGCTCGACCTAACCTATCCGGTGGCGGTGGGATACGCGGCCAGGGCGCATAGTTTCCCGCTGCGCCAGACCAGTGCGATGTATCTGCACGCCTTCACCGGCAACCTGACCTCGGCCGCGATCCGTCTGGTGCCGCTGGGCCAGACCGAGGGCCAGACGGTTCTGACCACGCTCACGCCACTGTGCGAAACCCTCGCCGCAGAAACCGAAACCCTGACCACCGACGATCTGGGCGGATCGGTCTTCATGGCCGATATCGCCGCGATGAAACATGAAACCCAATACACGAGGCTTTTCCGCTCATGACTTCCCCTCACGGACCTCTGCGCATCGGCATCGGTGGCCCCGTCGGCGCGGGCAAAACCACGCTGACCGCCGCTTTGTGCAAGGCGCTGTCGGATAAATATTCCATCGGCGCGATCACCAATGACATCTACACTCAGGAAGACGCCGAGGCTTTGATGCGGCTGCAGGTACTGCCGCAGGACCGCATCATCGGTGTGGAAACCGGCGGTTGCCCGCATACCGCGATCCGCGAAGACGCCTCGATCAACCTCGCCGCCGTCGACGAGATGCGCAAGCGCCACCCCGAGGTGGACATCGTGCTGATCGAATCCGGCGGCGACAACCTGTCGGCCACGTTCAGCCCGGAACTGGCCGACCTGACGCTTTACGTGATCGACGTGGCCGCGGGCGAGGAAATCCCGCGCAAGGGCGGCCCGGCAATCACCAAGTCCGACATCCTGATCATCAACAAGACCGACCTGGCCCCGTATGTCGGCGCCTCGCTTGAGGTGATGGACCGCGACGCCACCCGGATGCGCGCCGGGCGGCCGTTCGTCTTCACCGCCCTGCGCAAGGGCGAGGGCGTGGATCAGGTGGTCGAGCTGATCGCGGAAATCGGCGGGCTGGTGCCCGCCTGATTTCAGCCCGTCTCACCCCGCCAGGGCACGGGTGATGATCAGTTTCTGGATGTCGCTGGTGCCTTCGTAGATCTGGCAGACCCGCGCGTCGCGGTAGATCCGTTCCACCGCGAAATCCTGCATGTAACCGTAGCCACCGAAGGTCTGGATCGCATCGGAAATGATCCTTTCGGCCGCTTCGGAGGCAAAGAGCTTCGCCATCGCCGCCTCGGTCAGGCAGGGAATACCCGCATCCTTCATCCGCGCCGCGTTGAGCACCAGTTGCCGCGCTGCTTCCAGCTGGGTGCGCGCATCGGCCAGACGGAACCCGACCGCCTGATGCGCAATCAGCGGCTGGCCGAACGACTGCCGGTCCTTGGCGTATTCGATCGCCATGTCCAGCGCCGCCTGCGCCATGCCGACAGATTGCGACGCGATGCCGATGCGGCCCGTTTCAAGGCTGGACAGCGCGATCCGGTACCCGTCGCCTTCCTCCCCGATCCGCATCGCGGCGGGCACGCGCATGTCCTCGAACCGCAGCGCACAGGTGTCGGAACAACGCTGGCCCAGCTTTTCCTCGACCGAGGCGACGTGGTAGCCGGGGTTGTCCGTGCGCACCAGAAACGCGGTGATACCGCGCTTGCCCTCGCTGCCCTCCATCCGGGCGAACACCACCACCCATTCGCCGATCTTGCCCGACGTGATGAAGGCCTTTTCGCCGTTGATCACGTAATCGTCGCCGTCGCGCCGCGCCCGGGTGCGGATGGCCGACGCATCGGACCCCGCATGCGGTTCGGTCAGGGCGAAGGCGCCGATGAACTTGCCTTCGGTCGCCGGGCGCAGCACCCGGTCCTTCTGTGCGTCGCTGCCATAGCGTTGCAGGATCGCGTTGAAGGGGGCGTTGTGCACGCTCATCACGGTGGAAATCGCACCGTCCCCGGCGGCGATTTCGATCAGCGCCAGCGCATAGGACACGTAATCGGCCCCCACCCCGCCAAGGTCTTCGGGCACCGTCATGCCCAGGAAGCCCAGTTCGCCCATCTGCGCCAGAACCTCCGGCTCGATGGTCTTCGATTTGTCGCGGGCCGCCGCCCCCGACGCCAGCACGTCGCGCGCGAAACTGCGCGCCATATCCTGAATCATCTGCTGATCTTCGGTGATGACGGTCATGACAAAACCTCTCCCTCTGGTGCTGCCCATTTGGCCGGCAAGATGTCAGAGACCCGGCCCGGCGCAAAGGGGTATCGGCGCAAAACCTTGCAGGAGTTTTGCAAAGGTCCGGCCGCTCTGGTGGCAGCCCCACCGGCCCGCGCGATGTTGATGCAAGTCAATGCGCCCCCACTTACCCCAGGTAAACTTTGCCTTACGGTTTCATTTCGAACCGGTGACCGTTTCATGGGAGGAATTACTATGATCAAGTCGATACTAGCCGCAGGCACGGTATTCAGCCTGCTAGCAACCGCGGGACTTGCCGAAGAACGAACCGGCCGGGAAGAATACATGATCGCCTGCGCCGGGTGTCATGGCGAAACCGGCAAGGGCGACGGGCCTGCGTCGGGGCTGATGACGAACAAACCCTATGACCTGACCAAGCTGACGACTGACAAGGGGGACGGAAAGTTTCCGTTTGAATACGTGCTCTGGGTGGTGGATGGCCGCGACATGATCAAGTTCCACGGCGGCGACATGCCGGTTTGGGGGGATCGCTACATGGTTTCGGCGCGCGCGTCGGAGGCCGAAAGCGAACTGCCCGAGTCACGCGAACTCGTGGTGCGGGGCCGCATCCTGTCGCTGACCTACTACCTGGGATCTATCCAGGAGTGATCCTCTCCTGAACCGCTGTCGGGATTTACAAACCTTACCTTCGCAGCCGTGAGGCCTGCGAAAGGGGCGCCCGGGCGGGCGCCCTGTTCCTGTCGGCATCGGCCCGCCGAAACGCCGGGAATCCATCCTGCATTGGACCGGCGCGCCACGGCGATCAGGCGCCGGGCGCTTCAGGCCGTTGCCAGCACGACATTCGAAACATGTGGAAAGCGCATGGCTGTGCCATCATAGCAGTCGCCAAGCCCTGTCAGGAATTCCTCGATGGCGGCGTCGATGCGATCCCCGTCAAGCCCCGACAGCTTGTCGCCCGTATGCATGCCACCCATCGCACCGGCGGCAAAGGCCCTGGCGTCGGGGTGATGCAGGCTCAGGGTCACGCTTTCAACCTCGATATCGGTGAAACCGGCATCTTCGAAAAGGCTGCGCAATTCGTCCCCGTCCGGCAATCCGCAAATCGCGCGAACCGCGGAACCGGCGCCCTCCCCTACATGTTTGTCCAAGGCGCGGGCCTGCGCCCGCAGCATCGGATTGACCGCAAGGCCTTGTTGTACGCAGAACGCCACTCTGCCGCCTTTCTTCATCACCCGGTGCAGTTCGCCAAGTGCGGCCAACCGGTCAGGAAAAAACTGCAGGGCTTGCTGACAATAGGCCAGGTCGAACCTGCCATCTTCGAAAGGAAGCGCGCCCACAGCCGCTTGCAGCCATTCGATGTCATGCGCGTCCGGGCTGCCAAGCCGTCGCGCGACCTTCAGCATGTCGGCGCTGTGATCGACTGCAACCTGGCTGCCAAGGTTCAGGCCCAGTTTCGCAACCTCTCGCGTCACCACGCCTGTGCCGCATGCCAGATCGAGAACATGTTCACCGGCCTGCGGCGCGGATCGGCGTATCAGTTCTCTGGCCCAGTGTTCGAAAATGACGGGGACCAGAACGGATTGATAGCGGTCGGCAAAGGCAACCGGCTTTGCGGTTTTCGGACTCATCGGCTTGCCTCCTGATGCGCGCATTCGCGGATGTGGATTTTCCCGGATCGATCATCGTATGCGCTGATTTCAAGCATATCACGATTGGCCAATCGCGTCAGCCTTGAGCTCCGGACGCAACGGCTGGACTGCCATGCGCCCAAAGAAAACCCCGGCCGAAGCCGGGGTCAGGGGCGCTTGGAAAACGCGAGGGGAAAAACTTACCAGTCGGTCGGCCCGGTATCGGCGAACTGATGAGCCAGGAAATCGATGAAGGCGCGCACCTTGGGCTGGGTGAACCGGCCCGGCGGGTAAACCGCGTAGATGCCCTGGGTTTCCTGCGGCAGATCGGGGATCACGTCCTCGACCAGGCCCTTTTTCATCGCATCGGCATAAAGATAGCTGGGCAGATAGGCGATCCCCAGCCCGGCTACGGCGGCGTTCAGCAGCGACTGGCCGTCGTTCACGCTCAGCCAGCCGGCGGTGCGCACCTGCCGCTTTTCGCCAGAGGGCGCGGTCAACTTCCAGACATTGCCGTTCGACTGGTTGGAATAATGCAAGAGCTTGTGTTCGTTCAGATCGTCGATCTTCTGCGGCCGGCCGTGTTTTTCGAAATAGCCGGGTGACGCGATCATCCGCTTGGTGGTTTCGGTCAGCTTGCGGGCGCGCAGCGTGCTGTCTTCCAGTTCGCCGATGCGGATCGCCATGTCGAAGCCTTCGCTGATCAGTTCCACGTAGCGGTTGTTCAGCACCATGTTGACGGTGATGTCGGGGAAATCGGACAGGAAATCGCCGAGGATCGGGCTCAGGTGATTGACGCCGAAATCGGTGGCGACGCTGATCCGCAGCAGCCCCGAAGGCGCCGATTGCATCGAGGAAACAAGCGCGTCGGCTTCGCCTGCATCGGTCAGCACCCGGCGGGCGCGATCGTAATAAGCCAGGCCGATTTCGGTCGGGCTGACGCGGCGGGTCGTGCGGTTCAGCAAACGGGCACCAAGCCGCGCCTCCAAGCTGGACACATGTTTCGAAACGGCGGATTTCGAAATGCCCATCTTTTTCGCGGCGTCGGTAAAGCCACCTTGATCCACAACCGTGGCAAAAGCTTCCATTTCTGTCAGGCGGTCCATCTGCATACCCTTCGCGTGTTTGCGTCCTTGCAACCCTGTATCGGTTTGAAATCGGGCAGCACTGAGGCAGACGCAGGACAATATCGCGGTAATGTCAGGGATCGTTAATGACGCGGAAACGACGAAACAATGCGTTGACGGATCGGACAGACCGAGGGCGCGCCAAGACGCAATGCGTCAAAGCACCAAGGCGATTACCGTGATCCACAGCGGCAGGGTCGCCGCCGCCAGCAGCGTCGACTGTGCCACCAGCGTCGCCGCCAATTCCCGGTCCGCCCCGAACCCGGCCGCCAGAACATGCGCTGCGGATGCCGTCGGCAGGGCGGCGAACAGCACCAGGGTGCGCGCCACCGCTTCGCTTGGTTGCAGGATCAGGCAGGCCGCCAGTGCGGCGGCGGGCGCGGCGATCAGCTTGGTCGCCACGATGATGGCGCTGAACCGGTCGAGCCGCGCCAAGGCGCCCCAGTTCATCGTCGCCCCCACCGAAATCAGCGCCACCGGGATCGCCGCGCGCGACAGCATTTCCAGCGGTGCCATGACAGGAACCGGAATCGTGATTCCGCTGATCCCCACCAGCACGCCGGAAACCGAGGCGATCAGGAACGGGTTGGTCGCCACTTTCACCACGGTTTGCCGCCAATCACCGCTGCCGCGCGACAACGCGGTCACGGCCAGCAGGTTGGCCATCGGGATCGCCATGCCCACCGCCACCGCCAATTCGCCCACCGGTGCCGGCGACAGCGTTTCCACCGCAACGAAGCCAAGCGCGGTGTTGAACCGCCATGCGGTCTGCCAGGCGCCGGCGAAATCGCGGAACCTGTCGGGGCCGAAACGCCGCGCCAGATATCCCAGCGACAGCGCGAACAGCAGGATCGCCCAGACCGCCGGCCCGATGCTCAGCATGTCGGTCAGCGCGATCGGGCGGCTGGACGCCGCGACGAAGATCAGCGCCGGAAACAGGATTTCGAAATTCAGCCGGTCCAGCCCCTGCCAGGCGTTCGCCGACAACCGGTTACGGATCAGCCCGCCCAGACCCACCATCAGGAAACTGGGCAACAGCCCCAACAAGATAGAGATGAAAACCATGATGCCCCCCGCACGCCCCCGCATCTAAGGGCGCCGGCGCAGCAGGGACAAGCAGAAAGCACCGGGATCAATCCGGTTCAGCCCTTGCGCCGAACAGCTTGTCGAAGGCAGCAGTCCCCGCCGGGTTGAACCGGATCACCCGGCTGCCCTTGTCCCGCCGCGCCCAGCCTTGGGCGATGAAATGGCGCAGCATGGCCTGGCCCAGCCGCCCGGCCAGATGCGATTGACGCGCGCTCCAGTCCAGACATTCACGGCACATCGGCGCCTTGCTGCGGGGCAGCCCGGCCAGGTCGATGCCCAGAGAGCCGACAAACACCTCACCCTCAGAGGTAAGCAGAAGCGTCTCGCCCTGCTGCCGCAAGTACCCGCGTTCCAGCATCGCGGCATACATCCGCACGCCCATTTCGCCGGCAAGGTGGTTGTAGCAGACCCGCGCCCGCCGCATCGCGACATCGCGCGGCCCGGTCCTCGTGCGCAGCTGCCCGGCCCCGGCGGCCAGCCCCATCAGCGCCTCGAGCACCCCGGCGACCTCATCCCCGGCCAGCCGGAAATATTTGTGCCGTCCCGATTTGCGCATGGCAATCAGCCCGCCCTGTTCCAGCTTGGCAAGATGGGCCGAGCCGGTCTGCAGACTGATCCCGGCTTCCTGCGCCAATTCGCTGGCAGTCAGCGCCTTGCCGGTCATCAGCGCGGTTAGGATGTTTGCGCGGGCGGGGTCGCCGATCAGGGCGGCGATGCGGGCGATATCGGGGCCTTCTTTCATAGTTCGATCATGGCCGAAGCATTCCATCCGGGCAAGCCGGTATAGAAACGATGCCAACACAAAGGAAACCAGACATGCTGACCTGCATCATCCGCTATCAGATCGATCCGACCAAGAAGGCGCAGTTCGAAACCTATGCCCGCAACTGGGGTCAGGCGATTCCGCGCAACGGCGCCGAGCTGATCGGTTATTACGCCCCGCAAGAAGGGTCCACCACCCTCGCCTACGGCATCTACAACGTCGCCAGCCTTGCCGATTACGAAGCCTACCGCGCCCGGCTGGCCGCCGATCCGCTGGGACGGGAAAATTACGAATTCGCTCAACGCGAAGGCTTTCTGTTGCGTGAAGACCGCTGCTTTTTCAAACTGGCCTCGGCCCCGCACGGAGAACAGCCATGATCGCGATCGTTTTCGAAGTCCATATCGCCGAGGGGCGCAAGCCCGACTACCTCGATATCGCCGCCGACCTGAAACCGTTGCTGGAACAGGTCGACGGTTTCATTTCGGTCGAACGGTTCCAGAGTCTGACCAACCCCGACAAGATGCTGTCGCTGTCCTTCTTCCGCGACGAAGAGGCGGTGCAGCGATGGCGCAACCTGGCCGAACACAGGGTGGCGCAGGCCAGGGGCCGCGCGGGCATCTTTTCCGATTACCGTCTGAAAGTGGTACAGGTGCTGCGCGATTACGGCATGACCGACCGGGCCGACGCCCCGAAGGACAGCTTAGCGGCGCATGGGGGATGACCCCGCCTGCCTCCACGGCGCGCCAGCGTGCATAACCCGTCAGGAACCGCCCGGCGCGCGCCGGGCGGCAACCCGACCGCGCGGTCGGGTTGCCCTCATCCTCACTAAAGCGCCGCCGCCAGTCGCGTGCCCTGATTGATCGCCCGCTTGGCATCGAGCTCCGCCGCCACATCGGCGCCGCCGATCACGTGGCAGGCGATGCCCTCGGCTTCCAAGGCATCGGCCAGCGACCGCTCGCTGAGCTGCCCGGCGCACAGGACCACGGTGTCGCAGTCGATCACGCGCGGGTTTTCCCGCGCCTCGCCGAAGCTGATATGCAGGCCCGCATCGTCGATCTTTTCGTAATTCACGCCGCCGATCATCTCGACCTGTTTCATCTTCAGCTCGGCGCGGTGAATCCAGCCCGTCGTCTTGCCCAGCCCCTTGCCCAGGGCCTTGGCCTTGCGCTGCATCAGCGTCACCTGCCGGACCGGCGGTTCCGGCTGCGGCCCTTCCGGGGCCAGCCCGCCGCGCACCACCTCGGGGTCGGCAACGCCCCATTCCTTCATCCATTCCGGCAAATCCAGCGTGGAGCTGTCATCAGTGACCAGGTATTCGGCCACGTCGAAGCCGATGCCGCCGGCACCGATGATGGCGACCTTCTGGCCGACCTCGGCCTTGTCGCGCAGCACGTCGATATAGTTCAGCACGTTGTCACGGTCCTGCCCCGGGATACCGGGATCGCGCGGGATCACGCCGGTGGCGATGATCACCTCGTCGAAGCCTTTCAGGTCATCCACCCCGGCCTCGGTACCCAGCTTCACCGTGATCCCGGCCCCCGCCACCATCGTTTCGAACCAGTCGACCAGCCCGTTGAATTCTTCTTTCCCCGGCACCTGACGCGCCATATTCAGCTGCCCGCCGATCCGGCCGGCGCGGTCGAACAGGGTCACCGCATGGCCGCGTTCGGCGGCGGTCAGCGCCGCCGACAACCCGGCCGGTCCTGCGCCGACGATACCGATGCTTTTCGGCCGCTCGGCGGGCACGATGGCCAGTTCGGTTTCATGGCAGGCGCGCGGGTTGACCAGACAGGAGGTCAGCTTGCCGCCGAAGGTGTGATCCAGACAGGCCTGGTTGCAGCCGATACAGGGCGCGATGTGATCGGCCTGCCCGGCCTCGGCCTTGACCACGAAATCGGCATCCGCCAGCAGCGGGCGCGCCATCGACACCATGTCGGCGCAGCCTTCGGCCAGCACGCCCTCGGCCACGTCCGGCATGTTGATCCGGTTCGAGGTCACGACAGGGATACCGACCTTGCCCATCAGTTTCTTCGTCACCCAGGCAAAGGCGCGACGGGGAACGGAAGTGGCGATGGTCGGCACCCGTGCTTCGTGCCAGCCGATGCCGGTGTTGATGATCGTGGCGCCGGCTTTCTCGATCTCCTGCGCCAGTTGCACGACCTCTTCATGGGTCGATCCGTTGGGCACCAAATCGATCATCGACAGCCGGTAGATGATGATGAAATCGGTTCCAACGGCTTCACGCGTGCGGCGCACCACCTCGATCGGCAGCCGCATCCGGTTTTCATAGGACCCGCCCCAGCGGTCCTCCCGCTTGTTGGTGTGGGTGACGAGGAACTGGTTGAGGAAATAGCCCTCCGATCCCATGATCTCGACCCCGTCATACCCGGCCTTGCGGGCCAGCACGGCGGCGTTGACGATATCCCCGATCTGCTTCTCGATCCCGACCTCATCCAGTTCGGTCGGCGGGAAGGGCGAAATCGGCGATTTGATCGCCGAAGGCGCCACGCATTTCGGCCCATAGGCATAGCGGCCCGCATGCAGGATCTGCATCGCGATCTTGCCGCCCGCGTCATGCACCGCGCCGGTGATGACCTTGTGGTTCGCCACGTCCTCGTCGCTGACCATCATCGAGGCGCCGGGCAGAACCGATCCTTCGAGGTTCGGCCCGATACCGCCGGTGACCATCAAGCCGACCCCGCCACGGGCCCGCGCGGCGTAGAATTCGGCGACCCGGTTCCAGTCCTTGGTTTCTTCCAGTCCGGTATGCATCGATCCCATCAGCACGCGGTTCTTCAGCGTGGTGAAGCCCAGGTCGAGCGGGGCCAGTAGGTGCGGATATGTGGTCATGAGGTGCCTCCCTGCATTCGGACCGCATCTGGCCAGAGAGCGATGGACTTGTCATCCCAAACGCAGCGTAAAGGCCAGTATCCGGCAAAACTGGGACACGAGATCAGCTCCCCGGCTGGATCGCCCGCCCGGCTTCAGGCCGGGCAGCCCCCGACCGCCGCCATGGGCGGGGGCTTCACCCCCACCCGCGCCGGGATCTGCCCTCCGCGTGGATATGAAAGGTCACTCAAATTTTCCGGCGGCGCCATTGCGAAAGAACTCAACACCGGCGCGCCGGGCGCCGGGCGCCGCATCAGCTTTCGTCGACGTCGTTTTCCACGATCAGCGGCGTCTCGAAATAGTCGAAACGCGGCGCGCTGCCATAGGTTTCCTCGGCCATCCTGCACCAGTCGGCATCATGCGCGGCCTTCGCCGCCGCCACCGACGGCCAAAGGTAGATCCCGCCACCGCGATTACCGGCGGGATCATACAGATAGGTCTTGCGGATCAGGTCCGCGTTGGCGCGCCAGCGCGGGAGGGTGGCTTCGTATCTGGCCAGAACCTCTTCGCGGCTCATGCCCTCGGGCAGGTCGAATGTCACGATCTCTGTAATCATATAATAAGGTTAACAGAAATCCGCGCTCAGGTCGCGGATTTCATGTTCACCCGTTTCGACAACTCTTCAAGGCTTTCCACCCGTTCCGAATAACGGTCGGTCAGATACCCCGACTGGCTGCGGGTCAGAAGGGTGAATTTCACCAGCTCCTCCATCACGTCCACCACGCGGTTGTAGAACGGTCCGGGCAGCATCCGGCCCTCTTCGTCGAATTCGTGGAATGCCTTGGGCACCGAGGATTGGTTCGGAATGGTGATCAGCCGCATCCAGCGACCGAGGATACGCAGCTGGTTGACCACGTTGAAGCTCTGCGATCCGCCGCAGACCTGCATCACCGCCAGTGTCTTGCCCTGCGTCGGACGGATGCCGCCGATCGGGGCCAGTGGAAGCCAGTCGATCTGCGTTTTCATGATGCCGGTCATCGCGCCGTGACGTTCGGGCGAACACCACACCATGCCTTCGGACCACATCACCATGTCGCGCAATTCCTGCACCTTGGGGTGTTCCGCCGTCGCATCGTCGGTCAGCGGCAGGCCGGAGGGGTTGAAGATCTTCGTCTCGCAACCGAACCGTTCCAGGATTCGCGCCGCTTCCTCGACCATCAGGCGGGAATAGGACCGGTCGCGCAGCGATCCGTAAAGCAGCAGGATACGCGGCTTGTGCGTGGCGCGTTCGGCCGGGAACAGGCTCTCTTCGTCAATCGGGTGGAAGCTTTGCTCTTCGATATTCGGCGTATCAGTCAACGCGGTCTCCATTTTCATTCAGAATTATCTGGCCGTCTTCCTTGCAAAGCGGACCGCCGGGCCAGTTTTCCAGTAGGTCCAGCACCGTTTCGGACGGGCGGCACAGCTTGACGCCCTTGGGTGTGCAGACGATGGGCCGGTTCACCAGAACCGGATGTTCCAGCATCTTTTCCAGCAACACCTCGTCGGGCACCGACGGGTCCAGCAGGCCCAGTTCCTCGGCGGGCGACTTGGTGGTCCGCAGCGCCTTGCGCGGGGTCAGGTCGGCGGCGGCGAACAGCGCCAACAGTTGCGGTCGGGTCCAGCCGGTTTCCAGATACTCGATCACCGTCGGCTCATAGCCCGCCTTGCGGATGATATTGAGCACGTTGCGCGAGGTGCCACAGTCAGGGTTGTGATGAATGACGACGCTCATGCGGCTTTCCTTCCGGTAACGGGATCGCGGTCGGGTACGAACAGGACGGCACCGACGGCCAGCCCGATCAGCGCCCCGACGATCTGCGCCGCGATGAACCCGGGAACATGACCCGGATAGATCCCCGCGAAGGTATCGGTAAAAGCGCGTCCGATGGTGACGGCGGGGTTGGCGAAGGACGTCGAAGCGGTGAACCAATAGGCCGCGGTGATGTACAGCCCTACCAGCCACGCGACCGCTTCGACCTTGTAGCGCACACCGCCCAGGATGGTCAGCAGCAGCCCGAACGTAGCCACCCCTTCGGAAAACCATTGCGCCCCGCCGCTGCGCAGATGGGTGGAATATTGCAGCACCGACTGGTCGAACATGACATGGGCGATAATGCTGCCCAGGATCGCGCCGATCGATTGCAGCATCACGTAAGGCAGGAATTCCACCCATTTCAGAACGCCCTTCATCCCCATGACCAGAGATACGGCGGGATTGAAATGCGCTCCGGATACCGGTCCCAGAATGGTGATCAGCACGACAAGGATCGCACCGGTCGGGATGGTGTTGCCCAAGAGCGCAAGCGCCACGTCGTCGGTCAGGGTTTCGGCCATGATGCCGGACCCGACCACTGTGCAAACCAGAATACAGGTGCCAAGCGCCTCGGCCAGCAGGCGACGCGCCAGATCGTGTTTCACGCCGCGCCCTCCGATTCCGCCCCGATCTTGGCCAGCGCGACCTTCTGTTCGGCCAGGTTCATCCGGCCCAGCGGCAAGGCGAGGAAGGCCTCGACCCGCTGTCTCATCCGGCCATAGGCCACGCGGAACGCTTCGCGGTTTTCCGCCTCCGTCTCACCGGCGCCTGCCGGGTCGGGGATGCCCCAATGGGCGCCAACCGGCGCGCCGGGCCAGTAGGGGCAGGTTTCCCCGGCGGCACTGCTGCAGACGGTGATGACGTAATCCATCACCGGCGCATCGGCACCGGAAAATTCATCCCAGCTTTTCGACCTGACATAGCTGGTGTCATATCCCAGCCCATTCAGCAGATCGATGGCGAAGGGGTTGGGCGTGCCGGTGGGCTGAGACCCCGCCGAATAGGCCCTGAACCGGCCCTTTCCCAACTCGTTCACCAACACTTCGCCCAGAACCGAGCGGGCGGAATTCCCCGTGCACAGAAACAGCACGTCTTTGATATCTGTCATCGCTTTCCCTCAGCAATCGCAGGCAATGGCATCCAGAACCGGACGGCACAGATCGGGTTCGCCGCCGCAACAGTCCTCCATCAGGAACGTCAGCATCGCGCGCAGCCCGTCCATGTCGACGAAATATCGGATCGAGCGTCCTTCGCGGGCATTGCGCACCAATCCGGCCTGAAACAGCACCGACAGGTTGGCCGACATGGTGTTCTGCTTCACGCCCAGAGCGTCCGAGATTTCGCCTGCCGCCATGCCCTTGGTTCCGGCCTTGACCAGAAGGCGAAAGGCATCCAGCCGGCTGGCCTGCGACAGGGCGGCAAAGGCAGCGAGTGTTTTTGTCTTATCCATATTTCACGATATATCGATGCAACTGCCGCCAAGCAAGCGATCTGCCCCGAGCAACCCGTGAATTTTTTATGACAGTATACGGCGCACGCACTTGACCCAACGCAAGGCGCGGCGCCCGCCCGGCCCTGTTGAATGGGGCATGGATTTCGCTTCTCGCCTAATGGTGCTTTTGCGGATGCACCTCGCACGGTCCGGCCAGGGTGTTCCGCGGCGGTTCGCCCGCGGCCCCTTTGCCGCCCTGTTCCTACTGTCGGCGGGCCTGAGCCTGACGGCGACGGCGGCACGCGCCGACATCCCGATGTTCCTCGTCATCTCTATGCTGAAGTTCAATGCCTTTCCGATCCTTGTCATCGTCATCCTGATCGAGGCCATCGCGCTGCAACGGATTTATGCATTCGGCGCGAAGGTATCGGTGATGACCTCGATCCTCGCCAACGGTTTCAGCCTGATACTGGGCATCATCCTCTACCCGGTACTGGGCGGATTGCTTTATCCATTCGTGGCGCCTTTGGTGCTGGCAACGAACGGCGGCAGCGCCGCGATCGAACTGATCGTCACGCTGATCGGGGTTTCCATCGTGGACACGGTGATCGAACTGCCGTTCATCGCGCGTCTCCGCAAGGTCCGGATCACCTTGCGGGCGGCGGCGGTCTTCCTGGCCGCGAATGTGCTGGGCATGGTCGTGATGGCGGCGGCGATAATCGACTATGACGACCTGTTCGACCAACCGATCCCGTCACAGGACATCGCGCGGCTGGAAAGCCACTATGCCGCCGAGATCGCCTTCATGCAGCAGATATTCGACGAAGTCGCAACAGACTTTGCCGATGATCCCCAGCTTCGCGGCCCTGATTGGGAAACCTTGAAGGCACGGATCACGCAGGACGCCGCGCAATACCGCTTCCGGCGACTGGCCGTGATCAAGGTCTATTCCCATTCGATCGTCTTCGGCTATGGCGGCGAAGATGGCCTGCACAGCACCGCCGCAAGGCGAGGCGAAGGCCGCTACCGGCGCGACAATATCGAGGTCTGGAAAACCATGTCCCAGGACGGCGTCTGGTACTATGTCTATGACATCAGGGCGTCATGGCAGCCCCGCTCCCTTATGGTCAGGGCGTGGTTCGATCCCGTTTGACGCCACCATACCCGACTGTTCCGGACGGGATGCCCGACAAAAACGCTACATCGTTTCCAGGCAATGCCGCCGGAACGCGCGTTTCAGCATGTCCAGCTCTTCGCGCAGCAGCGTGATCTCGGCGCGGATATCGTCGGCCAGCGCTTCGCCCGCGAGGATCGAAAAGCTGTCCAGCGTTTCGCCGCTGTCGGCATCACGGATCAGAAAACTCTGCACCCCGTCCGACAACAGCGCGGCCGGGATCGGCACCCGCAGCAGCCAGCGCCCCGGCGCGTCGCCCTCGACCAGTTCCACCCCCTGCAGCTTCTTTTCCAGATGGGTCACTTCGATCTGCGGCGGGGTACGGGACTTGGCGCCGCTGCTCAGCACGCCTTCCCAAACCCCTTCGAACAAGCGCGTCTTGGTCAGTGTCAGTTCGCTCATCGCGTCGCTCCTTACAGCTCGGCCCGGGGGCGGCGGCTGAATGTCAGGTCCCGCAGGATGACCTGGTTCATCTCGGGACCTTCGAAAATGAGGTCGAGCCAGGCCCGTTCCACCCGCTTTTCGTTCATCTTGGTATAGGCAAGGTCGAATTCGACCATGATGTCCTCTTCGTGCAGCGGCAGTTCGCGCACGATCTGTTCGGTATTGGGGCCGTGGCGGATGTTCAGCCGCGCGAAGATCTCCAGCGGCTTTTCCATTTCCACGATCGTGTCCATCCTGAGAAGATGCCGCCGCTTCAATCCATGTACCGCTTCCGGCGGCAGGTCGATCACGACGGACAGGAATGATCCGTCGAACTTGAACACGTCCATCCGCAGCCCGAACGGCGCCAGGTCGGCTTCGCGCGTGTTGCGCAGCTGGCGCAGGGTCAGTTCGGAAAAGGCGCAGTCATGAAACAGCGTCACCTCGTCGCCGAGCCGGCTTTTGCTCTGCACCGTGGACATGCCCGATACCGGAAGCGGCCCGCGCCACAGCTGCGGCCGCCACGCCCAGTCCGCCCCCTGCGGTTTTCGGAAACTGGTCGATCCGATCACCGGCAACGCCAGTCGGCTGTCGGCCACGTGGATCAGTTCGTTGAGGTGAAATCGCAGGTCCCGCGCCACGCTCCGCTGTCGCCGCAGGACCGGCAGGTCGGTGTCCTTCGCGTCACGCGCGGCCTTCGCCCAGCGGCGCAGAACACGCTTGGCGACAAGTTCCCTGAGGAATCTGAGGCTGCTCAAGCCTGCCATGTTTCCGGCCTCATTCTGACTGCTCTCGCTCTGTTCTACCGATTAGGGATCAACTAAACAAATCCGCAAAGATTTTTTTCATGCCCCGGCGCTTGCGCCCTCCCGGGGCGGTGCCGGCTTCCGCGCCATTCCATGTGCCGGGCCGGGTCCCCGGCCGGATCGGCGCCAGCGTATCGGCTGCGATGTCCGGCCCTGAAATGACCGCCGCGCCGGTCTTGGCGGCAGCATCGCCGGCGGCGGCCGGGCCGGCCGCCAGCACCGGATCGGTCCCGGCCAGCGGCCCGTAGGCATGCGGCATTTGCGGGCTTTCCTCGCGCAGCCGCTCGGCCTGCCAGTTCAGCATGGTCAGCCCCTTTTCCGCGGTCACCGCGCTGCCTCTGGGGCCATACAGCGCCAGCCCCACCATCTTGCCGTTCAGCACCATCATCGCCCGCCAGTGGCGCGGGTCGTCCTGCGGGGTCAGCCCTTCGGACGCCATCACCTGCACGATGGTCAAACCGTCGCCATGCACCCGGCGCAGTACCGTGCGGTCGCCCAGCGCGGCGGCGATTTCCTCGGCGTCGGGTTCCGGCGCCTCCGACTGGCGCGGCACCGCCGTGACGGTCAGCACCAGGGGTTCAACATCATAGCCGCTGACATAGCCGGTGAGCGTTTCGCAGCTGGCCAGCAGGGCAAAACCACCGGTCGCCCGGATGCGCAGGGTTTCCTTCTCGATGCAATATCCCTGTGGCGGCACCACCACCACGTCCCCCCCGGCCAGTTCGGCACGGTGCAAACCCAGGTCCGGTTCTTCTTCCGCGTTATCCGGCAAACCGGCAATCGACAGACACCCCGACAGCGACAACAGCGAAACACCCAGAGCGATCACACGCAATGCGGATTTGGCCGTGCCATCGATCATGTATCCTGCCATCCCCCGATGCCATGACTGTCGCGGGCCGGTTCGCCGGACACCGCCGCATGGTTTTCCTTCGGGATAGCCAAGGCACCGCAACCGCACAAGTCCGTTTGTCGCATCGCGCCCCTGTTCCGGCGCGCCATTCCCCCCTATGATCGCGGCAAGAGCAATTCATTTGACGCCGCCGCCGGGACCACAGGCATGCACCCAGACTATTCCGCCCACGGGGCTTTCGTCAGCCCGGCCCGGCCCCGGGCCGAGCCATGGCGGCTCGTCGTCGGCCTCATCATGGCGGCCGTGATCTATATCGGTCTGGTTCTGGCCATCGATGCGATCGCCTTGGCGACACTGAGCGACGATGGCTATTTCCGGTTCAGAACCATGACCGAAGACGGCAACAGCCCGGCGGGAACGCTTTACCTGCTGGGCAGCTTCGCGTTCCTGTCCGTCGCGATCTCCGCCGTGGCGCACCGGTTGCACAAACGTTCGCCGCTGACATTGCTGGGGCCACCCGGGCTGGCGCTGCGGCAGGGATGGCTGGTATTGAGGATGCTGGCGCTGGTGTTGCTGGCGATCTGGATGCTGCCGCCCGCCGGATGGCCCACCGGGCTTGTCCCGCAACATACTCTTGGCACTTGGGTGCTGCTGCTGCCACTGGCCCTGCCCGTGCTGCTGCTTCAGACCAGCGCCGAAGAGCTGGTGTTCCGCGGCTATGTCCAGCAACAGCTCGCCGCGCGGTTCGGCTCACCGTGGATCTGGATGCTGGTCCCCGCATTGCTGTTCGGCCTGCTGCATTACCGGCCCGATGCCGGGCCCAATGCCTGGCTCTTCATCGGCTGGGCGGCGGCGTTTTCGCTGGCCGCCTCGGACCTGACCGCGCGGGCGGGCACGCTGGGCCCGGCTATCGCGCTGCATGTCTCTGTGAACGCATGGGCGATCCTGGTGTTTTCTCAGGATGACACCCTGTCGGGACTGTCGCTTTATCATCTGCCGATCGATCTGGCCGATCCGGAAACGGTGAAACCGCTGCTGCTGACCGATCTTGGCGTTCTCTTTGTCAGCTGGCTGGCCGCGCGGCTGGCGCTGCGGCGTTAGGGGACCGCATGCAATCCTATCGTCCCCATTCCGCCTATATCGCCACCGCGCGGCTGACGCCCGAACTCTATCGGCTGATCTTCGGCGTGATCGCGATCGAAATGCTCTATGGGCTGGGGCTGGATGTGGTGGGCGCGGTGCTCGCTTCGCTCCCGCCCGAATTCGCCGACTCCTATTATTACGGGACGACCGCCGCCGGTCTGCTGGCACAGCTGTTCAGCTTCGCGCTGCTTGGCGGGTCGGTGATGCTGGTCGCCCGGCGCCTGAATTTCCGGCCTCCGATGAGCCTGATCGGACCGGCCGGGCCCGCGCGTGAGGGCTTCGTGCTGGCGCTGTTCGCGGGGCTTGGCGTCTTTCTGCTGATCGAAATCCTGCCGCCATACTGGTCCACCCTCGGGGCTGAAACGCTCGGGATCGGGCGCTGGCTGCTACTTCTGCCGCTGGCCATCGCAGGACTGACGGTGCAGACAGCCGCCGAAGAACTGCTGTATCGCGGCTATATCCAGCAACAGCTGGCGGCGCGGTTCGCTTCGCCCTGGGTCTGGATGATCGTGCCCAATCTGCTGTTCGCCGCCGCCCATTGGGAAAGCGGCAGCGATCCGGTCGACGCGATGGAATACGTGATCTGGGCGTTCTTCTTCGGCGTGATCGCTTCCGACCTGACCGCGCGAAGCGGAACGCTTGGCGCGGCGATCGGGTTCCATCTGGCCAACAACATCTATGCCTTCCTGTTCTTCGCCGAACGCGGTGCACCGGATTCGGGGCTGGCGCTGCTCCTGTTCCCGCCCAGCCCCGACCTGTTGCCGCCCTCGGCCGGGGCCGAGCCATTCCCCTCGCTTGGCCTTGCCATCGAACTGGGAACATTGCTGGTGATGTGGCTTGCGGCGCGTCTGGCGTTAAGGCGCTGATTGCATTTCCGCCGCAGCAGGCTTATCTGACACCTCTAAACGAGGCCAACGGGGTCAAACCGCTCATGAACTGGATCACCAACTACGTCCGCCCGCGGATCAACTCGATCTTCTCGCGCCGCGAGGTGCCGGAAAACCTGTGGACCAAATGCGACGAATGCGGAACCATGCTGTTCCACCGCGAACTGAGCGAAAACCTGCATGTCTGCACCGGTTGCGGCCACCACATGGCGATCACCCCGCGCGACCGCTTCAAAGGCCTTTTCGACGGCGGCATCTTCACCGAGATCGAGGTTCCCGAACCGATCGCCGACCCGCTGCATTTCCGCGATCAGAAGAAATATCCCGACCGCATGAAGGCCGCGCAGAAGCAGACCGGCGAAAAGGAAGCGATGCTGGTCGCCATGGGCGAAATCGGCCGCACCCCGATCGTTGCCGCGGCGCAGGATTTTTCCTTCATGGCCGGATCGATGGGCATGTATGTCGGCAACGCAATCATCGCGGCGGCCGAAAAGGCGGTCGAACTGAAGCGCCCGCTGATTCTGTTTTCCGCCGCCGGCGGCGCCCGCATGCAGGAAGGCATCCTGTCGCTGATGCAGATGCCGCGCACCACCGTTGCCGTGCAGATGCTGAAGGAAGCGGGCCTGCCCTATATCGTGGTGCTGACCCATCCGACCACCGGCGGCGTCACCGCCTCCTACGCGATGCTGGGCGACGTTCAGATCGCCGAACCGAATGCGCTGATCTGTTTCGCTGGTCCCCGCGTGATCGAACAGACGATCCGCGAAAAGCTGCCCGAAGGTTTCCAGCGCGCCGAATACCTGCTGGATCACGGCATGCTGGACCGGGTCACCAAGCGGACCGAGATGCGTGACGAACTGATCACCATCACCCGGATGCTGATGGGCCTGCCGCCCGCGATCAAGGGCGACCTGCCCGCGCCCGACGGCGAAACGCCGGACACGGCGCAGGCCGCGGCCGGGGACGACGCCGGGAAATGAGCGGTGGATCCGACGCCATCCTCGACCGGATGATGGCGCTGCACCCCAAGATCATCGACCTGACGCTGGACCGGATGTGGCGGCTTCTGGATGCGCTCGGCAATCCGCAGGACCGTTTGCCGCCGGTCATCCATATCGCCGGTACCAACGGCAAGGGATCGACCCAGGCGATGATCCGCGCCGGGCTGGAAGCGGCGGGCAAACGCGTGCACGCCTATACCTCGCCGCACTTGGCGCGGTTCCACGAACGCATCCGGCTGGCCGGTGAGTTGATTTCCGAATCCGACCTGATGGCGGTGCTGGACGAATGCTATGCCGCCAATGACGGCGCCGACATCACGTATTTCGAAATCACCACCTGCGCGGCCCTGCTGGCCATGTCGCGGGTGGAGGCCGATTACACGCTGCTGGAAGTCGGCCTTGGCGGGCGTCTCGACGCCACCAACGTGATCGAAAATCCGGCGCTGACCATCATCACGCCCGTTTCCATCGATCACGAACAGTTCCTCGGCGACACGCTTGGAAAAATCGCGGGCGAAAAGGCCGGGATCATCAAGCGCGGCGTGCCCTGCGTCGTCGGCCCGCAACCAGACGAGGCGATGGATGTGATCGAGGCGCAGGCAAACCGGCTCGGCGCGCCGCTGATCGCGCACGGCCAGCACTGGCACGCCTATGAAGAACGCGGACGGCTGGTGTTCCAGGATGAAACCGGGCTTGTCGACCTGCCGCTGCCCAATCTGCCCGGCGCACACCAGATCCAGAACGCGGGCGCCGCCTTGGCCGCGCTGCGCCACCTGCAGATGGGCGAAGCCGCCTGCGAGGCCGCCGTCAGCAACGCCTTCTGGCCCGCGCGGATGCAGCGACTGAAGGAAGGCCCGCTGATCGAGGCCGCGCCCGAGGCCGAACTGTGGCTTGAGGGCGGCCACAACGCCGCCGCCGGCCAGGCGCTGGCGGCGCATCTGGCCACTTTGCCGGAACGGCCGACCCACCTTGTCTGCGGCATGCTGAACACCAAGGACATTTCCGGCTACCTCACCCCGATGGCGCCGCATGTGAAAAGCCTGACCGCCGTGTCGATCCCCGGCGAGGCCAACACCCTGCCCGCCGAGGAAACCGCCGGGCACGCAACCCGCGCCGGGATCCAGGCCGGGACCGCCGGATCGGTGGCCGAGGCCGTCGCCACCATCGCCGCAACCGCCCCGCATGCCCGCATCCTGATCTGCGGATCGCTCTACCTTGCGGGCGCAGTGTTGCGTGAAAACGGCTGAAAGTCGGCAGCCTATACTAAATATCATCGCCGAATCGGGGAAATCGAATCAGCGGCAGTTGACTGATTCGCACTGATTCGCCTAGATTCGAATCACGGAATTCGAGGGCGTGGGGCATCGCCTTTTCCGTTTCCGCCTATTTCGGAACGGAACATCGACAGGTTGACAGGCAGGACAAGGGAAGAGGGGCCGATCCAACGGCCCCCTTTCTTTTTGACAGCAGCTTTCTTGCGAAACCGAACCGGCGCATCACGACGAGTTTACGGACACCACGCTTTTCATCGCCCCCGCCTGCGATAAGATCGGCTGCAAAAGACGACCTTCCGACAAGACAAATGATAGCTCAGGAGATTTCACATGGCCTACACATATGACCGCCTGCTTGAAGGCACCACGATCGACGATGCCGACAAACGTGTTCGCGCGGCTCTGATGGAGAAGGGTTTTGGCGTTCTGACCGAAATCGATGTCCAGGCCACGATGAAGAAGAAGATCGACCGCGACATGGACGGCTACCGCATTCTCGGCGCCTGCAATCCAAACATGGCGTGGGAAGCCATCGGGCTCGAAGCCCGGATCGGCGCGATGCTGCCCTGCAATGTCATCCTGCGCGAAGTCGAGGGCGGAACCGAGGTCAGCGCGGTCGATCCCGTCGCGTCGATGGCGGCGGTGGACAACGCGGAGCTTCACAAAGTCGCTGGTCAGGTGCAGGAGATGCTGAAAAGCGCGGTCGACGCGGCCTGATCCGCTTAGGACGAAACAGGCGCGCGGCGGATCAGCCGGCCCAGTCCTCGGACTGCATTTCGCGCAGCCGGCTGGCGGTGCGCTCGAACTCGAACACGCCCTCGCCCTCGATATAGAGGCTTTCGGGTTCGTCCGCGGCCGAACAGATCAGCCGCACCTTCGCTTCGTAAAGCGCATCGATCAGGGTGACGAAGCGCTTGGCTTCGTTGAAATTGCTGCGCCCGAGGCGCGGGATGTCTTCGAGGATCAGGACCTTGACCGCTTCGGCCAGCGCCAGGTAATCGCCCGCGCCCAGCATCCGGCCGCAGAGGTCATAGAAATTTGCCCGCGCCACGCCGTTGCGGAACTGGGGTACTTCCACCTCGCGGCCCTTGACCTTGAGCACCAGCTTTTCGGCCTCGCCGCCGCTGAGATGTTCCCAGACTTCGCGAATCTTCTGCCGGCTGTCGGCATTGATCGGGGTGAAGTAGACCGGCGCGCCGCTGAGCCGGTTCTGCCGGTAATCGTTCGGGCTGATCAGTTCCCACACCACCATCTTTTGCTTCAGCATGTCGATGAAGGGCAGGAAAAGCTGACGGTTCAGCCCATCCTTATAGAGGTCGTCGGGCACCCGGTTCGAGGTGGTCACCACCACGACGCCGGCCTTGAACAGAATCTCGAACAACCGGCCGACGATCATCGCGTCGGTGATATCGGTGATCTGCATCTCGTCGAAGGCCAGCACCTTGACCTCTTTCGCGACCTTTTCCGCCACCGGGGCCAGCGAATCCTCGACCCCGCCTTGCCGCGCCTCGTGAATCCCGTCCTGGATTTCCTGCATGAAGGCGTGGAAATGCACCCGGCGCACCGGCACGCTCAGGCTTTCGACGAACAGGTCCATCAGCATCGACTTGCCGCGCCCGACCCCACCCCAGAGATAGAGCCCCTTTGGCGGTTCCGGCGCCTTGCGGAACAGCCCCTTCTTCACCGGCTTGGCCAGCGCCTCGCGGATGCGGTCAAGCTCGGGCAGCACCGCTTCCTGCGCCGGGTCGTGGTGAAGCTCGCCCAAGGCGGTGCGGGCCGCGTATGTGTCCTGAATCCGGGTCATGGGATCGACATAGCTAAAGCATGGGCCAAGCGAAAGGGGCGATGTTCACAACGGCATACTGTCACGGGTCGTGAAGTGTATCGACACAAAGTCTGAATTGACCACCTGTTCATTTCCACCCATTTTGCACCGCGAACAGGAGGCCCCGATGCAACAGCGCACACCCCTTATGAACCCGGTCCTGATCGTGGGCTGCATCATCATCCTGACCGGATTCGCCATCCGCGCCAGTTTCGGCGTATTCCAGATCCCGATCGCCGAGGAATTCGGCTGGCTGCGTTCGAAATTCAGCCTGGCCATCGCGATCCAGAACCTCGCCTGGGGCATCGGCCAGCCGATCTTCGGCGCCATCGCCGAGAAACTGGGCGACAAGCGGGCGATCGTGCTCGGGGCGCTGACCTATGCCCTGGGTCTGGTCCTGTCGTCCTGGTCGACCACGCCCTTGGCGCATCAGGTCTACGAGGTCTTCGTCGGCTTCGGCATCGCCGGCACCGGGTTCGGGGTAATCCTGGCCGTGGTGGGCCGCGCGTCCTCGGACGAAAACCGGTCGATGTCGCTGGCCATCGCCACCGCCGCCGGGTCCGCCGGTCAGGTGTTCGGCGCGCCGCTGGCGGAATACCTGCTGCGCTTCATGTCCTGGCAAAGTGTGTTCCTCACCTTCGCCGCCTCGATCCTGCTGGTGCTGGTCTTCCTGCCGCTGATGCGAGCGCCAACCCCGGTCGCCAGCAAAGTCGAATTGCAGGAAAGCATGGGAGCGATCCTGCTGAAAGCGTTCAGGGATCCGTCCTATGCGATGATCTTCCTCGGGTTCTTTTCCTGCGGCTATCAGCTGGCCTTCGTCACCGCCCATTTCCCGGCCTTCGTGACCGAAATGTGCGGCCCGATCCTGCCCGGAGGTGTGCTGCATTCGGTCGGCATCACCACGACTTCGGCGCTTGGCGCGGTGGCGATTTCGCTGATCGGGCTGGCCAATATCGGCGGCACGCTGTTCGCCGGCTGGCTGGGCAACCGCTTTTCCAAGAAATACCTTCTGGCGGGGATCTACACCCTGCGCACCTTCGTCGCCGCCGCCTTCATCCTGGTGCCGATGACGCCCGCGACGGTGATCCTGTTCTCGGTCTCGATGGGGGCGCTGTGGCTGGCCACGGTGCCGCTGACATCCGGGTTGATCGCGCATCTTTACGGGCTGCGCTACATGGGGACGCTTTACGGCATCGTGTTCTTCAGCCACCAGTTGGGCAGCTTCATGGGCGTTTGGCTGGGCGGGCGGATGTATGACCTTTACGGATCCTATGAGGCGGTCTGGTGGATCGGTGTCGGAGTGGGGGCGTTTTCTGCGCTGATCCACCTGCCGGTGCGGGAAAAGCGGGTGGAAATCCTGACCTGATCGCGGGCCTGATGGAGCGCATTAAAGGACCGCACCCTCCCTCGGGTGGGCGCACCCAAGCTTCTTTGTTGGCAGTTTATCTTGAAGCCCCGCATGAACCCTGAACGGTATGCGACATCGCAAGTGCGCCCTCCCAAGGGGGGGGAGGGCGCGTCCCGGCGGCGCAGAGCGCCGCTGTTCGGGCCAATCGCAGGGCCAGCCTAGCTTTCCGACAGAAACGCCCGCATCGCCGCTATCACCTCGCCGGTATGGGTGTAGGTCACGCCATGCCCCGCCCCCGCGACCACCACATGTTGCGCCCCCGGGTTCCAGCGCTCCAGCGCCGACTTGGCGCGGATCGGGATCACCGTGTCCCCGGCGCCCCAGATCGCCAGCACCGGCAGGCCCGCCGCCGCGACGGCGCGGTGGTCATCCTCCTGCACCTGTCCCAGCATATGGCGGAGCGACGACAGCACCGCCGGGATGAAGCCGCGCCAGCGCAGTTCGGCCTGCTGCAGATCGACGATACCGGGCACCGATGTCGGCAGGTCGCGTTCCGCCTCAGTTCCCTTGCGATGGGCGCGCGGGAAACTGACCTGCATCAGCCAGTCGCCCAGCACGGGCACTGCCCGCACCAGCCGCGCCATACGCCCCAGCAACGGTTCGGTCCCCGCCGGGGCCAGCAGGATCAACCGCCTAACCCGGCCGGGATTAGCGGCGGCAAAGGCCGCAGAAATCGCACCCCCCATCGAATAGCCGACCAAGGTGAATCCGTCCGCGACGCCCTGATCTTTCAGCAGGTCCTCAAGCTGACGCAGGAAAAACGCCCGGTCCTGCGCGCCCCCGGGCCGGTCGGAAAACCCGCGCCCGTAAAGATCATAGCTCAGCACCCGGTATCCCTGCTGCACCAGCCCCTCGGCGACGCCCTGCCAGACGAAAGACGGCGTGGTCAGGCCATGCACCAGAACCACGACCGACCCGTTCTCGGGCCCCTGCCAGCGGTAGTGGGTAACGCCCTGCGACAGCGCAGCGAAATCGCCCGGCGCCGACTGCCGCGCCGCCGCGCCCATGCGCAGGCGCAGCGCCTCACGCAGGAAGGGCGCCACCAGGACGCCCGCGGCAAGCGTGAGACCCCAGTTCACTGCGCCGCCTGCCAGCGATCGAAGATATAGCGTCCGGTCATCAGGTCCAGATGCGCGCCGCCGCCGTTCTTGAACAGGGTGATGTCGTCATCGGACCGCCGCGCGAAGGCACCCAGATCGTAATAGTCGGCCACGAGGTGATCCCGGGTGATCGCGCCGGTTCGCAGCGGAATCTCGATTTCGCCGATATGGCCGATCGTGGTGCCAAAATTGTCGACGAAGACCCGCGCCCGCTGCAACGCTTCGTCATCGGCTTCGCGCATGTCGGGGCGGTAGGCGCCGATCAGGTCGACATGTTGCCCCGGCTGCAGCCATGCGCCCTTCAACACCGGTTCCGTGCTCATCGTGGCGCTGGTGACGATGTCGGCGCCGCGCACCGCCGTTTCGAGGTCATAAGCAACCCGCATGCCGGGGAATTCCGCCGCCATCTTCTCAGCATTCTCGATCGTACGGTTCCAGACGGTGAATTCGGCCTCGGGAAAGGCCGCGCCATAGGCCTGCCGCAGCGACCGGCTCACCGTGCCCGCGCCGACGATCAGGATCTTGCGGCTGTCGGGCCGCGCCAGCCGGGTCGCCGCCAGCAGGCTGTCGCCGGCGGTTTTCCACTTGGTCACCAAATGGAAATCGACCATCGCTTCCAGCATCCCGTCGCGGTCGCCGTAAAGCGCCATGCCGCCATTGACCACCGGTTTGTCCTGCTTCGGATTACCGGGGAAGATCGTCGCCGATTTCACCGCCAATCCCAACCCGTCGATCCAGGCCGCCCGGTTCAGCAGCGTGTCATCGCCGCGATACAGGAAACTGTCCGCGACCTCAGCCTTGGGCAATTTATGCCCCTCCGCCAGCGCCTCGATGAATCCGATCCAGTCGAGCAGATTTTCGCCTTCTTCGAATGGGATAATGGGAATGCTCATGCCGCTTCCTCCTCGTTCAGAATTCCATGTTCGACCAGGCAGTCGGCCCAGCCCTGCGGGTGTTCGAACAGATGCACGCGCCAACCGCGTTGCCGCGCCGCTTCGATATTTTCCGCCTTGTCGTCGGTGAAAAGCAATTCCCCGGGCGCAAAGCCGCTGCCCTGTTCCAGCGCGGCGTAGATGCCCGGACCGGGCTTGATTGCCTTCAGATGCGCCGACACGTAACGCTGATCGAACAGGTCGAGGAACGGGTAATGCGCCCGCGCGATCTCGAACGTCTCCGCGCCGAAATTGCTGAGCGCCAGAACCAGCACGCCCTTGGCCTTCAATGCCATGAGCAGCCGCACCGAGTGCGGAATCTCGGGACTGGCCATTTCGATCCAGCGATCGGCCCAGAGTGCGATCTCGTTGCCGAATTCGGGGTGCCTGCACGCCGCTTCCGCAAAGGTTTCATGCAGTCGCTCACCCGCGTCGACCCGCAGGTTCAGCCCGTGCAGATCGACCGCATCGAACAACGCCTTGCGCCGCTCCGGCCCGATCACGCCGTCATAAAATCCTTCGGGGTCGTATTCGATCAACACCCGGCCGATATCGAACACCACCGCCTTGGGCATCACCGCGTTCCCTTCGCCTTGCGCAACACCCGTTCCAAGGCATCGAGGAACCGCGACCGGTCCGCCTTGGAAAAGGCCCTGCCGCCGCCCTGCCGGAACGGATCCGACGCTCGCAGATCGGTCATCAGGTCACGGGTGGCCAAAGCGTTGCTGACATTGGCCTCGGTCAACGCTTCGCCGTTCGGTTTCAGCACCTGCGCCCCTGCCGCCACGCATTTCGCCGCCAAGGGAATGTCCCCCGTCACCACAACGTCGCCCGGCCCGGCGCGTTCGGCGATCCACATGTCGGCCACGTCCGGACCTTCGGGAACGATCACCGTTTCGACCAGAGGATTGACCGACGGGCGCAGCCCGCCATTGCTGACCAGATACATCGACACCCGATGCCGGGTCGCCACCCGTTCGGCCTCGGCCTTCACCGGGCAGGCGTCGGCGTCGATGTAAAGCGCGGTCATTCGTACAGCGCCTCGGCGTGGAACGAAACGTGGTCCTCGATGAAGCTGGAGACGAAGAAATAGCTGTGATCGTATCCTTTCTGCAGCCGCAGCGTCGCCGGAACGCGGCGCGTGTTCACCGCCTCGGCAAAGGCTTCGGGCATCAGAAGATCGACGAACTGGTCGGTGCTGCCGGTATCGACCAGCAGCGGGATATCCAGCCCCTTCTCGCGCATCAGCAGCGTTGCGTCATGCACCGCCCAGGTGCTTTCGTCATCGCCCAGGTAAGCCCCCAGCTGCTTGCGGCCCCAGTCGCTCGCCGTCGGGTGGCAGATCGGCGAAAAGGCCGAAACGGAGCGGAACCGGCCCGGCAGCGACATCGCCAGCGTCAGCGCGCCATGCCCGCCCATCGAATGGCCGGTGATCGACTGGCGATCCTCGTCGATGTTGAAATCGCCGGTGATCAGCCGCGGCAATTCATCGGCGACGTAATCCCACATTCGGAAATGCGGCGCCCAGGGATCCTGCGTGGCGTTGACGTAGAACCCCGCGCCCTGGCCCAGGTCGTAAGCCTCGTCGTCGGCCACGCCTTCGCCGCGCGGCGACGTATCGGGAAAGACCAAAGCGATCCCCTGCTCGGCCGCCCAGGCCTGCGCACCGGCCTTGACCATGGCGTTTTCATGGGTGCAGGTCAGCCCCGACAGGTACCACAGCACCGGCACCGGATGATCCTCGGCCTCCTCGGGCAGGAACAGCCCGAAGGTCATGTCGCAGCCGGTGGCCTTCGAGGGATGTCTGTAAACCCCCTGCACGCCGCCGAAACACCTGTTTTCAGAAATGGTTTCCATCACGCTCTCCCATCCGGTTTGCCTCATGGCTAACCCAGCACCGGGAGCACGGCAAGCACCGGTGTCAGCCGACCCAGGCGATCACCGCCGAAACGGTGAAAATGCTCAACGCGGTGGAAATCAGGATCGTCGCCGACACCCGGTGCGGCGCGACGCCGTAATGCTGCGCCAGGATATAGACGTTCCCGGCCACCGGCAGCGCCGCGGCGGCGATCATCACGCCCGCCGCGTAACGCTCCACCCCGAACAGGAGCAACGCCGCCCCGGCCACCGCCAGCGGGTGCAGCACCAGCTTGCAGAAGGACAGCCAACCCGCCGTGGTCAGCCGCTCGGCCGATTTCGAGGCCAGCGAGGCGCCGATGGCGAACAGCGCCCCGGGTGTCGCCGCCGCGCCCAGGATCGACACGAATTCGTTCAGCGGGTCCGGGATCGGGATTTCCAGCGCCGCCCAGCTCAGTCCGATGGCGATCGACACGATCATCGGGTTTTTCAGCAATCCCAGCCCGACGGTGCGCAGGACACCCAACGACACCCGCCCGTCGCGCGACCCGGTGATCAGGATCACGATCAGGCTGCCGAACACGATCAGGTCCACCGCCAGAACCAGCATGACCGGCCCGATCGCCTGTGGCCCCAACAGCAGCACCAGCATCGGCACACCGAGAAACCCCACATTGCCGATCACCGCGCATTGCGCCTCGACTGCCGCCTCCTCCACCCCGCGCCCGCGGATGAGCGTGACGGCGGTCGCCAGCAGGTAAATCGCCGCCGTTCCGCTGAGATAGGCCAGAATGAATTTCGCATCGTAAATTTCGGCCAAGGACAGGTTGGCCGAAAACCGGAACAGCATCGCGGACAGCGCGAAGTAGAACACGAACCGGGTCAGCCAGGCGGTGGCGTCCTCGGGGAAGAACCGCGTCCGCCCGGCGCCATAGCCCAGCCCGATGATCAGGAAGAAGGGCAACGTCTTGAGAAAGATTTCAACCATGCAGCCTGCCTAGCACGGCCGCGCGCCGGGTCAATCCTTTTGCGCCTGCGGCGGGCGGGGCAAGGGGGCTGTCCGCCCCCTCTTGGCCATACGGCCAATTCACCCCCGAGGATATTTTCGAAAAGAAGAAGAAACCAAGCGTTAACGTTAATGCGCTAGGCATATCTCGCGGTACAGGCGGGGACGCCGATGACCGTAAAAGGAGAAGCCCCCTGTGTCCCGTTTCCAGCGCAGGGGGTGATTCCGTGACTTCTTCTTTTTGCAAATATCCCGGGGGAGTCGCGGCTTGCCGCGACGGGGGCAGCGCCCCCTAACCCGATCCGATCAGGACGCCCGCCGCAAACACCAGCACCCCGCCCAGCACCACCTGCAAGGTGGCACGGAAAAACGGCGTATCCATGTATTTGTTCTGGATCCAGGCGATCGCCCAAAGTTCGATGAACACCACGATGAAGGCGGTCACGGTCGCGGTCCAGAAATCCGGGATCAGATAGGGCAGCGCGTGGCCCAAGCCCCCCACCATCGTCATGATGCCCGAGGCGAAGCCGCGCTTGATCGGCGACCCCCGACCCGACAATTCGCCGTCATCCGAGGCCGCCTCGGTGAAGCCCATGGAAATCCCCGCCCCGACCGAGGCCGCCAATCCGACCAGGAAGGTAGTCCAGGTGTCTTGGGTGGCAAAGGCGGTGGCGAAAATCGGCGCCAGCGTCGATACCGATCCGTCCATCAGCCCAGCCAGGCCCGGCTGCACCCAGGTCAGAACGAATTGACGATGCGCCGCTCGGTCTTCCTCTCCGCGGGTATCTTCGTCGAGCAAATCCTCTGCCAAGCCCTCGGCGTGATGCGCATGGCCCGCCTCGGCCGCCGCCAGGTCGCCCAGCAATTTGCGCGTCGCGGCATCGGTGCTGCGCTTGGCCGCCGCCAGGTAGAAATGTTCGGCATCGCGTTCCATCGCCTCGGCCTCTTCCCGGATCCGGTCGAGGCCCAGGTTTTCGACCAGCCACACCGGGCGGCGCGCGTAATAACCCGCCACGTGTTCGCGGCGGATCAGCGGGATGACCGAACCGAAGCGGTTCTCATGCATCGAGATCAGTCGCTGGCGATGGTCGTCTTCTTCAGCCGCCATTTCTTCGAACAGTTTCGCGGAATCGGGAAAGTCGGAGCGCAACCGTTCGGCATAGCTGCGGTAGATGCGGGCGTCGTCCTCTTCCGAAGATATCGCCAGGGCCAAAACTTCCTGTTCGCTCAGATCCTTGAAATGTCTCCGCTGAATGGAAAAGCGCATGGTTACCCCTCTTTAGAATAATTCTAAGTTATCCGGTTGCGCCACGGGCTGCAAGACGCGCCTTGATGAAACTGAACCGATCAGTTTATAGTCGCCCTCCAAGCAAAGGACGCCCATGAGCACCGCCACCAAAGCCGTCATTCGCACCGGACGCAAGTTCGAACAGGTCCTGCAGGGGGCGCGGCAGGTATTCATGACCGACGGATACGAAGGCGCCAGCGTCGATGACATCGCCAAGGCGGCAGGCGTGTCGAAGGCGACGCTTTACAGCTATTTCCCCGACAAGCGCCTGCTGTTCATGGAAGTGGCGCGCAGCGAATGCGACCGGCAGGCGTACGAGACCGCGGAACCGACCGATTTCAATGCCCCGCCGCGTGACATCCTGCGCCTGCTCGGGCGCAAGACGCTGGAAATCATCACCTCGGAATTTTCGCAGCGGATTTTCCGGATCTGTGTCGGCGAATCCGAACGCTTCCCCGAGCTTGGCCGCGAATTCTACCAGACCGGCCCGCTGGAGGGGCGGCGGCGGCTGAGCGAATACCTGCGTCGCAGCTGCGCCCGCGGCGAGTTGCAAATCGAGGATTTCGACCTCGCCGCAGACCAGTTCATCGAATTGTGCAGGGTCGATATATTCCCGCGCGTGATCCTCGGCGTCGACACCGAGTTCTCGCAGGCGGAAATCGACCGGGTCGTGGACGGCGCGGTCGACATGTTCATGGCCCGCTACGGCACCTGAGCCCGGTCAGTCGATCCGGCGCACAAGGTACTGGTTGGTGTCGTCGCGTTTCATTTCGAACCGTTTCAGCCCCGCCAGAAGGTCACTCAGCTTCTTCTTGCCGTAGCTTCGGGTATCGAATTCGGGATTGGCCTGGGTGATGAACTGACCGATCAGGCCCAGCGAATACCATTCGTCGTCTTGGTTGATCGCGTCCATCGCCCGGATCACCAGCCGGGCGGGATCCTCCGCACGCACCTCGTCGCCGGAGGCTGTTTCTCCGGCGGCTTTTTCCCCTTTCGAACCCGCGTTGGATTTCGCCGGCGCCGATTGTTCGACAAGGTTCTCGACATAGATGAAGCGCTTGCACGCCTTGACGAAGGCGGCAGGCGTCTTGCGCATGCCCATGCCGAACACGTCCAGTCCCTGTTCGCGGATCCGGCTGGCCAGGCGGGTGAAATCGCTGTCCGAGGAAATCAGCACGAAACCGTCGAAACGGCCCGAATGCAGGATGTCCATCGCGTCGATCACCAGCGCGATGTCGCTGGCGTTCTTGCCGGTGGTGTTGGCGAATTGCTGATGCGGGACGATTGCCAGCGCCGCCAGCTTGTCCTTGGACCATCCCTGCGGCGCACCACCCGAAAAATCACCATAGATGCGGCGAATGCTCGCCTCGCCCAGCGAAGCGATCTCTTCGAAGATCGGCTCGGCATATTTGGCAGAGACGTTGTCGGCGTCGATCAGGACGGCGAGAAGGGGCGTACGGTTCGGCATGAATGCTCTTTCTTTCTTGGGGCGCGCCCGCTTTGGGCGCACCCGGGGAGGCTTTCGCTTAGATACCTCAAAGATGGGGGCGCGGAGGGGATTAGTAAACCACCACCGAGCGGATCGATTCACCCGCATGCATCAGATCGAAGCCCTTGTTAATATCTTCCAGGCTCAACGTGTGGGTGATCATCGGATCGATTTCGATCTTGCCGTCCATGTACCAGTCGACGATCTTGGGCACGTCGGTGCGCCCGCGCGCGCCGCCAAAGGCGGTGCCGCGCCAGCTGCGCCCGGTGACCAGCTGGAATGGGCGGGTGCTGATTTCCGCACCGGCCGGCGCCACGCCGATGATGATCGATTCGCCCCAACCCTTGTGCGCCGCTTCCAGCGCGGTGCGCATCACGCCGACATTGCCGGTGGCGTCAAAGGTGTAATCGGCCCCGCCGCCGGTCAGTTCGACCAGATGCGCCACCAGGTCGCCCTCGACGTCGTTGGGGTTGACGAAATCGGTCATGCCGAAGCGCTTCGCCATTTCCACCTTGGCCGGGTTCAGGTCGACGCCGACGATCTGGTCAGCCCCTGACAACCGCAGGCCCTGGATGACGTTCAACCCGATACCGCCCAGGCCGAACACGATCGACCGGTTGCCGATCTCTGCCTTGGCGGTGTTGATCACTGCGCCGATGCCGGTGGTCACGCCGCAGCCGATATAGCAGATCTTGTCGAACGGTGCGTCGGGGCGCACCTTGGCCAGCGCGATTTCCGGCAGCACGGTGTGGTTCGAAAAGGTCGAACAGCCCATGTAGTGCAGGATCGGCGTGCCATCGAGCATCGAGAAACGCGATGTCCCGTCCGGCATCAGCCCCTGGCCCTGCGTGGTGCGGATCGACTGGCACAGGTTGGTTTTCGGGTTCAGGCAGTATTCGCATTCACGGCATTCCGGGGTGTAGAGCGGAATCACGTGATCGCCCGGTTTCAGGCTGGTGACGCCGGGGCCCACTTCCAGAACGACACCGGCGCCTTCATGCCCCAAGATCGCCGGGAACAATCCTTCGGGATCGGCGCCCGACAGGGTGAATTCATCGGTATGGCAGATGCCGGTAGCCTTGATTTCGACCAGAACCTCGCCCGCTTTCGGACCTTCGAGGTTCACTTCCATCACTTCAAGGGGCTTGCCGGCTTGCAAAGCCACGGCTGCTGTGGTGCGCATCTCGCGTCCTCCAATGTTTGCTGACGGGACACTGCCCCAGATGGGACAGGCGATCAATAAATGCGTCTTCGATGGGAACCATCGAAATTTTCGATGGTTCTATGGGGCACGTTCGGATTAGTCCATCCGGTAGCTCTTGTGGCAACCGCCACAGGTTGCGCCCAACGCGCCAAGGCCGGCCTGCACACCTTCCAGTGACCCGGTTTCCATGCCCGAGGCGGCCCGCACCAGGTCATCGGCCTTGGCAGAAAAGTCATCCCAGTTTTCCCAGATCTCCGGCAATGCTTCGCTCTTGGGGTCGTTTGCGGGGGCTTCGAATGCGTCGGCAATCTGCGCCGCCGATGCCTGCAACGCCGCCGTGGCGGCCGCGGCCCGGTCGGGATCGAACGCCATCTTGCCCTTGGCCATGCCGCCGATGACGCCGGTTGCGTTCTTGATCTCCTCCATCAACGCCATCCGGGCCTTCACGGTGGGGTTGCTGACACCACCATGGGCCAGCGCGGTGCCGGCCAGCGCCAGGGTCATCGTCAGTGTAACGGCTGCGTATTTCATCCTGCTCTCCTATCTGTTCGCGCACAGGGTAGAGCTTTCGCCCGGCAAGAAAAGGCCCGATCCCGGCACCCGGCGAAACTTTTCCGACCAGTCCCCGCGCCTACAGCGCCTTCAGCCCGCCGATGGCGAAATCCGCCGCCAGTTCGGCGTATTCTTCCCGGCTCAGCCCCTTGCCGGGACGGTGCCACATGTAGAACCAGTTCAGCACCGCGAAAACGCTCATCGTAGCGGCGCGCAGCCGGTCGGGGTTGTCCGCCAGTCGCGGCGCCTGGTCCAGCACAGCCTCGGACATGATGTCGACCAAGCGCCTTTGCGCCGCGATAAGCGGCCGTTGCTTGTCCTCGGGGAGCACGCCCAGAGCGTCGAGCTGCAGCTTATGCTCTGCATCGGCGTCGGCATAGGCTTCGAGAATGACCCGGATCAGCCCGCGCATCCCCTCGCTCCGCGCCGCTTCGACAACGTCTGCCAGTTCGGTCAGATGCTCGTCGAGGATATCGTAAAGCAGGTCTTCCTTCGACGCCCAGTAATGATAGATCAGCGCCTTCGACACGCCGCAGGATTTCGCCGCCCCGGTCATAGAGGCGCGGTCGAACCCATGCGTGGCGAAATAGGCGGCGGCGCCTTTGCGCAGCGCCGCCCGTTTTTCATCGTGATCGCGTGCCAGTCCGCGCGCCATTCAGCTCTCCTTGGGGCGGTTGTCGATGATCCGCACAGCCTTGCCTTCGCTGCGCGCCACGTTGCCCGGCTCGGCCACGTTGACCTTGATCGAAATGCCCACGTTGGACTTCACCTTGCCCTTCAGGTCCTTGGCCGCGGTTTCGATGATATCGACCGAGGCACCATCGGACAGTTCCACATGGACGGTCATTTCGTCCATCCGGTCGGGGCGTGCAAGTTCGATCTGGAAATGCGGCGCCAGGCCTTCGACGGTCATCAGCTGCTCCTCGATCTGGGTCGGGAACACGTTAACGCCGCGCAGGATGATCATGTCGTCGCTGCGGCCGGTGACCTTTTCCATCCGCCGCATGCTGCGCGCGGTGCCGGGCAGAAGCCGGGTCAGGTCGCGGGTGCGGTAGCGGATGATCGGGAAGGCTTCCTTGGTCAGCGAGGTAAAAACCAATTCGCCCAGTTCGCCATCGGGCAGGACCTCGCCGGTTTCGGGATCGATCACTTCGGGATAGAAGTGGTCTTCCCAGATATGCAGCCCGTCCTTGGTTTCGACGCATTCGTTGGCGACGCCGGGCCCGATCACTTCCGACAGGCCATAGATGTCGACCGCGTGCATGTCGAAGGCTTCCTCGATCTCCAGACGCATCGCATTGGTCCACGGCTCGGCGCCGAAAATGCCCACCTTCAGCGGGCTTTTGCGCGGGTCGAGCCCCTGCTTGGCGTATTCATCAAGGATCGACAGCGCGTAGGACGGCGTCACGGTGATGCCGTCGGCGCCGAAATCCTCGATCACCCGCACCTGCCGCTGGGTCATGCCGCCCGACACCGGAACCACGGTCAGGCCCATCTTTTCGGCGCCGCCATGAATGCCCAAGCCCCCGGTGAACAGACCGTAGCCATACGCGTTGTGCAAAACGTCGCCCGGACGCAGGCCCGCGGCGCGCAACGACCGCGCCACCACGCCGCCCCACATGTCCAGGTCGTTCTTGGTATACCCCACGACGGTCGGCTGACCGGTCGTACCCGATGATGCATGAAGCCGCGAAATCTGCTGACGCGGCACCGCGAACATGCCGAAGGGATAGTTGTCGCGCAGGTCCTGCTTCACCGTGAAGGGGAATTTCGACAGGTCAGACAGTGATTTCAGATCGTCGGGATGCACCCCGGCCTTGTCGAAGCTTTCCTTGTAGAACGGTACGTTGTCATAGGCGTGCTTGAGCGACCACTTCATCCGCTGCAGCTGCAGCGACGCGATCTCGTCCCGCGACGCGGTTTCGATATGTTCCAGATCCCCCGGCTTGGGTGACAGGTCTTCCATGTGAATTCCTCCCGAAATGCCCCGGTTGTGCGTGCGGGGCGGGCGTTGTCAGTCTTCCTCGAAATGCTGGCCGGAGATCTGCCGCGACAGCCCCCGGAACAGCGCAACCTTGCGGCCGTCCTCGCCCGTGACCACCACGTCATAGACACCCGACCGGCCCTGCAGCGACACCTCGGTCGCTGTGGCGGTCAGCAATTCGCCGGCCTTGCCGGGGCTGATGAAGGTGATGGTGTTTTCCTGCGCCACCACGATCTTGTTGTAGCTGTTGCAGGCAAAGGCAAAGGCACTGTCGGCCAGAGTGAAGATATAGCCGCCGTGGCAAATGTGATGGCCGTTCAGGTGCTCGTCGCGCACCCGCATGGTCATCACCGCTTCCCCCGGGGCGATCCGGGTGATTTCCATCCCCAGGGCCTGGGTCGCCTGATCGGTCGACCACATCTGTTCGGCACTGCGTTCGGCGCGGCGTTGCGGCGTCATGATGTCCTCCTCGATACCCGGTAATCCTGACATATAACCGACCGGTCGGTCAATAGTGTTGAAATCCTCTTCGCTTTGACGCAGGATGCACGCCAATCGGAGGAACGAACATGCTGAAACCAGAAAGCTACGCCGCCGGACGCTGGATCGCGCCGGGCGAAACCGCCACCACCGTCATCGGCCCGGTCAGCGGCGAACCGATCGCCGTCGCGGGCGGGGCCGCGATCGACATGCAGGAAATGCTGGATTACGCCCGCGATACCGGCGGCCCGGCCCTGCGCGCGATGACCTTTCATGAACGCGCCAAGATGCTCAAGGCGCTGGCGGCCTATCTCGACGGCCGCAAGGAAGAACTCTACGCCCTCAACCCGCTGACCGGCGCGACCCGCCGCGACGGCGCCATCGATATCGACGGCGGCATCGGCACGATGTTCGTCTTTGCCTCCAAGGGGCGGCGCGAAATGCCCGACGGCCATGTCTATATCGACGGCGACGTCGAACAGCTGTCGCGCAAGGGCACCTTCCTCGGGCAGCATATCGCGGTGCCGCTGCAGGGCGTCGCGGTGCATATCAACGCCTTCAACTTCCCGGTCTGGGGTATGCTGGAAAAGCTCGCCCCGACGCTGCTGGCGGGGGTTCCCGCCATCGTCAAACCGGCGACCCAGACCTCCTACCTGACCGAGGCCTGCTTCCGCATGATGATCGAATCGGGCCTGCTGCCCGACGGCGCGGCACAGCTGATCGTGGGGCGCACCGGCGACCTTCTGGACCGGCTGGGCGCGCAGGACGTGGTCAGCTTCACCGGCTCGGCCGACACCGCGAACATGCTGCGCTCGAACCCGAATCTGCTGCGCAATTCGACCCGGTTCCTGGCCGAACAGGACAGCCTGAACGCGGCGATTCTCGGCCCCGACGCCGCCCCGGACAGCCCCGAATTCGCCCGCTTCATCAAGGAAGCGACCACCGAAGTCACCGCCAAGGCGGGCCAGAAATGTACCGCCATGCGCCGCCTGATCGTTCCGGCGGAACAGCTGGACAACGTGGCCAAGGCGTTGTCGGAAAAGCTCGGCAACACCGTGCTGGGTGATCCCGCGGCCAAGGAAACCCGCATGGGCGCGCTGGCCTCTCTGGATCAGAAGGCCGACGTACTGAACCGGCTTGAAACGCTCGCGGCGGAAACCCGGCTGATTTGCGGCGGCCCCGATGCGCTGTCCGACAATCTGAGCACCGGCGCCTATCTGCCGCCGACCCTGCTGGCCTGCGACGATCCCGACAGCGCCACCGCGGTGCACGAAGTCGAAGCCTTCGGCCCGGTGACGACGCTGATGCCCTATCGCGACCTGCCCCATGCCGCCCAGCTTGCCAATCGCGGCGGCGGTTCTCTGGTCAGCTCGCTGTTCACCAACGATCCCGGCGTCGCGCGCGACGTGACGCTCGCCAGCGCCGCGTGGCATGGCCGGATCTACATCGTGGGCCGCGCCTCGGCGGATGAGGCGACCGGCCACGGATCACCCCTGCCGCACATGGTGCATGGCGGCCCCGGCCGCGCCGGTGGCGGCGAGGAACTGGGCGGTGTGCGCGGCGTTCTGCACTACATGCAGCGCACCGCGATCCAGGGCAGCCCCGACATGATCAGCGCGATCACCGGGACGTGGATCAAGGGATCGGCGGAAACCACCGGCCCGCAGCATCCGTTCCAGCGCGCCTTCAACGAAATCGCGATCGGCGAAACCATCCATACCGATCCGCGTACGGTGACGCTCGACGATATCGAACATTTCGCCCATTTCACTGGCGACACCTTCTATGCCCACATGGACGAAGAGGCGGCCAAGGCGAACCCGTTCTTCCCCGGCCGGGTGGCGCATGGCTACCTGCTGCTCAGCTTCGCCGCCGGTCTGTTCGTGCAGCCCGATCCGGGTCCGGTTCTGGCCAATACCGGCCTGAACGGTCTGAGCTTCCAGAAACCGGTCAGCCCCGGCGACGCCATCAAGGTGCGGCTGACCTGCAAGCGCAAGACCAAGCGCACCGACACCTATGGCGAGGTCGCCTGGAACGTCACCCTGACCAATCAGGACGACGAACAGGTCGCCGAATACGAACTGCTGACCATGGTCAGCTACGACCGCTGAGGCCCGCAAGCGGGCCGCGGGCCGGGCCGTTCAGGCCCGGCCCGCCTTCAAGACACTTGATTTGCGCCCGCTTTGGCGCGATTCTGTTTGTATGACCATGCAAACCCCCACGCCCTTCCCCCGGCAGGGCATTCCCGAACAGGTCGCCTTCGACCGCAAGGAACTGGGCGTGATCCTCGGCCTTTACGGCCGCATGGTCGCCGCCGGCGAATGGCGCGATTACGGCATTTCCTACCTGCGCGACATGGCCGTGTTCTCGATCTTCCGCCGCACCGCCGAAAACCCGCTTTACCGCATCGAAAAACGCCCCAAGCTGCGCAACAGGCAGGGCCAGTATTCGGTCGTCGGCATGGACGGGCAGGTGCTGAAACGCGGTCAGGACCTGAAAGCGGTTCTCAGGGTGCTGGAACGCAAGCTGATCCGCGCGGTGGAATAATCCCGGCAGGATACCGGCGAAACCGGAACGGCGCCGGGCTGGACCTTCAGCCCTCGCCCTGTTTGCCCTTCGCCCGTGGCAACCGCCGATGCGCCGTCACCGGGCCGTCGCCCTGCGCCGCGATCCGCTTGATCGCCGCTTCCATGTCTTCGTGGGTCACCGTCATCGTGAAGGCATTGGCGTGCAGGATCCGCCCGCGCCCGGCGACCAGCGCCACGTGCCCCTTCCAGAACAGAAGATCGCCGCGCCGAGGCTTGGTCCCTTCGGGCAGCAGCCGGCCCAGCCCGGCTTCCTGCTGATCGCTATCACCGGGACAATCCAGCCCGCAGGCCTGGCAGGCCGCCTGTACCAGCCCGGAACAATCGATGCCCCAGATGCTGTTACCGCCCCACAGGTAGGGCGCGCCAAGATAGCGCTCGGCTTCCGCCACCACGTCACTGGCAAAACTGTCGACCGGCCGGACATGCTGCAACGGCATGTACCCCTCGGCCAGCACCAGGAACCCGTCCTCTTCGCCGGTGGCGCGCAACCTCGACCCCAGGCTCAGCGCCATCCGTTCGGGCGATTTGAAATTGGGCGCGGAATAGACATGGGTCGAGCGCGCGGTGACCTTGTGGGTGGTCGGGCGCCGATCCTCCAGATCCTGCGCCCGTAGATACCCGACATAGCCGTCGCGTTCGCATTGCACGAAGGCCCAGCCGTCGCGCGATTCGAACCTCTGCACCGCCTCGCCCATCACCAGTTGCCGCTCGCGCCGGCCCAGCGGCGCGTTCAGCAGATCGACAACGGGCCGCGCCACCAGGCGCCTTTCGCCCTCGGTATAAAACGGCGCGTCGACCTTCCCCCGCAGCGATACTGCGGCAACCCGTGCATTCGCCGGGATCAGACGTCGGTCCATCGGTTACAGCCCCAATACGCCCGGCAAGGCTTCCAGCAGCGCCCGCGCGCCCATGCCGACCCCGCCCTTGGGCCGTGCCGGAGCGGCCTTCGGCTGCCAGCCATAGATGTCGAAATGGGTGTAGCGGGTATCGTCACCGGCAAACCGGCGCAGGAACAGCGCCGCGGTGATCGCGCCGCCGAACCCGCCCTTGGGCGCGTTGTCCAGATCGGCAATTCCCGGCTCGATATCGTCCTCGTAGGGGTCCCAGAACGGCAAACGCCAAACCGGATCGGCCACCTTGGCCCCGGCACCGTCCAGCGCCGCGGCGATGGCATCGTCATCGGTGAAATAGGGCGCGATGTCCGGGCCTATCGCCACCCGCGCCGCGCCGGTCAGCGTCGCCATCGACAGCATCAGGTCGGGATCGCCCTCGGCGCCATAAGCCAGCGCATCGGCCAGCACCAGCCGCCCCTCGGCGTCGGTATTGTTGATTTCCACCGTCAGCCCCTTGCGCGAGGTCAGGATATCCTGCGGCCGGAAGGAATTGCCCGACACGGCGTTTTCCACCGCCGGGATCAGCGCCTGCAGCCGGATCGGCAGGCCCAGTGCCATGATCATGTGCGCCAGCCCCAGAACCGTGGCCGCGCCGCCCATGTCCTTCTTCATCAATCCCATGCTGGCGCCCGGTTTCAGGTTCAGGCCACCGGTGTCGAAACATACGCCCTTGCCCACCAGCGTCAGCTTCGGACCGCTGTCGCCCCAGTTCATCTCGATCAGCCGCGGGGCCTTGTCGCTGGCCCGGCCCACCGCGTGGATCATCGGGAAATTCCGCTCCAGCAGGTCATCGCCAAGGATCACCGCGAATGTCGCCCCGTGTTCCGCCGCCAGCTGCGCCGCTGCCGCTTCCAGCGCTTCCGGCCCCATGTCGCAGGCGGGCGTGTTGATCAGGTCGCGGGTCAGGCACTCGCCCGCGGCGATGATTTCCAGCCGCGCCGCATCGACGCCGGCGGGCGGCAGCAGATGCACCTCCGCCCCGCCATTGCCAGCGTAGCGGTTGAACACATAGGACGACAGCAGCCATCCCAGAGCTTCCTCCTCGACCCTGTCCTCGGGCAGGCCGGAAACGATTTCATAGGCCCCGTCCGGCAGCGACGGCACCGCGGCGGCAAGGTGGAAGCGGCCGCGCTTGCGCTGCACTTCGGTGCCATAGCCGATCAGCACCGCCTCAGGCATGCCCTCGGCGCCGGGGATCAGCAGGGCCTTGCCGATCGCGGGCTTGAAACCGCTGCCATGAACCCAGGTCTGGATCCGGGCCGGTTGCCGGTCGAGCCAGTCTTGCAACGCATGTTTGTCGACGACATGAACTGGAATCGCGGCTTCGCTGGATTGGGCAAATCGGGGCGTCATCGGATCGGGCCTTTCTGTCTGATTTCCAGCCCAGCCTACGCCAACCACCGCAGCCTGCAAGGGGATCAGACCGAAAGATCCTGCAAATCCCACAGCGCCGACATCGACTGTTCCCCGATACGCAGGAGACGCGCCAGCGTCGCCGCCAGCGCCACCGTGTCATCACGGTCAAGACAATCGACGACATTGCGCGCCGCATCGGCCAGCGACATCATCCCGATCTGTTCTGAAATGACGATCTGCGACCGCAGGTTCCGGCGCATTTCCCGCCGCTGCCCGACCTGGTACAGCCGCTGACACGCGCTCATCCGCAACGCCAATGCCTCGACCGCGCGTGAAATGATATCTTCCGCCGAGGTATCGCCGAACTGACCGTATAGATGGGACAGTCGGTCGCGGCTCATCCGCACGCCTTCTTCCGGGGTAAGGGGAATGATCTGCTTTGCGCTGGTATTGTCGGACATGGAACCCTCCTGCCCGCCCAGATTAGGCGGCGATAGGTTCTCAAAAGGTTGAGGCCGGCAATGTTTTCCCTCGAAAACTGCTCAAATCCGCGCTAATGACCGCTGTCGAAGCGACATAAACGCAAGGACGATGACATGCAGAATGCCAAACCCCTGCCCAGCTATCTGGTCCAGCGCTATCAGGGCTGGAAGGCCACCTCCTACAAGGAAAACCAAAGCTGGTACCGCCGTCTGGCGGACGAAGGGCAACGGCCGCGCGCGATGGTCATTTCCTGCTGCGATTCGCGGGTCCACGTGACCTCGATCTTCGGCGCCGACCAGGGCGAGTTCTTCATCCACCGCAACATCGCGAACCTGGTACCGCCCTACGAACCCGACGGCGATCACCACGGCACGTCGGCAGCGGTCGAATACGCGGTCACCGCGCTGAAGGTCGCCCATATCGTGGTGATGGGCCATTCCAGCTGCGGTGGCGTGCAGGGCTGCCATGACATGTGTTCCGGCAAGGCGCCCGAGCTGGAGGAAAAATCGTCCTTCGTGGGCCGCTGGATGGACATCCTGCGCCCCGGCTACGAGAAGGTGAAGGACATCGCCGACGAAGGCGAACGCAAACGCGCGCTGGAAAAACAGGCGATCCTGACCTCGCTGGAAAACCTGATGAGCTTCCCCTTCGTGAAGGACGCGGTCGAAAACGGCCAGTTGTCGCTGCACGGGGTATGGAACGATATCGGCGAAGGCAGCCTGGAACATTACCTGCCCGAAGAGGGCGTGTTCAAAGCCGTCTGAAGCGCCCCGTCTTTCCGGCGCAACGCCGGCCGCGTCACCGGCCCTGTCACGGGCCGGGACGAAGCCCGCGATCCTAGCGCAGAACCTTGTCCTGCGGCCACTGTATCCTGTGGCTCAACTCGATCTGCCGCGTCGCGCCCGGCGCGATGTCGAAATCCCAGGCCAGCACGCCCTTCTTGTCATCGACATCGGTGACGCTCGGCGTCGGCCGCGCCTGCCAGGTGATCGTCAGGTCGTCCTGTTCGGAATAGGGCACCCGGTCCAGCACCTGCAGCGGCCATGCCCGCCCGGTCAGGTTTTCCACCTCGATCCGCGCGACCTCGGTTTCCTCGTTGGATTTGCTCAGGATGCCGGTATCGCCCTCATTGCGGGTCACCGCGCGGCTGACCTGCAGCCCGTCGATCGCGCCGAAGGGCAGCACCGTTTCGGCTCCCGCCGCCACCTGCCCGGTCGCCAGGGACCCGACATATTCGCCTTCCAGGAACAGTTGCGTCGCCTGTGTCGGCAACAGCAATTCGCCCGATCCGTTGGTGAATTCCGCCGTCAGGAAGGCGGTCCGGTCCCACAGCGGCGCGGCGACCGCCTTGATCGTCGGATCGAATGTCAGCTCGCCCAGCGCGATCCGCACCGCGTCGGCTTCGGACGCGACCGAAACCGGCTTGGGATAGGCATAGTTGAAAATCAGCCCGTGGTAGGATTGCACCCGCGCCTCCTCGACCATCACCGAGGGCGCCGCCATCGGCGCCTCGGCCCCGGCCATGTCCATCGAGCGCTTCAGCAGCGGTTGAAACTCGTCCTCGATCCGGCGCCGCCAGGGGTGAACCTCGCTCGGCTCGAACTGGCCGCTCGGTTCGCTTGTCGACAGGGTCAGCGCCACGCCCTGCCAGTTTTCGCCCGACCCCTGCCAGACCATCGCGCCGCGATCCAGCCGCAGACCGGGCTTGTCACCCAGAGTCAGGAAGGCGTCATTGACCGCCGACCAACCCGCGACAGGGGTGAAATAGGTCACCGTCAGCACCCCGTCGGCAGCCGCCTCGGCACTGACCGACACTTCGACGAGGTTGTATTCGCCGCCGCCCGTTTGCAGCGCCGCCAGCGCCTGCCGCGCGCGTTCCAGCGCCTTTTTCAGATCGGCGATGTCGCGGTCGACATCCCGCGCCTTGGCCTCGGCCTCCAGCACCGCCTGCCGCGCGGCCAGCGTTTCCTCGCCCACCATCCGCGCAATGTCGCGCAACGTGTCCGCCGACACGCCATCCAGCGCATCGCCCTGCCCCAGCTGTTTCAGGAACCCGATCCGCGTATCCGCCGCTTCCCTTGCCAGCCGCAGCGCCGCCGCCTCGTCCTGCTTGGTGCGCAGCGCATCCTCGGCCCGCTCGACCTCGGCCCGCGCGGCCTTGATCGCGTCGCTGTCCTGTTCGCCGCGCGGCGGCACGAAATCTTCGCGTACCGTCACGCTGCCCATCCGAGCGCCCTCGACCTTGGCCCGGACCATATCCAGCATCGCGGTTTCCGGCAGGTCCAGAACCCGCAACTGATGATCGCCCGCGGGCAGGGAATACTCGGCCACCCGGGTGATCTTGGCCCCCTCGGGATAGACGGTGACATCCGTGATCCGGCTGTCCAGCCGTATCACGTCGGCCAATCCGGCCACCGGGGTCAGGGCGACTGCGGGGAAGAAACAAATTGCGGCAAAATGACGGTGCATGAATTCACTCCGTTGGAAGGTCTTTGGCCAACATTTCGCCGAATGGCTGCAAAAGACAAGAAGGCGCCCGATGGGCGCCCTCCGTGAAGTCAGCTATGGGCGGAAATCAGCCCTTCTTCAGGACCTCGCGGCCCAGCAGTTCTGCGATCTGCACCGCGTTCAGCGCCGCGCCCTTGCGCAGGTTGTCGCTCACGCACCACAGGTTCAGACCGTTGTCGATGGTCGAATCCTGACGGATCCGGCTGATGAAGGTGGCGAAATCGCCGACGCATTCGACCGGCGTCACGTAGCCGCCGTCTTCGCGCTTGTCGATCACCATGATGCCGGGCGCCTCGCGCAGGATGTCGCGCGCCTCGTCTTCATCGAGAAAGTCCTCGAACTCGATATTGATCGCTTCCGAATGGCCGACGAAGACCGGAACCCGCACGCAGGTCGCGGTCAGCTTGATCGCCGGATCGACGATCTTCTTGGTCTCGGCCACCATCTTCCATTCTTCCTTGGTCGAACCATCGTCCAAGAAGACGTCGATATGCGGAATCACGTTGAAGGCGATCTGCTTGGGATACACCGACGGCTCGACTTCCTGACCCGGCACATACATGCCCTTGGTCTGGTTCCACAGCTCGTCGATCGCGTCCTTGCCGGAACCGGAAACCGACTGGTAGGTCGACACCACGACCCGCTTGATCTTGGCGCGGTCGTGCAGCGGCTTCAGCGCCACCACCATCTGCGCGGTCGAACAGTTCGGGTTGGCGATGATATTCTTCTTCGAATATCCGTGAATCGCCTGCGGGTTCACTTCCGGCACGATCAGCGGCACGTCGGCATCATAGCGATACAGCGACGAGTTATCGATCACCACGCAACCGGCAGCAGCCGCCTTCGGCGCATACTGCTTGGTCGCGGTGGACCCCACGGCGAACAGCGCCATGTCCCAACCGGTGAAATCGAAAGTGTCGAGATCCTTGGTAGTGAGTGTCGTGTCGCCAAAGCTAACTTCTGTGCCAAGAGATTTGCGGCTTGCCAGCGCGACAATCTCATCGACGGGGAACTGGCGCTCGGCCAGGATGTTCAGCATTTCGCGGCCCACGTTGCCCGTGGCACCGACTACAGCGACTTTATAGCCCATTTGGGGTCGTCTCCTTTCGTTAAGACGCCGTGCACATACAGGACCCCCCCAAGGAAATAAAGGGGATTCGCGTCAATCGGTGCGATCGCGGCAAAACAGGTAGGGTAACAAACCCGCGATCAGGAGAACCGCGAAGAACCCGAACAGCATCCGATACGGGTCCGCCGCCGCGCCGCCGCCCGCCACCGTCGCCGCATGCAGCCGCCCGGTGATCACCTGGAATATCCCGACGCCGCCGATCGCGAACAGGTTCAGCAGCGTCACCCCGCGCCCGACAAGGTGGTCGGGAACGAAGCTGCGGCCATGCGCGATGATCATCGGGAAGCTGGCGCCGAAAAACCCGACAGCGGCGCAGAAGGCCACCGACAGCCACGGATGCGCCGCCGGCAACGCCCAAAGCGCCACCAGGGCAACCGCCACCGCGGCATTGCCGCCGAAGATCACCCATTTGCGTGTCCCCAGCAGCCGGTCCATCGGCCCATAGGCGAAGGTGCCCAGGATCATCGCCACCCCCATCACCAGCGTGACGTTGCCGATCGCCGTTGTGTCGAAGGCGAAAACATCGGCCATGTAGGGCCCGATCCACAGCCCGCGCAGACCTGCCGCCGGGGCATACTGCACCAATGCCAGAGGGAAGATCAGCCACAGCGCCGGCATCTTCAGCAGGTCCAGAACCGACCCGCGCGTTTCATGCACCACCTTTTCGGGATCCTTCACCGTGACCAGCAGCCCGAAAGCCACCAGCGCGCTGACCGCCGCCAGCCCGAACAGGGTTTCGCGCCATCCGAACGTCTCGGCCGCCATCGCCATCGGCAACGCGCCCATCAGGTTGCCAAGACTGCCGACGCCCAGCAACACCGCTGCCAGCGTCGCGAAGATCGCCGCCGGGTAAACCCGCGCGAAGATATAGTAGCTGGCCATCAGCACCGGCGAACAGCCGATGCCGATCAGTACCATCGCCACCGAGATGTGCAGCGGCGTCGTGGCTAGGCCGAACAAAGCCGCCCCGCCGGCGCCGCCCAGCAGCAGCAACACGCCCGCGGTGCGGCGCGGCCCGATCCGGTCCAACGCCTCGCCCACCGGGATCTGCATCAGCGCGAAGGCCAGGAACCACAGGCCCGACGCGTTGGCCAGGTCTTCGGCGCTGGCGCCGACATCCGTTTTCAATGCCTCGGTCAGAACCGCCAGGAACGACCTGTAAAACTGGCTCAACACGTAAGCCGCGCACAGCAGCGCCAATCCGATCCGCATTTCAGCTCCCTCCCTTGACCGGGCCACCTACGGCGAAAACGCCCCTCCCGGCAAGCCGGAAAACCATCCGTTTCCGCATGGTGGAATCAGATGCAGCGCCCGCCATCGACCTCCATCGCGACGCCGGTCACCATCGCGGCCTCGTCGGAACACAGGAAACAGGCGGCGTTGCCCATGTCCTCGGGGGTGGAAAACCGGCCCAGCGGAATGGTGGACAGGAATTTCGCCCGCATTTCCGGCGTATCCTCCCCCATGAAGCTGGCCAGCAGCGGCGTTTCCCCCGCCACCGGGCAGATCGCGTTGACCCGAATGCCCTCGGGCGCCAGTTCCACCGCCATCGTCTTGGTCGCGGTGATCATCCACCCCTTCGACGCGTTGTACCAGTTCAGCTTGGGCCGCGGACTGATTCCGGCGGTCGAGGCGACGTTCAGGATCGCGCCCTTGCCGGCCTGCTTCATCGCCGGCACCAGATGGCGCGCGGTCAGATAGACGGATTTGCAGTTCACCGCCCAAACCCGGTCGAAATCCTCTTCGCTCACCTCCTCCATCGCGGCGGGCAGATGCGTGATCCCGGCATTGTTGACGAGGATATCGGGGACGCCGAAGTCTTCAGGCACCGACCCCGCCATGGCGGCGACGCTGGCATCGTTGGAAACGTCCACGTGGCAGGCGATGCCGCCGATTTCTTCGGCCACCCCGCGGGCCAGCGCGATATTCAGGTCCGCAACCATCACCCGCGCGCCCTCGGCGGCGAATTTCCGCGCGATCCCAGCACCGAAGCCCGACGCGCCCCCGGTGACGATGGCGGTTTTGCCTTCAAGTCTCATCCGTTTTCCTCCCTGTATGTCCCAGCCGCCCAGTCGGCCATCAATTCCTGCACGATACTCTGCCGTTTGAAAACGAATTCCGGCGCCGCCGTGGCCTTGCCCCGTCGATGGAAGGCGCCGTGATCACCCGCACCAGCTCGTGCAGGCCGCGATCGACCTTGACCGGCACCCCCCTTTCGCTTCTGCCATGCATTGCGCGTGCCTCGCCTGTTTCACAACACCAATGCGCCGCCACCCGACGGCCTTGCCCCGGGGTCGCGGCTTGCAAATCGCGCGAAAACCATGTTCCAGTCCCGTTACTGTTCCAATACCGTAGGATCACGGTGAAACATGAACGACCTTGACCAGATAGCTTTCGAAAACGCGCCGATGGGACTGGCGCTGACCGAACACCGGGTGATCCGGTCGTGCAACGACACGTTTGCACAGATGTTCGGCTATGAAAAATCGCAGCTTCTGGGGCAAAGTTTCCGGGTACTGTACGGCACCGAACAGGAATTCCACCAGATCCGCGATATCGGGCTGGAACCGCTGAAAAAGGACCTGCCCTACAGCGATGAAAGGCTGATCGAAACGGCGACCGGCGATCATGTCTGGTGCCGCTTCCGCGCCCGCACCCTGACCCCCGAGGACCCGCTGGCGCGCATCGTGCTCAGCTTCACGCTGATCGACAACACCCCCGCCGGGCCCAGCCTGACCCCGCGCGAACGCGAGGTGCTGACCTGGCTGTCGCGCGGCCGCACCAGCAAGGAAATCGCGCAGGTTCTGAACCTGTCGCCGCGCACCATCGAGGATGTGCGCGCCCGGCTGTTGCGCAAGTTCAAGGTCAAGAACGTGGCGGTGCTTCTGGCCCGCCTGTCGGGCTTCAGCGCGGGCGGACCGACCTAGGCCGGCGCGCGCCTTCGCATCCCCGGAACCCGCATGACAAAAGCGCCAGCCCGGCAGTGCGGACTGGCGCTTGGATTACAGCGTCACGCATGTGCGCTTGAAGCGGGTCAGCCCTTCACCGCATCGCGGATCGCCCGCATGTTTTCGCCATAGGGCGCGGGATTGTCCACCGAACCACCCTTGAACACCGCCGATCCGGCGACCAGGACGTCGGCCCCGGCTTCCACCACCAAGGGCGCGGTTTCCGGCGTCACGCCGCCGTCGATCTCGATATGAATCGGCCGGTCGCCGATCATGGCGCGCAGCTTCTTCACCTTCTCGACCTGGCTGTGGATGAACTTCTGCCCGCCGAAGCCGGGATTCACCGTCATCACGCAAACCAGGTCGACCATGTCGAGCAGGTAATCGATATCCTCGACCCCGGTGCCCGGGTTCAGCGCCAGACCCGCCTTGCA
>NZ_JADMKU010000015.1 GCF_018219815.1 Thalassovita aquimarina
GGTCAGACATTTTACCGCTCGTTTTTCGAACGGTGAATCACGCCACCCGGCGGAAATCAATGGGTCCTGACCCTAGGCACCTAGAAACCCTATCCATTTCTACAAATACACTGCCAACCATAGCCCACGCGCCCGGTCCGGGGTGGGTGCGGAACGCGCCCGGTCCGGGGTGGGTGCGGAACGCGCCCGCCCATGGGGCGGGTCGGGCGCGTAGCCTGATGCTTTGCATCAGGCTTTGGGATGGGCGGCACGGGGAGTTCCCTACCCGCAATCCGCCAGTTTCCGGCCGGTTTTCGCGGCGTCCAGCAACAGGGGGCTGATCCGCCATTCGGCCGGGTCTTCGGCGGCGAAGGCCTGCAGCCGCGCGACGATATGCGCCGCGCCCAGCGTGTCGGCGTAATGGATCAGCCCGCCGCGCGCGCGCGGGAAGCCCAAGCCGTGCACGCTGACCAGGTCGATGTCGCTGGCCCGCCGCGCGGTGCCGTCGCGCAGGATTTCCGCCGCCTCGTTGATCATCGCCAGCAGCAGGCGTTCGCGGATTTCGTCGTCGCTGAAGGCCCGGCGGGTGACCTTGGCGAAATAGGCTTCCTCCAGCACCAGATCCTCGAGCAGTGGGTCGATCACCTTGCCGCCGCCACCCGGGTAGCGGTACCAGCCCACCCCCACCTTGCGGCCCAGCCGGCCCTCCTGCACCATGCGGTCGGAAATCGGGATGTAGCGGCGCGCTGGATCGCGGTGGGCATCGGCGCGGCGTCTTTCGGCATAGGCGATGTCGAGCCCGACCTGATCCTGCGCCTCGTAAGGGCCCATCGCGAAACCGAACGCCTCCATCGCTTCGTCCAGTTCCCACGGATTGGTGCCGTCCATCAGCAGGATATCGGCCACCTCGAGGCAGCGCGCGGTGAGGCGGTCGCCGATGCCGCCCTTGCCGGGGCGGACCGGCACCGGGATCTTTCCCAGCCGCCGCACCAGCGCCAAACCGGTGGCCAGCGCGGTGCCCGAGGTGGCCGGGGCGCGGGCGATTTCCACCAGCGTCGTCCGATCGGCGGGGATGGAGAAATGCAACCCGAGCAGGCGCGAGGGATCGTTCAGGCCTGCCCCGATAGCGGCGAAATCGGTCGTGGCGCTGCCGGAGGCAAGGATCGCGCCCGCCGGCATGTGCCGTTCCAGCGTCCGGAACATCCCCGGCTCGTCCGCCGGGTTTTCGGGACAGGCCACGATTGCCAGCATCGCGGTAGCCGCCGCGGCGATGTCGTTGCCGGTGCGTAGCCGGGCGGTGGCCTCCGCCGCGCCGGTCACGCCGCTTTCGCGTTCGATCCGGGCGCGGCGGTCAAGATGGTCGCGGGCCCGCTGCAGATCCGCGGCGTCGTCATCCAGCAACAGCACGCTGAGCCCGGCCCCGAGGAGTTCCCGGGCAATGCCCACCGCCATCATGCCGCTGCCCAGCACCGCGACGGTGTCCAGCGCCACCGGGTCGGCTCGCAGCCCGTCCGGCGCCGTGGCGGCCCGTTCGGCCCGGTCGATGTGGCGCAGTGCCCGGCCATCCGGCCCCGTCGTCGCCGAGCTGCGCCGTGGTATCCTGCCCCCCTGCCCCGCGCGATCCGCGGCGCGGCGGGTCATTCGATGAAACCGCGCTCTTCGATCAGCGTCAGCAGGCGGCGCAGCGCGACATCCTCGGACACGTGCGAGGTGTCGAGCATGGCCTCGGCCCGCTCGTACAGCACCTCGCGGCTTTGCAGGATCGATTTCAGCTGCGCCATCGCTTCGGGATTGCCGGCCATCGGACGTTCGTCGCCCTGGGCGCGGACCCGGTCCATGTGTTCCTCGGGGGTGGCCTTGAGCCAGATCGTGTGGAAGCGCGACAGCAGCTTGCCGTAGGTGCCCGGTTCTGCAACGATGCCGCCTGCGACGGCAAGCACCACCTTGTCATGGGTCGCCACCACCCGGTCCAGCGCGTCGGTTTCCAGTTTGCGGTACCCTTCCTGCCCGTACAGCGCCATGATCTCGGACACCGGCATGCCGGCGTGATCCTCGATTTCGCGGTTCAGTTCCAGGAACGGGATGCCCAGGTCATCGCCAACGCGGCGCCCCAGCGTCGATTTGCCCGCCCCGCGCAGACCGATCAGGCAAATCCGCGACGCACGCAACGATCCCTCGGCTTCATAGGACAGCAGCCGGGTCACCGCCTTGCGCGTTTCCCGGTCGGCCGAGCGGTAGAGTTCGGCGATCCTCTGCACGTCGGAATTCCACGGGTCCTCTTCGCCCACCAGCCATTCGATGCGGTGATCGAGAGCATCGGCCACCCGTTTCAGCAACCCGATCGAGATATTGCCCGCGCCGCTTTCCAGCTGCGCCAGATAGCGCGGCGACACGCCGGAAAGTTCGGACAGCACGCGGCGCGGGATGCCCTTGCGTTCGCGCACCCGGCGCACCCGCTGCCCGACTTGGGACAACAGTTCCGCGGCGGCCTCTTCGGCGGATTTCACAGTGTCGGGACCGGTCACTTTGCCGCTGAATGTGGTGATTTCCGCCATGCCGACCTCGAGTGTAATATAATGCATATCATAGGTGAATGACGGCGCAAATCAATCATCCAGCCCATCAATGCGCCCGGTTTCCTAGCCGGACTGCGCCGCGGGAATCCGGGCTTCCACGATCCGGCGGATTTCTTCGGGCGGGGGCGACTTACGGAACTTGTCGGCTATTGTAAACACGTTGACGAAGCGGCCGGAAAAACAGGTCACGCCATCCTGCACCCCATCGACCCGGAATTCGACCGAGGTGTCGCCCAGCCGGGTCGGCCAGACGTGACAAATCAGCCGGTGCCGGGGGGTCACCGGGGCGGTGAAATCGAGCGACATATGCACGAAGGGCGTGCCCATATTGCGGTCCAGTTCCATCTGGAACCAGCCGTCCCCCCCAAGGTGATGTTCCCACCAGCCATTGATCGCATCGAGCGCGAACCACGGGATGCGCGCGGTATAGGCGATCCGGGCCGGGTCGCAATCCCCCCAAGTCACCCGGATTTCGTGCCGGTACGCGGTTTCGGGACGGCCCGTGTCAGTAGGTTTCAACGTGGTACCTGCCTTCTTCGCGCATCACGTCGCGCAGGGCGACCCATTGTTCACCAAGGCTTTCGGCGATCGAGGCGAAGGCCCTGTCGACCCCGTCCTCCATGCCGCGCAAGCCGCAGATATAAATATGGGTTTTCGGGTCCAGCAGCAGGTCGGCGACCTTATCCTGTTCCTGAACGATCCGGTCCTGCACGTATTCCTTCGGTTCCCCTTCGAGCCGGCTATAGACCAGGTGCTGGTCCAGCAGGTCCTGCGGCACCTTTTTCAGCGGCCCGAAATAGGGCAGGCTTTCGGGTGCCCGGGCGCCGAAGAACATGGTCATGCCGCCCGATTTGCCGCCGACCGTGCGCTGCCGGCGCATGGTGAAGGCGCGCATCGGCGCGGATCCGGTGCCGGTGCAGATCATCAGCAACCGTGCCTGCGGATCGTCGGGCATCAGGAAGGTGGCGCCGAACGGGCCGGTTATCCTGACCTCGTCGCCCGGCTTCAGGTCGCAGACATAGTTTGAGCACAGCCCGTTTTCTTCCCGTTTCACCGTCAGCGAGAGATTGTTGAAATTCGGCCGCTCGCCGTCGCGCGGGCTGGAAATCGAGTAAAGCCGCGGCAGGTGCGGATTGCCGTTTTCGTCCGCGCCCGGCGGGATGATCCCGATCGACTGACCTTCCAGCACCGGGAACGGCGTCGCGCCCAGATCAAGGATGATGTGGCGCACGTCGTGACCGGGGTCGTCGGTCAGGCTGTAATTGCCCTGCACCCGGGCGATGGCGGGCTTGCCCAGATTGTACATGTTGACGCTGGGCTTGGCGGCGGTCGCAGGCGCCCTGGCCTTGCCCCCTGCCCCCTTGTGCGCATCGGCCAGCAGCGCGGCCATCGCATCGTCCAGCGCCTCGACCGAGGTGGCGGCCTCGTCGAGCCCCAGATCGTCCTGCCCGGGCAATTCGTCCCAGGAAAACTGATCGTCCATCGAATAGGGGGTCGCCACCACCCGCCATTCGTCGATCGACCCGGTCGGGCAGACCGGGATGCAATCCATGCAGAAATCACAGGCCTCGGCATCCACCACCACGTTGTTGTCGTCATGGTGGATCGCGCCCAGCGGGCAGGTCATTTCGCAGGTGTAGCAGCGAATGCAGATTTCGGGGTCGATCAGATGTTGTTTGACCGGCTTGTTCATTCCGCGCTCTCCCGCTTCAGCAGGGCATCTGGGACCGTCATCATGTCGATCAGGACCCGGCACAGGCCCTGGCAGCCGGTGCATCCGATACAGGGGCCGTCCATCTTGATCAGTTGCTGGCCGATCTCCGCAGTGCGCGGGGCGTAGCCGGAAAGTCGTTGCGCTTCCATGGTCGGTCTCCTGCTGTTGGTCCTTCGTCCATTCCGTGCCGGCAAGGCGGCGCACCGCCTTGCCCGTCTTTTCGCGTGAGGCTCACGCCATGTGCAGTTTAACGTATTCGAAATCGCCCGGCTTGTTGTCGATGCCGACTTTCGGCGCAGCGATCCAGCTGGCGTACTGGCCCGGTTCGTAGACCGGTTTCATCAGCGACTGGATGTAGTCGCCATCGGCATGGGTCGGCAGCCAGTTCTTCACGCCCTCGTCATATTCCGCGCCGGACACCAGCACGCCGTCGGGATTGAAGTTATGCCCCGAGAAGACGCCGATCTGGCGGTGGAAGGATTCATGCGGCAGTTTCAGTTCGAACTGGATCCCGGCTTTTTCGATGATCTTGTTCCAGCGGCCGACACCGCCCGAGGCGTCCCGGGTGTAATCGTCGCGCAGGCGCATGTTGATCGCGGTCAGCGCCGGAACGTCCTTGCGCACCACCTTGCCGTCTTCCAGATCCCACACCGTGTAGGTGTCGTTCTTCAGCATGTGGTCGTCGTCGAGCCGGTGTTCCTGGTAGCGGCCCTTGATCCCGGCATTGAAGGCGTTGGCGGCATTGGTCGACACTTCCTGGCCGAACAGGTCCAGCGACAGGGTGTAGTGCAGGTTCAGCTTCTTCTGGATCGTCGGCAGGTCGATCACGCCGTAGCTGCGGATCTTGTCGATATCGTAGGGATCTTCGATACCGTGTTCGTTCATCACCTCGCAGGTCTTCTGGATGGTGCGGCCGACGCCGGTTTCGCCCACGAACATGTGGTGCGCCTCTTCGGTCAGCATGAAGCGGCAGGTGCGCGACAACGGGTCGAAACCCGATTGCGCCAGGCTTTCCAGCTGCATCTTGCCGTCGCGGTCGGTGAAATAGGTGAACATGAAGAAGGACAGCCAGTCCGGGGTTTCCTCGTTGAAGGCGCCCAGCATGCGCGGCGCTTCTTCCGACCCCGAGGAACGGCGCAGCAGATCATCGGCTTCTTCGCGGCCGTCGCGGCCGAAATACTTGTGCAGCAGGTAAACCATCGCCCAGAGGTGACGGCCCTCTTCCACGTTGACCTGGAACAGGTTGCGCATGTCGTAAAGCGACGGCGCCGACAGCGCCAGGAACCGCTGCTGTTCGACCGATGCCGGTTCGGTGTCGCCCTGGATCACGATCAGGCGCTTGAGCAGGTTGCGGTATTCGCCCGGCACTTCCTGCCAGGCCGGTTCGCCGGCATGTTCGCCGCAGGGGATGCGGCGGTCTTCGACCTCGGGAGCCAGCAGGACGCCCCAGCGGTATTCCGGCATTTTCACATAGTCGAACTTGGCCCAGCCCTTCGGATCGACCGAAACGGCGGTCCGAAGATAGACCAGCGATTGCTGGAAATTGTCGGGGATCAGGTCGTTCCACCAGTTGATGTAGCCCGGATGCCATTTTTCCAGCGCCTTGAGCACGCGCTTGTCGGAGCTGAGGCCGACATTGTTGGGTATCTGGGTGTCATAGCTGACATTGATCAGGTCGAGCATTTGTTTCCTCCTCTGGGAGGTGGGTTGCAGCCCCACCCTGCCGGCTTAAGCAGGGCCGGATCACCCCACCATTCTGTCACACACGTTCCATATTGTAGTCGCCCCGGATGCCGGTGCCGTAGCGCTGCAGGGCGCCGTCCGGGCCGACCGCGTTGGGGCGATTGAATATCCAGTTCTGCCAGGCAGTCAGCCGGCCGAAGATGCGGGTTTCCATGGTTTCCGGCCCGGCGAAGCGCAGGTTGGCTTCCATCCCGGTCATCGCGTCGGGCGAGAAGCTGGCGCGTTCTTCCATGAAGACGCGGATTTCGTCTTCCCAGTCGATATCGTCGAGGATCATGGTCACAAGTCCCAGATCGTCGGCCTCTTGCGCCTCCAGCGCATCGCCCTTGGCACCCGCGGCCCTGTCCACCGCTTCGGGTTCCCCGAGGAAACGGGTCTGCAGGCGGGTCAGGTCGTTGCCCATCGGGAACGGGCCGAAATTGGCGTCGGTCAGGGTGACGGTGGCAAGCGGACGGTTATCGCCTTCGAATTCGTCCTCCATCATGTAGCTGCGATCCACCGCGAACAGGATTTCGGCAAAGATGCCGGTAAAGCAGGACCCGTGTTCGACCAGCGCCACCATCGAGCGCGAGGTCACGTCGATCCGCTTGAGGATCCGCTTCCAGTATTTCAGCACCTCATTGGCCAGCCAGTGATCGGCGTTTTGCATCAACAGCGCTTCATGCGAGACCAACCGTTCCGGATCGCCCTGGGTGCGGAACACCAGCAGGCCCAGTTCCATTTCGTTCAGACGCAGGTGCAGGATCGCGTCGTCCAGTTCGCGGGCGACCCGCAACATGTAAGCCTGATCGCCCTCAGCGGTGAAGGCATCCATGTCGGCGGGGGCGTCGGCCTCAGGGCCGTGAATGGTAATGGTGGCGGTGCGTCCCTTGCGATCGACCACGACCTCGACCGCGGAATAGGTGAGCGAACCGTCCTCGGCGATGGTGCGGTTCAGCGGGGTCAGCGCGATCCCCTGCTCCACATCCGGCTTGGACGAAGCCGCCGCGAATTCCCGGGCACGTTTCTGCACGGTGTCGTCGAACTTGGAATTCGGGATCACCTCGTCGACAAGTCGCCAGTCCTTGGCCCGCTTGCCGCGCACGCCTTCCTCGATCGAGCAGAAGATGTCGGCGCGGTCACGGCGCACCTTGCGCTTGTCGGTGACCCGGGTCAGGCCGCCGGTGCCGGGCAGCACCGCCAGCAGCGGCACCTCGGGCAGCGCGACGGCGGACGAACTGTCATCGGTCAGCATGATATGGTTGCAGGCCAGCGCCAGTTCGTAGCCGCCGCCGGCGCAGGATCCCTTGACGGCGGCGATGTATTTCTGCCCGGAATCTTCCTCGGCCGCCTCATAGGTGTTGCGGGTTTCGTTGGTGAACTTGCAGAAGTTAACCTTGTGACCATGCGCCGCGCCACCCAGCATGCGGATATTGGCGCCGGCGCAGAACACCTTGTCCTTGGCCGACTTCATCACCACGACCTTGACCTCGGGATGTTCGAACCGCATCCGCTGAACGATATCGGACAGTTCGATATCCACCCCCAGATCGTAGGAATTCAACTTCAGCTTGTAGCCGTCGAACAGGCCGCCGTCTTCGTCCACATCCATGTAGAGGTTGGCGACGGGCCCGTCATACTCCACCCGCCAGTGGCGGTACTTGCTGGGGTCGGTCTGGAAGTCGATGACCTTGGTCATGGACGGTCTCCTTTCATCTCGTTAAGTGCACTATAGTGCTCTATTCATCATCGTAAAGCAGGATATTGCAGATATTCAGCCAAGCTATTTCAATTATTGGCAATTTTTCCGCAACAATCGCATTTCAATCTTCGTACTATGCATTATGATGCATATTTTTTCCATCAGACTCGATCGACACCACCGCTCGAACCCCCGCCAGATCCGCGCGACCCAGCCCGAGAATCAGCGCGCCGCCGCGACCGAAGGCTTCTTCCGTCAGATCGTCCGCCAGGCGCAGCAGACGCTGCGCGGCGGCAGGCCGGTCCATGACACGCTTCAGCGCGGCATTGGCGAACTGTATCACCGCCTGCGCCAGCAGTTTCTCGGCGCTGTTGGGCGGGCAGGCCATCCAGACCGGCTCCAACACTTCATGCGCCTCCCAGAAGAAACCTTCGCGCAGCAGATCAAGCCCGATCCGCCAGGCAGGACTGCCACCGGGGTCTGGCATGGCTTCCGTCACCGTGGCCCTGATCGGATCGAACAGATCGCGCGGGTGGCGTGGCGTCCGCCCCGGCAGATAGGCATGGGGCGGCCGCCAGGCGAACAAATCCGCTTCGCTTGCAGCCCGGTCCATCATCCGTTCCTCCGCCTGCGGGACTATGTGACCGGCACGCTTTCGTGCTCGATCCGTTCCAGCCGGTCGGCGAATTCCGCGATTTCCGCCAGTGTCCGCTCCGGCTGATCCAGATGCGGCGCATGGCGGCAATCGTCGAGAATGGCGATTTCGACCGGCGCGTAGCAGCGACTGTCGATCTCCTCGATCTGCGCTAGGGTGCCGTATTGATCGTCGCGCCCCTGGATCGCCAGAACAGGGATGCGCAGGTAATCTATCACCTCGCCCACATTCCAGTCCTTGAAGCCCGGCGCCAGCCAGCTGTCGTTCCAGCCGCGGAAGGCATTATCGGGATCGCGATGATAGCGGGCCATTCTGTCCCTCAGATCGCCGGTCTCATAGAGTTCCTTCGCCTTGGCGATCTCGGCCAGCCCCATGTCTTCGGTGAAGAAATGCGGCGCCATCAGGATCAGCCCGCGGACGCGGAAATCCTCGACCGAACCGGCATAGATCGCGGCGATCGTGGCACCGTCGGAATGTCCGAACAAGATCCCGTTCTGAAAACCGATCACGTCGAGAGCCCCGGGCAGCACGTCCAGCGCCTCGCGGGTCATGTAATCGAGCGGCCGCGGCAGGTCGACGGGATCGGATTGGCCATAGCCCGCGCGGGAATAGACGAAGACGCCGAAGCCGGTGGCCTGCGCCACCCGCTGCGGAAAATCGCGCCATAGCGCCACGCATCCCAGGCCTTCATGCAGCATGACGATGGTAGGGGCCTGCTCCGGCGCGGGGCCGAAACAGGCATATTCCAGCGACTTGCCCCCGGCGGTCAGCGCCCCGGTTTGCCCGTCCTTCCAATCGATCAGCATCGTTCCGGCCCCCGCAATTTGAAGCGCTGTATCTTACCGGTGGCGGTTTTCGGCAGGTCCGGCACCACATCGACCCAGCGGGGATATTTCCACATGCCGATCTGTTCCTTGACGAAATCCTTCAGATTCCCAATCTCCGCCTCGTTGTTGCCGTCCTTCAGCACGACGTAGGCCTTTGGCTTCTCCAGACCCTTTTCGTCCGGCCACGGCACCACCGCCGCCTCGAGAACGGCAGGATGTTCGATCAGGGCCTGTTCGACCTCGAAGGGCGACACCCAGATGCCGGACACCTTGAACATGTCATCGGTTCGGCCGCAGTAGACGAAGCGGCCCTCGGCGGTGCGTTCGTACTTGTCGCCGGTGCGGGTCCAGTGGCCTTGGAAGGTCGCCTGGCTCTTGTGGCGGCGGTTCCAGTAGCCTTCGGCCGAAGACGGCCCGCGCACCAGAAGTTCACCCACCTCGCCGTCACCGACATCTTCGTCATGTTCGTCGACCAGCCGCACCTCGTACCCCGGCACCGGCAGGCCGGAAGTGCCATAGGCGATGTCGCCGGGTCGGTTCGACAGGAAGATGTGCAGCATCTCGGTCGACCCGACACCGTCGATGATGTCGACGCCCCAAAGCGCCTTCCAGCGCTCGCCGACATCGCGCGGTAGCGCCTCGCCCGCCGAGGTGCAGAGCCGCAGCGCGGTTTCGGGCTTGCCGCCGTTTTTTTCCTGCGCCGCGACAAGGGCGGCGAACAGCGTGGGCACGCCGCAGAAAATCGTCGGCTTGTGGGTAGCGAACAGATCGAACACACCGTCCGGCGTCGGCCTCCCGCCCATCAGGATCGTCGTCGCGCCCACCGACATCGGGAAGGACATGGCATTGCCCAGCCCGTATGCGAAGAACATCTTGGCCACCGAATAGACCACGTCATCCTCGCCGATCCCGACGACACCCTGGCCGAACAGCTCGGCCGTCGCCTGCAGGCTGGAATGCACATGGCGCACCCCCTTGGGCATACCGGTGGACCCCGAGGAATAAAGCCAGAAGGCCAGTTCGTCGCCGCTTGCCTGCACCGTGTCGACCGGATCGGCCCCGGCGATGAAATCGGTGTAGCTTTCGGTTCCCTCGGGCGCGTCGCCGATCACCACCACCGAGCGCAGGAAGGGATTGCCGTCAAGCGCGGGCCTGACCGTGTCCCACAGGTCCTCGGACACCACCAGCACCGAGGCGCGGCTGTCGGTCAGGATGTCTTCATAGATCTGGCTGGACAGCAGCGTGTTGATCGGCACCGGGATGGCACCGGCCTTCAGCGCGCCCCAGAACACCACCGGAAATTCGATCTGGTCGCGCACCACCATGGCGACCCGTTCTTCCCGGCGCACGCCGTGACGGTAAAGCGCCCCGGCGAATGTCGACGTTTCCTGCGCCAGCCGACCATAGCTCAGGTCGCGCCGTTCGCCGTCGGCTTCGCGGAAGGCGAGCTTGTCGGCCCGGCCTTCGGCGATATGACGGTCGACAAACCAGACCGCCGCGTTTTCATTGTCTTTCATGGCGTCCTCCCTCGCCCCGGCTCACTTGCCGGTGAATTCGATTGCGCCCTCCGGCAGCAGATACAGGATGTAAGCGTCGCCGCCCGATACCGTCGGGTGATGCTGTGTCCCGGGTCCGTAGACGTACCAGCCCTCGGGCCGGCCATCGAAATGCGGATCGCCCGACAGCGGCATGATCGCCCCGATTTCGCCGGTGGTGTGGACGTGATGCGGGCCGCGCACATCCTTCATGCGCACCACGTCGACGCTGAAATCGCCCGCCTCCGCGCCCGGCTTGACCGCGCGACCGAACTTGATGCCGCCCGCTTCGCGCGCCATCAGCCAGCCCTCCGCCTCACCCTCGGCGCAGAGCCGCGCAAGGGCGCGGAAATCTTCGCCCCCGGCCGGGAACTCCGCGTTCAGCTTGTCCTCGAGCGCCTGATCAAGCGGCAGCCCGGCAATGCCGTCGGCCACCTTTCCCATCAATTCCATGAATTGCTGCTGTGACACCTATTCCTCCCAAAATACGAGTCGATTTGTGCGTTATCCTGCATCACGACCAACGGTATTGCAAATATTTTGCGCCGCTTTTTGCATTTTATTGCACATTTCGCGATCCCGAGCGGATGGAACATCCCCCTGCTGCTCCTGCGGCCACGATCAGGGCGCAGCCGCATCCCGGAAAATAGCCCTTGGCGCATAAGAAATGGGCCGCGGCGATCCCCGCCACGGCCCATTCCTGTCGTTCCCGGGGTCAGTTGGCGCCGGGATATTCCGCCATCAGCGCGCGGGCGCGATTGATCAGCGACTGACCGTCGATGCCCTTGGATTCCAGATCCGCGACCCAATCGGCATAGATCGGTTCGACCAGAGCCGACCATTCGGCGGCGGCCTCTTCGCTGACGGTAAAGACGTTGTTGCCCCGCTTCACCGCGATTTCGCGGGCCGGGCCGTCGGCATCGGCCTGCGTGCCCCCCGCGAAGATGGAGAACTCGAGGCCCGAATTCTTGTCGATTACGGCCTTCAGGTCATCGGGAAGCGATTCGTACTTGTCCTTGTTCATCGCCAGGACGAAGGTCAGGTCATACAGCGCCGGACCGTCGAACTCGGTGTGGTTGCTCACCAGTTCCGGCACCTTCAGCGCGGTGGTCACTTCCCACGGAATGGTGGTGCCATCCAGCACGCCCTTGGCCAGGGCCTCGGACACGGCGGGCACCGGCATGCCGACCGGGGTCGCGCCGACGCGGTTCAGCAGGTCGTTGACCAGACGCGAACCGCCGCGGATCTTCATGCCTTCCAGGTCGCTGGGCACATGAACCGGCTTGTTGGTGTGGAACATGCCGGGCCCGTGCACCCAGGTCGCGAGAATCTTCACATCCCTGAAGTCGGTGTCCTGCATGTCGGATTCGAACAGTTTCCAATAGGCGTAGGACGCCGCGCGGGCATCTTCGACGAAGAAAGGCAGTTCGAACACCTCGGTGCGCGGGAAACGTCCCGGCGTATAGCCGACCACCGTCCAGACAACGTCGGCGACGCCATCGATGGCCTGATCGATCAGTTCCGGCGGCTTGCCCCCCAGTGCCATCGAGGGAAAGCGATCGACCTCGATGCGGCCACCGGAATCCCGTTCAACATTGTCGGCCCAGACATCCAGCACCAGCCGCGGCACATTGGCCTGCGGCGGCAGGAAGTGATGCAGGCTCAGGGTCACCTCCGCAGCCATTGCGGGGATCGCGGTCATGCTGGTGGCAATGGCGACGGCGGCCGCACCAGCAAAGCCGAAAAGCTTTCTACGTGTAGTCATATTTCCTCCCGTTGCCTCGCTATTGAGGCATTATATTGCCAGCGCATTGCTGGGAGCCGACCGATCATCCGCGGCCAGCCAAGATTTTCATTTCATATTTCGCACTATATTGCAACTTTTTTCAGATTTGCGGGCCTTCTGCTGTTTTCAGGCCGAAAACGACGCGGCCGCGCGGGAAATCGGGACCCCACGACGCTTGCAGCGCGGGGGCGTTTTCCATACCGTCCCGGCACCGCAACCCGCGAGGAGCCGCCCATGAATTCGCAAGACATCACGAACCTGCTGCAAGACAATTTCGCACCCTGGGTGCTTGATCTGGGACTGACGGTGGAGGCCGTCAGCCCCGAGGAACTGACCACCAGGATGCCTTTGACCGACCGGCTGGCACGGGTGGGCGGCATCGTGTCGGGGCAGGCGCTGATGGCGATGGCGGACACCACGATGGTTCTGGCGGCCTGCGCCGCGCGCGGCGGCTTTCATCCCTTTGCCACCACCAACATGGACACCCAGTTCCTGCGCCCCGGCAAGGGCACAGCGATCCTGTGCCGGGCCGAGATCATCCGCGCGGGCCGCGCGCTGACCTTCGTGCGCGCCACGATGAGCGAGGAAAGCTCGGGCAAGTCGGTGGCCACCGCCACGGCGACGCTATTCGCGGCCTGACGAACCGCCCCGCCTGCGCAAAAGGGGCTGGACCCGGACGGCGTCAGCATGCCTAATCGCGCCATGCGCTTTGCCCCGATCCTTCTGCTGTTCCTCGCCGCCTGCGGCCGCCCCCTGACCGAGGGGGAAAAATCATTCGCCGCAACGCTTTACGGCGACGATCTTGACACCAGAAGGGTGCGGCTGGCGGACGGGCATTTCGCCCGCAGCTTCACCTTCAGCTATCCGGCGCGGCCGCGGGTGACCTGTCAGGAACGGGTATTTCCACCGGTGCAAACCGACACCATCAAATGGTCGCCGGCAGCCACCACGATCTTCAACACCGTGTTGCTGCGCGACGACCTCTACCGGGACGATTTCACCCGGGAATACAAGCCTGGCACCGATCTTTACGCGCTGATGCTGTTCGCCCATGAAACCGCCCATATCTGGCAATGGCAGAACCGCAGCGAAACCGGCTATCACCCGATGAAGGCGGCGCGGGAACATGGCACCGGTGAAGATCCCTACCTGTTCGACCTGCAAAGCTCTGCGCGGTTCCTCGACTATTCCTACGAACAGCAGGCCTCGATCGTCGAGGAATACGTCTGCTGCCGGGCGCTGGCGCCGAACGCGGCGCGCACCGGGCGGCTGCACGAAATGCTGTCTCAGGCCTTGCCGGTGGACCGGATGCAAAGCCGGATCGACGCGATCGCGGCGGTGCCGTGGACAGGGGCCGATACGCGCGGCATCTGCGATTGAGGCCTCAAGCCGGGGACCGGGGCATGACGCGCGCCGGGCCGGACCTGTACGGGGCCTAGCGCTGAATGCTTTCGAGATAGACCATCAGCGCCGCCAGCGGCCGCGGCACCGGCGAAAGGTTCCCGTCGCCGACATCCACCGGCACGGTGCTGCCTTCCAGCAGCAGCCCGAATTCCGGCATGTTTTCACCCGGGGTGTCCATCCGGGTATAGCCATCGATCACCGACAGCACATGCGCGCGCGGGAACTGGCCGTCATAGCGGCGGGTGATCGCGGTCAGGTCCGCCGGGGCCGGGCGCAGGCCCTTGGCGAATTCGCCATCGCCGCGTCCCGTCGCGCCGTGGCAGATCGAGCAATTCTCGGCATAGAGCGCAGCCCCTTCGCCGGCTTCGGGCATCGTTTCATTGGCACAGGCGACCAACAGCGCCACGCCCGCCAGTCCGGCCAGGATCATATGGGGTTTCATCTGCGCCTCCGTCCGTTTTGTCATTCTTCCTGAATGGTTAGCAGATAAGTCACCAGATCGGCAATCGGTCGGCTGGTCATGACCGGCTGACCGTTGGCGGCTTTCATCGCGGAATCGTTTCCTTCGAAGAACTCGCCGTAGACCGGCATCGAACTGCCATGGCTGACCAGCGGGTCGCGCCCGTCGATGCGCCGGATCGCCCGGAGCAGCGGGAAATCGCCGCCATTGTCCGCCGCCAGCTTCGACAAGGCGACGGGTTGCACCAGCAGAATCGGCGCCATCGGCCCGTCGCCCCTGGCTTCCAGCCCGTGGCAGGTGGCACAGTGGCGCATGTAAAGATCGCGCCCCGCCGCGATCTGGGCGGAATTGTCGATTTCCTGCGCCTGGCCCGTTGTGGCCAGCGCGGTGAAACAAAGTGCTGCGAGAATCGTTCTTACCATCCGGCTTCTCCTTCCCTGCGTGTCGCGGTTTCCGGCAGTTTGACAGAACCGGCGCAATGCCACTTTGACACGTATCATGTTCGCGGCGATAGCCCCGGAACGCACCGGCCGGGGCTTTGCGGGCCGCGCCCTGACCGCCACCCCCTGCCCCGCGTGATGAGCGGCCCGGTTACCGGTTCCGCCGCCACGACGATGCCGCGACTATCGGGGTGACAAGCAGGACGGTTTTCACCATCCTGCCGCCGAAGCAACCCGGAGGACGCGCCTTGCCCCAGACGACCATTTACGCCCTGACCATGTTCGCCGCAGGCGTCGGAATCCCGATTCTGGCGGCGCTGAACGCGGCGCTTGGCGGCCGGATCGGATCGCCGGTGGCAGCCGCCGCGATCCTGTTCACGGTGGCGTGGGTCGCGGTCGCGGTGTTGCTGCTCACCACCGGGGCGGCGCCGCTGGCCAAGGCCGCAAGCGCCCCCAAGCACCTGTTCCTCGCCGGGCTTTTCGTTGCCTTCTACGTTCTGTCCGTGACCATCGTGGCGCCGAAATTCGGCATCGGCAACGCGATCTTCTTCGTGTTGCTGGGGCAATTGTTCTGTGCCGCCGCGATCGACCACTTCGGCTGGTTCGGTGCGCTGCAAAGCCCGCTGACGATCAAGCGCACGCTGGGAATCGCGTTGATGTGCCTCGGCGTGTTCCTGGCCCGCAAGGTCTGATCGTTCTGGCGGTCGGACCGTAGGCCGCCCGAAGCGCCGCCGGACGGGCGATATGACGGCGGCGCGGCGCCTGCCCGCTCACGCCTCGGTCAGGGTGCCGTTGTCCATGTGCAACACCCGGTCCATCCGTGCCGCCAGTTCCAGGTTGTGGGTCGCGATCAGCGCCGACATTCCGGTGTCGCGCACCAGTTCCATCAGCGTCCCGAACACCTGATCTGCGGTACCGGGATCGAGGTTGCCGGTCGGCTCATCCGCCAGGAGCAGCGCCGGTTCGTTCGCCAATGCCCGGCAGAAGGCCACCCGCTGCTGTTCGCCGCCCGACAGGGCGCCGGGACGGTGATCGGCACGCCCCCCCACGCCGACCCGCGCCAGCAGGTCGGCCGCCCGCGTCACGGCTTCGCGCTGATTGCAGCCGTGAGCCAGTTGCGGCAGCACGATATTTTCCAGCGCGGTGAATTCCGGCAGCAGGTGGTGGAACTGGTAGATGAAGCCGATGTCCTCGCGCCGCGCGGCGGTCCGCTTGCGGTCGGACAACCCGACCATTTCGCGGCCGCAAATCCGCACCGATCCGGCATCGGGCGTGTCCAGCAGCCCGGCGATGTGCAGCAGCGTCGACTTGCCCGCCCCCGAGGGCGCGACCAGCGCCACCACTTCGCCATGCGCGATGGTCAAATCGGCGCCGCGCAGCACCTCGACGGCATTTGGCAGGCCCTTGTTGTAGGTCTTGGTGATGCCCGACAGGGCCAGCACGGGATCATTCATAGCGCAGCGCCTCCACCGGGTTCATCCGCGCCGCGCGCCGCGCCGGAAATATGGTGACGATGAAACTCAGACCCAGCGACAGCGACACCGCGCTCAGCACGTCGCCCAGTTGCAGCTTGGCCGGCAGGTTGTAGATACCGCGCACCGACGGGTCCCAGACACCGCCGCCGGCAAGGTAGTTCACCATCGAAAAGATCGGGTCGATGTAGACCGCGAACAGGCAGCCAAACAGCACGCCGAACAGCGTGCCGATAAGCCCGGTGAAGGCGCCACAGATGAAGAACACCCGCAGCACCGATCCCTCGGTCAGCCCCATGGTGCGCAGGATGCCGATATCGCGGCCCTTGTTCTTGACCAGCATGATCAGCCCCGACACGATGTTCATCGCCGCGATCAGCACCAGGATCGACAGGATCACAAACATCACGTTGTCCTCGATATCGAGCGCACGCAGGAACCCGCCCGAGGCGTCGCGCCAAGTCCAGACCTGCACCCCGTCGCCGCCGGCCCGCATCAGCGACAGCGCCATGTCGTCGATCTTCTCCGGCTCCGCCACCATCACTTCCAGCTCGTCGGCGACGCCTTCGCGGTTGAAGTAGGACTGCGCCTCGTCGAACGGCATGTAGACGCGCACACGGTCGATGTCGTAGCGCCCGGCAGAGAAGACATAGACGACTTCATAGGCCTTCACCCGCGGCGAGGTGCCGAAGGCGGTCTTGACCCCGTTGGGAGAGATTACCTTGACCTTGTCGCCCAAAGACACGCCCAGTTCGCGTGCCACGCCCGACCCGATGGCGATGCCCTCGGCGAAACGGTCGATATCGCCCATGCCGGTGTCGGCGGCGACGATGCGGGGAATGGTTTTCAGATCGTCGAGCGCGATGCCGAACACCTCGATCCCGGCATTGCGGCCGCGCGCGTTGGCCATCACCTGCCCCTTGACCAGCGGCGCCACCCGGGTCACGCCGGGCACCTGCCGGATCTTCCCGGCCATGTCGGCGTAATCGGGGATGGTGCGGTCGATACGGCCGGTGACCGGATCGACCCGGCCGATATTGTAGACCGTCGCATGGGCATTGGCGCCGAGGATGGTATCGACGAACTCGGCGCGGAACCCCGAACGGACCGCCAAGGTGGCGATCAGCGCGAAAACCGCCAGGGTGATGCCGATGAGCGAAATCCAGGTCATCACGCTGACCCCGCCCTCGGCGCGGCGCGCGCGCAGGTAGCGCCAGGCGATCATCCATTCGAAACGTGAAAAAGGTGCTGTGCTGCCCGCCATCATCCGGCCCTTGCTTGGTTTTCCCAGAGGTGGCCCAGCGGCGGGCGGAGGTCAAGTTTCAACTTGCCGGGCGGGATCGCACCGGGCACAGTTCCCTGCGTATTTTGCTGGTTTTCCGGAGACCGTCGCAGTAGCCATACCCAAGAGACAGGGAGTTACGGATCATGCCGGTACGGCTGCTGATCATTCTTTATCTGTTCGCCACCTTGCTCCCCCTGTGCTCTGCTTGGCTGCAGGGGCTTGCGCCACGGTCCATCGCCGATGAACTCGCATCGGGCGCAGGGAGCCTGGCTCTGGCCGTCATTCTGGCCGAGTTCGTGCTGCTGGGCCGCTATCGGTTCGTGACGCGCAGGGCCGGCACCGATATCGTGATGCGGATGCACCAGCTGCTGGCCCGCAGCGCGGCCGTTCTGGCGGTGATCCATCCCTTCTTCTACACTACCCGCCGTGCGCCGGCGCCCGACTGGGACGTGAGCCGGCAATTCTCGGTGACGCATGACTTCTCGGCAATCTGGCCAGGCATCATCGCGTGGCTGCTGCTACCCACGCTGGTGCTGATGGCGATCGGCCGAAACGCACTGGCATACCGCTATGAGACATGGCGATTGGTGCATGGGCTGGGCGCGGCGCTGATCGCCGTATTCGGCGTACTGCACGCATTGCGCGCGGGCCGCTACAGCGCCGACCCGGTGATGGTCTATGTGTGGCTTGTCCTGCTGGGGGGGGTGCTGTTTGCCTTTGCCTATGTCTACGTCTTGACCCCCGCCGCACAACTGCGGCGCCCTTGGCGGGTGGCAGCGGTCCGGCCCATTGCGAAAAAGACCTGGGAAGTCACGCTGCGCCCCGAACGCGACACCGCCTTTCACTATCGCGCCGGGCAGTTCGCCTGGCTGAACCTGGGGCACAATCCGTTCAGCCTGCAGGAAAATCCCTTTTCGATCAGTTCATCGCCCGCGTCCGGATCGGAAGTCGGCTTTATCATCAAGGAACAAGGCGATTTCACCCGGACCATCGGCCAGGTACAGCCCGGGTCCCGCGCTTACCTGGACGGGCCGCACGGGCACCTGACGATAAAAGATCATCCAGCCCCCGGCATCGCCCTGATCGCCGGCGGGGTGGGCATCGCGCCGCTGCTGAGCATCCTGCGCGATCTTCGGGCCACCCGCGACACCCGTCCCACGACGTTGCTTTACGGCAACCGGAGCGAAGATCAGATCGTCTACCCCGACGAATTGGAGAGCCTGGCCCGCGATCACGGCACCCACCTGATCCACGTCCTGTCGGAACCGCCCGAGGATTGGTCGGGCGAGACCGGCATGGTTTCGCCTGACCTGCTGCGCGCGGAATTCGGGGGGGAGGAGCATAAGCATTGGCTCTACGTGCTCTGTGGCCCGCCTGCCATGATAGAATCAATCGAAAACACTCTGATGGCTCTCGGTGTTCCCTCGGGAAAAATCCTGTCGGAAAGGTTCAGCTATGACTAGGTGGCTCTCGCGCCAGCCGCTGCGCCGTCGCATCGCGCTGGTCTTCACGGTTTTGAACGGGGCGGGATTGCTGGCGCTACTGACCTTTGCCCTTCGGGGGCTGGTGTGACCAGCCATTTCGCCAGCAGTTTGCCGGAGACGGCGCCCTTGGGGATCAAGGCGCCGATAAATCCCCGCCGCCCCCGCGCAACAGCCGGCCGGTTCCGGGCGCGGCGCTTCGCATTCGCCACCGCGACGGCAGGTCACTTCCACCACGCCATAACCAACCCAGCCGGATGTGCCGCGCCGGCCTGATGACCGGCGCATGCGCTTGCCAGAACGGTGAACGGATCAGAGCCCGGTCACGCGGTGGTTGGCGTAGATCTTGATGATCTTTTCCACCGCCTGTTCGGGCGGCAGTTCCTCGCTTTCGCCGGTGCGGCGGCTGGTCAGTTCCACGACGCCATTCTTCAGCCCGCGCGGCCCGACGGTGATGCGCCAGGGCAGCCCGATCAGGTCCATGGTGGCGAACTTGCCGCCCGCGCGTTCCTTGCGGTCGTCGTAAAGCGGTTCCAGACCGGCGGCGGTGAAGCTGTCGTAAAGCGCTTCGCAGGCGGCGTCGGCTTCCTCGTCGCCCTGTTTCAGGTTGACGATGCCGACGTGGAAGGGCGTCACGCCCTCGGGCCAGATGATGCCGTTTTCATCATGGCTGGCCTCGATGATCGCGCCCAAGAGGCGCGACACGCCGATGCCGTGCGATCCCATGTGAATCTGCACCGGCTTGCCGTCGGGGCCCTGCACGGCGGCGTTCATCGCGTCCGAATACTGGGTGCCGAAATAGAAGATCTGCCCGACCTCGATCCCGCGCGCGGTGCGGCGGCGTTCCTCGGGGATCTGGTTGAACAGCGCCTCGTCATGGGTTTCGTCGGTGCGGGCATAGCGCGAGGTGAATTCCTCCAGCACCGCCTGGCACTGTTCGACGCTGTCGTAATCGATTTCGCGGTCGCCGAAACTCAGATCGGTGATTTCGCTGTCATAGAACACCTCCGATTCGCCGGTTTCGGCCAGAACCAGGAATTCGTGGGTGTAATCGCCGCCGATCGGGCCGCTGTCGGCGCGCATCGGGATCGCCTGCAGCCCCATCCGCTCATAGGTGCGCAGGTAGCTGACCAGGTGGCGGTTATAGGCGTGCAGCGCATCTTCTTTCGACAGGTCGAAATTGTAGCCGTCCTTCATGTAGAATTCGCGGCCCCGCATCACGCCGAAGCGCGGGCGGATTTCATCACGGAATTTCCACTGGATCTGGTAGAGCGTCAGCGGCAGGTCCTTGTAGGAATTCACATGGGCGCGGAACACGTCGGTGAACATTTCCTCGGCGGTGGGGCTGTAGAGCATGTCGCGCCCGTGCCGGTCCTGCATCCGCAGCATTTCTTCGCCGTACCCGTCGTAACGGCCGGATTCGCGCCACAGGTCGGCCGATTGCAGCGTCGGCATCAGCATCGGGATGTGACCGGCACGGATCTGTTCTTCGTGCACGATGTTTTCCAGCTTGCGCAGCACCTTGAAGCCCAAGGGCAGCCAGGCATAGATGCCTGCCGACTGCTGCTTGATCATGCCTGCGCGCAACATCAGCCGGTGGCTGACGATCTGCGCTTCGGACGGGTTTTCTTTCAGAACGGGCAGGAAATAGCGCGACAGACGCATGAATGACCCCTTTGGCCTTGGAAAATCGAGTTGAACGACGGTTTAGAAGGTGTCGGGCGGGCAGACAAGCCCGTTGAGGCGCGAAGCGGTTTCACCGCGATGCAGCCGGGGGTTAAGTCTTTCGCAAGCATTTTGCCGCTAAGACTTTTTCATGACTGATCGTGAAGAAGACGCACATAGAAGCCTTCCCTACTGGTTCGTCCTGGCCGACGCGCAGCGTTCTCCGACGGCCACCCGGTTGCGGCCTGCCTTTGCAGTGGGGTCCCTGCTGCTGTTTGCATTGGCGCTGGCCGCCAGCGTTCTCATCCTGCTGCGGGTGATCGCGTTCCCGGCCGGGATCGATGCCGGCAGCGGGATCGTGGTGACCGGCATCCTGGCCGCGCCCTTGCTGATCTGGTCCGCGGCGGTCAGCCGCCGGGCGCTGTGGGTACAGCAGGAAGGCCGGATCACCGAACTGATTTCCAACGCGGTGGAATTGCTGGCCACCGTCAAGACGGTGCAGACGACCGGGCGGGATCCGCGGGGTGTGCCGGTCACAATCGATCAATCTGTGCCCAATATCGAAGTACGCACCGGCGCACTGTTGTCGCTGGAACGGATCGCGCGGGATTCGGTGATCCACGGGCGCAGCCGCGACCATGTGCGGGTGATGGAAATCCTCTGCGCCTATATCCGCGAAAACGCCCCGGCCCGCGACGCGACGGATTTCCCGCTGCCCGACTGGGAACCGTTGCCGGAACAGGCCGATGACACCATGCGGCGGCAGCACGAGATGTGGCGCCGGGCCCGTTTTTCCCCGCAGTTCGACAACAATGCCCGCGACTGGGCGCAATCGCTACGCGGGCCGCGGGTGGATATCCAGATGGCGCTGGACATCCTGGCGCGGCGCAATCCGGCGCAGCGGCTGGCCGAGGCGGAATGGAGCACCGCGCCCGGCGCAGCCCCGAACTGGGTCTTCGACACCGAAACCTACGACGCGCTGCCCGACGGGGACCCGGCCGAGGCGATCCCGGCGGACGCGGTCAAGACGTTCCTGCGCCGCCTGACCGGGTGGCGGGAAATCATCTGGGCCTATCCGGGTTACCGGATCGACCTGCGCCGCACCAACCTGCAGGGGGCCGACCTGGCCGGGGCGCTTCTGTGCGGCGCGCGGCTGGAAGAGGCGCGGCTGGAAGGCGCGAAGCTCGCCGGGGCGCGGCTGGAAGGCGCGCACATGGATGCCGCCCGGCTCGAGGGCGCCAACCTGTTCGAGGCGCGGATGGAAGGCGCGCGGCTGTTCGGGGCGCGGCTGGAAGGCGCCTACCTGCGGCGGGCGCGGCTGGAAGGCGCGCTGCTGCACGAGGCACGGATGGAAGGCGCGCTGCTCTACCGGGCGCGGATGCAGGGGGCCGACCTGCGCGACGCGCATCTGGAGGCGGCGGATCTGGGCGAGGCGCGGCTGGAAGGCGCGAAGCTGACCGGTGCGCGGCTGGAAGGATCGAGCCTGTTCGAAGCTCATATGGAGGTGGCCAACCTGTTCGAGGCCCACATGGACAAGGCCAGCCTGTTCGAAACCCGGCTGCAGGGCGCCGATCTGCGCGGCGCACGGATGGCCGGGGCCTTTATCACCCGGGCGCGGATGGACGCCGACACCGCGCTCAGTGCCGCCAACATGCAGGGCGCGGCGCTGCGCGAAATGGATTTTTCCGTCGTGAAAATCGCCGCCGAGCAGATCACGTCGAGCTTCGGCGACGCCTCGGTCATCCTGCCGGGGCATGTCACGCCGGGCGCCAACGACTGGCCCGGGCACTGGCCGCAATGGGAATTGCCGGTGGGCATTGCCGACACCAACGATTTCCCCACCCAGTGGAACGCCTGGCGCGCCGGCCCCGAGGCCTATTCCCCGCCGCCGCCACCCGCCGCCTGAACCCGGGCCAGGCCAAAAACCCCCCTTGCACAAACGCCCGCAACAGACGACATAAGGGGAAAACGGGGGAAAGCGCATGGCTCTGCCGGCCAGGGATCAGGTGAAATACTGGGGGATCGCCACGGCGGTCTTTGCCCTGGTTCTGTGGTATCTGGGCGACGTGCTGCTGCCCTTCGTGCTGGGCGGCGCGGTGGCCTATTTCCTCGATCCGGTGGCCGACAGGTTGGAACGTGCGGGATTGAGCCGGGCGGCGGCGACGGCGGTGATCACCCTGGCCGCGATCCTGATCTTCGTCATCCTGGTGCTGCTGGTGCTGCCGACCCTGATCCAGCAGGCGGTGTCGCTGTTCAATACGGTGCCCGACCTGTTCAACGATCTGCGCAGTTTCCTGACCGGGCGTTTCCCCGATCTGATGGACGAGAACTCGACCCTGTACCAATCGCTGGCCTCGGTCGGGGAAACGATCAAGTCGCGCGGCGGCGAATTGCTCAACACGGTGCTCAGTTCGGCGATGTCGATCATCAACATGGTGGCGCTTCTGGTCATCGTGCCGGTGGTCGCGTTCTACCTGCTGTACGACTGGGACAACATGGTGGCGCGGGTCGACGAATTGCTGCCGCGTGATCATGCGCCGGTGATCCGCAGCGTCGCCGCGGATATCGACAAAACCCTGGCCAGTTTCATCCGCGGCATGGGCACCGTCAGCCTGATCCTGGGCACCTATTACGCGGTGGCGCTGATGCTGGTGGGGCTGCAATTCGGGCTGGTCGTCGGTTTCGTCGCCGGGGCGCTGACCTTCATTCCTTACGTTGGCGCCTTCGTCGGCGGCGTGCTGGCGATCGGGCTGGCGCTGTTCCAGTTCTGGGGCGAGTGGATTTCGATCGGGCTGGTGGCCGGGATTTTCGTGCTGGGCCAGGTGGCCGAGGGCAATGTCCTGACCCCGAAACTGGTCGGCAGCTCGGTCGGGTTGCACCCGGTCTGGCTGATCCTGGCTCTGTCGGTGTTCGGCGCGCTGTTCGGCTTCATCGGCATGCTCGTGGCGGTTCCGGTGGCCGCCGCGATCGGCGTCGTCACCCGTTTCCTGATCCGGGAATACAAGGGCAGCCGCCTGTATCGTGGCCATGCCGGACAAGCCGGGAAAGACGACGCGTGAAAGGACAGCAGCTGAGTTTCGACCTGCCGGTGCGCCCCGCACTGGGCCGTGACGATTTCTTCGTCTCGCCCGCCAATGCGATGGCGGTGGTCCTGATCGAAAGCTGGCAAAGCTGGGCCGGGCGCAAGCTCGCCCTGATCGGACCGGCGGGATCGGGCAAGACCCACCTGGCGCATGTCTGGGCGGCGGCAAGCGGCGCGCGGATCGTACCGGCGCGCGACCTGGTCACGGCCGACATCCCGGCGTTGGCGGCCGGCCCCGTAGTGGTCGAGGACGTGCAGAAGATCGCCGGCAACCGCAACGCGGAAGAGGCGCTGTTCCACCTGCACAACCTGGTTCTGGCCGAGGGCCATCACATGCTGGTCACCGCCGACCGCGAACCGCATCTGTGGGGGCTGACCCTGCCGGACCTGATGAGCCGGATGCAGGGCACCCAGGCGGTCAGGCTGGACCAGCCTGACGATCAGCTGCTGTCAGCCGTGGTGGCGAAGCTGTTCGCCGACCGGCAACTGGCGCCGGGGCCGGACGTGATTTCCTATCTGGTGGCGCGGATGGACCGGTCGATGCAGGCCGCGCGCGACCTGGTGGCGCGGGTCGACCGCGAGGCCTTGGCGCAGAAACGCCCCATCACCCGGCGGCTGGCGGCGGAGGTTCTGGGCCAGAGCGAACTGCCCGATTTCCTGGACGGGTCGACCTAGGCGCTGCCGCGGCAACGCGCTGGACAATCGCCCCGCGCAGAGGCACTCTCTGTCACCATAGCGTTACAGGTTCCAAGCATAAGCGCCTTATGTTGCAAGCAGATTTTCTCCAAGCTCCGTTCTCGGAGCCGATCGAACTTCCCGATCTGGATTTCTCCGGACCGGGCCGATTTTACAATCGCGAACTCAGCTGGCTGGGTTTCAACTGGCGGGTTCTGGAAGAGGCGACGAATCCCCGCGTGCCGCTGCTCGAACGGGTGCGGTTCCTGTCGATTTCGGCCACCAACCTGGACGAATTCTATACCGTGCGCGTCGCCGGCCTGCGCGAATTGAAGCGCGAAGGCCACACCGCGCCGGCACAGGACGGGCTGACGCCCGCCGAACAGCTGGTTCTGATCAACGAAGACGCCCGCAACCTGATGCAGGAACAGCAGCGAATCTTCGACGTGTTGCGACAGGAAATGGCGACGGAGAACATTTTCATCCTGGGCCGCGACGACGTGCCGGACGAGGACAAGCCCTACCTGCTGGACATTTTCCTCAACCAGGTATTCCCGGTGCTGTCGCCTTTGGCGGTGGACCCGGCGCACCCGTTCCCGTTCATCCCGAACACCGGATTTTCGCTGGCGCTGCGGATGGAACGGCGCCGCGACAAACGGGAACTGACCACGCTGCTGCCGATCCCGCAGCAGATCGACCGGTTCGTGCGGCTGCCGACCTCCGAGGGCTGGCATCGCTTCCTGCCGCTGGAAGAATTGCTGCTGCTGTTCAACGAAAAGCTGTTTCCCGGCTACGTGATGAAGGGCCATTGCACCTTCCGGGTGCTGCGCGACAGCGACCTGGAGGTCGAGGACGAGGCCGAAGACCTGGTGCGCGAATTCGAGGTGGCGCTGAAGCGCCGCCGCCGCGGCGAAGTGGTGCGGATGAAGATTTCGTCCGGCGCCCCAGCGGCGCTGACATCGGTGATCATGGGGGAATTGCATGTCGCCGACGATGAAATCGTCGAAGTCGAGGGCATGATCGGCATTGCCGACGTCAAGGAGCTGGTGATCGACGACCGGCCCGACCTGTTGTGGCCGAATTTCACCCCGCGGGTGCCGGAACGGGTGCAGGACCACGACGGCGACATGTTCGAAGCGATCAAGCAGAAGGACATGCTGCTGCATCATCCTTATGAAACCTTCGACATGGTGGTGCGCTTCCTGCAGCAGGCGGCACGCGACCCGGACGTGGTGGCGATCAAGCAGACGCTGTACCGGACCTCGAAACGTTCGCCCATCGTCGAGGCGCTGTGCGAGGCCGCCGAGGACGGCAAATCGGTCACCGCGCTGGTCGAACTGAAGGCACGTTTCGACGAGGCCGCCAATATCCGCCAGTCGCGGCGGCTGGAACGCGCCGGGGCGCATGTGGTTTACGGTTTCACCGACTGGAAAACGCATGCCAAGATTTCCACCGTGGTGCGCCGCGAAGGCGACAAGCTGGTCACCTATACCCATTACGGCACCGGCAACTACCACCCGATCACCGCCAAGATTTACACCGACCTGTCGTTCTTCACCTGCGACCCGGGCCTTGGGCGCGACGCGACCAAGGTGTTCAATTACCTGTCCGGGTATGTCGAACCGGAAGGGTTGGAAAAGCTGTCGATTTCCCCCAGCGGGCTGAAGAAAAAGCTGTTGGAGGAATTCGAGAACGAAATCGAACATGCCCGCGCCGGGCGGCCGGCGGAAATCTGGGCCAAGATGAATTCGCTGATCGACGCGGAAATCATCGACGCGCTGTACAAGGCCAGCCAGGCCGGGGTGAAGATCAGCCTCGTCATCCGCGGCATCTGCGGCATCCGCCCCGGCATCAAGGGGCTGAGCGAAAACATCCGGGTCAAATCTATCGTGGGCCGGTTCCTGGAACATTCCCGCATCGCCTGTTTCGGCAACGGCCACGGGCTGCCCAGCAAACAGGCCAAGGTCTATATTTCCTCGGCCGACTGGATGGGGCGCAACCTGAGCCGCCGGGTCGAAACCCTGGTGCAGATCGAAAATCCCACCGTGAAGGCCCAGATCGTCAGCCAGATCATGGCGGCGAACATGGCGGACGTGGCGCAAAGCTGGGTGATGAAACCCGACGGGCATTTCGAACGCGCGACCTGGGACGAAGGCGCCTTTGCGTTCAATTGCCACAGGTTCTTCATGGAAAATCCTTCGCTGTCTGGCCGCGGATCGGCCGGCGCCAAGGATGTGCCGAAACTGACGCATACCAACGATTGACCAAGCCCCCCGGCTTGGGCATGAAAGCCGGGGATTACGAAGGAAGATTTCGATGGACGATCCGCGCAGCCCGGCGTCACAGGATTGGGATCCGTTTGGCCGGCCGTTGTTCAACGACCCCTCGTCGCGGGCGCTGTCGCGCGTCGGCGTGGTCGATATCGGGTCGAACTCGGTCCGGATGGTGGTGTTCGACGGCGCCGCCCGGTCACCGGCCTATTTCTTCAACGAAAAGATCATGTGTGCGCTTGGTGCCGGACTGTCCGAAACCGGGCGGCTGAACCCCGAGGGCCGGGTGCGGGCGCTGGCGGCGATGCGCCGGTTCCGAAGGCTGGCCGAGGGCATGGACATGCCGCCGCTGACCGCGGTGGCCACGGCGGCGGTGCGCGAAGCCGAGGACGGGCCGGATTTCGTCGCCGAGGTCGAACGCGAAACCGGCATCAGGATCTTCGTCATCGACGGCGAGGAAGAAGCCCGGCTATCGGCCCAGGGCGTCTTGCTGGGCTGGCCGGGATCTTACGGGCTGGTCTGCGATATCGGCGGGTCGTCGATGGAACTGGCCGAAATCGCCGGCGGCGAGGTCAAGCGGCGGGTGACGTCGAAACTGGGGCCGCTGAAGCTGAAGGACGTGGCTGGCGGCAAGAAGGGCCGCAAGGCCTATATCGCCGAAACCGTCGCGGCGCTGGCCGATACCATGGGGCCGCAGCGCAACCGGCTGTTCCTGGTCGGCGGATCGTGGCGGGCGATCGCCCGGATCGACATGGAACGGCGCGGTTATCCGCTGCATGTGCTGCACGAATACCGGATGACCAAGAAATCGGTGAATGCCACGCTGGCCTATATCGCCGAAACCGACCCGGACGAATTGCGCAAGCGCTGCGGGCTGTCGGGGCAGCGGATGGCGCTGGTGCCCCTGGCGGGCGAGGTTCTCAAGCAGGTGATCCGGACCTTCAAGCCACATGACATTGCGATTTCCAGTTATGGCATCCGCGAAGGCATGCTTTACGAACAGATGCCGCAGAAGCTGCGCGAACGCGACCCGCTGATCGAGGCGAGCTACTTTTCCGAAACCAAGGATGCCCGCATGCCCGGGTTCGGCCGCCGCCTGTACCAATTCGTGCTGCCGCTGTTCAAATCCGCGCCGCTGGAACGCAAGCGCCTGATCAAGGCCGCCTGCCTGATGCATGACGTCAGCTGGCGGGCCCATCCCGATTACCGCGCCGAAGTCTGTTTCGACAACGTGACGCGGGCCAACCTGGGCGGGCTGCGCCATTCCGAACGGGTGTTCCTGGGGCTGTCGCTGCTGCACCGCTATCGCAATTCGCGCTCGGGGACGCGGTTCGAACCGATGTTCGACCTGCTGGACGACAGAGCGGTGAAAGAGGCGGAAATCCTGGGCAAGGCGATGCGGCTTGGCGCGATGCTGTGGCCGCAGAAGGATGAAGCCGTCGGCGAATTGCGCTGGTTCCCGAAAAAGAAGAATCTGCAACTGATCCTGGCGCAGAACTCCGAACCGCTGTTCGGAGAGGTGGCCGAGGCGCGGTTCAAATCGCTGGCCCGGTCGCTGGAGGCGGAAACCGATGTGAAGATCCGCCGCGTGGGCCGGTCGCGAACGGCCTGAAGCGGATTATCGGGGCCGTCGATTACAGGTCGATCTGACCGTCTTCCTTTTCCGGCAGCGGATCGGTTTCCGGCGGCAGGGGCTGCTTGCGGCGCAGGATGATATCGCCGTTGGGCAGAAGTTCGGGCGGGTGATACATGGTGATATCGTCCACCTTGCCCATCAGGTCGCGCAGCGCCGGCCCCATTTCCTGCGCGAACTGGCGCAGCGCGGGTTCCATTTCCTCGGTCAGGTCCTGCAGGTCTTCCAGCGCCGGTTCCATTTCCTGCATGATCCCTCTGAAGAACAGCCGGGCGCCTTCCTCCATCAGGGAAAAGCCTTCCTCTTCCGTCTTCGGTTGTTCCGCGCCCTGATCATTGGCGAGCGCAGGCTGCGCCAGCAGGGCGGAGGTCAGGGCGGTGGCAAGAACGTGTTTCATGACCATAAGATAGTCCAGTTCGATGACATTTTTTAGAGGCCCATGCGATTTAGGCCGTTTCCCGCGGATCGGAGGAATCGGCGCCCTAATCCAGGTCGATATCCAGCGTGACCGGGAAATGATCCGACGCGGTCTGCAGCGCATGGCACAATTCCGGCACCCTGAAGCACCCGGCGTCGTCGAATGGGTGCCATATGCGCCATTGCGGGTTGCGCGCGCGCAGGTCGGGCGACACCATGATGTAGTCCAGCAGCGCCTGCAGATAGCGCTTTTCCGGCGCGATATAGAACCGGGCGGTGCTGATCTGCGCCCAGGGGTGGCGCAGCGCCTGTCGCGCATGCGGATCATAAAGGCAGGGTCCGTCCGGGTCGCCCATCACGATTTCGACCGATGAGCGGCCAAACAGGTCTTCGTATTCGTCCAGCCCCGGACCGTCGTTCAAATCGCCCAGCATGATCAATGGCTCGCCCGCCGCGAGGTGGGTTTCGATCCGGCGGCGCAGCCAGATCGCCTGCGCCAGCTGCTTGCGCCGGTTGGTGATGGCGGCGCGCATGATCGCGTCGCGGCCGCGCGCCCCATGCGGCGCCTTGGATTTCAGATGCGCCCCGATCATGCGGAATTCGAACCCGTCCGCGGTACGCATCCCCAGTTCCAGCGGCGGCTTGGAAAAACTGACCAGATCCTCGGTCGCGTCGATATCCAGATCGATGCGGAACACCCCGTCGAAACGCGGCGCTTCGGTCGATCCCTTCTTGCCGGTCGGTTCGCCCAGCGGATCGTGCCAGACGGTCAGCCGGTCGGGATCGTAGAGCAGCGCGATTTCCTGCTGGGTATGGTTGGAAAACCCCACCACCGCCTTGCGGCAGCGCAGGTCGAAGGCGCGGGCGAAGCTTTCCAGCGCGCTGACAGTGGTGCGTTTGTGATTTTCATCCGGGGCTTCGATCACCATCACCGCGTCGGCGTCGATCGCCGTGAACACGATACCAAGCGCGGCCAATTGTTCGCCCCGCCTTACATCCTGCCGCCCCGACCAGTGGTCATCGTCCAGCAGGTTGCCGTCGTCATCAAAGAGGTTGTTGAACCATTCGACGTTATAGGTGGCGATCCGCATCACGCCCTCTCCCATCACGCGTCTTCTGAGGCGCTGATTTCTTCCCAAGCGTTGTTGAGGTCGATCATGCGCTTTTCGGCCATTTTCACCGCCTCTGCCGGCACGCCACGGGCGACCATCGCATCCGGGTGCGTGTCGCGCACCAGCTGTTTCCATGCGCGCCGGATGTCTTCGATCGGCGTTCCCGGCGTCACCCCCAGCACCGCGAAGGGATCGGGGGCGGCATCGGGCACGAAGCGGCTGCGCAATCCGCGAAACTCGGCCTCGCCCATGCCGAAGATTTCAGCCACCCGTGCCAGGAAGGCGTCTTCGGCCGGATGATAGGTGCCATCGGCCATCGCGATGTGGAACAGCCCTTCCATTAGGTCGCACAGGCAGTCCTGGCCATCACCGAACATCGCCCGGATACGGCGGGCGTATTCTTCGAACCCGGCCACGTCCTTGCGCGCCAGGTTGAACACCCGCGCCGCGCCCGGTTCGTCCTCGCGCGCGATCTGGAACACTTCGCGCATCGCGCTGACCTCGTCGCGAGTGACCAGGCCGTCGGCCTTGGCCATCTTGGCCGACAGCGCGATCACCGCGATGGTGAAGGCCACGCTGCGTTCGGGCGGCGTGCGCAGATGATCGAAGATCGCGCTCAGCCCCTCGCCATTGGCAAGGGCCGAGATCGCATCGCCTATGCGTTTCCAGATCGACATGATCCCATCCTAGCCCGCGCCGGTGTCAAAGTCATGGCGCATAAAGCAGATGCGGCGCGCGGATCAAAGGATTTTCTGCATCAGCACAAGGTCCATCCAGCGGTCGAACTTGCGCCCGACCTCGGGCAACCGGGCGATTTCGCGATACCCGAGCGCGGCATGGAAGCCGACGCCGGACGGATTGTCGCCACTGACGCCGGCGAAAAGCGAATGCACCCCGGCGGCACGGGCATGATCCTCGATCGCCGCCATCAGGTCGCGGCCCAGCCCGCACCCCCGCGCCCGCGGCGCGATATGGATGGTGTGTTCCATCGTGTGGCGGTATCCCGGCCCGCCGCGGAACTGGAAATAGGTCGCGAAACCGGTCACCTCGCCCGCCTCCTCGGCCACCAGGAAGGCCTTGCCCTCGGCCCGTTTCGCGGCGAAGTCGGCGATCAGGTCGGCTTCGGTCTTTTCCAGCGTCGAAAAGGTCGCGGCGGTGTCGCGGATGATGTGGTTCCAGATGTCGGCCACTGCGGCGGCGTCCCGCGGTTCGGCTTGGCGGATATTCATCGCAGCGCCACCTCTCCGTTCGGGGTTTCCAATATCGCCGTCATTTCCGGAACCTCGCTTGGCTCGATCCTGACCCTGCCTTCGGACAGAAGCCCCTGCAGCGCCACCGAAAACCCTGCGCTGTCGGGATGGCCGATCACCAGTTCCTTCAGCCGGCAGCCCGACGGCGCCAGCCGGTCCGCCGCCATCGGTCCCTGCCCCCAGTCGATCATCGCCGGGAACAGGTTGGCAAAGGGCAACGTGCCGTCCCCGGGCATCCCCATGCGCCAGCTCAGATCACCACGCTGCAACGCCAGCGGCGCCAGGTCCGGCCCGAAGGCGCGCGCCATGTCGGTCTCCAACGCATCGCTGCGGCACACCCAGTTGGTCAGCCGCGGCGCGCCATCGAACCGGCCCAGGTCGAACATCCGTGCCCGCCCCGGATCGGGGGCATCGGGATCGATGGCGATGATTTCCAGGTAAATCCCGTTGTCCAGACCCAGCAACATGTTATGGGTGCCGAAAAGCACATGCTTGCCGCCCGGCTGCACCGGCACGCCGAGTCCCCCCTCGACATATTCGCGCCCCTCCTCCAGCGTTTCCGCCGACACGACAATGTGATCCAATTGCAACATTTCGCGCATCCTCCGGCCCCGCTCGCTTGAAGCGGGACAAATATAACCCATTTCGTCAGGAAATCTGACTCCGGCAACAGGGAAACGCAATGCTGCTTCGAACCATAGATCGATTTTTCCGCCATGAGGCGTCCGGCGGTATCCTTTTGATGCTCTCGGCCGTCGCCGCCCTGATCGTGGCGAATTCCTCGTTCTCGGGCTTCTACGACACCTTTCTGAACGCCAAGCTGGCGATCACGCTCAACGGCGAGGGGCTGGCGAAGCCGCTGATCCTGTGGATCAACGACGGCTTGATGGCCGTCTTCTTCTTCCTGATCGGGCTGGAACTGAAGCGCGAGATACTCGAAGGCAAGCTGAAGAACCCCAAGGACGTGATGCTGCCCGGCATGGCGGCGGTGGGCGGCATGGCGGTGCCAGCGCTGATCTATGCGGCACTGAACTGGGGCGAACCCAGCCTGTCCGGCTGGGCCATTCCGGCGGCCACCGACATCGCCTTCGCGCTCGGCATCCTGGCGCTGATGGGCACCCGCGCGCCGGCTTCGCTCAAGGTGTTCCTGCTAACGCTGGCGATCCTCGACGACCTCGGCGCGATCGTGATCATCGCGCTGTTCTACACCGCCGACCTGAAAGTCGATTACCTGTTCCTGTCGCTGCTGCCGCTGGGCGCGATGATCTGGCTGAACATGAAGCGCACGCACCGGGTGGCGCCGATGATCCTGCTCGGCGCGATCCTGTGGTTCTTCGTGCTGAAGTCGGGCGTCCATGCGACGCTGGCGGGCGTCATCACCGCCTTTTTCATCCCGCTCACCGACAAGTGGGGCAAGTCGCCGCTGCATGCGCTGGAAAACGGGCTGGCGCCTTACGTGCTCTACCTCATCGTGCCGATCTTCGCCTTCGCCAATGCCGGCGTGGTGCTGGCCGGGATCACTTTCGCCGACCTCGCCGCGCCGCTGCCTCTGGGCATCGCGCTCGGCCTGATCGCGGGCAAGCAGATCGGCGTCTTCGGCGTGACCTGGATCATGGTGAAATCCGGCATGGCGCGGATGCCGGGCGGGGCGAACTGGATGCATATCTACGGCATCGCCTGCCTGGCGGGCATCGGCTTCACCATGTCGCTGTTCATCGGCGGGCTCAGCTTCGACACCCCGGACCTGATGAACCAGGTGCGGCTGGGCGTGCTGGCGGGGTCGCTGATCTCGGCATTGCTGGGCTATGGCGCGCTGACGCTGGCCAGCCGTCAGAAGCAACCTGCCCCGCTGCAAACGGCGGACTAATCCTCCCCGGGAAAAGGGCCCGCGCGTCACGAGCGACGCCGGGCCCTTCTTCTTTTCAGAAATATCCTCGGGGGGAATTGGCCGCAGGCCAAGGGGGGCAGACAGCCCCCCTGCCCGGTCCAATCAGCCGCGCGCCTCGCGGATCAGGCGCAGGATATCCTCGGCCGCCTCGGGAATATTGGTCCCCGGCCCGAAGATCGCCTTCACGCCCGCCTTTTTCAGGAAATCGTAATCCTGCTGCGGGATGACGCCGCCACAGATCACGATGATGTCGCCGGCCTCCTTTTCCTCCAGCGCCTTGATCAGCTGCGGTGCCAGCGTCTTGTGCCCCGCCGCCTGGGACGAGATGCCCACAACGTGCACGTCGTTGTCCACCGCGTCCTGCGCCGCTTCGTCCGGGGTCTGGAACAGCGGCCCCACGTCGACGTCGAAGCCGATATCGGCAAAGGCCGTCGCGATCACCTTGGCGCCGCGGTCGTGCCCGTCCTGGCCCATCTTCACCACCAGCATGCGCGGGCGGCGGCCTTCTTCCGTGGCGAAATCTTCGACCGATTTCTGGATCTTGGCAAAGCCTTCATCGCCCTCGTACGCGGCGCCATAGACGCCCGCCAGGGTCTTCACCTCGGCGCGGTGACGGCCGAATTCCTTTTCCATTGCCATGCTGATTTCTCCGACACTGGCCCGGGCGCGGGCGGCTTCGACCGCCGCCTCGAGCAGGTTGCCGCCTTCCTTGGCGCGGCGGGTGAGTTCATCGAGCGCCGCCTGACACGCGGCCTCGTCCCGCTCGGCGCGGATTTTCTGCAGCCGGGCGATCTGGCTTTCCCGCACCTTGACGTTGTCGACGTCGAGGATGTCGATCGGGTCTTCCTTGTCCTTGCGGTACTTGTTCACGCCGACGATCACTTCCTCGCCGCGGTCGATCATCGCCTGGCGGCGGGCAGCGGTTTCCTCGATCCTGAGCTTCGGCATGCCGCTGGCCACCGCCTTGGTCATGCCGCCCATGTCCTCGACTTCCTGCATCAGCGCCCAGGCCTTGTCGGCCAGTTCCGCGGTCAGGCTTTCGACGTAATAGGACCCGGCCAGCGGATCGACCACGTTGGTCACGCCGGTTTCTTCCTGCAGGATCAGCTGCGTGTTGCGCGCGATCCGGGCCGAAAAATCGGTGGGCAGCGCGATCGCTTCGTCAAGCGCGTTGGTGTGCAGACTTTGCGTGCCGCCCAGAACCGCGCTCATCGCCTCGTAGGCGGTGCGGATCACGTTGTTGTAGGGGTCCTGTTCCTGCAACGACACGCCCGAGGTCTGGCAGTGGGTACGCAGCATCTTGGATCGTTCGTTCTGCGCCCCGAATTCTGTCATCACCCGGTGCCACAGCAGGCGCGCGGCGCGCAGCTTGGCGGCTTCCATGAAGAAGTTCATGCCGATGGCGAAGAAGAAGGACAGACGCCCGGCGAATTTGTCCACGTCCATCCCGGCCTCGATCGCGGCGCGCACGTATTCGCGCCCGTCGGCCAGCGTGTAGGCCAGTTCCTGCACCAGGTTCGCGCCCGCTTCCTGCATGTGATAGCCGGAAATCGAGATCGAGTTGAATTTCGGCATCTCGTTCGAGGTGTATTCGATGATGTCCGAAATGATCCGCATCGACGGTTCGGGCGGATAGATATAGGTGTTGCGGACCATGAATTCCTTCAGAATGTCGTTCTGAATGGTGCCCGCCAGCAGCGCCTTGTCATGGCCCTGTTCTTCGCCCGTGACGATGAAGTTGGCGAGGATCGGGATTACCGCACCGTTCATCGTCATCGACACCGACACCTTGTCCAACGGGATGCCGTCGAACAGGATCTTCATGTCCTCGACTGAATCGATGGCGACGCCCGCCTTGCCGACGTCCCCCACGACGCGCGGGTGATCGGAATCATAGCCCCGGTGGGTGGCCAGGTCGAAGGCCACCGATACGCCCTGCTGACCGGCGGCGAGGTTGCGGCGGTAGAAGGCGTTGGATTCCTCGGCCGTCGAGAAACCGGCATATTGCCGGATGGTCCAGGGGCGGCCGGCATACATCGTGGCCTTCACCCCGCGGGTGAACGGGCCGAAGCCGGGCAGCGATCCCATGTGATCCAGATCGGAGGTGTCTTCTTCGGTGTAAAGCGGCTGAACCTCGATCCCTTCCAGGGTGTTCCAGTTCAGGTCCTCCAGCGGCCGGCCGCGGAGTTCCTTTTCCGCCAGCTTGCGCCAGTCATCCTTGCCTTGGCTCATGGGTTTGTCCTCTTGTCTGCGCGCCGCGCGGGGGCGGCACCGTGGGGAGATTTGGCGTGGGTCCGGCGCTTCTGCGCGGCCCCCGTGAAATTGTCATTCGCATTCGGCGTCGGGATGCCTATATCTTGATCAACAGGAGGTCCCATGATCACGCGAATGCTTGGAATTGCAGTATTTATCGCCCTGCCCGGCTGGGCCATGGCGGCCGACGCAACCCTGCCCGAAACGATCCCGGCCGAGAGCGGCGAGGTCACGCTGGAACAGTTCCTGTGGGTCAAGCGGCCCATCGTGGTGTTTGCCGACAGCCCCGCCGATCCGCGCTTCGTCGAACAGATGCGGTACCTGGCGGCGGATGCGCCCGGATTGGAGCTGCGCGACGTGGTCGTTCTGACCGACACCGATCCCAAGGGCAAAAGTGCGCTGCGCAAGGAATTGCGCCCGCGCGGTTTCATGCTGGCGCTGGTCGACAAGGACGGGCAGGTCAAGCTGCGCAAACCCGCCCCGTGGACGGTGCGCGAAATCACCCGCTCGATCGACAAGTGGCCGACCCGACAGCAGGAGATTCGCGAAGAGCTGGGCAAGGAATAGCCGTTCCGGCACGCCCCCCGCAGGGCGGGCGCTTCGCACCCTCCCCGCCGGGCCGGGCGCAGGATATGATCCGGAACGGCCATTATCCGATCACTCGAACTCGATGATCACGTCGTCCACGGCGAGGCTGTCACCGGGGCCTGCGTTGACCTTCTTGACCACCGCCTTCTTCTCGGCGCGCAGGATGTTTTCCATCTTCATCGCCTCAACGGTGCACAGCGCCTGGCCTTCCTGCACCTCGTCGCCTTCCGCCACGTCGATCTTCACGATCAGGCCGGGCATCGGGCACAGCAGCAGTTTCGAGGTGTCTGGGGGCAGTTTTTCCGGCATCAGCTTGGCCAGTTCGGCCTGACGCGGGGTGCGCACATGCACCTTCAGGTCGGCGCCGCGCGACCGGATGCGGAATCCGCCGGAGATCTTGCCGACCTTCAGCACCAGCCCTTCGTGACCGTCGAACGAAATCTCGGCCAGCTGATCGCCCGGGGTCCAGTCGCTGGCCACCCGCAGCGCGCTGCCGTCGTCGAATTTCACCGTCGATCCGTCGTGGTCGGCGTCGATGTGAACCGGGAATTCGTGCCCCTGCAACGTCACCACCCAATCGGTGCCGACACGGCGTTCGTGGTTGTCCATCCGGCCCGACACGCGGGTCCGGCGGATTTCCGCGACGCGATGCATGGCGGCAGCGGCGGCGGCGATCCGGCGCAGGGTGTCATTGGGCAGTTCGACACCTTCGAAGCCTTCGGGATATTCCTCGGCGATGAAGGCGGTGGTCATGTCGCCGGAAATGAATTTCGGGTGATCCATCACCGCCGACAGGAACGGCAGGTTGTGACCGATGCCTTCCACTTCGAACCCGTCCAGCGCGTTGCGCATCGCCTCGATCGCCTCGGCCCGGGTCGGGCCCCAGGTGCACAGCTTGGCGATCATCGGATCGTAATACATGCTGATTTCGCCGCCTTCATAGACGCCGGTATCGTTGCGCACCGCGTGGTCGCCGTTAGGCGCCTGGCCCTGCCATTTGCCATTGATCTGCAGCGGCCCGGCAGCGATTTCCACCGGCGGACGGTAACGGGTCAGACGGCCGATCGAGGGCAGGAAGTTGCGATAGGGATCTTCGGCATAGAGACGGTTTTCGATCGCCCAGCCGGTCAGCTTCACATCGTCCTGGCTGATCGACAGCTTTTCGCCGGCGGCGACCCGGATCATCTGTTCCACCAGATCGACACCGGTGATCAGTTCCGTCACCGGGTGTTCCACCTGCAGGCGGGTGTTCATTTCGAGGAAGTAGAAGTTCTTTTCGCCGTCGACGATGAATTCCACCGTACCGGCGCTGGCATAGCCCACCGCCTGCGCCAGTGCCACGGCCTGTTCGCCCATCGCCTTGCGGGTGGCTTCGTCCAGGAACGGGCTGGGGGCCTCTTCGACGACCTTCTGGTTGCGGCGCTGGATCGAACATTCGCGTTCGCCCAGATAGATGCCGTTGCCATGGGAGTCGCACAGGACCTGAATCTCGATGTGGCGCGGCTGGGTCACGAATTTCTCGATGAAGATACGGTCGTCGCCGAAGCTCGACGCCGCCTCGTTCTTCGAGCTCTGGAATCCTTCGCGGGCTTCCTCGTCGTTCCAGGCGATGCGCATGCCCTTGCCGCCGCCCCCGGCGGACGCCTTGATCATCACCGGGTAACCGATTTCGTTGGAAATCTTCACCGCCTCGTCGGCGTCCTCGATCAGGCCCATGTAGCCGGGAACAGTGGAAACGCCCGCTTCCTGGGCGATCTTCTTCGAGGTGATCTTGTCGCCCATCGCCTCGATCGCGCCGACCGGCGGTCCGACGAAGGCCACGCCCTCGGCGGCCAGCGCCTCGGCGAACTTGGAATTTTCCGACAGGAAGCCGTAACCGGGATGCACCGCCTTGGCGCCGGTGGCGCGGATCGCCTCCATCACCTTGTCGATGACGATATAGGACTGGTTCGCCGGCGGCGGGCCGATATGAACCGCTTCGTCCGCCATCTGGACATGCAGCGCCTGCTTGTCGGCATCCGAGTAGATCGCGACGGTCTGGATACCCATTTTGCGGGCGGTCTTGATCACCCGGCAGGCGATTTCGCCCCGGTTCGCAATCAGGATCTTATTGAACATGTGTCGTCCCTTCCGGTTCTTGGCCACCGGGGACCGACCCCGGGGCAATGGCAACAAAAACCCCACCACGGCACGCGGCCGTGATGGGGTGTAAAATTTCGATCGGCGCGATAGCCGAGGATGCGCGCTTAGTTGCAGCGCGATGGGTATTGCCGGCAATAAGCGACATTGGCCGCCGCGCCAACAAGCGCGCCACCGAGAAGATTGCCGTTGACGACAGCCGCGCCCGCAGCACCCGTCCCTGCCCCGAAGAGCGCTTGTTGTTCGAACGTGTCGCCGCAGGCTGCAAGTCCGCCGCAGGCAATGAGGGTAAGGATCCAGTTTCTGGCTCGCATATCGGTTGGCTTTCTTTCTTCGATGCTGTTTTCGGCAGCAATCTGACCAAGCCGCGCGATGAATCCAAGTCGCGGTTCGCAAAATGCGAAATTTGCGCAAATCCTTGCTTATTAAGCGTTTTTCCGCCGATGCCCCGGCGCAAAAAAATGGACGGTCGGCCGGGGACATGGCCGATCCGCCCAAAAGGGGAAGGGGTATGGTTCAGAACATCAGCACCGGCCCACGCATCGGGAAACGGCGCTGCGGGGACCAGCGTGGCGCAACCGCTGCACGACGCCAAGCGGTCAATCGGGACGCCGGCAAAATCAGCCGGTTCCCGCTCAACTTGAATAGCGTTGTGCAACTTCATGCCGATCACTCCTCGAACGCTTCGGGGAACGATGCCCGCGCCGCCGCTTCGTCGATGACCAGCAGCGCCTCGTAGCTGGCGGAATCGAACGGATCCTCGGCCGCGATCACCTCGCGGCCGAACAGCCAGCTCAGCCGCCCGGCATCGAGGTTGCCGCGCTCGAAAGGCTGATCGCCAAAATGTTCCCACAGCGCCTTCATGAAGGTGGCATCGACCTGCCGGTCCACCGACTTACGGTCGCGAAACCGTTCGCGGCGGGTCAGCGGCGTCACCCCCTTGGGGTTGGCGCGGCGGATGGTGAATTGATAATCGGTGCCGGGCATCCGGCCCGGGAAGCCGCGATGTTTCAGCATGATGCGCTCCATTCGTGTCTGCAGGCGCACGGGCGGGCCGGAACGGGCCGGATCGCCGGTTCCCGTGCCGCCAAACCGGCGCGCCGGTTATGTGGGGTCGCCGGTATAGACCGGCCCAGCCGGAATGTCGCCGACTTCCTGCGGCGCTGCGGGAAATTTGCGGCAGCGTGCGGGGACATCAGAAAGCCTCCCAGATGCAGCGGTCGTTTTCGATGCTGAACGCTTCGAAATACTGGACGATATCGGGCGCAGAGGTGCCGAACTCCAGCGCCTGCGACGACATCGAGATCACCACCTGCGAAATGGTTTCCTCCACCTCCCCAAGCAGCGGCAGCGCATATTCGGCGCACAGATGGGCGAAATCGGGCTCCACCCGGTCGAACCCCACCCCGTCAGCCAGTTCCGGCACGACAAAGCGGAACCGCGCCCAGGCGGTGCCGTCGGGCCGGGCCTCGATGAACTGGTCCAGCGGTTCCAGATGCAATCCTGAGGGCACGGCGGTCAGGGCCTCCTCTTGTCCTACCGCCGTGGCCGCGCCGGCCCAGATCAGGGCTGCCCCATACGCGGCGAATTTCGTGACCGGCTTACCCATGGCGCCCCCCGTCCGCATGGGCGATCCAGCGGGCGCGATGCGCCGGGTCCTGCAGCAATGCCGCCACCGTGTCGCTGGCCCGTTGCCGGGGGAAATTGCCATCGACCTGTCCGCCCGCGCGCACCTGCACGCCGTCACCGGTGATTTCGACGCGGACCACCGGGGCAAAGCCCCTGAGCGATTGCAGCGCGCGCCACATGTCCTGCCGGATCTGCCGCGCCAGCCGCAACCGCCCGACGCGCGGAAAGGCCGCTTCGGCGCCGAAGTCGAAGCGCGCGGGCAAACGGCGGGCCAGCGTCAGCGCCCCGTCTTCGCGCAGGATATGCCAGGCTGGGCGCGTCATGAACGCGCCTTTCGCCGGGCAATGCGCATGGCGGCTTGGCCATCAGGATATGCGGACACCAGCAGCACGACGCCCTTACAACGGAATGTTGTCGTGCTTCTTCCACGGGTTGCTGAGCTTCTTGTTGCGAAGCGAAGCAAAGGCCCGGGACACGCGGCGACGGGTCGAATGCGGCTGGATCACCTCGTCGATGAAGCCGCGTTCGGCGGCGACGAAGGGATTGGCGAAACGATCTTCGTAATCCTTGGTATGCGCCGCGATCTTGTCGGCATCGCCCAGATCCGCGCGGTGGATGATCTCGGTCGCGCCCTTGGCGCCCATCACCGCGATTTCGGCGGTCGGCCAGGCATAGTTGAAATCGCCGCGCAGGTGCTTGGACGCCATCACGTCATAGGCGCCGCCATAGGCCTTGCGGGTGATCACGGTGACCTTGGGCACGGTGGCTTCGCCATAGGCGAACAGCAGCTTCGCGCCGTGCTTGATGACGCCGCCGTATTCCTGGGAGGTCCCCGGCAGGAAGCCCGGAACGTCGACCAGGGTCAGGATCGGGATTTCGAACGCGTCGCAGAAGCGCACGAAGCGGGCCGCCTTGCGCGACGAGTCGATGTCGAGGCAGCCTGCCAGCACCATCGGCTGGTTCGCCACCACGCCCACGGTCTGGCCTTCCAGCCGGATGAAACCGGTGATGATGTTCTTGGCGAAATCTTCCTGGATCTCGTAGAAATCGCCCTCGTCCGCGACCTTGTGGATCAGTTCCTTCATGTCATAGGGCGTGTTGGGATTTTCCGGGATCAGCGTGTCGAGGCTGATCTCGACCCGGCCAGGTTCGTCGAAGAACGGGCGCACGGGCGGTTTTTCGCGGTTGTTCAGCGGCAGGAAATCGACCAGCCGGCGAACCTCGGCCAGCGCCTCGACGTCGTTTTCAAAGGCGCCGTCGGCGACCGAGGATTTCTTGGTATGGGTCGATGCGCCGCCCAGTTCCTCGGCCGTGACCTGTTCGTTGGTCACGGTTTTCACCACGTCGGGGCCAGTGACGAACATGTAGGAACTGTCTTTGACCATGAAGATGAAATCGGTCATCGCGGGGGAATAGACCGCGCCGCCTGCGCAGGGCCCCATGATGACGGAGATTTGCGGCACCACGCCCGAGGCCATGATGTTGCGCTGGAACACTTCGGCGTAACCGGCGAGCGAGGCCACCCCTTCCTGGATCCGGGCGCCGCCCGAATCGTTCAGACCGATCACCGGGGCGCCGTTTTGCACCGCCATATCCATGATCTTGCAAATCTTTTCGGCATGGGTTTCCGACAGCGATCCGCCGAAGACGGTGAAGTCCTGACTGAACACATAGACCATGCGGCCGTTGATCGTGCCCCAGCCAGTGATCACGCCGTCGCCCGCGGGCTTTTCCTGCTCCATGCCAAAATCGGTGCAGCGATGCGCCTTGAACATGTCGAATTCTTCGAAACTGTCCTCGTCGAGCAGAAGCTCGATCCGTTCGCGCGCGGTCAGTTTGCCCTTCTTGTGCTGGCTGTCGATACGGCGCTGACCGCCACCCAGACGGGCGGCTGCGCGGCGTTCTTCCAATTCCTGGAGAATATCTTTCATGGCAGACCTCTTATGATTTGGGCTAGGTATAGGCATTCGGGGGCATGTCTCAAAGCAAAATCCGGCAAATTTGCAAATACTTGGCAGCACACCGAATGCTAATTGCAAACCAGCAAACTAACGCTACGTAAACAAATCGACGTCGCTGGACACTGGGTGTCATCGCCACATAACTTTCATCCATGACGAGAACGACGAATGTTCGGTTCCTGGACCGTAGCACAGCACCACACATCGCGACCCTGATTCTCCTGGCCGGCATGTCTGCCCTGGCTATGAATATCTTTCTGCCCTCGCTTCCGGGCATGGCCGAGTATTTCGACGTCGAATACTCGGTGATGCAGCTTTCGGTGGCGCTCTATCTCGCGATCAACGCGTCGCTGCAGATTTTCGTCGGCCCGCTTTCCGACAAGTACGGCCGCCGCCCCATCGTGCTGTGGGGCACGGGGCTGTTCTGCCTCGCCACGCTGGGCTGCCTGCTGTCGACCAGCGGCGTCATGTTCCTTGTGTTCCGCATGCTGCAGGCAGTGATCGCGGTGGCGATCGTGCTGTCGCGCGCGGTGGTGCGCGACATGTTCCCGGCGGAAAAGGCCGCCTCGATGATGGGCTATGTCACCATGGGCATGTCCTTGGTGCCGATGCTGGGCCCGGCGCTTGGCGGCTACCTTGAAACGCTGTTCAGCTGGAAGGCGTCCTTCGTCCTGCTGCTGGGCTGCGGCATGACGCTGTTCGTTCTGGTTTGGCTGGACCTTGGCGAAACGGCGCAGAAAAGCGGCAACACGATCGGTCAGCAGTTCCGCGAATATCCCGAATTGCTGACCTCACCGCGGTTCTGGGGCTATTGCCTGGCCGCGGCGCTGAATGCCGGTGCGTTCTTTGCCTATCTCGGCGGCGGGCCGTTCGTGGGCACCGAGGTGTTCCACCTGACACCGGAAAAACTGGGCCTTTATTTCGCCGCGCCCGGATTGGGTTATTTTGCCGGTAATTTCGTTTCCGGCCGGTTTTCCGCCCGTATCGGCATCAACCCGATGGTCTTGCGCGGCACGATGATCACCTCGGCCGGGCTGATCGCGTCACTGCTGATCAATCTGGCCGGGTTCCATCACCCGGTGCTGTTCTACGGCACCATGGTCTTTGTCGGCCTCGGAAACGGTATGACGATCCCCAATGCCACCTCAGGGATGCTGTCGGTGCGGCCACACCTGGCCGGCACCGCTTCGGGTCTGGGCGGCACGATGATGATCGGCGGCGGCGCCGCATTGTCGGCGCTTGCCGGGGTGCTGCTGGTGCCGGGATCGACCGAGATTCCGCTGATCGGGCTGATGGCCACGACATCGATCGCATCGATCCTGTGCATCAGCCTGGTGATCCGGCGCGAACGGCTGGTGGGAATCTGACCCCTTGCGCCCGCGGATTTGCAAACTTACGATTCAGGAATCGCAAACCTGTAAACCCATCCGGTCCGCATCATGGCTACTCAAAAACTCTATGCCGGCGCAAAGCTGCGCGAAACCCGGCTGCGGCTGGGCCTGACGCAGAAGGAATTCGCCACCAAGCTGGGCGTGTCGCTGCCCTATCTGAACCAGATGGAAAACAACAACCGCCCGGTATCGACCACGGTCGTTCTGGCGCTGGCGCAGGAATTCGGTTTCGACGTGACCGAGCTGTCGACCGGCGACAGCGAACGGTTGGTCAGCGACATGCGCGAAGCGATCGCCGACCCGGTCTTCGCCGACAACATGCCGCCCTTGGCCGACCTGCGGCTGACCGCGTCGAACGCGCCGGCGCTGGCGCGGGCGTTCCTGGACCTGCACCGGGCCTACCGGCAGACCCATGAACGGCTGGCTTCGCTGGACGAAGCCCTGGGCCGCGAAGACAGCCGCACCCAACCTTCCCCCTGGGAAGAAGTGCGCGATTTCTTCCATTATTGCGACAACTACATCGACGCGGTGGACCGCGCGGCGGAACATTTCGCCGATCGGGCCGGGCCGGGTGGCATTCGGCTGCATGCGCTGAAAACGCTGAAATCCGCCGGGCTGACGATCAATTTCAACGACAAGGCAAAGCTGCGCAGTTTCGACCCCGAAACCCGCACCCTGATGCTGTCGTCGCGGATGGCGCCGGAAACCCAGACCTTCCAGCTGTTGCTGCAGATCGCCCTGATGAGCCAGGACAAGCTGCTGGAGGCGACGCTCGATTTGGCCAAGTTCCAGTCGGACGAGGCCCGCACCATCGCCAAGATCGGGTTGGCCAATTACTTCGCGGGCGCCGCGCTGATGCCCTATGGCGCCTTCCTGTCGGCGGCGCAGGACACCCGGCACGATCTGGAACTGCTGTCGCACCGCTTCGGCGCCTCGATCGAACAGGTGGCGCACCGGCTGTCGACGCTGCAGCGCCCCGGCGCCAAGGGCATCCCGTTCTTTTTCGTCCGCGTCGATCAGGCTGGCACCATCACCAAGCGCCATTCGGCGACCCGGCTGCAATTCGCCCGCTTCGGCGGCGCCTGCCCGCTGTGGAACGTGCACCGGGCGTTCGAAAGCCCGGGCCGGTTCCTGCGTCAGCTGGCCGAAACGCCCGACGGGGTGCGTTACATCAGCCTTGCCCGCGACGTGTCGAAATCCGGCGGGTCGTTCGGCGCGCCGGTGCGCCGGTTCGCAATTTCGCTGGGCTGCGAGGTGCGCCATGCTGCCGAACTGGTCTATGCCGACGACCTGGACCTGAACAATCCGCTGGCCTACGAACCGATCGGCATTTCCTGCCGCATCTGCGAACGCACCGAATGCCATCAGCGGTCGGTGCCGCCGCTGGAACGGCGGCTGACCATCGACACCAACGAACGTGACCTGCTGCCCTACAAGGTGGAATGAGCGGCAGGCATGAAAAAGGGCGGCAGCCTGCGCCGCCGCCCTCCCCCGAGGGAAATCACTCGTACCGCACCTCTTGAGCCCCGGGCGCGGCGGGCTGTTTAGCCCCTGCCCGCCCAGGGCATTTCGGTGTTTACGCGTTTTCCTTCAGATAGGCGTAAATCTCGTCCTTCAGGGCCGAGCGCCGCTTGCGCAGGTCGACCTCGGCCAGTTCCTCACGCGGTTCGACATTGGTCTCGGCCCGGTGCACCTTGCGATTCAGTTCGTGGTAATCCTCGGCCAGCTTGGCGAAGTGGTTGTCGCTGACCTTGAGGGCGTGGATTTTTTCGACGAATTCGGGGAATTCATCGTGAAGTTCGTGAGGGGTATTCGACATCGCGCGGTCTCCTTTGATTCTGTCATGATGAGCCTAGACGCGCTGCAGCGCGGCAACTTTGACACGGATCAATAGAACAGCAGAGATGTCGGTTTTCCGGTGATTTTCCGCCCCCACCCCTAAAGCCGGTAAATCCGGTTCGCCGTGCCCGCGAAAAGCGCCTGCTGCGCGGCTTCGTCATAGCGCGCCGCGATCTTCTTCATCGCGTTCCAATAGGTGACATAACCGACCGACAGCTTGTCCACCGGGAAGTTGCTTTCGAACATCGCCCGTTCGGGGCCGAAGACGTCGATCATGTGGTGATAATAATGTGCCTGCGCCTCGACCAGTTCATCCGACGTCGGCGGCATGTCGCGCCCGTCCCAGCCGAACCCGTTCACCGGCATGGCCAGTCCGCCCAGCTTGGCCACCACGTTGGGGCAGCGGGCGATCGCGGCCATCTCATCCTGCCATTCGGCAAAGCGGTCTTCGCGCTTGCCGGCGAAACGGTGCGTGCCGATCGGGGTGCCGAAATGGTTGAGAACCAGCGTGGTTTGCGGGCAGGCCCTGGCAAGATCGAGGAATTCACCGTTCTGCGGATGGAAATGCCAGGTATCGTAGGTCAGTCCGCGTTCGCCAAGCAGCCGCACCCCGCGCTGGAAATCCGGATCGACGTAAAGATGCGGCACCGGCTGGCCCTGAAACATGAAGCCCTTGCGTTCCTCGTCCCAGGCACCGGCATGGCGGATTCCGCGGAAGCGATCCGAGGCCGCCTCATGCGCATCGAGCACCTGGTTCAGGACCTCAGGATCAAGCCGCAGGTTGGCATGGGCCACGATCCCCGCGATCTGCGCCTTGCCGGGATATTTCGCGGCCTCGGCGGCGATGGCGGCGACATAGCGGGTTTCGCCCACCGGCGCGAAGGGTTTGGACGATCCGCGATCATAGCCGGAACCGCATTCGATGAAGACGGTGCGCGTGACCTTGTGCCCCGCCTGGGTATCGCCCCAGAGCTCGTCCAGTTCGTAAGTGCTGCCCAGACGGTCGGCCCAGAGATGGTGATGCGGATCGGTGATTTCACGATCCGGGTCGATGATGTCTTCCCGGACCTGATCGTGCCAGGCCGCAAGGTTATCTGGAAATTGCATGGACTCCCCTCCCTTTCCGGCAAGCCTACGAAGAGGCACGCCGACAGGGCAACGATTCCGTAGCGTTGCGGCCTGTCTCAGCGCTGCTGCGTCTGCCAGTTCGGATGCACCCACGGGGTTTCATTGGCCGGGGGCAGCATGCCGCGCCCCAGCAGGTGATCGCTGACCTTTTCTCCAACCATGATCGAGGGCGCGTTCAGATTGCCATTGGTGATGCGCGGGAAAATCGAACTGTCCGCCACCCGCAAGCCCGCGACGCCGGTCACCCGCGCTTGCGGATCGACCACCGCCATCGGGTCGTCCGCGGCACCCATCCGGCAGGTGCCGCAGGGGTGATAGGCACTTTCGGCGTGTTCGCGGATGAAGCCGTCGATCTCGTCGTCGCTTTGCAGTTCGGCGGCGGGCTGGATCGGGTTGCGGACATAGGGCCTGAACGCTTCCTGCCCGAAGATTTCACGGGTCAGCCGGATGCAGGCGCGGAAATCGCGCCAGTCGCTGTCCTCGCTCATGTAGTTGAAGCGGATCACCGGGGCGTCCTTGGGATCGGCGCTGCGCAGGGTGACAGACCCCCGCGACTCGCTGCGCATCGGACCGACATGGGCCTGGAACCCGTGGCCTTCCGACGCCGCCTTGCCATCGTAGCGCACCGCGAGGGGCAGGAAGTGATACTGGATATCGGGGTATTTGACGCCCGCGCGCGACCGGATGAAGGCGGCGCTTTCGAACTGGTTCGACGCGCCCAGCCCGGTCTTGGTGAACAGCCATTGCGCCCCGATCACGCCCTTCCAGAACAGGGTCCAGTAGCGATAGAGCGTGATCGGCTGGCTGGCGGCCATCTGGAAATAGACCTCAAGGTGATCCTGCAGGTTGGCGCCGACGCCGGGCCGGTCCGCCACCACGTCGATGCCATGTTCGGCAAGCTGCCGCGCCGGGCCGATCCCCGACAGCATCAGCAGCTTCGGCGAATTGATCGAGGAGGCGGCGATCACCACCTCGCGCCGGGCGCGGATGACCTGCGTCTTGCCGCCACGGTCGATTTCCACCCCGACGGCGCGGCCGTTTTCGATCACCACCCGGCGCGCCAGCCCGCGCACGAGGTCGCAATTGTCCCGCCGTAGCGCCGGTTTCAGGTAAGCATTCGCCGCCGACCAGCGCCGTCCTTTCCACACGGTCTGTTCCATTGGGCCGAAGCCTTCCTGCTTCTCGCCGTTGTAATCATCGGTCAGCTCGTACCCGGCCTGTTTCCCCGCCTCGACGAAGGCATGGTAGAGCTTGTTGCGGCGCGGGCCGCGGGTGACATGCAGCGGCCCGTCTGTCCCGCGCCACGCGGCATCGCCACCATGACCGCTGTCGTGCCAGCTTTCCATCCGCTTGTAGTAGGGCAGCACGTCGGCATAGCCCCAGCCCTCGGCGCCGCTGTCGCGCCAATGGTCGAAATCGCAGGCATGACCGCGGACATAGACCATCCCGTTGATGCTGGACGATCCGCCGATCACCTTGCCGCGCGGGCAGACCAGGCGGCGATTGCCCAGATGCGGTTCCGGTTCGGACTGGTAGCCCCAGTCGTAAAGCCCCATGTTCATCGGGTAGCTCAGCGCCGCCGGCATCTGGATGAACGGCCCGGCATCGGACCCACCATATTCGATCACCAGAACGCTCGCCCCGGCTTCGCTCAACCGGTACGCCATGGCGCAGCCGGCAGAGCCTGCGCCCACGATCACAAAATCCGCTTCCATTTTTCACACCTTCAGGAACGTCCCCGAAGCCGCCTCGGCGGGCCGGGGTGGGTGGGCGGGCGGCACGCCGAGGCGGCAGCCCCTGCCCTTGAAACTCAGAACGCCGCCTCGCAGGCATCCATACGCACGAAGACCGATTTCAATTGGCTGTAATGCTCGATCGCGGCGCGGGCGTTTTCCCGGCCCACGCCCGACATCTTGGCCCCGCCGAACGGTACCTCGACCGGCGCATCGTTGTAGGAATTGATGAAACAGGTGCCCGCCTCGAAGCGCTGGACCACCCGGTGCGCCCGGGTCAGGTCGGCGGTAAACACGCCCGCCGCCAAGCCGAATTCGGTATCGTTGGCGCGCGCCAGCACGTCGTCCTCGTCCTCGAAATCCAGAACGCACATGACGGGGCCGAAGATTTCCTCGCGCGCGATCACCATGTCGTCGGTGACATCGGCGAAAACGGTAGGTTCGATATAGAACCCGTCGCGGTCGATCCTTTTCCCCCCTGTCACCAGCCGCGCGCCTTCCTCGACGCCCTTGGCGATGTAGCGCTCGACAATGCCAAGCTGGCCTTCGCTGACCATCGGGCCGAAATTCGTCGCCTCGTCCAGCGGATCGCCGATGACGGCGTCCCGCAGCCGTTCGGCCAGACGGGCAAGGAAGGCGTCCTTGATGCCCTTCTGCACGAAAACGCGCGTACCGTTGGAGCAGACCTGCCCGGAGGAATAGAAATTGCCGTTGATTGCGCCGCTGACCGCGCCGTCCAGATCGGCGTCATCGAAGATCACCAGCGGCGACTTGCCGCCCAGTTCCATCGTCACGTGTTTCATGCCTTGCGCCGCGGCGGCATAGACCTTGCGCCCGGTCGGCACCGATCCGGTCAGCGACACCTTGTCGACGCGGCTGTCGGTGACCAGCGGCGCGCCGACGGCCCCAGCCCCCTGCACCACGTTGAACAGCCCCGCCGGAAGCCCGGCCTCGACCAGTATCTCGGCCACTTTCAGCGCCGACAGCGGCGTGGTTTCGGACGGCTTGAACACCATCGCATTGCCACAGGCCAGCGCGGGCGCGGCCTTCCAGCAGGCGATTTGCGTCGGATAATTCCACGCCCCGATGCCGACGCACAGACCCAGGGCTTCGCGGATCGTATAGGCCCAGTTGCCATCGCCCAGCGGGATGTGATCGCCGGTCAGGCTGCCCGCCAGCCCGCCGTAATATTCCAGCGCATCGGCGCCGCTGGTGGCATCGGCGACCAGCGTTTCCTGCAACGGCTTGCCGGTGTCGTGAGTTTCCAGCACCGACAATTCGCGATTGCGTTCGCGGATGATATCGGCAGCGCGGCGCAGCACTCGGCCTCTCTCGGTGCCGCTCTTCGCGGCCCAGTCGGCCTGCGCGGCGCGGGCCGAGGTGATCGCCTCCTCGATCACCGCCGGGGTGGCTTCGTGCAGACGCGCGATCACCTCGCCGGTGGCGGGATAGATCACCTTCATCTCTGCCCCCGCCTTGTCCTCGACATAACGGCCGTTCACGAAATGGCTGGCTTCAGGTTGCAGTTTCATTCTCGGAACCATCGTTTGTTCATCTGTTTCAGGAATTCGGGCGTCAGCGGCATGTCGGCCCCGGCCAGAACCGCGTCGATGCCGCAACGGGGGCAGATGGCGGTTTCGCCCGCCGGGCGCTCCTTGTAGGGCGGCTCCTCGATCCATTCGTCGATCTCGGCCGGATCGAAGATCGCGCAGCAATGGAAACACCCGGCCTGCGCGCTTTGCAGCAGGCTGGCCTTGTGCCGGGTGCTGAAGGTATGGGCGCGTTCGGTATCCATCATTCGCCCCTCGGGAAACGCTGGCCTTCCTCGACCTCGTTGAGGTCCATGTGGTTGCGCATGAAGCGTTCGCTGGCCTTTTGCAGCGGCTGGTAATCCCACGGGTGATAACCGCCCTGGCGCAGCGCCTCGTAGACAACCCAGCGGCGGGCCTGGCTTTCGCGCACCTCGGCATCGAAACGGTCGAGATTCCAGCGCGCCTCGGATTTCGCGCGCAGGCTGGCCAGCGTCCCGGCATGGGCCGGGGCATCCGCCAGGTTGGTCAACTCATGCGGGTCGGTTTCCAGATCGAATAGCTGGTCGGGATCCAGCGCGCAGCGATTGTATTTCCACTTGCCGTAGCGCAGCGACACCATCGGCGCATAGGACGCCTCAGCGGCGTATTCCATCGCCACCGGGGAGGTGCGTTCGCCCCCCTGCCCCATCGGAACAAGGCTTTCGCCGGTGGTCCATGGCATCACCTCGTCCATGCTGACGCCTGCCAGATCGCACAGCGTCGGGCAGATATCGATGTTCGACACTGGCGCGGTAACGAGGCCCGGTTCCATATCAGGCGCCGCGATCATGATCGGCACGCGCGACGATCCCTCGTAAAAGCTCATCTTGAACCACAGGCCCCGCTCGCCCAGCATGTCGCCGTGATCGGACACGAACAAGATGATCGTGCCCTTGTCCTGCCGGGTGGTTTCCAGCGCTTCCAGGATGCCGCCGATCTTGTCGTCGAGATAGCTGAGGTTGGCGAAATAGGCGCGGCGCGCTCGGCGCACGTGACCTTCGGTGATGTCGTAGGAGCGCCAGTCATTGGCGTCGAAAATGCGCTGCGTATGCGGGTCCTGATCCTCGTAGGGGATCGGGCCGACTTCGGGCAGCAGGTGGTCGCAATCCTCGTAAAGGGCCCAGTATTTGCGCCGCGCGACGTAAGGATCGTGCGGATGGGTGAAGCTGACGGTCAGGCACCACGGGCGGTCGTCATGGCCGCGCGCCAGATCGTAGACCTTGCGGGTGGCGTGATAGGCGACCTCGTCGTCATATTCCATCTGGTTGCTGATCTCGGCCACGCCGGCACCGGTCACCGATCCCATGTTGTGATACCACCAGTCGATCCGCTCGCCCGGTTTGCGGTAATCCGGGGTCCAGCCGAAATCGGCGGGATATATGTCGGTGGTCAGACGTTCCTCGAACCCGTGCAGCTGATCGGGACCGACGAAATGCATCTTGCCCGACAGCGCGGTCTGATATCCGGCCCGGCGCAGGTGATGCGCGTAGGTCGGCAGCGAGGAGGCGAATTCGGCGGCATTGTCATAGACCCGCGTGGCCGAGGGCAATTGCCCCGACATGAACGACGCCCGCCCCGGCGCGCAGAGGGGCGAGGCGGTATAGGCGTTGCGGAAGCGGGTTGATCGCTCGGCCAGCTTCTTCAGGTTGGGCAGGTGCAGCCAGTCGGCCGGCCCGTCGGGAAACAGGGTGCCGGTCAGCTGGTCCACCATCAGGATCAGGATATTGGGTCTGCTCATACCGACCCCCTTGCCGCTTCCAGCTCGAAACACCGCAGAACCTGCTCCACCGCATGATCGCGGTCGGGTTGGTCATGGCCCAGCGTGTGCTTCAGATAAACCCCGTCGATCAGCGCCGCGATGCGATCGGCCACTTCCACGGCCCGCGTGCCCACCAAGGGCCGCAGGCTGTAGCTGAGGTTTGACCGGATCCGATTCTGATAGGCCCTGAGCAACCGCTGCGCTTCGTCCGAAACCTGCGCCAGGACGTAGAAGTTCAACCAAGCCGCCACCACTTCGCGGCGAAAATTGGTCTGGCTGAAACTGGCCCTGACGATCGCCTCGACCCGTTCCGCCGGTGTCGTCGCCATGCCGAGCGCGCCCCGCACCTCGGCGGCATAGAGCGTCAGCGTATGGCGCATCGCCGCGAGGAAAATCTGTTCCTTGCCGCCGAAATAATGATGCGCCAGCGCGCTGGACATGCCGGCACGCTTGGCGATCTGGCTGACCGTCACGTCCAAAGTGCCGCTTTCGCCGATCTCCGCGATTGTCGCTTTTACAAGCGCGGCGCGGCGTATAGGCTCCATTCCCAGCTTAGGCATGTCGAAACTCCTTGCCTTATGAAGCTAGAAAGTATTTTTATTGACTCGTCAATCAAGAAAAAACGCTGGGAGATATCAATGACCATCAAATCGACGCTTTCCGTGCTGGCCCTCATGGCCGCCACCCCCGCATTGGCCGATTGCGGAGAGGTCACTTTCTCCGATGTGGGCTGGACCGACATCACCGCCACCACCGCCGCCACCACCGTGGTGCTGGAGGCCCTGGGCTATGACACCGACATCAAGGTGCTGTCGGTGCCGGTGACATATACGTCGCTCGCCGGCGGCGACGTGGACATCTTCCTGGGCAACTGGATGCCGACGATGGAAGCCGATATCGCGCCCTATCGCGACGCCGGCACCGTCGACACCGTGCGCGCCAATCTGGAAGGCGCGAAATACACCCTTTCGGTGAACAAGGCCGCGGCCGATCTGGGGATCAAGAATTTCGCCGACATCGCGGCACAGAAGGACGCGCTGGACGGCAAGATCTACGGCATCGAGCCGGGCAATGACGGCAACCGGCTGATCATGGACATGATCGGCGAAAACGCGTTCGGCCTCGACGGGTTCGAGGTGGTGGAAAGTTCCGAACAGGGAATGCTGGCGCAGGTCGCACGGGCCGACCGCAAGGGCGAACCGGTGGTATTTCTGGGCTGGGAACCGCATCCGATGAACGCCAATTTCGACATGACCTACCTGACCGGCGGCGATGACTGGTTCGGCCCCAATCTGGGCGGCGCGACGGTGTATACCAACACCCGCGCGGGCTATGTCAGCGAATGCCCCAATGTCGGCAAGCTGCTGACCAACTTGGACTTCTCGCTGGCGATGGAAAACGAAATCATGGGCGCGATCCTGGATGACGGCGAGGATCCGGCCGAAGCGGCGAGCGCCTGGCTGAAGGCCAACCCGGCACCGCTGGAAGGCTGGCTTGACGGCGTCACCACCAAGGATGGCGGCGACGCGATGGCGGCCGTCAAGGGCGCTCTCGGGCTCTGACCCTTCCTCTCCGTAAGGTCCCTTCCCCCGGACCGGGGGGAGGACAGGAGGGGGCCGATGCGACCTGACAGGGCAGCGCCCTGACAATGAATTCGCGCATCGCCCCCGCAACCCCCTAGAATCTGGGCAGGACCCGAATGGACTGGATCACCGAAAGCAAAATCCCCGTGGGCAAATGGGCCGCCGCCGTCTTCGACTGGCTGCAGTCCAATTTCGTCGTCTTCTTCGACGCGTTGTCCGAAGCGCTTGAGGCGCTGATCAACGCGATCCTGTGGGTACTGCAAACCCCGCATCCGCTGATCATCATCGCAATCTTTGCCGCGCTGACCTTCGCGCTGCACCGGAACTGGAAAACCGCGCTTCTGGTGGCCCTCGGCTTCCTGTTCATCCTCAATCAGGATTACTGGGAAGAAACCACCGAGTCGCTGACCCTGGTGCTGTCGGCCTGTGTCGTCTGCATGGGGCTGGGCGTGCCGGTCGGCATCGCCGCCGCGCACCGGCCCCGGCTCTATGCCGCGATGCGCCCGGTGCTGGACCTGATGCAGACCCTGCCCACCTTCGTCTACCTGATCCCGGCCATCGTGTTTTTCGGCATCGGCATGGTGCCGGGGCTGATCGCCACGGTGATCTTCGTGCTGCCGGCACCGATCCGGCTGACCCATCTCGGCGTCACCTCGACGCCGCAAGCCCTGCTCGAGGCGGCACAGGCCTTTGGCGCGACGCCGCACCAGACGCTGGTGAAGGTGGAACTGCCCTACGCGCTGCCGCAGATCATGACCGGGCTGAACCAGACCATCATGCTGTCGCTGTCGATGGTCGTCATCGCCGCGCTGGTGGGGGCCGATGGGCTCGGCGTGCCGGTGGTGCGCGCGCTCAACCAGGTCAACACCGCGCTTGGCTTCGAATCCGGTTTCGTCATCGTGGTTCTGGCCATCCTTCTCGACCGCATGCTGAGATTGGACCGCAAATGACAACCGCCGTATCCTTCAACAACGTTTCCATCGTCTTCGGCGACCGGCCCGACCAGGCGCTGCCGCTGATGGATGCCGGCCAAAGCCGCCCTGACATCCAGTCCGAAACCGGCCAGGTGCTGGGCGTGCACAACTGTTCGATTGAGGTCGAAGAGGGCGAAATCCTCGTCCTTATGGGCCTGTCGGGCTCCGGCAAGTCGACCCTGTTGCGCGCGGTCAACGGGCTGAATCCGGTGGTGCGCGGCAATGTCGAGGTCGCGACCGAAACCGGCATGGAAGACGTCACCCATTCGGACGCCAAGACCCTGCGCCGCATCCGGCAGAAATCGGTCGCAATGGTGTTCCAGCAATTCGGCCTTCTGCCCTGGCGCACGGTGCGCGAAAACGTCTGGCTAGGGCTGGAGCTGGCCGGCATGTCCAAGCCCGACCGCGCCGCCAAGACCGAGGAGCAGCTGAAGCTCGTCGGCCTGTCGGACTGGGCCGATCGCAAGGTGTCCGACCTGTCGGGCGGCATGCAGCAACGCGTCGGGCTGGCCCGCGCCTTTGCCACCGATGCGCCGATCCTGCTGATGGACGAACCGTTCTCGGCGCTCGACCCGCTGATCCGCACCCGATTGCAGGACGAACTTCTGGACCTGCAGAAGGAACTCAACCGCACCATAATCTTCGTCAGCCATGATCTGGACGAGGCCTTCAAGATCGGCAACCGCATCGCCATCATGGAAGGCGGCCGGATCGTGCAATGCGGCACGCCGCAGGAAATCTTCACCGCGCCGGCCACCGACTATGTCGCCGAATTCGTCGCCTACATGAACCCGCTGGGCGTGCTGTGCGCCCGCGACGTGATGGAACCGGCCAGCGGCGCCCACGCGACCCATGTCAGCGCCGATACCAGCATCCGCGAGGTGATGGAGCATGTCCGCAACGGCCCGGTCGGGGTGCGCGATCAGGGGCAGGTCATCGGCCAGATCACCGCCGAACAGGTGCTGTCGAAACTGCTGGATCCGCGCGGCGGCTGATCCGCCGCGCCTTGGGTCACACCTTTGTCGCCAGCGCCGGCGGCGTCACCATGCGCCGCTTCAGCACCGCTTCGCGCCAGGTGATGAAGGTGACCGACCCGACGATCACGAAACCGCCGACGACAACCCAGATATCGACCCCTTCGTCGAACACGAAATAACCCAGCAGGACCGCCCAGAGCAGTTGCAGGAACGATACCGGCTGGGTCACCGCCACCGGTGCCGCCGCGAAGGCCAGCGTCATCGTGTAATGCCCCGCCGTGGCCGCGCAGGCGACGCAGAACAGGATGAACAGGGCGGTGCCGTCCGGCGTAACCCAGTTCAGGATCGCCAGCGGCGCCAGTCCGATCGACACGAAGATCGACAGCATCGCCACCACGACGGCGGCGTTGACCTCTTCGGCCAGAACCTTCGCCAGCAGGTAAGAGGCACCAAAAACCAGCGCCGTGACCAGCATCGCCAGATGCCCCGGGCCGACTTCGCGGAATCCCGGTCGCAGGATGATAAAGGCCCCGACCAGCGCCATGATCACCGCGAAGATACGCCGCGCCGCCAGCTTTTCCCCCAGGAACAACGCCGCGCCCAGCGTGACATAGATCGGCGACATGTAGTTCATCGCCGTCACGTCGGCGATCGGGATGCGCGCCATCGCAAAGAACCACAGCGCCACGCCGAAGGAATGCGCCAGCCCGCGCGCCGCGAACAGCCCCCACTGACGCCGGGTCAGCCCCGATCGCAGCAGCGGCCGCAGCATCGGGATCACGAAGATCAATCCCATGACATAGCGCAGGAACGCGGCCTCGGGGGCCGGGACACGCGGGCCCAGCAGCTTGACCAGTGCCGTCACGCAGACGAACAGGACCCCGGTCACCAGCATCCAGAAGACGCCAACCACCGGTCGAGAAGTTCTTTCTGTACTCATGCGCAGCATGAATTCACGAACCGCACCGATCCGCAAGCCATGATCGGGTCAGAACAGCAGAGTCGCGGCCACCGCCCACATGATCGCACCCACCATCGCCTCGAAAACCTGCCAGGCGCGGGGCTTGGCGAAAACCGGCGCCAAGATGCGGGCGCCGTACCCGAGGGCGAAAAAGAACGTCAGGCTGGCGGCGCTGGCGCCCAAGGCAAAGGACAGCCGGTCGTCATACTGCGACGACACCGAGCCGAGCAAAACCACCGTGTCGAGATAGACATGCGGATTGGCCCAGGTGAACAGCAGGCAGGTGGCGACCGCGGCCCAGAGCGACGGCGCGGCCGCGCCGCCGCCCTTGAGCGCCCCTGCCCCGCGCCATGCGGCGAAGAAGGCCTTGGCGCCGTAAAGGAACAGGAAGGCCGCCCCGCCCCACCGCATCACCGGTTCCAGCCACGGCAGCGCAAGCGCCAGCCCGCCAAACCCGGCCACCCCGGCCGCGATCAGGGCCGCGTCGCTGATCGCACAGATCAGTACGATCGGCAGAACATGTTCGCGCAACAGCCCCTGTTTCAGGACAAAGGCATTCTGCGCCCCGATCGCAACGATCAGCGACAGGCCAAGCCCGTATCCCGCGGTCCATGCGTCCATTTCACCCTCATTCGCTTTCGGGTTTTGACTAGCGCCGGCAGGTTGGATATTCAAATTAAAGAAACTTCACTTTCATAAAATTTCCTAATGTTCGACTATGACCAGCTGGAAACCTTGGCTGCGGTGTTGCGCACCGGCAGCTTCGAAGCGGCGGCGGCACAGTTGCATGTGACCCAATCCGCCGTGTCGCAGCGGATCCGCCATCTGGAAGAACGGATCGGATCGCCGCTGGTGCTGCGCGGCCAGCCCTGCAGCGGCACCGAAGCCGGGATGCGGCTGGCGCGCCATGCCGAAGAGGTCGCGCTGCTGGAAAGCCGGGTCAGCGATACGCTGCCGCGGCCCTCGGCCCGGCTGCGTATCGCGGTGAATGCCGACAGCCTGGCGACCTGGGTGCTACCGGCGCTGGCCGAACACCCGTCGCATTACTTCGATCTGGTGGTGGACGATCAGGATCATTCCGCCGAATGGTTGAAACGCGGCGACGTCAGCGCCGCAGTGACTTCGGTCGCGCGTCCGCCGAAAGGTTGCGACAGCGTGAAGCTGGGAAAATTCCGCTATATCGCCACGGCGAGCCCGAATTTCATGTCCAGATACTTATCCACAGGCGTCACACCGGTGAATCTGCTGCAGGCCCCCATGCTAGTTTTCAACATGAAGGATGATCTTCAATATACTTGGTTGAAAGAATATTTCCAAGTTATCCACAGACCGAAATCGCATCTCATTCCGTCCACTCAGGGCTTCGTCGACGCGGCCTTGCTGGGGATGGGCTGGGGATTAAATCCCGAGCCACTGGTGCGCGATCACCTGCGATCCGGCGCCCTGGTGCCGCTGATTCCGGACGCCGAGTATGATATCCCGCTCTTTTGGCAGTCCAGTCGGCTGATGGCCCGCGCGCTTACCCCGCTGGAACGGTCGATCCGGCGCGTTGCGCGGGATGAACTCATCCAGCAAGACAACATGTAAGCACTTGATATAATGCGGAATAAATGCTTTATCCACACAGTTATCCACAGCACGACCTAAAAGTTATCCCGCGCTTATCCACAGGCCTCTTGCGTCCCCAGACTTTTCCACCGTGGGCTTTCCGCAGTTGTCGCAGACGCCCCTCTCCTAGCGAGCGGGGCTGTTTGTGGCTGCCACGCCCCGGAAACGCCGGCTTATTGGGCTCTTACCCACCCAAGTCCCAAACAAGGCGGAAACATCTCAAAAAGACAAACTTTTGATAGAAACTCCCGTCCAATCGCAACAAACACATCACAATGAGACATCTTTTCGCACGCCGAAAGCCGCTTCCTCGTCGCCCAAAATGCAAAACGGCGCCCCGAGGGACGCCGAATTCGCTCTGTGAACCGCTTTTTACAGCTGTTCCATCACCTCGTCCGAGGCTTCGAAGTTGGTGGTGACCCGCTGCACGTCGTCGTCGTCTTCCAGCGCATCCACCAGCTTCATCAGCTTCTGCATGCCTTCGAGGTCCAGCTCGGTGGTGGTGGTGGGTTTCCACACCAGCTTGGTCGACTCCGACTCGCCCAGTTCGCCCTCAAGCGCGTTCGACACCTCGTTCAGGTCGGTATCGGCGCAATAGATGATGTGGCCGTCCTCGGAGCTTTCCACGTCCTCGGCGCCCGCTTCGATCGCCGCCATCATGACGGTGTCGGCATCGCCCACTTCCGCCGGATAGGACACTTCGCCCTTGCGTTCGAACATGAAGCCGACCGACCCGGTTTCGCCCAGGTTGCCGCCGTTCTTGGTGAAGGTCGAGCGCACGTTCGACGCGGTGCGGTTGCGGTTGTCGGTCATCGCCTCGACGATCACCGCCACGCCGTTGGGGCCGTAGCCCTCGTAGCGGATTTCTTCGTATTCGTCGCCCTCGCCCGCCTGCGACTTCTTGATCGCGCGGTCGATCACGTCCTTGGGCACCGAATTCGACTTTGCTTCCTTCACCGCCAGCCGCAGGCGCGGGTTCTTGTCGGGATCGGGATCGCCCATCTTCGCTGCGACGGTGATTTCCTTCGACAGTTTAGAAAACAGCTTCGACCGCGCGGCGTCCTGGCGCCCTTTGCGGTGCTGAATATTCGCCCATTTTGAATGGCCGGCCATGATGCCTCCGATCGATTTCGCTTGGTTTGCGATGTTCTATATTGCACCCGGGCGGGGGGCTGCAAGCCTCCGGCCCGGAAATGAAGCGCCTCAGAGCGGCCAAATCAACGGGATCAGCGCCGAGGCGAGGATTCCCATGCTTAGGTTCAGCGGAATGCCCACCCGCAGGAAATCGGTGAACTTGTACCCGCCCGGCCCGTAGACCAGCATGTTGGTCTGATACCCGATCGGGGTGGCGAAACTGCAGGACGCCGCCACCATCACCGCCACCACCAAGGGGCGCGGGTCGATCCCCATCGCACCGGCCAGCCCGATGGCGATCGGCGTCACCACCACGGCCACCGCGTTGTTCGACACCATTTCGGTCAGCACCGAGGTCAGCAGGTAGATGCCCCAGATGATCAGGAACGGCGGCAGGCCGGTCAGGTGGGGCGCCACCGCGTCAACGATCAGCGCCACCGCCCCGGTATGATCCAGCGCCGCCCCGATCGCCAGCATGGCAAAGATCAGCGCCAGCAACCTGCCGTCGATAAAGGAAAAAGCCTCGTCAGAATCGATGCATCGGGTGACCAGGACCACGCCGACCGCGATCATCGCCAGGTACAGGATCGGCGCCACGCCCAGGCCCGCCAGCACCACCACCGACAACAGCGCGATCACCGCCAGCGGCGCGTGCCCCCGGCGGAAGGCACGCGCGGACGGGTGGCTCACATCGACCATTTCCATGTCGCGGGCGAGGCGCTGAATGTCCTCGGGCGCGCCTTCCAGCAGCAGGGTATCGCCGACCCGCACCACCAGTTCGTCGAGCTGCAGGCCAATATTCTGGTTCCGCCGATGCACCGCGAGCGGGTAAACGCCATAGCGGCGGCGCAGACGCAGCGACCCCAGCGACCGCCCGACCATCTTGCACCCCGGCGTGATCAGCACCTCGACGGTGGAGGTTTCCACTGCGCCGACCTGGTCCAGCCGCTTCAGGCTTTTGTCGCGCTGCAGGCTCAGAAGTTCGGTCATCTGGGTGCGCAGGACGACCCGGTCGCCGACCTGCAGCCTGACGTCCTTGAGATTGCGCCGCAGCGACGTGTCGCCGCGGATCACGTCGATTAGCCGCACGCCTTCGCGCTTGAACAACTGCACACCCAGCACTTCGCGCCCGATCAGGTTGGATTCGGGCGGGATCACCGCCTCGGTAAAGAATTTCATCTTCGAGCGGTCCGACAGCATCGAGGCCATCGAGGTCCGGTCAGGTATCAATTTGCGCCCGAAAAGCAGCAGGTAGATCATCCCCCAGGCCACCAGCGCAACCGCCAGAGGCGTGACTTCGAAAATGGAGAAGCCTTTCATCCCCTGTGCCCGCGCCACCCCGTCGACAAGCAGGTTGGTCGAGGTTCCGACAAGCGTCAGAGTGCCGCCGATGATCGCCGCGTAACTGAGGGGTATCAACAGCTTGGACGACGACACCCCCATCGTGCGGGACAGTTGCACGAAGACCGGGATCATCACCACCACCACCGGCGTGTTGTTCATGATCGCCGAGGCGACCACCACCACCGCCAGCAGCATCGCCAGCGCTATCTTCGGACTTTTCTGCGCCTTGCGGTCGGCCGCGGCGGTGAAGGCGTCCAACGCCCCGGTGCGCACCAGCGCCCCCATCACGATGAACATGGCGGCAATGGTCCAGGGGGCGGGGTTCGATAGCACCTCCAGCCCCGCTTCGTACGGCAGCAGCCCCAGCACGAGCAACACCGCAACGCCGGTAATCGCCACCACCTCGGTGGGCAGCACTTCCTTGACGAATAGGATGAACATCCCCAGCACGACGCACAGGGTCAACACGGCCTGTCCGGTCTGGGACAACTCAATCAGCAGCATTCAGATCCGCTCGCTTGGTGACAATCCGCGGCAGTTTCGCCCAGCACGCGGGCCACAACAAGGGCTTTGTCACGGCACAGCGCAACACGACACCGCGTCGTCACCGCAATGCCATACAGCCGTTCAAAGCCCGGCCTGCTGCAGCCGCCCGCCCTGCCGGATCATCCGGATGTCGGTCGCCCGGCCCGTCCTGTCGTCGGTTTCGATGAAAACGCCCGACAGGGTGGCTTCGTCCAGCGCCGGAGTGAAGCGCTCTTTCGGCATGCCGGTGACGAAGCGGCGCATCGGTTCGGCCTTTTCCATGCCGATGACGCTGTTGTAATCGCCGCACATGCCGGCATCGCTCAGCAATCCGGTGCCGCCCGGCAGAATCTGCGCATCGCCGGTGGGCACGTGGGTGTGGGTGCCGACCACCAGGCTGGCGCGGCCGTCGCAGAAATGGCCCATGCCCATCTTTTCGCTGGTCGCCTCGCAATGCATGTCGACGATCGCCGCCTGCACCGCACCGCCCAGAACGTGCTGGCGCAGCACGGAGTCAATGGCGGAAAACGGATCGTCGAAGGCGCGTTTCATGAACACGTTGCCCAGAACCTGCGCCACCAGAACCTTGCGGCCGCGATGGTCGGTGAACACCCGGTGGCCGCGTCCCGGCGCGCCCTTGGCAAAATTGATCGGGCGAATGAGGCGCGGTTCGCCCTCGATGAATCTCAGCATGTCCTTCTGATCGAAGGCGTGATCGCCCAGCGTCACGCAATCGGCCCCGGCATCGAAAAGCAGTTTCGCATGACCACCCGACAAGCCCATGCCGCCAGTGGCGTTCTCGCCGTTGACCACGACGAAATCCAGCCGCCATTCTTCACGCAAGCGCGGCAGGTTTTCACTCACGGCGCGCCGGCCCGCGCGCCCCATCACATCGCCTAGGAATAGAATTCTCATACCGCTTGCCTAGGCCGCCGCGCGGAAAGGTGCAAGAGACAGGACGCAAATCCGGTTTCTTCCGGGTTCGAATCCTACCACCGGGGGCGCTTGGGGGGGGCGCTGCCCCCGTCGTGGCAAGCCACGACTCCCCCGGGATATTTTCAAAAAGGAGAAAATCAGAAGCTGAGGACACCCTGTTCAGTGACGATCATGTCGAGCGGCTGATCGGTGGCTTCGAGCGGCAGGCCCTCAGCCTCTTGCGCGGCATATGCAAAACCGATGGCCAGCACCGGACCGTTGGCGCGCAGGATTTCCAGCGTGCGGTCGTAGAAACCGCCGCCATAGCCGAGCCGGCCGCCGCGCCGGTCGAAGGCGACGAGCGGCACGATCATGATTTCGGGGGTGATGAAATCCTCCCGCGCCGGAATCTCGGCGCCGAACGGACCCTTGATCATTGCGCAGCCCGGTTCCCAGCGGGAAAATTTCAACGGCAGGCCCGCGCCCTGGATGACCGGCAAGCCGACGGGTCCGTAAGCGGCGGCTTCCGCCATTGCCGGCAGCGGGCTGATTTCGGTGCGGATCGGCATGTATCCCGACAGCGGGACCCCACGATAGCCGGCGATGACTTCCGACAGGAAGGAGGCGCTGCCGGACAGACCGGCCTCGTGCGCGGCCTTGCGGCGGGCGAAGGCAGCCTTGCGCGCCGCCGCTTTCTGTTCTGTCAGATCCATCACATCAACACCCATGCTGCGAGTCCAAGGAAGGCGTAGAAACCCACCACGTCAGTCACCGTGGTCACGAAAGGCCCGGAGGCGAGCGCCGGGTCGATCCCCGCCCGGTCGAGCGCCATCGGGATCACGATCCCGCCAAGGGCCGCAGCGACCTGGGTGCCCAGCATCGCCAGCGCGATCACCAGCGCCAGCATCGGCACGCCGAACCAAAAGGCGGCGACCAGCGCCATCAGGCAGCCGAAGATCACCCCGTTGACCGCGCCCACGGAAACTTCCCGCAGCACCACCCGCATCGCGTTCTGCGCGGTCAGGTCGCGGGTGGCCAGCGCCCGCACCGTCACCGTCATCGTCTGGGTGCCGGCATTGCCGCCCATCGAGGCGACGATCGGCATCAGCACCGCCAGCGCCACCATCTGGTTGATGGTTTCGGCGAACACCCCGATGACAAGCGAGGCGAGGATCGCGGTCAGCAGGTTGACGAACAGCCACAGCGCCCGGCCCTTCGCGGCCTCGAAGATGGTGTCGGTCAGGCTTGCCTCGTCGCCGACACCGGCGAGGCGCAGGATGTCTTCCTCGTGTTCCTCGTCAAGCACTGTCATCGCGTCGTCGATGGTGATAACCCCGACCAGCCGGTTGCTTTCATCGACCACCGGGGCGGAAATCAGGTGATACTGGTTGAACGCATAGGCGACATCGGCTTCGTCCTGCAGCACCGGAAAGACCTGGAACACGTCCTCGACGATCTCGGTCAGCTTGGTGTTTCGGCGCGAGCTCATCAGCTTGCCCAGCGTCACGTTGCCCTTGGGGTGCATGCGCGGATCGACCAGCACAACGTGGTAGAACTGTTCCGGCAATTCCTCGGCCCGGCGCAGGAAATCGATCGCTTCACCCACGGTCCAGTGTTCCGGCGCCACCACCACTTCGCGCTGCATCAGGCGCCCGGCAGAGGTTTCGGGATAGGTCAGCGCCTGTTCGACCGCGACCCGGTCGGCATCTTCCAGCGCGCCGAGGATGGCTTCCTGCTGCGGTTCGTCGAGGTCCTCGACAAGGTCGACCACGTCGTCCGATTCCAGGTCCCGAACCGCATCGGCCAGGACATCGGGTCGCAGGATGGCGATGATTTCCTCGCGCAGGCCTTCTTCGAGTTCCGACAGGATTTCGCCGTCGAATTCACGGTCGTAAAGCCGCACCAGCCGGCAGCGGTCATAGGTGTTGAGCTGTTCCAGAAGGTCGGCGATGTCGGCCGCGTGCAGCGGTTCCATCAGTGCGATCAACTTGGCCTGATCGTTGGCGTCCACGGCGTAGAGGATCGCGGCGATATCGCGGCGCTGCAGGCTGTAATCGCCTTCGGTCAGGCCGTCGGAATGCGTGTCATTGTGATCGAATTCGTCGCTCATGCCGCCCCCCTTCGCCTTTTTCATCTCTTAGCGGAAGCTGCTTCAAGGAAACAATGGGGGATTGGCGATTTACCCTCCTTTTTGGTCAGAATAATGTGGCGGGGAAAGGAATTTGCATATGACGCAAGACACGTTGCTGATCGGGCAGACACTGGGATTCGCGGGAAATCCGTTCGAGGCGGGCGTCGAGGCGGCACGGCATGACGGCCGCGGCGGCGTATTGATCCGCGCAGGCCGGATCGCCGAAACCGGCCCGGCCGATTCGCTGCGGCAGGCGCACCCGCAGGCGCAGGTCACCGATTACGGCAAGGGGCTGATCATGGCGGGTTTCATCGACCCGCACGTGCATTATCCGCAGACCGGGATCATCGCCAGCTGGGGCAAGCGGCTGATCGACTGGCTCAACAGCTACACCTTCCCCGAGGAAATGCGCTTCGGCGATCCCGCCTATGCCACTGAGATCGCAGGCCGCTACCTGGACCTGACGCTGGCCCATGGCACCACCACGGTGGCGAGTTACTGCACCATCCACCCCGAAAGCGTGGATGCGTTCTTCACCGCCGCGCAGGCGCGCGGGCAACGGGTGGTGGCGGGCAAGACCTGCATGGATCGCGACACCGCGCCGGACGGACTGCGGGACAGCGCGCGATCGGCCTATGACGACAGCAAGGCGTTGCTGGAAAAATGGCACGGGGTGGAGCGGCTGAGCTATGCGATCACGCCGCGGTTTTCGCCGACCTCGACGCCGGAGCAGTTGCAGGCGCTTGGCGCGCTTTGGGCCGAACACCCCGATTGCCTGATGCAGACACACCTGTCGGAACAGGTCGACGAAATCGAATGGGTAAAATCGCTTTACCCGCAGGCGCGCGATTACCTGGACACCTACGAAGCCTACGGGCTGCTGCGCGAGGGCGGGCTTTACGGCCACGCGATCCACCTTGAGGAGCGCGAAAAGGACCGGTTGAAAGAGGTCGACGCGTCGCTGATCCATTGCCCGACCTCGAACACGTTCATCGGCTCGGGCCTGTTTGACATGGCCGGGCTGATGGCAGCGGGGCACCGGATCGGCCTGGCCACCGATACAGGCGGCGGGTCGAGCTTTTCGATGCTGCGGACGATGGCGGCGGCCTATGAGATCGGCCAGTTGCGCCATAACCCGATCCACCCGGCGCAATTGCTGTGGCTGGCCACCGCCGGGTCGGCGTGCAGCCTGCGGATGGACGATAGGATCGGCAATCTGGCACCGGGAATGGAGGCCGACCTAGTGGTTCTGGATCTCGAATCGACCCCGGACATCGCACAGCGGGCGGCACGGGCCGATGACATCTGGGAAGCGGTGTTCCCCACCATCATGATGGGCGATGACCGGGCGGTGACGGCGACCTGGGTTGCCGGCGATCAGACGCAGGGACCGCCCAGCGTCATCACCCAGTAACCGTTGTATTCGCTGATGCCGAACCGGATGTATTTCCGGTTCAGCATGTTCTTGCGGTGCCCCCGCGACGCCATCCAGCCGGCCATCACCTTTGCCGCCGAGCGATAGCCCTTGGCGATGTTTTCCGCCGTCGAGGCACGGCAGTAGCCGGCGGCCCGCATGCGATCGCGGGATTTTTTGCCATCGGGGCTTTGATGCGCGAAATAGTTACGGTTGGCCATGTCCCGTGCATGCGCTGCCGCTGCCCGGTTGAGCTTGGAATCCGGCTGCAGCGCTCCCAGCCCGCGCTTTGCCCGTTCCGCGTTCAGCAGTGACGTCACGGTGGCCACGACGGAGGCATTCGCGGCTTCGGCGCGCGATACCTGCCCGGCCGGCAATTCCACCGCGCCCGAAGCCATCAGCCCCGCCAGGGCGACCAATACGATCAATCTGCGCCGCAGCATCCGCGACCTCCTGTCATGCCATCAGCGCCGACAGTAACCGCTGCTGCGCCCGCAGGGTATTCTCCATCTGAATAGTCAGCAGATTACCGCCACGCACCACCTGTCGCGCCTCGACGAAGAGATCGCGAACCCGTGTCGGACCGGCCAGGAGCAGTGCTGCGGGGTCCCAGCTGCCGGCGCTTTCGATGCCGGTGACATCCCAGATGGCAATATCGGCGCGCTTGCCCACGGCGATCCGGCCACAATCGGGCCGACCCAGCACGTCGGCGCCGCCACGGGTGGCAATTTCCAGCGCCTCGCGGGCGCTCATCGCGTCGGCACCATTGGCCACCCGCTGCAGCAGCATTGCCTGCCGCGCCTCGGTTATCAGGTTGCCGCTGTCATTGCTTGCCGACCCGTCGACACCCATCGCCACCTTCACCCCGGCATCGCGCATCGCGCGCACCGGCGCGATGCCGGAACCAAGCCGGCAGTTGGAACAGGGGCAATGGGCGACACCGGTGGCGGAACGTGCGAACAGATCGATTTCCCGCCCGTCCAGCTTCACGCAATGGGCATGCCATACGTCCGAACCGGTCCAGCCCAGATCCTCGGCGTACCGACCCGGTCGGCAGCCGAATTTTTCCAGTGAATAGGCGATGTCCTCGTCGTTTTCAGCCAGATGCGTGTGCAGCATCACGCCCTTGTCGCGCGCCAGCAGCGCGGCGTCGCGCATCAATTCGCGGCTGACCGAAAACGGCGAACAGGGGGCGACGCCGACCCGGCACATCGATCCCTCTGACGCGTCGTGGAACCGGTCGATGACGCGGATGCAGTCGTCGAGAATGGCCGCCTCGCGTTCGACCAGGCTGTCGGGCGGCAAGCCGCCATCGCTTTCGCCGATGCTCATCGCGCCGCGGGTCGGATGAAAGCGCAACCCGATTTCCGCCGCCGCCTCGATCGTGTCGTCGAGCCGCGCGCCGTTGGGATAGAGATACAGGTGGTCGGAACTGAGCGTGCAGCCCGACAGCGCCAGTTCCGCCAGCCCAATCTGGGCCGAAACGCGCATTTCCTCGGGGCCGAAGCGGGCCCAGATCGGGTACAGCGTCTGCAGCCAGCCGAACAGCAACGCGTCCTGCCCGCCCGGCACCGCGCGGGTCAGCGTCTGGTACAGGTGGTGATGGGTGTTCACCAGTCCCGGCGTCACCACGCAGCCCGTGGCCAGAACGAGTTCGCCACGCTGCGGCAGGTTTTGCCCGATCTCGGCAATCACGCCGTTTTTCAGGTGAATATCGGCGCCGCGCAATTCGCGGCGGTCGTCATCCATGGTCAGGATGGTGTCGGCATTTCGGATGGTGAATTCGGTCACGTCGGTCCCCACACACAGTTTGGCCCCTTTCGGTGTGTGTGGAACATGCGCGACAGAAAGGGGCGAAGGACTCGCGCTGCGCCGCTAAAGTGCCAGATCGGGGGATTTATTCAAGCGGAACGCGCGACAGGATTTCCAGCGCTTCGGCGTGCTGCTGCTTGGAGGCGGCGGCGAGCACCCGGCCGCCCTGATCCGCCGGGCCGCCCTGCCAGTCGGTGACGATGCCGCCGGCGGCCTCGATCACCGCGATCGGCGCCTGGATGTCGTAATTGGAAAGCCCCGCCTCGATCACCAGATCGACCTGACCGGCAGCGACAAGCGCGTAGGCATAGCAATCCATGCCATAGCGGGTCAGCTTGGCCTTCTCTGCAACCTGCTGAAATCCCAGCATTTCCGCGTTGGTCCCGACTTCCGGGAATGTGGTGAACAGGATCGCTTCCGACAGCGGGCGATCGGACCGGGCGGCAAGCGCCGCTTCGCCGCGCGGCCCCGTCATCCTTGCGATGCCAAGCCCGCCTTCGAACCTTTCACCGGTATAGGGCTGATCGATCAGACCGTAGATCGGGCCGGTATCGTCCGATACCGCGATCAGAACGCCCCAGGTCGGTGTGCCGCTCATGAAACCGCGGGTGCCATCGATCGGGTCGATCACCCAGGAAAGGCCGCTGCTGCCTTCCTTGGTTCCGAATTCCTCCCCCACGATGGCATCGGCGGGGCGGCGGACGGCCAGTATGTCGCGCATCACCTGTTCGGCGGCACGATCAGCGGCGGTCACCGGATCGAATCCCGACGAAAGCTTGTTGTCGGCATCCAGGTCGGGCGAGCGGAAATGGGGCAGAATCACCTCACGCGCGGCATCTGCCAGCGCGTGGGCGGTTTCGATCACATTTTTCGCGTCCGTATTGTCGGTCATGTGTCCCCCACGCAGCGTCGCCGCATGGGTAACTCAGGTCCATGCGGCACTCAAGCCACGTCCGACAGGCAACGCGCCAATTCGAACAGGTGTTTTCGCTGCTGTTCCGGGATCGCGTAGTAACTGCGCACCAGGTCCAGAGCTTCCTTATCCGCAATCAGATCGGACGGGTAAACTTGGGCAACTTCGCCCTCGCCGTCATCTTCCTCGAGACCAGCGAAGAAAAAGCCCACCTCGACATCCAACGCATCGGCGATATCCCACAAGCGGGAAGCGCTGACCCGGTTGGTACCCGTTTCGTATTTCTGAATTTGCTGAAATTTGATTCCGACTTTTTCGGCCAATTGCTGCTGGGTCATGCCGACCAGCCAACGGCGGTGCCGAATGCGTTTGCCAACATGCACATCCACAGGGTGTGCCATAAAGCGACTCCTTCATACCGTTCCAATAACCATACCATACCCGCCCTGTGCTAAGCACAGCCGCATCCCAAGGGGTTGTAAGGCTTATAATTAACATGAACTGTACCCGGATTTGCATTTCAATCAAGGAAAAACACACTCAAAGGGGGAAGTTTTCACCTGAAAACACAATCTTAGCGACAAGCGTTTTCATACACCTTCGAATTGATCAAACCCCATTTGACTTGGGCTTTTGCCTTTCTCATAAGGCCTTTTAACGGAGGACACCGATGAAAGCTTATCACATCCCGGAAACGGGCGCGCAGCCGCAGCTCTGCAATCTTCCCGACCCAATACTCGCAAAAGGCGAATCATTGGTGCGAATCAAAGCCTGCGGTCTGAATTTTGCCGACCTACTTATGATCAAAGGCAAGTATCAGGACACGCCGCAAGCGCCGTTCACCCTCGGACTGGAAATGGCCGGGGTGGTCGAAGCTCTGGGCCCGGATACCGACGGCCCCGCGCCGGGCAGCCGGGTGGCGATCTACAGCGGACAAGGCGGATTGGCGGAACGTGGCGCCTTCCCAGTCGAACGGATGGTGGAAATCCCCGACAGCATGAGCTTTGAAGACGCCGCCGCATTCCAGATCGCCTATGGTACCAGCCACGTGGCGCTGGAACACCGGGCCCGGATGCAGCCCGGCGAAACCCTGCTGGTTCTGGGCGCGGCCGGCGGTGTCGGGCTGACGGCGGTGGAAATCGGCAAACTGATGGGCGCGACGGTGATCGCCTGCGCCCGCGGCGCCGACAAGCTGGAGGCCGCCCGCGCCGCCGGGGCCGATCACCTGATCGATGCCAAAACCCAGGACATCCGCGAAAAAGTCAAGGCGCTTGGCGGCGCCGATGTGGTCTATGACCCGGTCGGCGGCGAACAGTGGCAGGCGGCGTTCCGCGCCTGCAAGCCCGAGGCACGGCTGATCCCCATCGGGTTCGCCAGCGGCGAGGTGCCGCAAATCCCGGCCAATCACCTGCTGGTCAAGAACCTCACGGTGCTGGGGCTCTATTGGGGCGGTTACCTGAAATTCCGCCCCGACGTGTTGACCGACAGCATGAAGACGCTGCTCAAATGGTATGACGAGGGCAAGCTGAAACCCCATGTCAGCCATGTCCTGCCGCTCGACCGGGCCGATGAGGGGCTGGAATTGCTGCGGACCCGGCAATCGACAGGCAAGGTGGTGATCACGCCATAGGCCGGGGACCTAGGAGGGTGGGAACTCCATCGGAAACACCGAAGGGCGGCAATGAGCCCATTGCCGCCGTTTAAGTCAGTCAGATGAGACCGCGCAGCAACCAGACCGCACTGACCCCGGCCAACATGGTCAACGGCAGGCTTCGCGATAAGAGAGCGGCGGCGAGCGACAACACTGCCGCCCCCCATTCGGCGGGACCCGCCTGCGCGAGGATCACAGCCAGAAGAGCCGCAATCAGGCATCCCGGCAGGGCTTGCAGCGCGCGCGCCCATGGGCCGCTCGACGGAATCCTCGCTCCGAGCAGGTAGCCTCCGAACCGCATTGCGAAGGTGCCAAACGCCAGCCCCACGATGACCACCAGATGTTCACCCATCGTGTTGTATCCCGGCAAACCCGGCTCCCGACACGGCGCCGACGATCAGACCCCAGGATGGATCCAGCGGCAGCAGAAGCGCACAGGCCGCCGCGATCGTCGCCGAAATGATCCATGGTTGCAGGCTTTGCCGTCCTTTCCAAAGACTTGTTAGAAGCAGGATGAATGCAGCGGCAAAGGCGAAATCCATGCCGCTTCCCGCCAGATCCGGCAGGGATCGCGCGAAAGCGGCCCCAAGCGCCGTCGAGACGATCCAGATTGCGATCAGGCTGGTTCCGCCGCCGACGAGGTACCAGTATCCGGCGCGCTGCCCCTTGTTTCGGGTCGCATGCATCAGAATCCAGTTCTCGTCCGATGTCAGGTGGACGCCCAGCATGATTTGCCAGAGCGGCCGACCACTCAGTTCGCCGCGCAGCGATGCTGTCATCAGCAGGATGCGCAAGTTGAGCGCCAGCCCAGCGATCACCGCCAACACCGCCCCCGCGCCTGCGGCCAGCCGCTCCACGGCGACGATTTGAGCCGAGCCGGCGAAAACCAGTGCCCCCATGAATCCGGTGGACAGCGCTCCCATCCCCTGCCCCGCAGCCAACAGCCCGAAGACAAGACCATAAACGGCTACGCCGATCGACAAAGGAGTGATGTCTCGCAGACCGTGCCGGAACTCTCGGGGGGCATCCGCTGCAGGGCTCTGAAACTCATCTGACATGTTGAAAAACCTATTATAATGAATTCAGTTCGCCATAATGAACAATAAAAAATCGTTCGTCAAATCGAACAGACAATTGATATAACGAACACATGTCACCAAATATCATCATCGCCGCCGCCATCCGCCGAGAGAGAGAGCTTGCGCAGCTCACCCTTTCGGCATTGGCCGAGAAAGCGCAGCTCGCGAAGTCCACTCTGTCACAGCTTGAGGCCGGCAAGGGGAACCCGAATGTCGAAACCCTCTGGGCGATTGCCAATGCACTGAACATTCCGTTCAGTTCGCTTTTCGAGAGCGCGTCGTCCCACAGCGCGCTAATTCGCGCCTCCGAGGGCGTCAGCCTCTCTTCAGAGCAGTCGGATTTTACGACGGTGCTTCTGGACAAGTGTCCACCAGACCGGCGACGCGATCTTTACCGTATCATGTTGAAACCGGGATCGGTCCGGCAGTCTGAGCCGCATCCGCGTGGAACAGTCGAACATGCCTTCTTGTGCTGCGGGCGGTTGCGGCTGGGACCGATCGATGACGTTGCCGAAATAGGACCGGGAGACTACTACCGATATTCCAGCGATGTCGCACATTCCTATGAAGCATTGGCTGAAGACACCCTGCTTCTGCTCGTCATGGACAGCCCGCGCTAGCCAAGACGGTTTCCCGAAAGCGCGCTTCGTCCGCACGGCTGACATTACTGAAGGGCATAGTTCGGGCGCCGAACCTGCTATTTCTAGGCCGACATAAACCCAATCACGCCCTGATCTGTTCGACCTGGCGCAGCGGCTGATACCCGGCGCGTATCATCGCGGCGAGCCGCTGGACCGGTTCGCTCAGCCGCCGACCGGCGGTGTACATGTTGATCAGGTAGACCCCCAGATCGGGCAGGTCGGTGCCATCGAGTTCGCAGAGCTGCGGCGGCGCGGTGCCTTCCAGCATGGTGCAAACCGCCAGATCGGCGCTGACCGTGGCCTCGATGGTGCGGTCGCTGTCGGTATCCACGACCGAAGTCCAGGACACGCCGGCGTCGTCCAGCGTGGAAATCAGATCGGGCCGAAAGGCGCAAACACGCCCCTGCGCGATGCGCAGCGGCCGCTGCTTCCACACCTGTGCCCCGGGCGCCCCGACCCAGCGAAGCGGGATTTCGTTCAGCGTCTCGCCGCCCTCGTCCAGCTTGCCCTCGGTGGTCAGGATCACGTCCAGTTCACCGCGGGCGAACATATCCTTCAGCTTGTTGGTATGGCTGGCGTTCAGCTGCACCCGCATCCGCGGCATTTCGGCGGCAAAGCGCTGCAGCACCCGCGGGATCACCGGGTAAACGATGTCATGCGGCACGCCGAGCTGGATTTCACCGGCATATTCCTTGTGGGTCAGCCGCGCGAAGGCTTCGTCGTTCAGATCGACCATCTTGCGGGCATAGCTGAGCAGCTGTTCCCCCGACGCGGTCAGCCTGACGCTGCGCCCGGAGCGGTCGATCAGCGACAGGTCCAGCAATTCCTCAAGCCGTTTCAGCTGCATCGACACCGCCGACTGGGTCAGGTTCAAAAACCCCGCGGCGCGGGTCACGCCCCCCAGTTCCGCGACGGCAACGAAAGAGCGCAACGTGGTGACATCGAGATTCCGCATTCATCACAATCCTTGATACATATGCAAGCAAACATTCGTTTTAAAAATGATACACGCCCAACCATATACATCAACAGAAATGATGCAAGACACATAACAAATCACGATTGAGAAAGGATATCACATGTCCACCATGATCAATTCCAAGGCAAACTGCCGGCCCCTCCGCCCTGCCAGACAGTCGTTTTTCACCCGCCTCGCCAACGCCCTGGAACTGCGGCGCCAGCGCAGCGCGCTGCGCGACCTGGATGACAAGATGCTTGACGATCTGGGCCTGACCCGAAGCCAGGTGGAAACCGAAGCGCGCCGCCCGGTCTGGGATGCACCGGCAAACTGGCTGAAATAAACGCGAAAAAGCGTAAAAAGCATGGCCCGGGAAACTTGAAAAACATCCCAAGCTTACCGATATTCACTATAAGCCCCCTTTCAGGGGCAACACAGTTTACCAATCGGAGGCTTTTATGGCTGAATTCAACACGATCCGGACCGCAGCGGGCGCCCGCGCGACCCAGATTGATGAGGGTCTGCGCGCCCATATGAACAAGGTGTACGGCACGATGTCGATCGGCCTGCTGCTGACATTCGCAGTGGCATGGGCCGTCGGCACCTCGCCCGACCTGCTGGGCATCCTGCGCGATCCGATGACACTGAGACCCAATATTCTGGGTTATATCGTCATGTTCGCCCCGCTGATCATGGTTTTCGCCTTCGGGGCCGCTCTGAACCGGCTGTCGGCGGCGGGCGCCCAGACCTTCTTCTACGTCTTCGCGGCGGTAATGGGGCTCAGCCTGAGCTGGATTTTCGTCGCCTTCACCGGCTTCTCGATCGCCCAGGTGTTCCTGGTGACCTCGATTTCCTTCGCTGGCCTGTCGCTGTGGGGCTACACCACCAAGAAGGACATCTCGGGTTGGGGATCGTTCCTGATCATGGGCCTGATCGGCATCATCGTGGCGTCGATCATCAACCTCTTCCTGGGTTCGCCCGCGATCATGTTCGCGATCTCGATCATCGGGGTTCTGATCTTCGCCGGTCTGACCGCCTATGACACCCAGAAAATCAAGACCACCTACCTGCAGCACGCCCATAGCGGCGACAGCGAATGGCTGGGCAAGGCGGCGATCATGGGTGCGCTGAACCTGTATCTGGACTTCATCAACCTGTTCATGATGCTGCTGCAACTGCTGGGCAACCGCGAATAAGCACAGCCCTGTTCGAACACCAAAGGCCGGTCGAAAGACCGGCCTTTTTTCTTGCCCTATTCGAACTCCACGGGGCTTTGCGGGCTGCGGGCGACATGCAGGGTGAAAGCGTCGGGCCACGCATATCGGCCTTGCCCGGGTCCGCCCCCCCGCCCCGCTGTTTCCACGATCAGCCCGATCGCCCGCGCCGTCGATTTTTCAAGCTACAGATGGACCGGTGGCAACTGAGCGCCGGGACGGTTCCCCCTGTCCCATGTCGGGACAGGGCACCACAGATCCGCCCGCTGCCGGAAATTTCAGCGTCGGCTCAGATCGCCGCGTCGAACAACAGACCGACCAGGAAGGTCACGCCCATCGCCAGGCCGCCCCAGAACATCACCCGGGCGATGCCGCGACCGATCGGCGCGCCGCCAAGCAGCGCACCGGTGCCGCCCAGCAGGATCAGCGCCAGCATGGTGATCACCGCGATCAGCGTCACACCGGTTCCCTGCGGCGCGATCACCGCCCCGGCCAGCGGCACGACCCCGCCCACGGCAAAGGCCAGCGCCGAGGCGAACGCCACCTCCAGCGGATTGGAACTGGCCAGTTCGGTCAGCCCCAGTTCTTCGCGGGCATGGGCGTCCAGCGCGTCATGCTCCGTCATTTCATGCGCCACCCGCAGCGCCAGTTCCGGCGACACGCCGCGCGCCTCCAGACCTTCGGCGAGTTCGGTCAATTCGTATTCCGGGTCATCCTCCAGCGCCTGCCGTTCGCGCGCCAGATCGGCGTTTTCGGTATCGGACTGGGCCGAAACGGACACGTATTCCCCCGCCGCCATCGAAAAGGCCAAGGCGGTCAACCCCGCCAACCCGGTCAGCAGCATGGCAGGCCGGTCCATCCCGGCAGCCAACACCCCGACCAGCAGGCTGGCGGTTGACACGATTCCGTCATTCGCCCCCAGACGGCCACCGGTATAAAAAAACGCCGCGCGGCCTTGGGCTGCGCGGCGCTTTTATCATCCGGGCGGGCAGGATCTTACTTGATCTTGCCTTCCTTGTATTCGACGTGCTTGCGCACAACCGGGTCGTACTTACGCACAACCATTTTTTCGGTCATGGTGCGGGCATTCTTCTTGGTCACGTAGAAGTGGCCCGTGCCAGCGGTCGAGTTCAGACGGATTTTGATCGTCGTCGGCTTCGCCATTGTTATATCTCCAGTCTCGTTCGAAACGGGTCAGTCGGGCCGCCCCGTGGAAATCCTTGAAGCCCGCCTTGTAAGCGTTCCGCGCCCCGAGTCAACAGCTATTTGACGTTCAGGCGACAACGAGTCGGTTTCCGCCGCCCCGCCCTTCGGTCCTGCCGATCAGAGCGGCGCCTTATCCATCGTTTCGTGGATTTCCGCCACCTTTTCATCGGACAGCTGGAGCGCCGACGCCAATTGCCGCAGATAGGCCTTTTCCGCCTCGGTATTGACCGTGATCGGGGTCAGGGCCGCGGCATAGATCTGCGACCGGGCGGTCGTGCCCGCATCCTGCACCAGCGCGTTCACATCGACGGGCGCGTCCAGCGCCGCCTCGACGAAGGCGATTTCTTCCTCAGAGGCATCCGACAGGTGATCCAGGATGACCTTGCGTTCCTCCGCGTCGATTTCGCCATCGGCCTTGGCCGACTGGATCATCGTGCGGATCATCAGGCGGGCGTTTTCCTCGCTCGCGGCCCCGAGAGGCGTGCCCGCGGTCAGGTGGCTGTAAAGCTCGCTTAGCCCGCCGGTGCCGGTGGCCGCCGCCGTCGTCATCATCTTCATCATGTTGTCCAGCCCCGCCTCCGTGGCCTCGGTCGTGTCGGCAGCCTGATTGCCGAACTTCGACATCATGTCGATGACGGCTTTCTTGCCCCCTGGCAGCCCCATCTTCTCGGCCATGTCGCCCAGTGTTCCGGCGAGACCTTCTTCATCTCCGGCCTTGCGCATGGCGTCCTTGACGCCTTTCATGCCGCCCATTTTGCGGTACTTGTCGACCCCGCGCGCGGCGGCGAACCCAATGGTCAGTGCGGCAAGCGTTTGAACGAAACTCATCCCTGAATCCCCCTTGTTGGAAATACACTCATTGTGGGCGGGAATCGGCTTCCCACCAATAGCGGATTTGCCACACTGGATTTCCCGGGGTCCGTTTCGACGGTCACCGGCGGGGCTGCATTCGGGATTTCAGGATCAGGACATAACGCGCGGAGGGCCTGTAAGCCGGATTCTGTCATAGGCGGAGTGAACCGCCCGAGATGACCATTCCTCTGAACGGACCGTTACCGGCCCGCCTACAGCTGCCAACCCGGGCCTCTGGGTCAAGGCAGACCCTGCGGTGATATCCGGCGGACCGGATCATGCCCGCGCGAGGCCCCTATTCGGCATTGCTCCGGGTGGGGCTTGCCGTGCCGGTCCTGTTGCCAGTCCCGCGGTGGGCTCTTACCCCACCGTTTCACCCTAGCCCCCGCGAACGGGGGTGGTCTGTTTTCTGTGGCGCTTTCCCTGGGGTTGCCCCCGCCGGGCGTTACCCGGCACCCTTGCCTTGTGGAGTCCGGACTTTCCTCCCGGGCCTGAGCCCAAGCGGCCATCCGGCCCTCCGCGCACTGCTGATCTAGGTATTCGGCGCGGCCGGGTCAACCGGGAAGCGCGCCGCCAGGGCGGCCATCATCGCCCGGTCGGTATCGTCAAGCGCGCCCGCCGCGCGCGGACGGAACCGGTCGCGGAAGGCCTGCAGCACCGCCGCCTCGCCGAAATCTCCGATCGCATAGCCGAACCGCGCCGCAGCGCGGGCGAAATCCCCCGGGGCCGCAGGATCGGGCCAGACCGACAATCCCTGCGCCGCCAGCCGGCGCCAGTCGAATCGCGGCCCCGGATCGCATTTGCGTTCCGGCGCCATGTCGGAATGGCCGATGACGCGTTCCGGCGGGATTGCCCAGCGGACCATGACATCGCCCAGCAACGCCTCAAGCACCGCCATCTGCGGTTCGGAAAACGGATGGGTGCCCAGATTGGCCAGTTCGACCCCGATCGAACGGGAATTGATGTCGCTCACGCCGCCCCACTGCCCGGCCCCGGCATGCCAGGCGCGCATGTCCTCGTCCACCAGTTGCCAGACCTGCCCCCGTTCCCCGATCAGGTAATGCGCCGATACCTCGGCCTGCGGGTCGCACAACCGGTCCAGCGCCGCCTCGGCGCTGACCATCGCGGTGTAATGCAGCACGACCATATCGGGCCTCGCGCCTTCGCGGCGCGGCCCGAAATTCGGGGAAGGATACGGGATCGGCGCGGCGGCGTCAGCCACCGTTCACCTTGCGGAACGGCGCCGGGTCCCAGGCGCAGGCGAAACCGTCCCCATCCGGATCGATGCCCATGCGATCTTTCTGCGGTCCGCCCTTGGCAAGGAAATCGGACTGCGCCTGATCGGGCGACGCGTAGCGGGCGCAGTTGCGCTGCGCACGGGCTTCGCTGGCGATGATGCGCTTATACATTTGCTGCCCGACAGCATTCGAGCTGTTGAGCGCATAGCTGACGATATTCGGGCCCTCGCGGCCGGTGCGCTTGGGCAGCGCGGTGGGCTGCACCACCTGATATTGCGCCTTGTTCTGTTCGATCCGCTGCGCGTCGCTTTCGATCGTGCGCAACGCCGAGACATCTTCGAAATCGTTTTCCCTGGAAATCCCGGACGGCGCCAGCGCGACCTGCGGCGCCGGGGTCGCCGGATCGGCCTGAAGCGAGGTTTCCCCCGAATTCAGTGCCGCCGCAGTTTCCGCCGCCAGCCGCTCGGCTTCGGTTTCCGGCAGGGTGGAGGCCACTGTGCTCAGCGGCCCCTGCATGTCCGTCGCCGCCGCGGATTGTTCCTGCGATACCGCCAGCGGGTCGACCAGTGGCTGACCGGCCAGCTGCGCGTCCCGCTGGGCCTGCGCCTGCTGGTAGTCGTCATAGTTCTTGAACCCGACCCCGACACCGCTGTCGGGGATCGTCGCATCGCAGGCCGCCAGCGCCAGCATTGCCAGAGATGGGATCACGTACCGCATGTCGAACACCTGCTCGTGGTTGTTTAACGCAGACTTACCACCATTCGCCGGGTTTTGCCACAAAGCCCGCGGCGGTCTCCAGCGCGTAGGCGGTATTCAGCAGATCGCCCTCTTCCCAGGGACGGCCGATCAGCTGCAGCCCCAGCGGCAGTCCCTGCTGGTCCAGCCCCGTCGGCACGCTGATCCCCGGCAGGCCTGCCAGGTTCACCGTGACGGTGAAAACGTCGTTGAGATACATCTGCACCGGATCGGCTTCGTTCATTTCGCCCAGACCGAAGGCAGCCGAAGGCGTCGCCGGGGTCAGGATCGCGTCGATCCCGGCGGCGAAGACATCGTCGAAGTCCTTCTTGATCAGCGCGCGTACCTTGCGGGCGCGGTTGTAATAGGCGTCATAGAAACCGGCCGACAAAACGTAGGTGCCGACCATGACCCGGCGCTGCACTTCGTGGCCGAAGCCCTCGGCGCGGGTCTTCTCATACATCTCGTTGATGCCGTCGCCCGCCTCCAGCATGGCACGGTGGCCGTAGCGCACGCCGTCATAGCGCGCCAGGTTCGACGACGCCTCGGCGGGCGCGATCACGTAATAGGCGGGCAGCGCGTATTTGGTGTGCGGCAGCGAGATATCGACGATCTCGGCGCCGGCATCCTTCAGCATGGCGCGGCCATCGGCCCACAGCTGATCGATTTCGGCGGGCATGCCGTCCATGCGGTATTCCTTCGGGATACCGATCTTCTTGCCCTTGATGTCACCGGTCAGCATCGCTTCGAAATCCGGCACCGGGATGTCGGCGCTGGTCGAATCCTTGGCATCGTGGCCGCACATGGCTTCCAGCATGATCGCCGCGTCGCGCACCGATTTGGTCATCGGCCCGGCCTGATCGAGCGACGAGGCGAAGGCGACAACGCCCCACCGCGAACAGCGGCCATAGGTCGGCTTGATGCCGACGGTGCCGGTGAAGGCGGCGGGCTGGCGGATCGACCCGCCGGTATCTGTGCCAGTCGCGGCCAGGCACAGATCGGCCGCAACGGCCGACGCGGACCCGCCCGAGGACCCGCCCGGGGTCAGCGCGGTGTCGTCATTGCCGCGGCGCCACGGGTTGACCGCGTTGCCATAGCACGAGGTTTCGTTCGACGACCCCATCGCGAATTCGTCCATGTTCAGCTTGCCCAGCATCACCGACCCGGCCTCGAACAGGTTCGAGGTCACGGTCGATTCGTATTCCGGGGTGAAGCCTTCGAGGATGCGGCTGGCGGCCTGGCTCGGCACGCCCTTGGTGCAGAACAGGTCCTTGATGCCCACCGGCAGACCACACATCGAGGGCGCGTCGCCCGCGGCCAGACGCGCGTCGGCGGCCTTGGCCTGTTCCAGCGCGATTTCCGGCGTCTTGTGCACGAAGGCGTTCAGCGCATCGGCCTTGTCGATGGCGCTCAGGCAGGCTTCGGTCAGCTCGACAGAGGTGACATCCTTTGCCCGCAGCTTGTCGCGGGCCTCGGCCAGGGTGAGTTTGTTCAGGTCAGTCATTATTCCACCACCTTCGGAACCGCGAAAAAGCCTTCGCGCGCATCGGGCGCGTTGCTGAGGATCTTGTCCTGCATGTTGCCGTCGGTCACGACGTCTTCGCGCCGCTTCAGCCGCATCGGCGTGACCGAGGTCATCGGTTCGACGCCCTCGACATCCACTTCATTCAATTGCTCGATGAAGCCGAGGATGGTGTTGAATTCGTTGGCCAGCGCCGGCAGCGCGTCTTCTTCCACCTTGATCCGGGCAAGATGCGCCACCTTGGCGGCGGTTTTGGTGTCGATCGACATCAGCAGATCTCCGTTATCCAGTTGCAACAGCGTTTAGCGCCGTGACGTCGGCTCCGCAAGCATATGGCGGCGATAGGTTTCGATCATCCAGCCCAGCATCGTGGCGTTGAGCAGATGCCAGACGAAATGGGTCCCCAAAGGCCAGACCGCGCAAAGCGGATCGTCGAGACTGCGAAAAAGGATCGAGACACAAAGGATCGCCGCCCCGATCCCAAGCCTCCGGGCGGTTTGCGGGGCGCGATGGCGCAGCAGAACCGCGTAGATCGCGATCAGCAGCGGCACCGGCGCATAGCCCGCCGACGCCCCCAGTCCCGGCAGCAGCCGGAACAGCGGCACCGTGACGGCGGCGAAGGGAAAGAACAGCAGCATCACGGCGAAGGCCCGGCCCTGCGGCATTCGCCAGAAATCCCGGTTGGCGGCGAAGATGTAGATCAGAACGAACACGAGGATCGGCACGCTGTCGGCCACCCCGGCCCAAACCTGCGCATGGGTGTGAAACAGCCACGACCCGACCCCGATCACCGCCAGCACGACGGTCAGCGCCCGCGCCAGCGGCAATCCCCTGACCCGCGACCACAGGAGCGCCGCCGCGACAACAAAACCCAGGTTGGTCAACGCGTTGATCGGCTCGGCCCAGTATTCCGTCCCGACCCGTTCGCAATAGCTGTCCACCGCCCGGAACCAATCCATGCCCGTTCCTTCTTCTTGCCCCAACGCCTTGTTACAGATGCTAGCGCCGGAAACGGCCCGCCCCGCCACGGGCGAAATCGCTGCTGGCGGATCATGCGCCCCGTGCTAGGCTTCGCACCAAGACACATAGGAGGAGTATCATGAAAATCATCTGGCTTGGCCATTCCGGCTTCCGCATCGAAATCGGCGATCAGGTGCTGCTGGTCGATCCGTGGCTGACCGGCAACCCGATGTTCCCCGAAGACAGCCGCGCCGCCGCGATCGCAGGCGCCACCGCGATTCTGGTCAGCCACGGCCATGGCGACCATTCCGCCGACGCGCTGGCGATATCGAAGGAGCTCGATATCCCCGTGCTCGGCATCTACGACCTGATGAGCTTCTGGGAAGCCAGCGAAGGCGCCAAGGTCATCGGTTTCAACAAGGGCGGCACGGTGCGCGTGGGCGATGTCGCGGTGACCATGGTGAATGCGGTGCATTCGTCGTCGATTGGCGGCAAGGACGGGCCGGTCTATGCCGGCACCGAGTCGGGCTTCATGATCGCGGGCGAAGGTCACACGATCTATTTCACCGGCGATACCGACGTGATGGCGGACATGAAGGTGTTCAACGACCTGCACGCGCCCGATATCGGGATTCTGTGCGCCGGCGGGCATTTCACCATGGACATGAAACGGGCGGCCTATGCCGCAAAGACCTTCTTCGACTTCAAGACGGTGATCCCCTGCCATTACCGCACCTTCCCGTTGCTGGAACAATCGGCCGAGGCGCTGAAGGACGCGCTTGCCGGCGTCGACGTGATCGAGCCGCAGGTAATGGAAGCGATCACGGTTTAAGGCGCTGCCCCCGGCGAGGAGGGATGGGGGCGCTGCCCCCGCCGCGGCAAGCCGCGACTCCCCCGGGATATTTGAGAAAAGAAGAAGGGCGTGGTCAGGACACGGTACGACAGGACGGTACCTGCTGCCGCAAGGACCGCCTCACCGCCGCCCGGCGAAGAACGCTTTCAGCAGATCCTCGGACGGCTTGGCGTCGATATGATCGTACACCTCGGGCACGTGGTGGCATTGCGGATGGCTGAAAATGCGCGCGCCATGCGCCACGCCGCCGCTTTTCGGGTCCGCCGCGCCATAGTAAAGCCGCGCGATCCGAGCGGCGGAAATCGCGGTAGCGCACATCGGACAGGGTTCCAGCGTCACGTAGAGGTCGTGCCCGGGCAGCCTTTCGCTGCCCAGGGCGGCGCAGGCGGCGCGGATCGCAAGGATCTCGGCATGCGCGGTGGGGTCGTTCAATTCGCGCGTACGGTTGCCCGCCCGCGCCGCCACGGTGCCGTCGGGGGCCACGATCACCGCGCCCACCGGCACCTCGCCGCGGTCGCCCGCCGCGCGCGCTTCGTCCAGCGCGATCTGCATGTAGCTGCGAAAAACCATGCTCTTCCTTGCCCTGCGATCAGCGCTTTCGCAATGGCGAAATTTGCGCTAAGCCTCGGCCCTCCAAACCCAAAAGGTTCCCCCATGCCCGAAACACCCGCAGGAGAACGCATCGCCAAGGTCATCGCCCGCGCAGGGCTGGCCAGCCGCCGCGAGGCCGAGAAGCTGATCGAAGCCGGGCGGGTGAGCGTCAACGGCAAGAAGATCGACAGCCCGGCGCTGAACGTCACCCCCACCGACAAGGTGGTGGTGGACGGCAAGCCGCTGGAGGCGCCGGAACCGGCGCGCATCTGGCTCTATCACAAGCCCACCGGACTGGTGACCACGCATAAGGATGAACAGGGCCGCCCGACGATCTATGACAACCTGCCCGAGGACATGCCCCGGGTGATGAGCATCGGCCGGCTCGACCTCAATTCCGAAGGCTTGCTGCTGCTGACCAACGATGGCGCGGTGAAGCGGCAGCTGGAACTGCCCTCGACCGGCTGGCTGCGCAAATACCGGGTGCGGGTGAAGGGCGCGGTGAAGGACGAGATGCTGGAACCGCTGCGCCAGGGCATCACCGTCGAGGGCGAGAGGTTCCAGCCGATGATCGTCAGCTTCGACCGGCAGCAGGGCGCCAACGCCTGGCTGACCGTGGGGCTGCGCGAGGGCAAGAACCGTGAAATCCGCCGCGCGATGGAGGCCATCGGCCTGACGGTGAACCGGCTGATCCGGGTGTCCTACGGGCCGTTCCAGCTGGGCCAGCTGAAATCGGGCGAGGTCGAGGAACTGCGCCGCAAGGTGATACGCGATCAATTGGGGCTGGACGGCGAGGAAACGCCGCGCGGCCGCGGCCCGCAGGTCCGGCGCAAGCCGGACGACAAGCGCGGCCCGGAAGGCAAGCGCAAGCGCAGCCCGACGGACAAGCGCGGGACGGAAGGCACACGCGGGCTGGCAGGCAAGCGTGGACCGGCCCCGGAAGGCAAGCGCGGCCCGGCAGGCAAGCGCGGCCCCGGGGACAAGCGCGGTCCGGCGGACCGGCCGAAACCGCCGCGCGGCGGCAAGCCGGGCGGACCGGCACGCAAACGCTGACGACACGAACCGGGCGAAAGCCGGGCCAGCGCCAGTCCGCGGGGTGGCGCCGCATACCTCTCAGCATGGCAGTTTATACCGGCCGCCTATGTGCTCCCCATCAGTCACAGGACAAGCCGAACCAAAGCGCCAGCCCGTCAGGGCGGACCGGCGCTGGCCCGGTGGCCTGCGTGCTTGTTCCGGGCCGGGGTTCCTGTTGAACCGGGCCTTCCCTCCCCCTACCCCCGCGCCAGCCCGCGCTGGCGCAATTGCCGCGATCTTCCCCCTAGCCATTCCGCCCCTGCCCGCTTACGGTTCCCAACAGGTATTCTTCACGCGAGGCCCCGATGTCTGGCACCGGATTGCAAAAACTGGCCTTTCTCCTGCTTGTCATACTGACCCTCTATGTGGTCCTCGCAGGAGGCGCGTGATGGCACAACGCTATGGCGGCAAATTCAGCCCCGAGGGCAAACCGGTCAAAGGCGCCTATCGCGGCGCCAAACGCACCCGCGTGGGCGGACGCGTCAACCTTCTGTTCATCATCCCGCTGCCGCTGATCTGGAAGGCCTTCACCTCCGACCCGGTCGGCATGGCGCAATATCTGGTCGCGCTCGGCGCGCTGATCCTCGCCGCCTGGCTGACCCGCGAGGGGCTGCTGGCGCAGGAGGCCTACGAGGCGCGCAAGGTGGCCCGCCGCCCCGCCCTGCCGCGCAAGATCGTCGGATCGATCCTCACCGGGCTGGGGCTGGGGATTGCCGGGTTTGCCGGTTTCGGCGTAATCGAGGCGGCGATCTTCGCGGTGCTGGGCGCGGCGCTGCATGCGATGGCCTTCGGAATCGACCCGCTGAAGGACAAGGGAATGGACGGCGTCGACACCTTCCAGACCGACCGCGTCGCCCGCGCGGTGGACGAAGCGGAAAAGCACCTGACCGCGATGACCGAGGCGATGAAACGCGCCGGCGACCGGCAGATGATGGTGCGGCTGGAAGCCTTTCAGGCCACCGCCCGCGACCTGTTCCGCACCGTCGAGGAGGACCCGCGCGACCTGACGGCGGCGCGCAAGTACCTGTCGGTCTATCTGATGGGCGCGCGCGACGCGACGGTGAAGTTCGCCGATATCTACGGCCGGTCGCATGACGAGAAGGCCAAGGCCGATTACGCGGCGCTACTTGACGATCTTGAGCAGAACTTCGCCGCCCGCACGCAAAAGATGTTGCTGGATGACCGCAGCGATCTGAATATCGAGATAGAGGTGCTGCGCGACCGGCTGAAACGGGAAGGTATTAGGGCGGGCTGACCGCCGCAAGCCATTGTATTCAAGGGGAACGTCATGTCGCAAACCATTCAGCAGAAAGCCGCCGCCGACCTGGCGATGGTGGAAGAAGTCACCGCCGTGGCCCTGCCCGAACCGGGCAAGGCCGACGACATCGTATCATTGGAGCAAGCCGATGCGCCGCTGAGCGCGGAAATCCGGTCGCGGATGGGCGAACTGGACATGGGCGACACCAATTCCATCGTGTCCTTCGGGTCGGCCGCGCAGGCCGAACTGCAGGAAATCAGCCAGGCGATGCTGTCGGACGTGCGCAACAAGGATGTGGGGCCTGCGGGCGACTCTTTACGCGAAATCGTCACCACAATCCGCGGCTTTTCGGTCAGCGAACTGGATGTGCGGCGCAAGCGCAGTTTCTTCGAAAAGCTGCTGGGCCGCGCCGCGCCCTTCGCCAAGTTCACCGCGCGTTATGAAACCGTGCAGGGCCAGATCGACCGGATCACCGACAACCTTCTGAAGCACGAACACACGCTGTTGAAGGACATCAAATCGCTCGACATGCTCTATGAAAAGACGCTGAATTTCTACGACGAGCTGGCGCTCTACATCGCCGCCGGCTCGGCCAAGCTGACCGATCTCGATGGCAACGACATCCCCGCCAAGGAAGCGGCGGTCAAGGCCGCGGCCGAGGAAGATCAGGTGATGGCGGCGCAGGAATTGCGCGACCTGCGCGCCGCGCGCGACGACCTGGAACGCCGGGTGCACGACCTGAAACTGACCCGGCAGGTGACGATGCAATCGCTGCCCTCGATCCGGCTGGTGCAGGAAAACGACAAGTCGCTGGTTACCAAGATCAATTCGACCATGGTCAACACCGTGCCGCTTTGGGAAACCCAGCTGGCGCAGGCGCTGACCATTCAGCGCAGCGCCGAAGCGGCGGCGGCGGTACGCGAAGCCAGTGACCTGACCAACGAACTGCTGACAGCCAACGCGGAAAACCTGCGCCAGTCGAACAAGGCGATCCGCGAAGAAATGGAACGCGGCGTGTTCGATATCGAGGCGGTGAAAAAGGCCAATGCCGATCTGGTCGCCACCATCGAGGAAAGCCTTGCCATCGCCGATGAGGGCAAGGCGCGCCGCGCCGCCGCCGAGGAAGAGCTGAAGAAGATGGAAACAGAGTTGCGCGACACGCTGGCCGCGGCCAAGGCGCGCAAGACGGGCCTTGGCGACACCGCTGGCACTTCGGTGCCGGAAAGCTGAGGCGGGGCTTGCGATTGAAGCGACATATCGGACCGGTTCTGGCCGGCGGTTTGAGTATCCTGGCCGCATGCGCGCCCCTTGGGCAACAGGAACAGGTCCGCCCCCAGCCCAAGCCCGTCGGGATGGCCAAACCCGCCCCGGTCGGGATTTCCGGTCGCAGCAAGGCGCTGAGCACCTATTTCAACCGGGTGCAGTCGGACCTGCTGTCGCAGGGGCTGCTCAGGACCGATGGCGGCGGGCCAGACACGCCCTTCACCGCGACCGACCTGGCGCGCAATTTCGAAATGATCGCCTTTTACGACGAATACGAACGCGGCATGGGGTTGCGCGGCGCCCATGGCGGGCCGGGGTTCCTGCGCCGCTGGGGCGTGCCGGTGCGGTTCGGGGTGGAATTCGGCGCTTCGGTGCCCGAGGATCAGCGCCGCATCGACCGGGCCAACGTGCGCGCCTATTCGCGGCGGCTGGCGCGGGTGACCGGCCACCCGATTTCGGTGTCGGAGAGCAATCCCAACTTCCACGTTCTGTTCATGGGAGAGGACGACCGCGCGCAGATGCTGACCCGGGTGCGGCAGATCGTGCCCAATATCAACCCCGCCTCGTTGAACATCCTGCGCGACATACCCCGTTCGATCCATTGCCTGGTGATCGCCTTTTCGGCCACCGGCAATGACAGCGATTACCGCGAAGCGATCGCCTTGGTGCGGGCCGAACACCCCGGCCTGTTGCGCAAATCCTGTATTCACGAAGAACTGGCGCAGGGGCTGGGCCTGGCCAATGACAGCCCGCATGCGCGGCCGTCCATCTTCAACGACGACGACGAATTCGCGCTGCTGACCTCGCATGACGAAATGCTGCTGAAAATGCTCTATGATCGGCGCCTGCGCGCCGGCATGCCACTGGACGAGGCCGGTCCGGTGATCCGGGAAATTGCCGAGGAACTGGCCGGCGGCCCCAGTTGAGGCCATTGATACAAGGGGCCAGCAAGGGACCCGACACTCATTTCGGGCGAGGCACGTCGCCCTTTCGTAAAGGAGGTTTGCATGGGAATTTTCGATTTCCTCACCGGCGAATTCATCGACGTCATTCACTGGGTCGACGACACCCGCGACACGATGGTGTGGCGGTTCGAACGGGAAGGCCATGAAATCAAGTACGGCGCCAAGCTGACCGTGCGCGAAGGCCAGGCCGCCGTGTTCGTGCACGAAGGCCAGTTGGCCGATGTCTTCACCCCCGGGCTGTACATGCTGGAAACCAACAACATGCCGGTGATGACGACGCTGCAGCACTGGGACCACGCGTTCCAGTCGCCGTTCAAGTCTGAAATCTACTTCGTCAACACCACCCGGTTCAGCGATCTGAAATGGGGCACCAAGAATCCGATCATCTGCCGCGACCCGGAATTCGGTCCGGTGCGGATCCGTGCCTATGGCACCTATGCGGTGCGGGTCACCGATCCGGCGCGCTTCCTGACCGAAATCGTCGGCACCGACGGCGAATTCACCATGGATGAAATCAGCTTCCAGATCCGCAACATCATCGTGCAGGAATTTTCCCGCGTGGTGGCCGGGTCCGGCATTCCGGTGCTGGACATGGCGGCCAATACCGCCGATCTGGGCAAGCTGATCGCGGCGGAAATCAGCGGCACGCTGGCCGAATACGGGCTGGAAATGCCCGAGCTCTACATCGAGAACATCTCGCTGCCCCCGGCGGTCGAAGCGGCGCTGGACAAGCGCACCTCGATGGGGCTGGCGGGCGACCTGGGCAAATTCACCCAGTATTCCGCGGCCGAGGCGATGACGGCGGCCGCGCAGCATTCCGGAGGGTCCGGCATGGGGGCCGGGCTTGGCATGGGGATGGGTATGGCGATGGCACAGCAGATGGCCAGCCAAGGTCCGTGGGGGGCGCGTCCGCAACCCGCCGCGCAGGCCGCTGCGCCCCCACCACCGCCGCCAGTCGAACATGTCTGGCACGTGGCCGAGAACGGCGAAACCAAGGGGCCGTTTTCCAAGGCGTCGCTGGGCCGGATGGCCGCGGCGGGCGGCATCACCCGCGACACCTATGTCTGGACCGCCGGGCAGGACGGCTGGAAGAAAGCAGGCGAGGTGATGGAACTGGCGCAGCTGTTCACCGTCATGCCGCCGCCACCGCCGGGCGCGTGATCCCTCGACACGGGACAATCAAACGAACAAAAAAACGGCGCCTTCCCCCGGGGCGCCGTTTTTCTTCACCACAGCCGATCAAGCGATCAAGCGATTTCGACCCCGAAGTAGCACAGCGCGCGCGACAGTTCGGACGCGGTTTCTGCGAAATACCCGGTGGCCAGTTCGTCGATGGCCTCATCAAACAGGCCGGCATTGATCAGCGTGGCAACGGCGCCGGCGGCGTCGTGAAATTCGGCGTGCAGCATGTCGACTTCGCGCATCTTCGGGGTGATGTGGCCACGTTCCACCAGCGATTTCAGCAGCTGCGCCAGCGGCGTCTGGCTGCGATCGCGAACCTGCCGAACGGCAATGGCGCGGTTTTCGTCATAAGCGGCGGCGCGCAGCTGCAGGCCCAGGGCGTAATGGGCGACATGCGCCTGCTTGAGGATCTCACGGACGTTCAGGGTCACATTCCGTTGTGTCATCTCGATATCCTTTCGCGGTCGCCGTCTACATGCTGTCGTGTGGTGCTGAATACACTTACGTCAGTATCGCCAATCATTTTAGGACGAAACTATCCTTAAGTTCTGTTTTCGCACTATTAAGTATGTATTTCGACCCAAACTATAGAAAACGAGCCCCATACAGACGCGCAGAGGCGCGAAATGGCGCCCTGGGACGACGTCGCAAGCCGCGCGCCGATCCGGCGGGCTCGCGTTGGAAGGCCGCGCCCTTCCCCGGCGTTTGCCGCAACCAGGGCCCGGACCATGCCGGAAAACGGCCAAGAAAACGAAAAAGCCCGGCCAAGGGGCCGGGCTTTTCGATCCGTGTTGGGGAAATGGTCAGGACAGCGACATCCGCCAGCGGGTCACTGCGTGGGCCAGACGATCGGTGCTGTCCTTGTAATCCTGCCCGTCCAGCGCGGCCAGCGCCCCGTCAGTCTGGCCACCGGCAATCTGGGCCGCCACGCCACCCACGATGATATGGAAATTGGCGTGCAACTCATGGACTTCCTTCGCCGCGTCCGAGTTGCGGGCCTCGGCCGGAAGCGAGCGCAGCCATTTGCCGAACTTGCAGCAATCATCGCGCTTGATCATGTCGACCGGCAAATCTGTTTCACCGTTGATCGCGGCTTCACGCAGGCGCAGTTTCCACGCCGCGTGACGGCCAAGTGCATCGTTCAATTCGGCACGCATAACTTGATTATTCATTTTATCGGGACCCTGATTATGAATGTTGTCCTTTCAGCTTCCAAGAAGCCTACATTCTGACTAACGTCCCGAAATCACGGGACTTTACCGGCAAGCAAGATATCAAAATAGCGAGTCTGAGATGCCCTTTTTCATCCCGTGGAACCAACCGCCCGGCAAGGGCCCATCGTTGCCGGACGATCTGATGCAATGCGGGGATTATGCCGCGGCCAGCTGCCAGCGCGATATCGCCCTGCTCAGGTCCGCCGAAAGCGCGTTGTATTCCTCGCCGCTCAGCGCGGCAAAGGCCTTGTTGAATTCACCTTTGGAAATCTGCTCGGCGATATCACCGGCGCAGGCGTGAAACGCCGCATGCAGCCGCTCCACTTTCCGGGCGTCGCGCGAAATGCGCAGAATCGGCGGCAGCGCGTTCAGCCATTCGCCGAAACGGCAGCAGGCGGGGCTCCTGATGTCGGCAACCGGCAAATCGGTTTCCCTGCGCACGGCCACGTCTCGCAGGCGCTTTTTCCATGCGCCATGCTCCTGCAGGGCCACGTCCAGCTCCTTCCACAGGGTGATTGCCATCTGCATCTGCATCATGATTGCCTCATAACGCAAGCAACCGGCGAATGGGTGCTACCCATCGCAGAAGACGGGAAAGTATAGTCGCCGGAACGGATAGTGTGAATCGTAACAGAACTGAGCATTTGGACTGTACTAAAGTCCTAGAAACCAAACTCCTTGATCTGCCTCAAATAGCCAGGACCCAGACCATGCCCCGGACCGAACATCGTTTTCCCTGCGACCAGTGCGGCGCGGATTTCCGCTTTGACCCCGAGGCCGGGCAGCTGGTCTGCGATCATTGCGGCAACCGGGCCGAACTGGCCCCGGACAGCCCGTGGGAAGGCGGCATTCGCGAGCTGGATTTCAAACGTGCGCTGGACGACCTGCTGCCCAGCCAGGAAATAGAGGAAACCCGGGTCAGCAAATGCCCCAACTGCGGCGCGCAGGTGGAACTGGACGAGGCCACCCATGCCGCCGAATGCCCGTTCTGCGCCACGCCGGTGGTGACCGATACCGGCGCGCATCGCCATATCAAGCCGCGCGGCGTGTTGCCTTTCGCGCTGACCGAAACCCAAGCGCGCAAATCGATGACCGATTGGCTGGGCCGGTTGTGGTTCGCGCCGAACGGCTTGCAGGAATACGCCCGCAAGGGCCGCAAGATGCAGGGCATCTACGTGCCCTATTGGACCTTCGACGCCGACACCAAGAGCCGCTATCGCGGCGAACGCGGCGTGGTCTATTATGAAACCCGCACGGTGATGCGCGACGGAAAGCGGGTGCAGGAACAGGTGCAGAAGGTGCGCTGGTACCCCGCCTCGGGCAAGGTCGCGCGGTTCTTCGACGACGTGCTGGTGCTGGCGTCGCGGTCGTTGCCGAAATCCTATACCGACGCGTTGGAACCCTGGGACCTGGCGGCGCTGGAACCCTACCGGTCCGAATACCTCGCCGGGTTCCGGGCCGAAGGGTATACGGTGGAACTCGACGAAGGCTATGACGAGGCGCGGCGCAAGATGGACCGGGTGATCGAACGCGACGTGCGCTTCGATATCGGCGGCGACCGGCAGCGTATCCACGATATCCAGACCCAGATCAGCGATGTTACCTTCAAGCATATCCTGCTGCCTGTCTGGCTCGCCGCCTATAAATACCGGGGCAAGACCTATCGCTTCGTGGTCAACGGGCGCACCGGACAGGTGCGCGGTGAACGGCCCTGGTCGGTGTGGAAGATCGCCATCGCCGTCATCCTCGGGCTGATCGTGGCGGGCGGCATCGGGTATCTGATCGCGCTGAACGAAGGCCAGATTTGAACGGAATGGAAAGCATGACGACCGACTACGACACCCTGACCCGCCTGCTGAACGACCGTCACAGCTGCCGCGGCTTCCTGCCCGATCCGGTGCCGCGCGAAACCATCGAACGGATCCTGCGCGCCGCGCAGCGGGTGCCCAGTTGGTGCAATGCCCAGCCCTGGCAGGTGATCGTCACCAGCGGTGCCGAAACCGACCGGTTCCGCGAGGTCCTTTATGCCGACGCCACCACCACGACGCCACAGCCCGACCTCGAATGGCCGCGCCAATATGTCGGTGTCTACAAGGATCGCCGTCGCACCTGCGGTTTGCAGCTTTACGATGCGGTGGGGGTGATGCGTGGCGATCGCGCCGCGTCGGGGCAGCAGATGCTGGAAAATTACAAATTCTTCGGCGCGCCGCATGTGGCGATCGTGACCAGCGACCGCGATCTTGGACCTTACGGCGCGATGGATTGCGGCGGCTTCGTCGCGGCCTTCACGCTGGCGGCGCAGGCCTTGGGCATCGCGACCATCCCGCAGGCGGCGGTTGCGGCCTTTGCCCCGACCCTGCGCGACCATTTCGGCATACCCGAGGACCGGCTGATCCTTTGCGCGATTTCGTTCGGCTATGAGGACGAGGATCACCCTGCCAACAATTTCCGCACCGAACGGGCGGACCTGGACGAGGTGGCGGATTGGCGCGGCTGATGCCGCGCCGGTCGCTCAGGCCTTGTTGATCTTGACCTTGACGCCCTGCTTGGCCTCCGGCCCGGCCTTGGGCACGATCACCTGCAGAACGCCGTCCTTCAGATGCGCCTCGACCTTGTCACCATCGGCGTCCTCGGGCAGGCGGAAGGACCGGCTGAACGACCCGTATTGCCGTTCGGAAAAGAACCAAGTTTCGCCCTTCTCTTCGCGTTGCGAGCTTTTTTCACCCTTCACGGTCACGACACCGTCATGCACCGAAACGTCGATGTCCTTTTCCTCGACCCCGGGCAGTTCCAGTGAAATCTTGTAACTGTTGTCGGTCGACGACGCCTCGGATGCCGGGGCCAGCCAATCGGCCACCTTCTGCCCGAAATTGCGGAACGGTTCGTAGAATTGCGGCCAGGATCCGGCGGTATGGGATTTTTCGACCATAGGGTAATCTCCTCTTCATCTATGCCCGTCATTTTCCCCAATCGCCCCCTGCCCGCTTTGACTCGTGTCAAATCCGCTTGCAGCCCGGCGCGGATTGGCCGACCTATGAGGCGGACAAGATGAGGACGGACAAATGCGCGCATTGCTGCAACGGGTAAGCCACGCGTCGGTGACGGTAGACGGCGACGTGATCGGACGGACCGGCCCCGGGCTGCTGATCCTGATCTGCGCCGTGCAGGGCGATGGCGAAGCCCAGGCCGATCAGCTGGCCGCGAAGGTTTCCAAGCTGCGGATCTTCAAGGACGAGGCGGGCAAGATGAACCGTTCGGTCGTGGATATCGGCGGCTCGGCCCTTGTGGTGTCGCAATTCACCTTGGCCGCCGATACCTCGCGCGGCAACCGCCCCGGCTTTTCCGCCGCCGCCGCGCCGGACGAGGGCCGGGCGCTCTACGAATATTTCGCGGCGAAGCTGGCCGAAACGGGCGTGCCGGTGGAAACCGGCGAATTCGGCGCCGACATGAAGGTCGAATTGCTGAACGACGGGCCGGTGACGATCTGGATGGAGGCCTGAGCCCTGCGATGACGCCGGGGCAGATCGGGTACCGTCCTGATCAGCTTGGCGCGCCGGTCAGCTTCAGCTTGCCCATCGTCGCCCCGGTCCGCACGAAGGCGTCGTGGAAGCTGATGGCGATCTCGATCTCGCCCACGCCCTGCACATTCAGCGCATCGCTCAGGCTGGTACGCAACGCCGCCTCGAGACGCGCCCGGTCGGCGCCGCGCCGTGGCACCACGCGCAGGTTCATCCGGTTGCCCTCGACATTATACTGATATTCGGCCGCGTCCGCCTCGCCGATCAGGCAGTTGGCGACCAGGAAGGGCGAAACCGACACCTCGCCGCCGGCCGCGGCGGGCAGTCGGATGACATCCTCAGTCCGACCGCCGATTTCGGACAACAGCGGGAAAACCCGCCCGCAATCGCAGCTTTCGGCCTTGGCGGTCACCAGGTCGGTCAGTTCGTACCGGATCACCGGCTGCACGTAGCGGTGCAGATTGGTCAGCAGGACCTTATGCCCGGGCGTGCCCGGCGGCACGGGGTTCATGTTCTCGTCCACGATCTCGATCAGTGACATGTCGGAAAAATGATGCAGCCCCATATGCCGGTCGCAATCGGCGGCGATCATCACCTGTTCGGCGGCGCCGTAGTGATTGAACGGGGTGATCCCCCACGCCTCCTGCGCGCGCGCAACCCGGTCGGGTCCCAGCATCTCGCTGAAGCTGGCCACCATTTCCGGCGCGATGTTCAGCCGGCCCTCGATCTGCTCGATCGCCAGCAGGCTGATCAGCGAGGCATATCCCATGAACAGCTTGGGCTGGAATTCATTCAGTTCCTCGACCAGCTGTTCAAGAGGCTTGGTGGCGTCCAGCATCAGCAGGTTCGGCATCCCCAGTTCCATGCTCTGGCCCAGGCGCGACGTCGCGTGCGTGGTGCTTCCGGCCTTGACCGAGGCGAGCTTCTTGGTCGAAAGCCCAATGGGCGAAACCCCGAACATTTCTGCCCAGCGAAGTGCCCCCGCGATCACCACCCGCCATTCGGGCCGGTCATAGACGAATATGCCGCGCAATCCGCTTGACCCGCTGGTCGCCACGATCCGGTATTCACCGAGGTAATACTGGTCGTCGGGATCTTCGATGATCTGGCGCTCGATCTCGGCCAGCTTCAGCCGCGGATCGGTGACCCAGTCGTCGAAATTGTCCATCATCACGCGCTTGTCGGTGATGGGCAGGTCGGAAAGCGTGAAACCCCCCGACAGGTCGATGCCTTCGCACAGTTTCGCATAGGCGCGCGAATGGGTCAGCGCGTGGCGCACTACCTTCTTGAGCTGTTCATCCTGATAGGCGGCGAGGCCTTCGCGCGTCCCATTTTCGATCGCGCGGAAATGCAGATGCAGGCGCATGGCGCTTGCAAGGTCGCGCAGCTGTTTGAAACGGTGATGGGCCAAGGGATGTCCTCTGTCTGCGGGTTGGTTTCCTGCAGCTTGGCATCCCGGGCCGGCGTTCACCTTGACACCGGTCAAGGCGCACCACGGCAAAGCCCCAACAATGCATGATGTTTTCGGAAATCCGCGGCGGGATGTTCATCCGATGCGATTCGCCGGGTGTGCCGGTCGATCGCCAAGTCGACCAAAACCTTGGCTGGCCGACCCGACCACATGCTGCGACGAACCTGCCGTCAACTGCCACCGATGCCGCGGGACAAACGCGCGCCCCCGCCGATCAACGCCGATGGGTGGCCGCCACGCGCGATGCTTCTTCGTAAAGCCCCGACAGGATGTTGAGCGTGCGCGTGACCTCTTGCAGCCGCTGAACGAAATCCGGGATATCGTCGATCTTCTCGACCAGCAACCGGCGCCGGACCGTCGCATAGACATCGGTGACTTCGCGCCCCTTGTCCGTGGCTTCATAGGTCACACCCGTGCGGCTGGTTCCCTGTTTGGTGATCAACCCTTCCGACAGCATTTTCCTGAGCGAATACTGGATGTTGGGAATGTCATCACGGTTTGTCAGCCGGGCCAGTTCCTTGACCGACTTGGCGCGGTCATTCATCCGGATGATGTGCAACAGTGCGTTTTCCGGCCCGCTCAGCGTCAGCCCCGACACGGCGATCAGGCATTCCGCCTGCCAGCGCCCGAAGCTTTCGAACGTGCGCATCAGGGCGAATTCCATCTCCGTGGTCGCGATTTCGGGATCGTCGGCGGCCAGGTGCCACTTGAAATCCATCTCATCGCTTTTTGCCGGACCTTCGCTCACCTTCCGCCTCCTTTTTGACCGTTTCGGGGCCGCGCCAATGATCGCGTTCAATCTTTCTTGACACAAGCAAGAAAGTTTCTTTAGGTTTTAAATAAATAATCAATCTAAAATTCTATCCAAAGGGAGACGACCACATGACACAGAACAAAATGCTCAAGAAAGAGGGCTTCAAACTCGGAACCTTCTCGTCCAACTGCTCCTCCGGCATGACCGTGAGCAAGCTGCCCGAACGTTGGGTCAACAGCTGGGACAACAATCTCAAACTGGGCAAGATGCTGGACGAGGCCGGTATCGACTTCATGCTGCCGATCGCCCGCTGGATCGGCTATGGCGGGGAAACCGATTTCCACGGCGGGGTTCTGGAAACCATCACCTGGGCAACGGCGCTTCTGGCCAACACCAAGGACATTTCGGTGTTTGCCACCATCCACACCGCCGCCAACCACCCGGCCGTCGTCGCCAAGCAGATCGCGACCATGGACCAGATCGGCCAGGGTCGCGCGGGACTCAACATCGTGGCTGGCTGGAACAAGCCGGAATACGAAGCCCTGGGCCTGACCCTGCCCGAGGACCACGAAACCCGCTACGGCTATGCCCAGGAATGGTTCGACGTCATCGAAAAGCTCTGGAGCAGTAAGGAGCATTTCGACTGGGACGGCAAGTACTTCAACCTTAAAGGGATCAAGGGTGACCCCTGGCCGGTCAACGGCGAGGTGCCGATCCTGAACGCGGCGGGGTCAGGACTGGGCCGCGAATTCGCCACCCAGAACGCCAATTACCTGTTCACCCCCGCGATCGACCTGACCCGGTCCGTCGACGAGATCAAGGAATTGCGCGAACAGGCTGCAGGCAAGGGCCGCGATGTCGGCGTGCTGACCTTCAGCCACGTGATCTGCCGCCCGACCGAGGAAGAAGCACTGGCCTATCACGATCACATCATGAGCCAGATCGACTGGGACGCGGTGGACAACCTGGTGAACCTGCAATTCGCCCATGCGCAATCCTTCCCGCATGACCTGCTGGCGCAGATCCGCAACCTGATGGCGCTTGGCCATGGAGGTTTCCCCCTGGTCGGCACGCCGCGGCAGGTGGCCGACGGCATCATCAAGCTGCACGAAACCGGATTTGCCGGCACCACCCTGTCCTTCGTCGATTACGTCGAGGAATTCCCCTATTTCCGCGACGAGGTTCTGCCGCTGCTGGCAGAGGCCGGGATTCGCTGAGATGGGCATGGCCGATCCTACCGAGGCCTTCACCCGTGCAATGCGCCAGCAGATCGGCCATTGCACGGTGATCACCGCCGGCCAGGGGGTGGAACGCTCGGGGCTGGTGGTGACCTCGGGCGTGTCGCTCAGCGCGGAACCGCCGCAGGTTCTGTTCTGCCTGAACCGCGATTCCTCGACCTGGCCGCTCATCGACAAGCACCGCTGTTTCGGGTGGTCGTCTCTCGGGGCGGATCATCAGGACACCGCGGAACGGTTCGCGGGTTTCGGCGGGATCGCCGGGGCCGAACGCTATCACGGGGCCGAATGGGTCACCGCGAAAACCGGCGTGCCTTTGCTCAAGGGCGCCGCGGTGGCGCTCGACTGCGAGGTGACCGAAATGATCGACCGGGCAAGCCACTCGATCGTCATCGGCCGGGTGCGCGCCGTGGTCGAAACCCAGGATGCCGGGGCGTTGACCTACTGGAACCGGCAGTTCCGATCCCTGCCAAGCGGCGCCCTTCCCGCCTAGCATTGCAGGACCAGGTCCGGGCGGCGGCCTCTGACGGCCGGTCGCGCCCGGGCCAGCCATCCGGCTGCCATAGAAATTTCTATAGAGGGTATAGGGATTTCAACAATTTCACTTGTCGGCTTTCGGGTCCATGTTCCGGACAGACCCGAAAATGGAGGTCACAGTGACCCCGACAGAAGACCGCTCCATCATCATCGCGCTCCGCCTTGAAGGCGGGGCCGCCTTCATCGTGGCCACCGCCGCATATGCCGCTCTGGCGGAGGGATGGTGGCTCTACGCGATCACCGCATTGTTGCCGGACGTATCAGCCGCTGGCTATCTGGCCGGCCCGCGTGTCGGCGCCCGCGCCTACAACATTGCCCACAGCTATGTCACACCGTTTTTCTTCGGCCTGATCGCCTGGCTCTCCGAGCCAGCACTTCTTCCGGTGGCGGCGGTCTGGGTCGCCCATATCGGTATCGACCGGCTGCTTGGCTACGGCCTGAAATCCGAACAGGGGTTCAAGTTCACCCATCTCGGGCGGATCGGGCGGGAACGGTTCGAAGACGACCGGGAATAGCGGATCACGCTTTCACGACAGGTTTCCGCGCCAGCTTGCGGGCAAGCGTGAAAAATATCTGCGCCCGTCTCGAAAGGGCGCAACTTGCAGTAGCCCAGTTAAAAGGATCGGTCGCACAAGGCGACCGATCAAGGGTACGGGGTCGTTCAAATTCCGTCAGTGCGCCACCATGACATGACGCACGGCAGAGTAATCCTCGAGCGCATAGCTGGACATATCCTTGCCATAGCCCGACTGCTTCATGCCACCGTGCGGCATTTCGCTTGTCAGCATGAAATGGGTATTCACCCATGTGCAGCCGTATTGCAGCTTCGCCGCGACCTGCATGCCTTTCGAGATGTCCTTGGTCCAGACCGAAGAGGCGAGACCGTAGTCGCTGTCATTGGCCCATTGGATTGCCTGCTCCGGGTCGTCGAAGCGGGTGACGGAAACCACCGGGCCGAAAACCTCGCGACGCACGATTTCGTCGGTCTGGAGCGCCCCGGCCACCACCGTCGGCTGGTAGAAGAACCCCGGCCCGTCGGGAATTTCCCCGCCCGTCGTGACCTCGATGTGGTTGGCCTCGCGTGCGCGTGCGACAAAGCTCGCCACGCGGTCGCGCTGCCGCAGGGAAATGAGAGGCCCGATCTCGTTCTGGCTGTCATCCTCAAGGCCATAGGGAATGTCGGACACGGCGCCGGTGAGGTCCGCCACGAATTTGTCGTAGACCGAAGCATGCGCATAGATGCGGCACGCGGCGGTGCAATCCTGACCGGCGTTGTAATAACCGAAGGCACGCAGCCCTTCGACGGTCGCGGGAATATCCGCGTCGTCGAAAACGATGACCGGCGCCTTGCCGCCAAGTTCCAGATGGGTACGCTTGATCGTCTTGTTCGCCGCATCCAGGATCTTGCGCCCGGTCGCGATGTCGCCGGTGAGCGAAATCATTGCCACTTTCGGGTGGTTGATGAGGGCGGAACCGACGGTTTCGCCCCGGCCCAGAATGATGTTCACCACACCTTCGGGCAGTACGTCGGCGAAGATCCTGGCCACCGCCAGCGCCGTGAGCGGGGTTTGCTCGGACGGTTTGAAGACCACGGTGTTCCCTGCCCCGATCGCGGGCGCGATTTTCCACGCCATCATCATCAGCGGATAGTTCCACGGCGCGATGGAAGCGACGACACCGATCGGATCGCGGCGGATCATCGAGGTATGCCCTTCAAGGTATTCCCCCGCCACCGGGCCGGTCATGCAACGCACCGCCCCCGCGAAAAAGCGGAAGCAATCGATGATCGCCGGAAGTTCATCCCCCAGGGCGAGCGGTGCGGGTTTGCCGCAGTTGAGCGCCTCGAGCGCGGCGAGGGATTCCGCCTCCGCCTCGATCCGGTCGGCGATTTTCAACAGGTAGCCCGAACGTTCCGCCGGCGTCGTGCGCGCCCAGCCTTCGAACGCTTTTTCGGCAGCGGTGACTGCCTCTTCGACCTGCGAAAGAGAGGCCTCGGGCAGCGTCGTGATGATCTCGCCCGTGCGCGGATTGAGGATTTCCTCCTCGCTCTCGCTGCCGCTGACGAGATTGGCGCCGATCAGCATTTGGGTATCCATAAACAGTCTCCCTGTCTTTGTTATTTCTCTGAACCGGCTGTGTGCTCGCCGTCTCGTGTAAGGTAATAGGCCGCAAGGATCGGAAGGATCGTCACGATCACCACGGCCATGGCGACCACGTTGGTCACCGGACGCTGGCGCGGGCGGACGAGTTCTTCGAGCATCCAGATCGGCAAGGTGGTCTGGTTCCCGGCGGTGAAGGTGGTGACGATCACCTCGTCGAAGCTCAGCGCGAAGGCCAGCATTCCACCGGCCAGCAGCGCCGTCGCGATATTCGGCAGGATCACCAGGCGGAAGGTCTGCAACCCGTCCGCGCCAAGGTCCATCGCCGCGTCGATCAGCGCTTCGGATGTGCGGCGGAACCGGGCCACCGCGTTGTTGTAGACGATCACGGTGCAGAAGGTCGCGTGCCCCAGGACGATGGTCCATGTGGAGAACGGTATATCGAGCAGCGAAAAGGCCGAGCGCAGCGAAATCCCCGTGATGATACCCGGCAGGGCGATCGGAAGGATCACCAACAGCGAAATCGTTTCCCGCCCGAAGAAGCGTGACCGCGCCACGGCGGCGGCTGTGAGCGTGCCGAGGATCAAGGCGAGTATGGTGGAAATCGCGGCCACCTTGAGCGACAGGGCGAGTGCTTCCCACACGTCCGGGCGGTTCAACGTGACACCGATCCATCGCGTCGTGAAGCCTGGCGGCGGCCATTGGAAGCTCTTCTCTTCCGTGGAGAAGGCGTAGAGGAAGATAAGCGCGATCGGGGCGAGGAGGAAAAACAGGCCGCCGATGGCCGCGAGCTTGAGGCCCAGAGGGGCACGGGTATCAGAGTGCATCGAACGCCCCCATTTTGCGTGCGCCCCACAGGTAAATCCCCATTATGACGATCGGGACCACGGTGAAAGCGGCGGCAAGCGGGATATTCCCTGCGGTGCCTTGCTGGGTGTAGACCGCCTGACCGATGAAAAGGCGCGAATTGCCGACGATCTGCGGCACGATGTAATCGCCGAGCGTCAGGGAAAAGGTGAAGATCGACCCGGCGATGACCCCCGGAAGCGCAAGCGGAAGAAGCACGAACCGGAAGCTCTGTCCGGGGGTGGCCCCCAGATCGGCGGCGGCTTCGACCAGCGACCCCGGAACACGTTCCAGAGAGGCCTGAACAGGTATGATCATGTAGGGCAGCCAGATATAGAGGAATACTAGAAACGTCCCGATGTAGCTGACGGAAAGCGAATTGCCCCCGATCACCGGGATCGCGAGAACGGCATCGAGCAGCCACGTCAGATGCAGCTTGGCGAAGATCCAGTTCAGAATACCTTCTTTTGCGAGCACCAGCTTCCACGCATAGACCTTGACGAGGTAGCTCGACCACAGGGGCAGCATCACGCCGATGTAGAAAAGCGCCTTCCATTTCCCCTTTGCGTAGCGCGCCGCGAAATAGGCGATGGGAAAGGCCAGGATCGCGGCCGCGACGGAAACGGCGGCGGCCATGCTGACCGTGCGCAGGATGATGTCGAGGTTGTAGGGCCGGAACAGTTCGCCGTAGGTTTTCAGCGTGAATTCGTGAACCACGATGCCCGAGAATTCGTCGATCGAAAAGAAGCTCTGGATCAGGAGCGCGATCAGCGCGCCGATATAGACGATGCCAAGCCAAAGCGTGATCGGCAGCACCAGAAGGAAAACGAACATGCGCGGATGGCGAATGATCCAGTCCACAGTGCCGGCCAGAATTCCGGGGCGCGGGGCAAAGATCGCCGGCGCCGTGGAAGAGAAATCCGTGCCGCTCATGTATCCTCCTCCATGATGTGGACGCGGCTTGGGTCCCATCCGATCAGGGCGGTTTCGCCTACGTCCGGCGCGTCCGCGTGGGCAGGCACAAGCGCGGTGAGGTTCTGTCCCGCGAAATCGAGAGAGAGCTTGGTGACGCGACCGTGGAAGAACCGCCCGGTCACCTTCACTTCCTGCCCGGCAGGATCGAGAACGATGTCTTCTGGCCGCAAGGAGGCCCATTTTCCGGCGGCACCGGCACCGACCAGATCGGCGGGAATGACGTTCGAGGACCCGACGAAATCCGCAACGAAACGCGAACATGGACGCCGGTAAATATCCTCGGAGGTGCCGATCTGCTGGATCTTGCCATCGGCGAAAACGGCGACACGGTCGGCCATCGAGAGGGCTTCGTCCTGATCATGCGTCACGAAGACGAAGGTCAGGCCAAGCGAGCGCTGAAGACTGCGTAATTCTTCCTGCATCTGTTCGCGCAGCTTAAGGTCAAGCGCCCCCAGCGGTTCGTCCAACAGCACCACACGCGGCTTGTTCACCAGCGCACGCGCAAGCGCGACCCGCTGGCGCTGGCCGCCCGACAGTTCCCCGGCGCGGCGGTTGCCGTAGCCGGCAAGCTCGACCAGTTCCAGGGCCTCTTCGGCGGCGCGGTGGCGTTCGGCCCTCCCCATGCCTTTGACCCGCAGGCTGAAGGCCACGTTTTCGCGGACGTTCATATGCGGGAAAAGCGCATAGTTCTGGAACACCGTATTCACGTTGCGCAGATACGGCGGCACGCCATCGGCGCGTTCACCGAAGATTTCGATGTGGCCCGCAGTCGGCTGTTCGAACCCCGCGATCAGGCGCAGGCAGGTGGTTTTCCCCGAGCCGGAGGGACCGAGCATCGCAAAGAACTCACCATCTTGAATGGCCAGATCGACCTCGTCCACGGCTTTCACGGATCCGAAATGGCGCGAAACGCCCCGGAATGTTACGGCATCAGTCATTGTTTGTCTTTCTGGGGAGGAAACCCGGACCGGCCAAACCGCCGGTCCGGGCTGTTGGGATGAATCAGCGTCCGCCGATCACACCGATGTAGTCGGACACCCAGCGGTAGTAGGGCACACAAGTGCCTTGGCTTTCGCATTTGGAAACGGGCGTGCGCCAGAACTTGATCCGGTCGAAGTCATCCAGACCGTTGAGCGAACAGCCCTCGGCGGTCTGCATGCCCGATCCGTCGGTACAGGCCGAGGGAACCGAGGGCACGGCGCCGAACCAGACAGACAGGTCCGATTGCAGGTTCGAATTCAGAGAATGCTCCATGAACTTGTAGGCGCAGTTCGGATGCTCGGCATCGGCGTGCAACATCAGCGTATCGGCCCACCCGGTGGCACCCTCTTCCGGAATGGTCGAGGCGACCGGCGCCCCTCCTGCCTGCAAGAGATTGACCTGGAACGGCCAGGAAGACGAAGCGACCACGCCCTCGTTCTTGAAGTCGTCGATCTGGATGAAGGCGTCATGCCAGTAGCGTGACACCAGCGTCCGCTGGGTGCGGAGCAGATCGAGCGCGGCGGCATATTGTTCGTCGTTCAGCTCATAGGGGCTTTCGATTCCCAGGTCCGGCTGGTGCGCCATCAGGTACATCGCGGCATCGGCGACATAGATCGGGCCGTCATAGGCCTGCACGCGCCCCTTGTTGCTGGACCCGTCGGGCAGCGTCATTTCCTCGAACACGACGTTCCAGCTCGTCGGCGCCTCGGCAAAGACTTCGGTGTTGTACATCAACACGTTCGGCCCCCACATGAAGGGCGTACCGAAATGCGATCCGTCGACCGTGTGCCACGGCGCGTCCTTCAGGCGGTCGTCAACGCGCGCCCAGCTCGGGATCAGGTCGGTGTTGACCGGCTGCACGCGCCCGCCCGCGATCAGCCGCAGAGAGGCGTCGCCGGACGCGGTCACCATGTCGAACCCGCCCTCGTTCATGAGCGCGACCATTTCGTCGGACGTGTTGGCGGTCTTGACCTCGACCTTACAGCTTGTGGCCGCTTCGAACTTGGTCACCCAGTCGAAGGCCTTATCGGTTTCGCCGCGTTCGATATACCCCGGCCATGCGACGATGGAGACGGTGCCTTCGCCATCACCGAGTTCGGTGAGCATATCGGCAGCGGAAAGCGGAAGCGCGGTGGCCGCGACGAGCGCGAGGCCCGAAACACAACCATTGAAAATCTGTTTCATCTTGGCTTTTCCCTGTTGCAACGGGAGTTCGGACTCCCTTGCGCACAAGCCTGTTCAAAAACCCGTGCCTTCACAAATTCAATTATCAGGTCGTAGGTATCGGAAAAACAGATACCGCAATTTTATTTATTGCTCTTATGGACTTGCGCCGCCGCAACAAATTCACGCGCCACGCGCGGCAGGGGCGCCCCTTTGCGCCAGACGGTGCCAACCTGCACAACCGGCAGGCTGCCCGACACATCCCTGGACACGATCCGATCGCCTTCGAGCGACCAGCGCCGGTAGACCATTTCGGGCAGCAGGGCGATCCCAGCTCCGGTCGCCACCAGGGACCGCACAGCCTCCACCGAGCGTGTGCGAAACGCGACGCGCGGGCGGGCGCCGAAGGCGGAAAGCAGCTTGCGGGTGGCTTCCTCGATCTCGTCTATCCGCAGCATGATCATCGGTTCGCCCACCAGGTCCTCGATCGAAACCGAAGGCCGCGTCGCCAGTTCGTGCCCATTCGGTAGCCAAAGCTGATAGGGCGAAACGTCGATGATCTCGGTCTGAAGCGCCATGCGGTCGCGCATGTTGGTCGTGACCATCACCGCCACGTCAAGTTCGCCCCCGACAAGCAGGTGCTCGAGATAATCGCCGCTGTCTTCGAGCGCGGTCACTTCGACCTTGGGGTTTGCCCGGCGGAAACGGGCAAGAATGTCGGACAGGACATAGCCCGCCACCAGGGAGGTCACCCCGATGTGAAGCGACCCGGTCAGGTCTTCGCTGTCATGCGTAAGCGCATGCCGCGCATCGGAAACGCCAGCCAGGATACCCTTTGCGTGGCGCAGGAATTGATGCCCCTTATGGGTGATGTCCAGCCCGCGCGGCTGGCGAATGAACAGCGGCACGCCCAGATCGGCCTCAAGCTCCCGGATCGCCTCGGTCACCGCCGATTGCGAAATCGCCAGCGCCTGCGCGGCCCCCGACACCGTGCCGTTTTCGGCCACCGCGATGAAATAGCGAAGCTGCTTGAGTGTAAATGCCATGTTTTTTCCGACCGGGTGATCAGCCCCCTCTTGAATGGTCCGGTTCGAGTGTTAGTCCATGTCCGGCCCTTGGTCCATCGCGACGATGGTCTCCGGGGCTGGCGGCAGTCATGCACGAACACTTGGGCAGGATCGCTCAGGCGGGGCAGAGCTGCGGCTGCCGGGCGACCCCAAGCCGCGTTTCGAACTCGAACACGACACTGGGCGACACGCCTGTTCAGACGCCCTTTCCATCAGTCGTTGCGCACTGCCCCACGCGCCAATGCCGATATGAGATCCGTCCGCGTAACGATGCCAGTGACGCATCCTTGTTCAAGAACAGGCACGGCGTCGACTTCCCCGTCCGCCATCAAGGGGAGCAAGGCGCCAATCGGGGTGTTCGGGGTGGCTCGCGGCCCTGCCACCATCATGATGTCGCCAGCCTGAACGGAATTGTCTCTTTCGCGGTCCAACAGGCGCTTGAACGCCGACGAAAAGCCGCGGTTCAGCCGCAGTGCGTCATCTCTGGCCTGGCTGATGAGATGTATCTGGAAAATGATCCCGAGGAACTTCGCGTTCGGCCCGACGACGGGAAGAGACTTGAAACGGTGACGCTTGAAGAGATCAGCCACCTTGGCAAGCCCAGTTTCCGGGCGAACGGTAATGAGATTGCGGGACATGATATCCCCGGCGGTCAGGGGTCCGGTGCTGTGCGTCGCGGCTTGAAGCTCCGCCGCCCCGATAAGGCGGGCAAGGTCCTCCACCCCCAGGTTGAAGGATTGGCGGTAGCTTTCAAGGATTCCGGTCAGCTCTTCTTCGGTCAATCCCAATCGCTCGGTAGGGTCAGGGTCTGCCGTGCCGTGCTTGCTGGGGTCATCGAACTGGCGGAACGGATAATGCCGGCCGGTCAACCGTGCGTAGATCGCGGCGAAAACGACAAGGATCATGGTGCCAACAGCAATTGGGGCCAGCGCGAACCAGAAGCCCATTTGATCTATCGCTTCCGGGCTCATCGCTGCGGTCATGGCAACCGCACCTGCGGGAGGATGAACCGCACGGCAAAGAATCGTGGCGGTGATCGCCAGCCCAACGGCGAGCGCAATTCGAAGCGCCGCATCTTCGACCAGCATACATACCGCCACGCCGACGAGCGCGGCAACGGTGTTCCCGACTATCGCGGACCAAGGCTGGGCGAGCGGGCTGTTCGGAACCGCGAAAAGGAGAACCGAGCTCGCGCCGAAAGGGGCAACGAGAAAGAGCCCCATTTTCAGATCAATGCTTGGCGAAAGAAGAAACAGTCCGGCAATGCCCAATCCGACAAGAGCTCCGACGCCTGCCCGGATTGCTTCCAGCGGCGACACGCGCGCGACGGCAGGCCCAAGTGAACGGAAAAAGTGCAAAATACCCACCCCTTTGCTCTGTGCGCGCAAATTTTCAGCGAAACGAAAAAAGATCAAGCGTACGCCTGAAAAAAGAAAGCGACGCGCAAAGCGAAGCCTTCCACCGGCGGGCGTCAGCGACGCTGCGGCAACGATCCGAGTTCAGAACCAACCCAGCCCAACGCCTGCCCCCATCCAAGACACAAGCACGGCGGGACCGATGGCCCCGCCGTGCTCGCGGTTCAGTTCAGGAAAACAGCCCTTCCGAAGCGAGCGCGAGTGGCCGCAGCAGGCCTTGCCCCCCGATGCGCGCGCCCATGTTTCATTTGCGCACGCGCCTGCTTCTTCAGGCGCTTAGGGTCAGGACCCATTGATTTCCGCCGGGTGGCGTGATTCACCGTTCGAAAAACGAGCGGTAAAATGTCTGACC
>NZ_JADMKU010000016.1 GCF_018219815.1 Thalassovita aquimarina
TGCAAGGCGGGTCTGGCGCTGAACCCGGGCACCGGGGTCGAGGATATCGATTACCTGCTCGACATGGTCGACCTGGTCTGCGTGATGACGGTGAATCCCGGCTTCGGCGGGCAGAAGTTCATCCACAGCCAGATCGAGAAGGTGAAGAAGCTGCGCGCCATGATCGGCGACCGGCCCATCCATATCGAGATCGACGGCGGCGTGACGCCGGAAACCGCGCCGCTGGTGGTGGACGCCGGGGCCGACGTCCTGGTCGCCGGATCGGCGGTGTTCAAGGGCGGATCGGTGGACAATCCCGCGCCCTATGGCGAAAATATCCGGGCGATCCGCACAGCGGCCACCCACCTGCAGGCCGCCTGATCTTCAGGAAGGATTTCTTTATGGCTGTTTCGCCCCCCGTCTGCGATTTCGACTGGCCCGCGCCCGACTTTTCCCTGCCCGCGACCGACGGCAAGACCTATACGCTTGCCGACATCAAGGGCCCCAAGGGCACGCTGATCATCTTTATGTGCAACCATTGCCCCTATGTACTGGCCGTGCTGGACCGCATCCTGCGCGATGCGCGGGATTTGCAGGCGCTCGGCATCGGGGTGGCGGCGATTTCGGCCAATGACGCCAGGGCCTATCCAGCCGACGGTTTCGACAAGATGAAGGAAATGGCGGAAACGCGCGGTTTCCCCTTCCCGTATCTCTATGACGAAACGCAGGACGTGGCGCGCGCCTATGGCGCTGCCTGTACGCCGGATTTCTTCGGCTTCAATGCGAATCTCGGGCTGCAATATCGCGGCAGGCTCGATGCCTCGCGCAAACAGGCGGGGCCGGACGATCTGCGCCGCGATCTATACGAGGCAATGAAACAGGTGGCGGAGACCGGCAAGGGGCCCGCTGAACAGATCCCCTCGATGGGATGCTCAATCAAATGGAAGGCCGCATGATGGCGCGTATCGTATTCGACCTTGACGGAACCCTTATCCACAGCGCCCCCGATATCCGGACCATCGCCAATTCGATCCTGAGCGAGGAACGGATGGAGTTGATATCGCTGGACGAAACCATCGATTTCATCGGCAACGGCGCCTCGGTCTTCATCGAAAAGATGCGCGCGGCGCGGGGCATTCCCGATGCCGACCATGACCGCCTGCTGACTGTCTTCCAGGACCGCTATGAAACCGTGCTGGAGCTGACCGCCCCCTATCCCAACGTGCGCGAGTCCCTGGCACATCTGATCGTCGCCGGGCACCGGCTGGGCCTGTGCACCAACAAACCGATGCGAGCGACGCGGGCGGTGCTGTCGCATCTGTCGCTGACCGATCCCCTGAGCGTGGTCTATGGCGGCGACAGCTTGGACAAACGCAAACCGGACCCGGCGCCGCTGTTGGCGACGCTTGACGATCTCGGCACCGGCCCCTGCCTTTATGTCGGCGACAGCGAGGTGGATGCAGAAACCGCCGATCGCGCCGGGGTGCCGTTCCTGCTGTTCACCGAAGGGTACCGCAAGACACCGGCGGAAGACCTGCCGCATCTGGCGCGGTTTTCCGACTTCGCCGAACTGCCGGATCTGGTGCAGGCCCAGCTAGAGGTGATCGCATGACCCTGCGCGCGCTGATCTTCGACGTCGACGGCACGCTTGCGGAAACCGAGGAACTGCACCGGCGGGCCTTCAACGACACGTTCGCAGCCGAAGGGGTGGCGTGGCACTGGGATCGAGACGAGTATCGCGAACTGCTGAAAACCACCGGCGGCAAGGAACGGATGCTGGCCTTTGCCGCGCGCGAAGCCATCCCTTTCGACGCGGAAGCAGCCGCCCGGCTGCACAAGATCAAGACGGCGCGCTATGCCGACCTGGTGGATCAGGGCGGGCTGCAGCTGCGCCTGGGGATTGCCGAACTGATCGACAAGGCGCGGGCGCAGGGGCTGAAACTGGCCATCGCCACCACCACCAGCCCGCAGAATGTCGACCGGCTGTGTCACAGCTGCTGGGGGCGGGCGGCGGATGAGGTGTTCGATGTCATTGCCGCCGGCGATCAGGTGGCGCGCAAGAAACCGGCGCCGGACGTCTATCAATTGGCGCTGCAGCGGCTGGGCCTGTCGGCAGAGGACACCATCGCCTTCGAAGATACCGCCAACGGCGTCAGATCGGCCCGCGCGGCGGGGATCCGCGTGGTGGTCACCCCGTCGATGTATAGCGGATCGGAAGATTTCACCGGCGCCGACTGGATCCTGCCGACGCTGTCGCGGGCGAACTGGACGGCCGATCTGGCCGATCTGCTGCCGGCGGCATGAAAAAAGGGGGACCAAAGCCCCCCTTTCAATGTTCCTTGATTTCTCAGAAGCTCAGGCTGTCCAGCGCGGCGGCGTAGATATCGAACATCTCTTTCACCTGGTCTTCGTTGATGATCATCGGCGGGCACAGCGCCACGGTGTCGCCGAGGTTGCGCACGATCAGCCCGCGCTCAAGGCAGGCGGCGCTCATCGCCGCACCCGCGGTTCCGGCCGCATCGCCCTGTTGTTTCAGTTCCAGCGCGCCGATCAAGCCGATGCCGCGCGCTTCCTTGGCCAGATCGTGCCCGGCCAGCGCGTTCAGCCGCTCAAGGAACAGCGGCGACAGTCGGGCGACGTTGCCGACCAGGTCGCGTTCCTCGATGATTTTCAGGTTCTCCAGCGACACCGCCGCGCCGACAGGGTGGCCCGAGCCGGTGAAACCGTGCCCGAAAGTGCCGATCCGGTTGGTTTCGTCCGCGATCGGCTGATAGACGCGGTCGTTCATCATCACCGCCGAGAACGGGATGTAGGACGAACTGAGCTGCTTCGACATAACCATGATGTCGGGTTCGATCCCCATGGTTTCGCTGCCGAACATTTTGCCGGTGCGGCCAAACCCGCAGATCACCTCGTCGGCGACCAGCAGGATGTCGTATTTCTTCAGCACGTCCTGGATCGCCTTCCAGTACCCTTCCGGCGGCACGATCACGCCGCCGGCGCCCATCACCGGTTCACCGATGAAGGCGGCGATGGTGTCGGGGCCTTCGGCCTGGATCATCTCGTCCAGTTCGCGGGCCAGCCGGGCGACGAAATCGGCCTCGGATTCGCCATCCTGCGCGAAGCCGCCGTAATGCGGGCAGCCGGCATGCAGCACCTGCGGGATGGGCAGGTCGAAGGACATGTGATTGTAGGGCAGGCCGGTCAGGCTTCCGGACGCGACGGTGATGCCGTGATAGCCCTTGATCCGGCTGATGATCTTCTTCTTTTCCGGCTTGCCGAGTGCGTTGGAGCGGTACCACAGCAGCTTGACCACGGTGTCGTTGGCCTCGGACCCGGAATTGGTGAAGTAAACCTTCGACATCGGTACCGGCGCCATCTGGATCAGCTTTTCCGACAGTTCCACCGCCGGCGTGTGACCGCGCTGAGCGAAGGTGTGGTAATAGGGCAGCTTGGCCATCTGTTCGGTGGCGGCCTTGACCAGGCGGTCTTCGCCGAAACCGACGGCGACCGACCAAAGGCCGGACATGCCTTCGATGTATTTCTTGCCGGTGTTGTCGGTGACATAGACGCCGTCGCCCTGTTCGATGATCAGCGATCCCTCGGCTTCCATCTTGCGGGCATTGGTGTAGCTGTGCAGCTGATAGGCCGCGTCGCGGGCTTCGATCGAATTGGGCTGAACGGTCATCTTCATTCCTTTCTTGCAGCGATGCCAGCCACCGAGGCGGACTTGCCGGCACTGTTGGATTTGCCCGAGTGTTTGCGAATTCCGGCCGCGGCGACAAGGCAATTCTGTAGTTTTTGATCAAATATATTCATGCACGCCATTCCAATCATGCATGCCGCGCCATTTCCTGTGCCCGCGCCTGTCATGACGCTCTCAGCTGGCAGGGCTGTTCGCCCGGCACAACTGCGGAAAGCTATGGCGATCCCTGAAGGACTCGAACCCTCAACCTGCCGATTAGAAGTCGGCTGCTCTATCCAGTTGAGCTAAGGGACCGCGAAAAGGCGCGCTTGGTACCTGCCGTATTGTGTAGTTCCAACTCAAGTGGCCGCGCAAGTAATGATTTTCGCCATATAAGTCAATTACTTGATTGACAGGCGGTTATCGTGCGCGATCAAGAACCGTTTGCTGGCAGGCAAAAGCCCCCGCTTGCGTACGCCGTTGACGCGATTGGCCGGGCAATCCGGGCATGCCCGGTTTCAACGGAGAGGGGCGAATTCGCTTATCGCCCCTTCCACCCGTTCAATATGGGGCGTCACTTCGGCGGGGGGCAGCGTTCCCGTCACGTCGTGAAATCGTCGATCAGCGGGTTGGGCTTCGCAAACCGCTCGAGATCTTCCTGATCGCCGATCCTGACGCGGGCGCCGTTGACGCTGACGCCGTAGGGCTGCAGGCCCTTGAAGGCCCGGCTCAGGTTTTCAGGGGTCATGCCGAGAACGGAGGCAAGCCGCTTCTTCTCGTAGTCGAGATCGAACTCTGCCGCGCCGCCGGCATTCTTCTGTTTGCGCAACAGGTAATTCGCGAGCCGTTCCAGCGACGTTCTGAGCTTGAGGTCTTTCTGCACCTTGACGACCGACCGGTAGCACTGCGCCAGTTCGGTGACGATCGCGCGCGCGAAATTTCCGTCGGCGTCGAAAACCGCCCTGACATCCTGGCTCGGGATCAGGGCGATCCGGCTTTTCTCCAACGTCTGGGCCGACATCAGGTAGGGGGCATCCTTGACCGTTGCGGCAAGAATGAAGGTCGATATCGGCCGCACGGTCGCCATGCTGGTTTCGCGGCCATTCCAGGTCGAGAACAGGTCGACCGATCCCGACAGAATGATGTGCAGGAAATCGCTCGGGTCGCCTTCGGTGATCAGTTCGATCTGCGGCGGAAAATTTTGCACATACGCACCGCGCATGAGCGACAGGAAATGCTCATCCGCCATGTCGGAAAAAAGATGGAGCTCCCGGATGTCCGGATAGTCCGACTCGGGCATACCTAGACGCACCTGCGATCCCCCTCGATTTCAATCAAGCGTCGACTTGATAAATGTTAAGCTGCGAATTGATCAACGTCCATCATCCTCTTGATGCCGCATTGTCGATGAACTGACATTTATTTTCAAACCATTTATTTCGTTACGCTTTTTCCGGGTTTGTGATCTAGATCAAGTTTCTAAACGCCCAGTTCCCCGCACTCCTGTCAGCAAGCCCGTCATGGGTCATCGCGCGAATTCGAATGCTGGAGGGACAACCAATGCACACACTCGATGGTGTTTCACGCTCGGACCAGTACCGAGCCTTGGGACTAAGCACTTTCGCGTTCACGGTCTGTTTTGCAGTCTGGACGATCTTTTCGATCATCGGGGTCAAGATCAAACAGGATCTTGGCCTCAGCGACACGCAGTTCGGTCTGCTGGTCGCAACGCCCGTTCTTACCGGTTCGATCAGCCGCATCTTTCTCGGTGTCTGGACCGAACAGTTCGGCGGCCGGATCATGTTCCCGCTGCAGATGCTGGTCACCGCGGTCGCGGTCTGGCTGCTGACCAGCGTGCACACATATGAAATTTTCCTGCTCGCGGCGCTTGGCCTCGGCCTTGCCGGCGGGTCGTTCATCGTCGGCGTCGCCTATACGTCGCGCTGGTTCGACAAGGAACACCAGGGTACGGCGCTTGGCATTTTCGGGGCGGGGAATGTCGGCGCGGCCGTCACCAACTTCGCCGCGCCGTTCCTCGTCGTTGCGGTTGGCTGGGAAGGCACCGCACGCATTTATGCCATCGTTCTGGCGATCACGGCGGTTCTGTTCTTCGTACTGAGCAAGACCGATCCGGTCGTGCAAGAACGCAAGCGCACCGGCGCACGTCCGGTTTCGGCCGGCGCACAGCTGGCGCCGCTGAAAAACATGCAGGTCTGGCGCTTTGCCACCTATTACTTCTTCGTCTTCGGAGGCTTCGTCGCGCTCGCCAGTTTCCTGCCGCGCTACTATGTCGGCGCCTATGGTCTCGAACTGACGACGGCGGGCGTTTTCGCCGGTCTCTACTCGTTGCCCGGTTCTGTATTCCGCGCGCTCGGCGGCTGGCTGTCGGACAAATGGGGGGCCCGGTTCGTCATGTACCTGACCTTCATCGTCTCGCTCGTGGTGCTTTTCGTCATGAGCTACCCGCAGACCAGCTACACGGTGTCCGGCATCAGCGGCCCGATCGAGTTCGACTTCGGCCTGTCGGTGGGTTTCTTCGTCGCGATGACGGTGGTGCTCGGCTTCATGATGAGCCTCGGCAAGGCGGCGGTCTACAAACACATCCCGGTCTACTACCCGCACCACGTGGGGGCTGTCGGCGGTCTCGTCGGCATGATCGGGGGGCTGGGCGGCTTCTTCCTGCCCATCGCTTTCGGGGTGCTGCTGGACCTCACCGGTGTCTGGACCGCGCCCTACATGCTGCTTTTCGTGATCGTCGCCATCTCGACCATCTGGATGCATGTCGCGATCCGCAGGATGGAACGTGGCCGTCACCCGGGCCTGGCCGAAGAGACCTTCCTCTCCGACGTGCCCAGCGAACCGCATCCCAAACCCGATTCCCCGGCGCCGCGCGCGCCAGGTTCGGCGGCGTCGCAGCCCGCGGAATGATCTGAAACAGGGAAGGGCCACCAAGGCGGGCGGCCCTCCACACCCCAGTGCCCGAAAGGTTAGATACCATGGCGAACATAGACACACATGCCGGTCAACAGGGGCATACCCTGATCGACTGGCGCCCCGAGGACCCGGCCTTCTGGAAGGACAAGGGGCATTCGGTGGCGACCCGCAACCTCTGGATTTCGATCCCCGCGCTGCTTCTGGCCTTCTCGGTCTGGATGGTCTGGTCGGTGGTGGTCGCCAAGCTGCCGGCGATCGGCTTCGATTACTCGACGGGGCAGCTGTTCTGGCTGGCGGCGCTGCCCGGACTGTCGGGCGCGACGCTGCGTATCTTCTACAGCTTCATGATCCCGATCTTCGGCGGCCGGAAATGGACGGCGATCTCGACCGCGTCTCTGCTGCTGCCCGCAGTGGGGATCGGCTTTGCCGTGCAGAACCCGGAAACGCCCTATGTGATGTTTCTCGTTCTTGCGCTGATGTGCGGTTTCGGCGGCGGCAACTTCGCCTCTTCGATGGCCAACATCGCTTATTTCTATCCCAAGAAAACCAAGGGCAACGCGCTGGCGCTCAATGCGGGGCTCGGCAATCTCGGCGTGTCGGTGATGCAGTTCGTGGTTCCGATGGTGATCACCGCCGGCGTCTTCGGCGCGATTGGGGGCTCCCCGGTTACTCTTGAAGATGGCAGCCAGCTCTGGATTCAGAACGCCGGTTTCATCTGGGTGCCGTTCATCGCTCTGGCGGCCATCGCCGCATGGTTCGGGATGAACGATATCGCCGACGCCAAGGCGTCCTTCCGCGAACAATCCATCATCTTCTCGCGCCGGCATAACTGGATCATGTGCATTCTCTACACCGGGACTTTCGGCAGCTTCATCGGCTATGCCGCGGGCTTCCCGCTGCTGATGAAGACGCAGTTCCCGGACGTGAACGTGCTGCAATACGCGTTCCTGGGGCCGCTCGTGGGGGCGCTCAGCCGTGCCGCAACCGGGTGGGTATCCGACAAGTTCGGCGGCGGCCGCGTTACCTTCTGGACCTTCCTCGGCATGATCGTGGCGGTCTGGGGCGTGCTTCAGTTCCTGCCTTCCGAAGCAACACCCGCCGGCAATTTCTGGGGCTTCTTCGCCTGCTTTATGGCGCTGTTCTTCCTGACCGGGGTCGGCAACGCGTCGACCTTCCAGATGATCCCCTCGATCATGCGCCAGGAAGTGCCGCGGCTGATGCCCCAGCTGGACGAGGCCTCGACGTTGAAGCAGTCCGAGCGCGAAAGCGCCGCGATCATCGCCTTCACGTCGGCAATCGCCGCTTACGGCGCCTTCTTCATCCCCAAGGCCTACGGGACCTCGATCAGCATGACCGGTGCCCCGAACGGCGCGCTCTGGGCGTTCCTGTGCTTCTACGTGCTCTGCGTTGCGATCACGTGGATCTTCTACAGCCGCAAAAACGCCCCGGTGCCCTGCTGAGCATCTGACGCCACCGGGCGCGCGGTCGGTGCGCCCGGTCAGCCACAGGAGAAAACGACATGAGCCATCTGCTCGACAGAATGAACTTCCTCCAGTCCAAGGAGCTTGAGCCGTTCTCCAACGGTCACGGTCAGGTCACCCGCGAGAACCGAGACTGGGAGGACACCTACAGAAACCGCTGGCGGCACGACAAGGTCGTCCGTTCGACCCACGGGGTGAATTGCACCGGGTCCTGTTCCTGGAAGATCTACGTGAAATCGGGGATCGTGACCTGGGAAACCCAGCAGACCGATTACCCGCGCACCCGACCGGACCTGCCGAACCACGAACCGCGCGGCTGTGCGCGCGGCGCTTCCTACAGCTGGTATCTCTACAGCGCGAACCGTGTGAAGAATCCGCTTGTCCGCGGTCGCCTGATGAAGGTCTGGCGCAAGATGCGCGAAACGATGACCCCGATCGAGGCCTGGAGCAAGATCCAGAACGACCCGATCCTGCGGGCCCCATATGTGGAAACCCGCGGCAAGGGCGGTTTCGTGCGCGCTTCGTGGGACGAGGCCACCGAAATCACCGCCGCCGCCAATGCCTACACCGCCAAGACCTACGGCCCCGACCGTGTCTTCGGTTTTTCGCCGATCCCGGCCATGTCGATGGTCAGCTACGCGGCCGGTTCGCGCTATCTCAGCCTGCTCGGCGGTGTCTGCATGAGCTTCTACGATTGGTATTGCGACCTTCCGCCGGCATCACCGATGACCTGGGGCGAACAGACCGACGTGCCCGAAAGCGCCGACTGGTACAATGCGGGCTATCTGCTGCTCTGGGGGTCGAACGTGCCGCAGACCCGGACTCCGGACGCGCATTTTTATACTGAAGCCCGCTACAAGGGCACCAAGTCCGCCGTCATCTGTCCCGACTATTCCGAAGCCGCCAAGTTTGGCGATGTCTGGCTCAACGTGAAGCAGGGCACCGACGCGGCGCTCGCCATGGCCTTCGGTCACGTCATCCTGCGCGAATTCCACCTCGATCGGCAGTCGGCGTATTTCGAAGAGTATTGCCGCAAGTATTCCGATTTCCCGATGCTGGTGAAGCTCGACGACAAGGACGGTAAACTCGTCCCGGGCCGGTTCCTGCGGGCCGACGATCTCGACGGCAAACTGGGCGAGGAAAACAATCCGGAATGGAAAACCGTCGCTTTCGACGAAAATTCCGGGACGCTCGTGGCGCCGAACGGATCGATCGGATACCGCTGGGGCGAACAGGGCGAATGGAACCTCGAGGAAAAGGCCGCGGGGACCGAAACGAAGCTGCAGATGACGCTGCTGCTCGATGACGATCACGACGACGTCGTCGGTGTAGATTTCCCCTATTTCGGCGCCGATGCGACCGAGGCCTTTTCGACCGGTGACCGCCGCCCGAACGTCCTGACCAAGAACGTGCCGGTCAAGCGCATCCAGACGGCCGAGGGCGAAGTGGCCGTGGCCACGGTCTTCGACCTGTTCTGCGCCAATTACGGACTCGACCGGGGGCTTGGCGGCGAATGGGTGGCGAAGGATTATGCCGAGGACATTCCCGGCACGCCGGCCTGGGCCGAGAAGATCACCGGGGTTTCCGCCGACAAGATCGTCCACGTGGCGCGGGAATTCGCCCGGAATGCCGAGAAGACCAAAGGCAAGTCGATGATCATCATCGGTGCGGCGATGAACCACTGGTTCCACATGGACATGAATTATCGCGGCGTCATCAACATGCTGGTGATGTGCGGTTGCGTCGGCCAGTCCGGCGGCGGCTGGGCACATTACGTCGGGCAGGAAAAACTGCGCCCGCAGACCGGTTGGCAACCGCTGGCCTTCGCGCTTGATTGGGGGCGGCCGCCGCGGCACATGAATTCGACCAGCGCCTGGTATGCCCATACGGACCAGTGGCGCTACGAGACGCTGACGGCGGGAGAAATCCTGTCGCCGACCGCGCCCGAAGGTGATTGGGACGTGTCGATGATCGACTACAACATCCGCGCCGAGCGGATGGGGTGGCTGCCCTCGGCGCCGCAGTTGAAGACCAATCCGCTGGAGGTGGCGAAACAGGCCAAGGCGGCGGGTAAGGACATCGCGCCCTTCGTGGCCGAACAGCTGAAGTCGGGTGATCTGGACATGTCCTGCCAGGATCCGGACGATCCGGCGAACTGGCCGCGAAACCTGTTCGTCTGGCGATCGAACCTGCTGGGGTCGTCGGGCAAGGGGCACGAATATTTCCTCAAACACCTGCTGGGCACCGATCACGGCGTTCTGGGCCACGACCTGGGAGTGGAAGGCCGCCAGTTGCCGAAGGAAGCGACGTGGCACGAGGAAGGTCCGCGCGGCAAGCTGGACCTGCTGGTGACCATCGATTTCCGGATGTCCACCACCGCCGTCTATTCCGACATCGTCCTGCCAACGGCCAGTTGGTACGAAAAGGACGACATGAACACGTCGGACATGCACCCGTTCATCCACCCGCTGCAAGCGGCGGTGGATCCGGCATATGAAAGCAAGTCCGACTGGGAAATCTTCAAGTCCATCGCGAAGAAGCTGCAGGAAATCGTGCCCGGCTACCTAGGCAAGGAAACCGACATCGTCGCGCTTCCGATCCTGCACGACACCCCTGCCGAAATCGCGCAGGACCAGGTGAAGGACTGGAAGAAGGGCGAATGCGACCTGATCCCGGGCAAGACCGCGCCGAACTTCATCGCGGTGGAGCGGGACTATACCGCGATCTACGACCGGTTCACGGCGCTTGGCCCGCTGATGGATAAGCTCGGCAACGGCGGCAAAGGGATCAGCTGGAACACGCAGGACGAGATCGACAATCTCGGAGCGCTGAACGGTGTCCAGCCGGAAGGTCCTGCCAAGGGGCGCCCCAAGATCGACACCGCCATCGACGCCTGCGAGGTGATCCTCATGCTGGCGCCCGAAACCAATGGCGAGGTCGCGGTTAAGGCCTGGGAGGCGCTCGGCAAGGCGACGGGGCGCGAACATGCCCACCTGGCCGAGGGCGAACATCACAACAAGATCCGTTTCCGCGATATCGCCGCGCAGCCGCGCAAGATCATTTCCTCGCCCACATGGTCGGGCATCGAGAGCGAGAAGGTCAGCTACAATGCCGGCTATACCAACGTCCACGAACTGATACCGTGGCGGACCCTGACAGGTCGTCAGCAGCTGTATCAGGATCACCTGTGGATGCGGGCGTTTGGCGAGGGCTTCATGTCCTACCGGCCGCCGGTCGACCTCAAGACCATCACCGAGGACGTTCTGGATGCCGGGGACAGCCTGATGCTGAACTTCATCACGCCGCACCAGAAATGGGGCATCCATTCCACCTATTCCGACAACCTGTTGATGCTGACGCTCAATCGCGGCGGTCCGGTGATCTGGATTTCCGAAAACGACGCCAAATCGGTGGGCATCGTCGATAACGACTGGGTGGAACTGTACAACGTGAATGGCGCGCTGACGGCGCGGGCAGTGGTCAGCCAGCGCATCAAGGACGGCACGACGTTCATGTACCACGCGCAGGAAAAGATCGTGAACACGCCCGGTTCCGAAAAGACCGGCCACCGCGGCGGCATCCACAATTCGGTCACCCGCACCGTTTTGAAACCCACCCACATGATCGGCGGCTATGCCCAGCAGTCCTACGGCTTCAACTACTACGGAACCGTCGGTGCGAACCGGGACGAATTCGTCGTCGTCCGCAAGATGAAGAAGATCGACTGGCTCGACGAGCCCGCGTCCACGAAGGAGGCCGCAGAATGAGAATCCGCGCTCAAATCGGCATGGTGCTGAACCTCGACAAGTGCATCGGGTGCCACACCTGTTCCGTCACCTGCAAGAACGTCTGGACCAGTCGCGACGGCGTCGAATACGCCTGGTTCAACAACGTCGAAACCAAGCCCGGCACCGGCTATCCGACCGACTGGGAAAACCAGGACCGTTGGAACGGCGGCTGGACCCGGACGAAATCCGGCAAGCTGCAACCCAAGCAGGGGTCCAAGTGGCGGATACTGGCGAATATTTTCGCCAATCCCGACCTGCCCGAGATCGACGACTACTACGAACCGTTCGATTTCGACCACGACCACCTGAAATCCGCCCCGGAGATGAAGGCGTTCCCCACCGCGCGCCCCCGGTCGAAGATCACCGGCGAACGGATCGAGAAGATCGAGAAAGGTCCGAACTGGGAGGAAATCCTCGGAGGCGAGTTTTCCAAGCGCAGCGAGGACTACAACTTCGAAGGCATCCAGAAGGAAATCTACGGCGAATACGAGAACACCTTCATGATGTATCTGCCGCGGCTTTGCGAACACTGCCTGAATCCGGCCTGTGCCGCGAGCTGCCCGTCGGGCGCGATCTACAAGCGCGAAGAGGACGGGATCGTCCTCATCGATCAGGAAAAGTGCCGCGGCTGGCGGATGTGCGTTTCGGGCTGCCCGTACAAGAAGGTTTATTACAACTGGTCCACCGGAAAGTCCGAGAAATGCACGCTGTGCTATCCCCGGATCGAAAGCGGCAACCCGACCGTGTGTTCGGAAACCTGCGTCGGTCGCATCCGCTATCTTGGCGTTATGCTCTATGACGCCGACAAGATCGACGAAGCGGCGAACGCGGCCGACAAGACCGACCTCTACGATGCCCAGCTCGGCGTCTTCCTCGACCCGCATGACCCGGTGATCGTGGAAACCGCCCGCGCCGACGGCATCCCCGAGGACTGGATCAAGGCGGCGCAGGAAAGCCCGATCTGGAAGATGGCGATGGAATGGAAGGTCGCCTTCCCGCTGCATCCCGAATACCGGACGCTGCCGATGGTGTGGTACATCCCGCCGCTGTCGCCGATCCAGAACGCGGCCGAGGCGGGGGCCATCGGCATGGACGGCGCGATGCCGGACGTGCGCAACCTGCGCATCCCGCTGCGCTATCTCGCCAACATGCTGACGGCGGGCGACGAAGCCCCGGTGGCGCAGGCGCTTGAACGGATGCTGGCGATGCGCGCCTACATGCGGGCCAAATCCGTGGACGGGGTGATCGACGAAGCCATCGCGGCCCGCGCCGGTCTGTCGGGCCGGGTGATCGAGGACATGTACAAGATCATGGCGCTTGCCGATTACGAGGATCGTTTCGTGATCCCCACCACCCACCGGGAACAGGTCGAGGAAGCCTACGACCTGCGCAGCGGCTGCGGCTTCACCGACAGCAACGGATGCTCCACCGGCATCTCCAAGGGGTCGCTTTTCGGCGGCGCCAAGAAACCCCTGAAAATGCCGACGGAGGCCATGTGATGGACCGCACCCTGAAAGCCCTGTCCCTGATCCTTAGCTATCCCACTCCGGGACTGCAGGCGGCGATGCCGGAAATCGGGGGCGTTCTCGCCTCCGATACCCGGCTCACCGCGGCGGCCCGCCGGGCGCTGCGCCCGCTGGTCGACACGCTGGGGTCGGACGATATCTATGACCTCGAAGAACGCTACGTGATGCTGTTCGACCGGTCGCGCACATTGTCTCTCAACCTGTTCGAACATGTCCATGGGGAAAGCCGGGACCGGGGCGGCGCGATGGTGTCGCTTGTCGAAACCTACCGGGCTGCGGGCTATGAACCCGCCACCTCGGAACTGCCCGATCACCTGCCCGTGCTGCTGGAATTCCTGTCGACGCGTCCCTTCGCAGAAACACAGGAAACCTTGGCGGACGCGGCGCATATATTCGAGGCTCTGAACGCCCGGCTCGTCCGGCGGGAAAGCCCGTATGCAGCTGTGTTCGCCGCCCTTTTGCAGCTGTCCGGCGCGACCGCCGACCGCGAGGCGGTGGCCGAACTGCTCGATCAGCCCGAGGTCGATCCGGAAGACCTCGAGGCGCTGGACGAGGTCTGGGAAGAAAGCGAGGTCCGCTTCGGCCCCGATCCCAACGCCGGCTGCCCGCAGGTGCGCGACATGCTCGCGCGGATGGATGAACCCCAGCGTCCCGCCCCCGGCGTGGCGGCTGAATGACGGAGGCTCAGATGCACAATTTTCTTTACGGAATCTTTCCCTACATCGCCCTCGGGGTCGGGATCATGGGAACCATCGCGCGCTACGAACGCGACCCGTTCACCTGGAAAACCTCCTCCTCGCAGCTGCTGCGGCGAAAGCAGCTCATGATCGGGTCGATCCTGTTCCATGTCGGCGTCCTGGTGATCTTCTTCGGTCACCTGGTCGGTCTTCTCACCCCGATCTGGGTGTTCGACACATTGGGCATCAGCCACGGTGCGAAGCAGATTTTGGCGGTGGCCGCTGGCGGGATCGCCGGGGTGATGGCGCTGGTCGGCGGGATCATGTTGTTCCACCGCCGCTGGGTCGATCCGCGCATCCGCCAGACCTCCAGCGTCTGGGATATCGCGATCCTTGTCATGCTCCTGGCGCAGCTGGTGCTGGGGATCGGCACGATCTTCGTCTCGCTGGGGCATCTCGACGGTCACGAGATGGTCAAGTTCATGTCCTGGGCGCAGGGGATTTTCACCTTCGACGGGGCGGCGGCAAGCTACATCGCTGACGTGGCGCTGGTCTTCAAGCTGCACCTGTTTCTCGGTCTCATGATCATCGCGGTGTTCCCGTTCACGCGGCTGGTACATATCGTGTCGGGCTTCGCGGCGCCGTTCCGTTACCTGCTCACGCGCCGCGGCTACCAGATCGTGCGCTCGCGTCGCAGCGCGGCCTTGCCGCACCACGCCGGACCGGTTTCCGCATCGCGCAAGGTGGTTGATCCGAAGCTGCCGCCTGAAACCGCGTCCAGCCTGGCCGCCCGGGCTGCGGAGTGATCGCCATGAAAGTCGCCCTTTTTCCCGATCTCGTCGTCAACGGCGAAACCGTCCCGCAGGCGGCCATCGCCGCCGAAGCGCAGAACCACGGCGCGCCGAAGGGCAAGCCGGGCATTGCATGGCGCAAGGCGGCTAATGCGATGGCGGTACGCACCCTGCTGCTGCAGGACGCGCGCCGGCGCGGCATCGAACCCCAGCCCGAAGAGGTCGGGTCGGGCCGCTTCGAAACGGATGAGGAGGCCCTGATACGGGGCCTTCTCGCCACGGTGGTCGAGGTCGAAACCCCGGCCGAGCCGGCCATTCGCGCCGAATGGGAGCGCGATCCGTCGCGCTTCCGCACACCGCCGCTTTGGGAAGTGTCCCACATCCTTTGCGCCTGTGATCCGTGCGACGAAGCCCAGAGCGCCATCGCCCGGACCCGCGCGGAAGACCTTGCCGCGCGGGCATGCGGCAACCCGCGTGGCTTCGCACGGCTTGCCTCCGAACACAGCGATTGCGGTTCGAAAGGGTCGGGCGGCGCGCTTGGCCAGCTCGGGCCGGGCGACACGGTGCCCGAATTCGAAGCCGCCCTGCGCGGACTTTCCGAGGGCGAAATCACTGCCGCGCCCGTCCAGACGCGCCACGGCTGGCATGTCATCCGCATGGATGCGGTCGCCGAAGGGGAAGTGCTGCCCTACGACGCCGTGAGACAGCGGATTTCGGACGCCATGGAAAAGGCGGCCTGGGCCGGTGCGGCCCGAACATTCGTCAACCAACTGGTCGCGTCCGCCGATATCTCTGGCGCGGACCTCCGGCCGGTCTGACCCGGGAGGGCGGAGCCATGGTCAACCACATTCCGAACCAGAAGCGGGGGGATTGCCTGACCCCCACCACGCTGGACCTGCTTGGCAATCCGCTTGACTTCATCCACGAGGATCACCTGCGGGAACGGGAAATCTGCGCCATGATCGACAGGATCGTGGACGCCGAAGACCCAGATCGCGACCAGGCGCGCGTGATCCTGAGCTTTCTTCGTGAAGAGCTTCCGCTGCATCTGGAAGACGAGGAACAGGACCTGTTTCCGCTGCTCAGACGCCGCTGCGAGACGGAGGATGAAATCGACAAGGCGATACAGAGGCTCGAGACCGATCATCGCCACGCGGACGAAGACACGCCCGGCGTGATCGCCATCCTCGCGGCGCTGGAGGCGGGAGAGCGGCAGCCGTCCGACGATGACCAGTCGGTTCTCGTCCGCTATGCCGGCCACGCCCGGCGTCACCTCATCCTCGAGAACGCGATCATCCTGCCCTTTGCGAAACTGCGACTGACCGAGGGCGATCTCGGAACGCTTCGCCTGCGGATGATGCAACGCCGCGGCCTCGACCGCCTGATGGAGACCTCTGATGCTGAATGACCTTCTGGAGCGAAACATCGCCTGGTCGGAGGCGCGCAACAACGATGATCGTGGCTACTTCGCCCGACTGGCGGCGCAGCAGCGGCCCGAATTCTTCTGGATCGGGTGTTCGGACAGCCGGGTTCCGGCAAACGTGGTGGCGGGGCTCGATCCGGGCGAGGTTTTCGTCCATCGCAACGTCGCCAACGTTGTGCATTCCTCCGACATGAACCTTCTTTCGGCGCTGGAATTCGCGGTGGAGGCGCTGAAAGTGCGCGAAATCATCATCTGCGGCCATTACGGCTGCGGCGGGGTCAAGGCGGCGACAGAGGATCTACCGCACGGATTGGCCGATCACTGGCTCGAACCGATCCGCCGGCTGGCGCGGGCCTATGCGGTCGATCTCGCTCAGGAACCGGACGAAGAAGCCCGGCGCGACCGGCTTTCCGAATTGAACGTGGTCGAAGGAGTGCGGCGGGTTTGCGAAACGCCGATCATGCAAAGGGCATGGCGGCGCGGCGTGGATATCCGCCTGCACGGCCTGATCTACGGGCTGAAGGACGGTCGCCTGCGCGATCTCGATTGCACCGTGGGACCGGGACATTTTCAACGCGAGGTGGCGGAATGAACGTCGTGCAGAAGATAACGGCGCCGGGCTGCGGATGTGACGCGCCGGAGCATATGAAATCTCTCATCACCATCGACGAAGCGCTGTCCCGCATCGCCGACAACGCGGCGCCGATCCAGGCAACCGAGCAGGTGGCACCGGGGGATGCGCATGGGCGCATCCTGGCCGGGCCAGTGCGATCCCGAGCCATGACGCCGCCGTTCGACAACGCGGCGATGGATGGCTATGCGGTCGATACGACCGCCTTGTCCGGCGCGGGGCCGTGGACGCTTTCCGTATCGGCGCGTGTTCCGGCGGGGCAATTCCCGAACCTGCCGGTCACAGGTTTGTCGGCGGCGTGGATTTTCACCGGTGCGCCGGTTCCCGCCGGGGCGGATGCCGTCATGATGCAGGAAGAAGTGCAGCGGACGGGGGCGACAATCCGTATCGACCGCCGTCCTTCACCAGGGCAGAACATCCGTCGCGCCGGAAGCGATATGGCCGCCGGTGAAATCGTATTGGACGCCGGTCAACGGCTGGGCCCGCGCGAAATAGCCGCCTGTGCCGCCGCCGGCGCCGCTGCCATTGACGTTGTCAGGCCCCTTCGCGTGGGGCTTCTCGTGACGGGGAATGAAGTCCGGCAGTCCGGCTCGGATCATGACCGCGCGCAGATCTGGGACGTCAACACGCCGATGCTGTCGGCTGCGCTGGCCGGACCGTGCGTCGATGTCGTCAGCGTGGAACTTGGTGCCGACAATCGCAACAATCTGCGGCGCCAACTGGCGAAGATGTCCGAGCGGACCGATATCGTCATCACCACGGGGGGTGTTTCCGTCGGAGAAGAGGACCATGTCAAACCGGCCTTGGGCGAACTGGGCGCCGAAACCTTTTTCAGCGGTGTTGCGATCAAGCCGGGTAAGCCGGTGTCATTCGGCAGGTTGGGGTCGGCATTCTGGCTTGGCCTGCCCGGCAATCCGCTTGCGGCCTTCGTGACCTGGCAGCTTTTCGGCACGGCGCTGGTACGGGCATTGACCGGTCAACCGATCGGAAAACATTCCAGGCGGCACGTCATCACCGCTCACACCATCCGCCGAAAACCGGGACGCTGCGAATTGCGCCCGGCCACGATCGCGGGCTTCGATGACCTGGGACGCGAGGTGGCCACATTCGAACCTGCCACCCATTCAGGCCGCGTCGGCCGTTTGCCACAGGCCGATGGCCTGTTGTTCTTGCCTGCTGATATCGACGAACTGCCCGAGGACGCGTTGGTCGAGTTCCTACCTTTCTGCGATTTATGAGGACAGAGCACGATGAATATCGCCTACACTATTGCTGCGGAACGCGGCGACACGGACCTGCTTCTTCACGGTCTGGCGACATCACTTCTGGAAAACGGATACAATCCGACCGGGGCCGTCCAGATCAACACCGACCGCGCGGATGCCGGCCGTTGCGACATGGACGTCAAGGTGTTGCCACACGGCCCCGTCATCCGGATTTCGCAAAGCCTCGGCGCGGCGTCCAGGGGCTGCCGGCTTGATCCGTCAGCGCTTGAAACTGCGGTCGGACTCGTCGAAAGGCGCCTTGCGCAAGGTGCGGATTGCCTGATCGTCAACAAATTCGGAAAACACGAGGCCGAAGGACGCGGTTTTCGCGCGGTCATTGCAGAGGCGCTGAGCCTGGGTATTCCGGTTCTGGTCGGGCTGAACCGGCTGAACGTCGATGCGTTTTTCGCGTTCACCGGGGGCATGGCAACAGAGTTGCCGCCGCGCCCCCACGACATTCGGGAATGGCTGAGGCTGGCGATGACGAAAGAAGCAACGGCTGCCTGACCGGATCGGCTGATGTACAGAGAGCGGTCTTTGCCGCTCGAGGCGTCCGCCTGCTGGGCTAGCGAACGACAAGTCGAATGCGGGGTGCAAGGGCCGCAAGCCGGGAAAGACCGCTCGTCATGCTCCCCCAGTGTGAAGCCTGGAAACGCACAGATCGCCGTGATGCAGGCTGACGATCCGGGCCCGATCCTAGGGCACCACCCGATCCGGCCCGAGCGTATAGCCGGCGCCGGCATAGATCTTCAGGTTGCGCGATCCGGTGCGGATAGACCGCGGTTTCAGCCCGTATGTGCGGCGGATCGAATGGCTGAAATGGCTGCTGTCGGGATAACCCAGTTCCAGCGCGACCTCGGTCAGGCTGTCGCTGCCATTGGCGTGGTCGAGAAACCGGCGCGCCCGTTTCCACATCCTCAAGGATCGGAAGGCGATGCCGGTATTTTCCTTGAACAGGTGCAAGAAGCGCGAGGTGGACAATCCTGCCTGCGCCGCCAGGTCGTCGGCGCTCAGCGCGTTGTCCTCGATCTCGGCGCAGATCGTTTGCATCACCGCCGCGATCCGGACGTCCATCCGGCGCGGAGCCAATGCTTCGCCAAGGAAGAGTTGGTCGAAGCTGTGGTCGGTGAAGCCTTCGGTGCCGGTGACCGTATCCAGCCGAGGTTCCGCCGCCCGGATGCGCCGGGCCAGTTCGGGGCCCAGAATCGGGTCGTTGGCGCGCCTGATCAGGTCGGCCTGCGCGCGGTCGGACAGGCTTTCGGGTTCGAAGCCAAGGTTGAGTATCCAGCGGCAGGGCGACACCAGACGGTGGGTTTCATAAGGGGCCAGGGCCGCGATTTGCCGTTTTTCAAACGGGCTGGTTTTGCCGAGCCCGATTTCGAAATGACCCTCGGGGGCGACATAGATCGTGATGCCTCCGAGGCTGCGGGGCTTGCCCGAATTGCCCAGTAGACCGGAATAGAAGAACCGGTCGCGCCCAATGGCCATCTGGCCCGCCGTCCAATGGCTGTTCATCTGAAGTCCTCCCGTAGCGAGCGTGGCGCGGAGGGCAGGGGGTGTCAATTCGCCGGTCGCCTGGTTTCACATGCGGCCGGGCGAAATGGCGCAACGTCACTTTGCCGGGATCAGAAGAAGCTGACGCCGGGCGGTGTATCGTAAAGCTGCGCCACCGCGTCGGGGCGTTCGCGGAGTACCGCGCGCTGGTTGATCGAGCCCTTGTCGGTGGCTTCGCCCTTGTCGAGATCGGGCGGCGCGGTCAGCACCACCATCCGCCGCACCCGGTTGGAACTGCCCGTCGCGGCGGCGGCGAAGCTGTCGAGCTTGTCCTGCAACGCGGGCAGGTCCGCCTTTCCCATGCCCTCGGCGGGAAAGACCAGCGCGCCCAGTTCCTCGCGGTTTTCGCCGACGATCACCGCATCGCGGAGCAGCCCTTCGAAGTGATCGACCAGCCTGGCGCGCAGCGCGCCGACCGCGACCCAGGTGCCGGTGGCCAGCTTGAAGTTTTCCGCGATCCGCCCGTCGAAGAAGAATCCATTGGTCAGGTCCTCCGGATCAGCCGGGCGCAAAGCGTCGCCCAGCAGGTAAAACCCTTCGTCGTCGAAATGTTCGGCGGTGGTTTTGTCGTCCTTGAAATAACCTTGGGTGATCGAGGGGCTTTTCAGCCGCGCTTCGAGCTTGTCTTCGTTCGGCACCAGCTTCAGCGTGATGCCACGCGCCGGAACCCCGACATTGCCCGGCGCGTCCTGCTGCTCGGTGCACATCAGCGCGAACGGCCCGGTTTCGGTCGCGCCGAGTGCCGTGGTCAACAGCACATCGTGCCCAGCAACGTCCCGCGCCATCTGCAGCAATCCGTCCCAGATATGCTGCGCCATGCCAGCGCCCGCATACATCATCATGTCGAGCCGGGCGAAGAACTTCTCGGCCAATGCGCGGTCCTTGCGGAATTCGTCGAGCAGCATTTCGTAACCGGCGGGCACGTTGAAATACCAGGTCGGCGAAATCTCATGCAGGTTGCGCAGGGTTTCCCCGATCAGCTTCGGTGTCGGCTTGCCTTCGTCAATGTAGTAACTGCCGCCGTTGCACAGCACCATGTTGAACACCTTGTTGCCGCTGGCCGTATGGCTCCACGGCGCCCAGTCGACGACGACGGGCGGGTGGGTGCGCAGGAAGCGGAAGCAATCGGCGATCATGTCCTGATTGCGGGCGATCATGTCATGGCTGTTGATCACGGCCTTGGGGCTGCCGGTGGAGCCTGAGGTGAACAGGTATTTCGCCACCATGTCGCCGGTAAGCCGTTCGAAAGCCGCATCTGCCCTCGCCGGATCGCCCGCCAGTTCCGCGATATCCAGCATGTCGCCTGCCGGTTTCGTGGCGGCGACCTTCATGTCAGCGGTGCGGATGGCATTGATCGCCTTGGTATAGCGTGCGCCGTCCGAGGCGAAGATCAGCCCGGGTTGCAGCAGTTCGGCCACGCCGATCAGCTTGTCATGGGTTTCCGAGACCAGCGAAAACGCAGTGGAAACGGCGGCGCTCGGCACGCCGACATATTGTGCCGCCAGCGCCACCAACGCGTGATCGAGCGAATTTTCCGACAGGATCAGGACCGGCCGTTCCTGCGACAACCCCAGATCGAGCAGCGCCGCGCCCAGTTGGCGCACCCGGTCGTGCACCTGCGCGTAGCTCAGCCGCCGCCAGTCGCCGCCCTCGATACGCTGCGCCAGGTAGGTCGCGTCGGGCGTTTTCTCGGCCCAGTATTTCAACCGCGCCGGAATGGTATTCGCCAGCCGTTCGGCCTGGCCCGGATGTTCCATCAAGATGGTTCCGTCATCGCGTTTTTCCACACGGAATTCCGGTGTCCAAAACTGCGTTGCCGTCATAATCTCTTCCTCCCAGGAGAACAGGCGAACCGGGAGACTCGCCATAGCTCATAATTGATATATAATATAACTATATTCGGGCGCGGGAGCAAGACGAGCGAACGCCCGGAGAGGCGTTTAAATCGGGAGGACCGCATAAATGACCGCAGAACCAACGCTTTCACAGCCACCATTGCGACATGTCTGCGACCTGTTCGTGACGCTAGACCCGATCCGTGAACTTGGGGCGGGTCGCGCCGGGCACAGGCGGATCATTCCGATCGTCGGTGGCCGGGCTGAAGGACCGGCCCTGAAGGGGCGCATCCTGAACCTCGGGGCGGATTGGCAGACGATCTGGGCCAATGGTGTGGCCGAACTCGACACCCGCTACGGTATCAAAACCGACGACGGCGCAGTGATCGAGATCAGAAACTACGGCTACCGCCACGGACCGGACGAGGTGATCGAGGCCATTGCGCGCGGTGAAGAGGTCGATCCGTCATCCTATTACATGCGCACCCATGCGCGGCTGGAAAGCGGCGATCCGCGATACGAATGGGTGAACCGGACCCTGTTTGTTGGTACCGGCGCGCGCAAGGATGGTCAGGTCGTGGTGTCGCTTTTCGCGATCGACTGATCGCCGGCGCCGATATCGGCGCGGGACACCGACACGCTTTTGATGATGGCATAACAGCCGGTGCCGGGCTCCAGCCCGAGGGCCGCAATGGATCGCTTGGTCACGCGGGCGAGGATCTGATCGTCACCCGCCTGCATCTGCACCATCGCGCCCGGGCCGCTGCCCGCGCGGATCGAGGTGACGGTGCCGGGCAGCAGGTTCAGTGCCGATATCCGTCCCGGCGGATCGAGAGACAGTACAACGTCGTTGGCATGGATGCGCACCCTTACGCGGTCGCCGGGATTGCCCCCGATACGGGGCAGGAACAACCGCCCGCCGGCGCTGGCCAGTTCGGTCAGTCCGTCATCATGATGCTTGACGATCTTGGCGCTCAGCACCGATCCCGCTTCGCGCAAACCGATCGCCGGGGCCAGCGCGGGATCGGACATCACCTCTTCGGTGGGGCCGGTTTTCAGCACCTTGCCCTTGTCCAGCAAGACCACGGTGGTTGCCAGCCGCGCCACTTCGGCCACCGAATGGCTGACATAGAGGATCGGGATCGCAGTTTCGTCGCGCAGGCGCTCCAGATAAGGCAGGATTTCGGCCTTGCGCGCCTCGTCCAGCGCCGCCAGCGGTTCGTCCATCAACAGAATCAGCGGATGCGACAGCAGCGCCCGCCCGATCGCCACCCTTTGCTTTTCTCCGCCAGACAGGGCTCCAGGGCGGCGGGTCAGCAGGCCGCCGATGCCCAGCATGTCGACGAGGCGGCGTTCTTCGGTGTCGGACCCGCGAATTCCGGCGAACCAGCGGCCGTAGCGCAGGTTCTGCTGCACCGTCAGATGCGGGAACAGCCGCGCCTCCTGGAACACGTAGCCGACGCGGCGCTTGTGTGGCGGCAGGCACAGGCCCTGGTCGGTGTCACACAGCAGCCGGTCGCCGACCTCGACCCTGCCGTGGTCGGGACGTAACAACCCGGCCATCGCATTGACCAGCGTGGACTTGCCCGACCCGGAACTGCCGAACAGGGCGGTGACACCTGCCGGGGCCTTGAAATCGGCGTCGAGCGTGAAACCTTCGAACGTGTGTTTGACGGAAACCGACAGGGTCATGCGCCGGCCACCCGTTTCGCCGCCCGGCGGGCCAGTACCTCAGACAGGATCAGGGCCGTCATGGCGATGGTGACGGACACCGCGACCAGCCGCAGCGCGGAGGCCTCGCCCCCCGGCACCTGCAGGAAGGCATAGATCGCCGAAGGCAGTGTCTGGGTCTGGCCGGGGATGTTAGACACGAAAGTGATCGTTGCGCCAAATTCCCCCATCGCCTTGGCGAAGCCGAGGATCGATCCGGCGATGATGCCGGGCAGGATCAGGGGCAGGGTGATCGTCACGAAAACCCAAGGGCGCGACGCGCCCAGCGTTCCGGCGGCCTGTTCCAGCTTGGGATCGACCGCTTCCAGCGCCAGCCGGATCGCCCGCACCATCAGAGGAAATCCCATGATCCCGGCCGCCAGCGCGGCACCGGTCCAGCGGAAGGCGAAAATCAACCCCAGCGTTTCATACAGCCATTCGCCCACCGGCGCGCGGCGCCCGAAGGTCAGCAGCAGCAGGTAACCGGTGACGACGGGGGGCAGGATCAGCGGCAGATGCACGATCCCGTTCAGCACCTGCTTGCCCCAGAAATCGCGCCGCGCCAGCAGGTAGGCAACCCAGATCGCCAGCGGCAACGCCACCAGCGTGGCCCAGAAAGATACCCGCAGCGACAGCGCGACGGCGGTCCATTCTTCGGGGCTCAGGAAATCCATCTGTGGCGGGTCACTTTGGCTGTGTCGGTTCGGGCAAACGTGGCGCAGGAACCTCCGCTTGGCAACCGGCCTGTCGGAAAATCGCGGAAAACCTCGGTCCCTCAGCGACAAAAAAACAGCCGCCCCCGAGGGCGGCTGTTCGTTTGCTTGTGAGTGGTCGCGGGCGTCAGCCGCCGTGTTTCTTGATCAACGCCTTTGCTTGCTCGATCAAAGCGTTGCCATCGATGCCCTTGCTTTCCATGTCGGCGACCCAGCGGGCGATTACCGGTTCGGCCTTTGCCTTGAACCGGGCCACTTCGGCTGCGTCCAAGGTGACGATGTTGTTGCCCGCTTTCACGGCGATGTCGCGGCCCGGCTTGTCATAGTCATACATGACCTGTGCCGCGAATTCCGCCAGGGCCAGCCCCGATTCCGCATCGATGGCGGCGCGGATATCCTCGGGCAGGCTGTCATACTTGTCGCGGTTCATCACCATGATGATGGTCGCGGTGTAAAGCGCCTCGTCGCCCGAGAATTCGGTGTGGTTGTGGACCAGTTCCGACAGCTTGATCGCCGGGGTGACTTCCCACGGGATCACGGTGCCGTCGATCACGCCCTTGGACAGCGCTTCGGGGATCGTGGGCAGCGGCATGCCGACCGGGGTCGCGCCAAGTTCGCCCAGTAGGTCGCTGATCACGCGGGTCGGGCCACGCAGCTTCAGGCCTTCGAGGTCTTCCAGCTTGGAAACGCCGTTCTTGGTGTGGATCACGCCGGGGCCGTGCACCCATGCGCCCAGAACCTTGACGGAACCGTATTCGCTGTTCTGCAGGTCGGTTTTCACCATGTCCTGGAACGCCATCGAAGTGGCCACCGGATCGGTCATCATGAAGGGCAGTTCGAACACTTCGGTGCGCGGGAAGCGCCCCGGGGTATAGCCCACCACGGTCATGACGATATCGGCCACGCCGTCGATCGCCTGATCCATCAGATCCGGCGGACGCCCACCCAGCGACATCGCGTCGAAATGTTCGATCTTCAGCTTGCCGCCGGTGCGCTCCTCCACCCGCTTGGCCCAGGGCTTCAGGATGTGCTTCGGCACCGTCGCGGGCGGCGGCAGGAACTGGTGCAGGGTCAGGGTGACATCCTGCGCGAATGCCGCGACCGGCGTCAGGCTCAGGGCCAGCGCCGCCGCGGCTGCTGTTTTCAGCAGATTGCGTTTTTTCATTTTTCCTCCCTTTATCCGCACTGGATTTTCCCGCGCGGGTCGTTAAGTCTTGCCGCCATGCGCTCCCCTGCGCAAGGCGGCAGTACCGTGATTGTCAATCCAACGTGACCGGCAGGTGCCGCGGTCCGCGGAACCCGAAGCCATAGAAATCGACCTTGGACGGATCGGCCAAGGTCATGTTCGGGAACCGGTCGAACAGCATCGGCAGCATGATATTGGCCAGCATCCGGCGCGCCACGTGGGTGCCCTGGCAGAAATGCGGCCCGTTGCCGAACGCCTGGTGCGGTTGTTTCGGCCGGAAGATGTCGAAGAGGTGGCCGTCCTCGTACAGGTCTTCGTCGTGATTGGCCGAGGCCTGCACCGTCATCACCGTGTCGCCCTTGGGGATGAGGCAGCCGCGAATCTCGGTATCCTCGGTCACCAGCCGCGACGACACCTGGATCGGTGCAACCCAGCGGACGCCTTCCTCGAAGGCCTGCAGCCACATGCCGTCGGCCTTGCAGGCCTCGAACTGGTCGGGGTTGCTCAGCAGCCCGTAGATTATGGTCAGCAGCGCGTCGCGCGGTTCGTTGATGCCGCCGCCGATGGCGATTTTCACATTGGCATAGATCTGCGACAGCGGGATCGGGTCCTCGGCGTTCACCATCACCGACAGCGCCGACTGGTCCGGGTCCTTTCGGTGCCGTTCCGCCGCCTTGTCGAACAGCGCGTCCATTTCATCGTTGGCAGCGTCGCATTGCGCGAACAGTTCATCCGCCCAACCGAAATTGCCCGCCCCGTCGATCAGGATCTGGCTCCAGCGTTGCATGTCGTCGTCGCTGGCTTCGGGAATGCCCAAAAGCCGGGTCAGGGTGCGCGCGGCATAGGGGCCCGCAAGCGTCGGGAACAGGTCCACGGTTTCGCCGCGCGGCAGCGATCCGACGAAGTCCTCGGCGATCTTGGTATAAATCGGGGTCCAGCACTGGGTGATGTTCCGGGCCGAGAAGGACGGCGCCATCGCGCCGCGTTCACGGGCATGTTCTGCGCCATCCTTGCGCATCAGGGTATGGGCGCGGAAAGCGCGTTCCATCGGCGTTTGGGGGTCGTCCGAACTGAACAGTTCGGGGTTATCCTTGACGTATTTGGTGTCTTCCGCCTTGGTCAGCAGGGTGCGCCCCACAGATTTCACCCGCAACACCGGCGCTTCGGCGCGCAGCCGCTTGTAGATCGGATAGGGATCAAGCGTGAGCTGCTGAATCGTGATCGAGTCATCGAGCGGTGCGAGGTTATCGAGCGTGGTGGACATGTTTCCTCCCCAGAACGCGAACAGGGTCCAGAGTAGATTTCACGCACTCATTCGACAATCCGATGAATTTGATATACTGCATCGAAAAAATCGATGGAGACGCCCGTGCCCGCCCTTGATCCGATGACGGTCGATTTCGCCGCCCTGAAAGTTTTGCGCCTTGTGCATGCGCACGGATCCTTCACCCGTGCTGCCGAAGCGTTGGGCGTCAATCAGTCCACGGTCAGCTATGCGATCGACCGGCTGCGCAAAGTGTTCAAGGACCCGCTTTTCGTGCGCCAAGGGGCCGGTATCGTCGCCACCGATCGCTGCGAGGAAATCGTCGCAGCGGCGGGACGGATGGTGGATGAATTCGCGGCGCTGACAGAACCGCGCGATTTCGACCCGGCTAATGCCCGCGCGACCATCACCGTTTCGTGCAATTTCTACGAACGGGTGACGCTGGTGCCGCCGCTGGTGCGGCGGCTGCGGGAACTGGCGCCGGGGCTGAAGCTCGATATCATCTCATCGACGGTGCAGGGCAAGGAACAGCTGGCGCGCGGCGAAAGCGACCTTCTGATCGGGCCGGTACAGATCACCGAGGGCGGGTTTTATGGTCGCCGGCTGATCAGCGATCACTATGTCTGCGTGATGGCGCCGGACAACATGCTGGCGGGGCAGATCCTGAACGCGCGGGAATTCGTTGCGGTGCCGCAGGTCGTGGTGACCTATGGCGGCAACTGGCGGTCAAGCTATCTGACCGAAATCGACGCGGCTGGACTGGTGCCGAACACGGTGATGGAGGTGCCCAGCCCGGCCAACTTGCCCGACCTTCTGACCTGTACCGACCTGATCGCCACCGTGCCACTGCGGATTGCGCGCGCCTATGGCGATCAGGTGGTGATCGGTGAATGCCCGTTTCCTGCCCCGTTTGGCATCGATCTGTACTGGACGTCGCGCACCCACCATTCCGCGATGCACAAATGGCTGCGCGGATTGCTGGGCCGGATTGCCGAGGACCTGAAGCAGGACGGGCCTTAGCGGCCGCAGTGTCGGTCAGCGCATGGCTTCAGCAGGTGACGTTGCCTTCGGGATTGTCGACCGGGCCGCAGAACAGCCTGTAAAGCAGGTTGATCACCTCGTAGGTGTTGTCGTCGGCAAGCGAGTAATAGATCGTCTTGCCCTCGCGTCGGGTTGCGACCAATCCTTCTTCGCGCAACCGGGCCAGCATCTGGCTGACAGCGGCCTGGCGGATGCCCAGAAGGCTTTCCAGTTCGCCCACTGATTTTTCCCCCGAACCGAGATGGCACAGGATCATCAGGCGGCCTTCATGGGCCAGGGTCTTGAGATAAGCCGCGGCGGTTTCCGCGCTGCGGGCCATTTCCGAAGGAGGGGCGGGAGGAGTTTGGTTGTCCACGTTTCGATACAATCCTGCGTCTTTTAGGCCCTTCATAGCACGTCTTTTCCAGAAGCGCGAGATCAGCGGCGTGTTGTCGGGGCTCCGCCTTCAAATTGGTTGTCTTGCTGGTAATCGCAAGGGGCCTGCTGCATTTCCAGATGCAATTTGTCGTCCTGATAGGGGTTTGCGCGCGCCAGCGCCTCATCGACCGTGATCCCCAGCCCGGGTGTGTCGGGCGGTGTGACGAAACCGTTTTCAACCCTGATCGCACCACCAATCAGCGCATCGTGGAACGGGGTTTCGATGGTTTCGATCATCAACAGGTTGGGGATCGAGGTGGCGAACTGGATATTGGCGGCCCATTCCACCGGCCCGGCGTAGAGATGCGGCGCCATTTGCGCGTTGTAGACCTCGGCCATCGCCGCAATTTTCTTGGCCTCCCAGATGCCGCCGACCCTGCCGAGCGCCGGTTGCAGGATGCGCGCCGCGCCGTTGCGCAGGACCGGCGCGAATTCGGCCTTGCTGCACAGCCGTTCGCCCGTGGCCACTGGGATCGAAGTTGCCGCCGCCACTTGCGCCATCTGCGCCACGCTGTCGGGCGGGACCGGTTCTTCGAACCACAGCAGATCATAGGGTTTCAAGGCCTTGGCCAGCCGGATCGCCCCGTCGGTGGTGAATTGCCCGTGGGTGCCGAACAGCAGGTCCGCCCGGTCGCCCACCGCGTCGCGGATCGCCTTGCAGAAATCGACGGATCGGGAAATGTCGCGCAGCGCCGGCATGTGGCCGCCACGGAACGTGTAGGGGCCTGCCGGATCGAATTTCACCGCCGTATAGCCGCGATCAACCAGATGTTGCGCGCTTTCGGCGGCCTGTTCGGGAGAATTCCAGAACCCCGGCAGATCGTGATGCGGCAGCGGGTAGAGATAGGAATAGGCGCGCAGGCGGTCGTTCATCTTGCCGCCCAGTAACGCCCAGACCGGGCGGTCCCGTGCCTTGCCAAGAATATCCCAGCAGGCAATCTCCAGCCCCGAAAAGGCCCCCATGACGGTCAGGTCGGGGCGTTGGGTGAACCCCGCCGAATAGGCGCGGCGGAACATCAGTTCGATGTTTTCGGGATTTTCGCCCGCCATGTGGCGGTCGAACACGTCCGTGATCACCGCCTTCATCGCCTCGGGGCCGACCGAACTGGCATAGCATTCGCCCCAGCCGGTGATCCCGTTCGACGTGGTCAGCTTCACCAGTATCCAGTAACGCCCGCCCCAGCCCGGTGCGGGCGGGGCGGCCACGATGATGTCGAGGTCTTTCAGATGCATGACGGTCCTCCCTGAGGACCACCCTAGACCGGATCAGCCGTGGTCGAAAACGATCACGTTGCGCCGCGCGGCGCCGGTCTTGGTGTCGGCGATCGCTTCGTTGATCTGATCGAGGCTCCAGCGGCCGGAGATCAGTTCGTCCAGCTTCAGCCGACCCTGTTGGTACAGGTCGACCATCCACGGGATATCGCGCTTGATCACTACGTCACCCATTTTCGACCCGATGATCCCCTGACCGATATCGGCCATGATCAGCGGCGAATAGGTCGCCGTCTTGTCGAAATGGGGCATGCCGACCATGATCACCTTGCCGCCATTGCCGATATAGCGCGGCGCCACGTCGTACACCGGGGCGATCCCCACGGTGACCAGCACCGCGTCGGCGCCGCGGCCCAGCAGTTTCTTAACCGCGTTCCAGGGCTTGGCTTCGCTGGCCAGCACACCGTCGGTGGCGCCGAATTCCTTCGCCGCTTCCAGCTTGTCGGCATTCATGTCGACAGCCACGATCCGCCGCGCACCTGCGATCCGCGCGCCCTGGATCGCGTTCAGTCCGACGCCGCCGGCGCCGATCACGACCACGTCCTGGCCCGGCCGGATGCCGGCGGCGTTCACCGCGGCGCCAACCCCGGTGATCACCCCACAGGACAGCAGGGAAGCCACATCCTTGCCCATGTCGACGGGGATCTTCACGATCTGGCTCTGATCGACGACGACCTTTTCGGCGAAAGCCCCGGTCGCCAGCCCCTGGAACATCGGATCGCCTTCGGCCGTGGTCAGCGGCCCCTTGGTGCCGTCATAGCGGGTTTCGCAGATGGTCGGCTTGCCGCTGCCGCAGCTGTTGCAATGGCCGCAGGCGCGGATCAGCGTCACCGCGACGCTGTCGCCAAGCTCGAAGCCCTGAACCGCAGCGCCGACTCCGGTGACCCGTCCGGCGGCTTCGTGGCCGTAAACGGCCGGCAGCGCGCCGCCGAAACCGCCTTCCCAATAGGAAATATCGGAATGGCAAATGGCAACGGCGTCCAGCGTTACCTCGACTTCGCCCATTTCCGGCGCCCGCAGTTCGATATCCTCGATTACCAGCGGCGCACCGAACTCATGGCAGACGGCTGCTTTGACTTTCGACATGAAGCTCCCCCAATTAAGTTCGTACGAAACCTGCACCAGCGGCGGATTTTGCCGCAAGTGCGAAATTTAGTTTTACCATGCGAAATACCGGCGACGCCACGTCAATTTGCTGGCTTTGTTGCCGGCCTTGCGCTGCGGGCGAAAACCAGCAGCGATACCAGCATCATCACGGCGGCAAGAAGAAAGGGGGCGCCGGGCAGGTAGATCGGCGCGCCCTGCCGGGTGAAGGCGGCAAAAATCTGGGTCATCAGCAGCGGGCCCACGATCATCGCGACCGACGTGATGCTGGACAGCACCCCCTGCAATTCGCCCTGGCTGTCGTCTGGGGTCGCGCGCGACAATTGTCCCTGCAGCGCCGGCATCCCCACCGCGCCAAGGCAGATCACCGGGATCAGCGCCAGCGCCAGTATCCCCGACGCGAGGAAGGACAGCGCCAGCAATGTCGCGAATTCGATCGTCAGCCCGATGATCACCGTACGTCCTTCGCCGAAGCGCCGGATCGCGGGGGCGACCAGCATGCCTTGCGCCGCCGCGCTGAACAGGCCGTAAAGCGCCAGCGACACCCCGATCATGCCCGGTGACCAGCCGAACCTTTCGGTGCAGAAATAGGCCCAGATCGCCGGGTAGACCACGTTGGCCATCTGGTAGAAGAAGAACACCATCGACAGCGGCCGGATCGCGGGCAGGTTGGCCAGCCCCTTGAAGGCCGAAAACGGGTTGGTGCCGCGCCAGCGGAACGCGCGGCGGGTCCTGTTGGACACCGTTTCGGGCAGGACCAGCGCCCCGAAGATGGCATTGCCAAGCGCCAGCGCCGCGGCCACGTAGAACGGTGCCCGTGTACCGTATTCCGCCAACAGCCCGCCCAGAACCGGGCCGAGAACGAACCCCGCTCCGAAGGCCGCGCCGATCAGGCCGAAATTGCGCGCCTTGTTCTCGGGGGCGGAAATATCGGCCATGAAGGCGTTGGCGGTGGAGTGGGTGGCCGCGGTGATGCCGCCGACGATGCGCCCCGCCAGCAACAGCCAGATCGTGCCGGCCAGAGCCATGACAAGGTAATCCGCCGCCATCACCGTCAAAGAGACAAGCAGTACCGGCCGCCGCCCGAACGCATCCGACAGCCGCCCCAGCAGCGGCCCGAACAGGAACTGCATCACCGCGAAGGAGGTCGACAGGATGCCGCCCCAGATCGCCGCCTCGGCCAGCGCGCCGCCGCCGATTTCGCGGATCAGGTCTGGCATGACGGGCATGATCAAACCGATCCCCATCGCATCGATGACGACGGTCAACAGGATGAAAAGGATCGCGAATCTGTTGGTCATGGAAAGGCCCGTCTGGAAAATGCAGGTGCTAAAAAAGACGGCCATCGACCGCGTCTGGAAGATAGGGGGCGCCGACCGGGCTGAAAAGGCCCGGACCGGAAGATCAGAGCGCTTTGACCGCTTTGGCGAAGGCACGGGCCTCGTCCGGGGCGGTGCCGGTTTGCCGCGCGGGATCGAACAGATCATCAAGCGGCAGGTCCGGATAGGCCGCGCGGGCCAGATCGGACAGTTCCGCGCCGTTTTCGGCGGCCTGACGGCACAGGGCCTTCACGGCCTCCTGCGCCTCGGGGCGGGGCATGTGGCCGGCCAGCCGGAAGGACAGCGCCTCGGCATGGATCAGGCCCTGACCGCCGCACAGAGCGGCCGCCATCGCATCGGCATTGGGCGCGATCCGGGCCGCGAGCGCCTTGCCATGCTCCAGCGCCGATGCCACCGCGAGGCAAAGTTGCGGCAGGGTCATCCATTCGGTGAACCACGCGGCGCCGTCGCGGTCCTGCCGGTGCAGACCGGCGCCCTGCAGGATCGCGTTCAGCCCGACGGCCTGCCGCGCCAGCCCGACCATCGCCGACGGTCCGACCGGGTTCTGTTTCTGCGGCATGGTCGATGAACTGCCCTCCGCGCCCAGCGTCAGTTCCGCGATGCCGGTCTGGGTGGCGAGGATCAGGTCCTCGCCGATCTTGCCAAGCGCCGCCGCCAGCCGGGTCAGCCAGCCGGACAGGGCCAGGATCGGGCCGCGGTCGGCATGCCAGCTGCGCCCCGGATCCTGCAGGTTCAGCGCCTTGGCCAGCGCCTTGCGCATCTCCGCCGCGTTCGCGCCCAGTTCCGACCCGGTCCCTGTCGCGCCCGACAGAGATACCCACAACACCTGTTCGCGCAGCCGGGGCAATTCGTTCAACAGCTCGAGCAGCGGCACCCCCCAGCGGGCCACCGTCGTTCCGAAGGTGATCGGGGTGGCGTGCTGCCCCCATGTGCGCCCGGCCACCGGCAGGTCGGCATGCGTTCCTGCCAATTGTCCCAGGTCGACAAGCATCTGTTTCAAAGCGGTTTCCAGATGCGTCAGATATTGCCGCAGCCGCAGCACCAGACCGGTATCGATGATGTCCTGCGATGTCGCGCCCCAATGGACGTATTGCGCATGTTCCGGCGCTTCCATCAGCTTGCGGAACGCCGCGACCAGACCCGGCACGCAGACACCGTTTTCGCCGGTCGCAGCGGCCAGTCCGCCGGGATCGAGCTGCAGTTCCATCGACGAGCGGTGGATGAACTGGGCCGACACTTCGGGGATCACCCCCATCTGGCCCTGCACCTTGGCCAATGCGCCTTCGACCAGCAGCATGGCGCGGACCTCGGCGCTGTCGGTGAACAGCCGGCCGGCGTCGGATACCGGGAACAGGCGGTGATAGAGCTCGGAGGTGAAAACCGATGCGGCCATGGGTTATCCTTTTGCGATCTTGTCGAGGATTTTCGCCAACCCGTCGGGATCGGCGAAGAAGGGCGAATGGGCGCACTGCATAGTGAAGACGCTGTCTTTTGGCCAGTCCTCGGTCATCGTCACCTGGTATTCCGGCGGGATCGCACGGTCGTCGGCGCAGCGGATGTAACTTCTTGGCACGCTTGCGTAATTCTCGCCCGTTTCGACCGGGACAGAGGTCGGTTGGGTGGCCTGAATGCACAGCCTGTCACGGGCGTAATCGACCGTGCCCTCGGGGCAGTCGTGGTAAAACACGTCGCCGATCATGTCGGGATCGGCGGTCCAGCCGGTGCGGTCTTCGGTCATCCGGATCGCCGGCAAGAGCGGCTGGTAGGGGGCTTCCATCCGCATCTGCGCCAGCGACAGTCCGGGTTGCGGCACATAGGCGCAAAGATAGACGAGGCGCTGGAAATTCAACGGGTTGCGTTCTGCCGCGAGAGTGATTGGATAGCCGCCCATCGAATGGCCCACCACGATCATCGGGTGGTCCAGCGCATCGAGCACCGCATCGGCATAGAGATCGAGCGTAACGTCTTGATAAGGCGTCTTGTCTTCGCCGTGCCCGGGCAAGTCTATGGCCTTTGCCTGATGCCCGAGCCGTTGCAGCGCCGGGATCACGTCGCGCCAGCACCAGGCCCCGTGACCGGCGCCGTGCACCAACAGGAATTGAGCCATTGTCCCCCCTTGCCGGCGCGCAGAAGTTTGACGCCATTTGTGACTTACGTACCGGGGTTTTGTACAAATGCCCGATGGCGCGCGCAAGCGGGCAGGGCGGCGGCGAAACCGGCGCGGCCGGTCCGGAAACGCCGCTTGCCCGTGCGATTGTCGCCGTCATGCGATTGGTCAGCACGGGGGCATGCTTCCCGCACCGACAGGGCGTCGGGCGAACGGATGATTCACTCAATTTGCCGTGGACGCCGATCCTCTTTGTATGACAGTTTTGGCCAGCTCTTGTGTTTGAAACGGCACAGCGTTGCTCTGTGCGTATTATTCTGGAATTGATCGACGTCATGACAATAACTGAAAACGGGCCCGCGTGGGCACCCTCGGCTGCATTCGCGGACGCCAGCCACATGTCGGGTTTCATGCGATGGCTTGAGCAGCGTGAAGGGCTGCATTTTTCCGATTACAATGCGCTGTGGGAATGGTCGGTCAAGGAACCCGGTGCGTTCTGGGCTGCCATTTTCGCCTGGGGCAACGTGGAATCACCGACCCCATACCGTACCGCGCTGGAGCGACCCGACATGCCGGGCGCCGTCTGGTTCCCCGGCGCGACGGTGAACTATGCCGCCCACGTGTTCAGCCATGTCCGTCCCGACCGCTGCGCCATACGCCACGAGGCGGAAGACGGCACGTTGACCGAGTTCGACTGGCTGACGCTGGAGCGGAAGACGGCCGCGTTTGCGGCGTCGCTTCGCAAGCTGGGCATCGGGCAGGGCGATCGCGTGGTGGCCTATCTGCCCAATACGCCGGAGACGATCATCGCCTTCCTGGCAACGGTCAGCATCGGGGCGATCTGGTCCCTGTGCGCGCCCGACATGGGCGCCGCGACCGTTCTGGAACGATTCCGGCAGATCGAACCCAAGGCGATCCTGACCGTTTCGGGGTATGCGTTTTCCGGCCGCGCGCATGATCGCAGCGCCGAAGTTTCGCAATTGCTGGCCGGCCTGCCGACTCTGTCGGCATGGATTTCGATGGACGCGGCAGACGGGGTCGACCCCGGTACGCTCGCGCGGGAGGACTGGGCGGACCTGACCGCGGCGCAGGACGTTCCGCTCGAGACGACGATGGTACCCTTCGATCATCCGCTCTGGGTGGTCTATTCGTCTGGCACGACGGGCAGCCCCAAGGCGATTGTCCACGGTCACGGCGGCGTCATGCTGGAGCACCTCAAGCTGCTTGGGCTGCATTGTGATGTGGGCGCGCAAGACGTGTTCAGCTGGTACAGTTCCACCGGCTGGATCATGTGGAACTGTCAGGTCGGTGGCCTGCTGACGGGCGCCACCATCGCGCTGGCCGAGGGCAGCCCCGGGTTCCCCGACGCGGGGCGTCTGTGGCGGTTCATCGAACGCGCGGGCGTGACCGTGTTCGGCGCCGGTGCCGCATGGTACACGTTGTGCATGAAGGCCGGTGTCGTGCCGCGCGAACAGGCGGACCTGAGCAATCTCAGGATGCTGGGATCGACCGGTTCACCGCTGCCCCCCGAAGCGTATCAGTGGATTTACGATAAGGCGCGGGCCGACATCTGGATCGCGCCCATCGCCGGGGGCACCGACCTGGCGGGCGTCTTTCTGGCGGGGTCGCCGACGCTGCCGGTGCGCATCGGCGAAATGCAGTGTCGTTCGCTTGGCGCCGGTGTCTATGCCTATGACGATGCGGGGAATCCGATCTACGACGAGGTGGGCGAACTTGTCTGCACGACGCCGATGCCCTCGATGCCGTTGTATTTCTGGGGCGACGAAGATGGAAGCCGCCTGCATGGCAGTTATTTCGACACCTATCCGGGGGTCTGGCGCCAGGGCGACTGGGTCAAGATCACGTCGGAGGGCGGGGCGATCATCTACGGTCGCTCGGACGCGACGATCAACCGCCACGGCATCCGGATGGGGACCGCCGACATCTACCGCGTGGTCGAGGACATGGACAGTGTCGATGACAGCCTCGTGGTGGATCTCGAGTATCTGGGCAAACCGTCCTGCATGATCCTGTTTCTGAAGATGGCCGAAGGGGCGACCCTGACCCCGGATCTGGAAGCGGCCATCATCGCGGCATTGAAAAGCAAGGTTTCACCGCACCACATCCCCAACCGGATCGAGGTCGCGCCTGATATCCCCTACACCCTGACGGGCAAGAAGCTGGAGGTTCCCATCAAGCGGCGGCTGCTGGGGCAGACGATGGCCGAGGTCGCGACACCGGACGCTATGTCCAATCCGGGCTGTTTGGACTGGTACGACAGGTTTGCGGATGATTTCCAAGCGGGCTGAACCGGTTCGTAGCAAGTGAAACCGAGATCGGCTGCTTTTGTGCAGCCGGCCGGGCGCTCAGGTGCCGTCGAAATAGGCCTGGGTGCCGCGTGCCTCGACGGATTCGGCGATCCGGCGCAACCCGTGGATATAGGCGGCTTCGCGCATCGTCAGGTCCATTTCGTTGTGCAGCGTCCAGACCGCCCGGGTTTCGGTTTCCATCGTTTTCTTGAGGTGGTCGCGGACACGCGATTCATCCCAGTAGAAACCGGACCGGTTCTGAACCCATTCCAGATGCGAAACCGTGACGCCGCCGGCATTGGCAAGGATGTCGGGCACGATGATATGACCGTTCTGGGTCAGGGCCCTGTCGGCCTCGGGCGACAGCGGGCCGTTGGCCATTTCGAGGATGATGCGGGCCTTGATCCGGTCGCAGTTTTCGGCGGTGATCTGCCGTTCGAGAGCGGCGGGAACCAGCACATCGCAATCGGCTTCCAGCAGTTCGGCGTTGGAAATGTCGCGTGTTTCACCATGCCCCTTGGCGCCCTGAACGCTGCCGGTTTCATGCTTGTGCTGCATCACCGCCAGCGGGTCGAGACCGTCGGCGTCGTAGACGCCGCCGCTGCTGTCGCTGATCCCGACGATCTTGTAGCCGTCGGCGTGCAGCAGCTTGGCGCAATGGTAGCCGACATTGCCGAACCCCTGCACGGCGACGGTGGACTTGTCGGGGTCGAGGTCGAGAGATGCTTCCAGGTGGCGCAGGGTGTAATAGCCGCCGCGCGCGGTGGCGTCGACGCGGCCCACCGTGCCGCCGAAGGCCAGCGGTTTGCCGGTCAGCGCCGTGGGCGAGGGTTGGCCGGTGATCGAACTGTATTCGTCCGACATCCACGCGATGACGATGCCGTTGGTGTACATGTCCGGCGCCAGGATGTCGTGGTCGGGGCCGATGAAGGGGGCGAAGGCTTCGATATAGGCGCGGCTGACGCGCTCGAGCTCGGTCGGAGACAGCTGCTTGGTGTCGACGCAGACGCCGCCCTTGCCGCCGCCGAAGGGCAGGTTGGCCACGGCGCATTTGAAGGTCATCCAGAACGACAGGGTTTCGATTTCGTCGAGCGACACGTTCGGATGGAACCGCACGCCGCCCTTGGTCGGGCCGCGCCGGTCGTTATAGCGGCAACGCCACGCCTTGAAGGCGCGCCGGCTGCCGTCGTCCATCCGGATCAGCAGGCTGACGGCCAGGGTTTCGCGCGGCCATTTCAGTTCTTCGTAGACATCGGGGTGGATGTTGAGCTGATCGCAGGCGGCGCGCAGGTTTTCGCGGGCATTCGCCAGCATCACGCGTTTCGGCTTCTCGGTTCCTTCGGGGGCGGTCGTTTCGGTTTCCATTGCCTCGTCTTTCCGTGACTTAACGCACTATGTCGTCAGGAGATTTCTGAATACCTGCCGGTCTATGGCCCGTCGCGTCATCTCGGATGCGTTTTGAATCCGTTCCAGTGTTGCCGTTCGCCCCCCGGGCCGCAAGATGCCGAGGCGATTTTATGCGCCCGGCGGGCCATTCGGTCGCGGGGGCTGGCCGGGCCATGACAGGGGGCGTTTCCAGGCCCGCCGCGCGACGGCCTTGGCGTTGCTGTCGATATTGTCGCCATGCGCGATGATGATGCGTTCAAAATCCCAGTCCAGGATCCGTTGCAACGACGCCTTGGCGGCTTTCCGGTCGTTCCAGCCGAGTTGGTAGTCCGGTTGCCGTTTCCGGTCACGGGCAAAATCGGTGTCGGCGCGCCGGGAGCGGCGGTTTGCGTTTTCCGGCACGGCTCCGCTAAGGTTGGCGGATGGCATAGGCTGCCGCTGCGGTGTTGCAATGAACCTCGACAATCAGGAAACCGATCTGGTGTTTTCCATCATGCGCGATCTGACCGGCGCCTTCGATCAGGTCGAAGTGCGCCAGCGGGTCGGCACCAAGTTGCTGGAACTGCTGAAGGCGGATTACTTCGCATCCTACATCTGGGACGAGGACCGGCAGGAATTCGTGTCCTGCGTTCAGATCAACATGAGCGACGACAACCTGCGCAGCTATGAAAGCTATTTCCAGTTCCGCGATCCCATCACGCCGACCCTGCAGAAGCGGCGCAAGGCCACGCCGGTCAGCGAAATCATGCGTCACGACAAATTGGTGCGGACCGAATTCTACAACGATTTCCTGGCTCAGGACGGGCTGTGTTTCGGGCTGAATTTCTTTGCCTATGACCGGGGCGACAATATCGGAGACCTGCGCATCTGGCGCGGAGCCGACCGCGAGGATTTTTCCCAGCGGGACGCCGAGATCGTCGATGCGATCGGCCCCAGCCTGGTCAACGCCCTGATCCGGGCGCGGGCACAGGAGACGTCGATGCCGTCGCTGCGCTTCGTGCAGATCGCCGACGCGCTGGATTTCACCCGGCGCGAAGCCGAGGTGGCCGATTTGCTGGTCACCGGGCTGAGCGATGACGAGATTTGCCAGAAGCTGGGATTTTCCAAGCCGACGCTGCGGTCGCATATTTCCGCGATCTTCCGGAAATCGGGGCTGAACCGGCGTACCCAGCTGGCCCAGTTCCTGGCCGAGCAAAATCATCATTTGTGATGATAGCGGCCTTGGGCCATGCCTTTCTATCCTTCCTCCCAATATCTGTGGGAGGAAAGAATGGCACAGGATTTGGGGACGCTTGGCGCGGTTGAGGTTGTCGCGGCGATCGGATCGGGCACGGTTTCGATCACCGATTATGCCGAGGCGCTGGCCGAACGGGCGGCGGCGCATGAAGGCCTGAACGCGCTGCAGAGCTTCGACGCGGACCGGTTGCCGGGCGCGATGCAGGCCGCCCGCGATGCCGCCCCCGGCGGCGCACTGGCCGGTCTGCCGCTGGTCCTGAAAGACAATATCAATTCGACCGATTTTCCCACCTCGGGCGGCACGGGTGCGTTGCTGAAACATGTGCCTGCGACCGACGCTGGCGTGGTGCGCGCGATCCGCGCCGCCGGTGGCGCGGTGGGGGCCAAGGCGGGGATGCACGAACTGGCCTTCGGCATCACATCGAACAACGCGGTGTCCGGCGCCGTGCGCAACCCGACCGATCCTACGTTGATCCCCGGCGGATCGTCCGGCGGCACCGCCGCGGCGATCGCGGCAGGGATTTTCCCGGCCGGGCTGGGCACCGATACCGGTGGGTCCTGCCGGGTACCGGCGGCCCTGTGCGGCGTGGTTGGGTTCCGGCCCACGACCGGACGCTATGCCGGTGATGGCATCGTGCCGATTTCCCACAGCCGCGACACCGCCGGGCCGCTGGCGCGCTCGGTCGACGACGTGGCCCTGCTCGACGGGGTGCTGGCGGGGGAAGGAACGGCGGTTGAACCGCGCAATCTTTCCACCGTCACGCTGGGGGTGCCGCGCGGGATGTTTTTCGAAAACCTCGACCCGGCGGTGGAAACCGCGGTCGAGGCGCAGTTGAGCGTGCTGGCGGCGGCAGGCGTAAAGCTGGTCGAGGTCGGTTTCGATCCGATCTGGCCCCATAACGAGGCGTTCAGCTTCCCGGTCGTGTTCTACGAGGTGATGCGCGATCTGCCCGCCTACCTGTCCGAACACGCGCCGGAAGTGTCGTTCGACCGGTTGCTTGCCGGGATCGGATCACCCGACGTGGCCGGCGCATTCGCCAGCCAGCAGGGCGACGGGGCGATGCCCGAAGCCGTCTATCGCGCCGCGATGGATATCCACCGCCCCGAGATGCGGCGCATCTACGGGCAGGTGTTCGAGGAAAACGGGATCGACGCCATCGTGTTCCCGACCACGCCGCTGCCGGCGCGGCCGATCGGGCAGGACGAAACGGTCGAACTGAACGGACAGCGGGTGCCGACCTTCCCCACCTATATCCGCAACACCGATCTGGGATCGAACATCGGCGTGCCGGGGATCAGCCTGCCGTGCCCGGTGACGGGGCTGCCGGTGGGGATCGAATTCGACGGCATCGCGGGGCAGGACCGGGCGCTGCTGGCGCTGGCGCGGGCGGCGGAAACGGCGATGGCGCGTTAGGCGCCATCCCATCCCTCACTGGCAACGACAATGGCGCGTCAGACGCCAGACCACCACTCACACGCAACGAAATCGGCGCGACAGACGCCGATCAAACCAACGGGAGAAACGACATGACCAAGACACTGAAAGCACTTCTTGCCGGTGCCGCGATGGCGGCTGGAATGGCCGCTGCCGGGGCCGCCGGCGCCGATATCAAGATCGGCGTACTGGTGCCCGATTCCGGCCCGGCGGGCCTGTTCGGGCCGTCGGCGCGCAATTCGGCGATGCTGGCGGCGACGCAGATCAACGCCGCCGGCGGCATCAACGGCGAGGCGATCGAACTGGTGTTCGCCGATGTTGGCACGCCCCCGGCCGAGGCGGCGCAGGCGGCGCTGCGGCTGTGGAAGGGAGAAGGCGTTCAGGGTTTCGTCGGCATGCATGACAGCGCCGTGCGCGAAGCGCTGGTCGGGCGGTTCAACGGCAAGGTGCCCTATGTCTATACCGCGGTCTACGAAGGCAATGCCTGCGCCAAGGGGCTGTATGTGACCGGCGAAACCCCGAGCCAGCAACTGGCCCCGGTGATCCCGCATCTGATGCGTGCGGAGGGGGTGTCGAAATGGTACCTGATCGGCCATGATTACAACTGGCCGCGCGACACCAATGCCCTGGCCAAGGGCTATATCGCCGAGGCCGGCGGCGAGGTCGTGGGCGAGGAATACGTGCCGTTCTCGGTCGCCGAATTCGACAGTTCGCTGCAGCGGATCAAGAATAGCGGCGCCGATGCGGTGCTGGTCACCTTGGTCGGCGGCGGGTCGGTCGGGTTCAATGTCAGCTTCGCGGGGTTCGGTCTGGACCGGCAGGCGATCCGGCTGGGCACCCTGATCGAGGAAAACACCTTGGCCGGGATCGGCGCGGGGAACGCAAACCGGCTGTTTTCCGCCTCGGGCTACTTCGCGTCGATCGACAGCGATGCGGCCGGCAGTTTCGCCGCCGATTACGCGGCGGCCTATGGCGCGGACGCACCGGCGCTGAACGGATTGGGGCAATCGACCTATGAGGGGCTGATGCTGCTGGCGGCGCTGGGCAACAAGGCGGGCAGCATGGAGGTCGACGCGATCGAGGCGGTGGCCGAAGGCACCAACTATGCCTCGCCGCGCGGTGACAACACGCTGGCGGGCCGGCACGTTGCGCAGACCATTTACCTGGCCGACGGCAGCGGCGGCGCGTTCGAGGTCGAGACCGCGTTCCCCGAGGTCGCTTCGACCGATGGCTGCGAAGACTGAGCCATGTCCAGCGTTCTTGTCCTGAACCTGGTCTGGCAGGTCGGCACGCTGGCCCTGATCGCGCTGGGTCTGGCGATCGTGTTCGGGCAGCTGCGGATCATGAACATGGCGCATGGCGAATTCGTGATGATCGGGGCCTACGCACCGGTCATCACCGCCGCGCTGGGGCTGCCGGGATGGCTGCAACTGCCGGTCTGCGTGATCACCGTGGGGGCCGTTGCCCTGCTGATCGAACGCACCGTCATCCGCCACCTTTACGGCCGCATGTTCGACAGCCTGCTGGCGACATGGGGCATTTCCATCCTGCTGCGTGAAGCGGTCGAGCTGATTTTCGGCCGTGGCTATCAATCGGTGGCGGTGCCGGTGCCGGGCACGCTGTATCTGCTGGGCGCCGACTACCCCGCCTATCGGGTCGTGGTGATCGCCGGGATCGCGGCCGGGTTCGCCGCGCTGGCGTGGTGGAACGCCCGGTCCAAGGTCGCCGGCCGGATCAAGGCGATGGTCGGCAATCCCGACCTGGCCCGCGCGATCGGCATCAATACCGGGCGACTGTCGGCGGCGAGCTTCGTTTTCGGCTGTACCACCGCCGGACTGGCCGGGCTGATCCTTGCCCCCACGGTACGGATCGAACCGATGATGGGGCTGGATTACCTGATCCGGTCGTTCTTCGCGCTGGTGGTCGGCGGGCTTGGCAGCCTCGAGGGGCTGGGGCTGGGCACCGCGATCATCGCCGGCACGCAATCGCTGTTCGGCGCGGCGCTGAGCCAGACGCACGGCTACCTGGCGGTGCTGTTCATTTCCATTCTCTTTCTGTGGCTGAAACCAAATGGCATCCGTTCTTCTTCCCGTTAGCCTGCTGCTGGGCGGCCTGTTGCTGGTCCCGCAGCTGTTCGGCGATTTCTTCGCCTACCAGATCGGCCTTTACCTGATCTACGGCATCGCCGCGCAGGGGATCGGGTTCCTGTGGGGCAGGACCGGCATCCTGCCACTGGGGCAGGCGCTGTTCTTCGGGGTGGCCGCCTATGCCACCGCCCACGCGCTGCGCGACGTCGACGGATTGGCGGCGCAGTTGGGGCTGGCGGTGCTGGTGCTGGGCGGCATCGTGGCGGTGGCCTTTGCCATCGCGGCGCTGATTTTCCGCGGCCGCAGCGACAGCGGGCCTTATTTTTCGCTGATCACGCTGGCATTGGTGATGGCTGGCGAACAGATCGCCAATACCGCCACCGGGCTGACCGGCGGGTTCAACGGGCTGAGCGGCTATGACAGCCTTGGCGGGCTCGATCCGTTCGGCAATTTCTACTACCTCGTGGTGGCTGCGGTGGTGGCGGTGTCGGCGCTGCTGCTGTGGCTCGACCGGCTGCCGGCGGTCCTGATCGCGCGGGCGGTGGCCGATAACGAACCGAGGCTGCAACTGCTGGGATTTCCCACCCATGTCATCAAGGCGCTGGCCTTTGCCTTTTCGGCGCTGATCGCAGCGTTGGCGGGCGGGCTTTTCGCGTCGCATCAGGGCATCGTGACGCCGACCTCGATCGGGTTCGCCCTGTCCACCGAGCTGGTCATCCTGACCGCCGTCGGCGGACGGTTCCACGTCTTTGGGCCGCTGTTGGGGGCGGTGCTGGTCGGGCTGGCCTCGGCCGAACTGCGCGACAGTTTTCCCTATTGGGAAATCTGCCTGGCGCTGGCCTTCGTGCTGGTGGTGCTGAAGGCGCCGGGCGGCTTGGGGGAAATCCTCGGCCGGCTGTATCACCGGATCCTTCCGCGCAAGCCATGCAAGCTGCCGGAGCCTGTGCAGGCACCGGTGTCGCGGGCAGGGGAAGCCCCGGCGCCGCTGCGGTTCGACGATGTCGAATTGCGGGTCGGCGTGGTGCGGATCCTGAACGGGGTGCGGTTCGAAACCCCCGCCTCGGGCATCGTCGGGGTGATCGGGCCGAACGGCGCGGGCAAGACCAGCCTGCTGAACACCATCACCGGCAACCTGCCGCCCACAGGCGGGCGCATCCTGCTGGGCGACCGGCGCGCCGTCGGGTTGCCGCCGCACCGGGCGTTGGGGCTTGGCATCGGGCGCAAGCTGCAGGTGCCCTCGGTGTTTTTTTCGATGAGCGTGGCGGAAAACCTTGCCATCGCGATGATGGCCGGGCGGGCGCGCTGGCGCGATTACCTGCGGCCTTCGCCGCTTGGATGGCGTGCGCCGGGGCTGGACGCGGTGCTGGACACCCCGGCGGTGCCGTTGCGGGCGGAACTTGACCGCCCGGTGGGGGCGCTGCCGCAGGGCCACCGGCAATTCCTTGAATTCGCCATGACCACCGCCGCCGAACCGCGGGTTCTGCTGCTGGACGAACCCTGTGCCGGGCTGTCGCATGACGAAACCACGCTGATGACCGATCTGGTGCGCCGGTTTCAGGCCGATACCGGCGGGTTGGTGATCATGATCGAACATGACATGGCCATCGTCGAGGCGCTTTCCGACAAGGTTCTGGTGCTGCATCAGGGCCGGGTTCTGGCCTTTGACAGCTATGACGCGGTGCGCGCCGATCCGGCTGTGCAGGCGGTGTATGCGGGGGGAACGAAATGAGCGGGCTGCTGGCAATAGACACCCTGACCGGGGGCTATCACGACACCAATGTGGTGTTCGACGTTTCCGTCCAGGTCGCGCCGGGGCAGGTACTGGGCCTGTTCGGACGCAACGGCGTGGGCAAGACGACGCTGGCCCGGCTGGTACAGGGCGGGCTGCGCCCGGCTACGGGCGACATCCGGCTGGGCGGCCGGTCGGTGACCGGGCTGGCGGCGTATGAGCGGCGCGCGCTCGGGCTGGGATACATGCCGCAGACCGGGATGGTGTTCGACGACATGAGCGTGCGCGACAACCTGTATCTTGGCGAAAACCGCTGCCCGCCAGATGCCTATTTCGACCGCTTCCCGCGGCTGGCCGAAAGGTTGGACCAGAAGGCCGGGTCGATGTCGGGCGGCGAACGCAAGATCCTGGCCTTCGTCCGCACCATGATCGAGGATACCGGCCTGCTGGTGCTGGACGAACCGTCGGAAGGGGTGCAGCCGGAAAACATCGACCACATGGCCGATTGCCTGAAGGAACGGGCGCGGGACGGGGCCGGCATCATCCTGATCGAGCAGAACATGACCTTCCTGACGCAGGTCGCCGACAGCTATCTGGGTCTGGATGCCGGGCGCGTCTGCCTGCGCGGCGATGCCGGCGAGGTGACGGATGGGCAGATCAAGGCGGCGCTGGCGATCTGACCGTGGCCGAACCGGCGGTTGCCCGGCCGCCGGTGCTAGTGGCGCAACGCTTCGATCGGGTCCATCTGCGCCGCCCGGCGGGCCGGGAAATAGCCGAAGACGACGCCGACCAGCACCGAGAAGGCAAAGGCGATCAGCACGATCTGCGGGTCGATCACGAAGGGCACGTTCAGCATGTTCGACCCCAGGGCGCCGAAGGCCAGCCCCAGCACCACGCCGATCACCCCGCCAAGCCCCGACAGCACCACCGCTTCGACCAAGAACTGCATCAGCACCTGGCGGGCCTGCGCGCCCACAGCCATGCGGATGCCGATTTCCCGCGTCCGTTCGGTGACCGACACCAGCATGATGTTCATGATGCCGATACCGCCGACCAGCAGGCTGACCGCCGCCACCGTCGACAGAAGCCCGGTCAGGACGTCGGTGATCCCGGTCAGCATCGATGCCATTTCCTCCATCCCGCGGATGGAAAAATCGTCCTCTTCCCCCGGACCGATGCGGCGCATTTCGCGCAACAGCGCGGTCAGGTCGTCGGTGGCCCGGTCGGTGGAAAACCCGTCGCGCACCGCGATGAAGACCAGCCGGACATCAGAGGTGCCGGCGATGCGCCGGGCGAAGGTGCGGAAGGGAACGATCACGATATCGTCCTGATCGGTACCGAAGGAGGATGCGCCCTTGGCTTCGAGAACCCCCACCACGTTGCACGACAGCGTGCCGAGCCGGATGGTTTCGCCGACCGCATCGGCACTGCCGAAGAGTTCCGCGCGCAGGGTGTCGCCGAGGATGCAGACCTGCTTTCCGGAATCCTCCTCGGCGCGGGTGAAGCCGCGGCCCTGCGTGATGGCCCAGTCGGTGGTCTGCAGGTAGTTCATAGTGGTGCCGGTGACCTGGGTGCGGTAATTGACGTTGCCGAACACCGCCACCATCGACGAAGAGGTCGTCGGCGCGGCGGTTTCGACGCTGGCCAGCTGGTCGATGATGGTGTCGATATCGCGTTCATCGAAGGCGCGCGCGGTGTTGGTGTTGGCACTGGGCCCGAAACGCGCCTGTCCCGGGGTCAGCATCAGCAGGTTGGCGCCCAGCTTTTCGATATCCTCGGTCACCTGCGCGGTCGATCCGCGCCCCAGCGTGACCATGGTGATCACCGCCGCCACGCCGATCACCACGCCCAGCACGGTCAGGAAGGACCGCATCGGGTTGCGCAGGATCGCCTGCACCGCGAGCTTCACGGTTTCCCAGAACATCAGCCGCGCCCTCCGCCGGTCTTGCGCATGGACGCGACGCGCCCGTCGACCATCCAGACCACCCGGTCGGCGAATTCGGCCATGTCTTCTTCGTGGGTCACCATGACGATGGTCAGCCCGTCTTCGCGGTTGAGCCTTTGCAGCAGTTCGACGATTTCGGTCGACCGCTTGGTGTCGAGATTGCCGGTCGGTTCATCGGCCAGCACCACGCTGGGACCGCCGGCCAGCGCGCGGGCGATCGCCACCCGCTGCTGTTCGCCGCCCGACATCTGCGACGGGTCGTGCCGGGCCCGGTGGACCAGCCCGACCTTGTCCAGCGCCGCGATGGCGCGGGCATCGCGTTCGGCGCGCGGCTTGCCCTGATAGATCATCGGCAGTTCGACATTCTGCAGCGCCGTCATCCGCGGCAGCAGGTTGTAGCCCTGAAACACGAAGCCAAGGTAATGCCGCCGCAGCAGGGCGCGCTGATCGCGGGTCAGGTTGGCGACATCGACGCCCTTGAACAGGTACTGCCCGACGCTTGGCCGGTCGAGGCAGCCCATCACGTTCAGCGCTGTCGACTTGCCCGATCCGGACGGGCCCATGATCGCCACGAAATCGCCCTTGGCGATGTCCAGCGTGACCCCATCGAGCGCCCGCACCCGTGCGTCGCCGCGCCCGTAGATGCGGGTGATGTCGCGAAAGGCGATGACGGGGTCGGGCCGGTCAGTCGGCAACGAAGCGGTCGGTGATGACAAGATCGCCCTCCTGCAACCCGCTGCCCGGCTGGATCACGGTGACGGTGCCGTCGCTCGGGCCGGTTTCGACCCGCAGTTCCGCCGGCCCGCCGTCGCGCAGCACCCAGACCACCGGGGCGCTGTCGCCGTCGACGCGCCGGGCGCTGTCGGGGCGCCGGGAAAACACCAGTCCCAGCAAGCCGCTGCCACCTTCGTCGCCGTCGTCTTCGACCGCGACCGGCGGGGAAAAGCGCAGCGCGGCGTTCGGCACCAGCAGCGCGTCTTCGACCGAGGCGGTGACGATTTCCGCCGTCGCCGTCATCCCCGGCAGCAGCGCCATGTCGGAATTGTCCAGCGTCAGGATGCCCTTGTAGGTCACCACCCCCTCCACCGTTTCGTGGGCGAAGCGCAGCTTTGCGATTTCGGCCGGGAACACGCGGTCGTCATAGGCATCGACGGTGAAGCGCGCCTGCTGGCCGACCTTGACGCGGCCGATATCGGCCTCGTCGATATCGATCTGTAGCTCCATCTGGGTCAGGTCCTCGGCCACGGTGAACAGCACCGGCGCCGACAGCGAGGCGGCGACGATCTGGCCCTCTTCCGCCGCCCGGTTCAGCACCACGCCGTCGACCGGCGAACAGATGCAGGCCTTGGTCAGGTCGGTCTGCACCAATTCCAGGTTGGCAGCGGCTAGGTCGCGGTTGGCGATGGCGGATTGCAGTTCGGCCCCGGCCCGGGCGAAGGCGGCCTGCTGGCCGATCAGGACCTGTTCGGTTTCGACGCCGCGCCGCGACAATTCCTGGCCGCGTTCAAGAGTCTTGCGCGCCTCGTCGAGCGAAGCCTGCGCCAGCGTGATCTTGGCCTCGGCCGAGGCGAGCGAGGCCTTTTGCACCGCAAGCTGTGCTTCGAGCTTACTGGTGTCGAGCGTGGCCAGCACGGTCCCGTCTTCGACCCAGTCGTTGTAGTCCACGTGCACCGCGGCGATGGTGCCGGACAATTCGCTGGAGATTTCGTACAGGTTGGTCGGTTCGATCGACCCGGTGGCGGAGACCACGACCTCGACCCCGCCACGGCTGACCGGTTCGGTGATGTAGCGCACCTGCCCGTCGGGCGCGGTCGCGCGGTAGTAATAGGCCCCGCCGGCCAAGATCGCCGCCAGCACGGCAAGACCGATCCAGCGCCAGGGACGCCGGCGCGACACCCCGAGCGCCAGGGTTTTGGAAATATCGTCTGCGTCTGTGCTCATGCCTCGGATCTCCAGGGCGGTTCCGGCGAATCTCTGCCGGTCTTGCTTCAACGGTCGCAGTGTAGCGGTTCCGTCGCAAGAAATTCGTTCTGCCGGTCCGGGCATGGTGGGGGCGGGCGCCGGGCCGGTTTTTCACCATCGGACCGGGGCGTCGGGCGCATCATCGTGTTGCGGCGGATGGCGTTGGCCCCAGTTGTGATCTTTCGTCGCAGGGCGGCTTTTACGGCGGCGAAGCCCTTGCGCGGATACCCGCATATGCGTATGGGCGCATATAGGAGGCCCAAATGATCCTGACTGTCCTGAACGCCCTGTCCGAACCCACGCGATTGAACGCGATGCATGTGCTTGCCGATCACGGCGAACATTGCGTTTGCGAATTGATGGAGCGCTGCTCGGCCACGCAATCGCGAATGTCGCGGCACATGGGCGTGCTGAAATCGGCTGGGCTGGTGATCGACCGGCGCGATGCGCAATGGGTCCGTTACCGGATCAATCCCGATCTTCCGGCGGATGTCGCCGCCGCGGTCGAAGCCATTCTGGCCTGCCGCAGGAACCAGGAAAGGAAAGCAGCATGACAAGCGATGTATCGACGCCGCATCCCGACCGGCCTGAATGGCAATGGCATCTGGGCGTTGTCGGCTTCGTCGTGGCCTGGTGGCTGGTCTATCAGCAACTGGTGCCGTTTGCCGAATGGCTGGTGGCGCTGCTGCCTGTCGAGCGTGCCAGCCATACCGGCGAGGCGCTGGCTTTCTTCTTCTACGACGTGCCCAAGGTGATGATGCTGCTGACGCTGATCGTTTTCGCGATGGGCGTGGTGCGCAGTTTCTTCAGCCCGGAAAAGACCCGCGCGGTGCTGTCCGGGCGGCGCGAGGGGATCGGTAACGTGCTGGCCTCGGGGCTGGGCGTCCTGACCCCGTTCTGTTCCTGTTCGGCGGTGCCGCTGTTTATCGGTTTCGTGTCGGCCGGGGTGCCGTTGGGGGTGACCTTTTCCTTCCTCATCGCGGCGCCGATGGTCAACGAGGTCGCCCTGGTCCTGCTGTTCGGGCTGGTCGGCTGGAAAGTGGCGCTGACCTATCTCGGTTTCGGTCTGGCCATCGCCGTTGTGGCGGGGCTCATCATCGGCAAGCTGCGGCTGGAAGGCTGGTTGCAGGACTGGGTGCGCGACATCCATTCCGGCGCCAATGTGCCGGAGATGCTGGAAGGTGAACAGTTGACGATGAGCGACCGTTACCGGCTGGGCATTGAGGCGGTGCGCGAGGTTTTCGCCAAGGTCTGGATCTGGATCATCGCCGGCATCGGCATGGGCGCGTTGATCCACGGCTATGTCCCCGAGGACCTGATGGCGCGGATCATGGGGGCGGATGCCTGGTGGTCGGTGCCCGCCGCCGTGGTCATGGGCATCCCGATGTACACCAATGCCGCCGGCGTCATCCCGATCATCGAGGCTTTGTTGGGCAAGGGCGCGGCGATCGGTACCGTTTTGGCCTTCATGATGAGCGTGATCGCGCTGTCGCTGCCCGAAATGATCATCCTGCACCAGGTCCTGAAGCTGCGCCTGATCGCCGTGTTCATCGGCACCGTCGCCTCCGGCATCCTGGCCGTGGGTTTCCTGTTCAACCTGATTTTCTGAGGAACTGTCATGAAAACTGTCAAAGTCTACGGCCCCGGCTGCAAGCGCTGTGAAACGACCGCCGAAATGGTACGCGAAGCCGCGTCGAAGCTGGGTGTCAAGGTCGAAGTGGAAAAGGTCACCGACCCGCGCGAAATCGCGATGGCGGGCGTGATGTCGACGCCGGGGATCACGGTCGACGGCAAGCTGGTCCATGCGGGCGGCTTGCCGGACAAGGCAAAGCTGGACGGCTGGTTGGCGGGCTGAGCGCCGCGCCGCCAGCGCTTCCGGGCCGGGCGCGGGATTACACGTGCCCGACCTCTTTCAGGAACCCGATCAGCGTATCGGCGTATTCCTCGGGCTGTTCGACGCAGGGGATATGCCCGGCGCGGCGGATCAGGTGGAATTTCGATCCCGGGATCAGGTCGACGGTTTCGCGCACCAGGTCGGGCGGGGTCGATCCGTCATCGGACCCGGCGATGCCCAGCGTCGGCAGCCGCAACCCGCTGGTGGGCGTGTAGAAATCGGTGCCCGCGATCGCGGCGCAGCAGCCCATGTAGCCTTCTTCCGGCTGCCGGGTCATCATGTTGCGCCAGCCGGTCATTTCGGCGGTTTCGCGGAACGGGCGGGCGAACCAGCGTTCCATCGTGGCGTCTGCCAAGGCTTCGATGCCGTCCTGTTTGACCGCTTCGATCCGGTCCTGCCACATCTGCGGCTGACCGATCTTGGCCGCCGTGTTCGACAGCACCAGCGCGCGCACGAGGTCGAGCCGTTTGACCGCCAGCCCCTGCGCGATCATGCCGCCGATGGAAAGCCCGACGAAGACGCAGTCCTTGACCTGCAGGTGATCCAGCAGCCGTTCGGTATCGCGCACCAGCGTGCCCATCGAATAGGGGCCGGGCGGGCAATCGGAAAGCCCGTGGCCGCGCTTGTCGAAGCGGATGATGCGCAGTCCCTCGGGCAGGCGCGGCACGATCTTGTCCCAGAGCCGCAGATCGGTGCCGAGCGAATTGGCGAACACGATCGGCGCGCCGTCCGGGTCGCCGTCTTCGCGGTAGTGCAGCTTGATGTCTCCGAGATCGGCGATGTGCATGGCGGTTCCCCCTGCGGTCGTTTTGCCGGGAAAGTCGGGGAAAAGCGCGGCGGGGTCAAACGACATCTTCGCATTTTGCCGTCCCCCGGATCGCGCCCAATACGGCGCCCCCTAGTCCTCCTCAACTCCCAGCCGGATATGCGCCATGATCTGGCCGTGGTCAGAGGCGAGCTTGTTATAGGGCGCCTCGGGGTGCGACCCGTCGGTGATGTGGTCGTTGAAGGTGCTGAAATATTCCATCTTGCCGATCCGCTTCTTGTAATCGGGATGGAAATGGCGGCTGAGGAAAATCTGGTCGACGGATTCGTAAACTCCGCCGAAGGCCGCCGTATAGACCATGTCGCGCTGCGATTTGCGCACGAACAGCTTTTCCGCCGAATGCAGCCGCACCCGTTCCACCGCGTCGGTGATCAGCTTGGCCTCTTCGCGCGAATAACGATCGTCTTCGTCCCGCGCGTTGTGGCGCAGCATCCAGGCATAGTTGATGAACGGCACCTCGCCGGCGACGATTTCGGAACTGACCGAATGTTCGCCGTCGTTGAAATCGCCCAAAGCGATGACCGGGCGGCCCTTGTCCAGTTCCGCCACGATGGCGCGGCGCAGCACCCAGGCCTCGGCCATCCGCCGCACGCCGCTGCGCAGGGCCCCCATGGCGCGGCCCACCGGATTGTAGCGGGTCAGATCGGCCTCGGGCGCGAAGGGGGCGCCGGGGGGCTTGTGATATTCGCCGAGCTTGGATTTCAGGTGGCAGCAGAACACGCTGATCACGTCATTGCCCACCGGCACCCGCACCTTGAGGATCGGGCGCGACAGGCGCGACAGGGTGTAATGGCCGCAATCCTCGCCGGTCAGTTCGCGGAACGGGATGGAAAGCGGATCGTCGAGGTCCTGAATGATTTCCGGCGCGCCGACGAACCCCATGCGCGACAGGATAGCGATGCCGGGGCGGCGTTGGCCCGGCAGGCCGGTGTCGTTCGAATTGGGCGCGAAGGCGATTTCCGCGTCGCGGTAAGACCTGTAGCCGAGTTTCCGAAACACCGCCTTCTTGTGATAGCGTTTCGAGGCGTCGGGGATGACGGCCGCGTTGTAGGCTTCGCCCCGGATATCGGCCTCTTCGATGACCTCGCGCAGGGCGTCTTCCTCGAACACTTCCTGGAAGCCGACGATATCGGCATCCATGGTCAGGATCTGGTCGGCGACCCAGTCGAGTTTCCAGGCGTATTCTTCCGGCGTGTAGGTCTGGAATTCGTAATATTCCTTGTCCGGGCCGATCAGGTTCTTGATGTTGAAACTGGCGATGGTGAAACGGGTCATGGGCGGGCCTGTGATTGCGTGCTGAAAACTCTGCCTGGGATCGTGATATACGTAAATCGTCAGCTTTTCACGACGAGATGCCCGATGGCGCCTTCCTCGACGTCCCAGACGCCTGCCGCCGCGCCGGCCTCCAGCAGGGCGCGGGCGGGTTCGATATCCGTATCGGGCGGGATGTCCACCGCGTAGAGCATGTAGCCGAAATTGCCTTGGTCGTAGGTGCAGCCCAGATCCTGAAGCGGGGTCCAGTAGGTCCTGAAATCCCTTTGATCGGCATTTTCCGACCGAATGATCCGGTAGGTGGAATGCCCGCCGATGAACAGCAGCTTTTCGAACACCAACTGCGGACCGCGTTTGCGGGCGATGACGATATCGCGATAGCTCAGCCCGGTGGCGAAAAAGGGGGAGTTCTGCAGGCGGTAGCGGTCCTGCCCAAGCCCTTCGACGAAGATGCTTTCGCTGGCCTGCCCGTGCCAGGTGTCGTCGGGAAGTTCGATTGTCAGTTTGCCGATATTGGCCATGGCGGTGCGGTTTTCCGTTTTCAGCCTCGAAATCTGCCGCACGGATTGCGCGGCAGGACAGGGGCGGCCCCGCCCGCGCTGGCGGGGGATCGCCCGGCGCGCGCCGGGCCCCTCAGACGGATAGGCCCTGCAACGCCCGGATATACATGTCCGGATCCACGTTGCCGCCCGAGGCGACCACGATCACCGTGTCGGATGTGAGTTCGTCGCCGTGCTTCAGCGCCGCCGCCAGCGCCGCCGCGCCGCCCGGTTCGATCACCAGCTTCAGCCGAAGGAAGGCCTGCGCCATCGCGTGCAGGCAGTCGTCGTCGCTGACCACGATGCCCGGGCCGCAGAGCCGCTGCAGGATCGGGAAGGTGATGTCGCCCACCGTAGGCGTCAGGATCGCGTCGCAGATCGACCCGGTCGTATGCGCGTTGCGTTCGATCCGGCCACTGAGCATCGAGCGTTTGGCGTCGTCGAAGCCTTCGGGTTCGCAGGGCCGGACCGTCATGCCGGGTGCGCGGGCCTCCAGCGCCAGTGCGATGCCCGAGGTCATGCCGCCGCCGCCGCAGGGGACCAGGACCTCGGCCTGCTCGACACCTTCTTCCTTGGCCTGTTCGGCGATTTCCAGCCCCATCGTGCCTTGGCCCGCGATCACCACCGGATCGTCGAATGGCTTGATCAGCGTCAGCCCGCGTTCTTCGGACATCCTTGCGCCGATTTCGCGGCGGTCCTCGGTTTCGCGGTCATAAAGCACCACCTCGGCGCCGAGCGCGCGGGTGTTGTCGATCTTCAGCTGCGGCGCGTCGGCCGGCATGATGATCACCGAGGGCACGCCGTGCTGTTGGGCGGCATAGGCGACACCCTGGGCGTGGTTGCCGCTGGAAAAGGCGATGACGCCCTTGGCACGGGTGTCGGGATCGAGCGCCGAAACCGCCGCCCAGCCGCCGCGGAACTTGAAGCTGCCGGTATGCTGCAGGCATTCGGATTTCACCAGTATCCGGCGCCCGGCGATTTCATCCAGGAATGGCGAAGACAGCAGCGGCGTTTTCCGTGCCTTGCCCGCCAACCGTCCGGCGGCGGCTTCGATCATCTCGATATTCATGTCTGTTCTCCATTGCTGAGGCGTTGCAGCCAGTCGTTGAGCGCCGCCTGCGCCTCGGGTTCGTCCAGAAACGGAACATGCGCCCGGTCGGCGACATGCGCGACGATCAGGTCGGGATTTCGGCGTTTCATCTCCGCAACCGTCTGGAAACTGAGCAGATCCGAGTTCGCGCCGTGGATGACGGCGCAGGGCAGCGGCGCGATGGCATCGAAATAGGGCCAGAGGTCGGGCGCGGCATTGGTGGCTTCCAGCACCGCGTCGCGCAGTTTCGGGTCGTAGTTCAGCCGCACGCCGTCGGGAGTTTCGACATGGGTGCGGGTGACTTCCGCGCGCCAGCGGTCCAGCGGCACGCCGGGGAATTTTTCCTCCATCGCCGCCTTGCGCGCGCGCGCCATTTCGTCGAGGTCGCGGAATTCGGGCTGCAGCCCGAGATAGGTCATGATCACCTCGATCCCGCTGCCTTCCAGCACCGGGCCGACATCGTTCAGGCAGACGCCCAGAAGCCGGTCCTTGGCCCCCATCGCCAGCCCCATGCCGATCATGCCGCCGCGCGAGGTGCCGAGGATCGCCGCCTTGTCCAGCCCGAGGTGATCGAGCAGTTCCAGCGCATCCTGCGCTTCGCGCGGCAGGTTGTAGCTTTTATAATCCGCGGCGTGGTCGGACTGCCCACGGCCGCGGTAATCCATCCGGATCATCCGGCACCCTTCCAGCTGCGGCGCCACGAAGTCGAAATCGCGGCAATTGCGGGTCAGGCCGGACAGGCACAGGACCGGCAGGCCGTGGCCTTCGTCTTCGTAATAGAGTGACAGGCCGTCGGAGCTGGAAAAATGCGGCATCAGGACCTCGCGATGTCGGGGATGGTGGTCAGGTCGGACAGGATGTGATGCGGCTTGCCCGGCAAGCGGTCGACCGGATCGCCGCCGCGGTTGACCCAAGCGGTGGTGAAGCCGTAACCGGATGCCGCCCCCGCATCCCAGCCGTTGGAGGACACGAACAGCACCTCGTCGTCGTTGCAGCCGAAGCGTTCGCCGACAAGGTCGTAGACCTGCCGCGCCGGTTTGAACACGCCGACGCTTTCCACCGAAAGCACGTCGTCAAGCACGTTGCCGATCCCGGCGCTGTCGACCGCGCCCTTCAGCATGTCGGGTGATCCGTTCGACAGGATCGCGGTGTTCATCCCGGCCGCTTTCAGATCGGCCAGCATCTTCGGCACTTCCGGATAGGCCTGCAGTTCCAGGTACAGCGCCAGCAGCCGGTCGCGCAGTACCGCGTCGCCGTCGAGCCCGCAGGCTTCCAGCGACCAGTCGAGCCCGTCCTGGGTGACCTGCCAGAAATCGGTATGTTCGTCCATGACGGCGCGCAGCCAGCTGTATTGCAGCTGTTTCAGCCGCCAGTATTCGGACAGTTTCGGCCAGGTTTTGGCCAGCGCTTCATTGCCCGGCTCAGCGGCGGCCTGCCGGGCGGCGGCGGCGACGTCGAACAGGGTGCCGTAGGCGTCGAAAATGCAAGTGGTGATTGTCATTGAGTGGTTCCTCCCGGGGCAGAGGTTGGCATGACGCGGCGGTGAGGGAAAGGCCGGAATTGTCACGATTTGCGGCGCTCGCGGCCCTTGTTTGCATTCATCGGGCGGGGCGGGTAGGCTGACCGGATCATCCCGAGTACCCGCCCTGGCAAACCGGCGGCCTCACAGATCAATTTCAAGCAGGACAGGACGACAGATGACCCAGGTCAAGACGGGGGATACCGTACGCATTCACTACACCGGCACGTTGACGGATGGATCGGTTTTCGATTCATCCGAGGGCCGCGATCCGCTGGAATTCGAAGTTGCCGCCGGCCAGATCATTCCGGGGCTGGACGCGGCGCTGCCGGGTATGACGGTCGGCGAAAAGAAGGTGGTCGAGGTGCCCTGCGCCCAGGCCTATGGCGAAGCCAACCCGCAGGCCGTGCAGGCCGTACCGCGCGCCGAGGTTCCCGCAGACCTGCCGCTCGAGGTCGGTACCCAGCTGCAGGTGCAGACCACCGAGGGACAGGTGTTGCCGGTGACCATCGTCGAAGTGACCGAAGAAGCCGTGACCCTGGATGCCAACCATCCGCTGGCGGGCAAGGACCTGACCTTCGCGATCGAACTGGTCAGCATCGGCTGAGCCCGGCTGGACCCGGGAAGAAAATGAGAACGGCGGGCCGGTGAGGCCCGCCGTTTCGCGTTTTCAGCTGTCAGGCGCCCGCGGCGGCGAACCAGTCCCAGACCTCTTGCCAGATCGCTTCGCGCCCGCTGCGGAAGGCACCTTCGTGGCCGATCCGTTTCAGCCCGTAATCGGCAGGGCTGCGCCGGGTGAGCGTTTTGGGCGCGGCGGGGTAGAGATCCTGGATCGTCTGTGCCGCGCGATCGGTGGCGATGGGATCGTCGGCAAAGACCCAGGACCGGATTGGAGCGGCGATTTCGCCATAGGCATGTGGCTGCAAACGGCTGTCCAGATCGGTGCCGAGATACCGCCGCCGGTGCGACCAGCGCCGCCAGGTGCGGAAGGCCTTGGGCGGCAGCGGTTCGCCCGTCCAGCCGCCGCCGGTTTTCAGATAGCCGTGCCGCATCAGCGACCACGCCCCGATACCCCACCAGAAATAGAGCTCCAGCGGGATGTAATGCGGTTTGTGATACGGCCAGAACCCGGACCCGACCGCGAAGAAGGCGTGTTTGTCGACCTTTTCGTGATTGTCCAGCAATCCGACAAGGTGGCCACCGACACTATGCGTCAGGTGGCCCATCGGCAGGCCGCCGGCGCGATCGGCCAGCAGGTCGACCGCCGCCGCCATGTCGAACCGGCCCCAGTCGGCGATGTCGATATCCGACCCGGCCAGATCGCCGGCCCGCGATGCGCCGATGCCGCGGTAATCATAGGTCAGCACCAGCGCGCTATGGCCGGCCAGATACTGGGCCGCCTTGTGGTAGTAATACTGCGGAAAGCCTGTGGCGGCGGAAACCAGCACCGCGCGTTGCGGATCGGGGCCGCTGATGACGGTGCCGCCGAGCGTTGTGCCGTCGCGGGCCGGGAAGGTCACGGGTTCGGTTCGTATATCGGTCATGGGGCCAATCACCATATCGGTCAGGGTGTTTCCCACCCAGCCTAGCGCGGCGTTTTCGGCCTTGACTAGGCGGCGGAAAAAGTGCCGTTGCGGCGGGAGCCGGGAGCCGGGAGCCGGGAGCCGGGAGCCGGGAGCCGGGTGCCGTGGCGGCAGCTTTTACATGCATGTTCCCGACTTGAACGGATCGGTTCGTCTTGGCCTGTGCAGCAGTTGTGCTAGGCTCGGAGCATCATCCAGACCTTGAGGTCCGCCATGCCCAGCCCAGCCGAAGCCCTGATCGAACGCATTCGCGAGTTGCAGGAACAGTTCGAAGTCGAACTGTCCAAGCGGCGGAAGCAGTTCCGCTACCGGCTGGAAAATGGCCGGGTGGTGTTCGAAGAAGAGACCCGCAAGGCACACCGGCAATTGCGGGTCAGGCTGCTGCGCTTCCTTGCCCGGACCCGACCGAAAGAGGTGCTGAGCGCGCCGGTGATCTACTCCTTGATCGTGCCCTTCGTGATCCTGGATCTGTTCGTGACGGTCTATCACGCGATCTGTTTCCCGATCTACGGCATCCCCAAGGTGCGCCGCCGCGATCACATCCGCATCGACCGTCACCACTTGGCCTACCTCAACGGGATGCAGAAGCTGAACTGCGTTTATTGCGGCTATGCCAACGGGCTGATTTCCTATGTCCGCGAAATCGCTGGCCGGACCGAGGCCTATTGGTGCCCGATCAAACACGCAGATCGGGTCGACGGGCGGCATGACCACTATCACGAATTCCTGGAATACGGAGATGGCGAGGGATGGCACGGCGGGCTGGTGAAATCGCGGAACGGGCTGAAGGACGAGGAATGAGCACGCGGCGCTGAAATTCCGGGGGCCGGAGGTGGGGCGCGGGCACTAGGTCCGAAGCGAACCCATGCCCGTCAGCATGAACAAAGGATGTTCGGGAATGATGGGGGAAACCCCACCCTGCAGTCGTACCGAGGGCGGTTATTTCCGGCGCAGCTTGATCACCACGTCGACAGAGCTGATTTCCGCGCCTTCCGGCGCCTCGGGCAGGCGGGTGATGACCAGTTCCTCGGTCGGCGCGTCGGTCAGTTTGCCGTCATCTTCCCAGAAGAAATGCGGGTGATCGTGGGTATTGGTGTCGAAATAGCTTTTCGACCCGTCGACGGTGACTTCCTGCATAAGCCCGGCTTCGCAGAAGGTGCGCAGGGTGTTGTAGACCGTGGCCAGCGACACGCTTTCGCCGGTTTCGCGCACCGCGGCGAACAGGCTTTCGGCGGTGACGTGGCGATGCTGTCCGTCGCCCACCAGCAGCGACGCCAGGGTCAGCCGCTGACGGGTCGGGCGCAATCCTGCCCCTGCCAGCCACTCGGACCCTCTTTGTGCCGGTTGCGTGCTCAGCTTCATCATCGTCTTCCCTTCCTAATATGACAATATAGGAGAGACCACCGGTGGAATTCAAATGAAAACAGGTCGCATCTGTCCGCCAAGGCCCGCGTGCATGGACTTGCAGGACTTCCCCACGGGGTGCTAGAGGGAGATTGAAAGCAACAATATTTCCCGAAGGGGGCGGCCAGAATGGCACAATATCCGAGCAGTTTCGACAAGGAAGACCTTCTGAAATGCGCCCGTGGCGAACTGTTTGGCCCCGGCAATGCCCAGCTGCCCGCGCCGCCGATGCTGATGATGGACCGGATCACCGAGATTTCCGGCGATGGCGGCCTGCACGGCAAGGGCCATGTGGTTGCCGAATTCGACATCAATCCGGACCTGTGGTTCTTCGAATGCCATTTCCCCGGCAATCCGATCATGCCCGGCTGCCTTGGCCTTGACGGGCTGTGGCAGCTGACCGGCTTCAACCTGGGCTGGCGCGGCTGGGAAGGGCGCGGCTATGCTCTGGGCGTGGGCGAGGTCAAGCTGACCGGCATGGTGCGCCCGGACCGCAAGATGCTGACCTACAAGGTCGACTTCACCAAGGCGATCCAGACCCGCCGGCTGACCATGGGTGTCGCCGATGGTATTGTGGAAGCCGATGGAGAGGTTATCTACCAGGTCAAGGACATGAAGGTCGCTCTGTCGGAAGGCTGAGAAAGCCGAGAAAGCACAGACCGCCCTTGGGTAAAGAAGGAGAGCGCAGATGCGCCGAGTAGTGGTTACCGGGATGGGCGTGGTTTCGTCCATCGGCAATAACGTCGAAGAGGTCTTGGCCTCGCTGAAAGCGGGCAAATCGGGGATCACCGCCAATGAGGCGATGATCGAACACGGCTTCCGCAGCCAGGTTGCGGGCGCGGTGGATATCGACGTCACCGAACATATCGACAAGCGCACCCTGCGCTTCATGGGGCCGGGTGCGGCCTATGCCCATATCGCGATGCAACAGGCGATCAATGATGCCGGGCTGACCGAAGCCGACATCGTCAACCCGCGCACCGGTCTGGTGGCCGGGTCCGGCGGGCCGTCGACCAGCGCCATGCTGGCGGCGCATCAGACGGTGCTGGAAAAGGGCAGCCCGAAGCGGATCGGACCCTTCGCGGTGCCCAAATGCATGGGATCGACGATTTCGGCCAACCTGTCGACCGCCTTCAAGATCAAGGGCATCAACTATTCGATCACCTCGGCCTGTTCGACTTCGCTGCATTGCATCGGCAATGCCGCGGAACAGATCATGATGGGCAAGCAGGACGTGATGTTCGCCGGCGGCGGCGAGGAATTGGACTGGACCCTGTCCTGCCTGTTCGACGCGATGGGCGCGATGAGCTCTAAGTACAATGACACCCCGGAAAAGGCCTCGCGGGCTTTCGACGCCGATCGCGACGGCTTCGTGATTTCGGGCGGCGGCGGCATCGTGGTGCTGGAAGATCTGGAACGCGCGCTGGCGCGCGGCGCCAAGATCTATGCCGAAGTGACCGGTTTCGCGGCAACGTCCGACGGCCACGACATGGTCGCGCCCTCGGGCGAGGGCGGCGAGCGGGCGATGCGGCTGGCGCTGTCGACCCTGGCCGAGGACCGCAAGGTCAGCTACATCAACGCGCACGGCACCTCGACCCCGGTCGGCGATGTCGGCGAGGTCGAAGCGGTCCGCCGCGTCTTCGGCGACGACTACGTGCCGCCGATTTCCTCGACCAAGTCGATGACCGGCCACAGCCAAGGGGCCACCGGCGCGCAGGAAGCGATTTACTGCCTGCTGGCGCTGGAGCACGATTTCATCATCCCGTCGATCAATGTCGGCACGCTCGATCCCGCCCTGCGCGAGGGAGAGATCGCCACCAAGCTGGTCGAAAACGCGGGTCTCGACACGGTGATGACCAACAGTTTCGGTTTCGGCGGCACCAACGGGTCGATGCTTCTTTCCAAATACCTGGGGTAAATGCGGATGTGCGGAGTTCTGAGCGGAAAACGCGGCCTGATCATGGGCGTCGCCAATGAGAGGTCGATCGCCTGGGGCATCGCCAAGGCGATGAGCGAGGCGGGGGCGGAACTGGCCTTCACCTACCAGGGCGAAGCCTTCGGCAAGCGGCTGGAGCCGCTGGCCGCCTCGGTCGGATCCGATTTCATGGTTGATGTCGACGTCACCGACGAGGCGTCGCTGGACGCGGCCTTCGCTCAGCTGGCGGACCGCTGGCCGATGATCGATTTCGTGGTCCATGCGATCGCCTATTCCGACAAGGCCGAACTGACCGGGCGCTTCATCAATACCAGCCGCGACAATTTCAAGAATTCGCTGGATATCTCCTGCTACTCCTTCATCGACGTGGCGCGGCGCGCCTATCCGATGATGAAGGAAAACGGCGGCACGCTGCTGACCCTGACCTATGGCGGGTCGAACCGGGTGACGCCGAATTACAACGTGATGGGCGTGGCCAAGGCGGCGCTGGAATCGGCGACCCGTTACCTGGCCAACGACCTTGGTCCGGAGGGCATCCGGGTGAACGCAATCTCGCCCGGTCCGATGAAAACGCTGGCGGGGGCCGCAATCGGCGGCGCGCGCAAGACCTACAAGCACACCGACCAGAACGCGCCGCTGCGCTCGAACGCGACGCTGGAAGCTGTCGGCGGCACGGCGGTTTACCTGGCCTCGGAGGCTGGGGCCTTTACCACCGGCGAGATCGTCCGTGTCGATGGTGGTTACCACGTGCTGGGCATGCCGCAGCCGGAGAACCTGTAAGCCTGTCCATCGGCACGGGCGCCCCGGCGCCTGGCCGGTTGGTGGCAACGGGAAGCGGATCATGATCAAGCGAGAAAGGGCCCGCCTGTTTGGCGGGCCCTTTCTTTGCTCCGTGTCCGGCCCCGTGCATGGTGGGTATGGGGCGTTGGGCGGGACGACCTCAGATGAATGTGAAGTCGCCGAAGCTGTTCAGATCGCTTACCAGCATGTTCTGGAACAGGATGGTATCGCCGGTGACCAGGGTCATCAGGACATCGCTGCCGATCTGCGTGAAGCTGATATCCGAGGTGCCGTAACCGCCGGCGATCTCGATCTGGTCGGTGACGACCTCGAAATCGGTGATGGTGTCGGCATCCCAATTGGCCGGGTAGAAGCGGAACACGTCGGCGCCGGCATTCCCGGTCAGCAGGTCGTTGCCCGCCGCGCCGATCACGGTGTCGTTGCCGTTCCCGCCGTTCAGGGTGTCGTTGCCGTTCCCGCCATTCATGAAGTCGTAGCCGTTGCCGCCATGCAGGAAATCGAAGCCGTTTTGACCCCAGAGGTTATCGTTTTGATTGCCCCCCCACAGCGTATCACCGTCATTGCCGCCGTTCAGCGTATCCTCGCCATCGCCGCCGACCAAAGTATCGGCACCGACATTGCCGTCCAGCCTGTCGTTGTCGACGCCGCCATACAGCCTGTCATTGCCATCCTCGCCGAACAGGAAGTCATTGCCGGCCGCCCCGATCAGGGTGTCGTCGCCGATCCAGCCCCGCATCGTGTCATTGCCGACACCGCCATCCATCTGGTCGTTGCCATGGCCGCCATAGAGCGCATCGTTGCCAGCGTCACCCGCGAGCGTATCATTGTGGTTGCCGCCCCACAGCGTATCGTTGTCGCTACCGCCGTTCAGCGTATCTTCACCGTCGCCGCCGCTGAGGACATCGGTGCCGGCACCGCCATCCAGCAGGTCGTTGTCGCTGCCGCCGTTCAGCCTGTCATTGCCGTCTTCGCCGAACAGGAAGTCATTGCCGGCCGCCCCGGTCAGGGTGTCGTCGCCGATCCAGCCCCGCATCGTGTCGTTGCCGACACCGCCATCCATCTGGTCGTGACCATGGCCGCCATAAAGCGCATCGTTACCGGCGTCACCCGCGAGCGTGTCATTGTGGTTGCCACCCAGCAGCGTATCGTTGTCAGCGCCGCCGTTCAGCGTGTCTTCGCCATTGCCGCCGATCAGGATATCGGCGCCGACACCGCCATCGAGCAGGTCGTCGTCGTCACCGCCGTTCAGCCTGTCATTGCCGTCCTCGCCGAACAGGAAGTCATTGCCCGCCGCCCCGATCAGGGTGTCGTCGCCGATCCAGCCGCGCAGGGTGTCGTTACCGGCACCGCCGTCCAATTGGTCGTGACCATGGTCGCCATAAAGCGCGTCGTTGCCGGCATCGCCCGAGAGCGTATCGCTGTGATTGCCGCCCAGCAGCGTGTCGTTGTCAGCGCCGCCGTTCAGGACGTCCGCGCCATTGCGGCCAAGCAGGATGTCGGCGCCGTTGCCGCCGTACAGGATGTCGTTGTCGTCACCGCCATCCAGCCTGTCATTGCCATCCTCGCCCAGCAACACGTCGATGCCCGTCGACCCGGTCAGGGTGTCGTTTCCGATCCAGCCGCGCAGGGTGTCGTTTCCGATACCGCCGTCCATCTGGTCATTGCCGTGGCCGCCATAGAGCGCATCGTTGCCGCCCTGGCCCGAAAGCGTATCGTCGTGGTTGCCGCCCCACAGCGTATCGTTGCCGAGGCCGCCATAGAGCAGGTCGTTGCCGCCCTGTCCCGTGAGCGTATCGTTGTGATTGCCGCCATACAGCGTGTCGTAACCGAAGCTGCCGAGCAGGCTGTCTGCACCGTCGCCGCCGATCAGGATGTCGCTGCCGCCGCCGCCGTTCAGGGTGTCGTCGCCACCGTTGCCCCACAGCAGGTTGTTGACACCATCGCCAAGAATGTTGTCGGCCCGTTCCGAACCGCTGACGTTTTCGACATCCTGCACGTCATAGGGGCCGAATGTGGTCGGCATGAAGTCATAGGTCTGGGCCGCCAGGTCGACATTGAAGCCCAGCGAGACGTTGCCATAGGCGCTCAGGTCCAGCAGGTCGATGCCGCTACCGCCATAGACATTGTCGGCGAGGTCAGAACCGGTGATCTGGAAAACGTCGTTGCCGGCGCCGCCATAGCAGAAGTCGTCGAAAAGGCCGCCATTCAGCGTGTCGTTCCCGTCGCCACCTATCAGCGTGTCGACGCCGCTTGCCCCTAGGATGACGTCGTTGCCGGCGCCGCCATCGATGCTGTTGTTACCCGAACTGCCGGTCAGGGAATCATCGCCGGAACCCGTGATCAGGTTCTCGAAGTTGACGAAGGATTCCGGAACATAATTGGTCACGCCTGTGCCCAGGTCGATCGTATAGTTTCCGTTCCATGTCGTGGTGTCCAGCAGGTCGGTTCCGGCACCGCCATCGAGTGTCTCGTTGGTTCCAAGCCCGGCAAAGATGGTGTCGTTGCCGTCATTGCCGTCGAACAGGCCCGACCCGTCGGAATGGATCGTGTTGTCACCCGATCCGTCGAGATAAGTCTCGATATTGATCAGCGTTGCCGAAGGAGAGTTCAGATGGGAGCCGGTGATCAACCCTGTGTTGAAGTTAAACACGTCGCCGCTGTAGGTGCTTGCCGAATGGTCGAGCGTATCGTTGCCGGCGCCACCGTCGACGGAATCGTAGTATTCGCCGTTCAGCACCCGGATCAGGTCATCGCCGTCCCCGCCATTGACGCTGTCAGTGGAGAAGCCGCCCTCAAGCGTGTCGTTGCCGTCGTTTCCGATCAGCGTGTCGATGCTGCTGCCGCCCTGGATGAAGTCACTGCCATTGGCACCCAGGATATAGTCGTTGCCGCTGCCGCCATCGATCGTGTCGCCCACGCCCGAGATCGGGGTGGCATCGTCGCCGTAGATCGTGTCGTTGCCCGAACCTCCGAGCAGGGTCTGACCGTTCAGGCCGCCGTAAATCCGGTCGTTGCCGGCGCCGCCATCGACATAGTCGCCGTTGTTGCCGCCGGCATAGATGGTGTCGTTGCCGTCGTCGCCATACAGGCTGTCGGCCCCTGAATAGCCGTAGATCGTGTCGTTGCCACCGCCGCCGCGGATCGAGTTGGCGACATTATTGCCGTGGATCACTTCAGCCCCGGAGCCGCCCACCACGTTTTCAATCACCGTGCCGTAGGCGATGGTCAGGTTCCCGGTCAGGCCGCCCACGCTGGAGATCGTGCCGGTGGTCGACGAGCTCGAGAAGGTGCGGACGTCGATCACGGTGTTGTTCGAGAACCCGGACAGGTCCAGCGTGTCGATGCCGCCACCATCGACGATGCAGGTCGCGTTGGTGTCCAGCAGCGTGTCAAGCGAAGCATAGGCCGTGTTGGCATAACCGAAGAGCGGACCGGTGCTCGACGGGGTCCAGTCGTACCATGTTGAATTGAAGCCCCAGGTGGTGTTGCCGGTGGTAGTCCCGTCATCGATCCCGTAGCCCATCGGATTGTAGATCCGGTCGAGCGTCATCCAATCCACCGCCATCGGACCGATCAGGCGGGCATAGGATTGGCTATTGTAGTTGTCCTGGGACCAGTAGGACATCATGGTCTGCTGCCAGGTGTCGTTTTCCCAGTAGGCGTCGTTGTAGGTCGGACTGCCGGAACCCGCGTTATACAGTCCCTGGTGACCAAGGCCCAGCGTGTGGCCGATTTCGTGCAGGTAGGTCTGGAACGTGTAATCGCCGATATTACCGGCGGAGCCACCGTTCCAGCCGGTGGCCACGTTGACCCAGGCGTACTGGATCGAACCGTCCGCGGACTGGTTGAAATTGGCGAAGGCCTTGCCCGCTACGTTGTCATAGAAGAACAGATCGACGATCGCGGTGTCCGTCGAAGTGGTTTCGACGAAGTTGATGCCGAGGATGTCTTCGTAGACATTCAGCGCATGTCGGATCGAATCCACCCGCGACGCCGTCCCGGTCCCATCCGTATCGACTCCTGGAAAACTCGTCACATTGTAATGGATCACGCCGTTCTTGGCGTTGGTGCCAGACGAAGTGAGGTTGAAGAAGGGCGAATTGGTGTAAGGGTACGGATTCCAGAATTCATCCCAGAAATCGTTGCCACCGCTGCCAGTGTTGTTCTCGTTGAGATAGGTGGACAGGGTCAACAGGGAAGTCGGCGGTGCCGGGGCCGCCAGATCGTCGGGCATCGCCGCCGCGCCGCCATCCGGATCGGCGTTCGATTCCTGATCCGGCGCTGCGCTGACATTGGAGCCGCCTACGAAGATGCGGCCATCTTCCCAATTAGTTGTCGTATAAGCCTGTGGCGTGACTGGTCCGACGGAGGTGGGGCCATAGTCCGGTGCTGGTTCGTAGATGGCATCGCGTGGTTCGGGAACGGGCTGAAAATCGAACGAAATGTCGACCGGTTCCGTTTCGGTGATGGCATAGCTGCCAAGGGTGTCTCCCCCATCGTCCCAATCGCCACCGTCCAGCCCCGCCGAGCCGTCATCGCCAGAAGGTTCTTCGGTTTCTTCGCTGCTCAGAGGCTCCCCGCCGAGAGGATCGCCATCCAGCCCCTCGGTGATGGGACCGCTGTCCTCCGGCGTATCGGCATCGTCCTGATCCTTCGGCGCCTTCGATTCGTATTGCACGTCGTTCGAAAGACCCACGGCACCGCCCACGACCGGGTCATGCAGGTTGTCCTTGTCAAAAATCGGTGTGTTCAAGTCATCGTTTTCGAAATCGCGCATCACAACCTCCGTCGGATTGATAAATCTGGTGAACGCAGCCGGCACCTGCCGATGGCCCTCACGGAATAGGATGTTCTACAAGCGCCCCTGGCCGGGATGGCCACTGGCAAGCTTGGTCTTGTTAAAAAAGCGTCTTCGCCGCTGGTTTCGGCAAAGCGGCAAGGCACTCCAAAGAAGTGTTTCTTAAAAGCCCGGCGGGGTCTTCGGCTTCGTTCCGAACGCGTTGCAAACACGTCATTCTCAGGCCCTCCATCTCCACTCGAAGAGATATCAGAGGCGAAATGACGGCATGCCGTCCGGCGCGGCACTGCTCTTTATTCAATAGCCAGACGGAACAATTCCTGATCCGTCACCTGTCGGCCCCGGTTTTCCGGAACAATTAATCAACGCACCATACGGTGTAGCTGTGGCAGTCTCATCAATTCTAACAAACTCATCCGATTCTTAACACAAAACCGTGAGGAGCGGCATGATTTTCTCTATTTTTTTTGAAACACCCGCGTTGCGCCAACGCGCGATGGGCGGGTGCTAGAAATTCGGCAGGACCACGATTTCGACGCGCCGGTTCCGGCTGCGGCCTTCTTCGGTTTCGTTCGATGCGACTGGTTCGCTGGCGCCGCGTCCCATGACATGCAGCAGGCCGCGTTGCCAGCCCTGGGCCAGGAATGCCTCCGCGACGGCTTCGGCGCGGTGCTGCGACAGCGCCTGGTTGGCCTCGGCCGTACCACTGTCATCGGTGTGGCCGGTGATCTGGATCGTGGCGAACGGGCCGCGCAGCAATTCCTGCGCCAGCAGGTCAAGCTGTTGCTGCCGTCCGGTGTCGAGAACGGCCTGGCCGCTGGTGAAAAGGATGTCGGCGGGCATGGTGATCGTCAGCCTTCCATTTTTTCTGCTGATCTCAACGCCGTTCGCCGCGAGTTTTCGGCGCAGTTCGGTTTCCAGATCGTTCAGGTTGCCGGTCGGGCGCGGCGGGAGCTGGGTTCGGTCCTCGGGCAGTGAACTGGCCGGGTGCCGGGTTTCGGGAAGCGAACAGCCAGTCTGGGTCGTCGCGAGGACTGTTCCGAGGCTGAGAAGGATCTTTGCCGCAATCATGATATCCGCCCTCTGCAACGATCGCACTACGGGGCAAATCCCGAAATGGGGATTCCATCGCGTTCAGGATAAGCGATGGCGCCGGTTTGCTCCAGCCCCTTGCCCGGAGCCGGCCGGGATCGGCATGTTTCCTCCGGGTTGCGTCAAGACATCGGCGGCTCGTGTCAGAACCATTGGCCGGGTTCCATCAACCCCAGATCCAGCAACTGCCGCGAATGCCATTCGAACGGGGTTGAGTTGTGCCAGCGAAAATTCTGGATGTCGAACCGCGATCCGGGATTGCGTTTCAGCGCCTTGGCGGTACGGAAGGAACAGATCGCGGCGGTCAGGTTGTGGTGCCAGGGACAGGAATAGGTGTTGTATTCCTCGTCGTTGAAGGTGTGATCGTCGCGCAGCTTCAGCCCCGGTTTCGATTTGAACAGCGCGATCCGGTCAATCTTGCGGCGCTTGGGGGGGACGTGTTCCTCGAACCGCCAGCGCAGTCCGCCGAAGAAATCCAGCTGCCGTTCCTTCGGGTGGTTGTGATTGTCCGGATCGTTTCGGGCCAGCGCGTAATACCCGGACTTGTCCAGATGTGCGCTGTCCAGAGATACCGCGTTCGGGTTCTGGTCCAGATCGGCGGCATAGAGGTCGATGACATAGGTCAGCATCGCGTCCCGCCGTTCCTCGGAATGAAAAGCCAGCATTTCGCCCACGGTTCGAGTTTCGCAAAACGGGTAGAACAGGTATTCGGCGTTGAAGCAGTAAAACATCCACAGCCCCGGCGCCGCGTCGATCATCGTGTTGACCGCTGTTTGCACCGCGTTTTCGGCCAGCGGGTCATAATCGATCCGGTGCACTGTGTCGCTCAGGTCCGGGGCCAGATCGAAGTCGTCGGGCATCAAGGCCAGAGCGGTGCGGAAGCCGCTGTTGAGCTGGTGGCGGATGGTTGTGTCGATCTCGGTCTCGTCCTCGGCGAAGGTCATCGCCAGCGGGCCTTCGCGCAGCGCGTCGCGGCCACGGGACAGAAAATCCGACAGGCTGTGATACCGCATGCCTTAACCTTACCTCGAACATTTGCCTGTTTCGGGGTCAAATTCGGCCAAATCGCCCTGCATTGCAAGTCGCCCCCGTTCTGGTATAGGACGGCGCCTTGAAACCGCGGACAGGATCAGCCCGATGAGCGAGCCCAAGAAACTCTTTATCAAGACCTATGGCTGCCAGATGAACGTCTATGACAGCGAACGCATGGCCGAGGCGATGGGCGGGTCGGGCTATGTCGAAACCGACAGTGCCGACGATGCCGACATGATCCTGCTCAACACCTGTCATATCCGTGAAAAGGCGGCCGAGAAGGTCTATTCCGAACTGGGCCGGTTCCGCGCGTTGAAGGACGAAAAGCCCGACCTGAAGATCGGCGTGGCGGGCTGCGTCGCGCAGGCCGAGGGCGAGGAAATCATGCGCCGCCAGCCGCTGGTCGACCTGGTCGTGGGGCCGCAGTCCTATCACCGGCTGCCCGAGATGGAGGCAAAGGCGCGGCAGGGGGAAAAGGCGCTGGATATCGATTTCCCCGAGGAAGACAAGTTCGAGAAGCTGAAGAACCGCCCCAAGGCGCGGCGCGCCCCGGCGGCGTTCCTGACGGTGCAGGAAGGCTGCGACAAGTTCTGCGCCTTCTGCGTGGTGCCCTATACGCGCGGCGCCGAGGTCAGCCGGCCGGTGGAACGGGTTTTGGGCGAGGCGCGCGACCTGGTCGAACGTGGCGTGCGCGAAATCACCCTGCTGGGCCAGAACGTCAACGCCTATCACGGGCACGGCCCCGACGGGGCCTGGTCGCTGGCAAGATTGATCTGGGCGCTGAACGATATCGACGGGCTGGAGCGCATCCGCTTCACCACCTCGCATCCCAACGACATGGATGACGACCTGATCGCGGCGCATGGCGAATGCAAGAAACTGATGCCTTACCTGCACCTGCCGGTGCAGTCGGGCAGCGACAGGATCCTGAAGCGGATGAACCGCAGCCACACCGCCGAAAGCTACCTGAAGCTGATCGAACGCATTCGCGCGGCGCGGCCCGACATCCTGATTTCGGGCGATTTCATCGTCGGCTTCCCGGAAGAGACCGAGGAAGATTTCCAGGCCACGATGGACCTGATCCGGGCGGTCGAATACGGTCAGGCCTTCAGCTTCAAATATTCCACCCGCCCCGGCACCCCGGCGGCAGAACGCGCCCAGGTCGACGACGCCGAGGCCAGCGACCGGCTGCAGCGGCTGCAGGCGCTGATCACCGAACAACAGCGCGCCGTGCAGGACAGCATGGTCGGGCGCGAGGTGTCGGTGCTGTTCGAGAAACCGGGCAGGCTGCCGGGTCAGATGGTCGGCAAGTCCGATTACCTGCACGCGGTCCATGTCGCCGGCGCCGCCGAGGCCGGGGTGAAGGTGGGCGATATCGCCCGTGTGCGGATCGTCGAAAGCGGGGCGAATTCGCTGGCCGGCACGCTGGTCTGACCGCGACCCGGCTGCGATCGGTTCCGCCGCGAACCGGGGGCGGTCGCCATGGCTGAATTGGAATGGGGCTGAATTGGAATGGATGCCGACCATATGGCGGTATTGTTTCCAGATTCGCCCCAATATGTAGTTAATAAATCTTCACTTACATCACAAAGGTGCTACACTCCGGCCATTCATTTGCGTCGGGACCCGCATAATTAGCTGCCAAAATCGGCGGGCCCGGGGGGTAACAACACGAGGGACAGGGGCTGTGGCGAAAATGATTTCAAAAGCATTTCGTTCTGCTTTCGCTTGCGCCGTCGTTTCGGTCATGGGGTTCACGGGGACGGTGCAATACGCCGCTGCGCAGGATACCGGCCAGACGATCACGGGCGAAAAATATCTTCCGACCATCTGGATCGATCCGGATGGCTGCGAACACTGGGTGATGGATGACGGTGCCGAGGGCTACATGAGCCCGCATGTCAATCGCCAGGGGATCCCGGTGTGCCGCCGTGGCGACGTCTGCGGCGTGATGAACAGCGATCAGCTGTTCGCCACCGACAGCTACCGCGTCGATGCGCGCGGCCGCAAGCGGCTGGAGGATTTCTTCCGCCAGGCGCAGGCGCGGGCTTATGTCATCGCCGGCCATACCGACAGCCGGGCTTCGGATGCCTACAACATGCGGCTCAGCTACAACCGCGCCAACGCGGTTGCCAGCATCGCGAACGGGGTCGGCGCCAAGGTCGTCGATGTGCGCGGCTATGGCGAACGGATGCCGAAAGCGTCGAACGCGACCGCTGCGGGCATGCAGCAGAACCGCCGCGTCGAAATCATCTGTATCCGCTGATCGGGCGAGGGAGAAACGAACATGACTTTTGGGAAAGCCATTACAGCTCTCGCATTGATCGGCGCGCTGGCTGGCTGCGAATATGGCGGCCACGGCAGTGTCGGTCCGGACAAGAGCCGCGACCGCGGCACCGACGCGAAGCATCTCAGCCAGCTGAAGGCGGGGATCTGGGTCGATCCGAACGGCTGCGATCACTGGATCATCGACGACGGCGTCGAGGGTTACCTGTCGCAGCGGCTCGACAAGTACGGCAAGCCAGTCTGTTCCGGCGCGGCGCCTCCGGGCGTGGCCACCGGACCGTTCAAGCAGGGGTCGCCGATCGCCGACCCGCTCTGACGTCGCGGGCGGAAGAGATTTCAAAGCCGCCGGTTTCATCGCCGGCGGCTTTTTTTGTGCAGGTTTGGTGACAAACGAACGCTATATCTTGCGTGTGGCGGCCGAAGTTGGCACCATTAAGATACAGCCAGATGCAAGGAGTCGTGCTTGTCCGACAGCGTGTTGATCCCGCCCACCGATCCCGAAAGCCTCAGCGAAGCGGTTCTGGAATTTCCCGATAACCGTTTGCTCATAGACCTTTGCGGTGAATATGATCGCAACCTGGCGGCGATCGAACAGAAGCTCGGGGTGCATATCCTGCGGCGCGGCAACCAGTTGTCGATTCACGGCGAAACCGGCGCGGTGGCGGAATGCGAAACCGTTTTGCGGGGGCTGTATGAACGGCTTGAAGCCGGGCGCGACGTCGAAAGCGGCGATATCGACCGCGAAATTCGCATGGGCGGGGCGGAGACCGAAACCGATATCCGCGACGGCGACCAGCTGGAGATGTTTCGCGGCGGCAAGGTGGAAATCAAGACCCGCAAGAAACTGGTGGAACCGCGCACCGAGGCGCAGAAAGCCTATGTGCAGAACCTGTTCGCTAATGAAATGGCCTTCGGCATCGGCCCGGCCGGCACCGGCAAGACCTATCTTGCCGTCGCCGTGGGCGTGTCGATGTTCATCGACGGCGCGGTCGACCGGATCATCCTCGCGCGTCCGGCGGTGGAAGCGGGCGAGAAACTGGGCTACCTGCCCGGCGACATGAAGGAAAAGGTCGACCCCTACATGCAGCCGCTCTACGACGCGCTGAACGATTTCCTGCCGGGCAAGCAGACCGCCAAGCTGATCGAGGAAAAGCGCATCGAAATAGCACCCTTGGCCTTCATGCGCGGCCGCACCCTGTCGAATGCCTTCGTGGTGCTGGACGAGGCGCAGAACGCCACCTCGATGCAGATGAAGATGTTCCTGACCCGCCTGGGCGAAGGATCGCGCATGGTAATCACCGGCGACCGCAGCCAGGTCGACCTGCCGCGCGGCGTGTCCTCGGGGTTGCACGATGCGGAACGGCTGCTGAAACACATCCCCAAGATCAGCTTCAACTATTTCACCGCCAAGGACGTGGTCCGCCACCCCCTTGTCGCCGCGATCATCGAAGCCTATGAGGCGGAAGAAGCCTGATCCCTTTTTCTTGGGGAAAATACCCCGGGGGTGTGGGGGCTGGCCCCCACCGGCACGGGTGAGAACAGATGCTAACCGATACGATCCTTGAGGACGACCGCTGGGACAAGGCGGAACTCGAACCGCTGGCAGAGGCGGCCGCGCGCGCCGCGCTCACCCATCTCGGCCTCGACCCGGATCGGTTCGAGATTGCCGTGCTGGGCTGCGATGATGCCCGGATTGCCGAACTCAACGCCGATTTTCGCGAAAAAACCACGGCCACCAACGTGCTGAGCTGGCCATCGGAAGAACGCGGTGCCGAAGCTGACGGCGATACGCCCAACCTGCCCGAAACCGCACCAGCTGGGGCCCGAGAGGGGCCGCCGGAAGAGCTTGGCGATATCGCGATCGCCTTTGAAACCTGCGCGCGCGAGGCGAAGGACGCGGACAAGCCGCTGGCCGATCACGTCACCCACCTGATCGTCCATGCCACGCTGCACCTGCTGGGCTACGACCACATCCGTGACAAGGATGCCACGTTGATGGAAGGGTTGGAGACCGAAATACTTGGCAAAATGGGGCTGCCTGACCCATATATGGAAAAATAGGCGGGTGATGCACCCGTCCAGGTTGGAAAGGTAAGATGGGCGACAGTACCGACGGCTCTTCTATGGCAGCGCGAAGCGCGCAGTCATCGGACAATTTGAAAACCCCCGGTTTCTTCCGGCGTATCCTTGCGGCGCTTGGCCCCGAGGCCCCCGGCGAACGCACTTCCCCGGTCGGGGATCAACATGTCACGTCACTCGAAAGCCGCACGCCGGACCTGCAATCGCTGGGCCGGGTGCGGGTCAACGACGTGGCCATTCCTAAGGCCGATATCGTCGCCGTTTCCGTCGACGCCACCAAATCGGAACTGGTCGAGGCGTTCCGCGAAACCGGTTTTTCGCGGTTGCCGGTCTATGACGGCACGCTCGATACGCCGCTTGGCATGGTGCACCTGAAGGATTTCGCGCTCAGCTACGGCTTCAACGGCGGATCGGACAAGGCGGTCGATCTGCGCGGGCTGCTGCGGCCGCTTCTCTTCGTGCCGCCTTCGATGTCGATCGGCGTGCTGCTGCAGAAAATGCAGAGCGAACGCCGCCACATGGCGCTGGTGATCGACGAATACGGCGGCGTCGACGGGCTGGTCACGATCGAGGACCTGATCGAGGAGGTCGTCGGCGAGATCGAGGACGAACACGACACCGACGAGGACCGCCTGTGGGTGGCCGAAAAGCCCGGCCAGTACCTGGCGCTGGCGAAAACGCCGCTGGATGAATTCGAGGCCGAAACCGGTCTCAGGCTGACCGAGGCCGAAGAGGTCGACGAGGAAGAGATCGACACCCTGGGCGGTCTGGTCTTCATGCTGGCGGGCCGGGTGCCGGTGCGCGGCGAGGTGGTGCAGCATCCATCGGGATTGGAATTCGAAGTCGTCGATGCCGATCCGCGCCGCATCAAGCGGCTGAGGTTGCGGCTGAAAAGCGGCGCGTCCTGACCGGTGCCGCGTCCGGTTTCCCCGCTTTGGGCGCTGGCCCCGCATTTCGAACGCTGGCTCGCCGGGCTCGGCCCGCGTCGCCGCATGGCGGTCGCGGCGGTTTTCGGGGCGCTGGCAGCCACCGGGCAGGCGCCGTTCGACCTGTGGCAACTGGTGCTGGTCGGCTTTGCCGGGCTTTATTCGGTTTTCCTGACGGCGGAAACATCGCGGCGGGCGGGCTGGATCGGCTGGGCCGGCGGGACGGGCTATTTCGCGCTGGCGCTGTCCTGGATCGTCGAACCATTCCTTGTCGATATCGCCCGGCATGGCTGGATGGCGCCTTTCGCGTTGGTTTTCATTGCCGCCGGTCTGGCGATCTTTTGGGGCGCGTCGCTGATGCTGGCGCATCGGCTGGGCAAGGGCGTTGCGGCGTGGATCGCGGCGCTGGCGCTGGCCGAACTTGCGCGGTCCTACCTGCTGACCGGTTTTCCCTGGGCGCTGATCGGGCATCTTTGGATTCCGACCGCGATGGCGCAATGGGCGGCGGTCGTCGGGCCGCACGGTCTGAGCCTGATCGCGCTGGCCGCCGCCGTCGCGCTGCGCCAGCTGTTCACCGCCCATCCGCTGAAGGCGGCCGTTCCGGTGCTGTTGCTTGCCGGGTTGTTCGCGGGGGGATCTTGGCTGGCGACCACCGGTCCGGCGCCGCGCGCGGCGCCGGTGGTTCGGCTGGTCCAGCCCAACGCGCCGCAGCATCAGAAATGGGACCCGGAATTCATCCCCACCTTCTTCCGCCGCACGGTCGAGGCCACCGCGGCCGCCCCGCGCCCCGACCTGATCGTGTGGCCGGAAACTTCGGTCCCGGTCTATCTTGAATACGCCGACGAAACGCTGGCTGTGATCGCGGGGGCTGCCAAGGGCGTGCCGGTGATCCTCGGGGCGCAGCGCGCTGAGGGGCAGCGGATCTACAATGCCGCCGCGGTGCTGGACGCGTCCGGCGCGGTCACCCAGGTCTATGACAAGCACCATCTCGTGCCCTTCGGTGAATACATGCCCTTCGGCGATCTGCTGGCAGGGTTCGGTATTCACGGGCTGGCGGCGAATGAAGGCGCGGGATTTTCCGCCGGTCCCGGTCCGCGGCTGTTCGATCTGGGCGCGCTTGGCACGGCCTTGCCGCTGATCTGCTACGAAGCGGTGTTCCCGCAGGACGTGGCGGGCGCGCCGGAACGGCCCGGCTTCCTGCTGCAGATCACCAATGACGCGTGGTTCGGGCGCTTTTCCGGCCCCTACCAGCACCTGGCGCAGGCGCAGCTCAGGGCGATCGAGCAGGGGCTGCCGATGGTGCGGGTCGCCAATACCGGCGTGTCGGCGGTGATCGATGCGCGTGGCAGGGTCACCGGCAGCCTGCCTTTGGGGCAGGCGGGGTGGATCGACCTGCCGCTGCCCGCCCCGGCAGCACCCACGATCTATGCGCGTATCGGCGATTTATTTGCCGCCGTCGCTATTCTGCTGCTTTTTCTTGCCGTTATTGCAGCTAAGGCGGGTGTCAGGACCCGAAAAGCCAATTGACCAGAGGCATTGGCGCGCGTAACCAATAGCTATCCCCGTCACAACGGCTACCTGGCGTGGCGGGCAGTACACCAATGGAGCACCTTTCATGACACGACAGAACTACATTTTTACTTCCGAATCCGTTTCGGAAGGACACCCGGACAAGGTCTGCGACCGGATTTCCGACGCGGTGCTGGACGCGTTTCTGGCCGAGGAACCAGAAGCCCGCGTTGCCTGTGAAACCTTCGCGACCACCAACCGGGTCGTCATCGGCGGCGAGGTAGGTCTGTCGGATCAATCCAAGCTGACCGAATACATGGGCAGGATCGACGGCATCGCCCGCGACTGCATCAAGGATATCGGCTACGAACAGGACAAGTTCCACTGGAAAACGGTGGAGATCACCAACCTGCTGCACGAACAGTCGGCCCATATCGCCCAGGGTGTCGATGCCGCCGACAACAAGGATGAAGGCGCCGGCGACCAAGGGATCATGTTCGGCTACGCCACCAACGAAACCGACGCGCTGATGCCGGCGCCGATCCAGTTTTCCCACGCCATCCTGCGCCGACTGACCGAGGCGCGCAAATCCGGGGCCGAACCGACCCTGCGCCCGGATGCGAAATCGCAGATTTCGGTGCGCTATGAAAACGGCAAGCCGGTTGGCGTGTCCTCGATCGTGCTGTCGACGCAGCACGCCGAGGAGGATCAGACCAGCGATCATATCCGCGACATCGTCGAGCCTTATATCCGCGAAGTTCTGCCCGAGGGCTGGATCACCCGGGAAACCCAATGGTGGGTGAACCCGACCGGGAAATTCGTCATCGGCGGCCCCGATGGCGATGCGGGCCTCACGGGCCGCAAAATCATCGTCGACACCTATGGCGGCGCCGCGCCGCATGGCGGCGGGGCGTTTTCCGGCAAGGACCCGACCAAGGTGGACCGTTCGGCGGCCTATGCCGCGCGCTACCTGGCCAAGAACGTGGTCGCGGCGGGGCTGGCGGAGCGCTGCACGATCCAGCTGAGCTATGCCATTGGCGTGTCGCATCCGCTGTCGATCTATGCCGACCTGCACGGCACCGGTGATATCGAGGCGGCGGCGATCGAACTGGCGATCCCGCAGGTGATGGACCTGACCCCGCGCGGCATCCGTACCCACCTGTCGCTGAACCGTCCTATCTATTCGCGTACCGCCGCCTACGGCCATTTCGGCCGCGAACCGGAGGCGGATGGCGGTTTCAGCTGGGAAAAGACAGACCTGGTCGAGGCGTTGAAAGCGGCGCTCTGATCGGGCGTTTTCGAGAATAGAAAACGGGGCGGAAAATGGTACATTTTCCGCCCCGTTTTTTTATGAACTCCAGACCCTGCGCAGGGCAGGGCCTTAGTGGGGATTATTCCGCCGGCACTTTGGCTGCGGTGCCGCGATTGTCCAGCGCGTAACGGCCCGCGCCAAGCGCCACGATCATCAACATGCCGCCGGCGATGCTGATATTCTTCATGAAGCTGATGCTCTGGGCCTGCGCTTCCATCCCTTCCATCCCGAGTGACGGCAGGTAGTGGAACAGGATGCCCGACAGCAGGGTGAAGCCCGCCAGCAGGAAGGCCACGATACGGGTTTGCCAGCCCAGCAGCAGCGCGATGCCGCCGCCCAGTTCGGTCAGGATGACCAGCGGCAACAGCGAGCCGGGCACGCCCATCATTTCCATGTAGCCCTGCGTGCCGGCATAGCCGGTGATTTTCTGTACCCCCGCGATGATGAAGATCAGCGCCAGGAAAAAACGGCCCAGCGGCGCGGCATAGGTTTGGTATTGGGTCATCGGAAAAGGTCCTTTCAAGATCTTTGGTCCGCCCATGCCGGGCGTCATGGCCAGCATGCCTTTATGCCCTCGCGCAGAAAATTCGGACAATTTTGACAATGATTGTTCGCGTGCGCACAGTTGCGCAGTGGCGGGGCGGTTTATGCGCGCGTCCGGCGCGTGCTTTGCCATCCGGTGCAAGCAGGCAATTGTGAATCGCGCGCATCCGGGCTAAAGGGCGCGCCATGACCTCTTCGAACAAGCACCCCAAGGCGCCGTGGCGCAATTTCTATGGCCGGATTCATGGCAAGACGATGAATCAGGCGCAGAAGGATTATCTGGACGAGGACCTTGAAGCATTGTCGCCCGGCGCGGTGGGTTGGGAGGAAAACCCCGACCGCACCCCGATCGACATGGCCGCGCGGTTCCACGGTAAACCGGTCTGGCTGGAAATCGGGTTTGGCGGTGGCGAACATCTGGTGCACATGGCCGAGACCTATCCGCAGGTCGAAATCATCGGTTGCGAACCCTTCATCAACGGCGTCGCGATGCTCTTGGGCAAGATCCGGCGGCTGGGCACGCAGAACGTGTCGGTGCATCCGGGCGACGTGCGCGACCTGTTTGACGTGCTGCCCGATGCCTCGATCGACAAGGCCTTCCTGCTTTATCCCGATCCCTGGCCGAAGAAGCGCCATCACCGCCGCCGCTTCGTGACGCCGGAATACCTCGGGCCGCTGAACCGGGTGCTGAAGCCGGGGGCGATTTTCCGGGTCGCGACGGACATTCCCGATTACGTGCGCCAGACGCTGGAAGAGGTGCCCAAGGCCGGGTTCGACTGGCTGGCCGAACGGCCTGACGATTGGCGCGAGCCGTGGGATGACTGGATTTCCACGCGCTACGAACAGAAGGCGCTGCGCGAGGGGCGGGTGCCGCATTACCTGACGTTCCGCAAGCGCTGAGGCCGCTCCGTTCCGAGTGTCCGGGGAACGATGAAAGGGCACATGGACGCCCCTTTGGGATTACGCTATCACACCGTCAGGTAGTGAGGAGAGCACCCATGTCCGGACACGGCACCCCGATCCCGATGACATCGCGCAAATGCGGCCCCCTGACAGGCGAGGCGCATGTGCCGGGCGACAAGTCGATCAGCCATCGGTCGCTGATCCTTGGCGCGATGGCCGTGGGCGAAACCGTGATCACCGGGTTGCTGGAAGGCGAAGACGTGCTGGACACCGCCAAGGCGATGCGCGCCTTCGGGGCCGAGGTGGCGCGCGACGAAGACGGCACCTGGCATGTACATGGTGTCGGCGTCGGCGGCTTTGCCGAACCCGGGAACGTCATCGATTGCGGCAATTCGGGCACCGGCGTGCGGTTGATCATGGGGGCGATGGCGACATCGCCCATTACCGCGACGTTTACCGGCGACGCCAGCCTGAACAAGCGGCCGATGGCGCGGGTGACCGATCCCTTGGCGCTGTTCGGGACGCAGGCGGTGGGCCGCGCCGGCGGACGTCTGCCGATGACCATCGTGGGCGCCGCTGATCCGGTACCGGTGCGTTACGAAGTCCCGGTGCCGTCGGCGCAGGTGAAATCAGCCGTCTTGCTGGCGGGGCTGAACGCGCCCGGGCAGACGGTGGTGATCGAGAAGGAAGCGACCCGCGATCACACCGAGCGGATGCTGGGGGGCTTCGGCGCCGCGATCACGACGGAAGTGACCGATGAAGGCCGGGTCATCACCCTGACCGGGCGGCCCGAGCTGAAACCGCAGACCATCGTGGTGCCGCGCGATCCCTCCTCGGCGGCCTTTCCGGTCTGTGCCGCGCTGATCGTACCGGGATCGGACGTGCTGGTGCCCAATATCGGGCTGAACCCGACCCGGGCCGGGTTGTTCTATACGCTGCAGGACATGGGCGCCGACCTGACCTTCGAGAACATGCGCGAAGAGGGCGGCGAACCGGTGGCTGACCTGCGGGCGAAGTTTTCGCCCGACCTGAAAGGTATCGAGGTGCCGCCCGAACGCGCCGCCAGCATGATCGACGAATACCCCGTGCTGTCGGTGGTCGCGGCTTTCGCGACCGGCGACACGGTGATGCGCGGGGTCAAGGAATTGCGGGTCAAGGAATCCGACCGGATCGAGGCGATGGCGGCGGGCCTGCGCGCCAACGGGGTCGAGGTCGAGGACGGCCCGGATTGGTGGATCGTAAAGGGGCGGGGTCATGGCAACGTGCCAGGCGGGGCCACCTGTGTCAGCCACCTGGATCACCGGATCGCGATGAGCTTCATGGTGCTGGGCATGGCGACAGAGGCGCCGGTCAGCGTCGATGACGGCAGTCCGATCGCCACCTCCTTCCCGATTTTCGAAGGCTTGATGGGGGCGTTGGGCGCACGGATCGAACGCGGTTCCCAATGACCCCGTTCCGGCTGGCGTGGTGGGGGCTGACGCTGCTGGTCGCGGCGCTTTTTGCCGCCCTGCTGGCGCTGGCACTGATCGCGCTTGGCCATGTCGGGCTACGCCGTTGGGGAAGGTTATGAGGCGGGGCAGTTGCCTATGCGGGCGTATCCAGTACGCGGTTTCGGGCGAATTCGGCCCTGCGACCGCCTGCCATTGCTACCAGTGCCGCAAGGCGTCCGGCAGCTATTCCATCGCCGCCCCGGTGCCGGTGGGCAGCCTGAGCATCGAGGGCGATCCGCGCTGGTTCGAATCTTCGCCCGGGACAAGGCGCGGGTTTTGCCCCGATTGCGGGTCCTACCTGTTCTGGGACGAAGGCGACGGGCTGATCTGGGTCAGCCTGGGCACGGTGGACGGGGCGACGGGAACGCGGGTGGAAAACCATATCTTCTGCGCCTACAAAGGCGATTACGAAAACCTGATCGACGCGGTGCCGCACTACCGCGAAGGCTGGTCCAGCGAGGAGATAGAGTGATGCCGTTCACAATTGCGATCGACGGCCCGGCGGCGGCGGGCAAGGGCACCATTTCCAAGGCAGTGGCGGCACATTACGGCTTCGCCCATCTCGATACCGGGTTGCTCTATCGCGCGGTGGGCGCGCGGATGCTGGACGGGGTGGAGCCGATCGAGGCGGCGCAGACCCTGACGTCGAAGGATTTGGAGGCGCCGGACCTGCGCAGCCACGAGGTAGCGCAGGCTGCCAGCAAGGTCGCGGCGATCCCCGAAGTGCGCGAGGCGCTGGTCGATTTCCAGCGCGCCTTCGCGCAACGGCAGGGCGGCGCGGTGCTGGACGGGCGCGATATCGGCACGGTGATCTGCCCCGAGGCCGAGGCCAAGCTCTACGTCACCGCGAGCGCAGAGGTGCGCGCCGGACGGCGCTACAAGGAATTGCAGGGCAAGGGATCGGAGCTGAGCTTCGACGCGGTGCTGGCCGAGGTGAAGGAACGCGACGCGCGCGACAGCGAACGTGCTAGCGCACCGATGAAACCGGCAGCTGACGCGGTGCTGATCGACACGTCGGAGCTGTCGATCGAGGACGCGGTGGCCGCGGCGATCCACGCCGTCGACGCCAAGCGCGCGGCAGGTTAGGCGGTTTCTTCGGCCGCGGCGTCGTAGCGCTGGCGCGCCGCGTCGATATTGGCCAGGTTGTCGATTGCCCAGCGGCCAAGCACGCGCACCGGTTCACTGAAGGATTTTCCCAGCGGCGTCAGCGCGTATTCCACCTTGGGCGGGATCGTCGGGTGATAGGTCCGGCTGATCAGCCCATCGCGTTCGAGTTCCTTCAGGGTCAGGCTGAGCATCCTTTGGGTGATGCCGAGATAGCGCTTGAGTTCATTGAAACGCATGGTTCCGTCATCAAGGGCGATGACGATCATGACGCTCCAGCGGTCGCCGACGCGCGACAGCACGTCCTTGATGCACTGGCACTGGGCCGCGTCCCGTTCTGAATGCGCGGTGGTTCCTTCCGTGTAACCAGGGGTCATGCATGTGCCCTCTTGCGGTGCCTTTGGTATGGATTATGTATCCGGTTCCGATTTTATACCGCCCTATGCGGTCAAGAGCAAACGAAGGACCGATGTCATGTTGAAAGAGAAGCTGAACTGGCGCTACGCGACCAAGAAAATGGATCCGTCGAAAACCGTTCCGGATGAAAAAGTCGATGCGATCCTGGAGGCGATCAGCCTGGCGCCGACCTCCAGCGGGTTGCAGCCCTTCGAGGTGATCGTGGTGAAAGATCCCGACACCCGCGCCAAGCTGAGCGCGGCGGCGATGGGGCAGCAGCAGCTGGTCGAGGGTTCTCACGTTCTGGTCTTCGCCGCATGGGATAACTACAGCGAGGAGCGAATCGACTCCGTGGTTGCCCAGATGGCCGAGGAACGCGGTGCGAGCGAGATGCTGGACGACTATTATTCCAGGCTCAAGGCGCTGTACCTGCCGCGTGAGGAACGGGCGAATTTCGAACATGCCGTCCGCCAGGCCTACATCGCGCTTGGCATCGCCCTGACCGCGGCCGCGTTCGAGGAAGTGGACGCAACGCCGATGGAAGGATTCGATCCCGAAGCGGTCGACGAAATCCTCGGCCTGCGGGCGCGCGGATTGCGTTCGGTTCTGGTGGTGCCGCTTGGCTATCGTCAGGAAGACGGCGACTGGCTGGTCAATCTCAAGAAGGTGCGCCGCCCGCGTGCCCGTTTCGTGACCGAAGTGGCCTGATCCCGCGGGCAGGGGCCTGTTGGTCCCTGCCTTCCGGCCCTGAACCCTTGCAACCCTGAACCGAAGTCTGTTTTGTGCGCGCCAAACAGCTGCGTTTTCCGAAAAGGACAGGATATGCAATCGAGACGACTTGGAGCACAGGGCCCTGAAGTTTCCGCGCTTGGGATCGGCGCGATGAGTTTCGCCGAATTCTACGGGCCGACGACGGACGAAAATTCATATGCCATCATGGATGCGGCGGTGGAGGCCGGGGTCACCCATGTCGACACGTCCAACGTCTATGGCATGGGCCGGTCCGAAAACGCCATCGGGGCGTTCCTCAAATCCCGCGGGACCGCGGCGCGCGATCATTTCGTCATCGCCACCAAGGCGGGGATTTCCAAGGATGCCGACGGCAACCGCTGCTTCGACAATTCGCCCGAACATTTCGAGGCCGAACTGGACAAGAGCCTTGAACGGTTGGGCGTCGAGTGTGTCGATCTGTTCTATATGCACCGCTATCAGGCCGAGCGCCCGATCGAGGAGGTGACTGAGGCGCTGGCGGCGCTGGTCAAGAAGGGCAAGACCAAGTCCATCGGCCTGTCTGAAATCGCGCCGAGCACCCTGCGCCGCGCCGTCGCCGTGCATCCCATCGCCGCGGTGCAGTCGGAATATTCGCTGGCCACGCGGGCACCGGAACTGGGCCTGCTGCAGGCCTGCGAAGAACTGGGCACCGCCTTCGTCGCGTTTTCGCCGGTGGGCCGGTCGTTCCTGACCGACGATCCGATCCCGGCCTCGCGGGTGCCCGAACTGGGTTTCCTGAAGGTGAACCCGCGGTTCCAGCAACCGAATTACGATTACAACATCGCCGCGACCGACAGGTTCCGCGCTCTGGCGGCGGAAATGGGCATGCCGGCGGCATCGCTGGCGATTGCCTGGACCCTGCACAAGGGCGATCACGTTCTGCCGATCCCCGGCACGAGGTCGACCTCGCATTTCGCCGAGCTGGTCAAGGGGACGAACGCGACGCTGACCGCGGACGACGTGGCGCGGATCGAACAGGTGCTGCCGGTGGGCTGGGCCCATGGCGACCGCTATTCGGCGGGCCAATGGGTCGGGCCGGAACGCTTTAGCTGAGCCGGGAAGGCGGGGCCGGACAAACCCCGGCCCGCACGTTCTTGACGGGCCGGGTGTGGGGCCGGAGTTCCGGCACCATGCCGCCTGTCCGAAAGAAGGTTCAGGCTTGCAACTTGGCCTGACAGGATTTATAGAGCCCATTGTCGATAAGGCGTGGAGCCATAAAATAAAGAGATCGAGCAGGGTCGGGATCACCGGCCCTCTTTGTTTTGTGGATGGCCCGAGGACCAACGATTAACCCCAAGACCGGCGGAGACAACCGCATGGCCAGTAACATCGATACTTAGAAGGATAGAAACGCTACATGGCGAATACATCGATGGAGGAATTCGAAGCCCTCCTTAACGAAAGCTTCGAAATGGACACCCCCCAAGAGGGTTCGGTTGTCAAAGGTAAGGTCATCGCGATCGAAGCGGGCCAAGCCATCATCGACGTAGGCTACAAGATGGAAGGCCGCGTCGATCTCAAAGAATTCGCAAATCCCGGTGAAGCCCCCGAAATCGCCGTTGGCGACGAGGTCGAGGTTTACCTGCGCTCTGCAGAAAACGCGCGTGGCGAAGCGGTCATCAGCCGCGAAATGGCCCGCCGCGAAGAAGCCTGGGATCGTCTGGAAAAGGCTTATGCCGACGAACTGCGCGTCGAAGGCGCGATCTTCGGCCGCGTCAAGGGTGGCTTCACCGTCGACCTCGGCGGCGCCGTGGCCTTCCTGCCCGGTTCGCAGGTTGACGTCCGCCCGGTGCGTGACGCCGGCCCGCTGATGGGTCTGAAGCAGCCGTTCCAGATCCTGAAAATGGACCGTCGCCGTGGCAACATCGTCGTGTCGCGCCGCGCCATCCTGGAAGAAAGCCGCGCCGAGCAGCGCGCCGAGGTCATCGGCAAGCTCTCCGAAGGCGACACCGTCGAAGGTGTGGTCAAGAACATCACCGAATACGGTGCGTTCGTTGACCTGGGCGGCGTTGACGGCCTGCTGCACGTCACCGACATGGCATGGCGCCGTGTGAACCACCCCTCCGAGATCCTGTCGATCGGCGAAACCGTCAATGTTCAGGTCATCAAGATCAACAAAGACACCCACCGCATCAGCCTGGGCATGAAGCAGCTGCAGGAAGATCCGTGGGATCTGGTCGCTGCCAAGTACCCGCTGAACTCGGTGCACAAGGGCCGCGTCACCAACATCACCGATTACGGTGCGTTTGTTGAGCTGGAACCCGGTGTCGAAGGCCTGGTCCACGTGTCGGAAATGTCCTGGACCAAGAAGAACGTCCACCCCGGCAAGATCGTTTCGACCAGCCAGGAAGTCGACGTCATGGTTCTGGAAATCGACCAGGCCAAGCGCCGCGTTTCGCTGGGTCTCAAGCAGACCATGCGCAACCCGTGGGAAGTGTTCGCAGAAACCCATCCCGAGGGCACCGAGGTCGAAGGCGAAGTCAAGAACATCACCGAATTCGGTCTGTTCATCGGCCTGCCGGGCGAAATCGACGGCATGGTTCACCTGTCCGACCTGTCCTGGGACGAACGTGGCGAAGACGCGATCCAGAACTACCGCAAGGGCGATGTCGTCAAGGCCGTCGTTTCGGAAGTTGACGTGGAAAAAGAGCGTATTTCGCTGTCGATCAAAGCCCTGGGCGGCGACAAGTTCGCCGAAGCGGCTGGCGGCGTGAAGCGCGGCTCGATCATCACCGTCGAAGTGACCGCGATCGAAGACGGCGGCATCGAGGTGGAATACGAAGGCATGAAGTCCTTCATCCGCCGTTCGGACCTGTCGCGTGATCGTGCCGAACAGCGCCCCGAGCGTTTCTCGGTCGGCGACAAGGTCGACGTTCGCGTCACCAATGTCGACATGAAGTCGCGCCGTCTGGGCCTGTCGATCAAGGCTCGCGAGATCGCCGAAGAGAAAGAGGCCGTGGAACAGTACGGTTCGTCGGACTCGGGCGCATCGCTGGGCGATATCCTGGGCGCAGCCCTGAAGGGCGACGACGAGTAATCGTCGTTCCCGACCGCAAACAACGAGCCCCGCAGCCGCACGGTTGCGGGGCTTTTTCGTGGGGCGCCGGTGGCCGCCCGGCGGGGGACGAACATGATCCCGGACCGCGCCGAATGCGCGAACGAAATCATATGCGAATCAAGGGCTTCTCTGCGCTGCGGCAGGAGGGCGAGGCGGCCTTATGCCGGGAGATGAAGGGCCGGCAGGCGCTCTGATCGGCGGAAACTGGCGCCAAAGGGGGCGAAAATAGCCCCGAATGGGGGTTTTCAGGCCAGCGGCTTGTTTCCCAACCAGATCTTTCTTCCTATAGTCATCGGAAACGCGCTATCGATAGCCAATGCATTTGACTGGGGAGAGATAATCGATGATCCGTTCGGAACTGATCCAGAAAATCGCTGATGAAAATCCGCATCTCTTCCAGCGCGATGTCGAAAAGATCGTGAACACAATATTCGACGAGATCACCGGCGCAATGGCGCGCGGCGACCGGGTCGAACTGCGTGGTTTCGGCGCGTTTTCAGTCAAGCAACGGGATGCTAGGGTTGGTCGGAACCCGCGTACCGGCGAAGCGGTCCAGGTCGAGGAAAAGCATGTGCCTTTCTTCAAGACCGGCAAGCTGCTGCGCGACCGACTGAACGGAAAGTAAATCGCTCATGCGCTATATTCGTTATGCTTTTCTTGCCTCTCTGGGGGCAGTTCTGGTGTCCGTGGCCTTGGCCAATCGCGGCATGGTCAGCCTGTCGCTGCTGCCCGAGGCATTGGCCGAACTGACCGGGCTGTCCTATACCGTCGAACTGCCGCTTTTCGTGGTGATCTTCGGCGGTATCGTCGCCGGCCTGCTGATCGGGTTTTTCTGGGAATGGATGCGCGAATACAAACACCGCGCCGAGGCCAGCCGCAAAGCGCGCGAGGTGCACGACCTGGAACGCCAGCTGAAGCGCGAAAAGCGCCGCGCCGACACCGCCGAGCAGAAGGATGAAGTGCTCGCCCTGCTGGACGAGGCGTCCTGAGTTTCCGATGCCATCCGATGTGAAAGTTAAGATCTGCGGGCTGAAAGACCCCGCGCATGTCGAACTCGCCGCGCGCGCCGGGGCGGCCTATGTCGGCTTCGTGTTCTTTCCCAAGTCGCCGCGCAATCTCGGTCTCGATGAGGCGCGCGAACTGGCCTGGGCGGCACCGGTGGGGCTGGCCAAGGTGGCGCTGGTGGTGAATGCCGACGACGCGCAGCTCGATGCGATCAATGACAAGGTCGCCATCGACATGTGGCAGCTGCATGGATCCGAAAGCCCCGAGCGGGTGGCCGAGATCAAGGCGCGTTACGGTCTGCCGGTGATGAAGGCGGTGGGGATCGCGACGCGCGACGACGTCGCCGCGATCGATCTCTACGCCGGGATCGCCGACCAGTTGCTGATCGATGCCAAGGCGCCGAAAGGGGCGGAGTTGCCCGGCGGGCGTGGCTTGCCGTTCGACTGGGAACTGGTGGTGCGCAAATACTGGCCCTGCCCGTGGATGCTGGCCGGTGGATTGACGCCGGAAAACGTGGGCCGGGCGATCAACCTGACCGGCGCGCGGCAGGTCGACGTGTCATCGGGCGTGGAAAGCGCGCCGGGGGTGAAGGATCCGGAGCTGGTCGAAGCGTTTATCAAGGCGGCACTGGCCTGAGGGCCTGGTTTAATCCGTAATTAACCGAGATTTGCCAGGTTCGGGGCATGCAAGGCTTGCCCGATAATATCGCCCTCGAGATTTGGATGCGCGCTGTGTTTTCATCGCGCGATGCCCGCCTTGGCGGTGTGATCAAGCGGCAGGTCCGCGATGTGGAACGGATCGTCGGGCGCGAGGCGTTCTTGTCCGAGGTGGCCAAGCGCGGCTGGCAGGCGTTGGAAAACGGCCGTCACTTCATCGTTTGCTGCAATGTCGAACCGATCCGCCGGGTCCGGGCGGCGGGATCGCCCGCGCGCGCGGGCGATTGACGCGGGCGCGCGCCCGCGTTTGCGCCTGTGGCCAGGTATGCGCATTGCAGGGTTATTTCGTCGCCGGGCATTTCCTTCGTGCGGCGAAGCCAGTATGAAGATGCCGATGTAAAAATAGGGCGCACCCGATGACTGATCTTTTCAACAGCTTCATGACCGGCCCCGACGAAAAGGGTCGTTTCGGTGACTTCGGCGGGCGTTTCGTGTCCGAAACACTGATGCCTCTGATCCTGTCGCTGGAAGAGGAATATGAGAAGGCCAAGACCGATCCGGACTTCTGGGCCGAGATGGATTATCTGTGGAAGCATTACGTCGGCCGTCCGTCTCCGCTGTACTATGCCGAGGGGTTGACGCAGCATCTGGGCGGCGCCAAGATCTATCTCAAGCGTGATGAACTGAACCACACCGGTGCGCACAAGATCAACAACGTGCTGGGCCAGATCCTGCTGGCCAAGCGGATGGGCAAGACCCGGATCATCGCCGAAACCGGCGCCGGGCAGCATGGTGTCGCCACCGCCACGGTCTGCGCCAAGTTCGGTCTCAAATGCGTCGTCTACATGGGGGCGCATGACGTCGAGCGGCAGAAACCCAACGTGTTCCGCATGCGGCTGCTGGGCGCCGAAGTGGTGGCCGTGACCAGCGGTCGCGGCACGTTGAAGGACGCGATGAACGACGCGTTGCGCGACTGGGTGACCAATGTGCGCGACACCTTCTATTGCATCGGCACCGTGGCCGGCCCGCATCCCTATCCGGCGATGGTGCGCGATTTCCAGTCGATCATCGGCAAGGAAGTGCGCTGGCAGTTGGAAGAACAGGAAGGCGAAGGCCGCCTGCCCGACACGGTGATCGCCGCGATCGGCGGCGGCTCCAATGCGATGGGCCTGTTTTACCCGTTCCTCGACGACAAATCGGTGCGCATCATCGGGGTCGAGGCCGGCGGCAAGGGCGTGGATGAAAACATGGAACATTGCGCCTCGCTGACCGGCGGCCGGCCCGGGGTGCTGCACGGCAACCGAACCTACCTGCTGCAGGACGATGATGGCCAGATCCTCGAAGGCTATTCGATTTCGGCGGGGCTCGACTATCCCGGGATCGGGCCTGAACACAGCTGGCTGCACGATACCGGCCGGGCCGAATACGTGTCGATCACCGATGCCGAAGCGCTGGAGGCGTTCCAGCTCAGCTGTTCGACAGAGGGCATCATCCCGGCGCTGGAACCCTGCCATGCGCTGGCCCATGTGATGAAAATCGCCCCCGAGCTTCCCAAGGACCATATCATCGTGATGAACATGTGTGGCCGGGGCGACAAGGATATCTTCACCGTGGCGCGCCATCTGGGGGTGGAAATCGCCGGTGAAATAGGGCGCTGATTTTAAGCGGTATCAGTACAGTTTCATTATCCTCGGGATCGTGTGAGAGGGGCGCCGGTTGCGGCGCCCTTTTTTCGTCATGTGCCGCCGGAAATGGCGTTCACCGCGGTTTCCCGGTTCGGGCCGAATCGCATTGCGCCCTTGGTCCGGGGTTTCCCGTCCTGTCAGGGCGGTCTTTTCCATCCGCCGGGATCGTTGCGACGGCCCAGGTCATTCTTCGCGGACATGTCGCTGGGCAAACGGACGGGCATTCGCGATCCCGTTGCAGATGAGGCCATAAACTGAGGTTTATTCGGATGGAAGCGGTTGTTGGGCGGCAATTTCCTTGCTCTGTGAATTTTCCCTAAGTGGCTGAATAAATATGATAAATTTGTAAACTCAGGTTTATCGGTAAGGTATAAACCCGGGGCGAATGGCCAATGTCCCGGAAGCTGTCTTTCTTGCAGTCAAGCCGAACGTGGCATGTCCCCGCCGCGGCTTCGGCAAAACACAAACAGGAGACTGATCGATGAAAGTACTTATCCCCCTGGCGGCTTCGATTCTGGTGCTGGGCAATCAAGCGACTGCAAGCAATCCGGAAACCGCGATGCACCGCGTCACCGCGCGGTTCATGACCACTTTCCAGGCCGGGCTGCTTGGTACTGAAGAAGCGAACAGCTTCAAGGCCGGATCCTACCAGACGGCCAGCAACGTGAATTTCGATCCGCGCGATGGGAGCTTGTCCTCGGACGATGAAGAGGACGACGCGGCCGGTGAACAAGAGCAAGAACAGGAACAGGCGCAGGAACAAGAACAAGAGCAGGAACAGGAGCAGGAACAGGAGCAGGAACAAGAACACGGCTACGGCGATGACGACGGCAGCGACGATGGCGAAGGCGATCACGGCGGTGAAAGCGACCACGGTGGCGACGACGGCGGTGACAGCGACGGCGGTGATGGCGATGGTGGCGAAGGCGGCGAAGGAGAAGGCGACGGTGGCGAAGGCGGTGACGACTGATCGCTGCGCTTACCAATCGCTTTGTACGAGTAAGCGTTGTATGAGTTAACATCAGGCTGCCCCGCTTGACGGGGCAGCCAGTATCCTGTGTAGGTCTGTGATATGTTCGGCAAAGTTCAACTGAAGCCATTGATCATCGTGATGATGCTGGCGGCCCTGCCTGCCGCGGCAGATGGGGTGCGCGACAGCGTCGTGTCCCAGCTCAAGCAGCAGGGCTACCAGGAAATCACCGTGTCGCGTACCTGGCTGGGCCGGACCAGGATTCTGGCGCGGCGGGATGGTGAGCGCCGTGAAATTATCGTCAATCCGCGTACGGGCGAAATCCTGCGTGATTTCTGGGCCTCCGAAGACGATAGCGGCCCAGTGATCCTGGCCAATCCGGGGCCCCCGTCGACGGGCGGCGACGGCCCGGACGGTGGCGGCAGTGACAGCGGCGACGACGGCGGCGATTCCGGCCACGGTGACGGTGGTGACGACAGCGGTGGCGACGACGGCGGTGGTGATTCTGGCGGCGGCGACGATGGTGGCGGCGATGCGGATGCCGACAGTGGCGGAGAATCCGGTGAAGGCGAAGGCGATTCCGGCGGCGACTCGGGTGGTGATGACGGGCCGGGTGGCGATGACTGAACGGTATGGCCGGATGCGCAGCGTTGCCTCGATCGTCCTGATTTTCGTTGTTCAGGCCATCTGTGCGATCTTTTTCGTTTCCGATATCCTGCTGACGGTTTTCGGTGTTCGTAGCAGCCCGATTTCGTGGCAAAGCCGGGAACTGCTGGAAGTCGGAGCGGCGCTTGGGTTGCTGCTGGGGCTGGTTCTTGGCGGCTTTGCCCTGTTGCGCAGCATCCGCGAAGCACGCCGAGTGAAAGGGCAGTTGCGGGTGGCCTCGGGCGCCTTCATGGACCTGCTGGAAGAAAAGTTCGACCAATGGGGGCTGACGCCGGCCGAACGCGACGTGGCGCTGTTTTCGATCAAGGGGTTGAGCACTGCGGAGATCGCCGGGTTGCGCAACACCTCGGAAGGCACGGTGAAGGCGCAGACCAATGCGATCTATCGCAAGGCGCAAGTGGCGAACCGGCCACAGTTGCTGAGCCTGTTCATCGAGGACCTGATGGCCGAGGGCCTGCCCGGTCTCGAGGAACAGGGCGCGGCCCGGCTTCAATCCGGCGCGCGATAAAGTTCCAGGATTTCCAGCGGCACGATGTCCAGCGCGTCGTGATGGGTGGATTGCAGCCGCACCAGCGGCGCGCAGCCCTCGTCATGCGCCTGCAGGAAGCGTGCGGCGCACAGGCACCAGCTGTCGCCCGGTTTCAGCCCCGCGAACTGAAACTGTGGTTGCGGTGTGGTCAGGTCGTTGCCGACATATTTCGAAAAGGCCAGGAATTCGGCGGTCATGATCACGCAGACCGTGTGGCTGCCGGTATCTTCGCGGCAGGTGTTGCAATGGCCGTCGCGGAAATAACCGGTTAGAGGATCGCGGGAACAGGGTTCCAGCGCGGTGCCGAGAACATTGACGGACGGGTAGGGGGTGACCATGTGCGCTCCTGTTTTACGAACCAGTGTAGGGGTGGGCAACGCGTTGAGATAGTACGAAATTCACGATCGGCCAGCGGCTCTCTGTCAGTCCTGCGAAAACCCCGCTTGCGTATCGGACGGCCGGGCGGAATGACGGGGCGGAAACGCGGCAGTTCGCGCTGTCGTGGCGTTTCAGGGAGCGGGGTTGCGGGCGAAGCGAAACCACCGGCCATGGAAATCCATCCGCCCCAGCGGCATCGCGATGTTTCCTGGCCAGAGCCGCAGCAGAACCGGCGCTCCGGGGCGCTGATCGTCCATTTCAAAGCTGAGCCAGGCAAAGGGCGCCTGCGGCGTGGCGCGCGCGGCGGCCCGGTCGATGGCAGCCCGGCAGGTCCGCGCGGTGGTGTCGGGGAAATACTGCCAGGCGATGGTGTGATAGAGGAAATCGATCCGGCCCGGCACCGGGTCGGCCAGACGCCGCATCAACCAGTCTCCGGCATCGCCCGGATCGACCAGCGGCTGCGCGATCGAAAGTGCGGCCTCGGTCCTTGCCATCCGGTTCGGCTGATCGGGCCAGATATAGCTTTTCAGCCGCAGCACCTGATCCGGATCACGCGGATCGACCGGGTTGAGGTCGATACCGCGCCGCTCGGCGAGCTGGAACCGCGCCAGAGGGGGCGGGGTGCCCTGCCAATCCGGGCTCAGCGTCAGCGCCGGATCTTCCGGCCCGATGCGGCCTTCAGGCAGGGTCAGGCCGAAGCGGTCGAAATTCAGGTTCAACCCGGCCGAAGCGCCCAGTTCGCTGATCCGCAGGGGCAGGCCCGGAAAATGATCCGCGGCGACTGCAGCCCCGAGGATCAGCGCCATCGCGCGGCGCACCTCGTTGGTTTGCGGTGCACTGTCGAGCCAGTGAAGGATATGCGCCTCGTGGGCCGCCAGCGCCGCGTCGACTGCATTCCAGAGCTCCCCCTCCGCCGCCTGCTGCGGCGGAGGGGGAGCTCAGGCCGTCGTCGCGGCCCATTAGCACCAGCGCGTGCAGCGCCCCTGCCAGCCGCAGCGCGACCGCGTCGGATTTCAGTCGCGCTTCGGGCCAGTCGAACAGGCGGGTTTCAACCGCCCGCCCCGGCATCATTCGCGCGGCGAGACAGCGCAACAAGCGCGCGGTGAAGGCCGACCCGAGCGCATCGCAGACCTCGGCCTGCTGGCGGAAATGTGCCCGCAGGCTCACTTGAACTTGTCCATCAGCTTTTCCATCGGGCTGCGGGTGTCTTGCGGTTCCGGAGCGGTCTTGGCGGGCTGTTCCGGCTTCGGCTTGGCGCCGCCGGAACTACGCGGCGGGGCTACCCGCAGCGCCACGGCATTGAGGAAACGGCCGCTGTCGCCCGCCGCCAGATCCGCCGCCCCGTCGCTGATCCCACGCAGCAGATCGTCGAGCCAATCCTGATCGGCCTTGGCGAAATCAGACAGCACGTACCCCGCCACGCGATCCTTGTGGCCGGGATGGCCGATGCCCAGCCGCACCCGGCCGTAATCGGCGCCGATATGCTGATGGATCGAGCGCAGACCGTTATGGCCGGCATGGCCGCCGCCCTGCTTGACCCGGGCTTTGCCCGGCGCAAGGTCCAACTCGTCGTGGAATACCATCACGTCAGCGGGGGAAAGCTTGTAGAACCGCATCGCTTCGCCGACCGACTGTCCGGACAGGTTCATGAAGGTTTCGGGTTTCAGCAGGATCACCTTTTCCGACCCCAGCTTGCCCTCGCTCAGCTGGCCCTGGAACTTCTTCCGCCACGGCGCGAAGCCGTGGTTATCGGCGATCCGGTCCAGCGCCATGAACCCGATATTGTGGCGGTTGCCGGCGTATTTCGCCCCCGGATTTCCCAATCCCACCCAAAGCTGCATGCGCGGTTTCCTTCTGCCTGCTCGGGCGCAATCTAGCGGTTGGCAGGGGCGGGTTCAACGCACAGGCCGCGCAAAGAAAAACGCGGACCCCGGGGGATCCGCGTTCTCGGAATTTTCTGGCCCAAGGGCGCGCAGATTACTCTTCGCCGCCTTCGGCTGCTTCGGCTTCTTCGCCCTCGGCTTCATCCTCGGCCGAACGCAGCCCCGACGGGGCCGAAATGTTGGCGATCACGAAGTCACGGTCGATGGTTGCCTTGGCGCCTTCGGGCAGGGTGACGTCGCTGATGTGCAGCACGTCGCCAATATCCGTTTCGGCCAGATCGATTTCGATCTTTTCCGGAATGTCGCCGGCCAGCACGTTCAGTTCCACTTCGGGGCGGACAACGGTCAGAACGCCGCCCTTTTTCAGACCCGGGCAGGTTTCCTGGTTCAGGAAATCCACGTGGATGAACAGGTTGATGCGGCTGGTGCGGCGCAGGCGCATGAAATCGACATGGGTCGGCAGGTCCTTGACCACGTCGCGCTGAACGTCGCGGCAGATCACCCGCACGTCGTCGTGACCGTCAAGCTTCATGTTGAACAGGGTCGACTTGAACCGGCCGGCCTTCAGGCGCTTGAACAGTTCGTTGAACGGCAGGTTGATTGCCACCGGGTCGGCGTCACCACCGAAAACCACACCGGGTACTTTGCCTTCGCGACGTGCCTGACGAGCGGCGCCCTTGCCTGTCCCCGTCCGGACCTCGGCGTGAAGATCAGGAATTTCTCCAGCCATTTGAATTCTCCAATATGTTAGATGCGCGGGTATCCTCCAAGGCTGTATACCCGCATGAAGCCGCGCGTATAGACGACTCGGGCCCGATTGGAAAGGGGTTTTTGGCGTTGTCTGCCCATGCCTCGGCGTTCTCCGCTTCACACCGCGGGCATGCGGTTCACCGAACGTGGTGACCGGCGCGGATTCCGCGCCTCATGCGGGACAGGGAAGCGGCTCCGCAGCCGGTGGGCCGTCAGCCGCCGCTTGCGCCATCCCAGATCAGTTTCAGGGCAACGACGACAAGCAGCGCATAGAGGATGCGGTACAGCAGAACCTGGTCCAAACGCTCGTGCAGCCGCCAGCCTGCCCACACTCCGGCCGGAATTGCCGGCAGACAGAGCGCCATCAGCCCCCACTGCTGAACTGACAGCGCCCAAATCCAAAGCCACGGCACGGCCTTGATGAGGTTGCCGGCGGTGAAGAACAGGCTCGTCGTTCCCGCATAGACGTTTTTCGGCAGCCCGAGCGGCAGGAGATAGATTGCCAGCGGAGGGCCGCCGGAATGGGCCAACATCGTCGTCATGCCCGACGCAGTCCCGGCGACTGCCGCTTTCAGCACCGAACGCGCTCGGGGCTTTGGCTGGCCGCCGCCGAGAAACCAGCGGATGGCGAAGACGAGTGTCAGAAGCCCGATCAGGATCGCGACATATCCCGGATCGAGAACGCCAAGCAGCCATGTGCCGAGCGCGATCCCCACCACGAGCGCGGGAAGCAGGACCTTCAGGTCCGGCTTCGACCAGGTGGCGGGTGACCAAAAGCGCAGGGCGACCAGATCCATGGCGACAAAGAGCGGGGCAAGCAGCGCCCCCGCTTCGATCGGGTCCATCACCAGCGCAAGCAGCGGGATGCCCACGATCGCGAAGCCTCCGCCGAAGGCACCTTTCATGAACGAGATCAGGAAAACCGCTGCAATCGTGACACTCGCAATGACGGGATCGAACCCGACACTCATCCGTCGTAACCCGATTGAGCGATGACCGGCCCCCGCAGATGCCCGTCGGCTGCGACGATCCGGTCGTAAAGCGCGAATTCCTCTGCCCGCACCGCGCGCAGCCGCGCCTCCATTTCGGCACTCAGCGGCGCGTCGATCTGCGGCGACACGTTCTTCGGCTTGGTCTCGAAATCCTTGCCCAGCCTGTCGGTCAGGAATTGCCGCAACAGGGTCGGGCGTTCATAGGCGAATAGGTGATCGACCCGGACCGCCCCGTCATCGGAGGACAGGAAGGTCAGCTGCGATCCGATCTTGGCAAATTCCGCCGGTTTCGGCGCGATCACCTCGGCCACGAAATCATCGAAGCTCATCCCGCCCAGCACGCCCTTTTCCTTGCGCGGTGTCGGGCGCGACCGGTACCGGTACCAGCTGCGGATCTGTTCGACGGGGTCGCGCATGACGGCCACGCGTTCCGGCTCCAGCCCATGCGCGTCTTTCAGGTAGGGCGCGAAATGGCGTTCGTACTTGCGCAGCGCCATGTGCTTGTAGCCGGGTTTGCGGGCGAAGCTGATATCGGCCATGCCCTTCAGCGCCATATGATAGGCGGTGGACCCGGTTTTCGGCACCGCGAACAGAACCAGATTGGCATCGACGAAAACCAGCATGCGGCGCCCCTTTGCAACTCCGCGTCAACCTGCCCCAAGCCGCGGGCTCTGTCAAAACCCCAGCCCTTCTCCTGTTCGAAAATATCCTCGGGGGGAGGCCCGCCAGGGCCGGGGGGCAGACAGCCCCCCCTTCGCCCCTTTCCGCCTATTGCCAGCGGCCGCCGAAATCCTCCGGCACCAGCAGCACCGACCGGTCGAGCTCGTCGATCCGGCGCCGGCCGCACAGCGCCATCGACGTGTCCAGTTCCTTGTGCAGGACCTGCAGTGCCGTGCTGACGCCCTGTTCACCCATCGCGCCCAATCCATAGACGAAGGCGCGGCCGATATAGGTGCCCTTGGCCCCCATCGCGACGGCCTTCAGGATGTCCTGGCCGGACCGGATGCCGCTGTCGAGATGCACCTCGACATGGTCGCCCACCGCGTCGAGGATCGAGGGCAGCGCCTTGATCGAGCTGATCGCGCCGTCAAGCTGCCGGCCGCCGTGGTTCGACACCACGATCGCGTCGGCCCCCACCTGCAGCGCCATCTTGGCGTCCTCGGCATCGAGGATCCCCTTCAGGATCACCGGCCCGCCCCATTCTTCCTTGATCTTGGCGATCTTGCTCCAGTCGAGCGTCGGGTCGAACTGCTCGGCGGTCCAGGCGCCGAGGTTGGCGGCATCCGACACGCCCTCGACATGGCCGACGATATTGCCGAAATGGCGCCGCTTGGCGCCCAGCATGGCCAGACCCCAACGCCACTTGGTCATCAGGTTGGCGATGGTCGACGGCGTCAGCTTCGGCGGCGCCGACAGCCCGTTCTTCAGGTCCTTGTGGCGCTGGCCGAGGATTTGCAGGTCCAGCGTGATCACCAGCGCCGAACAGTTCGCGGCCTTGGCGCGCTGGATCAGGCGGCTGACGAAATCGGTGTCCTTCATGGTGTAAAGCTGGAACCAGAACGGTTTCGTGGTGGCCTCGGCCACGTCCTCGATCGAATTGATCGACATGGTCGACAGGGTGAAGGGCACGCCGAATTTCTCCGCCGCGCGGGCCGCCTTGATCTCGCCGTCGGCGCATTGCATGCCGGTCAGCCCCACCGGCGCCAGCGCCACCGGCATCGCCACGTTCTGCCCGATCATCTGTGTCGCGGTCGAGCGCCCCGACATGTCCACCGCCACCCGCTGGCGCAGCCTGATCTGTTCGAAATCGGACACGTTTTCGCGGAAGGTCTGTTCGGTCCAGCTGCCGCTTTCGGCGTAATCGTAGAACATCCGCGGCGTGCGGCGCTGATAAATACGCTTGAGGTCTTCAATGCAGGTGATGACAGGCATAATCGTGCTCTTTCTGCGATATTGGTTAGGTTTCCTTACCGATGGCGGCGATTCAGGGCAATGGTAAATCCATTGCCATCCGGCGTCAGATACACGACCCTGTCAACCACAGGTGCGAGGAGACGCCATATGTATTTCGACGACCTGCCTGTCGGTTTTACCTTCGAAACCGGCACGCGGCAAATCCCGCTGGACGAAATGGTTGATTTCGCCCGCAAATACGATCCGCAACCGTTTCACGTCGACGAAGATGCGGGCAGGGACACCCCCTATGGCGGGCTGATCGCCAGCGGGTTCCAGACCATGGTGGTGGGGTTCCTGCTGACATTGGAGGCAGACATCTGGAACGAGGCGTCGCTGGGCTCGCCGGGCATAGACGAATTGCGCTGGCTGAAGCCGGTACGCCCGGGCGACACGCTACGCGTCAACGCCGAGGTGATCGGATCGGCCCCGTCGCGGTCGCGCCCCGACCGGGGCCGGACCGAGATCCGTTACGACACGTATAACCAGGACGGCGACAAGGTGATGACCTATCGCACCACCCATATCCTGCGCCGGAGGCCTGTAACGGGCAAACCAGCGTAGCGGCAAGGAGGGGCGATGGACAACATCATCCTGATCGGCACGCTGGCCAGCCTCGCGGCGGGGCTGACCACCGGGGTGGGCGCCCTGCCGGTACTGTTCGGGCAGCGCCCGTCACAGCGCAGCAACGATACCATGCTGGGTTTTGCCGCAGGGGTGATGCTGTCGGCCTCGTTCTTCTCGCTGATCCTGCCGGGGATCGATTACGGCACCGATATCTACGGATCGGTGTCGGCGGCGGCGGGGCTGTCGGGCGTCGGTATCGCGCTCGGCGCCTGGCTGGTGGCCTGGCTCAACCGGGTGCTGCCGCATGAACATTTCGTCGTCGGTCCGGAAGGCGCCGATCCCGGCGCGCTGCCCAAGGTCTGGCTTTTCGTGCTGGCGATCACCATCCACAACTTCCCCGAGGGCATGGCGGTCGGCATCGGTTTTGGCGGCGGCGACATGGCCAACGGGCTGACGCTGGCCACCGGCATCGCGTTGCAGAATGCGCCCGAGGGGCTGGCGGTGGCGGTGGCCTTGTTGGGGCAGGGGTATGGCCGCGGGCGTGCCTTCCTGCTCGCGTTGTTGACCGGGCTGGTGGAACCGGTGGGCGGGGCGCTTGGGGTCTCGCTGGTCCATGTTTCCGTCTATGTCCTGCCGCTGGGGCTGAGCTTCGCGGCCGGCGCAATGGTCTATATCATCAGCCACGAAATCATCCCCGAAACCCATCGCAACGGCCATCAGGACGAGGCGACGAGGGGACTTCTGGCCGGTCTGATCCTGATGATGCTGCTCGACGTGATCCTGGGCTGAGCGTGATCCGATTGTGCGCGCCGGTGGCGCGCGCCTGATGTCTCGTGAAATCGCCTCCGCCGATTTCACTCGGGGATGCCTCCGGCGGGGTATTGGCACCAAGAAAACGCTGCTTCTTCTTTTCACAAATATCCCGGGGGAGTCGCGCGGCGCGCGACGGTGGCAGCGCCCCCATCTTTTCGCACTCTTTGTGAAGCGGCGCCCGTGTCTCAGGCGCGGTGCGCGCCGTCGGCCAGCGACTTGACGAAAGCGGCGATTTCTTCGGTGGATTTTCCGGCACCGATTTGCTTGACGATGGCCGATCCCACCACGCAGCCGTCGGCGGTGCCGGCGATGGTTTCGGCGGCCTCGGGCGAATTGATGCCGAAGCCGACGATCACCGGCAGGTCGGTCTTGGCCTTGATCCGGGCCACTTCCGGGCCGACATTGGTGGCCTGCGCTTCCGCCGCGCCGGTGATGCCGGTGATCGACACGTAATAGACGAAGCCCGACGTGTTCTGCAGCACCTTGGGCAGCCGCTTGTCGTCGGTGGTGGGCGTGGCGAGCCGGATGAAGTTCAGCCCCGCCTTCTGCGCCGGGATGCACAGTTCGTCGTCTTCCTCGGGCGGCAGGTCGACTACGATCAGGCCGTCGATCCCGGCCGCCTTGGCGTCGGTCAGGAACCGGTCGACGCCACGGCTGTAGATCGGGTTGTAATATCCCATCATCACGATCGGCGTGGTATCGTCGGTTTCACGGAACGCGCGCGCCATGTCGAGCGTTTTCTGCAGCGTCTGCCCGGCTGACAGCGCGCGCTGACCGGCCAGCTGGATGGTCGGGCCGTCGGCCATCGGGTCGGTAAAGGGCTGTCCCAGCTCGATCACGTCGACACCGGCCGCCGGCAGCGCCTTCATGATCTCCAGCGAGGTGTCATAGTCGGGATCGCCCGCCATCATGTAGGCCACGAAAGCTTTCTTCCCCTCGGCCTTCAAGGCGGCGAATTTGGCGTCGATGCGGGTCATGCGGGCATCCTCTGTTGCATTGCTCAGAAGGGATGTGCCCGTTTCGGCGGGGAAAATCAATGCCGCCTTATCCCGGCATTACGATGATCATCCAATGGGTGCCGAAACGGTCCGTCACCATGCCGAAAGCGGGGGCGAAGAAGGAGGGGGCGAAGGGCATCGTGACCTCGCCGCCATCGGCCAGCCGGTCGAACAGGACCTGTCCGGTTTCGGTATCGGGCGCGGTATGGGTGATCGCAACCGAGGTCTGCGGCTGATGTGGCGTCCCGGGCGGAACGTCCGATCCCATCAGGGCATGGCCGCCCGCGCTGAACTGGGCATGCATCACCCGGTCGCTGGATGGCAGGCCGGTTTCCCCGGACGCGTCGCTGAAGCGCATGATCTGCAGGTCCCCGGCGCCGAACAGGTCGGCATAGAAGGTCATCGCCTCGGCGCAGGTGCCGTCGAAATACAAATGCGGTGTGAATGTCATTTTGCCACCTCCAATACCCAAAGCTAACACGTGGCTTGCGTCCTACACAGTCCTTGCCTAGAAGCGGCACGGAAATGTCACAGGAGGCCGGTCATGGGCTTTAAGATGGGAATCGTGGGTCTGCCCAATGTCGGCAAGTCGACCCTGTTCAACGCGCTGACGAAAACCGCGGCCGCGCAGGCGGCGAATTTCCCGTTCTGCACCATCGAACCGAACGTGGGCGAAGTGAACGTGCCCGATGCGCGGCTCGACACGCTGGCCGAAATCGCCGGGTCCAAGGCGATCCTGCCGGCGCGGATGACCTTCGTCGACATCGCTGGGCTGGTGAAAGGCGCGTCCAAGGGCGAAGGCCTGGGCAACCAGTTCCTGGCCAATATCCGCGAAGTCGATGCGATCGCCCATGTGCTGCGCTGTTTCGAAGACGGCGACGTGACCCATGTCGAAGGCCGGGTCGACCCGGTCGCCGATGCTGACACGATCGAGACCGAGCTGATGCTGGCCGACCTGGAAAGCATCGAGAAGCGCCGCGCTAACCTGGTGCGCAAGCTGAAGGGCAACGACAAGGAAGCCCAGCAGCAGGACCGCCTGCTCGCCGCCGCGCAGGAGGCCCTGGAAAATGGCAAGCCCGCCCGCGTGGTCGAGGTGGACGATGAAGACCTCAAGGCCTGGAAGATGCTGCAGCTGTTGACCACCAAGCCGGTTCTTTACGTCTGCAACGTATCCGAGGAAGAGGCCGCCACCGGCAACGCCCATTCCGAGGCGGTGGCGAAAATGGCTGCCGAGCAGGGCAATTCCCATGTCATCATCTCGGCCCGGATCGAGGAAGAGATCAGCCAGCTGGATGATGAAGAGGCTGAAATGTTCCTGTCCGAAATGGGGCTGGAGGAAGCCGGGCTCGACCGGTTGATCCGAGCCGGATACGCATTGCTGCATCTGGAAACCTATTTCACCGTTGGCCCGAAGGAGGCGCGTGCCTGGACCATCAAGGCGGGCACGCTGGCGCCGCAGGCGGCGGGCGTGATCCACGGTGATTTCGAAAAGGGCTTCATCCGCGCCGAAACCATCGCTTATGACGATTTTGTCGCCTGCAAGGGGGAACAGGGCGCCAAGGAAGCGGGCAAGATGCGCGCCGAGGGCAAGGCATACGTGGTGAAGGACGGTGACGTCCTGCATTTCCTGTTCAATACCTGATCGGGGGCGGCGCCAGGCTGCATTCCCAATGAAAAAGGCCCGGGCAACATGCGCGGGCCTTTTTACATTCCTGTTCCCGTCCGGTGCTACCGGCGCAGCACCTGGATCGCGGCGGGGCCATATGTCGGGTTGAGCCACTGAACCGAACTCAGCACCTCGCCGGAACCGTCGACAAGGTAGGTGTTGGTGAAACTCAGCCCTTCGCCCTTGCAGTTTTCGCTCATCACGCGGGCCATGGCCGACACTTCGCCCGCGGCGACCTTCTGGCTGCCGCCGACGCTCATCTGGCACTCGAAATTCAGCGCGACGATCTGTTCCTCGCCATCGAGATAGCGCATGACGCGCCGGGTTTGGCCCGGCCGGCGGGCGGAAATCAGCCGCAGCGTGTCGTCGACGTCCGATGACATCAGATCGTTGCTCAGCCCGCGCGTCGCCGTGACCACGCCCTGGCGCAGGGTCATGGTCTGGCGTGACGGCGTGACATAGGTGCGATAGGCGCCGTTGCGTTCGACTTCAACGATCGGGGAAACCGAATTGGTCTTTTGCAGCACCACCAGCGAGACCGGATCGGGTGTCGCCTGCAAGGTGGCCGCGATATCCACCTCGGGCGGCGCGGATTTCTTGCCGCTCAGGGTGGTGCGCATGATTTCCTTGAGGTCGACGCGCCCCGGCGCGTTGCCGCAGCCAGCCAAAAGGCCGAGCGCGACCGCGCCCAGCAGGGCAGGGCGCCGCAAAACAGAATTCATCGTCATCGCCACACCCGTCCCCATTCCTTGATCAGGTCTCTTCGGTGATTCTCGCGCACCCGCTGGTACAGCCGGTCGCGGATATTCAGCCGTGCGCCGCCGTCGCGCGTCAGCGACTGGACATTGATGTTGTTCACGGTCCGCGACGGCGTGCCGAGCGCCCAGCTCATCGGGATGGTCAGCCGCAGGCCCTTGTCGAAGGACCCTTCGCCGAAATCGTCGAAGGGCACATCGGTGAAGGTCGCGTAGGCCCCGAGGCGCCAGCCGTTGGCGAACTCGCGGTCCAGTGAAACCGTCGCGCCGTAATCCCCGGCCAGGTAGCGGCCGACATCCAGCTGGGTGTGGAAGCCACGGCCGAGTGCGTAATAAGCCGAGACGTGGCCGGTCACGGTGTCGTAATCGCGCAGGCCGAACAGTTGGTCGTAATCGCGTTTCTGGACATAGTTCAGCTCGGCCCCGAGGGCGAGGCGGCTGTCGATCGGTTTCCACAGGATTTCACCGGATATCCCGGCATACATCTTTTCCAGGTATCCGACCGACACGCGGCTGTAGAAATCCTTGCCCGGGCGGCCGAAGGTGGTCAGCGTCAGGTGCTCGATCGCCGGGTCGGTGTTCCGGCTGTACTGGGAATAATCGGTGCGCACCCGCGGCAGCGCCGAAGGGACCGAGGTGGTGTCGGTATCGAGGTTGCCCTGAAGTTTCTGGGTGACAGAGCCGGACAGAACCCAGTTCGGAGCCAAATGGTAATCCGCATTCAGCCGCAATCCGATATCGGCCCGCACCGGGTTGTCGGGGTCGAACACGCTGAGCGCGACGTAGGGGCCAAGCGACCAGGACAGCGCCGGATAGAGATCCTGTTCCGCCGCAGGGGCAAGCCGATAGGCGTTTTCGATCCGGGTCCGGGCCAGCAAATCGGCAGCCGGGGCGTTTTCCAGCCGCTCCAGGTCGCTGCGCCGGAAGGTCACCGCGGTGGTGGTCATGCCGCTGACCATCGGCACGATGGTGAACTGTTCCACCGATCCCGGCAGGATCCGGGTCATCACCCGCGCGGCGCGGCCCAGGGCTTGCGGTTCTTCCATGTAAAGCGGGTTGCGCATGCGCAGTACCGCCTTGGTCGCGCTCAGTTCGATGCCTTCGAAGACCAGCCCGTCGCGTTTCAGCGCCTTTGCCAGGCGGGTGCGGATATTGGCGGTCGTCACATCGTCGCTGGTCCAGCCCAGGTCACGCATATCGGCGGCGCTGCGCGGCTTGACCGGCACCGGCGCGCCGTTGCGCCCGCCGGGCGAGGGGGCGTATCTGGGATTGCTGTGGACCGTGACCAGGGCGCCGATTTCCGATCCGTAGAGCGAGAACAGCGACAGCTGAATGCCGCTCTTGAACTTGTAGTCGATGCCGACATTCCACGGCGTGTCGCGGCTGAACAGCCCACTGGTGTCCGCTTCGTCTGTATAGGCGTCGGAGGAATATTCCGCCTTGAAGGACAGCCGGTCGGTGGCTTGCCATTCGATCCCGCCAAACGGGGCGAAATCGCCACGGAACCAGCGGTCGTAGGTGGGAATGCCGCCGCGGCCGATGATCTCGGCCGGGCGGGTGCCGGTCGATCCGATCGCGCCGTAACTGCCCAGCCGGCCCCAGCCCAGACCGCCAGTGATTCTCAGCCGCGGCGTGATCGACTTGCTCGCTACGATGTACTCGCCGCCATAAAGACCGGTGCCGATGAAATCCTGCAGGCCGACCGAAACGGCCGGGCGGTCGCGGGTTTCCTCGAGGAGCTGGTAGCGCATGTCGAAGCTGCGGTCGTAATAGGTCTTGCTGCCGTCATAGATGCTGCCCGGAAGCAGCAGGCCGGATATGGCGCTGTAGCGGAAGCTGCCGCTCAGCCGCGGCAGAACCTGGAAGCTCAGCGTGGTGCGGGTGGTGCCGGCGAAATGGGAAATCGTGGTCGACAGTGTCGCGTCGGGGGCCATGTCGGCGGTGGGCATGTCGACCAAGCCGACGGTGCCGTAAAGGTTGAAGCCCGGCGGCTGGGGCGCGACGAAGGGATTCGCGTCATCGTCCTCGGCCGCCGCGGCAAGTGGCGCCAGAAGCAGGACCGACACGCTGGCCATCAGGCTCCGACGGCCCCGTCCGGGCGTCTTGACCGGTGTTGTCGTCCTGGAAAATCGCATCTGTTTCATGCCCGTTTAAAATTCGCTGGTTTCGCAAGTGCTGTCCCTCTGGGTAGGCAAAAAAGCACTGCCTGTCCATCCGGAGGGATTTCCGCGGCCGATTTCGCTCCCAGCGTTGCCAATGTCCCACAAGTGATGCCGCTGCTTTGTCATGACGGCTCAATTTTCTGCTTGTCCCCGCCCGCCAGCCTAGATAAACCCGTCCGCGGAGACGTGGCCGAGTGGTCGAAGGCGCTCCCCTGCTAAGGGAGTAGGCGGGAAACCGTCTCGAGGGTTCGAATCCCTTCGTCTCCGCCACCATTATATAAAAATATGAATTAAATTCAGCGTCTTACGAGCGGCATGATGGCGTGTGTCGAAATTTACCCCACACTTTCACCCACATTCGGACACGCTTGAAGCTGGGGTAGCTGAACCCACTACACCTTTTCTTACACGTCTGGCTATTTGTATCGACGGACGATGGAAGGTTTGCCCGCAGGAAAATTTCATGATTCTAGTTGGTTCAAATTGGTTCACGTACACACGAAAAACTGTTGGCATGCTGAGCCAGCCGATGATTTCTGGTGGAAAGAGTTGGTATTGAAGAGGCCCTTCGCCGATACTATAGCGATGGTGTCGAGCCCGCCTGACTAGCTACCGCATCAGGGTGGGCAGCGCCAATCGGCCCTCGACATCGGCCTCCAGGGTTAGCTGCAGCACGGCTTCGACGACGGAGAGAAGAAAGTCACCGCTGACCTGCTATGCTAGAAGCTCTGAAAGGTTCAGTTTTTTATCGAGGTTTTCGTGTGACACGTGATTGAAGCGTTGAAACTCCAACTCGACCATACTCCTCGATGGCCGCCTGGGACTGCATCAGTGCGGCCGAGAAAATTGCACCACATACTCTGACACTAACTCATACCGGGATCCGCACTGCTCTGATCAAGGTCATGTCTTCTTCAGAAAGGCCGAATAGTTGCCCAATCAGCGCTTCGATCTGCACCAGCAGTGCCTGTGCATTGCGTTCATGCAGCTGCTTCTGACGTGGTATACGTGCCGCTAGGGTCAGGACCCATTGATTTCCGCCGGGTGGCGTGATTCACCGTTCGAAAAACGAGCGGTAAAATGTCTGAC
>NZ_JADMKU010000017.1 GCF_018219815.1 Thalassovita aquimarina
CAGGTGCCCGAAGGTCTTCCTCTCCGCAATCGCGCTCGCTGCAACCGTCATCTATTGGCTATGAGTCCTGACCCTAAAAACTTTTTCGATCCACATGCGAGCACGACCATTGCAGCGGAAAGTATAAGAATCCGTAAATACACCCTGCGCGCCGAAACAGATTCAACTCTCCAATATTTGTTAAAAACTTGGGGTCCGAAAAAGAAGTACGACAATGCAAACCGACTCCACCAGTGAGTTTAATTTTACTAGACAAAAATACCTAAGATTGTTGCCGTACTTCAAGATTTTTTACGATCAGAATTTTTGTGAGAAAGCCCGATCGTGTCCAAAGTTTCACATACGAAATCGCAGAACGTACGACCTTTGTCGTTTGACCTAGGTTTCATAGGTGACAGTGGAGTAAACTAGCGCCTTCAACCGTCGGAATTTATCTCAAATCGGCCCGATCCCGCGCGGTTTTCTCCCTTTTTTCGCCAAACTCTGCCGCCAGTATCGCTATGAAAGCCCAAGGGGCAGCACCGATGACATTGGCAGGACACGACATGAACATTCAGGCTCAGCCCCAATCGGGCGTTACCCCGCCGTCGCCGCCCAGCACCCTGGACGACATGCGGCTGCCGGTCCCGATGATGCGGGACATCCTGCTGAAAACCCTGTTCCGCAAAAGCGTGACCACGGTCACCGACACCGCCGCCGCGCTGTGCCTGCCGCGGATGGTGACGCAGGAACTGATCGATATCGCCCGCGAACAGAAGCTGCTGGAAGCCACCGGCACGCTAAACGCCAATTCCGGCAACGAAATGGGGTACCAGCTGACCGACGCGGGCAAGGCGCGGGCGCTCGATGCGCTGGCGCAGTCGGAATATTACGGCGCGATGCCGGTGCCGCTGGACGTCTACCGCGAACAGATCAAGCGGCAATCGATCCGCGATATCCAGGTCACCCGCGACCAGCTGACCGGCGCGATGGGGCATCTTGTGCTGCCGCAGGACCTGTTGTCGAACCTCGGCCCCGCCGTCAGTTCGGGCCGCTCGATCCTGATGTACGGCCCGCCGGGCAACGGTAAATCCTCGATCTCCAACGGTATCCGCGACGCGATGGGCGACAAGATCTATGTCCCGCGCGCGATCGAATATTCCGGCCAAGTGATCACCGTCTACGACCCGATCGTGCATTCCAAGGCCGAAACGGTCGAGGAGGACCCGAGCAGCCTGCGCCGCAAGAAAGGCTTCGACAGCCGCTATGTCCGCTGCGACCGCCCGACGGTGATCACCGGGGGCGAACTGACGCTGGACATGCTGGACCTGAAATACAATCCCACCGCCCGCACCTATCAGGCGCCCTTGCAGCTGAAGGCGACGGGCGGCATTTTCATCGTTGACGACCTCGGCCGCCAGTCCGAACCGCCGCAATCGCTGGTCAACCGCTGGATCGTGCCGCTGGAGGAAAACAAGGACATCCTGGCGCTGCAATCGGGCGAAAAGTTCGAGGTTCCCTTCGACACGCTGGTGATCTTTTCCACCAACTTCCACCCGAATGAAATTTTCGACCAGGCGGCGCTGCGCCGGATTTTCTACAAGATCAAGATCGACGGGCCCTGCCAGGAAGATTACCTGAAAATCTTCGCGATGGTGGCGCGCAAAAAGGGCGTGCCGCTGGAACAAGATGCGCTGGTCCACCTGATCCATGAAAAATATCCGACCATCGACAACGTCTATGCCAATTACCAGCCGGTGTTCCTGATTGATCAGATGATCGCGATCTGCGAATTCGAAGGCATCCCCTATCAGATGACCCCGGACCTGATCGACCGCGCCTGGTCCAACATGTTCGTGCGCGACGAGGTGATCGTGAAGTAAGAACCGGGCCCGGGCCGGGCGGAATGCATGATTGCCGCCCGTTGCCCGAACACGGGCATTCCACAAGCCACCCCTCTGCCCTAGATAAGGGGCATGAGCGCCATTCCCGCCCCCATCGAAAGCTGGTTTCAGTCGAAAGGCTGGCAGGTCCATCCGCATCAGCGCGAGATGGCGGAAAGATCGGACCGCCCGGCGCTGCTGCTGATCGCCCCCACCGGCGGCGGCAAGACCATGGCGGGCTTCCTGCCCACGCTGGCGGAACTGGCCGACGGGAAGCACGAAGGTCTGCATACCCTCTACATCTCGCCCTTGAAGGCGCTGGCCGCCGATATTCGCCGCAACCTGCAGGTGCCCGTCGACGAAATCGGGTTGGCCGTCAGGATCGAGGACCGCACCGGCGACACCCCCGCCAGCCGCAAGAAACGCCAGCGCGCCGACCCGCCGCATATCCTGCTGACCACGCCGGAAAGCCTCGCGCTGCTGCTCAGCTACGAAGACGCGCCGCGCATGTTCAAGGGACTGCAGCGGGTGGTCGTGGATGAAATCCACGCGCTGGCAGAAAGCAAGCGTGGCGATCAGTTGATGCTGGCGCTGGCCCGGTTGCAATCGTTCTGCCCCGGCCTGCGCCGGGTGGGATTGTCAGCCACGGTCGAGGATCCGCAGGGCATTGCCGATTTCCTTGCCCCGCATCCCGATCCCTGCGACATCCTGATGGCCGATCCCGGCCCCGACCCCGATATCCGCATGCTGGAAACCGACGAGGCCCCGCCATGGTCGGGCGGCGGTGCGGCCTATGCGATCCCGGCGGTGCTGGAACAGGTGAAGCAGCACAAGACCACGCTGATCTTCCACAACACACGCGCGCAGGCCGAAATCTTCTTTCACAATCTCTGGCTTGCCAACGAAGACAGCCTGCCGATCGGCATCCATCACGGCAGCCTCGATCGCGCGCAACGCGAAAAGGTGGAACAGGCGATGGTCAGGGGCGATCTGCGCGCGGTGGTCTGCACCGGCACGCTGGATCTGGGGATAGACTGGGGCGATGTCGACCTGATCATCCAGGTCGGCGCGCCGAAGAACGTCAAGCGGCTGGTGCAGCGGATCGGCCGGGCCAACCACCGCTACAACGCGCCGTCCAAGGCGCTGCTGGTGCCCGCGAACCGCTACGAGGTGGTGGAATGCGTCGCCGCCTTGGACGCGGTGAAGGAACACGACCTGGACGGCGACCCGCGCGGGCCGGGACCGTTGGACGTTTTGTGCCAGCATATCCTGATCGCGGCCTGTTCCGGCCCCTTCGATCCCGATACGCTGTTTCACGAATTCCGCCGCGCCGGGCCCTACAGGGTGCTGACCCGGGCGCAGTTCGACGACTGTTTCACCTTCTGCGCCACCGGCGGCTATGCGCTGCAGGCCTATGACCGCTGGCAACGGCTGCAGGAACGCCCCGACGGGCAATGGCAATTGCGGGATCCGCGCAGCGCCGCCCTGATCCGGCAGAATATCGGGACGATTCAGGACACCGACACGCTGAAGGTCAAAATGCGCGGCCGCGGCGGCGCCCCCTTGGGCGAGATCGAGGAAGGCTTCGCCGCCAGCCTGACCAAGGGCGACACCTTCCTGATCGGCGGCAAGATCGTGCGCTATGAGGCGCTGCGCGAACTGGTGGTCGAGGTCAGCCGCGACAAGGGCCGCAAGCCGACGATCGCGACCTTCATGGGCACGAAGTTTTCCACCTCGACCCGGTTGTCGCATCGCATCCTGCGCCTGCTGCAGCAGAACGACTGGCCCGACCTGCCGCCCCATACCGCCGACTGGCTGGCGCTGCAGCGCGACATGTCCCGCCTGCCCCGCCCCAGCGACATCCAGATCGAAAGTTTCCCGCATGACGGGATGGAACATACCTGCATCTACGGGTTCGCCGGGCGCAACGCGCAGCAGACTCTGGGCCTGCTGCTGACCAAGCGGATGGAGGAAGAAGGTCTGGCACCGCTGGGTTTCGTCGCCACCGACCACGCGACGCTGATCTGGGGGCTGGAAAAGCTGCGCGACCCGGCGCCGCTGTTCGACCTGCACGCGCTGGAACAGGGGCTGGACACATGGCTTGCCAGCAACGCGGTGATGAAGCGCTCCTTCAAGACCTCGGCCACCATCGCCGGGCTGATCCAGCGCAGTTATCAGGGCCAGCGCAAATCCGGGCGACAGGCGACATTTTCGTCGGACATCCTCTATGACACGCTGCTGAAATACGATCCCGACCACCTGCTGATGCGGATCACCAAGGACGAAGCGATGCGCGGCCTGATCGATTTCGCCCGCCTGCGCGACATGATCGCCCGCAGCGCCGGCAGGATCGAGCATCTGCATCTAGACCGCATCACGCCGCTGGCCGCACCGCTGCTGCTGGAAATCGGTAAGGTGCCGATCATGGGCGAGGGGCGCGAAAAATTGCTGACGCAGGAAACCGAGCGCCTGATGGCCGATTCAGGGCTGGCCAATCTGTGAAATTCGGGCACGATAACGTTTGCTGAAAACCCGGACGCGCGCCATAGAACACAACATGAACGCCTATTCGCTGACCTTATCTGGTGTGAAATTGGAAGCCTTGGCATCGGGGGCGCTTTACTGGCCCGAACAGCGGCTTTTGTGCGTGTCGGACCTGCACCTTGGAAAATCCGAACGAATCGCACGGCTGGGCGGCGCGTTCCTGCCACCCTACGACACGCGCGAAACGCTGACACGGCTGGAAAAGGACCTGCTGGCCACGGCGGCGAATTCGGTTCTCTGCCTCGGCGACAGTTTCGACGATTCCGCCTCCTCTCGCGGGATCAGCGAACCGGAATTCATGTGGATCAGTCGGATGCAGGCGGGCCGCCGCTGGGTCTGGATCGAAGGGAACCACGATCCGGGGCCACTGGCCGTCGGCGGTACGCACCTTGCCGAACTCCCGCTGCCACCGCTGCAGTTCCGGCATATCGCGCGTCACGGCGCCAGCGGCGAAATCTCGGGGCATTTTCACCCCAAGGCGCGGGTGAAAATGCCCGGCCAAGCAGTCAGCCGCCCCTGTTTCCTTGTCGATAGCGACCGGATCATCATGCCCGCCTACGGCAGCTATACCGGCGGTTTACAGAGTTCGCATGCGGAGTTGACACAGCTGATGCGTCTGGAAGCGCTGGCGATCCTGACCGGACCGACCATGCACGCGATCCCGATGCCGCGGGATTGAAACGGGACGTTACAGGATGCCTGCTGCTTCCAGCCGCGGCCGGTAGGTGCGGCTGACCGGAACCTTGGTGCCGTTGCTCAGAACCAGAAACATCTTGCCGCCCTCTCGCTTCGGTCCGCGGATCGCGTCCGCCGATATCCAATGCGACCGGTGAATCACATGGCCCGCAACCCCATCCATTTCCGCCACCGCGTCGGCAAAGCGCATCCGCAGGCTGTAGAGCGCGGAGACCGTTTCGACATCGACGAAATGGTCGCGGGCGCTCAGATGCAGGATCGGTTCGCGCATTTCCATCGGCAGGCGCTGATGCAGGCGGCACCCGTCATGCGCGTCGGCAACTGGTTCCATCGGCTGCACTGCGCTCTGCGTCCCGGCGGGCGCGGTGTCGCCACCGGCCCCACTGCGCCCGGCCCCATCGCGCATGGTCTCAGGCAATTGCTGGAACCGGTAGATCCGCCGGATCGCCGTGAGCAGGATCCCGATCAGCAAAACGAACAAGCCGATGCGCCATAGCGCGGGCGGTGTTCCCTCGGCAGCCGGCACCATGAACTGAGTCAGTTTGAACACGAACGGGGTCAGCACCAGGGTTACCCCCGCGATGGCGATCGCGTCGAAACGCCAGCTCAAAACGTCGCGGATGTATCGCCCGACGATCCCGCGCACCAGTTGGGACAGGAAAACCGAGCTGCCGCAGATTGCGAACCAATAGATGCTGCGCGGCAACCATCCGAAACCGGAATAGGTTCCGAACGGACCCATCACCGCCGCGCCCACCGCGATCAGGATCCAAATCGCGACAGCCGGATAGGAAACCGTATTTTTGGCTGCACGGATAATGATGCTGATCATTGGGACACCTGAAAAAGGGCTGAATTCAATAAAACCACCTGCGGTCAGGGGTTTACTTTGCATTTGGCAAAGGAACAACTGCTGCGCAGGGAAATGACCGTTTACAGCACCATGTTAACCTTGGAATCGCGAAAATGACGACAACTGACAGGATCAAATCGAGTTTCGAGGCGCAATCGATGATGGAAACGCTGGGGGCCCGGCTGATTTCGGCAGGTGACGGTCATTGCGTGATCGAGGCCCCGATTCTTCCCGGATCGCAGCAACAGCACGGATTCGGTCATGCCGGGCTGACCTTTGCCATCGGCGACAACGCCGCGGGATATGCCGCGCTGTCGGTCATGCCGCAGGATCACGAGGTGCTGACCTCGGAGATCAAGATCAACCTGCTGGCGCCTGCCAAGGGCAATCTGTTGATCGCGCGGGGTAAAGTGGTCAAGCCGGGGCGGCGGCTGGTCGTGGTGACATCCGAAGTGTTCGCCCGCACCGGCGACGAGGAAAAGCTGATTGCGCTGATGCAGGGCACGATGGTGCCGGTGCAGGCCTGATATCCCATCGCGCAAAATGAAAAGAGCAGCCCGCAGGCTGCTCTTGCAGTCTCAGGCGGTCAGGCCTTCGGGTTCGGCCAGCCCGTGCGCCCGGCAACAGGCGGTGACCGTGTTGGCCAGCAGGCAGGCGATGGTCATCGGCCCCACCCCGCCCGGCACCGGGGTGATCGCGCCCGCGACCTCTGCCGCGCTGTCGAAATCCACGTCGCCCACCAGCCGGGTCTTGCCGTCGCCCTTTTCCGGCGCGTCGATCCGGTTGATGCCCACGTCGATCACCGTCGCGCCCGGCTTTATCCAGTCGCCCGGCACCATCTGCGGCCGGCCCACCGCGGCCACCACGATATCGGCGCGGCGCACGACCTCAGCCAGGTCCTTGGTGCGCGAATGGGCAATGGTCACGGTGCAGCTGTCGCCCAGCAACAATTGCGCCATCGGCTTGCCGACGATGTTCGACCGGCCGATCACGACCGCATCCATCCCAGACAGCGATCCGTGGTGATCGCGCAGCATCATCAGGCAGCCCAGCGGCGTGCAGGGCACCATCGCCTTCTGCCCGGTCCCCAGAAGCCCCACGTTGGAGATATGGAACCCGTCGACGTCCTTGGCCGGGTCGATGGCGTTGATCACCAGGTCTTCGTTCAGATGCTTGGGCAGCGGCAGCTGCACCAGGATGCCATGGACGTCCGGATCGTTGTTCAGCCGGTCGATCAGCGCCAGCAAGTCCGCTTCACTGGTTTCGGCGGCCAGCTTGTGCTCAAAGGAATTCATCCCCACCTCGACGGTCTGCTTGCCCTTGGAGCGGACATAGACCTGGCTGGCCGGGTCTTCTCCGACCAGGACGACGGCCAGGCCGGGGGTAATGCCGTGCTCTTCCTTCAGCCGCGCCACATGGCCCGCCACCTTTTCGCGCACCGTCGCCGCGAAGGCTTTGCCATCTATGATTTGTGCCGTCATCTCAGGTCTCCTCAGTGTTCAGTCCGGGCATAGGCATCCCGGTAATGTTCCATCTGCATCCGGGCTGCAAGCACTGCGTTCTTCATCAGCGTCGCGACCGTCACCGGACCGACGCCGCCGGGTACCGGAGTGATCCAGCCGGCAACCTCGCCGCAGCTTTCAAAGTCAGCGTCGCCCACGGTCCTGGGGCCTTCGGAGGTTTCCACCCGGTTGATGCCGATATCGATCAGCGCCGCGCCCGGTTTCAGCATCTCGCCAGTCACCAGCCCCGGCTTGCCCACGGCGACAAAAACCGCATCCGAGGCGCGGCTGTGCATCGCCACCGAACGGGTCATGTGATGGCATACGGTCACCGTCGCCCCAAGCCCCATCAGCAGGAAAGCAATCGGTTTGCCGACGATCTCGGAATGGCCGATCACGGTCACGTCCAGCCCTTCCAGCTTGAGCGGCAGGGTCTTCAGGATCTCAACCGCAGCAACAACCGTACAGGGGCCGAGCGCGAGATCGTTGTAGACGATATTGCCGATCGAGGCGGGGTGCATCCCCTCGACATCCTTCAAAGGATGCACTGTCTTTTGCAGCACCTTCACCGGGATATGGTCGGGAAGCGGGCGTTGAATGATCACCCCGTTTACGCGTGGGTCGGCGTTCAATCCCTGCAGGATGCCGGTGAGTTGTTCCAGCGATGTTTCGGCCGGGTAGTTGCGCGCCTCGAACAGGACGCCCGCAGATTCGGCCTGCCGCTGCTGGTTGCGGACGTAAAGTTCGGCTGCGGCCGTGTCGCCCACGCTGATCGAAACAAGTTTGGGCTGCCAGCCCTCGGCGGTCAGCCGGGCGGCTTCCTCGGCCACCTCCGCACGCATCCGCGCTGTAATCGCCTTGCCGTCAATGACCTGTGCCCGCATGGCAAACCTCCTGCCACCGGGGCGCGGTGCCGCGGAGCCCGGCATTTAAAACAATTCGGCCGGGGCAAACATATGCCCCGCGGCCGATTTCGCTAGATCAGAACAGCCCTTCGACCTCGCCTTCCGCGTTGAGCATGATCGCCTCGGCGCTCGGGCGGCGCGGCAGACCGGGCATGGTCATGATCTCGCCGCAGATCACCACGATGAAGCCCGCCCCGGCGCTCAGCCGCACTTCGCGTACCGGCACCGAATGGCCCGTGGGCGCGCCGCGCAGGTTCGGGTCGGTCGAGAAACTGTATTGCGTCTTGGCCATGCAGATCGGTAGGTGACCGTACCCGGCCTCTTCCCAGGCCCGCAGCTGGTCGCGGATTTTCTTGTCGGCCAGCACCTCGTCGGCGTGATAAATCCGCTTGGCGATGGTTTCGACCTTTTCGAACAGCGGCATCTCGTCGGGGTAAAGCGGCGCGAAGCTCGACCAGCCGCCATCGGCCAGTTCGGCCACCCGGGTGGCCAGCTCGACCGTACCCTCACTGCCCTTTTCCCAGTGCTGGCAAAGGATCGCTTCGCTGCCCTGGCTTTCGACGTAATCCTTCACCGCCTTGATTTCCGCCTCGGTATCGGTGACGAAATGGTTGATCGCCACCACCACAGGCACGCCGAAGCTTTTCACGTTGGCGATATGGCGGCCAAGGTTGGGACAGCCCTGTTCAACCGCAGCGACGTTTTCTTCGCCCAGATCGGCCTTGGCCACGCCGCCATTCATCTTCATCGCCCGCACCGTGGCGACGATCACCACCGCGTCGGGCGCGATCCCCGCCTTGCGGCACTTGATGTCCATGAATTTCTCGGCCCCCAGATCGGCGCCGAAGCCGGCTTCCGTCACCACGTAATCGGCCAGTTTCAGCGCCGTCTTGGTGGCAATCACCGAATTGCAGCCATGGGCGATATTGGCGAACGGCCCGCCATGCACGAAGGCGGGGTTGTTTTCCAGCGTCTGCACCAGGTTGGGCTGCATCGCATCCTTCAGCAGCACCGTCATCGCGCCGTCGGCATTGATGTCGCGGGCATAGATCGGGGTGCGGTCGCGGCGATAGGCGACGATGATGTCGCCAAGCCGTTTCTGCAGGTCGTCGAGGTCGTTGGCCAGGCACAGGATCGCCATCACTTCCGAGGCCACGGTAATGTCGAAACCACCCTGCCGCGGGAACCCGTTAGCGACGCCGCCAAGGCTGACCACGATATCGCGCAGCGCCCGGTCGTTCATGTCCATCACCCGGCGCCAGACGATCCGGCGTTCGTCGATTTCCAGTTCGTTGCCCCAGTAGATGTGGTTGTCGATCATCGCCGACAGCAGGTTGTGGGCGCTGGTGATGGCGTGGAAATCGCCGGTGAAATGCAGGTTCATTTCCTCCATCGGCACGACCTGGGCATAGCCGCCACCGGCCGCGCCGCCCTTCATCCCGAAACACGGCCCCAAGGACGCTTCTCGGATGCATATGGCGGCATTCTTGCCGATCCGGTTCAACCCGTCGCCCAACCCCACGGTGGTTGTGGTCTTGCCTTCGCCCGCCGGTGTCGGGTTGATCGCGGTCACCAGGATCAGCTTGCCGTCTTCGCGCCCGTTCAGGTTGGCAATGAAATCCTGGCTGACCTTGGCCTTATCATGACCATAGGGCAGCAAGTACTCTGACCCGATGCCAAGCTTGGCGCCGATTTCCTGGATCGGCTTCTTGTTGGCCTCGCGGGCGATCTCGATATCGGATTTAAAGCTCATCACACCCCTCCCCGGGTTCGCTGAAAGCATGTCTTGTTCCGCCTTACCCCATGGCTCTTGCCACGCGGTGCCGCAAATCCGACATTTCCACCACACGAAACGTCGCCAGTGCGGATTTCTGTCCCCGCCATCGGCGGCACCACGCCCTAACTCCGCGCCGCGTCCAGATGCGCCCAGACCGGCTGATCGGGAATATGCAGGGTCAGCGTATCGCCCAGCTTGACCACGCCTTCGCGTTCGACCCAGGCGGTGACGCCGCGCTTGCCCTTGGCGGCCAGTTTGAATTTCTTGCCCGCCTCTGGCAGGTCTTCGGAAATGACCGGCGCGGGCAGGTGGCAGGGCCGGTTTTCCATGTCGATCACCAGCGTGGCGCCCGACGGTGCCTGCAACCGCGACGACGGCGGGACATGGGTGAAATCGGGAATGCCCTCGATCACCATCGACGCCCCGACCCAGGCAGGATTGAAATCCGCCGCGCTGATCGCGGCGGCGACGTCTGCCAGTTCCTCTGCCGACAGCACCGACAATTGCCGCACGTTGCGGATTTCGGTGCCCTTGGGATACTGCGCCGCCACCCGGCTGCAGGACGGGCGCGTCAGCCCGCCATGGGCTTCGCCTTCGATCCCGGCCCAGGTCAGCATCGCCTCGTGCAAGGGGTCTGCGCGCAGCCCGGCATCGCGGTCGGGCACATATCCAAGCCACGTCACGCGGGCGGTGAAATCGGTGGGTTTCAGGGCGGGCATCGGGGTCTCCTCCAGAGTGTCTGCGACCAGAATGCACAGCCTCGCGCGCCGCGCAACGCCCGGCTGTATTTCCGCCGCCATCAGTTTGAAAAGGCTGCGTCAGGCCCGTCCCCCGCCGCAACGAAAAAGGCCACCCTCGCGGGTGGCCTTTGTCGATTTCATATCACCTCAGACGGTCGGTTCCGGTTCCATCCCCCCGTCGCCTTTCGGCTTCGTTTTGGGCTTGGTCTTGGGAATCGCGGTGACCGAAGGCGCGCTGCCTTCGTCCGTCGTATCGTCGTCCGGGCCGGCATGGGGCGGTTCGCCGTTCATCACCCGCTTGATCTCTTCGCCGGTCAGGGTTTCGTATTCCAGAAGACCCTGTGCGAGGCGTTCCCATTCCTCCTGCTTTTCGGTCAGGATGCGGTAGGCCTCACCATAGCCGTCCTGAATGAAGCGTTTGACCTCTTCCTCGATCAACTCCTTGGTGTGAGCGGAGACCGAGAAGCCCGGCGTCTGGCCGGAATAGCCTTCATGCGCTTCGGAATAGTCGATATTGCCGACCTTGTCCGACATGCCCCACCGCAGCACCATGGCGCGGGCCAGGCCCGATGCCTGCTGGATGTCGCCGGCCGGGCCGTTCGACACTTCGTCCTCGCCATATTTCAGGATCTCGGCGGCCTTGCCGGCCATCGTCATGGCGAGCTTCTGTTCGCATTCCGACTTGTGCCAGTTCAGCCGGTCGATTTCCGGCAGGCTGACCACCATGCCCAAGGCGCCACCGCGCGGGATGATCGTCGCCTTGTAGACCGGATCGCATTTCGGCAGGCTCAGGCCGACGATGGCGTGACCGGCTTCGTGATAGGCGGTCTTTTCCTTCTGGTCGGCGGTCAGCACCATCGAACGGCGCTCGGCCCCCATCATCACCTTATCCTTGGCGTTCTCGAAATCCTCCATGGTGACGAAGCGGCGGCCGACGCGGGCAGCCATCAGGGCGGCTTCGTTCACCAGGTTCATCAGGTCAGCGCCCGAGAAACCGGGCGTACCGCGAGCGATGATACGCATGTCGACATCGGGGCCCAGCGGGGTCTTGCGCGCATGCACGTTGAGGATCTTTTCGCGCCCCTTGATATCGGGGTTCGGCACGGTGACCTGACGGTCGAACCGGCCCGGACGCAGCAGCGCGGGATCCAGAACGTCGCGGCGGTTGGTGGCGGCCAGGATGATGACGCCTTCGTTGGCCTCGAACCCGTCCATTTCCACCAGCAGCTGGTTCAGCGTCTGTTCGCGTTCGTCGTTCCCGCCGCCGTAACCGGCACCACGGGCACGGCCCACGGCATCGATTTCGTCGATGAAGACAATGCAGGGCGCGTTTTTCTTGGCCTGCTCGAACATGTCGCGAACGCGGGATGCGCCGACGCCGACGAACATTTCCACGAAATCCGACCCCGAGATGGTGAAGAAGGGCACGCCTGCTTCGCCCGCGATGGCGCGTGCCAGCAGCGTCTTACCGGTGCCCGGAGGGCCGACCAGCAGCGCGCCCTTGGGGATCTTGCCGCCCAGGCGCGAGAATTTCTGCGGGTTGCGCAGGAATTCCACGATCTCTTCCAGTTCTTCCTTGGCCTCGTCGATACCGGCGACATCGTCGAAGGTCACGCGACCCTGCTTTTCGGTCAGCAGCTTGGCCTTGGATTTACCAAAGCCCATCGCGCCGCCTTTGCCGCCACCCTGCATCCGGTTCATGAAGTAGATCCAGACACCGATCAGCAGCAGGAAGGGCAGCAGGCTCAGGATGAAGGTCTGGAAACCAGACTGTTCCTGGCTTTCCGCCGAAACCGGGATGCCTTCGTTGATCAGCATGTCGGTGACCGCGGCGTCTTCCGGCTTGATCGCCACGTAATCGCGACCGTCGGTGCCACGGAAGCGAACCTTTTCGCCATCCAGCGTGACCTTGCTGACTTTCTCGTCCTCGACCGATTGTACGAAATCGGAATAGCTGACGGTCTGGCTCTGCAGGGTGCTGCCCGACCCGCTGAACAGATTGAACAGCGCCAAGATCAGCAGGAACAGCACAACCCAAAAGGCGATATTTTTCGCGTTACCCAAGGAAAATCTCCCAAATCTTCGGATCCCCCCGCAGGTATCACAGGAGGCACCCCACTTAAATAGAGATCATGCGCCCATCTTCAATGAGATAAAAGGGTATTGGCGAAATCGTCGCGTTCCGGGCCAAGCTCCGCCTGCCAGCCATTCGCCACCCCCGCAAGCGGGGCCGCGATCAGCCGGTCGCGGCGCCAGACGGCCGGGTCGGCCATCACCGCGGCGGCCGGCCGGCCGGTATCGCGCCAGTCGAGGCAAAGCGCCAGCCCTGCTTCGCCCAGGGCGGCAATGTGGCAGCCTGCGCTTTCCGGCCCGGTCAAGACCCACCTCCCATCCCAGGCATGCCCCGGATCGCAGGTAAGTCCCTTTACCGCCACGTATTCGCGGAAAAGGTGCAACCCGCCCTTGCGCGGCATCATGCGGCAACCGTGCAGGGTCGCGCCCTTGCCCTCCCGAACGGCCTGCAGCAGATGCCCGACCTCGGCCCGGCGCGGTACATAGCCGGCACCGCTGATCCAGCACAGCGCCCTGACCAGCACCCGGCGGGCCAGTTCATCGGGCAGGTCCAGAAACGCATCGCGCTGTATGATCAGGTCGCCCGCGACGGTGGCAACGGCAGACCGGGCAAAGCGATGAGCGGACCAATTCAAAGCGTCGCGCGCCTGCGCCATGTTGCCCGCCACCCGCGACAGCGTTTCGGAATTCAGCCCCAGCGGCGCCAGCGCCTCCAGCGCCTGCCGCGCCTTGACCCGGTCGAATTTCGTGTCTTCGTTCGACGGATCCTCGATCCATTCCTGCCCACGATCGCTCAAATACCCGCGCAACGTCCGGCGCTGCACCTGCATCAGCGGCCGCAGGAACGGCACCCCGTGCCGGGTGAATTGCGGCGCCATGGCCGACAACCCGTCCACCCCGGCACCGCGGGCCAGACGCATCAGCAGGGTTTCGGCCTGATCATCAATTGTGTGGCCCAGCAGGACCGCGATTGCACCGCGTTTCCCGGCCCACTGCGCCAACAGGTGATAGCGCGCCTGCCGCGCCTGATCCTGCAGATTGCCCTGCCCGTCCCACCCGGTCCAGCGCAGCACATCGTGCGACAGTCCGAGCGATGCCGCCGTTTCGCCGACGAAAGCGGCTTCCCCGGCGGCCTCGGGGCGCAATCCATGATCGACGGTCACGGCATGAACCGTGTGGCCGGTCCGATCGGCCCATTCCGCCGCCATCAGCATCAAGGCCATCGAATCGCCGCCACCAGACACGGCCAGACCAACCGTGCCCGCGGGCAGCGTCCCGCACGCGGCGCTCAGAAATGCATCGAAATCGGTGCCGGTCACGAACAGCCAAGCCGGGCGCGTTCGGCCTCGGCGTCAGCCACCGCATCGGCGCCGGGGAAACGCGTGCCGACCTCGGTCAGCGTGACGCAGGCCTCGGACATCTGGCCCAGCCGGCCAAGCGCGCGGCCCAGCTTGTAAAGCGCCTCGGGGGCCTCCGCCCCGTTGGGCGCGGCGCTGAACGCATCCAGATAGGCACGTGCCGACGCGGTTTCTTCCCCCAGACTGTCCAGCGCATCGCCGCGCCGCAAATGCGCGCGGGAGGTCAGCGGGCTGCCGGGATAGGAAGCGATCAGATTTTCGAGGATCGAAACGGCATCGGCATTGCGCCCTTCGTCCAGCGCCGCGGTGGCACGGTCGAAATCGGCCTGTTCGCCGACCGCCAGTTCCGGGCTGGTGGTGTCGGGCCTCGGCGAAACCGCGACCGGCGTGACGCCGATGTCGCCGCCAAGCGTGGTGGTTTCGCCCAACTGGCCGATGTCGCAATCGCTTTCCAGTTCGCACAGGCGGAATTCCAGATCGCCGATCCGGTTGCTGCCATCGGAAACGATCCGGTTGATCCGGTGTTCAAGCTGCTCTGTTTTCGCGGTCAGCCGCTGCATCTGCGCCTCGATCGCATCGACCCGTGCCAGGACCGGCCCACCGGTCCCTCCTGCCAACGGCGCGCCGGTGGTGCTGAGTTCACGTTTCAGCCGCTGGATATCGACATAGAGAACGGACAATTCCTGGCGGATATCGGCCAGGGTCTGATCCCCGTCCTGAGCCCAGCCCGACGGGGCGATGGGCATCAGGAGTGCTGCGCAGGCGATGGCATGGAAAAGGCGCATCGACGTCTCCGTTGGTTAGCTCGACAGGTCGGCCGAGATGATCGTCACGGCGCGACGGTTCTTGGCATAGCAAGCCTCTGCCGAGCAGATCTCGATCGGGCGTTCCTTGCCGTAGCTGACCACTTTCAGCCGCGACGCCGGCACGCCGCGCGAAACCAGGTATTCCTGCACCGCGTTGGCGCGGCGCGCACCGAGGGCGAGGTTATATTCCCGCGTGCCCTGCTCATCGGCATGACCTTCGATGACGGCGGTATAATCGGCGTTGGTCAGGAGCCATTCGGCCTGCCCCTCCAGCGTCAGCTGCGCCTCGCCGCTGAGTGTGGATTGATCGATGGCAAAGAAGACCCGGTCGCCGACGGTCTGCTGGAAATAGAGCGGCGAAGCCGGATCGTCGGCCGATCCCGGCGCCCCGGCGCCACCGCCGTTGAGATAAACGTCATCGCCGAACCGGCCGGCATCGGTACATGCCGCCAGCGCCACAATGGAAGTCAGAAAAATTGCCCGTGCCACGAATTTCATTGGAAATGCCCCGCTCGATTTCGCGTTTCTTCAGCCTTTAATACCATATCGTTTCCAAGCTGGAAACGTGTTGCCTGTTTGCCGCCCGCCTTGGCGACTTTGCGCCATGATCCGCGCCCCTTTTCAATTCTGAAGCGGCGACCAGGACGGGTCAGACGCGCCGCCTTCGGTCTTCACCCGTTTCAGGTTCCGTCCGGTGATATCCACCGAATAGAGGCTGGCCTGACCACCCGCCCCCTGAGTTTCGCGGGTGAACATGATCACCCGCCCATTGGGGGACCAGGTCGGCCCCTCGTCAAGGAACGATGCCGTGAGCAGACGTTCTTCCGATCCATCGGTGCGCATCACGCCGATATGGAAGCGCCCCTTGCTTTGCTTGGTGAAGGCGATGAAGTCGCCGCGCGGCGACCAGACCGGCGTCCCGTACCGGCCCTTGCCGAAACTGATCCGGCGCGGTTCGCCGCCATTGGCATCCATGATGTAGAGCTGCTGGGTGCCGCTGCGGTCGCTTTCGAACACGATCTTCGATCCGTCCGGGCTGAAACTGGGTGCGGTTTCGATCGACGGCGCGCTGGTCAGCCGCCGGGTCTGACCGGTGCCGACATTCATCCGGAATATATCGGTATTGCCGCCACGGGTGACCGAATAGACCACCGTCTGCCCGTCCGGGGCGAAACGGGGCGCGAAGCTCATCGTGCCTTGCTGGTCTTCCAGTACCCGGCGGCGAACCGAGGCCACGTCGAGCAGATAGATCCGCGGAAACCCGCTTTCATAGCTGGTATAGAGAATGCGGTCGCCGGTGGGCGAAAACCGCGGCGCCAGCACGATGGAACTGCTGTCGGTCAGATACTGCACGTTGGCGCCGTCGTAATCCATGATCGCCAGGCGCTTCTTGCGGTCGTTCTTCGGGCCGGTTTCGCTGACATAGACCACACGGCTGTCGAAATAGCCGCCTTCACCGGTGATCCGGCTGTACACCGCATCGGCCACCTTGTGCGCCATGCGCCGCCAACCGTCACGGGTGCCGGCAAACTGCAGCCCCTGCCCCAGTTCCTGCCCGGCGAACACGTCGTAAAGGCGGAACTTGACCACCAGTCGGCCGCCCGCCTGCAGATCGACCGCCCCGGTGATCAGCGCCTGCGCGTTGATCGCCTTCCAGTCGGCAAATTGCACCGGGCTGGAAAAGCTGGAAACCTGGCTGATGAAAGCGCTGTCGGGGATCTGCCGGAACAACCCGGTCCCGGCAAGGTCATCGGCCACCACCTGCGCGAGGTCATCGGCCAACTGCCGCGCGGTGCCGCCTTCGGCCACGAAATCGGGCGCGGCGAAGGGCAAGGGTTCGATCACGCCTTCGGTAATCTCGATCCGAAGCGGGGCCGCCTGCGCCGCAATCGGCAGGCTCAGCGCGGCGAGGGCCGCAAGGAGGGTCAGGAAACGCTTCATCATTTGATCCTCATTTTCTCCGGATTGAAGGTCATTTCAATCTCGCGCCATTGTTCATACTTGTCGGCCGGCAGGTCGAAGCCCCTGGCCCCGCAGCGGATGATTGCCCGCCGCGCCGCCTGAAAGGCCTGATTGGCCGATCCGGAGCTGCCGCCCCGCGAATCCACCATTCGGATGGTACCGGTTTCCGGCGTGCCGTCCTGATTCATCTGCACCGTCACCACGACGGTCGTGCGCAGGGCTTCTGTCGACAGCGCGCCGGTGTTCCAGCATTTCTGCACCGCGACCCTTAACGCATCCTTTTCGCCCGAGGTCAGCGGCGGACCAGAAGGCCGTGCCGGCGTCGTCGTTTCCGCCGTGTCCCCGGCCAGGGCCTGGGCCAGTGCATCGGCCACCGCGTCCTTCGTCCCGGTGTCGGTTTCAGGCTCGGGTTCGGGCCGGGCGACACGGGTCGGGCGGGTGCGCGGGCGGACCGAGGTGCTGGGCGCGCTGCTCGACGCCTCGGCCTCGGTCACGATTTCGGTCGCGGCCTCTTCCTCGGCCGTCTGTTCCTGCTGTTCGCGCTGGATGTCCGCGGCGCCGTCATCGACCGCGTCTTCCTGAGCTATATCGTCGATCTTCACATCCGGTTCCGGCGGTGCGACCGGTTCGGGGGCGACGCGGGTGGTCGGCCGGGTCTGCGGCCGGTCGCTGATATCGGGCGCGGCGGTGACCGGCGCCTCGACCGGCGGGACCAGAACCGGGGCGGCATCCTCGACCTCGGCGGGCGGATCGGGCGGCAGCAGGGCCGCGACATCGGGCGCCTCTTCCGGTTCGGGCGGCGGTGCGGCTTCGTCGGGTTCGGCGATCACCGGGGCCGAATCCCGGATTTCGGCCTGCGGCGGTTCGGGCTCTGCCGTTTCGGAGTCCGGCGGGATCAGCGCCGACATGTCGGTTTCAAGGCTCGGCGCCTCGGTGGGCGCGATCATCGCCTCGAATTCCTCGGAAGAAATCATTGCCACCTCGGTCACCTCGAAAGGTTCCGGCGCGGGTTTGAACGCCCCGCCGATGAGCGCCCAGCCGATCAGGCCGATATGCGCCACACCCGAGATATACTGGCCGGTATTCATTCCCGCCTCAGTTTTCCGCCCCGTCAAGCGCGGGACCGCCGGTATCGGTCACCAGACCGATATTGCCAAACCCGGCGCGGTTCAGCGCGCCCATCACCTGCACCACCTGTTCGTAAGGCACCGCCCCGTCGGCGCGCAGGAACACCCTGTCACCCTGCCGTTCGGCGGCAATCGCGCGCAGCCGGTTGACCAGCTCGGCGCGCGGCACCTCGGTTTTCTGGATCATGACGACGCCCTGGGCGGTGATGGTGACCGCAAGCGGTTCCTCCTGTTCGCCGGGCAGCGCGTTGGCTGCCGTCTTCGGCAATTCCACCGGCACGCCCACGGTCATCAGCGGCGCCGCAACCATGAAGATGATCAGCAGCACCAGCATGACGTCGACAAAGGGCGTCACGTTGATTTCCGACATCGGCTTGGCGCCGCCCCGACGGCTGCGCCGCCTGCGGTTGCCGCCACCCGATTTCTGCATCACGCCTGCGCCCATGGCTCAAAGGTCCAGTTGTCGGCTGAGGATGGTCGAAAATTCGTCGGCGAAGGCCTCATATCCGGCAATGATCCGGTCGGCATCGGCGGACAGCTTGTTGTAGAAGATCACCGCCGGGATCGCCGCCAGCAGGCCAAGCCCCGTGGCCAGCAGCGCCTCGGCAATACCGGGGGCCACCACGGCGAGGTTGGTGTTCTGCTGTTCAGCGATGTTGATGAAGGCATGCATGATGCCCCAGACGGTGCCGAACAGGCCCACGAAGGGCGCCGTCGACCCGACCGTGGCCAGAACCGGCAACCCGTGCTGCAACCCTTCGGCCTCTTTCGCGATCGCCACGTCCATGCTGCGATCGATCCGTGCCTGCGCCCCGGCGATCAATCCGCCGTCGTCGCGATGCGACCGGCGCCATTCGATCATGCCGGCGGCGAATACCTTTTCCGAATGTCCCTTGGGATCGGCGCCGATCTGGTCGAACAACCCGTCAAGAGGTTCGCCGGACCAGAAGGCGCGGTCGAACCGCGCCGCTTCGCGCCGGGCGGTGCGGTAGGTGATGATTTTCTGGAAGATGATCGACCACGACCAGAAAGAGGCCACGATCAGAAGGATCATCACCAGCTTCACCGTCAGCGTGGCGCGCGCGAAAAGGGCCCACAAGGAGAAATCGATCTCCTGCACCAGGGCGAGAGTTTCTGTTTCCATAAGCCTGCTCTGCTCTTGCCAGCCCTTTGTTTACCGGGCTTTCTTGGGCGCGAGGCTAGCCGATCCCGAAACGGAAACCAACAGGATTGGCGCCCTACGACGGCGATTTGAGCGGATTATCGCGGGTTAAGCCGAGGAACGGGCCTCAACTCCGCACCTCAATGCACCATCTGGCGGATGTTGGCGGGCATCCGGGCCGGATGGCCGGTTTCGGTCATCATCACCACCGTCACCACGGCCTGGAACAAAACGTCCTCGCCGCGCTTGACCCGCTGTTCGAGAATCCAGCGAACGCCGGTCAGCTGCACCGTTTCGGTTTCCACCGTCAGCAGGTCGTCGAGCTTGGCCGGGGCCAGGTAATCGGCTTCAACCCGGCGGACGACGAAGACCAGCCCGTCCGCTTCCTTCATTTCGCGCTGATCGATGCCCAGTTCGCGCACCCATTCGCTGCGTGCCCGCTCGATGTAGCGCAGGTAATTGGCGTAATAGACGATCCCTGCCATGTCGGTGTCTTCGTAATAGACGCGAATGGGCAATTTATGTGTCATGTGGATCGGGCTCCCGGCTGTTTCGGGCGCAGCCTAGCAGCACGACAGGCCGACGCAAGCCGGGCCGATGCAGGTCGGGCCGGTCAGGACAATTTTGTCAGGGGATAGGTCGCCAGCGCCTCGTAAACCGGCCCGTCCTCGCGCAACCGCGACCGGTAGAGCGAAAAGGACGTGGCCTCGCCGCCCTCCAGCGTGGTCCCGCCCTGCGCGGCCATGTAGGCGGTGATGCGCTGGCGCGCCTCAAAGGGCAATTCGCGCGGGAAACGCACCAGCGTCGCATGCGGCTTGAACCGCTGGCGCGGCAGGTCGATCCCGGCCATCCGCGCCGCCTGCGCCACCTTTTCCTGCAGCGCGCCCAGTTCCGGCACCTTTTCGAACAGCGCCGCCATCAGGTTTGGCTGCCTGCCGCCGAACAGCTCCAGCCCCGTCACCTTCAACCGCACCGGCGCCATCTGGATCGCCCACAGCATGTCGTGCAGCGGTTCGACCACCTGCTGGTTCTGCCCGTCGAGGAAGGCCAGCGTGATGTGCAGGTTCTCCTCATCCACCTCGCGACCGACGCCCAGACCGTCCTGAATATCCATCAGGTCCTCGCGCAGGGCCTCCGGCAGGTCCAGCGCCACGAACAGCCGCAGGTCGCCCCGACTCATGACGCCGGTTCCTGCGCCTGCAGACGGGCGAACAGGCGCAGCGCGTGGCTGGAATCCTGCGCCGCAACCGGCAGGACCGGATCGTAAGCGGCCCGCACCACCCCGGCGATATCGGGGCGCAAGATGGTCGTGCCGCCCGCCACCGCCAGCGGCGATGTTTCGGTAAAGGCCCGGTCCGACCACAGCAGCATGAGCTGCACCACCTGCCCCAGGGCCAGCGTTTCGGCCGGCATCTTGCCCAGCTGATCGTCGATCCGGATGAAGGCGAAAGCGGCCTGGATGCCGCCCTGGTCGTCGAACCGGAAAGCGCGGTACTGGTTGGCGTCCGCTGCCTTCAGCCGCGCCACCAGATCGGCCAGGTCGGGGATCATCTTGTCGAGGTTGGGCACCCCCGGCAATTCGTCCCAGTCGCGAAAGAAAAAGAACATCATGTTGGCGCCGAGTTCGGGATCGGTTTCCGCCACCTCGTGCCCGGCCAGCTTTGCCACCGCTTCGATCGCGCCCTTGACGATCTGCAGCGTGTCCTCTTCGACGCCGAACACGATCGGCGCGATGGGACGGCCCCAGCGGGCGAATGCGTATTGCCCGTCGGCACGCGTGAACAGGGTTTCGATCTCTTGCGGTGTCATGGCCGGTCCTTCAGGTATTTTCCCCATTTTCTCTCAAAGGCGGCGGCAAGGTCCACCCCCTGCCAGTCGGCAAAAATCATCAGAAACCCGAAAAGATCGGCCAGCTCGTCCTCCAGCTCTTGCCGCAGCGCCTGAGCGTCCCCGTCCGACCCGCGCGACTTGCCCGCCAGCTTCAGATAGGCCGAGGCGACCTCGCCCAGTTCCTCGGTCATCTTGCCGAGGTAAAACGCCCCGTCGCGCTCGATCCCGAAATTGTCGGCATAGATACGCCCCACATCCGCCGCCCGGGCCTGCAGCCGTTCCAGATCCTTGTGCACCGCATTCCCCTTCTTCTTGGTTGAAATACTCGAATCGAAGTGCAATGCCGGGAACCACACTAGTCGAAAAGCGCGCCCTGCCCCGGCTCCTTCGGCGCGTCCAGCCCCAGATGCCGCCATGCCTTCGCCGCCAGCATCCGGCCGCGCGGAGTGCGCTGGATCAGCCCCTGCTGCAGCAGGAAGGGTTCGATCACCTCTTCCAGCGCGTCGCGGCTTTCGCTCAGCGCGGCAGACATGGTTTCGATTCCCACCGGGCCGCCGCCGTAATTTTCCGCGATGAGCCGCAGGTACCGCCGGTCGGCCCCGTCAAGGCCCAGATGATCCACCCCCAGCCGGGTCAGCGCGTGATCGGCGATCGCCTGCGTCACCCGCCCGTCGCCCTCGACCAGCGCGAAATCGACCACCCGGCGCAGCAGCCGCCCGGCGATCCGCGGCGTGCCGCGCGACCGCTTGGCGATCTCGCGCGCACCTTCGGGATCGGCGGGCGCGCCCATCAGGCGCGCGTTGCGGGTGACGATCTCGTTGAGTTCTTCAACGGTGTAGAATTGCAGCCGGGTCGGAATGCCGAACCGGTCGCGCAGCGGCGTGGTCAACAGCCCCAGACGGGTGGTCGCGCCGACCAGCGTGAAGGGCTGCAGTTCGATCCGCACGGTGCGCGCGGCGGGGCCTTCGCCGATCACAAGGTCCAGTTCGTAGTCTTCCAGCGCCGGGTAGAGCACTTCTTCGACCGCCGGATTCAGCCGGTGAATTTCGTCGATGAACAACACGTCGCGCGCTTCGAGATTGGTCAGGATCGCCGCCAGGTCGCCCGCCTTGGCCAGAACGGGACCGGAGGTCATGCGGAAACTCACCCCCAGCTCGCGCGCCATGATCTGCGCCAGCGTGGTCTTGCCCAGACCGGGCGGGCCGTGGAACAGCGTGTGGTCCATCGCCTCGCCGCGCTGGCGGGCCGACTGGATGAAGACCTTGAGGTTCGCCCGCGCCTCGGCCTGGCCGATGAAATCGTCCAGCACCTGCGGCCGCAGCGCGCGGTCGTTATCCTCGGGCTGGCGTTCGGGGCGCAGGGTGGTGTCTGGTTCGGTCATCGCGGCGCTTTCATGCAGGGGGGTCATCATCGCCTTACCCTTTCGGCGCCAGCAGCTTCAAGGCCGCGCGGATCAGCGCCGAGGTCTCGGCCTCGGGCGCGTCCTGTGCCGCCTGCGCCACGGCGCTGGCGGCTTCCGCCGGGGCGTATCCAAGATTGGCGAGCGCAGACAGCGCATCGGATTGCGCGGCGGCGGATGTCCGCACCCGCGGCTTGGGCGCCTTCGCAGGCTTGGCAGCAGGCTCCGCGGCCTCGATCACATCGTCGGGCATCGCGGGCACCTCGCCCATCGCTTCCGGCAGGCTGCCAGCCATCGCCATCACGCCCGGCGCCTTGTCCTTCAGTTCGATCACCACCCGTTGCGCGGTTTTCGGACCGACCCCCTTGGCCGCCTTGATCGCCGCGATGTCGCCAAGCGCGATCGCCCGGCTGACCCCGTCGGCGCCAAGCGCGCCAAGGATCGCCAGCGACGCCTTGGCGCCGATGCCCTGAACGCCCATCAGCAGACGATGCCATTCCTTTTCCACCAGCGTCGGGAACCCGAACAGCTGCATCAGGTCCTCGCGCACCAGCAGGTCGGTATAAAGCGCCACCGCCTCGCCCGGCCCGGGCAAGGTGGCAAGCGTGCGGTCTGAACAATAGACGATGTAGCCGACCCCGCGCACATCGATCAGCACGTGATCTTCGCCGCGATAATCGATCCGCCCCGAAACCTTGCCGATCATGCGCGAACCCCTTTTTCCTTCAGCAACGCGCCGGGCGCGCGGATGTAATGCGCGTGGCAGATCGCGATCGCCAATGCATCGGCGGCATCCGGTCCGGCGATCTGAACGCCGGGGAGCTGCATCTTAACCATGTGATCAACCTGCTGCTTGGCCGCGTGGCCGACGCCGACCACGGTCTTCTTGACCTTGTTGGGGGCATATTCGCCAACCGCAAGCCCCGCCTGCGCGGGCACTAGCAGGGCGATCCCGCGCGCCTGGCCCAGTTTCAGCGTCCCCACCGCATCCTTGTTGACGAAAGTCTGCTCCACCGCCGCCGTGTCCGGCGCGTACTGTCCGACCACATCGGTCAGCTGCCGATGCAGCGACAGCAACCGCACCGCAAGATCGGTGCCCTCGGAATGACAAACGCCGTTCGCCACATGTGTGATTCGGCTGCCTTCAGCCTCGATCACGCCCCATCCGAGATTGCGCAAGCCGGGATCGATCCCCAAAACCCGCATCTCTGCCCCCTGCTCTGTTGTTTTTTGTTGGATTAGCACGAAACGAGAACAAACACCAAGAGTAAACGGTGCGAACGAAAATTAGGCAAACCGGCCACATGCGGTAACATCCGGTCCGTTTTTGGTGCAAAATCATCTGAAAACGATGTCTCCGGCCCCGGCTATCGCCCAATTTTTAAAGGCCGAAAGCCGCAAAAGCCCGCCATGCAAAAACCGCATACATACTATGCAGTTTTGGGTTATTGTGCACTCAAAACCGGCACTCTATCTGCCCCCTCAGGTGAACGCACCAACCTTTCAACCCTGAGGATCCTGATATGGCTGTCTATGACAACAACACCCAGTATCAGGCTGGCGTTATTGCCAGCCTTATTTCACGCAGCGCCCTTGTCGTCGCGAACACTTTCCTGTCGCTGCGCGATGCGATCGTGAACTGGAACACCACCCGCGTGACGCGCAACGAACTGTCGCGTCTGTCTGCCCGCGAACTGGAAGACATCGGCCTGTGCCGCGCCGATATCGCAAAGGTCGCGCGCATGCGCTGATCTGCGGATCATTCCCGAAAAGAAACGGTCGCACCCGTCAGGGCGCGGCCGTTTTCGTTTGAAGAAAGACTTTGGGAAACCGTCATTTCAGGTAGGGGCGCAGCTGGACCGCCAGCAATTGCGAAACCGGCTCGGGCGCCATCAAAACGGCCCCGGCCTGTTCCACCATCCCGCCCTTCTGCAGGTTTTCGACACGATCAAGGTAGATGCCAAATCCAAGATGCGCCATCAGCAGCGCCTTGAAACCCATAAATCCCAGAGCAAGCAACATGATGCCGCGGACCGGAAATCTGCGCCGCATCCGCCGCGGCTTGGTGACGATCAATCCATCCCGGCCCACGACGGTGACATAACCGCGCCGCAGACGGGTGCGCTTGCGGTCGATCCGGCGCAGCCGCTCGTCAAACTCATGAAACGCATCGGCCATCACAGCCTCCACTGGTTGAGCCCCCACTCAACACGGTAAAGAAGCTACTTCCGAATTGTGGCAAAAAAGGGGCAGTTGCCTCAAATTGGGCTAAATTTGCCCCTTAAATTCCCTTATTTTACGAGTGTCAGCGTCGTCCATTCACCAATCTCTTCCCGATGGACAAGATTGATGCCGGATCGTGCATAAACCGCGATCACCTCGTCGGCCTGTTCGTTCAGAATCCCTGACAGAATCGCGTATCCGCCATCCTGCAGATTCGATGCCATGTCAGGCGCCAGGTCGATCAGAGGCCCCTTCAGGATGTTGGCAAAGACCAGGTCGAACGGCGCGGCGGCCTGCAGTTCGGGATTGTCGAAACCGGCCGCGACGACGCATTTGACCCGGCCCTCCAAACCATTCACCGCGACGTTGGCCTCGGCCACCTCGACCGCGACCGGGTCGATATCACTGGCCAGCACGGGGTTGGGCCAGATCCGCGCCGCGCCCATCGCCAGAACCGCGGTACCACAGCCGATATCGGCCACGTTGCGCCCGGTGAACCCGCCGTTGTCCAGCCGGTCCAGTGCCCGCAGGCAGCCCTGCGTGGTGCCGTGATGGCCGGTGCCGAAGGCCATCGCGGCCTCGATCAGCAGCGGCTCGACGCCCTCGGGCACCTTGTCGGCGTCATGGCTGCCATAGACGAAGAACCGGCCGGCCTCGACCGGGGCCAGTTCGCGTTTGACCTTGGCGACCCAATCGGTTTCGGGCAGTTCGGAAATCACGAAGGGTTTGGCGCCGAACGCCGCGGCCAGAACCGCCAGCCCGGCCTCGTCGGGCGCTTCAACGAAATAGCCGCCCACTTCCCAAAGACCGGAATCGTCCTCGATCTCGAACACGCCGACGCCGGTCGGTTCCGGGATCAGCCGCTCCATCGCCTCGCCCAGCTTCTCGGCGGGATCTTTTCCGGGCAGTGTGGTCAGGGCGGTAAAGGTGGGCATGGCGGTTCTCCGGTGTCTATCTGGCTCAGCGCCTAAGCGCGCAATCGGTCCGGGTCAAGCCTTAGCGCGCGTCCGCGCTTCGATCCCGCGCCCGGCCCGGACATAGCGCCAGCCGACCACCGCCGCCCCGATCCCGACCATCGTATTGGCGGCGGCCTGCGCCATGACAACGCCGCCCGCGCCCCAGATCGCCCCCATGCTGAAGGCCAGCGGCAGCATCAGGATACCGTCCCGGAGCCAGTTGCTGATCGTTGCCCATAGCGGCCGGCCCAGGTTGTTGAACGCCGCGTTCGACACGAACAGCGCCCCGGTAAACACGAAGGACCCGGCGGCATAATAGGCGAACATCTTCACGATATGGGTGCCTTCGGGGCTGAGCCCGAAGGCGGCGGCGATCAGATCGGCGAAGACGGCCATCAGCGCCCAGGTGATCCCGGTATAGATGGCGCAGAACTTCAGCGCATCGGCATAGGCGCCCGCCACCCGGTCACGCAACCCGGCCCCGGCGTTCTGGCCGATGATGCCGCCGATCGCCCCGGACAGGGCGTAGATGCCGCCAAAGCCCAGGATGGTCAGCCGCGACACCACGCCGAAACCCGCCACCGCGCTGTCGCCATGTTCGGCAATCGCCCGGATCAACACCCAGTTACCGAACGGCGTCGAGAGCTGGGTCGCCACCGCCGGCAGCGCGATTGCCAGATAGGGTTTGAGGAAGGCCACCATGTCCCATTGGGCCGGCTTGGCCATCATCCGGTGCGTGACGCCCAGCCAGTAGAGCCCGACCACCGTCATCATCAGCCGCGAAATCACGATCACAATCGCCGCGCCTTCGACGCCAAGCCCCAGGACGACAATGAGCAGCGGATCAAGAACCACGGCCACCGCACCGCCGATCACCGTCACCAGCATCGAGCGCCAGGCATCGCCCACCGCGCGCAGGATCGATGATGCGCACATCCCCATCACGATCAGCGGCAGCGAGGGCAACGAGATGGCAAGAAAGTGGACCGCGACTTCGAGCGTCTCCCCCTCGGCCCCGGTCCACATCAGGATGTCGCGGCGGAAGGCAAAAATCAGCAGCGCCAGCAGCGACTGGATGCCGGTGGAATAGATCAGCACGACAGACGCAATCCGCCGCGCCCGGTTGCCCTTGCCCATGCCCAGCGACCGGCTGACCAGCGCCACCCCGGCGATCATCATTCCGATCGCCACCGAAACGGCGAAGAACTGGATCGTGGCGGCGAAACCAATGGCCGAAATCAGCACCTCGTCGCGCAGCTGGCTGACCCAGAACAGCGCCAGGAAATCGACCAGGAACATGAAACTCAGCCCCAGGGCGCCGGTCATCGTCATCACGACGACATGGCGCATTGTGGACCCGGTGGTGAATTTCGCTTTGGGGACGGCCATGGGTTACTCCGCCGGGGCCGGCAGGAACCGCGAAAACACGGTTTCATTGCCGGGTTCGGGATGGCGCGGGATCAGCAGCGCCAGGCAAAGCGACGTCGCCGCCATCCCGGCCGCCAGGAAGAACACCGCGCCGGGCGACACCAGCCACAGGTAGCCCAGCAGCGCCGGCAGGAACACGGCGGCGATATGATTGATGGTGAAGGCCACGGCGGCGGTGGGCGCGATATCGCCGGGATCGGCGATCTTCTGGAAATAGGTCTTCAGCGCCAGGGCCAGCGCAAAGAACATGTGATCGATGACATAAAGCACCGAGGCCAGCAAAACGCCCCAGCCGAACCAGTAGATGCCGCCATAGGCCAGGAACACGCTCACCAGCCCGACATATTCGAAGATCAGCGCCCGGCGTTCGCCGAACCGCGCCACGATCTTGCCGAAGACCGGCGCCAGCCCCATGTTCAGCACCAGGTTGATCAGGTAGAGCCCGGTCACTTCGTGCACGTCGAAACCGAAGCGTTCGACCATCATGAAGCCGGCGAAGACGGTGAAGATCTGCCGCCGCGCCCCGGCCATGAACTGCAACGCGTAATACAGCCAGTAACGGCGGCGCAGCACGAATTTCTTCACCTGCGGATTGGGCGCCTCGAACTGCGGATAGGCCAGCAGGCAGAACACCGCCACCACCGCGGTGAACCCGCCCGCCAGAAGGTAGACGATGTTGTAGGTCAGCCCCAGCGTTTCCCAGCTCAGCACGATCAACACGTAGGCCACGAGCGTCGCCGCCGACCCGGTGGCCAGCAACCAGCCCAGCATCTGCGGCGCGCGCTCCTTGGGCAGCCATTGCAATTGCAGCGACTGGTTGACCGTCTCGTAGTAGTGAAAGCCGATGGAACTGAGCATGGTGATGGTCAGGATGCCGCCCAGCGACGGGAACCATGCGGTCATCGCGGTGGCCACGCCAAGCAGGATCAGCGACACGATGCCCAGCACCTGTTCGCGGATCACCATGATCAGGGCGATCACACCGATCGCCAGGAACCCGGGGATTTCGCGCACCGTATGCAGCCAGCCGATGTCGGAACCGTTAAAATTCGCCACCTCGATGACGAAGTTGTTCAGCAGCGCCGACCAAGTGAAAAACGCCACCGGCATCGCCATTGCCATCACGAAAAGAAGGCTGATCGGACGGCGCCAGAACGGAAGGTCACGCGCTTGCGCCAGAGGGATCGGGGTCGGGGTCGGAAACAGGCTCATGGCGATTCTATACGCCCACGCCCCGACCTTGGCGAGACGGAAAGCACCGCCGCTCTGTGCAGCAGCGCTCAGGGCGCCCTGCGTCAGGGCGCTGACGATCAGGACGCCGAGAAGCGGTATTCCACCTCGCCGAAGCGGTCGCGCGGGAAACCATAGAGGAATTGCAGCCCCTCTTCGCCGGCGCAAACGCCATGCTCCACATCCCCGGGAATGAAAAGCGCAATGCCCGGCGCGATCCGGTGCGCCACGCCGTCGATGGTCACCACACCTGTCCCGGTCAGGCCGAAATAGAACTCGGCGGGGGCATGGCGATGCGGCAGCAAAGTGCCCCCGGCATCGAATTCGGCCAGGCCCAGCACGAATTGGCTGGTCGGGGTGCGGTCGGCGCAGAACAGCGTCCGCCACCGCACCGTCCCGAAAGCCGGATCAGTGCCGCCTTCCAGCATCTGGCTGGCCGCGTCGACCAGAACCGGGCTGCCTGCCAGCATCATCGCCATCGCCGCGATGGTTTGCGCCTGATCCGCGGCGCTCCCGATCAGCTTTTCAAACCCGTGCTGAACATCGTGTTGCTCCATGCCGCTCCTCCTCTTTCGGCGTGAATGCCTGCACGCTCGGCCATGTTAGGGGATTCGGTCTATTTTATGGGCGACCTGGCCGGTCGGTTTCAGGCCGCTTGAATGCGACATCGACAGGTCGCATGCGGCGATTTCCGGGAAAGTTCAGCGCCCTTTTGGCGCGTTTCCATATCGCAACCGGCCTTATTCCCCGCGCTATCCGGACAGACCTGATCTGAATCAATGAAATTTGAATATATCTATGGCAGGGACACCCGGAAGACAGACAAGGAGCCGCGCCATGGATTTGCTGAGCATCGTCGAACGGATCGGGGAATCCCCCACCGCCGCCCTTCTGGGGCTGATTACCGGCGTGGTTTTCGGGATCGCGGCGCAACGGTCGCGCTTCTGCCTGCGCGCCGCCACGGTGGAATTCGCCCGTGGCCACATGAATGACAGGGTCGCGGTCTGGCTGCTGACCTTTTCAACCGCGGTGGTCTGGGTGCAGGGGGCGCAGCTTCTAGGGCTGATGCGATCCGAGGACGCGCGCATCATGGCCGTGCCCGGCAGCTGGTCCGGCGCGATCATCGGCGGGCTCCTGTTCGGCATCGGCATGGTCCTGGCCAAGGGCTGTTCGGGCCGGTTGCTGGTGCTGGCGGCGACGGGGAACCTGCGCTCGGTCGTGTCGGGGCTGATCTTCGCGGTGGTCGCGCAGATGAGCCTGCACGGCATCCTTGCCGGGTGGCGCGACAAACTGGCGGCGATGTGGATCACCGAAGGCGGCCGCAATATGGACCTGCTGGCGTTTTTCCACCTGCCCGACTGGGCGGGCCTGGCCTTCGGCATCGCCACCGCCGCGCTGGCGCTGGAACTGTCGCGTCGCAACAAGATCGGCTTTTCCCGGCTCGTCTTCGCCTCCGGCGTCGGTTTTTCGGTTGCCCTGGGCTGGGTGCTGACCTTCGGGTTGAGCCAAGTCGCATTCGAGCCGGTACAGATCGTGAGCGCCACCTTCACCGGCCCGTCGGCCAATACGCTAATGTTCTTCCTCGAACGCAACCCGATCCTGGAATTCGACGTGGGCCTTGTGCCGGGCGTGTTCCTGGGGTCGTTCCTGGCCTCGTCGCTGGCGGGTGAATTCAAGTTCCAGGGTTTCGAGGGATCCTCGCCCATGCGCCGGGCAATGATCGGTGCAGCGCTGATGGGGTTCGGCGGCATGCTGGCCGGTGGCTGTGCCATCGGCAACGGGGTCACCGGGGGATCGATCTTTGCCGGCACCGCATGGTGTGCGCTGTTCTTCATGTGGGTGGGCGCGATGGCCACCGATATCGTGATCGACCAGCCGGCGCTGCGGCGGGTGGCCGCGCGTTGATCGCGGCCCTGCGGTCAGAGGAAACTTTGCGGATCGATATCGACGCTCAGGCGGGTCTGATTTGACAGCTTGAACTGCGCGATCCATTCGGCCAGCGCCGCCTGCAGCGGCGCGCCCTTGTCGGCCTTGACCAGCAGCCGCACCCGGTGCCGCCCCCGAATGCGCGCGATGGGCGCTGGGGCGGGACCGAAGACCTGCGCCCCGATCTGCCGCAGCGGCGCGCTTCGCCGGGCCATTTCCGTCCCCAGATCGAAGACTTCCTGAACGTCCGGCGAACTCAGGATGATGCCGGCCATGCGACCGAAGGGCGGCACCCCGGCCTGTCGGCGCTCTTCCGCCTCGGCCCGCCAGAAACCTTCTTCGTCGCCGGCCAGGATGGCGCGGATCACCGGATGTTCGGGCTGGTAGGACTGCAACAGCGCCAATCCCTTTCGCTCCGACCGTCCGGCCCGTCCCGCCACCTGCCGCATCAACTGGAACGTGCGCTCGGCGGCGCGCAGGTCCGACCCCTGCAGCCCCAGGTCGGCATCGATCACCCCCACCAGCGTCAGCAGCGGGAAATTGTGCCCCTTGGCCACCAGCTGGGTGCCGATGATGATATCGGCGCCGCCCTCGGCGATCTCGGCGATCTGTGCCTTCAGCGCCCGCGCCGATCCGAACATGTCGGAACTGAGCGTCACCACCCGCGCGTCCGGGAACAGATTCACCGCTTCCTCGGTCAGCCGCTCAACCCCCGGCCCCACCGGGGCCAGACGGCCTTCGGCTTCGCAATTGGGACAGACCTCGGGCATCGGTTTGCTTTCGCCGCATTGGTGGCAGACAAGACGCTTGAGGAAACGGTGTTCCACCATCCGCGCGTCGCACTGATCGCAGGCGATCTGATGCCCGCAGGCCCGGCAGATCGTGACCGGCGCATAGCCGCGCCGGTTGATGAACAACAGCGCCTGTTCGCCCTTTTCGATCCGCTCATTCACCGCCCTTTGCAGCGCGCCGGATATCCAGCGATCCGAGGGCAGCTTTTCACCGCGCATGTCGATCGCCTTCATGTCCGGCATGACCGACGCGCCGTAACGGCTGGTCAGGGTCAGCTTGTCGTACTTGCCGGCTTCGGCATTGGTCCAGCTTTCCAAGGATGGCGTGGCCGAGGCCAGAACCACCCGCGCACCGCAGATGCTGGCGCGCAACACGGCCATGTCGCGGGCGTTGTACAAAGCCCCGTCTTCCTGCTTGTAGGAGGTGTCGTGTTCCTCGTCGACGATGATCAGGCCAAGGTTTTGGAACGGAAGGAACAGGGCCGAGCGCGCGCCGATCACCATCTGCGCGCCCCCTTGCCCGACCATTTTCCAGATCCGTCGCCGTTCGGTCATGGTGACGCCGGAATGCCATTCGGCGGGTTTGGCGCCGAACCGCGCCTCCACCCGTGTCAGGAATTCCGCGGTCAGCGCGATTTCCGGCAGCAGAACCAAAGCCTGCCGCCCCTGCCGCAGGCATTCGGCCACCGCTTCAAGGTAGACCTCCGTTTTACCCGACCCGGTAACGCCGCGCAGGAGCGTTGTGCCGTAAACGCCGCTTTGCACCGCCGCGCGCAACGATGCGGCCGCCTCAGCCTGATCCTCGGCCAAATCCTTGCCGCCATGATCTGGGTCCAGTGTTGGGAAAGGCAGATCGCGCGGCCGGTCTTCCTCCAGCACCGCGCCCTGTTTCACCAATCCCTTGACCACGCCGGTCGACACGCCCCCCATTTCGGCCAGTTCCTTCAGCGTGAAGGCCAGCCCGCCGTATTCGCGCAGCACCTCCAGCACCCGCGTGCGGGCATCGGTCATCCGGTCGGGTTCACGGTCGCCCAAGCGGTAGATCTTCTGCATCGAGGGCGGATCGGACAGCCCCGGCGCCCGCGTCGCCAGCCGCAGCATCGCCGGGCGCGGCGTCAGCGTGTAATCGCCCGCGCGCGTCAGAAAGGCGCGCATTTCCTCGCGCATCGGGGCCACGTCCAGCACCCGGATCACCGACCGGATTTTCGCGCGGTCATAATCGCCCTTGCCCCGGCCCCAGACCACGCCCAGCACCTTGCGCGGCCCCAAGGGCACCTCGACGAAGGCCCCACGCCAGCAGCCGCCTTCGGGCGCCTTGTAATCCAGCACCCGGTCCAGCGGCTGCGTCGTCAGCACGCCGACAAGATCACCTTCGTCAAAGAAATCTGGCTCGGTCACGGGGCGCCTTTTTTGGGTTTCGGGTTCATCCACTATGGGGTAAAGCCAAGCCGAGCAAAGTCCAACCCATTCGAGGCCCCGACATGAAATTCTTCGTTGATACCGCCGAATTCGACGCCATCGCCGAACTGCACGAACTGGGCATGGTCGATGGTGTGACCACCAACCCGTCGCTGATCAAGAAAGCCGGCCGCGACATCCTAGAAGTGACCAAGCAGATCTGCGATCTGGTTGACGGCCCGGTATCGGCAGAAGTCACCGCGACCGACGCCGACACGATGATCACCGAGGGCCGCAAGCTGGCCGAGATCGCCGAAAACATCGCCATCAAGGTGCCGCTGACCTGGGACGGGCTGAAAGCCTGCAAGGTGCTGAGCGGCGAAGGCAACATGGTCAACGTCACCCTGTGCTTCAGCGCCAACCAGGCGCTGCTGGCCGCCAAGGCGGGCGCGACCTTCATCAGCCCCTTCATCGGCCGGATGGACGATATCGGGCTCGACGGTTTGGAACTGATCGAGGACATCCGCACCGTTTACGACAATTACGGGTTCGAGACCGAAATCCTCGCCGCGTCGATCCGTTCGGTCAACCACGTTCTGGATTGCGCCCGCATCGGCGCCGACGTGATGACCGCGCCGCCGGCAGTGATCAAATCGCTGGTCAATCACCCGCTGACCGACAAGGGCTTGGCCACCTTCCTGGCCGATATCGAAGCCGCGAAGATCAAGATCCTGTAACCGGCCCCACCCCGGACAGGCGAAAGGCGTGCCCCTTGGCGCGCCTTTTTTCGTTTCGGCAGGTATCCACAGGAACCGGAAACCGCAAACCGATGGAGACCTGACAGGATTCGAATTTATCCACTGACGGCCCACCCCCAGCCGCGTCTCCGGCAGATTAGTGCCCAGTGCCGCCGGAAAAACTTGAAGCAATCGCGGGAACCTTCTGCTAATATTCCCGAAAAAAGAATGACGGTTTCATGAGCAGCACACCCAAGATCGACGACGCCCTGCGCGAAAAAATCATCGCGCAGCCCGACGTAATCCTTGACGATCAAGACCTTATGCAGGCGCTGATCGCCGCCAACGAACGCGCGATGGGCGGCAACATCGTCGACCTGCGCGGCATCGCGATGGAACGGCTGGAATCCCGCTTCGACAGGCTGGAAGACACCCATCGAAGCGTCATCGCCGCCGCTTACGAAAACCTTGCCGGCACCAACCAGGTGCATCGCGCCATCCTGCGGATGCTCGACCCGATGGAATTCGAGGTCTTCCTGCGCGATCTGGGCGGACCGGTCGCCGACATCCTGCGGGTCGACTGCATGAAGCTGGTTCTGGAATCGGTGCAGAACGACGACGAACCGGCGGTGCAGCGGCTGGGCGACGTGCTGTCGGTGGCCGAACCCGGTTTCATCGCCCACTACCTTACCCAGGGCCGCAACATCCCGCTGCGCCAAGTCACCCTGCGCCAGATGCACGAAGGCGCGCCCGAAGTTTACGGCGACAAGGCCGGCTGGATCCGGTCCGAAGCCTGCCTGAAGCTCGATTTCGGCACCGGCCGCCTGCCGGGCATGCTTGTGATGGGATCCGAGGATCCGCATCAGTTTTCCCCGCAACAGGGCACCGATCTTCTGGGTTTCTTCGCCGGCGTGTTCGAACGTTCGATGCGCCGCTGGCTGTCATGACCCTGATCTCTCCGGCCGCACGCGATGCCCTGCAGACCTGGCTGGAGAGGCAAAAGGCGTTGAAGGACGCCTCGGATCACACCATTGCCGCCTATTCCCGCGACGTCACCGATTTCCTCGCCTTCATCACCGAACACAAGGGGCAGGCGCAAGGGCTGGCTGCCCTGTCGCAAATCACCGTGTCGGACATGCGTGCCTGGATGGCCTTTACCCGTGGCCGGGGCGTGGGATCGCGGTCGCTGGCGCGCAAGCTGTCGGCGGTGAAAAGCTTTTACCGCTGGCTGGCCGAACGCGAAGGGTTCGAGCCGACCACCGTATTGTCCGCCCGCACCCCAAAATTCTCCGCCAAGCTGCCGCGCCCCCTGGCCGAGGGTGACGCCAGGGACATGATTGGCGCGATCGAAATGCAGGCGGATCAGGATTGGATCGGCGCCCGCGACGTTGCGGTGGTGACCCTGCTTTACGGCTGCGGCTTGCGGATTTCCGAAGCACTTGGACTCACGGGCCGCGATTTCCCGCTGGCCGAAACCCTGCGGATTCTCGGCAAGGGCAAAAAGGAACGGCTGGTGCCGGTGCTGCCCGCGGCGCAGGCCGCGGTTGCCCGCTATGTCCGACTGTGCCCGTTCCCCAGCGAACCCGACAAGCCGCTGTTTCGCGGCGTCCGGGGCGGCGCGCTCAATCCGCGCGCGATCCAGAAGGTGATGGAACAGGCGCGGATGCAGCTGGGCCTGCCCGCCAGCGCCACGCCGCACGCGATGCGCCACAGCTTCGCCACCCACCTTCTGAACGCCGGCGGCGATCTCAGGGCGATACAGGAATTGCTGGGCCATGCCTCGCTATCGACCACGCAGGCCTATACCGCGGTGGACTTGAATCGGATCTTGCAGGTATACGATAAGACCCATCCGAAGGCTTGATAAGCCGCGCAGCAGGTGCCCCAAATGATTATCAGAAACGAATTTAAGGCTTTGTCGGTCCACCTTCTGACCGCAACCGGGGCGGTGTTCGCGATGCTTTCGATGCTCGCTGCGGTCGATGGAAAGTGGAGCCTAATGTTCCTGTGGCTGGTGGTGGCCTTCGCCGTGGACGGGATCGACGGGCCGCTGGCGCGGCGCTACCACGTCAAACATTACGCCGCGCAATTCGACGGCGTGTTGCTGGATCTGATCATCGATTACCTGACATATGTCTTCATCCCGGCCTTCGCGCTGTTCAAGTCCGATCTGCTGCCGGGCTGGACCGGCTGGTTCGCGATCATCATCATCACCTTCGCCAGCGCGATGTATTTCGCGGACACGCGGATGAAGACCAAGGACAATTCCTTCGCCGGCTTTCCCGGCTGCTGGAACATGCTGGTGATCGTGCTGTTCGCGGTGACGCCGAATTTCTGGGTCATCCTTGCCCTGGTCACCGTGTTGGCAGTGGCCATGTTCATGCCGCTGAAATTCATCCACCCGGTGCGCACCGAACGGTGGCGCAACCTGTCGCTGCCGATGGCGCTGGCCTGGACCTTCTTTGCCGGCTGGGCGGCTTGGGTCGATTTCCATCCCGACAGCTGGGCCCATTGGGGGCTGGTGGTAACCTCGGTCTACCTGCTTCTGGTCGGGATCGTGCAACAGATCGTGCCGGAACGGCCTTCAACCTGAGTTTTCCACATAATGTTGGAATCAGACAAGAATTCGCGGCATTTCCGTGGATAACTTCCCGATATGGACTCCTTGGGTCAACAAGTCGTTCCCCGGAAAACACTGGCGGCACCGGAGAACAGGTTCGGCGCCCTTTCTGACAGACCCCGAAAGTTACCCCCAAAAGATTGAAATGCATCAATTGGTATGGGTTTCCTGTGGATAACGGATCCGGAAAAGGCCGTTTTGTGCAAGCCAGGCTTAACCCGGCTCAGATCAGCAGCCCCGCCGCCCCTTCATGCTTCAACAGCCAGATCTTGGTTTCCACCCCGCCGCGGCCGGAAAACCCGCCCAGACCGCCACTGCCAAGCACCCGGTGACACGGGATCAGGATCGGGATGGGATTGCCGCCACAACCCTGCCCCACCGCCTGGGCCGGCACGCCCAGTTCCCGCGCCAGGTCGCCGTAGGTTCTTGTTTGTCCGAAAGGAATCGCGGAAATGGCCGCGCATACCCGCTCTTGGAACTCCGATCCCAGCACCCGCAGCGGCAGGTCGAATTCGGTCCGGTCACCGTCGAAATATTCCGCCAGTTGACGCGCCACATCGTCCAGAAGCGGTGAATGATCCGCATACGCCCCGCCCCACTCCGCGCGGGTGATCGCGCCGTCGTTTTCGGTCAGGGTGACGGCGCCGGTTGGGGTGTCAACAGTCAGTCGCAACATTCTGTCGCTCCTAAGAAAAACGGCCCTGAACCGGGTTCAGGGCCATCTCTCACGTTCAGCTCAGCGCCTCGTCGCACCGTTTACAGGTGCCGGGATGGCTGTGGGTTCCCACATCGGGCAGGATTTTCCAGCAGCGCTGACACTTTTCGCCTTCGGCTTTTTCGAACACCACGCCGACGCCCTCGATCTCCGGCAGGCGGAACGCCTCGGCCGGCAGCGGATCGCCGGTCAGCAGGATATCGGAGGTGATGCAGATATCGTCGAAGCTCACCGATTTCAGCGCCGCCAGCATGTCGGCATCGCGGACATGTACAACCGGCGCCGCTTCCAGCGAGGCACCAATCACCTTGTCGGTGCGCTGCACCTCCAACGCGGCGGTGACCACGCGGCGGGCCTGACGCACCCGCGCCCATTTCGCCGCCAGCGGTTCATTGAGCCAATCGGCAGGCGTTTCCGGGATGTCGACCAGATGGACCGAACTGTCATCGCCCGGGAACCGTTCCAGCCACACCTCTTCCATGGTGAAGACCAGGATCGGTGCCAGCCAGGTGGTCAGCCGGTGGAACAGGATATCCAGAACGGTCCGCGCGGCACGGCGGCGGGCGGTGTCGCCGTCGCAATACAGCGCGTCCTTGCGGATGTCGAAGTAGAACGCCGACAGGTCCACCGTGGCGAAATTGAACACGGCCGAGAACACGCCCTGGAAATCGAACGACTGGTAGCCCGAACGGACCTTGTGATCCAGCTCCGCCAAGCGGTGCAGCACCCATTGTTCCAGTTCCGGCATGTCGGCGGGATCGACGCGGTCGGCCTCGGTAAACCCGCTCAGCGATCCCAGCATGAAGCGCAGCGTGTTGCGCAGCCGGCGATAGCTGTCGGCGACCCCTTTCAGGATCTCCGGCCCGATCCGCTGGTCGGCGGTGTAATCGGTCTGCGCCACCCAAAGCCGCAGGATGTCGGCGCCGTATTGCTGCACCACTTTTTCCGGCACGATCGTGTTGCCGAGAGATTTGGACATCTTGTTGCCCTTCTCGTCCAGCGTGAAGCCGTGGGTCACCACGTTGCGATAGGGCGCACGCCCCATCGTGCCGCAAGCCTGCAGCAGCGATGAATGGAACCAGCCGCGGTGCTGGTCGGTGCCTTCCATGTAAACGTCGGCGATCCCGTCTTCGGTCCCGTCCTCGCGGTCGCGCAGCACGAAGGCATGGGTCGACCCGCTGTCGAACCACACGTCCAGAACGTCGAACACCTGATCCCAGTCCTCGGCGTTGTAATCGTTGCCGAGGAACCGTTCCTTGGCGCCCTCTTCGTACCAGCAATCCGCGCCCTCGGCTTCGAACGCATCAAAGATGCGCTTGTTCACCGCCTCGTCGCGCAGCAGGAAATCGGGATCGGTAGGCAGCGCCCCCTTCTTGGTGAAGCAGGTCAGCGGCACGCCCCAGGCGCGCTGACGGCTCAGCACCCAGTCGGGGCGGCTTTCGATCATCGAATACAGCCGGTTGCGCCCGGTCTGCGGCGTCCATTTCACCAGCTGGTCGATGGAATTCAGTGCCCGTTCGCGGATCGTCCTGCCATAGGCGTCCTGCCCGTCGCCGACTTCCTTGTCGACGGCGGCGAACCATTGCGGCGTGTTGCGGAAGATCACCGGCGCCTTGGAGCGCCACGAGTGCGGGTAGGAGTGGGTGATCCGGCCACGCGCGATGATGCCGCCAACCTCGACCAGCTTGTCGATCACGGCGGCGTTGGCCTTGTCTTCCTTGCCCTTGTGGTTGAACACCTTGAGCCCGGCAAAGAACGGCACATGCGGCAAGAATTCGCTTTCCTCGCCGACGTTGTGGGTCATCCGGTCGATCCAGTTGCGCTTGACGAAACATTCATAGTCGTCGGCGCCGTGGCTCGGCGCGGTGTGCACGAAACCGGTGCCGGCATCGTCGGTGACGTGATCGCCGTCGATCATCGGCACGTCGTAATCCCAGAATCCGTCGGCGCCGTCGATCCCCGCGAAGGGATGGGCACAGACAACGCCTTCAAATTCAGCCGGGTCCACGCTACGGACACGAGTGAATTCCGTGACGCGCGACTTGGTCAGCGCATCTTCAGCCAGCGTATCCGCGAAGAGGTAAAGATCACCCTGCTTGGTCCAGCTTTCTTCCTGCGTCGCGTCTACTCGATAGAGCCCGTAAGCGATCTTGGGGTTATAGGCGACGGCCTTGTTCGACGGGATCGTCCAGGGAGTCGTGGTCCAAATTACGACTTTCGCACCTGCCAGAGGACCAGTGTTTGCCGATTTCCCCGCCGCTGATTCACCGACCACATCAGCGGACCAATCGCCAACAATCGCTTCCCCGGCCTTGACGATTCCGAACGGCACCCAGATCGTGTGCGACTTGTGATCGTGATACTCGATCTCGGCCTCGGCCAGCGCGGTCTTTTCCACCGGCGACCACATCACGGGCTTCGACCCCTGATAGAGCGTGCCGTTCATCAGGAATTTCATGAACTCGTCGGAAATCACCGCCTCGGCATGGTAATCCATCGTCAAGTAGGGATCGGCCCAGTTGCCGGTGATGCCCAGCCGCTTGAATTCCTCGCGCTGGATATCGACCCATTCATCGGCAAAGGCGCGGCATTCGCGGCGGAAATCCACCACGTTCACCTCGTCCTTGTTCTTGCCCTTGGCGCGGTACTGTTCCTCGATCTTCCATTCGATCGGCAGCCCGTGACAATCCCAGCCCGGCACGTAACGCGCGTCAAAGCCCATCATCTGGTGGCTGCGCACGATCATGTCCTTGATCGTCTTGTTCAGCGCGTGACCGATATGCAAGTGGCCGTTGGCGTAGGGCGGGCCGTCATGCAGGGTGAAGGGCTGGCGCGAACCGTCCTTGGCCTTGTCGCGCAGGCAGTCGTAAACGCCGATCTCGTTCCACCGGGCCAGCCAGCCGGGTTCGCGCTTGGGCAGGCCCGCGCGCATCGGGAAATCCGTCTGCGGCAGGTTCAGGGTATCTTTGTAGTCAGCGGTTTGCGGGGTATCGGCGCACATTTCGGGCGTCCTTCAGAAAATATTCGTCTGTCTGGGTTCAGGGCGGCGCGGGTTCCCATACGCCTTGTCCCGGCGGCTCGTCTCAAATCAGAGCGCCGGGCTTGTAATTCGAATAATGATGGCCATGCGATGCCTCATGCCCCGCGTTATAGGCCCGCGCGCGGGCAGCGTCCAGTGGCGGAAGCGCGGCGCTTTGGCCCTTTCGCCCAACTGCCGCGATGCGGTAGGTTCGGCACAAATTCCGGAGAGTCGACGATGACCGCCCTTCCCCCGCGTTTCGACGTGACCCGCGATGAGATCGAGCGGGTCGTGAAAAGCTTTTACGAACTGGTGCGCCAGCATCCCGGCCTCGGGCCGGTCTTCGCAGCGCATGTGACCGACTGGCCCGCGCACGAGCGGAAGATCGTCGCCTTCTGGGCCAATTCGATCCTGCACGAACGCGGCTATGACGGCAATCCGGTGCAGGTGCACCGCGACGCCGGCAATGTCCGCCCCGGCATGTTCGATCCCTGGCTGGCACTGTTCGACCTGACCCTGCGCGAGGAACTGCGCCCCGAGCAGGCCGAAGCCTGGTCGGCGCTGGCCCACAAGATAGGCCGCAGCCTGCGCGCGGCCGTGGTAGAGAAAATACAAGGTCCCGGCGGCGTGCCGATCCTGCGCTGACGATAACCGAACCCCGCCGCATTTTCCGGATTTGGCGCCCGGTCTTTCACAGCAATGCCGGCGTAAAACCTGAGCCATCCCCCGGGAATCGGACAATGACGCGAGCGACGAGTTGCTGTCTGCCGATCTTCGGCGAAAAGGGGATCACAGATGCCGAACGGCAAACGGCATTCGCCCCGGACCAAAGGCAAAGCGGCATCCTAAGCTTCCCATTGCAGCAGCAACGCTCTGCAGCAGAAGCTGGATAGGCCAGTTTCTCTCTCGGAAAGCCGGTTTTGACGGATTGGGTGCAGGTGAAATGGCGGAGAATAAGTCCTTAGTATATTTGACACAAGGCATTAAAATTATTAATATTTTTTCAAGCAACCGCAGAAAATACCACATTTAATACCACAGCATGACAGACAGCCGACATTAACCATACATTGGCCCTGCAAAGCTCATATTTGCGTTTAGGCAACCCAAACCGGACATCCAGCAGAAGGCTGGGCGTCTAGGTCATACATGGATTTCAGGCAGGAAGCAGCAGTTTTCTGCGAGCGCCAATGCTTTGTAATGGAGGGCGGGAAGGAGAGTTTCGCTGCGGATCGCTCGAACGTCCGTTACGCGGACAAACCCTTCATTCGGCACGTATGTTTAAAAAGCCACTTTCCGGATTCGCATCAGATTTACACTTTTCCTTCGCGAACCGGTTTAAATCGGCTGATCACCGTCTGCGTTCAGGTGAAGCCAAGCGCTTCCCTAATCTGACGCTTCATGATCTTGCCGTTCGCGTTCCGCGGCAGCGGCGTTTCCTGCAATGAGAAGCTTTCAGGACATTTGTAATCCGCGAGATTTCCAGCGCAATGCTGGCGCAGCCTGTCTTCATCGATTCCGTCCTCCGCAATGGACAGAACCGCGTGGACCCGTTCGCCAAGGATCGGGCAAGGCTTGGCGACCACTGCAGCTTCGAACACGCCGGGATAGGCGGTGAGCACGCTTTCGACCTCGGACGAAAACACCTTGTGCCCGCCCCGGTTGACCAGGTCCTTCTTACGGTCGTGAACATAGACGAAGCCGTCTTCGTCGACCGATCCGACATCTCCGGATTTCCAGAACCCGGCCACGAATTCGTGTTCCGTGGCTTCGGGATTGTTCCAGTATCCCGGCACGGTCATCGCGCCCCTGATCCACAATTCCCCGGAGGTGCCCGCCGGCACTTCCCGTCCGGTTTCATCCATCACGCAGATTTCGGCGCCCGGCACCGGCAGTCCGACCGACAGCCGCCGCCGCGCGGTTTCCGCGACGGGCATCGCCGTTGCCGGCGAGGTCAGTTCGGTTGCGCCATAGACGTTCATCAGGCCAAGCCCAGGCAAAGCGTCCGCCATGCGTTCGATCGTGGCCGCGGGCATCGGCGCGCCGCCATAGCCGCCGATGCGCCAGGCCGCTAGGTCGTAATCCGACAGCGTCGCCCGGTGCAGGCACAGGTTATACATCGCCGGTACCATCACGCTGAAGGTCATGGCTTCACGCGCGGCGGTTTCTAGGAAGGGCTGGACCGAGAATTCCCGCATCACGACGAGCGTCCCGGCCGCGCGCACGACCGTGTGGATGCCCGCGACCAGCCCGGTGACGTGGTTCATCGGCACAACCATGATGCTGCAATCGTCCGGCCCGAGATCCATCATGGTGACGAAGTTCGTCGCCGAATGAACGATCCCGAGCCCGGTCAGGATCGCCCCCTTCGGCACGCCGGTCGTGCCAGAGGTATAGAGGATCGAAGCGGCGTCTTCCTCGCCGGTTTCGGCTGTCCGGGTCAGGGGAGGGGCGGCAAAAAGCGCCTCATACTCCTCGAATCCCGGGGCGCCACCGACCGAGATCCGGACCGCGAGCCCGGGCGCATCGCCAGCATCGGGGATGAGCGAAGTGAATTCCTCCTCCGTGACCACCGCCTTGGCCCCCGAATTGACCAGCGCGTGCCGGATACCGGGCCGCTGGTCGCGGACGCTGAGAGGCACGGTTACTGCGCCAACCTGCGCCGCGGCATAGACAAGCACCACGAAAGGAATGCCGTTGCCAAGCAGCAGTGCGATGCGGTCGCCCTGTCCTAGGCCGCGCGCGGCAAGGCTGGACGCAACGCGCGCAACCTCGTCGGACAGCGCACGGTAGCTCAACCGCCGGCCCGCGCAGACAAGCGCGGTGCGATCGGGGTGATGGGCAACCGCTTCGGAAAGCATGGCGAACACGTTCGCCGGACGCTCGGGATAGCAATCGACGACCCGGTTGCCGAAATGGCGTTCACGGCGCAGCGGGGCGCTCCAACTATAATTAGTCACGGTCATTCCGGCATGCTCCTCAATGCGGCCGAACGTAGTGTTGCAGGTTGCGGCCGCGCGCCTCGCGGGCCTTTTTCAATTCGTCCCGGGCGACGACCATCATGTGGACCTCGTCCGGCCCGTCGATGAAACGCAGCGCCCGGCCCCATGTCCACAGATAGCTGAGCGGCGTGTCCGGCGTGATACCCGCCGCGCCGAACACCTGCATGGCGCGGTCGAGAACGGTGGTCTGCAACCGTGCCGCCACCACCTTGATCGCCGACACGTCGACGCGGGCGGCGCGGGCGCCTTCGTTGTCCATCCGCCACGCGGCGCGTAGCATCAGCAGTCGCGCCTGGTCGATTTCGAAGCGGGATTGCGCGATCCAGTCCTGGATATTGGCGCGGTCGGCCAGGGGGCGGCCGAAGGTCTGCCGTTCGAGAGCCCGGTCGCACATCATCTCGAGCGCCAGTTCGCATTGGCCGATCGTGCGCATGCAGTGATGAATCCGCCCCGGTCCAAGCCGCGCCTGCGCAAGCATGAACCCGTCGCCTTCGTTGCTGAGGATGTTTTCGACCGGTACGCGGACGTTTCGATAGACCACTTCGCAATGCCCTTCATGGGCATGGTGATGCATGATCGGCACGTCGCGGACCACCTCGACGCCGGGCGTATCCATCGGCACAAGGATGAAGCTGTGCTTGCTGTGACGGTCCGCGTCGGGACTGCCATCCGAAACGCCGAACACGATGGCGAGTTGCGCGTTCGGGTGCTTGGCGCCGGTCGAGAACCACTTGCGCCCGTTGATCACGTAATGATCTCCGTCCCGCTTGATGGTTGTGGAAAGGTTCGTGAGGTCTGAGGACGACACATCGGGTTCGGTCAGCCCTACGATCGAGCGGATTTCCCCCATCATCAGGGGTTCGAGCCAGCGCTTCTTCTGTTCCGGCGTGCCGAATTTCTTGAGGATTTCCATGTTGCCCGTATCCGGGGCGGAACAGTTGAAAACTTCCGAACTCCAGTAAACGCGGCCCATGATTTCCGCCAGCGGCGCGTATTCCAAGTTGCTCAGCCGGGTGCCGGGTTCATCTTCTTCCAGATCGGGCAGGAACAGGTTCCACAGCCCCGCCTCGAACGCCTTGGCCTTCAGTTTGTTCAGAAGATCCAGAGGATATTCGCCGCGCGCCACGGTTTCGTGGAATTCCTGGTTCGCGGGCAATACGTGCTGTGCCATGAAGGTTTCGAGCCGTTCCATCATATCGCGGGTGTTGGCGCTGTAGTCGAAATCCATCTGTTCTGTCTCCTTCGGAAGTTCGGGCATCACCCTTTGGGCTTTGCGAAATGTGCGGCTATGGGTTTGTCCAACGGCAGTCCGGCAAGAACGAAACCGCGGCGGAAGTCCTCGATATGCTTGTGCATCCAGTCGCGCGCGGTGGGGGCATCGCCGTCGCGGATCGCGTCAATGATCCGCTGATGCGCGACGAGCTGCCGCCCGGTCGCTTGCGGCAGCCGGTCGACGAGCCGCTCCATCCCGGCATAGAGAAGATGGCCGATCGGTTCGCGGCACATCTGCAAAACGCGGTTCTGGCTCGCCGCCGCGACGAGAGAATGGAACTCGGTATCCAGACGAACGGTGTCGCGGCCGCTTCCGGTGGCGGCTTCAAGCGCGCGCTGGACCTTTTCGAGAGCTGCGATATCCGCCTTCCTGGCATGCAAGGCGGCCTGTTCGGCGGCGAGGGGTTCGGTGGCGATGGCCACGCTCCACAACTCCTCGAAGCTTACTTCCAGCATCCGCAGGGCCCGGCTCTGCCGGGAGGCAAGTTCGTTCATGCGGGGCAGGCAGACCTCGAGTTTGCGGGGCGACACGCGCTGCACGAAGCCGTCGCTTTCAAGCCGCCGGATCCCTTCGCGCACTGTCGAGCGGTTCACGCTGAACATCGTCGCCATTTCCTGTTCCGACGGCAACCTGTCACCGGGTTTCAAGCCACCAGCAAGGATCTGCGCCTCGATTTCCGAGGATACCTGTTCATACGCGTGTTTGACACGCAGGGTCTTGGGTTCGAGCGCCATGAGTTTTCGTTTTCCGCAGCCTATCCGCCTTCGTATTGCGTCGTTCTACCCCTTTTCCAGTTCGGGTGCGATCTGGTTCCTACGGGTAATTTCGCCGCGTTCGATCAGGTGTTCGCATTCCAGCAGTTCCGAGGAATGGCTGAGTTCCGACTGAGCGATGAGAACCGATAGCCCTTCACCTTTCAGTGAGGCGATCACCTCGGAAATCCGCTTGGCAAGAGCCGGGGCAACGCCCTCGAACGGTTCATCGAGAAGCAGCAGCCTGCGCCCCGCGATCAGGGCGCGGCCAAGCGCCACCAGCTTCTGTTGCCCCCCCGAAAGCAAAAGCGCCTTGCGGCCCGCCATGTCCGTCAGTTCCGGCATCAGCCCATAGACGAAATCCAGCCCGGCCTTGCCGTCGATCTCGGCATTCACCCAGGCTGGCAGCAGCATGTTTTCCTCCACCGTCAATTCGGGCACCAGCCGACGGTCTTCGGGCATGTATCCGAAACCAAGTCGGGCACGGTCGCGCGCGGGCATCGCCGAGATGTCCTGCCCGTTCCAAATCACCTTGCCGCCCGACATGGACGCCAGCCCGGTGATCGTGCGCATGATGGTGGTTTTCCCCGCGCCGTTGCGACCGATCAGCCCCGCGCGTTCGCCGGTGTTCAGTTCCAGCGTGACGCCGCGCAGGATCGGCGCGGCCTGGATCGACACTTCGACATTTTCGAGTTTCAGGCTCATGCCGTCACCCCCGTCACGTATTTTTGCACATCCGGGTCCGTCAGCACCTCGTCGGGGGCATCGTTGGCGATGATGCGCCCGTCGTAGAAGGCCAGCACCCGTTCGGAATAGCGCGTGACGATATCCATGTCGTGTTCGACGAAAATGATGGTCACGCCTTCTGCTTTCAACGCATCGATCACCAGGTCCATGATCGGGAATTTTTCGTCCGCGGCCACGCCCGAGGTCGGTTCGTCCAGCAGCATGATCCTTGTGTCGCCCGCCATGGCCATCGCGATGTCGAGAAGCTTCTTCACCCCGCCGGAAAGTTCGGGGATCAGGCGGTTGCGGTGATCGGCGATGCCGAAGCGTTCCAGCGTCTCCAGCACCTTGTCGCGCGCCTCAGCCGAATGCGCCGGCCGCAGAAGCGATGGCGATCGGCTACCATGGATCGTCGTGGCGACCAGCATGTTTTCCTCCACCGTCAGATCGTTGCAAAGCTGCGCAATCTGGAAGGAGCGGTGAATTCCAAGCTGGGTGATCTTGCGCGGCGACAACCCGGTGATGTCGCGGCCAAGAAACGAGATGCTGCCGGAATTGGGTTTCAGATAACCGGTGACCATGTTGACGAAGGTGGTCTTGCCCGCGCCGTTAGTTCCGATCAGGGAATAGACCGCCCCGGCAGGCACCTGCACGGTGATGTCCTGCGCCGCGGTGACCGCGCCAAAGCGTTTCTGGACATCCCTCACGTCGAGAATTGCCTGACTCATTGCGCGCCCTCCCGCTTGCGGCGGCGATCGACCAGCGACCCCAGCCCACCCGGCAGCGCCACGATGACGGCCAGCAGGAAGACCCCGAGCGCCAGTTGCCAGGTGTTCGGGAAATAGAGGTTCGAGAAGGATCGCACGAGTTCAAGGATGATTGCCGCGACGAAGACCGCCGGAACCGACAGGTAGCCCGCGAGGATCGCCACGAAGACGAATTCGCCCGAAGTTGTCCAGAAGGCGAATTCCGGATCGACATGGCCCAGGGCCAACGCAGCGATGGTGCCGCCCAGCCCGCCGAGCACCGCGCCGAAGACATAATTGAGCGTCATCGCCTTGCGAACCGAGGCACCGAGGTATTCCACCCGCAATTCGTTGTCGCGCGCGGCCAGCGCGATGAGACCCTGTTCGCTGTGGAAATAACGCCACATGACGGCGCCCGCGGCCACCACCAGCGCCGAAACGAAAAGATAGAGTCCGCTTTGCAGCGCCCGTCCCTCGGGTTCCCAGCCAAGGAAGGTCGGCGCGGCGATGTTGAGCCCGTCCGTCCCGCCGATCACCGACAGTTTCGACAGCGACCCGTAAAGCACCATCGAAAGCGCAAGCGACAGCATCGCGAAGAATATGCCGCGATAGCCTGCCAGCAGCGGCCCGAACAGGCCCCCGATCGCCAGGCAGACCACGGCGCTGACGATGCAAAGTAGGAAGATGTCGGTGATCCCGAAACTGTTGGCGAACAGCGTCGCCGTATAGGCCCCGGCGCAGTAGTAGAGCCCTTGCCCGAAGGACACCAGGCCGCCGCGCATCATGCCGACGATGCCGAGGCAGACGAGGCCCTTGGCAAGCGCCATCACGATCAGGAACATCGCCCAGTCGGGCAGGATGACCGCCCCGGCGGCCATCACCGCAAACGTGCCCGCCACAGCCAATAGGTGGTTCATTCCCAGCATCAAATCTTCCTCGCTTGGGTTTTCGCGAACAGGCCCTCGGGCCGGAACATCAGCACGATGGCCATCACGAAATAGATGATGAACAGTTCCGCCTCGGGCAGAAGGTGGACTGAAGCCGCCCGGCTGATCCCCACCATCAGCGCGCCGATCGCCGCGCCCGGGATCGATCCGAGCCCCCCGATAATAACCACGGCAAAGGCCACGATGATGACGTTGACGCCAAGACCCGGCTGCACCGAGATCATCGGCGCCGTCACTGCCCCGCCAAGCGCGGCCAGGAAGGCCCCGGCGACGAAGGCGCCCAGATAGATGCGGGGTACGTTCACGCCCATCGTTCGGCTCATCTCGGGGTCGTGGATCACCGCCAACACCACCTTGCCGGTCCGGGTGCGGTTGAGCGACATCCAGACGGCCAGCCCGACGACGATGGCGATGGCGATCACCGCGAAATCGTAGCCGACATAGAACAGGGACCCGAGCTCGACATCGCCAAGCAGCGTGTAGGGTTCATAGACGTAATAGGGATTCACGCCCCAGATCAGCTTCATCGCGTCCTCGAGGATGAGGAAGACCGCATAAGTCACCAGCACATTCAGCACCTCGTCCCGGCCGTAGAAAAATCGCAGCAGTCCGCGTTCCAACAGCGGCCCCATCACAAGCGCGACGAGTATCGCAGCGGCGATCAGGGCAACATAGCTGCCCCATGGGAAGGCATCCCCGCCAACCCCGAAATAGGCGCCGACCATTGAGGCCGAGGTATAGGCGCCGATGGCATAAAGGCTGCCATGCGCGATGTTGAGGATATTGAGCACGCCGAAAACAAGCGTCAGGCCGACGGAAACGATGAACAGCCAGGCGGCATAGATCAGCCCATCGACAAAGATCGTGGCAAAAAGGTCCATTTGGGACGGTCCCGGTTTTTATGTGAGGACGGACGCGCCCGCCGTGTCGCAATTGCGACGGCGGGCGCGCGGTTCAGGTCAGTCGCACTGGGCGCCGGGGAAACCCTGTGCCAGCCAGTCCTGCGACTTCATGCCTTCAGGCGGGTTCACGCAGCGTGCATCGAAATATTCGATGTCGACAAGCTCCATCATCTTGGTCTCGTTGTTCCACTTGGTGACCCCGATCGCGGTAGGCTGGATCGCCTGATGGCCGCCGCCAAGCGCCATTTCGATCCGCCCGGAAGGCGCATCCCAGCTCAGCCCCTTCATCGCAGCGGCCAGTTCCTCGTCGGTGGGTTTCTTGCCGCCGTTGTCGTCCATCGCCTTTTCCACGGCCATCTTCAGACCCAGTAGACCCTGCCACATGCGGAACGGCGCCTGCACCGGAATCACGCCGTAGCGTTCCATATAGGAATCCCACAGCGTGTCGGTCAGCGGCTGCAGATCGCCGCCACGTGCCTTGGCCAGCAGCCCGTTCACGCCGCGCGCGCCCAGAACGATGCCGTCCGGCATCTTGTCCTGAAGCTGCGGGATGACGTGGTCGCCGGCGCTCAGCGCCAGCTGCGTGCGCTTATGCAGCCCGCGCGCGGTCGCCTGCAGCAGGAAGGACTGCAGGTCGCCGCCCCAGTTCGAGGAATGGATCAGCGCCGGTTTTTCGCGCAGCAGCGCGGAAATTTCGGTGCCGTACTGCCCGGCGCCGAATTTCGGGAACAGCGCCGTTTTCACCGTGGCATCGGAATAAAGTTGCGCCATCGCCCCGGTGAAGTCAGCCCAGCTGTCCTGCCCCCAGGCGTAGTCCTGGTTGAGACCGGCGAAGCTGTCCACTTCGAAACCGCGCGATTTCAGGTAGCGGGCAAGTCCGACATTGTCCATCGTGGCATGGGCCGCGGTGCGGAAGACGTACTCAAAGCTGTTATCCTCGAAGACGCGAGGCGTGCCGCAGTCGTAGAGGATCGTGAAGGCCTTCAGTTCATCCGCGACCGGCGGCACTGCCAGACAGTCAGACGACGAAACATAGCCGACAACGGCATCGACCTGTTCGCGCTGCACGAGATTGCGGAATTCCTGCACCTGCTTGGTGGCGCCGCCCGCCTCGTCGACGACGATGGCTTCGATCTTCATCCCGCCGAAGCCGGGCTTGTCGTAGGGCGCAGGCAGCTTGCCGCCTTCGTTCAGCATGTCGATCAGCAACTGCCCCCCATTCCACGCGGGCACGCCGAAGCTTTCTGCGGCCTGTCCCGAAAGGAACGTGATCACCCCGATCTTAAAGGTGTCGTCCTGCGCCATCGCCGGAGCGGAAAGCCCGGTGGCCAGCGCAAGCGTGGCACAAATTGTCCGTATGGTTTGCTTCATTTTTTCCTCCCTTTTCAGCCGATGGCCGGGATGCAAGCCCCTCCCGCATCCCGCCGACGGCCATGAACGGACAACGACGTTACCGTCGCCTGATGTTTATCATCTTATTGTATTATAGTCCGTTTGTCCGACACTGTGGGGATTGAGTTTTGTTTCGTCAACAGATTTCCAAGTTTTCGATCCGTCAAAGGGATACCGCGGGCGGCAGTCGCCGCCCGGCGTCACCACCGGCGCAAGATCATCGAATGTGAAGAAGGCTGCTGCGGACAACACAGAAAGAGGATTGCGACGAAGCACTGCGCATTCCGCGTCTGCCACATCCCGCACACGAGTTGCCGGTATGGCCGCGGGAATCTCGTACGGCCATCCGGTCGGATGGGAAATCGAATATCAGCGCTGCCCGGTTCTCGCGCCCTTGAACAGGTCCTTGAACACGGCCGGTTGCGACCTCCAGTACTGTTTCGGCACCGAAACCTGGGCGCCGAGAGCGGCGGCCGCGTGCCAGGGCCAGCGTGGATTGTACAGAAGCCCGCGTGCCAGCGCGACCGCATCGGCATCGCCTGCGGCGATAATCGCCTCGGCCTGTTCGGGTTCGGTGATCAGGCCCACGGCGATGGTGGGGATCCCGGCCTCGGCCCTCAGGCGCGCGGCGAAGGGCACCTGATATCCCGGCCCGATTTCAATCCGCTGCAGCGGCGACACGCCCCCGGAACTGACATGGATCGCCGCCGCTCCGCGCGCCTTCAATGCCTTGCCCAGCGCGATCGTCCCGTCGATGTCCCACCCGTCCGGCACCCAGTCCGTCGCCGATACCCGAGCCCAGACCGGCACATGATCAGGCACCGCGTTCCGAACCGCATCGAAAACTTCGAGCGGGAACCTCATCCTGTTTTCCAGGCTACCGCCGTAGTGATCCGTTCGATGGTTCGACAGCGGCGACAGGAATTGATGCAGCAGATAGCCATGTGCCATGTGCACCTCGATTCCCTGCAACCCGACCGAAACCGCCCGCTCCGCAGCGCGCACGAAGTCTTCCCGGACTTGCAGCATCCCTTCGCGGTCAAGCGCGAGGGGCAGGTCTTCGCCCTCGGCGTGAGGAACGGCAGAAGGCGCAACCGATTTCCAGCCGTCCAGCGCATCCGGTGCGATCTGTCCCCCACCGTCCCAAGGGGCGCGGCTGGACGCCTTGCGCCCCGCATGGGACAGCTGGATCGTGATCGGCATATCCGAATGCTGCCGCACGGAATCCAGGATTCGGCCGAGCGCGTGCTGATTGGAATCCGAGTAAAGCCCCAGGTCGCTGGGGCTGATCCGCCCTTCCGGCGATACCGCTGTCGCTTCGAGGATCAGCGCGCCAGCCCCGGACATCGCCAATTGACCCACATGCATCAAGTGCCAGTCCTGGGCATCGCCATCCCGGGCCGAATACTGGCACATTGGAGCCACGAGAAGACGGTTCTCCAGCGTCAACGATCCCATCTGGAACGGTTGGAAAAGATGGCTCATGCAGTTGGGTCCTTTTAAAGTTGCCGTGCAACACAGTGCACTAAGGTCGGATGGCAATGTTGGTCAAAACGGCATCTTCTACAAGTCCAGGCCGAAAGCCCTCGTGGTCAAAAAGGTGGGGCGCAGCGTTATTCTCTGATGCTTCAGCTCATTCGGCCTGCTCAAAAAAAGCGGTCACCCAGTATCGTTGCACTAATCGTCTCACCAACTCAAAGCGGTTTTTGCCGCAAAGCGATGACTGCGCCAACCAGCAATAAACCGGCGGCAGCAACAAGGCTGACACCTATATTGCCAAACAAGTCCCCGACCAATCCGGCCCCGTAGGGCCCAAGGGTTTGCGCCACGGCAAAGACCACCGTGAACAGGCTGATTGCTCGCGCCCAGCTTTCGGGGGGAAGGTTCTGGCGGGTAAAGTTGGTGACAGCCCCCGGCGCCATGAACACTGACAGACCGAACACAACCGCCGAAACCAACAGCGCGGCGCCATTGGGCAACACCACGGGCAAGGCTGATCCAATGGCGATGCCGGTCAGGATCAGCGCCAGCGGCAAGCCGGACGCATAGCGCGCCAGAATCGGGCGCCAGACCAGCGGTGAAAGACAGATACACAGGCCAAGGATGACCCAAACCAGTGCGATAAATCCTGCGCCCGCGGCCTGTTCGGTCATCCATGCTGATAGGAAAGTCAGGTAGACGATATAGCCCATCCCGAACCCGGCATAGCCAGCCATTTCCGGTAGCATACGGCGCAGCGGCAACCGGGCGGCTTCGGCCCGGGATTGCACTGGCGGGCGCAGTTGCAAGGCGGCCCAAAGCCCCAAAGGCAAGAAAGACAAGCTGACGATGCCGATGGCGATCCAGCCGATCGGCCATGCGCTGGGACCATATACGTCAATCATCAGCGGCAATGCAGCCCCAGACAACACGATTCCCAAGCCCCCGCCAGAGCCAAACAGGATCGCAATCGCCAGCGCATTCCGGCGCGGATCGTCACGAAACAGTCCGGCGGTGAGCGCCCCCGCAGTGGAAAAGGACATCGCGCCGAAGATGCCTGCCAAGATGCGCCACAACGTCTGCCACCACATCGCGGCGTTAAGCCCGGTAGCGAGAAGCGCCAGCGTGGTGGTGATCAGCCCAAAGGCAAACAGGCGAGTGGGCGAGATGCGCCGGACCAGAAGCATGGTCAGGATCGCCCCGGCAATATAGCCAAGCGCGTTGGCCGTGTTCAGCCATCCGGCCTGCGCGAAGTTCCACTCCATCTCGGACTTCATCGCGGGAAGCATCAGACCGTAGGCAAACCGTGCAAACCCGTTTGTCACGGTCACGCCCAATGCCAGTCCCGCCAGCACCAGCCACGGGCGGGCTGGAGCGGCGTTCATTGGCAAATATCCAAAATTGCGGGCAAAAGTGGCACGCGGATCCTCGCTATGTCCGACATTCCCGAAATAGAACGCCAACCGGCACAAGCTGCCAATGATATGCGCTGCGATCAAGCCGTTTTCCAATAATGCAGCGCCCGGTACGAAGGGCCGCTTTGCCGGACAACACGGCAGCATTTTTTATAGTGCGCCCAAGGTCTGGTTCAGTTCTGAAGTTAGTGCGGTCTTTTTCGGCCCATTGCTGCCATTCGTGCGTTCAGCGTCTAACGACCGTTCTCAGCCCGAAGCGGACCCAAGGCCCTTGGCGCGAATTTACGATAGCTGACCTTCGCCACGCGGGTTGCGAAGGGGTAAGATTTGGACTTTCCAGCCATTCAGGGTCCTTTGCTGAGTGGCCGCTTTGACGCCGAAGTGAGAAAGGTTGAGCAAGCAACGCGCCCCTTGTGCGTTTCGAGAACGGTTATTTGGTTCCTGCACGCAATCCGAAACACGCCGGGGGAGCAAATAATGCGGTTCTGTTCTAGCTCACTTGCACCGATGTCTCGAACAGAAAGGCTGCCAACGCTGCCTCCACTTTCCCAATGGATGAACGATCGTTTTCGGAAAGGGTCACGGTGACGCGCATGCCACGGCTGCCACCAGCGACGACATCAACACTTGAATTGGCCAGTCCCAACTCACTCTGCACCAAATCCGTGATCCTAGTTTTGGCGGCGTCACAGCGTAGGCTTGGTTTGTAGATCTTGCCGACTGTCGTCAAGGGAATCGCGTCAACGGATATGATATGTTTCGGCCACGCAGGGCGTTCGTCGATTGAACTCTGGGCATGCTGGTGCAGGTCTTCGATGCTCACGTCGGCACCCGGAAGCAATTCGACAAAACATACTGGTAGTTCTCCGGCATAGGCATCGGGCATTCCAACCGCCGCAGCCAGTTTGACCGCCGGGTGCGTGGTCATGGCATTTTCAATCATCGCCGGGTCAATATTGTGACCGCTGCGGATGATGAGGTCTTTCGCGCGACCAGCAACGTAGATGCGCCCTTGTTCGTCTTTGTAACCGAGATCGCCAGAGTTTAGCCGTCCATCATCAAACACCCCGGCGTTGTGGGCTGGGTCGCGATACCCAGGTGAAACGTGTTCCCCCTTGATTGTTATGACGCCGATCTCATTGGTTTCGCAGGGGCCGCCCAAGCTTCCGTCTTTGTTCAGGCGTAGGATATCGACCTGGGTGTAGGGCAAGGGCCATCCAACAGACCCGACCGCACCGGGGCCCGACAACGGGTCAATGCTGACCAGTCCGGACGACTCGGTCATTCCAAGGATTTCATGCAGATGCTGCCCCGTCACCTCCTTAAAACGTGCTCCAACTGCGGGCGGCAACAATGCTGCGCCGGTCAGACCGGTCCGCACGGCGCTGATATCATTGTCCCCGACGGGCACCTGCAATACCGCGCTGATTGCCGTTGGAACCCCGCCGACCACAGTCGCCTTGTGCTGCGCGACCAGACGCCAAAATCCTTCGACGATTGCCGGGTTACGCAGGCCGCCGGGGGACATCACGACAAGCTCGACCCCCGCCATAAACGCGCTGAGCCCGGCGACGATGGTGCCGGCCACGTGAAACAGCGGCAGCGTTGCTGTCATGACATCGCCTGTCCTGTATCCGCACATGACGGCACCACCAAATGCCGACACGAGCTGACTGCGATGGGTGTGCGCGACAAGTTTCGGAACACCCGTCGTTCCGCCGGTGTGAAAATATGCCGCGATGTCATCACCACTGCGCGGCTCGCCAAAAATCAGGTGGTCCGCCGGCTGTTCAGCCATGGCCGAACCGAAATCAACCGACCCTTCTTCGGGCGGAGTTCCGGGGGGCGAGACACGCACAAGAATCAGGCCGGGGATCTGCTCGCGCAATTCCAGCGCCTTTTCCCAGATATCCAGCTGCGGGTGCGGACCAAGCGCCACAAGGATCTTGGCACCCGACGCCTTGATCAATTCGGCAATGCTTTCGGGTTGCAGCAGAAAGTTGATCGGAACCGCGTAGCCCGCTGTTTCAGCGCCCCACAACGTCACGTAGGTTTCGATGAGAGAGGGCAGCATATACGCGACGCCCGGCGCGGGACCGCCCAGCGAGGAAAACAAGTTGGCGGCGCTGCGGATCATGCCCAACATCTGGCTGTAATCAATGCGGCGCGGCTGTTCGTCCACGGCACCGGTCATCAGCATGGTGATCGCGGTGGAGGTTGGATGCTGCGCGGCGCTGGCAATGAACACATCCAGAATACTGCGTTCTGGCAGGCGTTGATCAAGCGTCATTTCAGTTTCAAATTGCACCAGATCGTCTCGGGTACAAATTGCTTCACCATTCAAGACAGCCATATACATGCCCCTAACCAAGTATGAATTCCAAATGTGGTACCTTGCCGACAGGTAGTTCAGCGCAGAAACCCACCCAACGATCAGGTCGGGCCAACCTTGACGACCATCTTGCCGAAGCTCTTTCCGACCAAGAGATCGTTGAGCCCAGAGGGCGCATTTTCGAGCCCTTGAACAACCTGTTCTTTGTATTGAACTTTGCCCTCTTTCAGCCAATCCGTCATGTCATCAACGAATTCCTTGTAGGTCTCGGGGCCGAAACTGTCGAAAATGATAAAGCCCTGTACCTTCACTTTCATACGCAGAATTGCCCCCATGATGGCGGGTGCCATATCGGGCCCTTCCGGCAGGCCGGAAAGATTGTACCAGGCGGCCACACCGCAGACCGGCATGCGGGCAAACGGATTAAGCAAAGGCAGAACACCATATAGGACCTTGCCGCCGACATTCTCAAAATAGACATCAATGCCGTCGGGACATGCTGCCGCCAGTTGCCGGGCAAAGTCGTCGGCTCTGTGATCAATACATGCATCAAAGCCGAGGTTATCGACGACGTGGGCGCATTTTTCCGCGCCACCTGCGACGCCCACCACACGGCACCCCTTGATCTTTGCTATCTGGCCAACAGTGGCGCCAACCGGGCCGGAAGCTGCAGCGACCACGACAGTCTCGCCGGGTTTCGGTTCACCTATTTTCAACAAACCCGCATAGGCCGTGTATCCCGGCATTCCCAAAATACCCAAGGACCAGGAAGGATTTTGCGGGTTCTTGCCGAGGTTTACGACCATTGACCCGTCCGAGATCGCATAATCCTGCCACCCGCTACCAGCCAGGACGTAATCACCCGGCTGATATTTTTCGATATTGGAAGCGACGACCTCTGCTACGACCTGACCGGTCATTACTTCACCGATCTTCACAGGCTCGGCATAGGATTTGGTATCGTTCATCCGGCCACGCATGTAGGGATCAAGCGACAGATACTCGGTCCGCAGCAGCATTTCACCCTCAGCGGGGACCGGCACGTCTGATGTCTCAAGACGCAGTGTATCGGCATTTGGCGCGCCAACTGGACGTTGGGCAAGTACGATCCGGCGGTTTGTGTCGGTAGCTTGTGTCATTGAAGTCTCTTTTCAGGATGAATGGTTGAGATGCAGGCGGACATCGACGTTGCCCTGCAAGGCGTTGGAGTAGGGACAAACCTTATGCGCGGCGGACAGGAGAGATTGTGCCTCTGTTTCAGACAGGCCGACGATGTTTGCATAGAGATCGACATCAAGCCCAAAGCCACCGCTTTCGAGTTGCGCTAAGCCAACTTCAATTGTTGTCGAACACGCGCTTGGCACCAATTTCATGCGCTGCGCCACCCTCAGCATCGCATTGTCAAAACACGCGCTGTATCCTAGCGCAAAAAGCTGCTCGGGGTTCACGCCTTCTGTCTTGCTGCCCGGTGGCACTGTGTTGACCTGAAAGCTACCGTCATCAAGTTTGCTGACGCCGGAACGCCCACCAGTCGCTGTGGCACTGGTTTTGTATAAGATTTTCAAGATTTTTCCTTTGGGTTTCGAGAAGGCGGAGGCAACAAAAGTTCGGTTGTTTCCATGGCATTCAGAAACGGGTCGCGTGTACGTGACAGCTTCGCCATCAGGCTCGCGCCCAACCACATTTCGTACAGCGCCGGGCCAAGGCGATCCGGCTGTACGGTATGGGATATTGAGTGGTCCGCCTGCCCATCGACAATCGCTTGAGAAAGGCGAGCACCAATCTGGCGAGTTCCCCTCTCAAGTATGGACCGCATTTCATCCGAGACGTCAGATATCTCTGCGCCAATCTTCACGATCAGACATTGTGCGCAGGCATCTCCCGATGTTTGCGTGCTGATCCAAAGGGACCAGTAATGCATCAACCGCGCACGCGCATCGGGGCCATCGACGCTTAGTATCTCGTCAAGCCGGAGCAGGTATTGCGTCAGGTATTGCTCAAGCAACTGGCTGCCAAAATCTTCTTTCGAAGAGAAATAATGGTAAAACGACCCCTTGGGCACCGACGCGTTTTTTAACAGCTCGTTCAACCCCAAGCCCGCAAATCCCCGTTGTGCAACGAGGCACCTGCCAGTGCCGAGAATGTGTTCTTTGGTGGAATCGGTACGAGATTGCATGCGACATATTGCATCAAAATAGACCGGTCGTCTAGTGCCGTCTCGCATCTCCACTGAAAGGTGCCGCAAATGTGAAATCCCGGTCCACCCTGATTGCGGCAATTACGCTGCGGTACAGCCAATAGGCGCCATACGAAGAGGCGCTTAGAGAATTGATTGCTGCGGTCTCTTGCGTTGAATTCATTTTTGCAGAACGACCAGGACATCTTCCAGCCGCGCCAGAGTTTGTAGATAACGACCGCTTTCGATAGTTGTCGCTGACCAGCCGGGGTATTCACACAGCTTCGGGGCAAACCGAACCTTCCAGGCTATTTTCTGAAGGTCCGGTTTGCAGGCAGAAGCTTTAGGTCAGGTGTAGGCGCCGCCCGAATAGGTCAGTTCATAGCTGTGGCTGTAGAGTTCGAATACGATCCCGAATGGGTCCTCGACGTAGACCATGCGATAGGGCTTTTCATCGGGAAAATACTCTCTGACCGGCATGCGCTGTTTGCCGCCTGCGGCAACAATCTTGGCTAGGAGGTCTTCGAGATTCGGGTCCTGAATGGCGAAGTGGAATGTCCCGTGTTGCCGGTAGTCTAGGTTGTTGTCCGGTGCGCGATGGCCTTCAAACTCGAACAACTCAAACCCGATGCGGTCGGCCGTTGCGAGGTGTGCGATGCGGATTTTTCCCCAGCCTTCACCAAAGACATCACTGCACATTTGACCGATGTCGCTGTCGTCTTCGGTGATATGCGTCGGCTCCATGATCACGTAGAACCCCAGAACATCGCGGTAGAATGCAACGGCCTTGTCCAGATCCGGTACAGACAGGCCAATGTGAGAGAACGTGCGTGGTGTCGGTGTCATAGCGTATCCTTTCGTTGACGTTGCCTTGTAGATACGCCCACCGTGACACTTACTGAAATTATCAATATGTATATTTTAGATAATGGAGCGTAATGTACGTGCTGAATGCAACTTGGCTGAATACCTTTACGACGCTTTGTGAGATTGGCCATTTCACACGGTCGGCTGACGCGTTGGGGATGACGCAACCCGGCGTGTCGCAACATCTTCGCAAATTGGAGGCGCAAGTCGGCAAGCCCTTGATCGTGCAGGATGGGAAGTCCTTCACGCCGACCCCTGCCGGAGAGGCCCTTTTCAAAGTGGGGCTGGCCCGTCGCCAACAAGAACGTGACCTCAAGGAAGTGATGCAGCGCGATGACCCTGACGTGGGCGAGGTCAGGATCGGATGCTCGGGCAGCTTTGCCATGTGGCTCTATCCACATCTTCTGGAGCGTCTGCGATTGGCCCCTGATCTTGCGCTCCATCTGACTGCTGCGCCGCAGGGAAACGTGATACGCAGTCTTATTCGCGGAGATCTGGATTTGGGTATTCTGACCGGCCAGCCCCAACACCCGCAGCTTGAGGCAAAGATGATCATGCGCGAGGAACTTTGCTTGGTTGTTCCGAGCTTCATGCAGTCTCAAGAGATTGACCTGGCCAGCTTGAACCATCTGGGATTTGTTACGCATCCCGACGGGCATGAATATGCAGATGAGCTTCTCGGGCGAAATTTCGTCAAGGATTATCAGGGTTCGGATCACCTGAAAACGCGAACTTCCGTCAACCAAATCGGGCAGATCCTGATACCTGTCGCGGAAGGGCTGGGATTTACAATATTGCCAAGATCGGGCGTCGATGCATTCGCACGGCGCGGTGACGTCTCCATCGTAGATTTACCCTTCAAGCATCACCATGACCTTTGGCTGACGTTTAGGCGTGGCAGGGGCAAATTTGCGCGCATTGCGTCTGTTATTGCATTGATTGAAGAGGAAGTGTGCGCATTGGACTAAGTGACCCAATAGGCCATTGAGTACGAAAAGCGAGCATTTGTTCATGCTGCAGCATCAGTCGCATTGGGCTCGAAGCCCGAGTTTGCCGCGCAAGGCACGAAGGCCCGCTGTCCGGAAACGTGCCAGACTTTGCAAAGGGCGCTATCTGCGCAAAGCTGCCATTGGAGTTGATCGCAGCGAACTTCCGCTTCCCGCCCATTTTCGCCCATTTCTACACACGCCCTATCCATTCGGAGCAGGCTTGATCCTCCGCCACTGAAGTGGTCCGCCTTTTTTGGAGAAACGGTGGATCAAGCATAGATTCTTCCGCGCGCAAGCCGCATCACGCTCCTGCCGGTCCCTTTTACCGTTTCCGGCCTATTGCACGGACGGCACCTTGCCGATCGGAGGCAAGGCCCGCTCGGGCTGTTCCACCACGCGTTCGGGATCGAGGCAGGCCCGGATCGCGTCGAAACCAAGCGTTTCATCGGCTTCGAGCCTGGAAATCAGCTGATCGACCTGCCCCCTGTGCTGCGTCAGAGCCTCCGTCGCCGCCGCTTCGGCCGTCTTGAGCAGCTCGATCACCGCGCGGTCCACCGCGGCTGCGGTCGCGTCGGAATGGCTGGTCGGCTGCGCGATGGTCCTGCCGAGGAACGGATGGTCCTCGCTCTGGCGCAGGTCGACCGGGCCCAGATCCTCAGTCATTCCCCACCGCGCGACCATCGAACGCGCCTGTTCCGTCGCGCGGCGGATATCGTCATCGGCGCCGGAACTGACCGTCCCGAGGAACAGCCGTTCGGCCGCCCGCCCGGCCAGCAGGATGACAAGCTGGGTGTGCAGGAAATCCTCGTCCAGCGTGTGGCGTTCGGATTCGGGCAAGGTATGGGTCCCGCCCAGGGCCTGGCCGCGGGGGATGATCGTGACCTTGTAAAGCGGGTCCGCGCCCGGGGTGAAATAGGCCACGGCGGCATGGCCGGCCTCATGCACGGCCAGCCGGTGGCGTTCCTGCGGCCGGATCGCCAGGGTACGCACCGTCCCCATCATCACCTTGTCGCGCGCCTCGTCCAGATCGGCGCGGGTGATCAGGCTGGCATTGCGCCGTGCCGTGCCAATCGCCGCCTCGTTGAGCAGGTTCTTCAGGTCGGCGCCGGAAAATCCCGGCGTCCCAGCCGCGACCATGTCGAGATCCGAGGTATCCTCCAGCGGCAGCTTGCGGGCGTGAATATCGAGGATCGCGCGTCGGGCCTGCTTGTCGGGCAGGTTCAGCGTCACGTGGCGGTCGAAACGGCCGGGCCTGAGCAGCGCCGGGTCAAGCACGTCTGGGCGGTTGGTGGCGGCCAGCACCACCACCGCTTCGCGCTCGCCGAACCCGTCGAGTTCGGCCAGGATCTGGTTCAGCGTCTGTTCGCGTTCGTCATGGCCGCCACCAAGCCCGGTGCCACGGGTGCGCCCGATACTGTCGAGCTCGTCGATGAAGATGATCGATGGCGCCGCCTTGCGCGCTTCCTCGAACATCTTGCGCACACGTCCGGCGCCGACGCCCACGAAAATCTCGATGAATTCCGATCCCGAGGTCGAAAAGAACGGCACATCGGCCTCGCCCGCCAGCGCCTTGGCCAGCAGGGTCTTGCCGGTGCCCGGCGGCCCGACCAGCAGAACGCCGTGCGGCACCTCGGCCCCGACACGGTGGAACTTTTCAGGATCGCGCAGGAATTCAACCAGCTCGGCCACTTCTTGCTTGGCCTGATCCTGCCCCGCCACATCGTTGAAAGTGGTCTTGCGCGACGGTTTGCTGGGTTTCATGAAGCGGCCGCCCAGGATATTTCCGGCCACCCCGCCCGGCCCGCCGCCCAATCCGCCCCCCAGCCCGCCGCCCGCGATATTGGACATCATCCGCCGCTGCAGCCACAGATAGACGCCCAGGATCAGGACCCAGGGCAGCAAATAAGCGAAGATCGAGACGTCTTCGGGTTCCGTCGCGGTGATCTCGATCCCCTGCTCTTCCAGCAGCGACAGAAGTTCCGGGTCGCCCTGCATCGGGATGACCGCGCCGAACTGTTCGGCTTCAGCCGCATCCAAGGCCTTGGTTGTGACCACGATGTCGTGCTCGTGCAACTCGGCGGACTGGATGTCGCCGTCGCGGATTTTCTGCTTGATTTCGCTGTAGGAAAGACGCGCCTCGATGGGCGCCTGATCGACGAAAAGACTGCCGAGCATCGTCAGCGACAGCACAACCGCCAGCACGACAAGCGCCTGCATCCCGGACCAGTTCGGCCCCTCGCCGGTGTTTTTTTCAGGATCTGGCAGCATATCCGGTGCTTATAAGAACAATGAACGGCCCGTCACATGGTCAAAGGCGCTTGCCCGTCGCGGGCCGGGATCGAGTATGCAACCACCTTCGGGATCGGCGCAATCTCTTTAGCAGGCCAATGTCTGCGACGCGCCACGGGGACACCCGCTCAATCAAGCAGGCTGCCGTATCCCAACTTATCGAGCCCTTCGGCCCAATAGTCGGCGACGAGCGGATGACCGAGAAGATAGTCGATGGTCGGCGTCTCTTCGCGGTCGCCGGCAAGCTGCACCAACTCATCCCATTCCTCGGTCTCGGAATCGCCGCGACCCAGCCACATCAGGGCGACCAGCTCGATCAGCTGATCTTCGTTGAGCCCCTCGAGTTCTTCGACCAGTTCTTCACGCGTCAGGTCGTCGGGGACCTCCTGAAGCACGTCGGGCCGCGGATCGTCGACGTCATTACCGCCGACATCTGGGGTGACCTCGCCCTCTTTCACCATCACGGCGCGGGCCTTCAGGATCAGCATGTGAATATGGGCCGGAGTGATATTGAGATTGTCCATGATAACGATGACCTCTCCCTGCTATCTCACGATAAGGTTGGGCGTGGATTGCCGCGTAATTAACGCGAATTTCTAGTGTAATTTAGCAAAGTTATATTTAATTCAGCTCTTCCGCTTTGCGCTTGATCAATTGCAGCCCGAGTGATCGTTATACTATCTTGGCGCCGCAAGTTGGTTTTGATCCGATGATTTGGTTTGATCCAATATCCGTCCTGTCCGCTCAGCTACCATTGGACCTGATCGCAGCGAATGACCGGTCCCAGCCCGGAAACAGACTTGAAGGTCGCCCGCGACGTGCCAACGTTGCCCCAGCAAGTATGGGCGGCGAAGCGGCCCTTCGCTGCAACAAGGTTCAAAGACAGCTTTGCGTAGGTAGCGGACATTGTAGCTGGTGCGAACGGCCATTATTCGCTATGCGCAACAACCGCAGTGAAAGATCGCTTTGGTCCTCCGTTACCCGAAACATGACGAGAGCCCACTTCGGTGAGGACGGACCAGTTCTATGCAAACATGTTCTTGTAGCGGTCCCGCAGCTGGTTCTTCTGAACCTTGCCCATGGTATTGCGCGGCAATTCATCCAGTACGACCAGTTTTCGGGGATGCTTGAAGCGGGCAAGTGCCGGCTTGATCGCCTCCATCACGGAATCGAGGTCCGGCTCCTGCCCTGGTTCGGGGACTATGACACCCAGAACGGTTTCGCCGAAATCGGGATGCGGCAAGCCGATGACCGCGCTTTCCAGAACGCCGGGCTGTTCATCCAGCACGAGTTCGATTTCCTTGGGATAGATATTGTATCCGCCGGAAATGATCAGGTCCTTGTTGCGGCCGACGATGTGAACATATCCGTCTTCGTCGACCTTGCCCAAGTCGCCGGTGATGAAGAACCCGTCTTCACGCAATTCGGCGGCAGTTTTCTCCGGCATCTGCCAGTAGCCTTTGAACACGTTGGGACCGCGCACCTCGATCTGGCCGATTTCCCCGCTGGGCAGGGGGTTGCCCGTGTCCGGATTTGTGATCTTCAGTTCAATCCCGGGCAACGGAAATCCGACAGTCCCCGCGCGGCGTTCGCCCTGATAGGGGTTCGAGGTGTTCATGTTGGTTTCAGTCATGCCGTAGCGTTCAAGAATCCGGTGACCGGTGCGTTCCTCGAACTGGACATGCGTTTCGGCCAGAAGCGGGGCTGATCCCGAAATGAACAGGCGCATGTGCCGGACCCGGTCGCGGGTGAACCGTTCATCCCCCAGAAGGCGGGTGTAGAAGGTCGGAACGCCCATCATCGTGGTCGCGTTGGGCAATTCCTCGATGATCCTGTCCAGATCGAACTTGGGCAAGAAAATCATGCTGCCGCCCGCAGCCAGCGTCACGTTGGTCGCCACGAACAAGCCGTGAGTGTGGAAAATCGGCAGCGCGTGAAGCAGCACGTCCTTGTCGGTGAAGCGCCAGTAGTCCACGAGCGTGCGGGCGTTCGACAGCAGGTTGTCCTGCGTCAGCATCGCCCCTTTCGACCGCCCAGTGGTGCCCGAGGTATAGAGGAACGCGGCCAGGTCATCGCCGGACCGGGCGACCGTTTCATAGGTTTTCGGCAGGTCTTCGGCCTTTTGCGTCAGCGATCCGCCGCCATCCGCGTCCAGCGTGTCCAGCTTGGCCCCAAGGCCTTTGGCAATCGGGGCAAGCGCGGCCTGCTTGGCGCTGTCGCAGACGATCAGGGAAGCGCCGCTGTTTTCGATGAAATAAGTAAGCTCGTCGACCGTGTAGGCGGTGTTCAGCGGCAGGAAGACCAGCCCCGCCTGCGCGCAGGCGGCATAAAGGGCCAGCGCTTGGGGCGATTTTTCCACCTGAACCGCCATCCGGTCGCCGGGTTTCAGCCCAAGTTGCCCGGTCAGATGAGCGAACTGCGCGGCCTGTTCCAGGAAGGCCTGATGGGTCAGGACCGACCCGTCGGCCAGATGCAGAAAGGGCGTCTGCTTTCCGGCGTGAATTCCGAACAGGCCATCATACAAAGGGTTCGTCATTGAGTTACCTTTCCTTTGGCAGCGCGAAAGCTTCGGTGCCGGCCAGAGCGAGAACCTCGCCCGTTGCCGGGACTTTCTTGGTATTTGTGAATTCTGCGTGATTCTGGGCGATGTTCGACAGGTCGTAGAGATAGTTGACCATCGTCCCGCCGGACTGGGAGATGCCCTTGTCCGAGATGTCGGCCTGCGCATGGACCGCGTGGATGATCGCGCCATTGCCCAGATGGAACCGGGCCACCGGATCGTAGGGCAGACCGCCGTCCGTCTTGGCGTGGACAAGGTAATTGGCGGCCAGTTCCCGCATCCGGGCTGTATCCGACGGTTCCCAGTCCTGCCCGGTTTCGCGCAGCCATTTCACCAGTCCCGGTATCGGCGAGAGGGTGACGAACGTCTTCTGCCCCGCCAGTTCCTTCGACAGTTTCGACACCACTTGCTTGATCAGCGAATTGCCGAAGGAAATGCTGGCCAGACCCGCCTGGCAGTTGGAAATCGAGTAGAAAACCGCCGTGTCCGCCTCTTCCGCCATCAGGGGCGCGCGGTCCTCGGCCAGAAGCGCCTGGATCGACGACGGGATGCCCTGCGTCAACGCCACTTCGACGAAAATCAGGGGCTCGTCAGGCATCGCGGGGTGAAAGAACGCAAAGCAGCGGCGGTCCGCCGGTTTCAGGCGGCGGCGCAGATCATCCCAGCTGTCAATGGCGTGGACGGCTTCGTATTCGATGATCCTGTCGAGGATGTTCGCAGGGCTTTCCCATGTGATCGGGCGCAGCACCAAGAAACCCAGATTGAACCACGACATGAAGAGGTGCCGGAAATCCAGGTCCAGCGCGGCCAGTTCAGGTTCCTTGCCCCCCAGCCGCAGCAGATCGGCCCGCATGCGCACCAGCATGCGGGTTGCACCGGGAACGCGGTTCAGACGGCGGATCAGTTCCTGCCGGGGCGGTTCTGCGGCCATCATGAACATCCGATAGGTCGCCTTCGATGGTTCGCGCTCATAGGCATCAAGCGTCGTGCGCAGCGTCTCGGGATCGATGTTCATCCCCCGCGCGACATGACGGAAGAACCCGAGCTTCCCTTCGTCATCGAGGTCTTCGAAAACGGCAAGGATGTTCCCTGCCAGCTTCAAGCCCGTGGTCTCGTCCTCCGAAACGATCAGGGCATCCGCTAGTTCGGTGATCGGGCGCGTATCCGGCTTACCCAATGGGCGCCGATATCGTCGCTCGAACACCGTGGACAGCAGATCGGCGAGCAGTGTCACAACGACGCTCCCATCACGACTTCCGGCAGCCAGGTGGCCAGCCCCGGGAACAGGCACAGCAGGATGATCGCGATGATCATACAGGCGACATAGGGCAACGATCCGGCAAGGATGGTCTTCAGAGAAATATCGGGGGCGATGCCGTTGATCACGTAGAGGTTCAGGCCAACGGGCGGCGAGATCAGGCCGATTTCCATGTTGATGGTCAGCACAACTGCGAACCAGATCGGATCGAACCCCGCCGCGGTGATGATGGGCAGGAGGATCGGGGCGGCCATCAGGATCACGGCTACCGGCGGCAGGAAGAACCCCGCGATCAGCAGGAACACGTTGACAGCCAGCATCAGCACCCAGCGGTTCACATCCAGCGTGCCGATCCATTCTGCGATCGACTGGGTGATGAACAGCGAACTGAGCATATAAGAAAACACGCCGGCGGCGGCAATGATGAATAGGATCATCACGCTTTCCTTGGTGCTGTCTCGCAAGACGACCCAGATAGCGCGGGGCGACCACATTTTGTAGATGACCATTGCGATTACGAGGCACAACAGGGCACCGACAGCAGCGGTTTCAGACGGTGTGGCGACGCCGCCATACATGGCATAGAGCACGCCCAGAATGATCAGAAGGAAGGGAAGAACGCGGGGCAGGATTTCGAACCGTTCGGCCCAGCTGTAGCGGCCTGCACCAAGACTTTCGGCTTCGCCGGAGCGCCATGTGGAATATAGCGACCACGCCATGAACAACCCCACCAGCATCAGACCAGGGATGACGCCGGCCAGGAACAGGCGGCCAATCGAGGTTTCGGTTGCGATGCCGTAGACGATCATCGTCACCGACGGCGGGATGAGGATACCCAAAGTGCCGCCGGCGGCGATGGACCCGGCGGCAACACCGTCGGGATAACCGCGCTTGCGCATTTCCGGAATGCCCATCTTGCCGATCGCGGCACAGGTGGCGGGCGACGATCCCGACATCGCGGCGAAGAGGGCGCAGGCCCCGAGGTTCGAAACGACGAGCCCTCCGGGAACCCGGGTCAGCCAGCGTTCAAGCGCCTCGTAGAGATCGGCCCCCGCGCGGGTTGAGGAAATGGCCGATCCCATGATGATGAACATTGGAATCGACAGAAGGGCGAAGTTGTCGAGTTTTCCGAACAGAATCTCGGGCATCAATTCCAGCGACCGCATCCCATCGAAGGCGACCAGAAAACCGGCCGAAACGATCAGCAGCCCCATCGCCACCGATACGCCCGAAAACAGCACAAGGATTGTGACGAGGGCAACCAGCCCTCCAAGAACGAGCGGGTCCATTTTCAGCTTTCCAATCCGAAAGGTTTATCGATGCCCAGAATAAGCGCGACGAAATCGGCCACCAGTTGCAACATCAGCAGGGCAAAGCCGACCGGCAGCGACAGATAGGGTATCCAAAGGCGGACACCCCAGACCGTGTCGGACCGCCATCCACGGTCGAACGCGAAGTGCCAGAATTCATAGGCATACCAAAGCATCAGCCCGGCGATCCCCACCGAAACGACCGAGGTGACCAGCGCCAGAACGAAACGGGCGCGGCGTGGTAGTGTCAGCGGGATCAGATCGACATTCACATGCCCGCGCAACCGCTGGACATAGGGCAGCCCGACAAGAGTCGCCGAAACGACAAGGTAAATGACAGCCTCGGTTTGCCAGACAGTCGATCCGTTCAGAACGAAACGAATGATGATCATCTGGACGGTGATCCCAACCGCGGCGACAATCATCGCGGCCGAGCACCAGCCTGCCAGGGTGGACAATGCGGCAACGGATTTCAGGAAAAGATTGCTGCCGGAATGCGCTATCGCGGCGTTGCTGTGTCCCGCCAAGGTCGCCTCCTGTGAGTGTAGGAATTCAGGAATAAGCGGGCGGCTGTCGCCGCCCGCGCTTGAGGGTCATTCTACGGCGAGGGCCATATCAAGCAGGGCCTGCCCATCGGGCACCTCTGCAACGAATGCCTTGTACGAGGTTTCCTTGGCCAGTGCGCGCCATGCATCGAAATCGGCTGCACTCATCTCGGCGATTTCAACGCCTGCATCGCGGAAGACCTGTTCGGATGCGGCATCTTCTTTCTTGGCTTCTTCAAGATAGAAGGCCTGCGCCTTGGCGGCGGCGGCACGCAGGGCGTTCTGCTGGGCTTCGTTCAGACCGTCGAAGGTGCTCTTGTTCATCAGCATGGGCTGATACATGAACCAAAGCGCATAGTCGCCCGCGGGGGTGTAGCACTTGACCTGTTCATAGATTCGGTAGGACACGAAGGAGGACGACGAGGTATTCGCGGCCTGAAGAACGCCGGTCTGCATCGCGTTGTAGATTTCGGACGATGCCATGGAGGCGATCGACGCGCCCGCGCCGGCCAGCATCTGTTCGAAGGCCTTGCCCGCCGCGCGGGTTTGCAGGCCCGCGACATCCTCGGGCTTGGTGATGCACTTGTCCTTACCGGCGAAACCGCCAGCCAGGTAGCCGTGGACCAGAACCATCACGTCGTCCTGCGCCATCTTCTCTTCCAGCGCCTCCATGAAGGGCGAGGCGCTCAGCCGGGCGGCGTGGTCGTGGTTCTTCACCAAGCCGGGCATTAGGGTCAGGTTATAGGCGGGTTGCTGGCCGCCTGCATAGCTCAGCGGCAGGACGGTCATGTCCAGCTGGCCGCGGCTTAGCGGCTTGTACTGCTCGCGGGGCTTGAACAGCGACTTCGATCCGAAGATCTTGATCGTCAGGTCGACATCCGCCGCGGCGACTTCGTCGGCTACGATCTGCGCGACCTTGTGACGGACATCTTTGTTGGACCACTGGTGCGACAAGCGCAGTTCGGTTGCGTTAGCCAAGCTTGCTGCACAGACGAGCGCCAGCGCAGTTGCGGCTGTTTTCAGCGTGAATTTCATAATTTCCTCCCTTTGTCTCTCCGGGTAGACCGGCGACTCGCGGAAGGTATGCGAATGTTGTTTTTTAAGTCAAGCATTCTGTATACAAGAAGTGCAGCATTGAATTCAAAGAAGCAATCGTTAGAACTAAACTCATGACGAAACCCCGCGCAGAAAATATTGCCGAAGAGCTGGAAGAGCTGATTTTCAACGGCACCTTTTCGAATGGTGACCGGCTGGACGAAATCAGTCTCTCGGAACAATTTGGCGTGTCGCGAACCCCGATACGAGAAGCCTTTCACAGGCTCGCCCTGTCAGGTCTGCTGGAACTGGTCCCTCGCCGCGGGGCCTTTGTGCGTCAACCTGGGCCGGTAGAGCTTATGGAAATGTTTGAGGTGATGGCCGAACTCGAAGCGGTCTGCGGACGTTTAGCAGCAAGACGGATATCGCCACAGGCGCTGAAAAAATTGCGCGAGGCGAACACCAATTGCAAGACGGCCGTCGAGAACAATGATGCTGACACGTATTACGCCGAAAACGAAAAGTTCCACAAAATCATCTACAAACAATCGGGGAACAGTTTTCTGGAGCAAGAGGCATCCAAGCTTCACAAACGCCTGAAGCCATTCAGGCGGCAACAGTTGCGCCTGCGTGGACGGATGGAACAGTCGATGGCTGAGCACGAGACAATCGTCGAAGCCTTAATTATAGGTGACACGGAAAAAGCGGCGAATGCCCTGCGTGGCCATGTGGCGGTTCAGGGGGAAAGATTCCAGGACCTGATGGCGAGCCTGAAAGACGCTGCGGAATAATCATCGCTTTGATCTATTTAGAGATACAACGCGAAACGAAATGATGCATATCACCTAGCGTCAGTGGCCAATGCAAAACATTGTCGGCATACATCTCAATCTGCCTTAGCTTCGTGATAATTTTCTCTGGCTTGTGTTGTTTCGTAGCGGTTTTGGCCCACCGTTGTCCTGAACATAAAGGTGGACCAACTCAGTGAGTGAGGATATCACGTAGCACGACAGTGTCTGTTGAGAAACCACCGAGGCGTGCATATCTATCCGAACCTCGTCCTTTTCTGGCAGCGGACGTTCGCATCCACCTGTTCCAACGGCCGCTTTGCGCAGGTAGCGCTCTTTGCAAACTGGCGCGAAAGGCCCTCAGCGCCCCCCTTGGCACATCGCCAACCGTTGCGAGATGGGCGGGGAAGCCTAGGTTGGTCCTCCCCCACTGAAGTGGTCCACAGTTAAGTTCAGGAAACTAGCGGCAACTCAAAACGAGCTTCCGGGCGACGGCTGTGATGACAACCTTATGTGGTTTTCCGGCGGCGCGAAGACGGTCGGCGAAAATCTTCAGGACTGGGTTGTGATGGCTTGCGACGAGGGCCGCTTGGAACATCACATCCCGCAACAAGCGCCGTCCACCTGCAATGGCGCGCTTGCCGCGCATGGCTCCACTATCATGTGCGATGGGCGCGAGGCCGGTGAGGGCTGCGGCCTGTTCCCCCGAGATTTGGCCGAGCTCGGGCATTTCGGCAATCAGCATGGTGCTGGTGACGGGGCCGATCCCAGGGACAGACCGCAGAATGCCCGCAGTCGTGGCAAGGCCTTTATCAAAGGCGATAGTCTGCTCGATCTGCGCGTCCATCGGTGAAGGCTATGATACCGCCCTGCCCACCTCAAGCCGGGTTCCTCTGACAGAGCCTGTAATCCAGATCGCAGATCGCGCAGAATAGCGATTATGTTAACAAAATGTGACAGATAGCGCGCCGCGCCGTCACCACTGGGGTAACGCGTGATTTCGGCCTGATACGCTGCGCCTAGTAGGCCGCGGTCACGATGACTTCGACCAGAAGCGACGGGCGGGCCAGCTTCGCTTCACCGCAGGCGCGCGCAGGCGCGTGGCCCTCCGGCACCCATGCGTCCCAGACTTCGTTCATCGCGGCGAAGTCGTTCATGTCGGCGAGCCAGATGGTCGTTTGCAAGATGTTCTCGCGCGATGATCCGGCCTGCTCGAGCAGCGCATCGACTTTGGCGAGGCACGCGCGGGTCTGTGCCGCTACGTCTGCGCCCTCGGCGGTCTGGCCGGCTAGATAGGCGGTGCCGTTGTGTTTTACTATCTTGCTCATCCGTGCCTTGGTTTCGATCCGTTCGATCATGGTCTGTCCTTTAATGCTACGAGAGTTCGGGCGGTCCTGCGACCCTCCGGTTATCAGAAATGGGATGGATCAGCCCCGCAGCGCTACGGCCTCGGCCCGACGCGCTGCAAGCTTTTCACCCCGCGCCGGATCGCTCTGCCACCCCGGCGCATGGGGGGGCGCGGAAAGATCGATGCCCAGCCCCCGAAAGCCTAGTATCGCTGCGCCGATAAGTGACAAATCCTCGTTCGCGGGCCGGTTCAGGTCACGCCCCAGAGTATCACTGATCGTCTGTCCCCAGCCCGCAAGCCGCGCCCCACCGCCGCCAAGACAGGTGCGCAAGGGATCTATGCCTGCACGCTCCAGGGCGTCGATGCTGTCGGCCAGGTCGAAGGCCACTCCCTCCTGAAAGGCTGCGATCAGATCGATTATGTCGTGCTCAGCCGACAGCCCCGTAATCCTGGCCCGTTCGCCGCGGTCGAACCGGGGCGAACCTGAGCCGAGCAGATAAGGCAGGACCAGAGGCAGGCTCCGGTCCGGACGGGCTGCGGCCATCTGTGACAGGCGGGTGAGCCAGGGGTTGCGCGCTTCGACCGTGCCGGACAGACGGTACAGCCAGTCAAGCACCGCTCCCCCGTTAAAATGCGAGGCGAGGGCGAAACTTCTGCCGAATCCGTCGAGGTGATACGTGAGCTTGCCGACGAGATCTGGCTGCACCTTGGGCACCGCGGCGAGAACCGTTGCCGCCGTTCCGATGGTAATGGCCGCGTCGCAGTCTTGCCCAAGACCCACGCCGATGGCGGCGGTTCCCATATCGCCCGCACCCACGATCAGCGGCACGCCCGCCGGCAGTCCCAGTACGTCAGCCCAGTGGTCGTTGAGTACTCCGTCCAGTGCATCTGCGGGTAGGGCAGGAGCGCATTGGGCTGGGGTCAGCCCGGCACCGGACGAAAGCACGGGGTCGCAGGCGTCGGCTCCCGCTCTAATCAGCAGGAAGTTCGCCAGATCGCTGGGATCCGAGGCGAGCGTGCCGCCCATGGCGATCCGGAGCACGTCCTTGGGGGCAACAACCACGGCGGGTTTCGCCCCTTGGGCCAGCGCCTGCACGATCTTGGCGCGCCCGAAATGCGTTCCATCAAGGTTGCCGGACCGCGCTGCGATGTCCGGATCGTCCGAGAGGAACCCGGCGCATTGCGTATCGGCCAGCGTCCTGACTGGCGCGATGGGCAGGCCCGAGGTGTTCACCAGGCATGGGGCGCTCATATGGCCGGTAAAGACTATGGCGTCGACTGCCTGGCCGGCCCCATCGACCGCTGTACGCCCCGCACGGGCCATGGCCGAAAGCCAGTCCTCGGCGCTCTGCTCCGCCATACCTGGCGCGTCTCGGGCAGTCGGCACAGGGGCGCTGCCGACCGCGACAACCTCGAGACTCTCGTCTACGACGCCCGCCTTGAGCGATCCTGTCCCCAGATCTATCGCCAGCACCCGTGCCATGAGACGCCTTCTGATCAGGCTTCGCGGAAAGCGAAGGCCTGCTGGGGGTTCACCACAAAGAACTTGTGGAGCAAAGCCTCGCCGTCGAAGCCTGCCTCGCCCGCTTCCTCGATGAACCGGGGGCGCCACTTTTCTAGGATGAAACCCATACCAAGACCGCCTTCTCCGTAGCTCGCGAACATTGACCGCCGGGCGATGTCGCCGCCGACCATGATCTGATCTTCGTGACCCCTGCGCACCAGATCGAGGATGCAGCGCGTGCGCACGTCTTCCGAGTGATATTTCGCCCGAGTGATCCCGTCAAAGGACAAGAAGACACCCGTCTCAGCCACCTTGCGATGCAGCCAGGGGTCGGGATTCCGGTCGAGGTGAGCGATGGTCAGGTAACGGGGGTCGATCCCCTCTTCCGCAACGATCTCCAACTGCTCCAGTGGCATGGTGCCCATTTCGGTGTGCGAATGGATCGGCGCGCCGGTTTCCTTGTGGGCGTCGAGCACCCCGCGCATGATCTTGACCTCACTCTCGTTCATCGTGTTGTAGCCGGTTCCGAACTTGACCACGCCGCCACGCACGTCGGTACCGTCCATGCCCTCGGTTACCTCACGCACTACATGGGCGCGGACTTCGTCGCGGGACATGCCGTCGATCCACTGCTGGAAGGTAATGTCGCGCCCCGGTATTTTGGCTGGCCACATGATCGACTTGTTGAATCCCGCCGTTGCGATGATCTTCACCCCCGCATCGTTGGCAATGCGCTTCACTACGCCGACGTCGCGGCCATAGTCGATGGCCGTTGCGTCGTAGATGGTCGTCCCACCCGCCGCCTTGAACAGGTCGAGTTCGGCCTTTGATGCCTCGGGGCTGTCCAGAAGCAGGTCCGTGTCTCCCTTTTCTTTCCACAGGGCGGGGACGCAGTAGATGTGATCGTGGCAATACACAGTCCCGAGCTCCGAGACGTCTACATCACCGTTGACTGTACGCGCGAAGGGCATGATTTTCTCCGTTTTGCGGCTTTATGAAAATATTTTCCAAAACATAAGCATCAATATATTAAATGATTATTTCGGTTATAGTCGTCAATAAGAAAATTATTGCAATTTATAAAGCTCGGCGCTAGCGTCAGGCTGAATCATCCGAGCGAACGCATTGAGCAAGGAGCGCCATATGGCCAACATCCGCACCGTGAACGGAGACATCTCCGCCGAGGGGCTGGGGCTGATCTACAGCCACGAACACCTGATCACCTGCCCTCCTGCGGTGCAGAAAGATCGCGATCTGGAGCTGGCGAGCTACGAATGCTCACTTCAGGAACTAAAGAACTTCCGCGATGTAGGCGGCACGCTTTTGGTCGAGGCGACAACCCTTGACTATGGCCGCGACCCGGCCAAGATGGCCCGGATGTCGAAAGAGGCGGGCGTACCGGTGGTGGCTGTCTCGGGCTTCAACAAGGCAGCTTATTTTCCACTCTGGGTCGAAACGACACCGGTGAACGAGATCGCGGATAAGATGATCCGCGACGTGAGCGAAGGCATGGACGGAGGGCCGCACAAGGCGGGGCACCTCAAGTCAGGCGGCAGCTACAACTTTATCCACCCGCTCGAGGAAAAGACCACCCGTGCCGTGGGGCGCGCCCACTGCGAAACCGGCGCGCCGATCTGGCTGCATACGGAAGCAGGCACGATGGGAAACGAAATGCTCGATATTCTTGAGGACGAGGGCGTCGACCTATCCCACGTCGTCATCGGCCACTGCGATCGCAACGCTGATCCTTATTACCACAAGAGCATCGCCGACCGGGGCGCACATGTGCAGTTCGACGGTGTGAGTAAGGTGAAATACTATCCCGACTGCATCCGCATCGCTTCCATCAAAGCCATGCTCGACGCGGGCCATGGTGCGCGGCTTTTGATCTCGGGCGACATGGGGCGCGCGTCATACCTCGCCGGTTACGGCGGCGGGCCGGGCTTTTCCTATATCGCTACCAAATTCATCCCCCGGATGCGTGACGAGGGTATACCGGAAGCAGCCATCGAACAGATCTTCAAGAAAACGCCTGCCGACTGGCTGGCAAAGTTCTAAACGGGGTTAACGAGTATGACTGTAGAGGCAAGATTCCTTTCGCGTGATGCCTTTGCCGAGCGCATCGCCAAGTTTCCCGTGGCAATCCTACCCCTGGGCGCCACCGAGCAGCACGGCCATCATCTGCCCCTCGGCACCGATACCATCCTCGCCGAGCACTTCGCGGTGAGGGTGGCCGAGGCCACCGGCGCCACCGTCCTGCCTGCCATGCCTTTCGGCTATTCGTGGGTCTGGCGCGACGATGCAGGCAGCGTGACGCTCGACCAACAGGTGATGGAAGACGTGATCTGCAATGTCGCGGAGAGCATGGCTCGCCACGGCGTGAAACACCTGATTATGATCAACGGGCATGAGGCGAACTCGGCCACGATGAAATACGCGACCCGCCGGGTGTGGGACAATCCCGATATCAAGGTTTGGCGCCTGTTCTATCCGAACCTCTCGCAGGAGCTGGCGGCCCATTGCGAAAGTCCGACGTGGCATGGCATCGTCCACGCCTGTGAGTTCGAGACTTCGCTCATGCTCGCTATCGCGCCGGAGACGGTCGAGATGGACAAAGCGGTAGCCGAATACCCTGATCGCGACCCCGCCTATTTCTATGGAGGTCGGCCGATGGGCGAGCTTTCGAAAAGCGGCGTCTTCGGCGATGCAACCAAGGGTACGGCGGAAAAAGGGCGCGCGATGATCGAGGTCTTCACCAAACATATGATCTCCATGGTTAAAGACATTTGTGCCTGACCGGCGGACTGCCGATAATGGCGGGGCAGAACCGGACAAGGAGGCCTGCCAGTGAACGACATCTTCAGCCGTATCGGAAAGCTACTGCCTGACCTGAAGCGGGCGGAACGCCGGATCGCAGAACTGATCCTGTCCGACGTCGACCTCGTCTTGAAGGGGTCCATCACCGAGGTCGCAGACGCGGCCTCGGTTTCAGCATCTTCGATTACCCGATTTTCCCGGATGCTGGGGGTCGAGGGGTTCAAGGACCTGAAACTGTCGATCGCTCAAGCGAAAAGCGCGCAAAGCCCCTTCGCCCACCAGTCCGTGCAAGATTTGGACGAACGCGCCATCGCGGGCGGGCAACTTGAAGAGATGTACCTCCAGCAGATCACCGCAAGCCTGCGCTCGACCTATGCCTCGCTCGACGCCGAAGCACTGACTGACGCCATCGCCGCGTTACGTTCGGCCCGACGAGTGCGACTCTTTGGCGTGGCGGTCTCGGGCCTTATGGCGGAAGAGGCGGCTATGCGGCTCATGCGGCTGGGACTGGACGCCTGCTATATCGGCGACAGCCACTTCCGTCGGATTTCCTCGACGCTGCTCGGGCCTGGGGATGTTGCGGTCGTCGTATCGCATACCGGCCGGTCTCAAGAGACAGTTGAGGCCGCCGAAATTGCTCGCGGCGCGGGAGCCACGGTTATCGGAATCTCGGCCCCGCACAACCCGCTGACCCAATTCTGCGATATACTGATCGGGGTCTCGGTTTACGAGGAAATCGACATCTACACGCCGTCGATTTCGCATTTCTCCTATCACTACGTCATCGGCCTGATCGCTTTTCACATTGGTCAATCATCGAAGCTGAATCGCGACGAACTGCTTGATAAGATCAAAGGCGGGCTTGCCTGGGGTCAGATCGAGGCTTCGCAAAAATAAAAATAATTTCCAAAAAAAATATCTATTTAAATCAGAATGATAACAATAATAAAATTTTTTGAGGAAATCTTTACAAAATTTCCATCTTCGCTAACGTGGACCTTACCAATAGGAATTCGAGGTCATAAAATGCTCAACAAAATCTCGGCTGCGCTAGTCGCCACCTTGCTCACCACCAGCGCTCTTTCAGCACAGGACATCACCCTTCATGCCGACATCGGCCCAACGGCAGGATCGAACGTTGTCGACGTGTCCAAGTACGAAGCTAAGCGCGACGGCTCTTACATCGTGGGCTTTTCGAATGTGGCCGTCTTTAACAGCTGGGCAGCGCAGCTTGTGGAAGAGGCCGCCTACCGCGCCTCGACCCTCTCACAGGTCAAACGCTACATCGTGACGGATGCAAACGGCGATCCGTCGAAGCAGGTCGCCGACATCGAGGATATGCTGGCCCAAGGCGCCGACGCCATCGTCGTCAACCCAACCAACCCTGTCGCGCTAGTCCCTGTGCTCGAGAAAGCCTATGATGACGGCGTGGTCGTCGTGGTCGTCACCGCCGACGCCAACACTGACAAGGTCACCGCCCGCATCATGGCCGATCAAGTCAAGTTCGGCGTGGACGGCGGGCAGTTTCTCGTCGACGCAATGGGTGGCGAAGGCAAGGTCATCGCGCTGCGCGGCATCGCGGGGCTCTCAGTAGACGACGACCGTTTCAACGGAGCGGCGGACGTGATCGCCAAGGGCGGCGACATGGAGATCATCGCCGAGGAATACGCTGCATGGTCCTACGATCAGGGCCGTCAGGCCTGCGAAAGCCTTGCGCTCGCGCATCCCAAAATCGACGGTGTCTGGTCGTCGGGAGGTGCGATGACGCAGGCCTGCGTGGAAGTGTTTAACGAGTTTGGCCGTGACCTCGTCCCGATGACGGGTGAAGCGAACAACGGCTTTTTCCGAACCTGGAAGGAAAATCAAAACAAGGGCTTCGACTCCATCGCCCCGCAGAACCCGACCTGGGCTGTGGGTGAGGGCATTGCGCTCGCAGTGGCGATCCTCGAAGGTCAGGAGGTCTACGACTACTACGCTGTGACGGCGGCCCCCTATACCGCCGAAGATCTGGACGCCCTCTACCGTCCTGATCTCAACGACAGCTATTGGGTCGGCTCGACACTTCCGGAAGAAAAGCTGCAAGCACTTTACGGAAACTGAACTTCGTGGGCGTGCGGGCTTCCCTTTCCGCGCGCCCTTATTATGATGGTGGCATCGCTCCCTAGCGGGCTGCCCCGATCCCCTGACAGAACCGCCGGCGACCGAATCCTTATGACGATGCCCCCCACCATCGAGGTCACGAACCTCTCGAAAGCCTTCGGTTCGACGCAGGCGCTCTCGGCCATGCTGTTGACCGGCCTGCCCGGCGAGGTACATGCTGTCATGGGCGAAAACGGCGCGGGCAAATCGACGCTGATGAAGGTGCTCTCCGGCGTGCACCGGGCCGATACCGGCGAGGTGCGGCTGAACGGTGCGCCTGTCAGTTTCCACACTCCGCGCGACGCTCAAGAGGCGGGAATTTCCACGATTTTCCAGGAGTTTTCGCTGCTTCGGAACCTCTCCGTGCAGGAAAACCTCTTCCTCGGCAAAAACGGCATCCCTGCCCGCGAACAGCGTGCGCGCTGCCAAGAGGTGCTCGCACGCCTCGGGCTCAACATACGCCCAGAAACTGCGGTCGAGGCGCTGAGCGTAGGCGAACAGCAGATGGTCGAGATCGCCAAAGGCCTTCTGGCTGACGCCAAGGTCTTCATTTTCGACGAACCCACGGCCGCGCTCGCTGCGCAAGAAGTCGAGACGCTCTTCGACCTCATTCGCCGCCTCGCCACCGAGGGGTGTACGATCTTTTACGTCTCGCACCGGATACCGGAAATCTTCGCGATCTGCGACCGGATCACGGTGATGAAGGACGGTTGCTACGTTACCACGCTGACCACCGCCGCCACGGATCACGACGAGGTCGTCGAGGCCATGGTGGGCCGCCCGTTGGAAGAGCTTTTTGCCCCTCGGGCCACCCAGTTGGGGCAGCGCTTGTTACATGCCGACCAGCTTGAAGGCGACGACTTGCCCGCCCCGGTGTCGCTGACCCTGCACGCGGGCGAGATCGTCGGTCTGTCGGGGCTTGAAGGCCAAGGTCAACAGGCGCTAATGCGCCTGCTCGCGGGCTTCGCCCCCGCCACCGGCGGCGCATTGCGACTGGGCGCGGATCAGGTGGACCAGTTAGACGCCCGGCGCCGCATATCGCTGGGTCTGGGCTTCGTTCCCGAAAGCCGCAAGGACGACGGGCTGTTCCCCTCGCTCTCGATCCTTGCGAATATGGAAACGGGATCGGTCGCACCGCGAGGATTGTCCGCATGGTTCACCAAGCCCCGCGCCGCAGTGGAGGCTGTCATGCGCGACCTCTCAGTCAAGGCTGAAGATCCCTACCAGAACGTCATGCAACTGTCCGGTGGCAACCAGCAGAAAGTCGTTCTTGGTCGCTGGCTGGTCGCGGGCACCCGCGTTCTACTTTGCGAAGAGCCCACGCGCGGCGTCGACGTCGGGGCCAAGCGCGAAATCTACCTTCGCCTGCGTGAATTTGCGGCAAACGGCGGCACCGTCTTTGTCTCTTCGCGCGAGATGCCGGAACTAATCGGCCTCTGCGACCGGATCGTGGTCATTCGCGAAGGCCGTCTCGCTACCGAGATGCCAGCGACCGAAGCCACCGAGATCAACTTGCTGGCCGCGGCGATCCCTGGTCAGGAAGACGCCGCCCGAACGGAGACCCCGGTATGAGCGACAGCACCTTAACCTCCTCCGCTACCTCGCGCCTGTCCTTGCGCGATCGCTTTTTACTTGACGCCCGCTGGTATCGTCAGCGCGGCGCGGCATTGTCGGCGCTGACCTTTGCCGTGATCTTCGTGGTGCTGGCCATCGCGCTGCCTGGTAGCTTTCTGACCGGTCGGAACTTCGGCAACCTTCTAGGACAGTTGCCCCCGCTCTTCATCGCCGGCATCGGACAGACTTTGGTGCTGCTCGGTGGGGGCTTCGACCTTTCGGTCGGTTCGGTTATCAGCTTAACCTCGGCCATCCTCGCACTGCCCCTGCACTGGAGCGCGACGGTCCCCATGGCCCTCGGCGCGGCCATCGCCGTCGGGCTGGTCAATGGCTGGGGCATCGTCAAGATAGGCGTCCACCCGATCATCATGACACTGGCCACATCCTCTATCGTACAGGGCATTGCGCTCACGCTCCTTCCTGTGCCCGGTGGTATCGCTCCCGCCCCGCTGGTCGCAATGGTCCGTGGTGATGTGTTAGGCCTGCCGCTCGGCGCGCTCTGGGTGCTCGTGATCGGGGCGCTCGCCATCGGGCTTACTCATGGTACGGGCTTTGGACGTGCGCTTTACGCGGTGGGGGCGAATCCCGCCGCGGCGCGGCTCTCAGGACTGCCGGAGGCGCGCATCCGCATTAGCACCTATGTCATCTCTGCCTCCAGCGCCGCCGTAGCGGGCATGTATTTGACCGCGCGCCTTGCGTCGTCCGACCCCAATGTGGGGAGCGCCCTTGGCCTCGACAGCGTGCTAGCCGCGGCGCTTGGCGGGACGCTTCTGTCGGGAGGCATCGGCGGGCCCATCGGTACCGTATTCGGCGTTGGCATCATCGGTCTTCTTAACAACGGCATGAACCTCGCCGGTATTTCGCCCTTCTACCAACATATCGTGAAAGGCACGATGCTAATCGTCTCGGTCAGCCTGTTCCGCCGCAAGGAGGTCGGACTATGACCGACGTGATCCAGGCCCCCACCAAACCCTCGGCCGCCCGCCGCATGCTGCGTACCATCGCCCATTGGCCGCCCGCCTTCTGGGGCTTGATCGCAGTACTGCTCCTCGCAGCCTTTACTCAACCGCATTTTTTATCGGTCCCCTTCCTCATGATCCTGCTCCGCCAGGCCGCTCCCCTTGGCATCGTCGCGCTAGGACAAACCTTTACGATCGCCAACCGGTCACTCGACCTTTCGGTGGGCGCAGTGATCATGCTGGTCAACATCCTCGTCTCCGACCGGATATTCCTCGGCTTCCCCGCCGTGATCCCGATCAGCGTGGCCCTACTGGCCGGGGTCGCTGTGGGCCTCATCAACGGTCTGCTCATCACGGTGCTCCGCGCATCGGCGGTCGTGGTGACGCTCGGCACGGCTTCGGTCGTAACTGGCATCGGCTACCTGATTTCGGGCGGCGCACCGGGCAACGCGATGAGCGACACGATCAAATATATCGGCCGAGGTCGGATCGAGCTATTCCCCGTATCGGGTCTGTTCTGGATCGCCTCCGCCATTATCGCATGGATCATTCTGCGCAAGCTGGTGTTCGGCCGGTTCATCATGGCGGCTGGCGATAACCCCTCTGCCGCGCATTACAGTGGCATCCCGGTGACCCGCACCCTTCTCGTCTCGCACATCATGTCGGGCGTTTTTGCGGCCCTTGGCGGGCTGATCCTGTCGGGGCTGATCGGCGTTGGCTCGCTGGGTCTGGGCGCGGATTACGTGCTCAGCTCCATCGCTGCCGTGATCCTTGGCGGGGCGGTGTTTGGCGGCGGAGCGGGCGGAGCTGTGGGCACCGTGCTCGGCACCATGCTGCTTATCATGATCCTCAACTTGCTCACCGTCTTCGGCATCGACGAGGCGGGCAAGCTTGTAGTGCAGGGCCTTGTCATCGCCGTGGCCGCGATCATTTATCAGAAGAGCGCCGCCAGATAATGTGCGATAGAGAAGAGCTCATCGCCCCCTTCCTCGCGTTAGGTATCGACTTCGGTACCTCGGCGGTTAAGGCGGTCGCAATGACCAAGCGGGGCGACGTGGTGGCCGAAGCATCGGCCCCCTACCCCACCCATCGCCCCAGTGGAGACGTGGCCGAGCAGTCGCCCGAGGATTGGGAAAACGCCATGGTCACGGTCTGCCGGGCGGTCGCCGCGCAAGTGGATCCGGAGCAGATCAGTGCCATTGGGCTCGCCGGGCAACTCAATGGCATCGTCCGGAGCAACGCGTCAGGCGACCCCATCGGTCCCGCTCTGATCTGGCTCGATCAGCGGGCCGAGGCTGAAACTCAAGCGCTCGCCCGGGCCTTCGGTGACGACCTCTACGCAACCACCGGCAACCGCGCGAACGGCATCTCTGTGGCCCCCAAACTGCGCTGGCTGGCGGACAATGGCCTTCTCGCCCCGCGTACTCTCGTGATGCAGGTTAAGGACTGGATAGGCCTGCGCCTAACGGGACAGGCTCAGACCGAGCGGAACGAAGCCTCCGGTACACTTCTCATGCGCTTCGACGAGACCGAGTGGGACGAAGGCCTCTGCGCTTGGGTAGGCATCCAATCCAGCGACCTCCCGCCGATCGGCGCGGCCACTGACCAGCTCGGCGTCCTTCGACCAGAAATGGCCAAGGCGCTCGGTCTCATCCCTGGCACCCCGGTGGTGATCGGTTCGGGCGACACCGGTGCGCTAGCGGTCGGCTGCGGCGCCTATGCCCCCGGCACGGTCGCGGTGACTTTGGGTACCGCTGGCCATGTGGTCGCCGCCAGCCCCTGCCCACCCGCACAAGAGGTGCGGGGCATGTGGCGTATGGGACATGTGACGCCCGACCGTGAACTTTGGCTGGGCCTTGTCCCTGCCGGTGCCCTATCCATGGAATGGCTGCGAGACGTCTTCGCGCTCGGCGGCACCCGCCCCGACTTCGACAGTCTCGAGGCCGCTGCGAGGGGCGTGGACCCAGCGACCGTGCAGGCCATGTTCCTGCCATTCCTTGCCGGCGCCGGCACCCCTTGGAGCGCCCCCGCCCATGGCACGTTGTCCGGCCTCGACCTGACCCAAGGCCCCGGCCACCTGATCCACGCGGTGCATGCCGGGGTGGCACATGCAGTCGCCGCCTCGCTCGACGCTTTCCTCTCGGCGGGTCTCAACATCGGCCAAATCCGGCTTGCCGAGGGCGGTGCGCGTTCGCCGATCTGGTGCCAAACGGTCGCGGATGTGACCGGCCGCGACGTCGAAGTGCTGGCCCATGGCGACACCTCTGCCGTGGGCGCAGCTTTACTGGCTTTTGCGGGGCTGTCGGACGATCCTACGACTGCACTCGATAGCCTTATCGCGGATGCCGTTCGCCCGGTGCATAGCTACCGCCCCGACCCGGCCCTCCACCGATTCCACCAATCCCGGCACGCCGAATTCATGGCCCGCGCCGCAGAGGAGATCGCCCCCCGATGACCAAGCCCGACTTCAGCGACATGATCGCCATCCTCCGCGGTGTTACCCCCGACAGCGTCGTGTCAATCTGCGAGGTGCTGGTCGAGGCGGGTATCGGCACCATTGAGGTGCCGCTCAACTCGCCCGAGGCCTTCCGCTCTATCGAAGCGGCCGCGCGGGCACTCGGCGATCGGGCGACGTTTGGCGCCGGCACGGTTCTGCGGGCCGAGGACGTCGACCGGGTGCGCGACGCGGGCGGCAAGATTATCGTCTCGCCCAACACCGACGTCTCGGTCATCGCACGCACCATCGCTTTGGGTCTGCGCAGTTTTCCCGGCGTCATGACCCCCACAGATGGATTCAAGGCATTGGCCGCCGGAGCGGATGCGTTGAAGCTCTTTCCGGGCGAGATTATCGGCCCTGCTGGTCTCAAGGCGATGAAGGCAGTGTTTCCCGCAGGAACGCAGCTTTATGCTGTGGGAGGTGTCCAGCCGGAGAACGTAGAGAAATGGCGGGCGGCCGGGGCATCGGGTTTGGGCATCGGGTCCGCTCTCTTCAAGGCTGGCGACACCGTGCGCGACACCGAATGGCGTCTGGCGGCCTTCGCCAAGGCTCAGGGGGCGGTCTGAGGTTCTTCGATAGCGGCGCCGGTGTTCACGGTTGTGGCAGGCGTCAGCAGAACCACCTCGCAGGTTTCTGTGAGCGCGACGGGGCAATGCTCGACGCCATGCGGGACGACGATAAACTCGCCTGCTTCGATCACCTCCTCACGGTCACGGAACCGCATGAGAAGTCGCCCGCGATGGACAAGAAACAGCTCATCGTCATGTTCGTGGAAATCCCAGATGAAGGCTCCTTCAAATTTCGCGAGCTTGATTTGCATGTTGTTCACCTGACCGGCGACACGCGGTGACCAGGTTTCCGAGAGCGTAGTAAAGGCTGCATCAAGCCCTTTCTTTCCGAAGGGCGACAGATGCCCATTGAGATTGGCAACATCCCGAAGAATAGCGGTGAGCTGAGCTTCTAGTCCTCTACCGTCGGCCGGATATTCCTCGTCCAGGGCAGCCGTACCGATAGTGAATCCGGCTGCTCCGGCCCTGTGAACGGCGGCGATGCGATCCTTATCGGCGATGGAGCCCGCGACGATAACCGGCTTGCCTACGGCATCGCAGACTGCCTCGATCAACTCAGGCCCGTTCTGATCCGGTGACCGATAGGCGAGTAGATCTAGGCCATGCACGCCCTTCCGAGAGGCAAGATCCCGTGCGTTCGCTACGATTTCCTTGATGGTGCCTTCCAGCACACTCGGATGCCCGGTGATTTTTCCAGGGAAGGGGTAATATTCGAGCCCGCTGCCCGCCAGCACCGGCAGAACATCATCGACGCGCGTGCCGCCGAGAAGGATACCCACACCTATCTCGACCGCCGCGCGTGCCGATGCAACTTCGCTATCCCGATCGAGCGAGACGACTTCGAGATAGGACGTGGCCCCCTTGGCCTGAATCGCCTTGTTCAGCGCTCTCAAGTCCTCGACTGGCAGACCGACATCCTTGAATCCGATGTGACGCACGCCGAGTGACAGCGCCGTTTCCAGATGTGTCATGGCATCGGTGACGGTCTTGTCGTTGCGGGTGAGCATGAAAATGAAACGCAACCCCATCAGGCGGCCTCCTCTGAGTTGTTGCGTATCGTAGCAAGCTTGCGCGCGTTGTCGATGGCGACGGACAGGCTGATCGCATCATCGATGCCCTGAGCGGAAATGTCGAACTATTCGATGAGGCCGTCGTTATCATCATCGTCAGTTTCTTTATGTATTGCCTTACGCTTCTTCGCTTTTTGACGATCTCGATGTTCATCCACCAAGTCCTCGCCGCGCTCATACTCCGCTATCCCTGGCACAGAATCTCGCAGTGGGTATCCCAACATCAGGTCTTTGTCTTCGATCACGATCTCGCAGTCATTTTCGCCCGCCTGATCAAGCTGCTCAAAGATATCGACCACGCGTTCGTCGAGTAAATGCTTATAATAGCGAACCGTCGCCTCTTCATTCTCATACCCCATGTTCATGGACCAGGCTTTGAGTTCCTCAGGCGTCTTGCAAACCTCCAAGCTGAGGCTGCCAATGCAGTGCTTCGCTGCATGCGGCTAATATCTGCTTGCCTCCCATGATCGAATCTATTTTGTTTGGCCTCCATCCGGCTATGCCGCGCGGGGCTTCTGATGACGGCAGGTGCTGCTGCCCCCCTTGTATACAGGGTCAGGCTCTGCCGTGAAATCCGCCAGTCATTCCGGCGCCAGCACTCCGAGCAGGTGATCGCGGTAAGCCGTCCAGACTATGCAAAAGTCGCTATCTGCGCAAAGCTGCCATTTGAGCTTGGCGCAGCGAAGGTCAGCTTATTTGCCATTCTCGGTCCTCCGTTTCCTAAACATAGCGGTGGACCAGTTCATTTGGGAGGCTCAACCAGTCCCCGTTGGATGGTTCAGGGTGATTGCCGTTGCATACCTGGTCAGACGGCGAAAGCGAATCATTTCGCCGTCCAGCCGCCGTCTACCATCAGGGCAGCGCCTGTGATCATGGATGCCGCATCAGAGGCGAGAAAGACGGCGGCCCCCATGATGTCTTCAACCTGTCCGACGTGGTCGAGTATGATGTTGCTTTCGATCCAGGCGCGTTTGTCCGGGTCATCGAATGTGGGCCGGGTGAGTTTCGTCAAGATGAAGGTCGGGCAGATCGTGTTGACACGTATGCCCCGTTGTCCCCATTCGATCGCCATCGCCTTGGTGAAACCTTCCACTGCATGTTTGGTTGCGGCATAGACGGCGCGGTCGGGGCCGCCGACATGAGCCATCTGCGAAGAGATGTTGATGATCGAGCCGGGCCGCCCCGCTGAAATCATGGCATCGGCCACGGCTTGGGTGAGGAAGTATGCGCCTTTGAAATTGACCCCTGCAACGGCGTCGAAATCTTCTTCCGTCGTCGCCAGAGCCGGGCTGTGGCGGGCAAGGCCCGCCGCATTCAGCATAACGTCGAAAGGCGCTTCGCTGCCCAGAGCCTTACGGGTCGCGGCGACATCGGCAATGTCGAGAGCGAGGGGACGGGCCGACAAGCCCGCGTCCTTCATCTCGGCCGCCAGCGTTTCGAGAACGTCGGCGCGCCGGGCCGCGAGGGTGACATCGGCACCGGCTTCGGCCAGGGCAACGGCACAGGCGCGACCAATCCCGGAGGAAGCGCCCGCCACGATCGCGCGTTTGCCGTCAAGCCGGAAGGAGGGTGTTACAGGCAATGCCATGGGCCAATCCCTTATTCGGCCGCCGTGCCGTAGGCGACGTTCTTTCCACCGTAGCGGCGCACGCGGATATTGCATTGCTCGGCGTGACCAACGAAGCCTTCCAGCATGCACAGTCGCGAACCGTATTCGCCGATCTTCGCCGCCGCCTCGTCGGTGATGACTTTCTGATAGCTGTGGGTCTTGAGGAATTTTCCAACCCACAGCCCGCCGGTATAGCGCCCGGCCTTCCTGGTCGGCAGCGTATGGTTCGTACCGATCACCTTATCGCCGTTGGCGACATTGGTCCGGGGGCCAAGGAACAAAGCGCCATAGGAATGCATGTTCTCAAGGAACCAGTCGTCGCGGTCGGTCATCACCTGAACGTGCTCGTAGGCCATGTCGTTGGCCACATCGAGCATCTCCTCGTAACTGTCGCACAGGATCACGTCGCCATAGTCGCGCCAGCTGACCGAAGCCGTTTCAGCGGTGGGCAGGATCTTCAGCAGGCGATCGATCTCGGCCATCGTTTCCTCGGCGAGCTTGCGCGAGTTGGTGATCAGGCAGGCCGGGGAATTGTAGCCATGTTCGGCTTGTCCGAGCAGGTCGGTGGCGCAAAGTTCCGCGTCCACGGTTTCGTCGGCGATAACCATGGTTTCCGTCGGACCGGCAAAAAGGTCGATCCCGACTTTCCCGTAGAGCTGGCGCTTCGCTTCCGCGACGAAAGCGTTGCCCGGCCCCACCAGCATATGCACCGGGTCGATCGTTTCGGTGCCTAGGGCCATGGCGCCCACCGCCTGGATGCCGCCGAGAACGTAGATCTCATGCGCGCCACCCATTTGCATAGCAGCGACAATCGCGGGGTGGGGGGCGCCATCGACCGGCGGCGCGGAAGCGATGATGCGCGGGACACCCGCCACCGATGCCGTGAGCACCGACATATGCGCAGACGCGACCATCGGGAACTTTCCGCCGGGCACATAACATCCGACCGATTGCACGGGGATGTTCTTGTGCCCCAGGATCACGCCGGGCATCGTCTCGACCTCGATATCCGTCATGCTCGCACGCTGCGCCTCGGCGAAGCGGCGAATCTGGGCCTGGGCGAATTTGATATCCTCCATGTCACGTGCCGAGACCTTCTGCATCGCCGCTTCGATCTCCGATTGGGTCAGGCGAAATCTCTCAGGTGCGTAGCTGTCGAACTTCTGAGAAAGCTCACGCACCGCCGCGTCACCACGGCTTTCGATGTCGGCCAGCGTGGTTTCCACGACGTCCCGCACCTTGGCATCATCCTTTGCCCGGTGCTCTTCAGATATGCCCTGTTTCAGATAGGTGACGGTCATGTGGTGTCCCTGCTTGCTATGTCGAATTTGGATTGCCCGCGCGGTTACTTTGGGAGAGCTCGCACATTCGGAATGGTATCAGCCGTGATATTGTCAGGGCAACCAATCAGTACTGACCGCGGCAAACGATATTGTCGCGGAGCAAGTTGGATACGAACCGAGAAATTGATTTTATTAACCTCCGTTTTATCCGCAAACAGCCCTAAACAGACTTGAAGGTCGCCCGCGACGTGCCAACGTTGCCCCAGCAAGTATGGGCGGGGAGCGGACCTTCGCGTCAAATCACACGCATGACCGGTTCGGGTGTGAAGCGGTCGTTCGCCACGCCCCATGAGAACATAGGCTACGCGGAGCTTACTGAGATTGCGGCTTGGAAGCTTCGAACGGGCACGCCTCGGCAACTCGCTTCAGAGTAAAGGCGTTCGAACGCTGTCGGGGTGCTACGAATGCCTGCCCAGCCCTGCGGAACTGGCGGAATCCTACCCATGTTATTGAATAACACTTGAGGGTTATTGACTAACACGTGAGGTCATATCTTGTTGGCCACAAGATTACGACAAACGACCAGCTAACGCGTTTGTCTGGCAACACGGCGAACTGGCGACAATCCTGAAGCAGAAGCGCCATACTACCACCGCGACCTGCGGTAAGAAGGAGCAAGAACATGAAACTCTTGATAGCAACAGCGACGACTGTTCTGGTTGCATCTCAGGCATCTGCCGGCTCGTACGAGGTAAGGTGCGAGACAACGAAAGTACCGTATCAGGAAACCGTCAAAGGCGGAACTCCCGAGAAAGTAATCGGCGGGGCGATTATCGGCGGGGTGCTCGGGAAAGTCGTGACAAAGGAAAATGCCGGTGCTGCCGCCGGCGCTATCATCGGCGGAGCCGTCGCCAATGAAACGAGCAAAAAGACCGTCACCAAATACAAAGACGTCGAAACCTGCACGAACGTTTTCATTCCCGAGCGCGTCACGGATGAGGAAGCGCTTCGACAGGCCTTGCTGGATCTGAACGACGGCAAGTCGGTCAGCAAGGAAATGATCATGGACGTGCAGTATACGATCGGCGTCGGCCATGACGGAAAATGGGGGCCAAAGTCCAAGCTGGCCGCCGAGAAATACCTGGCAAACCTTGAGCCTGACGCGCCGCTGTATTCACTGGTGGTCAATGATGTGGTCATCGTCAGCTCGGCCGACGCCAGTGCGATCGATCAGATCAAGCAGGCCCTGCTTGAAGCAGGTGTCGACTCGCAAATCTTTGTCGATTTGCAGCAATGAATGTCAGCGGCGCTACTCAGCGTAGCGCCGCCTGCGACCGCCGGCAAAATTGACCGAACCACGGTTCGGAACCTGTTCGTCCGGCAATCGCTGCGGCAATCGCCAATGACCGCTTCGGGCTCTGAACAGCCATTCACCGCAGATAAATTGAATATCCACTGAGGGCCGGAAGCGCCATTCAGCCCCGCGCGGTGACCTCGCTTTTGCAAATGTCGCTATCTGCGCAAAGCCGCCGTTGGTCCAGGCCGCAGCGAACGACCACTCTCAGCCCAAAGCAGACGTAGCTGATCAGCTGGAGAGCGCGGAGAACTGACGTTCGTTGCAGGTGTGAAAGAGGAGTTTCAAAGTTGGTAGATCGGATATTCGATTTTCTACCACTCCCTTAGAAAGCCCATTGATGCAACGGCGTTTAAAATGCTCGAATGTCCTCTAGGTTTCTGGAGCTTGAACTGCACCAGTGACAGCGCAGCTTGTTAGGCCGCGCCATCAAGAATGGGGCGCCCGTCCTCCCTCCATTCGGGCAGACCACCCTCGAGTCGGCGGGCATTCAGGCCATGCTTGCGCAATGCCGCGACCGCCTGATGGGCGTAGATGCAGTAAGGGCCACGGCAATATGCGACGATCTCTTTTTCAAGATCGAGGTCGGAGATAAGGCTTTCAAGTTTATCCAACTCGATATTGAATGCGCCCGGAATATGCCCTGCTTTATATTCATCAGCGGGCCGGACATCGAGCACGGTAACAGCGCCTTCGTCGAGCCGCACAGCCAGGTCGTCGCGACTGACCGGTTCGGGTGCTGTTTCCCCGCCGGAGAGCCCGCGTAGGATGCGCTCCACCTGGGCCAGATTCCGCTCAGCCACGACACGCAGCAAGTCCATCAGCTCCAACGTCTTTGCATCGGTCAGACGGTAAATCACGGCCTTGCCGTCGCGGCGGCTGGTAACGAGCCCGGATCGGCGGAGCTGTTGAAGATGCTGAGAGCAGTTGGCGATAGTAAGGCCGGTCTTTTCGGCCAATGCCTCCACCCCGCGTTCCCCCTGGGCCAGCTGTTCCAGGATCGATAGCCGCGCCGGAGCGGAAAGCGCCCGTGCAACCAGAGCATATTCTTCGAGAAGGGCTTTCTTGGGGCTGGTTGACACAGCGCGCCTCCAAACGATAAATCATTCAATCGATAACTTGAATATTATCGATTCCAACGCGCAGGACAACCCCGGAGCCAGTGCCCATGTCAGAAATCATCCTCGCCGCCGAACCGACGATCCGCCTTGCCGCCTTCCTGGGCGTGCTTGCGGTGATGATGATTTGGGAATTGGCCGCCCCCCGCCGGCGCCGCGACATCCCGCGGGTGATCCGCTGGACGAATAATTTCGCGCTGGTGGTCGTCGACACGATCATCCTGCGGCTGAGCTTTCCGATTCTCGCTGTAGGCCTTGCGATGCTGGCCGAGGAAAGGGACTGGGGCCTCTTCAACGTGATCGACGTTCCAGGATGGGTGGCGTTCACAGGCTCCATTCTGCTTCTCGATCTGGCCATCTATCTCCAGCACGTGATGTTTCACGCGGTTCCCGGCCTGTGGCGGCTGCACCGGATGCATCATGCCGATCTCGATTTCGACGCCACCACAGGGCTGCGCTTTCACCCGGTCGAGATCCTTGCTTCGATGGCGATCAAGCTCGCCGTCGTTGGTGCGCTCGGCGCGCCTGCCGTCTCGGTGCTACTGTTCGAGGTGATCCTGAACGCGACATCGATCTTCAACCATTCGAACATCGGGCTTCCAGCTGGTGTTGATCGCGCGCTGCGTCTTTTTCTTGTCACGCCCGACATGCACCGCGTCCACCATTCCGTCGACCCGCGCGAAACGAATTCCAATTACGGCTTCAGCGTCCCCTGGTGGGACAGGCTGCTTGGCACCTATGTCGCCCAGCCTGCCAAGGGGCACGAGGGCATGGAAATCGGCATTGAACAGTTCCGCACCCGCCGCGATCTCTGGCTCGACCGGATGCTCATTCAACCACTTCGAGGCCCCGCGAGCGGCCATGCACTTGATTTAGGGAACGAACAGAAATGACCTACACCCCGGGCATTCGCGAAAACCTGCGCCCCTTTCTCGAACAGCTACTTCAGGTCTTCTTCGTCGGCCTGACCATCGGGCTGCAGCGCACGGTCATCCCGGCACTGGCCGAAACCGAATTCGGCGTGGTGCAGGGGTCGATGACCGCGCTTTTCGCCTTCGTCGTGTCCTTCGGCGCGGTCAAGGGAGCGATGAACTTCGTTTCGGGCCGCGTGTCCGAACGGGTCGGGCGCCGCCGTGTGCTGATCTGGGGCTGGCTGGCGGCGCTGCCGATCCCGTTCATGATCCTTTATGCTCCCTCTTGGGGCTGGATCGTCGCGGCGAACGTGCTTCTGGGTGTGAACCAGGGTTTCTGCTGGTCGATGACCGTCACCGCCAAGATGGACATCGTGAAAGGATCGCAACGCGGTCTCGCCACCGGGTTCAACGAATTCGCAGGCTATGGCGGCGTGGCGCTGGCCGGACTGGTCACCGGCTATCTCGCCAGCTACTTCGACCCCCGGATGAGCCTCTTTGTCTTCGGCCTGCTTGTCATTCTGCTGGCGCTCTCGGCCGGTCTTCTATCCTTCACCGAAACGCTTCCCTACGCCCGAGCAGAAGCCGCGCGACACAAGTCGGGCGAAACGACCGGGCCGCAACCTCGCTATGTCGAAGGGCCGGAAAACCCCACCTCGGGGCAAATCTTTGCCCTCGTCACTTGGCGCAACCCTACCTTCATGGCGCTGGCGCAGGCAGGCAGTGTCGAGAAATTCGTCGATGCGCTGATGTGGGCGCTGGTGCCGGTGTTCCTGATCGCCAAGGGCGCGACCCTGATCGAAATCGGCTGGGTCACCGGCATCTACGGGTTCGTCTGGGGCGGCAGTCAGCTCTGGACCGGGCCGTTTTCCGACGCGTTCGGGCGCAAGTGGCCGACGGTCGCGGGCTTCTTCCTCTGCGCAGGCGGCGTGCTGGCGTTTCCCCTCCTCGCCACCCTCACGGCATGGTCCGTGGCGGCGGCGGTAACCGGCATTGGCATGGCGCTGCTCTACCCGACGCTGATCGCGGCGATGGGCGACATCGCGCATCCCTCGTGGCGGGGTTCGGCTCTGGGCGTCTATCGGTTCTGGCGCGATCTGGGCTATGCTATCGGGGCGCTCGCCATGGGGCTGATCGCCGATGCCGCAGGCATGCTTGAGGCCGGGTTCTGGTTCACCGGGCTTGCCATGGCGGGATCGGGCCTGTGGCTGATCCTCGGCATGGAGGAAACCCATCCCCGCCTGAAACCTGCTTCCCGGAAGGAGAAAGCGAATGCGTAACGTGATTTCAAACCGCCTCGGACTACTTGCCATCCTGTGCGGCCTTGCCTCGATTGCCTTTGTCGGTGTTGCCGTCTGGGGGTTCCGCCAGGGCGGCTGGCCGTGGCCACAATCCTATCGCGTGGCGACATGGGGCGCATGGGTGGCGCTGGCGGGATGCCTCGCCGCGCTGGTGGGGTTGATGGTTTGGTTGCGCAACCGGAAAAGCACCGGTTTCGCAGTGTTGCTAGGGCTGGTTCTGTCGCTTCCCGTCGCGGGGATGGGCATCGCCTTCGACATGGCGGCCCGCATGACGCCGCCGATCAACGACATTTCCACCGACACGCAGGACCCGCCGGTATTCTGGTTCACCGCAACACCCACGGACTATCCTTCCGCGAATGCGGAACCGCAAAGCGCGGCCTATCCCGGGGTTCGTCCGCTCGACCTCGACCTGACCTTCGACGACGCCTTCGGCCTCGCGCTCGCGCTGGTCGAGGAACGCGGCTGGCTGGTGCTTTCGGACGATCCCGATGAAAGTCAGATCGAGGCCATTGCGACCAGCCGTCTTTTCGGTTTCGAGGACGAGGTGGCGATCCGGGTAACCGAAACCGACAGCGGCACCCGTATAGATATGCGTTCGCGCTCGCGCCTCGGGCAGGTTGATCGAGGCGCTAACGCCCGGCGCATTACGGCATTCATGTCCGATCTGGACGCGCGTTCCTGAAACGAATCCCATTCCCAGCAAAGGAAACCCAATGGACCTGAAATCCTTTCTCGTGGCGGCTTCTGTCGCCCTCGGCTCTACTGCACCCCCCTGTTCGCGCAGGACGCCGCAGTCGAGGCGATGCAGGAATATATGATGTTCTCGGACTACGAAGCCGGGATCATCCTGCCGCAGCAGATCGACCAGACGGTTTTCGAGAGTTCCCTCTTCGTAGACACGCGCGACGCCGGCCAATTCGAAGAGGCCTCCATCCCAGGCGCGGTGAACATCGAATGGCGCGAGGTGCTCGACCGGATCGACGAGATCCCTGAAGACCGCATGACCATCCTGTTCTGCAACACAGGCAGCCTGTCCGCACAGGCGGTCTTCGCGTTGCGTGTTGCGGGCCGGACGAATGCCCTCGTCATGCAGACCGGCTTTTCCGGTTGGCAAAAGGATGCGGCCTGGAAGCCCTAACGGCGAATTGGACCGCAACAGGAGAAGGCTGTGAAATTATACGCAAATTCGCCATTGCTGAATGGTCGATCATGCAGCGTTACAGTCTCCACAACAAACCTCGCTTTCGCAAATGGAGTGAAGGTCCGGAAAGGCACGCCGTCCCGCGGCATTGTGAGGATCGGGTGAACGGCCGGTAAAGGCCGTTCGCTCCAATTTGCAAAGTCAGCTTCCTGCGCAAAGCCGCCGTTGGAGCATACCGTAGCGAAGGGCCGCTTCGTGCCAAAAGCGGACGTTGCACATCGGCAAAGGCTCAAGCTGATTCATGGGACTGAAACCTAGGGTCAGGACTCATAGCCAATAGATGACGGTTGCAGCGAGCGCGATTGCGGAGAGGAAGACCTTCGGGCACCTG
>NZ_JADMKU010000018.1 GCF_018219815.1 Thalassovita aquimarina
CAGGTGCCCGAAGGTCTTCCTCTCCGCAATCGCGCTCGCTGCAACCGTCATCTATTGGCTATGAGTCCTGACCCTAGTTTATTAGTAATGCAAATACCCACCTAAAAGCATCACAACCTACCGATATATATATACAACTTCGTACATACCTTCATACTATGTACTGGCCACGCTCCACCCCCCTGGGCCGACAACACTTGTAACACTTCACTACTGTTCTGGCTCGATGGTTCGCAGCTTTTCAATCAACTCGGCATTCAAGGCGTTTCCATTCTCACCGAAGTGGATTTGACGGTGTACAGTTGGATCTATTGCGGCAACGAACCGTGGATCATCAGGGCCATCGTCAGACAAACGTCGCGTATGATGCACCTCCAAGTAGGGTTGGCCAGACTTGGTAAGGAATGGTGCGGGTTTCCCAGTGAGTTCACACCTCCCACCTGCCCTCGCCAACACATATTCTCTGACTGCCCTGCTTCTCGCTCTGTATGATGCTGGAGCATTAGCCCAATTCTTGGATGGCGACGAAACGGCTGCACGCATCGCACGCTCCCTAAGGTCAATGAGACCGGCATCACCCCGTACAGGAATTGCTTCATCTGGACTGGGCTCCATATCGGGTGTGAGTTTGACCAGGTGAAACCTGATACACTCTCGAAGATCATTATTGTTATCTGTACCCTGGTATGTGTCCCACGACTGGCACGCAAAATTCCCTATAAAACGAACAGGCTTGGAATGCCCTAAGGCTTCAAACAGCAACAACTCTTTACCATTAGCGACGTGGTCACGAACAGCAGCGTTGCCCCTGACAAACCGCATATTCCCCTTCTGTCCTTCGCCCGTGTATAGGAAGATATTTTCTCCCTTCCAACCATCCTCGTACCCATAGTTCTTTCCGTTTTTACCCGTAAAGATGAAGACATAGGGATGATCTGGAGGAGTTGATATTCCACCCCTCTCCTGTCCGGCATAGTTGGCGTGGATATCTTTTTGCCGCGAATACTCGTGCCCCTCTACAAACCGCATTCTGAACACCTCAATGAAATTATTCGAATAGGCATGCTAGCTTGTGTTCTTATATTGGCCAAGGAAAGTGATTGCGCCGCCCCGGAGTGTGACACTACAGTGTGACACACAAGCAAACACAGCACCGCCATATCGTTAAGTATCAATAAGTTAGTGGCTTGCCCGGGTTCCCCCTAGGCTCCACCAAATCCCCCTTGAAAAGCAGACGCAAACCTACCCTTCTGTCAGGGTGATTGCCGCTGACATGCAGACGGCTTTTTGCGGCCCAACCCGCCGTTCCCCGCGATGCGCCTGTTAAAAGAACTGGCCGAGCAGAGTCCGGAAGGCCTGGATAAGTTCCTCGCGGGATTTCCGGTTTTTTCCGATCTGCCCCTGCATCAGGTACCGGAAGACCCCGTCGAGCAGCGCATAGGAGATCTCGATGTTTTCCGGCACGTCCTGACCGGCCTTTTCAAAGGCCGTCCGGACGATCCCGATCAGCTTCTTTTCGATTTCATCGACGATGGGGCGGAAGGTTTCGTCGAACATGGCCTGTGCCCGGATGTCATACCACAACCGGTGTGTCGTCTCGTCGTCGACGATCGAGTACACCAACGCTTCGGAAAATGCCTCGATGACCTCCTCGCGCCCCTCGGCCTTTTCCAGCGCCTCGCTGATATTGCGCACGAACACTTCTTTGTAGATCGAGACGCAATAGATGATCAGCGCCGTGCGGTCTTCGAAGTAATAGTGCAGCATGCCCAGCGACAGGTCGTTTTTCTCGGCGATGTCGCGCAGGCCGGTATTGGCATAGCCCAGCTCTTTCAGCGCCTTGATCGCGCTTTCGGCGATCTGGCGCTTCTTTTCCTCACGCTTGGCGCTTTTGCGGGCGGCGCGGGCCTTTAGTTTGGACGGCACTTCGTTCATGGCACTCACATGGCTTCGATCCGGGCGGAACGCAACCTTTTCCGCCCGGGTTGGGAATGTCAGCCCAGCAACGCGTGGAAGAAGATGCCGGGCAGTTTCAGCCAGCTCGGCTTATGCTGGAACGCCGTCAGCGCCTCGCCGATCTTGTGCTGGCGCTTGTTGGTAATGAAGAACGGCGGGCGCGGCAGCAGGGTGAACTGCAGCGACAGAAGGCCGCGCGGGAACGGCCGCCAGGGCGCCTTGACCACCACGCGTTCGGTATCTTCCAGCATGAAGGAATTGTGCACCGTGCCGATCCCCGAACCGATGTCGTCGAGTGTGTGACCGGGAAACGCGCCCCAGGGGCAGGCGGTGATCAGGAAGCCCAGTCCGCACCAGCCGTTGATCCCGATGGTGCCGTATCGCAGCTTGGCCACGATCTGCTCGAACCGGGCCTTTCCGATCTGCCGGATCGTCTTCGGATGGATCAGGATGTTTGCCCCCAGCGTCCCCCAGAGTTCGTCGTTGGCGAACGCGATCGCATTTTCGAGATAGGTCGCGGGATCGGGCGCGTCGATATCGATGGTGCCGAGAGCGGGACCGAAGACCTCGGTCTTTCGGTTCTGCAGGTGCTCTGACAGATCGCTGATCACCAGCGGCGGCGCGACCTCGCCACGGCCGACGGTTTCGACATCGCCTCCATTCGCCTTGTGGGCCTCAAGCCGCTCGATGGCGCCCGGATACCACGCCGGGCGGGTCGATCCTGCGGCAACCTTCTTGAGCGCCTCGATCAGGCCGGCGCCCTTGGCCCAGCCTTTGGGCATGATCAGCGCCTGGCAGGCGATGCAGTTATGACCCGAGTTGTGCAGCTTCATGGTGGCGATGTTTTCGGCCTGGAACCGGATGTCGGCCGCGCTCCACGGTCCGGGCACCACGATGGTCGGGCTGACCGAGCCGAGCTCGGAGGTGAAGCGCTTGGCGTTTTTGGGGGTGCCCGCCTTGCGGTTCTTTTCGCCCTCTTCGCCGACACCCCAGACGATCGCGTCATGGGTGGTTTCCGCGCCGGTGATGTGCAGCTCTTCCACCACGGGATGTTCGCACAGATACGCGCCGCCCGTGGCATCGCCCTTGACGATGCGCAGATAGCCTTCGTCGATGAAGGGTTTCATCGCGATCTTGTAGTAATCGGTCAGGTAGTCGTTGACCGGGTTCATCTTCAGGATCACCACCTGGTTCTCGAGGTAGAGCTTTTGCAGCACGTCGAGCGGCGTGATCGCGTTCACGTTGCCCGCGCCCAGCACCAGCGCGACCTTGCCCTTGCGGCGGGCCTCGGGCGTGTCATAGGCGGTGGCGACATGGTCCTTCAGGTTTGCCTCCGACACGCCTTTCTGCATCCAGACCTCGGCCGACACACCCGATAACAGCAGGTGATCCCAGATCGAATGCGGCAGCACCTTCACGCCCAGCTGGCCGGTGGCCAGTTCACGGGTGGGCAAATGGTCGATGAACGCCTTGCCTTCCATCTGGGAAAGCGTGCTGATCAGCCCGTTGCAGCCCGCCATCGTCGCATAGGGACCGCCGATCCATTCTTCGCCGGCCACCGCCGTGTCCGGCTTCAGGCCCTTCTTGCGCGCGGCTTCCTCGGCCCAGCCCTTGGCGACCTTCATGATCCCGTCTTTCATCTCGGACAGAAGCCGGATGCGTTCCGGGATCGGCAGCCGGGCCCATTTATCCTTGTTCGCGTCCAAGTCGGCCAGTGCGGCCTCGTAGTGCTCGAACAAGGCGTCCTGGTCATCAAGCGTCACTTGTGCGGCGTCAAGCATCTGCCAGTCCCCTCTCGATCAGGGTGTTGCCAAACTGGTCGCGCAGCTGGTTCTTCAGCATCTTGCCGGTAGCATTCAACGGGATCGCGTCACTGAACACCACGGCATCCGGCACTTGCCACTTGGCGACCTTGCCTTCGAACAAGGCGATGATTTCTTCCTCGCTCGGATCAGCGCCCTCGGCCTTCACCGCGACGATCATCGGGCGTTCATCCCATTTCGGATGCTTGGCGCCGATGGCCGCGGCCATCGCCACGCCCGGATGCGACACCGCGATGTTTTCCAGATCGACCGAGGAAATCCATTCGCCGCCCGACTTGATGATGTCCTTGGTGCGATCGCGGATCACCATGAAGCCGTCTTCGTCGATGGTGGAAACATCGCCCGTGTCGAACCAGCCATCGTCGGTCAGGGCGCTGTCCTCCTTGCCGAAATAGGTATCGACTACCCAGTGACCCCGGCATTGCAGCGCGCCCTCCGCCTTCCCGTCATGGGGAAGCGCGTTGCCCTCTTCGTCAACGATGCGCAGATCGATGCCGAAGGGCGGACGCCCCTGTCCCAGCCGCAGAAGCGCCATCGCGTCGTCATCGAGATCCGAGTGCTTACCCTTGGGCCGGTTGGAGGTGCCAAGCGGCGAGGTTTCGGTCATGCCCCAGGCGTGGATCGTATCGCAGTCGTATTTTTCGCGGAAGCTGGCGATCATCGACGGCGCCGCTGCGGACCCGCCGATCACGTTGCGCTTCAGCGTCTCCATCTTCGAACCCGACTTTTCGGCCGCGGCCAGAAGCATCATCCAGATCGTCGGCACGCCCAGCGCCAGCGTCACCTTCTGGTCGTCGATAAGACCCAAAAGGCTGTCTCCATCCAGCATCGGCCCCGGCATCACCAGCTTGGCGCCGGTCATCGCCGCGGCATAGGGGATGCCCCAGGCATTGGCGTGGAACATCGGCACCACCGGCAGGATGACTTCCTGCGACGACAGGCTCAACCCGTCCGGCAGGCTGATGGCGAAGGTGTGCAGCATCGTCGAGCGGTTGTAGTAAAGCACTCCCTTCGGATTGCCCGTGGTCCCCGAGGTGTAACAGAGCGAACACGGCGTATCCTCGCTGAACTGCGGCCAGTCGTAGTCGTCGGCGCCCGTCTCGATAAGTTCATCGAAGAAGATCGCTTCGGGCAGGGTGGCGGCGACGTCTTCATCGCGGGGCCCCATGAAAATGAAGTGCTCGATCGTATTCAGGTGCTCCTTCGTGCCGGTGATCAGCGGCATGAAGGTCTTGTCGAAGAAGATCGCCTTGTCGGCGGCATCGTTGCAGATGAAGATGAACTGCTGCGGCGCCAACCGCGGGTTCAAAGTGTGGCACACCATGCCGGCACCGGACACGGCGAACCAGATTTTCAGGTGGCGGTGGTTGTTCCAGGCCAGCGTGGCGACCCGGTCCCCCATGGACAGGCCCAGCTTGCCCAGCGCAGACGCCAGTTTGCGCGAAGCGGCGGCAACCTCGCCCCAGTTGGTGTGGTGCATGTCGCCGATCGTCTCGCGGCTGACGATTTCGGTATCGGCGTGGTATTTTCCGGCATGCACGATCAGGTCACTGATCAGCAGCTCTTTTCGCATCATCGAACCCAGCATGTGTTTAACTCCCTATTGGTCTCAAAGCGGATGCGCCTGCCCCTCACGGGCGCAGGCGAATGGGTGGGATCAGGCGGCGTATTCGGCCTTGATCATGTCTGCGCATTTCTCGCCGATCATGATCGACGGTGCATTGGTGTTGCCCGATACGAGGCGCGGCATGATCGAAGCGTCCGCAACGCGCAGACCTTCGAGCCCCCGCACCTTCAGCGCCGGATCGACCACGGCCGTGTCATCGACCCCCATCTTGCAGGTCCCGACCGGGTGGTAGACGGTATCTGCGCGGTTGCGGATCGCCTCTTCCCACTCTTTGTCCGTCATGTTGTCATGGGTGCCGAACAGTTCCTGCTTGACGTATTTCTTCATCGCCGGCGCCATGAGGATTTCGCGCGTTTTCTTGGCGCCCTTGATCATGATGTCGAGATCGCGGTCATCGGACAGGAACTTCGGGTCGATCCCCGGCGCGTCCATCGGATCGGCCGACTTCAGGAACACCTCGCCGCGTGAATAGGGGCGCAGGTTGCAGACATGGCAGGAATAGCCATGTCCCAGATGCAGCTTGCGCGCGTGATCGTCGACGATCGAGATCACGAAATGCGTCTGCAGGTCGGGGCGATCCACCTCGGGGCTCGACTTGAAGAAACTGCCGGCCTCGGCAATGGTCGATGCCACCATCGAATTCCCGTGCTTGCGCCACTTGAATATCTCTGCGGTCAGTTTCATAGAGGCGCGCAGCCCGATGCCGATGTTGTCGGTGTCGCGGGTCTTGTAGGCCAGGATGAAATCAAGGTGGTCCTGCAGGTTCTGCCCGACGCCCTGCAGGTCCTGCACCATGTCGATTCCATGGGGCTTGAGATCCTGCGACCGGCCGACCCCGGAAAGCATCAGAAGCTGCGGCGACTGGAACGCGCCCGCGCACAGGATCACCTCTTTCGCAGCCCGGACCTCGTGGGTTTTCTTGCCGACGCGATAGGCGACCCCCACGGCGCGCTTGCCTTCGAAGATGATCTTCGAGGCGCGCGCCTTGGTGATCACCGTCAGGTTCGGGCGGCTGTCCATTACCGGGTGCAGGTAGGCCGCTGCAGCCGAGCAGCGTTCGCCGTTCTTTTCGCCGTGGAACTGGGTGCATTGATAGATCGCGGCGCCCTCGTTGTCGCCGGAATTGAAATCCTCGGTGCGGCGGATCTGCATCTGGGTGTTGGCCTCGACGAAGGCTTCCGAGATCGGCCGCGGCGCCTGCGCGTCGGACACATGCAGCGGGCCGTCGGTGCCATGCGCGTCGTCGTTCAGCCGCTCGTTGTTCTCGGCCTTCTTGAAATAGGGCAGGACATCGTCCCAGCCCCATCCCTCGCAACCTTCGGCCGCCCAGCTGTCATAATCCCCCTTCTGGCCCCGGATATAGATCATCGCGTTGATCGCGCTCGATCCCCCCAATGCCTTGCCGCGTGGCTGATAGCCGTTACGCCCGTTCAGCCCCGGCTGCGGCACCGTCTCGAAGGCCCAGTTGTTGATCTTGCCATAGCCCGGCAGCATCGCGATCACCCCAAGCGGCGCGCGCACCAGAATGCCCTTTCCGTCGCCGCCCGCTTCCAGCAGGCAGACCTTTACATTGGGGTCCTCGCTAAGGCGCGACGCGATCGTCGCCCCGGCAGAGCCGCCTCCCACAATTACGAAGTCGTAGCTCATCTTTTCCTCCCTGTTTCCCCGTTTCGCGACGCCGATCCGGTTGTGTCCGTTATACGCAATCCCTGCGAATCCCTCCCGATTGCATGGCGCCCGCAAACTAAACCAAAATATTTGGACAAAAGTCCAGAAAATTAGTTTGAATAAATTCATGCAATTCGACAGGCACGGAATCGCTGGCCGGACCAGGCGCCACAACGACACCTCATTCGCACCTTGGATTGAATTGTCCCGGCGCTAGAAGCCAAGCCGGCCTTTTTCTGATAGAAAGCAATGGCGGGCTCGTGATCCCAACCGTTTTGGCCCTCGTCCCAGAGCGATTGCGGGGATCGGCATCCATGCGGAGCGGGACGTGAGGGAAGGTTTTACCAATGGCTTCAACGGCTGACGATCGGATCTACTCGGTAACGAGGATCGTATCCGCGCTGATCATTCCATTTCTGCTGCTCGCGTTTCTTATCCTTTACTTCTTCCCCGAAGAATCCGGTCAACGTTTTGCCTACCGGATCAACCCGCCTGTCATGGCGGCATATATCGGGGCCGGATACCTCGGCGGCGCCTTCTTGTTCCTGCACGTGCTGTTCGGAAAGCGTTGGCATCATGTCGCCGCGGGCTTTCCGGCGGTCACGGCCTTCACGGTCAGCATGCTGCTGGTGACGATCCTGCACTGGAACAGGTACTCCGTCGACGATCTGCCGTTTCAGCTTTGGCTGGTGCTCTACTTGGTGACGCCGGTCGTGGTGCCACTGCTTTGGGTTTTCAACCGCAAAGCCGACCCCGGGAAAGCCGAGGAAAATGATGCCGAGGTTCCCCTTTTTGTCCGCACAGGTGTCAAGATTCTGGGCATCACACTGGCCGCGATGGCCCTTGTCGGTTTCGTCGCGCCTGAGGTTCTGATTGCGATCTGGCCCTGGACACTCTGGCCGCTGACCGCGCGGCTCCTGGCCGGATGGGGCATGCTTCTTGCGGCTTCGAATATCTTCATTTCATTTGAACCGCGCTGGTCATGCTGGCGCATCGGGGTTCAGAGCATGGCCCTGTGGCATGTCCTTTTCCTCGCCGCCGCGATCGCCAACCCCGGCGACTTCAAGCAGCATGGTTTGCTGAACTGGTACGTAATTGCCGTCGCCATCATCCTCGTCGCGATGGCCATTCTCTATGCGTGGATGGAAAAGCTTCGGCGACGTGCGCCATAGAAGGCGGATGTCCCACCGAACCCGGTGCCGGCACCGATTCCACCGTTTCGGCGGCAACGGGCATCTGCACCGTTTCGCACTGCAAATGGCACAAAATGCCCCAAAGAAACGGTACGGATGCGAAGGCTGCCACCGCCTGCCTTGCGACGCCCGAACCGCCGCACGGTCGACCCTTCCGGCCGCGCCGCTAGTTCATCAGGGGCATGTTCTTCGACTGCGGAGCGCCCTTGCGCAGCCAGAATTCCAGCTTGTCGCCCAGTTCCTCGATCGAGGTCGGCTTGATCAGGAAATCGTTCATACCGGCCTGAAGACATTCAACTTTCTGTTCTTCGAATGCATCCGCGGTCAGCGCGATGATCGGGATTTCGGCTCGGCCCTCTTCGCTTTCGGTTTGCCGCACCTTGCGGGCGAATTCGATCCCGTTCATCACCGGCATGTTGCAATCGCTCAGGATCAGGTCATAGCCCGCGCTCAACCATTTCTGCAGCCCCTGCTCCCCGTCGCTGACGATATCCACGTCATAGCCCATCCGGTTCAGCTGCGTGCGCAGCACCATCTGGTTGATCTGGTTATCCTCCGCCAACAGGATTCGGTTGCGCGCAACGGCCTGTTTCGGGGCCTCCTCGTCAGCGGCATCCCCCGGCACCCCCCGGGCTTCGGTCCGGCCGCTGTTCTGCAACGCCTCGAGCAGGCTCGACGGCAACAGAGGCTTGGTATCCAGCACGGTACAATTGTCCGGCAACGCCAGTCCAAGTGCGTTTGCTGCGGACAACAGAATGAAATGAACCTGCGGATGGATGTCTGTGATCCGGATCATGTTGTCCAGCAGGTCCTGGCTCACCGGCTGCTGCAGCAGCACCACCGGCGGCACTTCGAATGTGTGCAGCAGATCGATCACATCCTCATAGCTTTGCGCCGCCTGGTAGACGCCGTTGGCCACCTTGATGTGCCCGCTGAGATTCGCGGCCTCCTTGTCATCCGCGAAATAACCGATCACCGCCTGATGCTTCAGGTCTGTCTTGTGCTGATGGGTGGCGATTTCCTTGATCGGGATATCGACGCTGAAGGTCGATCCGACGCCGGGTTCGCTCTGCACGTGAATGCGGCCGCTCATAAGTTCGACGATCTGCTTGGAAATAGTCAGCCCCAGCCCGGTACCGCCGAAGCGCGCCGAGGTGTCGGCGCTGGCCTGGGTGTAGGGCGAAAACAGCCGCTCCACCACTTCGCGGGACATGCCGATACCGTTGTCGCTGACCTCGAAATAGGCGCGCCCTGGTTCATGCGCTGCAAAGGTCACCTTGACCGCGCCCTTCTTGCCGCTCATCTGCTCGGCGGAAAACTTGATCGCGTTGCTGCACAGGTTCAGCAACACCTGTTTCAGCCGAGTGCCATCGGCATGGATGCTGTCGGGCAGGTTGGGCGAGAACGAAAAGCTCAACTCGATATCGCGTTCCTTGGCGATCGAACTGCACAGCTGGATCGTTTCCTCAACCGTCTGGCGGAAATCGATCGGCGACGGCGCCAGTTCCATCCGGCCCGCTTCGATCTTGGCGATGTCCAGAATGTCGTTGATGATCGCCAGCAGGGTCGAGGCCGAGGTCGCGATCAGCCCGACATTCTTCTTCTGATCCGGCTTTAGATCGGAAGATGCCAGTATTTGGGATAACCCGATGATCCCCTGCATCGGGGTGCGGATCTCGTGACTCATCGAGGCAAGGTATTTCGTCTTGGCCGCGCTTTTCTCCTCCGACGCAACCACTTCCTTGCTGCGCTCGGTCAGCTTGCGTTCCTTGGTGGTCAGGACATAGGCGAACAGCGACAGCGCCGCGATCATGATCACGTTGATGGCGAACAGCAGGTTGAAATCCCTCTGCACATTGCCGACAAGGTTTATTTCCTGCCGCCGCGCCGCCTGGTTCGAATATTCGGACAGGAAAATCAGCTCCGAGTTGAATTCGAACAGGTAGGCCTGGATCTTGTCGGCCAATCCCCGTCCCAGTTCGGGTTCGCCCGATGCCAGGTAATGCTTCACGTCGGAACCGATCAGATCAACCATCTGCGGCAGCGATTCAACAACGGTGAGCGACCCGCCCCGCGGCAGGTCCTTGGTGTCCCATTCCTTCGCCGGCCCGTCTTGAGTGCGGATTTCGAGTATTTCCTGATGGAACAGGATATCCTCGCGCGCGCTTTCGGTCTGCGACAGTCGGTATTCATTCACCGCATCCAGCAACTTGCGGAACCGGAATTCGACCTGCATCAACGCGTTGATGTCGTCGTACATTTCGAGGTGATTGAAACTCAGCTGCGGACGTTCGCGCTTAACGGCGAATAGAAACGGCAGCGCCGCCAGGTAAACCACAACCAGAAGAATGAGAAGCTTCTTAACCCCGATGGCCTTCCCAGCAATACTCATTCCGAACTCCCAAGCGGTAGCAGTTGCGATACATCACCCGCGCGATGACCCGGGAACATCCTTTTTCAAGTCAGGTTCTTGAAAACAGCCCTTGTCCGTAAATACGGATGGAAGCTGAGGTTTTTTTATCGGAAATTTCATCCAACACGATCTGCCCCGATCCTTCATCGGACCAGAACTCGATCTTGACGGAACCGCCCTGCCCCTTCGGCAACTTGAAGGAATAGGCCGCGCTGTTCACTGCAGCGCGGAATTCGTCGACCAGCTCCGTCCGCCCCATCGGAATAGCGAGATCGACGATCATCAGGCTTTCGGTCGCTGTCTTGGACACGATACGGGTGCCTTCGGGAAACCGGAAAAACGTGTCCCGCGCCATTTTGACCGCCGGGCCGTCCCCGGCATTCGCTTGATGTCCGATCAGGATGGTTTTCTTGTCGGAGCCCTCCATCTGGACGATCTGATCGGGATTCGACAGAAGGCTGACCGATGACGAATTCTCTTCCGGCGACGAATAGCTGGACAGCACGATCAGGTGGACTGAAACCGATCCGACGGCGGCCAATACGGCTATCGGCTTCCACATTTCAACCATTCCTTTTCCCCGGGAATCGCGCCAGACGGGGGCGCAGGCCGCAAATTCCACACCCGGTTTTCGACTGCGCAACCATTGCTGTGAGCAGAGCCAATCCATTGCAATTACTCGGAAAAGCGACGTCCGAGCAGCCCTTTTGATTCATGACGATCTCTTTTTTCACGACGAGCACAGCAACATTGATGAATTCCAGGTAACCTTAATAACGTCCGACCTCCCGTTCGCTTTACCCAAAAATATACCCGTGTGATTGCAAGCCCTGTAAATCCGACAACCTAAAGGGTAGAAGCATTTGAAAAGGTTGGGATTCCTGATGGAGTCAAAAAATTCAAAAAAACATGGGCGATTGTTCGACCGGGGCGAGTCATCCGGTGAATCCCGCGACTTTCAGGCGTCCGCGCCCGCCACACCACGGTCCAGCACATGTCGCCCGCCCAACCACAGCGCCAACGCGGACCACGCTGTGCGGATTTCCGACAGCCTCACAGATCAAACCTGAGCCCCTTCCAGCCCACCACTGAAGCCGCCCGAAACGCGATCGGGCACCCCTCTTCACGGCCAATGTCATGCGACAGTCAGAATTTCCTGCGACATAGCGGCTCCAACCGATCAGATAGAGACCCTCCATGACCGAGTTCTTCACCGCACCCGGACGGTTTTTCCGAGGAAACCTGCACACCCATTCCAACCGCTCCGACGGCGTTCTGGACGCGGCCGAGGTTTGCCGCCGCTACAAGGCCGAAGGTTATGATTTCATCGCACTGACCGACCATTTCATCGGGCTCTACGGCTACCCGATCACCGACACGAAACCGTTCCGAGGCGACGACTTCACCACCATCCTGGGGGCCGAACTGCATTCCGGCGCGATGGAAAACGGCGAGCTGTGGCATATCCTCGCGGTCGGCCTACCCGAAGATTTCACCCCGCCCGATGCACCGCATTTCCTGCCGGTCGAGGATCAGGAAAGCGGCGCGGAACTGGCCCGGCGCGCGCGCGATGCCGGCGCCTTCGTCGCCATTGCCCACCCGGAATGGTCCGGGCTGACGATGGAAGACGCCCGCACGATCGATGCGGCGCACGCGGTGGAAACCTACAACCACGGCTGCGCGATGGGTTGTGACCGGCCGCACGGGTTCCACACGCTGGATCTGCTGCTGTCGGAGGGCCGCAAGCTGAACCTCGTGGCGACCGACGACGCGCATTTCAGCGAACCGAACCATTTCGGCGGCTGGGTCATGGTCAAGGCACCGCACAACACCCCCGAAGCGCTCCTGACCGCGCTGAAGGACGGAAATTACTATTCCTCGCAAGGCCCCGAACTGCGCGACATCACGCTGAGCGACAAGGAAATCAGGGTGAAGTCCTCGGCCGTCGCTTCGGTGATCGTGCAGGGGCACGGATCGGCGGCGGAGGCCCGTCACGGGGAATCCCTGACCGACGCCACGATCAAGCTGGACCGTTTCGCACGCTCGCCCTGGCTTCGGGTATCGGTGATGGACCGGGCCGGGCGGCGCGCCTGGTCCAACCCGATCTGGCGCTAGGCGCTTGCGTTCCCTTGCGGCTTACCGCCTACTGGGGCAGCCACATCAAACAGGATTCAGCCATGCCCCGCCTGACCGATGCCCTGGCCGCGATCGATGCGGCCAATGCGGCCGACCCGACCCTCGAAGACGGCCGCCCTGCCGCGTTGCTTTACGGCGAACGGATGACCGGGGAATTGAACCGGCTGTTTCCCGATGCCTCCGAAGTGCTGCAGATCGCCGCGCGGGGACAGCACATCGAACGCTGGCGGCTGCCCCGCAAGGACTACCCCGACGGCAAGGCGGGGTATTACGCTTGGCGCAAGGAACAGGCCCGCCGCCACGCTGAACGGGTGGCCGGGATCATGGCCGATGCGGGATATTCCATCGCCGACCAGGACCGGGCCGGTGTGCTGCTGCGCAAGGAAGGCATCAAGCAGGACGCCGAAGTGCAGGCGCTGGAAGACGCGATCTGCTTCACCTTCATCCGCTGGTATCTGCAACCCTTCGCGGGAACCCGCAGCGAAGAACAGCTGGTCGATATCGTCCGCAAGACCGCCCGCAAAATGTCACCCGAGGGCCGGGCGAAAGCCTTGGCCGAATTCGATATGCCCAAAGCGTTGGCTGCCGCCTTCGCCGGCTGATCCGCCGTCGCCTTGGCGAGCGGGACAGGTCGGACCGACAGGCGGGCGCGCGAAAGACATAACCCAAGATTATCGCAATCATCGGAAATTGAAATTTCTTCCAATGAAATTTGTATCCTAGACTGGTTCCGGGAACAGGGTGGAATCGCCGATCCGCGCCACGGCGCGGCAAGGCCAGCGAGGGACCGAACTGCCTGCCCCGCCCAGCCGCAACCGAGACGACATATTTGAAAGGGAGACTTGATATGGATGGCAACGATATCGGCAAATGCCCCGTGATGCACGGCGCCATGACCGAAACCGGTACGGCGGTCATGGACTGGTGGCCGAAATCCCTGAACCTGGACATCCTGCACCAGCATGACACCAAGACCAATCCGCTTGGCCCGGACTTCGACTACCGCGAAGAGCTCAAGAAGCTCGACGTCGAAGCGCTGAAGAAAGACATCCACGCGCTGATGACCGACAGTCAGGACTGGTGGCCGGCCGATTACGGTCACTACGGCGGGTTGATGATCCGTCTGGCGTGGCACTCGGCCGGGTCTTATCGTCTGGCCGACGGCCGTGGTGGCGCCGGTTGCGGCAACATCCGCTTTGCGCCGCTGAATTCCTGGCCGGACAACGGCAACCTCGACAAGGCACGCCGTCTGCTGTGGCCGATCAAGAAGAAATACGGCAACAAGGTTTCCTGGGCCGACCTGATCATTCTGGCCGGCACCATCGCCTATGAATCGATGGGGCTGAAGACCTTCGGCTTCGGCTTCGGCCGCGAAGACATCTGGCACCCGGAAATAGACACCTACTGGGGGGCCGAAAAGGAATGGCTCGCGCCGTCCGACGAACGCTACGAAGACGTCGGCAAGCCGGACACGATGGAAAACCCGCTCGCTGCCGTGCAGATGGGCCTGATCTATGTGAATCCCGAAGGCGTGAACGGTCACCCCGATCCGCTGAAAACCGGGGCGCAAGTGCGCGAAACCTTCGCCCGCATGGCTATGGATGACGAAGAAACCGCCGCGCTGACGGCGGGCGGCCATACCGTCGGCAAGGCGCACGGCAATGGCGACGCCGATGCGCTTGGCGCGGAACCGGAAGCGGCGGATATCGAAAACCAGGGCTTCGGCTGGATCAACCCGAACATGGGCGGCAAGGCGACCAACGCCGTCACCTCTGGCATCGAAGGGGCCTGGACCACCAACCCGACCACTTTCGACATGGGCTATTTCGAACTGCTGTTCGGCTATGACTGGGAACTGACCAAAAGCCCCGCCGGTGCGAACCAGTGGCAGCCGGTCGGCATCAAGGAAGAACATATGCCGGTTGACGCGACCGACCCGTCGGTCCGCCGGATGCCGGTGATGACAGATGCCGATATGGCGATGAAAGTGGACCCGGCCTATCGCGCCATCTGCGAAAAATTCATGGCCAACCCGGAATACTTCAAGGACACCTTCGCCCGCGCATGGTTCAAGCTGACCCACCGCGACATGGGCCCGAAGGCCCGTTACGTTGGCCCCGACGTTCCGACCGGTGAACTGATCTGGATGGATCCGATCCCGGCCGGTCCGGACAACTACGACATCGGCGCCATCAAGTCGAAGATCGCCGCCTCCGGCCTGTCCGTTTCCGAGCTGGTTTCGACCGCCTGGGATAGCGCCCGCACCTATCGCGGGTCGGACATGCGCGGCGGCGCCAACGGCGCCCGTATCCGGCTGGCGCCGCAGAAGGACTGGGAGGGCAACGAACCGACCCGTCTGGCCAAGGTTCTGGACGTTCTCGAACCGGTCGCGGCGGAATACGGCGCAAGCGCTGCCGACGTGATCGTTCTGGCCGGTAACGTCGGCATCGAACAGGCCGCCAAGGCTGCCGGTTACGATACCTCGGTTCCGTTCACGCCGGGCCGCGGCGACGCCACCGACGAGATGACCGATGCCGCATCCTTCGACGTGCTGGAGCCGCTTGCCGATGGTTTCCGCAACTGGCTGAAGAAGGATTATGTCGTCAGCCCCGAGGAAATGCTGCTGGACCGCGCTCAGCTGATGGGCCTGACCGCTCACGAAATGACGGTCTTGATCGGCGGCATGCGTGTTCTGGGCACCAACCATGGCGGCACTGCGCATGGTGTGTTTACCGACCAGACCGGGACGCTGACGAACGATTTCTTCGTCAACCTCACCGACATGGGCAACCGGTGGAACCCGACCGGGGGCAATTCCTATGAAATCGTCGACCGCGAATCCGGCGACGTGAAATGGACCGCGACACGAGTCGACCTGGTATTCGGGTCTAACGCGATTCTGCGCGCCTATGCCGAAGTCTACGCCCAGGACGACAGCCGGGAAAAATTCGTCAAGGATTTCGTCGCGGCCTGGACCAAGGTGATGAACGCGGACCGGTTTGATGTCAGCTGACCCTACGGAAGCGAAACGCTTGAAAAAATGAAGATTTCGGACGCCGGCCCAAAACGCCGGCGTCCGTTTTTTTGAACGCCGGCGAAACTTCCTTGCCCATGCGCCGCATGAGCTATGCGAAAATTGTTTCCGAAATTGGAAAAAGGACTTTACCAATTTCCTCATATTCGTAACATAGCATCACTGCGGAAAGGCCCGAAATGGCAGAAATTTCGACCAGATCGCAGAAAATGGGAGGAGGACCATTATGACCAGCAAACCAATTTCCCGCCGCGCCGCCCTGGGTGGCCTGGCCACCGCCGGCGCTGCAAGCCTTGCCGCGCCGTCGCTCGCGACCGCGGCAGGCCAGACCACGACCTGGAAGGTTCAGACATCGTGGCCGGGCGGGATCGGCCTGCAGATCTTCAAGGACTGGGCCGGTTCCATCGTCGAGAAAACCGGCGGAGAGCTTGCCTTTGAACCGTTCGGCGCAAAAGACGTCGTCGGCGATTTCCAGCTTTACGATGCGGTGAAAAACGGCGTTCTGGACGCGGTGAACCCGTTCACCATCTATGCCCAGGGCATCATTCCCGCGGCCATGTTCCTGACCAGCTACCCGCTGGGCCTGCGCAACCCGCATGAATTCGACGTCTATTACTACGGTCTGGGCGGTCTGGAGCATGCGCGCGAGCTGTATGCCAAGCAGAACATGTATTTCGTCGGCCCGATTCATCACGGCCCGAACATCATCCACTCCAAGGTGCCGATCCGCTCGGTCGACGATTTCGCCGGCCGCAAGATGCGCGCGCCCGGCGGCATGGTGGCCGAACTGTTCTCGGCGCTCGGCGCCAAGACCACGCTGCTGCCCGGTTCGGAAATCTTCCCGGCGCTGGAAAAGGGCACCATCGACGTGGCCGATTACGTCGGCCCGGCAGTGAACTATGCGCTCGGCTTCAGCCAGGTGACCGATTACATCTCGATGGGCCCTCCGGGCTTCATGTCGGTGTATCAGCCGGTCGACATCATGGACCTGACCGTGGGCATGGACAGCTGGAACGCGCTGAGCCCGCAGATGAAGCAATTCGTCGAGATGGAAGTAAAGAGCTACTCCGACGAACATCACGCGGCGATCCAGAAAGCCGACCAGGAAGCCTGGAAGAAATTCGAGGCCGACGGCACCCAAGTCACCCGCCTGAGCCAGACCGACGTCGAACTGATGACCGAAGTCGCCGTGCCGATCTGGTTCAAATACGCCAACCGCGACAAGGACGCCGCGCGAGTGTTCAAGACCCAGCTCGACTACATGATGTCCGGTTCGCTGGGATACGTGACGCCCGAAATGGTCGAAGGGCAGACCTTGGATCTGTGATCCCGATCCCATCCTGAAAACGTCGCGCCCCCGGTTCACCCTCGGGGGCGCACTTCATCCGACAGACCGAACGGAACCACCCATGCCTAGCATTAGCTTCATCCTGCCTCACTGGGTCTACTGGGGCACGCTGATCGTCTTCCCGCTTATCGCCATGATCATGGCGCGGCGGACACAGACCAGCGGATATTCCAGCCCCATCGCCTACATGATCCTGATATCGGGGGGCATTCTTGGCCTCCACCGCCTCTACCTGCGCAACCTGTGGGGGCTGCTGTATCTGCCGATCTTTTTCTTCATCCTGTTCGCCAATGCTCAGGGGCAGGGCGCCCGCGAAGCGGAATCGCAGGCCGCCAACGTGGTCAACAGCGCCCAGCGTGTCATCGAACGTCTGGAACCGAAAATCGCAGCCGCCGATGGCAAGATCGAACAGTTGCGCGCCGATCTGGCCGCCGCCGAAGAAGGCACTTTCGCGCAGAAGCGCGCCCAGCGTACGCTTGAAAAGGCCGAACAGACCCTGATCGACGACGCCAATCGGATCGAAAAGGCCCGCGCCGACAAGACGGCGGGCGAACCCGCACTGGCGGATGCCAAGGCCGATCGCGCCAAATGGGCGAACCTGGCCTTCTACGCCTTCATGATCATCTGCGCCTTCATGCTGGTTGATGCGTTCCTGTTGCCCCGGCTTGTCAGACAGGCCCAGCAACGCGTCGCGCAGGAAGAAATGCACGAAGATGCCGCTGGCAGCCTTGCCGCCATCGAACATGAAGCCGAGCAGCGCCTGGAGCAGCTGGAAACCGAAGACGTCAAGAACGACATGGATCATATCGGCACCGGCTGGACCGGCGCGATCGACCGGTTGTCCTTCTATGCAGGGGAATTCGTCAGCTACTGGATGGTGATCGCCGTGATCGCCTACTACTACGAAGTGGTCGCGCGCTATGTCTTCAACTCGCCCACGATCTGGGTGCACGAAGGCATGTTCCTGATGTTCGGCATGCAGTACCTCGTTGCCGGGGCCTATGCCGCGCTGACCGACGCGCATGTCAAGGTCGACGTGTTCTATGCCGACTGGTCGCCGCTGCGCAAAGCGGTGGTGGACCTGTTCACCTCGATCTTCTTCTTCATCTTCGCGGGCACTCTGCTGGCCACCGGGTGGATATTCGCAATGGACGCGACCGTCGTCAACGAAGTGTCCTTCTCGGAATGGCAGATCGCCTACTGGCCGTTCAAATGGGCCATCGTGGTGGGCGGCGCGCTGCTGATCCTGCAGGGGGTCGCCAAGCTCGCCTCCGACGTCAACGCCGTCCGCAACAGCCTTCAGGGAGCGTAATCCATGGGAATTGAAATGGAAATTGGCTGGCTGACGGCCCTCATGTTCGGCAGCCTCATGGTGCTGCTGATGGCCGGTCTGCCGCTTGCCTTCGTGACCGGTGGCCTGGCCTGCGTCTTCTTGTTCATCCTGGGCGACGCGCAGACCCTCAACATCGTGCCGTCGCGGATCTTCCCGCTGATGACCGACTATCAGCTTTCGGCGATCCCGCTATTCATCTTCCTTGCAGCGATGCTGGAAAGGGCGGGGATCATCAACGAGATGTTCGATGTGATCTACAAGCTGATGGGCGGCGTCAAAGGCGGCCTTGCGGCGGCGACGATCATCGCCTCGACGATCCTGGCCGCGATGGTCGGCGTGATCGGCGCGGCGGTCGTGACGATGGGCATCATCGCCCTGCCCGCCATGCTGCAGCGCAACTATGACCCCAAGATCGCGATGGGTTCGATCATGGCCGGCGGCACCCTGGGCATCCTGATCCCGCCGTCGATCCTGGCGATCATCTATGCCGTGGTGGCCGAACAGTCGGTGGGCGAATTGTTCATCGGCGCGGTCCTGCCCGGCCTGATGCTGTCGGGTATGTATATCCTGTACGTCACCGCGATGTGCTACATCGACCCGAAGAAAGGCCCGCCGATCCCCGTCGAGGAACGTATCGACACGCGCGAAAAGCTGCGCCTGCTGGGCAACATGGCGGCCCCGATCACCCTGATCATCGTGGTTCTGGGCGTGATCTTCACCGGCGTCGCGACCCCGGTGGAAGCCGCCGGCATCGGCACCTTCGGCGCCTTCGTCGTCGCTGCGATCCACCGCAAGCTCAGCTGGCAAACCATCCGCGAAGCCTGCCTGACCACGCTGAAGGCCAGCGCGATGGTGATCTGGATCATGTTCGGCGCCACCATCTTCGTCGGGCTCTACGTCCTGGAAGGCGGTCAGCAATTCGTCGAACAGACGATGACCGGCCTGGGGCTGGGCCCGTGGGGCATCCTGATCCTGATGCAGGTGATCCTGATCATCCTTGGCATGTTCCTCGACTGGGTGGGCATCCTGCTGCTGGCGGTTCCGATCTTCGTGCCGATCATCCGTGCGCTTGGCGCGCAGGCCTTCGGCCTGGGATCGGAAGGCGACCTAGTGCTGTGGTTCGGGGTGCTTTATCTGGTGAACATGCAGATGAGCTTCCTGTCGCCGCCCTTCGGCTACGCGCTGTTCTACCTGCGCGGCGTGGCGCCTGCGGAAATCCCGATGAGCGACATCTTCAAATCGGCCCTGCCCTTCCTGTTCCTGCAGATCACGGGACTGGTGCTGTGTATGCTCTTCCCGCAGATCATCACCTGGCTGCCACGGCTGGTCTATGGCGGCTGACCGTCTGATTTGATCGTCGGCACGTAACGATCTGAAAGGGCCCGGGATACCCCCGGGCCCTTTCCTGTTTCGCAAAACCGGCACGCCCCCCTCCTGGACGTAAAAAAGCAGACGGCTTTTACCCTATGTTGAAGGATCGCCGCCAAACTGGGGGAACGGGGGTGACGGCACCGTTTGTCGGGAATCGCCGGAACGCGGGGGCGTGGAAGGGCCAATGTCAGAAAAACGCATCATCACGAAGACCGCGGTGATAACGCTTGGGGAGGACGGAATTATCCGGGTCAGTTCGCCTCCGGGTACGATCGACACCCTCGCCACCGCCCGGGAAAACGCTAGGGCATTCGACAAGTTGTGCGGCGGGAAAAAGCGCCCTGTCCTGATCTACATGGAAGGGACACGCGAAGAGCCTCAGGATGTACGGCGCTTTTACAGCGATCTGTCCCTCAGCATTCCCGTAGCCGCCTCGGCGTTGATCGTCTCAACACCGGTGAGCAAGGTGATCGGCAGCTTTTATATTGGCTTCAACAGGCCCCGACACCCGATAAAGCTCTTCACCTCGGAAAGCGAAGCAATCGAATGGCTGAAGGGATACATGTAGAAAGCGCCCCCAATCCCCTTTGCATCACCTGCCGGCCCGGGCCGTAAGACGGCCAATTGCGCCTTTACCTCTTGTTGAATGATCCGCGTCATTATCGGCGCATATCGGTCTTCCGCGGTCATGCGGAACGACCAGTCTGACGCCGCAAAAGGTGGATCAATGGTCAAAGCACGTTACCAGACGAAAGCCGGAGCCATGGAAATGGGGGAGGATCACATCATCCGGTTTCGCATATTGCCAGGAGCAACGGTTGACAGCGAGACGGCAAAGGAATGCGTCGCCGGGGTGGCCGAACTCGCCGGGCCCAAAAGGCACATCCTGCTGATTGACATGAGGAACCTGCGCGACATCACGCAAGGCGCCCGGCGCATTTACCATGACGGGCCTGCCTTCGCCGTCGCTTTGCTCGTGGCTTCCCCCGTCAGCAAGGTGATCGGCAGCTTCTTCATCGGCCTCAACAGACCCAGCTACCCGCTACGAATTTTCACTTCGGAGACCAAAGCGATCGAATGGCTGAAGGATTACATAGAGTGAGCGAGCAGCCCCCGAAATTGTTCCACGAGAACCTGGAACGCATTCTCGACCTGATCCTGCAGCTCGCCTCGGGCAATTTCGATGCGCGGCTTTCGCCGTCTGACGCGGGCACCACGCTCGATGCGCTGGCCGTGGGCCTGAACATGCTGGCGGAGGAACTGAAAAGCTCGGTCCAGGAACGCGAACAGGCGCTCAAATCGCTTGGCGCAAGCGAACAAAAGTTTCGGGCCATCACCGATATGGCGCTTGATGCGGTTATAGTGATCGACGACGAAGGCAGGATCACGCTGTGGAACCCCGCCGCCGAAAAGGTTTTCGGGTATCCGGCGGAAGAAGCGATCGGGCAGAACATCCATCTTTGGCTTGCGCCCGATGAATATCACGAAACCTACAAGAAGAACTGGCCGAAGTTCCGCGAAAGTGGCGAGGGTCCGGTGATCGGCGTCACCTTCGAAGCACGCGCGGTGACGCGGCATCGGGGCGAAATTCCGATCGAACTGTCGGTGTCATCGGCCCATCTGAACGACAAATGGCATGCCATCGGGATCGCCCGGGACATCTCGGAACGCAAGGCGATGGAACGATCCGTCACGGAAGAACGTGAAATGCTCCGGGTAATCGACGACACGCTTTCCAGCTTCATCGTCAAGCCTAATGCCAAACGCGCCTTCGAAATCGTTCTGAACGAACTGCTGAAGCTTAGCGGCAGCGAATGCGGCTTCCTGCAGGATCGCCGCACCGACGAAAACGGGGCGCCACATATGCGGACATTGGCGATGTCGGAACTCGACCGGAACGGCGAAACGCGGCCGTCCCGGGGCACACAAGACCCCAAGGATCTTTTCAAAACCTGCGAAGGGCTGAACACGGATGACATTTTCAACGGTGAGATCGTTATCGACAATGCGCCGGTCGAACAGTTCCGTGGCAAGGATCTTCCCACCGGGCACCCCTCGATTTCCAGCTTCCTGGGCATTCCATTGAAACGGGGGGAAACGGTCATCGGCGCGATCGGGCTGGCCAATCGCCGGGGTGGGTATGACATGTCCTTTGTCGACCGCATCACCCCGTTCATTACTGCGATCGCCGAGGTCGTCGAAGCCAACCAGAACGAAGAAGCGCGCCGGAAATCCGAACAGCGCACTGCACGGATGGCTAATTACGACGAACTGACCGGGCTCCCCAACCGGTCACAATTCAAAGAACGCCTGTTGATGGCCACCAAACGCGCGGAACGGTATTCCGAACGCTGCGCCCTGCTGCTGCTGGACCTCGATCACTTCAAGGATGTCAACGATACGCTGGGCCACCCGGTCGGTGACGCGCTTCTTTCGTCCGTCGCCAGGCGATTGACCTCGGTCACGCGGGAAAGCGATATCGTGGCGCGTTTGGGCGGCGATGAATTTGCCGTTTTACAGATAAACCTGACGGATTCGAAAGATGCAGCCACGTTCGCGCAACGGCTGATCGACGTGATGACGGCCCCCTTCGACATCGCGGGACACCGGATTCACACCGAAACCAGCATCGGCATCGCGCTTTGCACGCCTGACAACCTCGAACCGACCCGCCTGTTCAGCCAGGCTGACACCGCGCTTTACCGCGCCAAGGCGGCGGGGCGGCACAGGTACCGGTTTCACGATGCCCAGGTCGAAGCCGAGGTCCGCCAGCGCGTCGCCTTGGTGGAAGAGCTGCACGCAGCTTGCGCCGACAACCAGTTCGAACTCTACTACCAGCCGCAGGTCGATACCCGTCGTCAACGCCTGGTCGGGGTGGAAGCGCTGTTGCGCTGGAACCATCCCGAACGCGGGCTGCTCGGCCCCGGCGCCTTCATTCGCGCCGCTGAAACAAGTGGCTGTCTTCTGGACATAGAGGATTGGGTGCTGCGGCAGGCCTGCCGGCAGATGAGCGAATGGCAGGTCCAGGGATTGCTGGAAACAGCTATCATCAGCGTCAACCTGTCGCCATTGCAGTTCAAAACCGTGGAGTTCGAAAACAGCGTGCTCTCCGCGCTGGAGGAAGCAGGGCTCTCGCCGCAATGCCTCGAACTGGAAATCACCGAACGATCCGTGGCGGAACGTCCCGAAGCGGTGGCGCCGCTGATCGAGCGGCTCACCGCGACGGGTATCCGTTTCTCGATCGACGATTTCGGAACCGGCTATTCATCGCTGCAATACCTCAAAAAGCTGCCAGTCAGCAAAATCAAGGTCGCGCAGGAATTCGTGGCGGATATGCTGTCCGATCCCAGCGATGCTTCAATCGTCCGGGCGATTATCAGCCTGGGCCATGAACTGGGCTACGAAGTCATCGCCGAAGGCGTGGAAACCGAAGCTCAACGCGACTTCTTGCAGGACAGGGGGTGTTTCTTGTTCCAGGGATACCTGTTCGGCAGGCCGAGCCCTGCGTCTCAAATGACCGAACACCTCCGCAATGGTCTTTACGCCGCCAAGGGCGGGGGATCGCTGTCCTTGCCGTGAACAGGCGGACGGGGCGCGCGGTCGTCTGATCCCGGCGGTCACCGCCCCCGGATCATTGCCTCCAGGTCATTCCTTCGAAATCTTCGCGGAAGGCAAACCGTTCCAGATGCTTGTCGATCACCCGGTGGGCGCGCTCGACATGTTCCGGGCCGTCCAGTTCGAACCGGACCGAAAGACCGCTTTCGTCTGCGGTGAGGAACGCTTTGCCTACGTCAAACGCGCAGGTACCCTCGGATTCGGTGAAAACCACTTCGTTCTTGTGCCCGAAATGCTTGCACAGCTGTTGCAGGTACTTCGATCCGTGCGCGGTGGCGAAGGTGCCGTTGATGACATGCATGTCCCGCCTCCAATTCCGAGCATTTTTATCAATTATACGAAACGCCGCAGATTTCAAGGATTTTCATCGCAAGCGGACGATTGCAGGCCGTCCACCACAGGGGGAGCAGCCCTGATCGCCCGGCTCGACACGGACGTGCGGCCGTTTGGGGATTGCGTCGATTGTTGGTGCTGCCCGCATCCCATGCTTCAGCCGAAACCGCTGGGGCGGTTCAGATCCGCCAAAACCGGATCAGCCCGCGTCGCAGTTCCAATCATCCACGTCGAAGAAATCAAGCGGCACACGCATCCCGACCTCGAACATCGAAGCGGCCTCATCGTCGTAAGGCAGCCGGTAATCCCACGCGATTTTGCCGTCGGGTGTCACTTCGAAGATCCGGCCGGCATAGGTTTCGGAAATCAGGATATTCCCGTTCGGCTGACGCTGATGCGCCCCTTCGATCCAGGTGAAAAACGCATCCCCCTCGGCAAGCGGATATAAAACCCGGGTTTCGCCGGTGGCCGGATCGAAGGACAGGATTTGGCTGCTGTCGACGAAATTCGACGTCAGCTTGTTGCGGTTGTTGAAAACCTCAATCGTGCCGTCAGGCATGATGTCCGGGTCATGCTGCCAGGTCCAGGGGCCTTCGTGGTGCCATTTCAGATGGCCGTCCGACTGATCCAGAATCCCGAGCATGTTGATATTGCGCGCGGAAAACAGCAAATCGCCCTGCTCCACCCCCGGTATCTTGTTGGCCAGTTCGGTCGTCACCACTTCGATATCGTTGAGGTGCACCGGGTCCGAGGGATAGGCGAAAAGCGCGGTTGTCATCACGTGTTCCAGCTTCGCGTCGACGATTGCCTGCAGAACCGAAAATTCCTTTTCTATCGCGCCGCCGTCGCCCACCAGCGCGATACTGTTGTTGTAGGACATGGTGCCGGGTTCCATGTTCTCGGCGATCAGATCGCGGGGGAAATGCTGCGCGAAATAGTCATCGGGCGTTTCATCAAGCGGTATCAGGCTGGGGATCCAGTATTTCCCGTCCCCGGCGTCAGTGACCGAATGATGCATCATTCGATCGACGGTCCAGAGAGGCCGGGAACACCGGTCGAGCATGACGCTGCCCTTTTCCGAAATATTGACCAGGACCGATCCATCGGACAGCGGCAGGAAACCTTGAGTATTGTACCAGAGGTCCGAAATCGGCACCGCATCAAGATGCTGCGGATCGTCCCAGGCGGCGAAGAAATCGACATCCCACCGGTGAACTTCACGCCCGGACATATCCAGCATCCGGATCTGGGGACCACCGGGCAGAACGCCCTGTATCAGGGTATATCCCGGTTGCGCGGCGTCGGGATCATGGGTAACCAGCCCGGTCCCTTCATAGGTTATGTCTTTCATCGACACCGGTCGGCTGATGATCCTGTCACCGACGAAATGGATCGTATTGATCAACCCCTCGGGCAGCGCCGGGAAGGGCGGCAGGCTGAAATGGCTGAAAAACCCGCCAATCAGGAACATCACCGCCATCAAAGCGATCCGATCAGGTCTGAACTGAGCCGGCTTCGGGGCTTCCTCTGGTCCCTCTTCTCGCCGCGGATCCTGCGTCATCTTGCGCGCCTCTATGTACGTTAAACCGACTTTTGGGGAGCCTACACCGAACTTCGTGGCATACGGAATCTCTCTTTTCCAGTTGATGGCGCGCGGCGGTTTACCCTACCCTGCGTAGCGAAGGCTTCAAAGGAGCAGGTATGGCCAAACACTTCCCCCTCGCGGTTCTTCCCGCCCTGGCGTGGTTTTTTCTTGCTGAACCCGCCGCCGCCTATATCGGGCCGGGCACAGGGCTTGGCGCCTTGGGGTCGATCCTTTCTTTCCTCGGTGTCGTTTTTCTTCTGATCGTTGGGTTTTTCTGGTACCCGATCAAACGGATGGTCGCAAAGTTTCGCAAACCCAAACCGTCCGGGGAAACGCCGCCCACCGATCAGCCATGATCGCCGTCACATACCTTCTTTGCTGTGGTTTGTTCTATGCGATGTTCATCACATCGCGGCTGATCCCGCGCACGCTTGAACTCGCCTCCGTCTTCAACGAAGCCATCGCGGTCATGGCCGACAAGAACCTGACCGACGCAGAAAAGGAACCGCTGGTGCGCAAGGCCGCGATCACGGCAGCGAAACGATCCAGCCGCCTGATCGTCACGCTGGCCGTGATCGTCCTCGTCTCGATGGTGCCTTTGGCCCTCGGCTCCCTGCTCCATCTGATCCTGGTCGATGCGTTCTGGGCCTTCACCATACAGCCCGCGGTGCTGGTGGCGACACTTGTCGGGATGACGGGCGTGGAAATGCTGCGCCGCCGACTGAAAAACTGATCGATGCAGACCGACGCCTACAGCCCGATCGACCGGCTGGTGCACAAGATGGCCTTCGGCATGCCGATTGCGCGCGGCCTGCTCCATGATCTGGAAACCAGCCTGTACAAGGCGCAGCTGGCGCAAGTGCAGGTGCGCAACCCCGTGTTCATCACCGCGCTTCCCCGCGCCGGAACCACGTTGCTTCTGGAACTTCTGGCCCGCCACGGCGATGCCGTGACCCACAGCTATCGCGATATGCCATTCATCCTGTCACCGCTGATCTGGCGCAAACTGTCGACCCGTTTCCATGTCCCGATCGCCAAGTCCGAACGCGCCCATGACGACGGTATGACCATCGATGCCGACAGCCCGGAAGCCTTCGAGGAAGTGGTCTGGCTGCACCTGGCGCCGCAGAATTTCACACCCCGGGGGATCGAGATCAGCACCGACATCCCGGACGAGGTTGCCCGGGGGCTGCGCGATCATATGGCACGGTTGATCGCCTCAAGGGCTGGCGCGACGGGAACGCCCAACCGCTACGTGGCCAAGAATAACGCCGACATCGCGCGGCTTGGAGCCTTGCGGCGCCATTTCCCCGACGCGTTTTTCGTGGTGCCCGTTCGCCACCCGCTGGATCACGCGCAGTCCCTGCTGCGGCAGCATTTGCGGTTCGGGGAAATCCACGGGGAAGACGCCTTTGCCCGCCGCTACATGGGCGATGTGGGCCATTTCGAATTCGGCGCCCTGCACCGGCCGATCCTGTTTCCCGGCTTTGTCGAGGAAACCGCGCAACTGCAGCCTGACAGCCTGGAATACTGGCTGTGCTACTGGATCTGCGCCTATCGGCACCTGATGCAGCGCGAAGATATCATCTGGGTGGACATGCAGCGCTTTACCCGCGACGCGGAGATTGCCCCGCTGCTGCGGCAGCTGGACCTGGCAGAAGACGCAACCGTGATCGAAGCCGCCCGGCACACTGTCAGACCGATCACCGGATACGAAGAAACCGCCCCGGTTGCCCCGGAATCGCTGCGCACCGCGTTGTCGATCCACGCGGCGCTTTGCGACAAGGCGGCGGCAAGCGGCTGACGCTTCCGTCCTGCGCCCCGACGCGCCTGACGATACATCCTTCCCGCAGCTGGCAGAGGTCTTGACTCTTCTCCACGCTCCCGGTCCTCTCTGACAAAAAAGGCAGAAAAGCAGATGCAAAACCCCTTCGATCGGGAACTAGAGGATCGCCTCGTCCGCTACGCCGCGATTGACAGCCAAAGCGACGAAGACTCGCCCAGTTCCCCCAGTACTGACGTGCAGTTCGACATCCTGCGCCTGCTGGAAACGGAATTGACCGAGATCGGCGCGCAGGATGTCCGGCTCACCGATTACGGTGCCGTTCTGGCAACGATCCCCGGCACGGTGCCCGGTCCGACCATCGGTTTGCTGGCGCATGTCGACACCGCGCCGCAATTCAACGCGACCGGCGTCAAACCCCGGGTGGTGCGCGGCTACAATGGCGGCGACATCACCTTTCCCGACGACGCATCGCTGGTGCTGTCGCCCGAGGCTTACCCCTATCTGGCGCAAAAGCAGGGGCACGACATCATCACCGCTTCCGGCACCACGCTGCTGGGCGCGGATGACAAGGCCGGCGTGTCCATCATCATGACCGCCGCCCGCCACCTGCTGGAAAATCCCGATATTCCGCATGGCCCGATCCGCATCGCCTTCACCCCGGACGAAGAAATCGGCCGCGGCGTGGCCGAGGCCTTGCCGAAGGATCTGGGCGCCGATTTCGCCTATACGTTCGACGGCGGCAAGATGGGCGAGATCGAGTATGAAACCTTTTCCGCCGACGCGGCCGAAATCACCGTCACCGGCGTGTCGATCCATCCGGGATTTGCCAAGGGCAAGATGGTGAATGCGATCCATCTGGCGTCCAAGATCATCGAAACGCTACCGCAGGCCACCATGACGCCCGAGGTCACCGACGGGGTGGACGGATTCTGGCACGCGACCGAGATGACCGGCGGATCCTCGGAGATGAAGATCAAGATCATCCTGCGCGATTTCGAACGCGAGGGGTTGGCTGAGAAGGGCGAAATGCTGCGCCAGGTCTGCGCGGCGGTGCAGGCGACCGAACCGCGCGCCACGATCACCTGCGACATTCGCCCGCAATACCGCAACATGCGCTACTGGCTGGAACAGGACATGACCCCGGTCGACCTGGCCCGCGACGCCTGCCGCAAGCTGGGGATGGAACCGGTTTCGGTCCCGATCCGGGGCGGCACCGACGGGTCGCGGCTGACCGAAATGGGGGTACCGACCCCGAACCTGTTCACCGGCATGCAGAACATTCACGGGCCGCTGGAATGGATTTCGGTGCAGGACATGGCCGTCGCGACCGAGTTCTGCCTGACCCTTCTGGGACTGGCGGCGGAGGAGGCATAAGCCACATCGGGCGGGTCTGAAGGGGATCGCGCCCGATCCCCTTGCCTGCACGGAACCGATATCCGGGCTTCACACCTGCTGAAGCGCCTTTCGGAACCGCGCCTGCAACAACTCCCTTGCCGTTGCGATCGCGGTGCGCATGTCCTGCCCGGACCCAAGCCCAACCGCGATGGCGCTCGCAAGCTGGCAACCGGTGCCACGCAGGGCGACAGCGAAGCGCGGGCCGGAAAAAGCAAACACGTCGCCGTCCGCCATGTACAAGCGGTCTTCGCATGTCTGCCCGACCCCGGCATGCCCGCCCTTGACCAGAACCGCCGCACAGCCCTGCGCCATCAGCGCCCTGACGCGGGCCCGTTCATCCGCGCCGTCCGCCAGCCCGAGCCACGTCGCCAGCACGCGCAGTTCAGGCAGGTTGGGGGTCAGCAGTGTCGTGCGGCACAGCAACCGGGACAACAGCGCCCGAAGGCCCGCCTCGTCGAGAAGCGCGCGCCCCGAACTGGACGCCAGAACCGGATCGAGGACAAGCGGCACGTTTGGCAGGTTGTCCGCGACCGTTTCGACGATCCGCGCGGTGCCGAGCATCCCGAGCTTGACCGCGCCGACCTGCCCGGCCGCCTTCATCTGGGCGGCCACGTCCGGGGCCGGCACGGGGTGCAGGCTGGTCACGCTCCGGTCGGTCTGTGCGGTCACCGCGGTGACCGCGACGCGCGGCGCGGCGCCCATGGCCGCGGCGGTGGCGCAATCCCGCATCAGCCCCGCGCCGCCACTGGAATCCATGCCTCCGACGAACAGGGCGGAAACGGTCAAAACCCGTCCCCCACGATCGCGACCGCGGTAAATCCGGATGCGCTCAGTTCCTTCGCCGCGCGCCACGCCCGCAATCCCGTCTTGCAGATGAAAACGGCCCTCTGACACGACTCTGGCACCAGTTTGGGCGCCTCGTTGAACCGCAGGTCGACGACAAGGTCGTCGGCCACGATCTCGGCCCGGGAAATGACCTCGGGCCGTGCGTGCTTGGGCTCGGGGGCAGCGTCGAAACGGAAACCCGACAGATGCCATATGGCAAGATCGAGGTTGAGCACCTGCCCCAAGGGCGACGGGGCGTGGCCCAGCAGAACCGACAATGCCATTTGCGCCTGAAGCGCGCCAAGCGTTGCCACCGCCGGCCCCATGACCCCGCCCGTGCCGCAGCTTTGCAGCTGCGCGGGAAGATCGGGAAACACCGCGCGCAGGCTCGGCGCGCCACCGCAAAAGCCACCGACGTAACCGTGCCGCGCCAGAACGGACGCGCTGATGAGCGGTGTTCCCATCGCGAAGCACTGATCCGACAGAGCATAGCTCACCGCGAAATTGTCGGCCGCGTCGATCACGATGTCGGCATGTGGTATCTCGCTGCGCGCCGCAAGCGGATCGAGCCGGGAAATGACCGGCCAGACATGACAGTCGGGATTGAGCCGACGCAGGGTTTCGGCCGCCACCTGCGCTTTCGGCCTGCCGATGTCATCCATGCGGAACAGGGTCTGGCGGTGCAGGTTGCTTTCCTCGATCCGGTCGGGATCGAACAGCCGGATAAGCCCGACCCCCGCGCCCGCGAGAAGCGGCAGCTGGCTGGCCCCCAGTCCGCCGGCGCCGACGACGAGAACGCGGGCGGCGGCAAGCGCCCTCTGCCCCGCCTCGCCCACTTCCGGCAGGCATGTCTGGCGCGCGTACCGGGTCATCGCAGATACTCCCGCGTGGTCGCGATCCAGTCGCGGCAGCGCGCCTCGGGATCGTCGGCCTGCTGAATGTCCGTCACCACGGCGGCGCTGTCGGCCCCGGCGGCAAAGACACCGGGAAGGCGATCAAGCGTCAGCCCTCCGATACCGACCAGCGGCGTGCCGCCCGCCGCCTTTTTCCACGCGCGCACCCGGTCGAGTCCCTGCGGCCCCCATTTCATCTTCTTCAGCAGCGTCGGATAGACCGGGCCGAGCGCCACATAGGCCGGATCAAGCGACAGGGCGCGGTCAAGCTCGGCCTCGTCATGGGTCGACAGGCCGAACCGAACGCCCGCGCGGCGCAGCGCGGCGAAATCCGCGTCATCCATGTCTTCCTGACCAAGATGCACGAACCCGCAGCGCAGATCGAGCGCGGCCTGCCAGTAATCGTTCACCACCAGCTGCGCGCGGTGAACCGCGCAGAAATCGCGGGCGCGGGCGATCTGTCGGCGGATTTCGTCTTCGGGCTGATCCTTGATCCGAAGCTGAACCAAGTTGACACCATGCGGCACCAGAAGTTCGATCCGACTGACATGACCGACGATGAGGTAGAAGGGATCAAGCGTCTTCATGCCAGTTCCGCCATGCCGAAGATCGGGGTGGAAGCCACCGCCATGTCGCGCCGGGGCATGATCCCCGCATCATGCGCCGCGCGCCCCGCCGAAACCGCCTGACCGAAGGCGCGGGACATGCCGACGGGGTCAAGCGCCTTGGCAACCGCCGTGTTGAGCAGCACCGCGTCAAATCCCATCTCCATCGCCTCCATCGCCTGGCTCGGCGCGCCGATCCCGGCATCGACGACCAGCGGGATATCGGGGAAATGCGCCCGCATGGTCTTCAGCGCCTCCTTATTGCGCAGCCCCTGCCCCGACCCGATCGGCGCGCCCCACGGCATCAACACGCGGCACCCCGCCTCGATCAGCTTTTCACCGACGATCAGGTCGTCGGTGGTGTAGGGGAACACATCGAACCCCTCGGCGGCGAGGATGCGCGCGGCCTCGACCAGGGCGAAGGGGTCGGGCTGCAGCGTGTCGGCGTGGCCGATCACCTCGAGCTTGATCCAACTTGTGCCGAACAGTTCGCGCGCCATCTGCGCCGTGGTTACCGCCTCTTGCACCGAATGGCATCCGGCGGTGTTGGGCAGGATGCGGCAACCGCTTTCCTTGAGGATGTCGCGGAAGGCGTCGCCGCCCGTCCCTTCGCGGCGCAGGCTGACCGTGATGACTTCGGCGCCGGACGCCGCGATCGCCTCGCGCAGCACCTGCGGTGAGGGGTATTGCGCGGTGCCCAGCATCAGCCGGTTTTGCAGGTCACTGCCATAAAACATCTTTCATCCCCCCTGCATCGGCGACAGCGCTTCGACCTTTGCGCCATCGTGAAGCGTGGCCGTGTCACGCGCCGCAAGCGGCACGAACTGCCCGTTGAGCGCGGTCGCCACCGAAGCGGCCTCATAGCCCTGTTCTTCGATCAGGGCCGCAAGCGTGGCGGCGGCGGTCTCCACTGCGGTCCCGTTGAGTTCAATGCGCATTGATTTTCTCCTCAGTCATCATCCGCACCAGGTCCCCGGCGACCACCGGCGCCATCAGGAAGCCGTGACGGTACATGCCGTTCACATGAATCCGGTCGCCGTCGCGGCGCAAGGCAGGCAGGTTATCGGGGAAGGACGGGCGCAATCCCGCACCCGTGGCGATCAGTTCGGCCTCGGCAAAACCGGGATGCACGGTATAGGCCGCCGACAGCAACTCCATCACCGCACGGGCGGTGATCGGGCCGGACCGCGCGGTTTCCACCATCGTCGCGCCGACCATATAACGCCCCTGCCCGCGCGGCACTATGTAACAGGGAAAACGCGGATGCAGCAGCCGAACGGTGCGGGTGAGCGTGACATCGGGGGCGTAAAGCTCCAGCATCTCGCCCCGCACGGCGCGCAAATCCTTCAGACGGTCCCGCGCGGCAAGCCCCCGGCAATCGACGATCCGACCGCCGGGCGTGCCACCGTGAAACCGTACGCCCCGCGCCGTGAGCTGGTCGCGCAACTCAGCCATGGCGATGACCGGGTCCATGTGCGCCTCGGCGGCAAAAAAAAGACCGCGCGCGAACCGGCCCGACAGACCGGGTTCAAAATCGTCTGGCCGCACCCAGTCATGCGACCGGGTCGCGCGGGCGAACCGGTCCAGGTCCCCCCCGTCGCGCGGCGGCGCGAGGACCAGCGTGCCGCGCGCCTCCAGGCCACTGACGCGTGCGCGCCACCACGTGATCGCCGCCTGCCCCCGTTCCACGATCACATCGGGCGCGCTTTCGCCCTCGCAAAACGGCGCCAGCATCCCGCCCGCCAGCAACGAGGCTGGCGGCGGGGCGCCGTCCGGGGCGACCACCTCGACATCGAACCCCGCCTCCGACAGGGCGGTGGCGGCGCAAAGCCCCGCCACGCCCGCACCCAGAACGGATATCATTCCGCGCTTTCCTCGGCAGGCAGGTAAAGTTCCCCGCCTTCGCGGAATTTCTCGGCCATTTCCTTCATGCCCTTCTGCTTTTCCGCCTCGGCACGGATGTCGTGGGAAATTCGCATGGAACAGAATTTCGGCCCGCACATGGAACAGAAATGCGCCACCTTGTGGGCCTCTTTCGGCATCGTTTCGTCATGCATCTCGCGCGCCGTGTCGGGGTCGAGTCCGAGGTTGAACTGGTCCTCCCAACGAAATTCGAACCGGGCGCGGCTGAGCGCGTCGTCGCGCGCCTGCGCCCCCGGATGCCCCTTGGCCAGATCGGCCGCATGGGCGGCGAGCTTGTAGGTGATGACGCCGGTTTTCACGTCATCGCGGTCGGGCAGGCCCAGGTGTTCCTTGGGCGTCACGTAGCACAGCATCGCGGTGCCGAACCAACCGATCATCGCCGCGCCGATGGCTGATGTGATGTGGTCGTAGCCTGGCGCGATATCGGTGGTCAGCGGCCCCAAAGTGTAGAACGGCGCCTCGTGGCAATGTTCCAGCTGCTTTTCCATGTTGGCCTTGATCTTGTGCATCGGCACGTGGCCGGGGCCTTCGATCATCACCTGGCAATCCTTGGCCCACGCGATCTTGGTCAGCTCGCCCAGCGTTTCCAGTTCGGCGAATTGCGCTTCGTCGTTGGCGTCGGCGATCGACCCGGGGCGCAGCCCGTCGCCCAGCGAGAAGGACACGTCGTAGCGGCGGCAGATATCGCAGATTTCCTCGAAATGTTCGTAGAGGAAGCTTTCGCGATGGTGATGCAGGCACCACTTGGCCATGATCGACCCGCCGCGCGACACGATGCCGGTGACGCGCTTGGCGGTCATCGGGATCATGTGCAGCCGCACACCGGCATGGATGGTGAAATAATCCACCCCCTGTTCGGCCTGTTCGATCAGCGTGTCGCGGAAGATGTCCCAGGTCAGGTCCTCGGCAATGCCGCCAACCTTTTCCAGCGCCTGGTACAGCGGCACGGTGCCGATCGGCACCGGCGCGTTGCGGATGATCCAGTCCCGGATGTTGTGAATGTTGCGGCCGGTGGACAGGTCCATCACGGTGTCGGCGCCCCAGCGGATCGCCCAGACCATTTTCTCGACCTCTTCCTCCATCGAGGAAGTGACCGCCGAATTGCCGATATTGGCGTTGATCTTCACCTTGAAATTGCGGCCGATGATCATCGGTTCCAGTTCGCGGTGGTTGATGTTGGCCGGGATGATGGCGCGGCCCGCCGCGATTTCGTCGCGCACGAATTCGGGCGTCACCAGATCGGGCAGTTCGGCGCCAAAGCCTTCGCCGTCGCGGCTGTACGCCTCTTTCCGGCCCTCGTTTTCGCGGATCGCGACGAATTCCATTTCCGGCGTGACGATGCCCGCCTTGGCATAGGCAAGCTGCGTCACCGCGCGGTCGCCAGTGGCGCGCAGCGGCAGACGTTTTTCCGGGAAAGCGGGCGTCAGGCGGTCGCCGGTGGCGAAGCCATTGTCCGCCCCGGTCACTTCGCGGCCCTCGTATTCCTCGACCTCGCCACGGGACTGGAGCCAGCCGCCGCGCACTTCCGGCAGCCCCTTGGCGATGTCGATCGCCGTGGCCGGATCGGTATAGGGGCCGGAACTGTCATAGACAATAAGCGGGTCTTCACCGGAAACGGCGATTTCGCGCATCGGCACGCGGATTTCATGGACCGCACCGGTCGCATACACCTTGCGCGACGCGGGCAAAGCGCCCGTGGAAATGGTGGGAATGGTGTCTTTCATATCGGTCTCCTCTTACGATGAGACCCAAGAGAAACAGGGAGCAGAAAGGGGACCACCGGCCCCGCATGCGCCATGATCGCGCAATGGGCCTTAGCGGCCCGAAAGGACCGCCCCTCTTCACAGGATTGCGGAAATGCCCTTCGGTCTTCCTACGCCAGCATCAACTGGGTCAGGTTCTAAGGGTCGCTTCACCGGAAGTGTTTCGAACACATCCCGTCAGCCTCTCAGTCCCCTAGGCGGGACTCCCCTGACATGGCGGGACTATGGAAATGCGCGGCGGCGGTGTCAACCGCTGAAATCGCCCCGGCCATCAATCGCGCCACGACAGGGCAATCCCAGAACCATCAGGACCCCGTGTCAGGCAGAAATTCCTGCGGCGATCCGTTCCGCCTTCTGCAAGGCATTGATATCTATGCCATGTTCGAAACCGCGGGCTTCGATCACGGAGAGAACCGCCCGCGTGTCGATATTCCCCGGAGCTCCCGGTGCGTAAGGGCACCCACCCAGGCCACCGACCGAGGCATCGAAGCTTCGCAGCCCGTGATCAAGCGCCACCTCAACCAGCGCGCCGGCCTGCCCATGGGTGTCATGGAAGTGCCCGGCAAGCTTTTCGGCGGGCACCCGTTCAAGCAGCGCATCGAAAAGCCGCCCGACCGTTTCCGGCTGCCCCGCGCCGATCGTGTCGCCGAGGGAAACTTCGTAGCAGCCGAGTTCGAGGAGCCGTTCCGTCCAACGCGTGACCGTTTCGGCCGGGGTCGGGCCGTCAAACGGACAGGCGATCACGGTCGAGAGATAACCGCGAACGCGCAGACCGTTTTCCTGTGCCTGCCGCATGATCGGGGCGAAGCGCCCGAAACTTTCCTCGATGCTGCAGTTGAGATTGGCGCGACTGAAACCTTCCGAGGCCGCGGCGAAAACCGCCACCTCGTCGCATCCCGCCGCGACCGCCGCCTCGAGCCCGCGCAGGTTCGGCGTCAGCGCGGCATAGGAAACGCCTTCGGCGCGCGTGATTCCCGCCATCACCTCGGCCGCATCGGCCATCTGCGGCACCCAACGCGGGCTGACGAAGCTCGTCGCTTCGATCTTTTTCAAACCGGCCCTGCTCAGCGCGTCAATGAGATCGATCTTGGTATCCGTCGGCACCTGCGCGCCAAGGCTTTGCAGCCCGTCCCTGGGACCGACCTCGAAAACGGTGACATGATCGGCCATCGCTTCACCTCGCGTTCTGGGTCAGGGCTTCGGGCAGCCAGGTAACGAGCGACGGGAACAGTGCGAAAAGCACCAGAACCGCAGCCTGAATGAAGAAGAACGGCATGACCCCGCGATAGACCTGACCGATGCCGATCCCTTCGGGCAGCACCCCCTTAAGATAGAACAGCGTGTAGCCGAAGGGCGGGGTGATATAGGCCATCTGCGCCGTGATCATGAACAGCACACCGAACCAGAGCGGATCGAAGCCAAGCGCGCCGATGATCGGCAGGAACACCGGCACGCACAGAAGAATGATGCCGATTTCATCGAGAAACAGCCCGAGGAAGATCAGCACCATCACCATCGCGCCCAGAATGATCCAGCGTGACGCTTCGAGGGTTTCGACGAAGTCGAGCAGAGAATCCGCGCCGCCGGTCGCCACGAACACCGAAATGAAAGCCCGCGCACCGATGGTGATCCACAGGATCATCGCGGTGACGCGCAGCGTATCGGTGGCGGCCTCCGACAGCATCGGCATAGACAACCGGCGCGTGATCAGCGCCGACAGCGCCGCCCCAAGCACGCCGACAGCGGCCGCTTCGGTCGGCGTCGCGATACCGGCATAGATCGACCCCAAAACCCCGAAAACGACGAATGCGGGCAGGATCAGGCTCTTGAGCTTGGCGAGCTTTTCGCGCAGCGGCAGCGGTTCGAACTGGCTGGGCTTCGGGGCCAGTTCGGGATTGATCCAGGTGCGAACCAGGATGTAACCGATATAGCCGCCGGCGAGGATCAGGCCGGGGACGATGCCCGCGGAAAACATCTTGCCGATCGAGATCTGCGCGGTGATCGCGTAAACGATGGTGACGACCGAGGGCGGGATCAGGATGCCAAGCGTCCCGCCGGCGCAGATCGCGCCCAGCGCGAGCTGCGGATGGTAACCGCGCGACAGCATCGAAGGCAGCGCGAGGATGCCCATCGCCGCGACCGCCGCGCCGACCACGCCGGTCATCGCCGCGAGGATGGTGCAGATCACGATGGTGCCCACCGCCAACCCGCCGTTCAGGCGCGAAAACCACGTTTCCATCGCGTCATAAAGCGCATCGATGATCGCGGATTTTTGCAGGATCGAAGCCATCAGCACGTAAAGCGGGATCGCCATCAGCGCTTCCGAGGTCATCGTTTCGAAGGTGTTGAGCACCGCGACGATGAGGGCGGACGGCCCCCACAGAAGGATCGTCGAGATAAAAGCGATCGCGCCCAGTACGAAGGCAAGCCCGGCACCACTCAGCATGAACACGATGAGGGAAACGAACATGAATGCGAGGATGAGCGAGCTTTCCATCACGCGGCCTCCGTATCGGCAAAGGTCAGGATCGCGTTGGCCAGCGCCTGAAGCACCAGCAAGAGAGACGCGAGCGGAAGGAAACACTTGGCGGGCCAGAGCACCGGGTTCCACGCCGAATAGCTGGTTTCGCCATAGCTGAAGGATTGCAGCACCAGCGGCAGACTGAACCACAAAAGGATCGCACCGAAGGCGACGGCCAGGGCGAGGCCAACCAGATGCAGCAGCTTTGCAAAGCGGCCCGAGGCCTTTTCAGACAACACATCGACGGCGACATGACCGCCCAGATACAGCAGATACGGCCCGCCCAGCAGGAAGAAGGGGCCGAAGAGCAGCGTCGCGAGTTCCGGCGCCCAGGATGTGGGATGGGCGAAAAAGTAGCGCGACACGACTTCCCAAAGCATCAGGAACACGATCGCGTAGACGAGCCATTTCGCCATGGCAAAAAGACCGCGGTTAAGCGCGGTGACGAGCTGGGCCAGTGATGTCATTGGATGCTCCGCAAAAGCGGCGTCAGCCATGCGGGGGCACGGCTGACGCGGTGTTGGGGTCAGAGAAGACGCAGTTCCTGCATGAGCGAGATCTGCATCTCCATCATGCGCGTGGACAACTCGTCCTTCGCGGCCTTTTGCCAGACCTCGACCGCTTTCGCGCGGGCTTGGGCCACGTCGGCGGGATCGAAGTCGATGATCTCGACGCCGGCGTCTTGGAATTTCTTCAGGTATTCACCGTTCGAAACCAGGATGTTCTGACGCAACGTGCCCGAGATTTCCCGCGCCGCCACGGCGAGAGCGGCCTTCTGCTGTTCGTCCAGCGCCTCGAAGGCGCGGGTATTGGCGACGTAGGACGTCGCGGTGGTCGGCTGATGCACGCCCGGCATGATCAGGTATTTGGCGACCTCGTACAGGCCCTCTTCGTAGTTCGCCTTGATGTCGCCGCGATCCGCAAAGTCGATCAGCCCCTTGTCGAGCGCCGAATAGACCTCGGAAGTGGGCAGCGGCGAAACGGAGACACCGAAATCGGCCATTACGGCGCTGGCCAGCCCGACGAAACGGCCCTTGAGCCCGTTCATGTCGGCGATCTTGCGGATCTCGACCTTGGAGTGGATCGGTTCCTGACCGTATACGGTCGGCGCAACATAGGTCAGCCCAGCCGGCGCGTAGCTTGCACGCGCGAGTTCGAGACCGCCCCGTTCATAGAACCAGGCTTCGAACTGGTCCGGTTCCGGGAAGCCGAAAGGCACGGTCGAGGAAAACCCGTGTGCCGGGATCTTGCCCGCCGTATAGCCGTCAAACGTCTTCATCAGTTCGAACGCGCCGCCGCGCACCGCATCGAAGGACTGTGCCGAGGGCACGATCTGTCCACCAGAGAACGGCGTGATTTCGAGCGAACCACCGGTCAGTTCGGCGACGCGAGCGCAGAACTTTTCCTCGTAGAGCATCGGCGTCGTGCCGCCGCCCCAAAGCGCCTGCATCCGCCACTTGGTCACACCTTGTGCGCGGGCGGCGCCGGCGGTGACAAGCGCGGGGGCGGCGAGGCCCCCTGCACCGAGGGCCAGCATCTTGCGTCGGGTCGTATTGATCATAGGTTTCCTCCCAGATTTCAGAAACTTCAGGCGCGTCCTAGCACCTGTTTTGCGCGGGCGACACTCACGTCTCCCGCTGCGACGATGGCTTTCGCCACTCGATCGATGTCACCGCCTGCCGCGCCCGCGGTAATCGCGATATTGCGCGCATGCAATGTCATATGACCGCGTTGAATCCCTTCGGTCGCAAGGGCGCGAAGCGCGGCCATGTTCTGCGCAAGCCCGACGGCAGCCGTCACTTCGGCCAGTTCTTGCGCGGAGGTGATATTCAACAGTTTCAGCCCCGCCTGCGCGGCCGGATGGGTCCGCGTCGCGCCGCCCACGATGCCAAGCGCCATCGGCAGTTCGATCGTTCCCACGAGCGCGCCGTCCGCCGCGATTTCCCAGGTGGTGAGCGAGGTGTAGCGGCCATTACGTGCGGCATAGGCATGCGCCCCCGCCTCGATCGCGCGCCAGTCGTTGCCGGTTGCGACGACCACCGGGTCGATGCCGTTCATGATCCCCTTGTTGTGGGTCGCGGCGCGGTAAGGGTCGATCAGGGCCAGCGCACAGGCCTCAACGATGCCTTTCGCGACCTCGGCGCCCTCAAGCGCCTTCGTGGTGAGAGCTTCTGCCGGAATGCGCGCGCTCGCGGTGACCACGCGCTTGTCGGCAAGATTCGACAGGATGCGCAGACGCACCTTGCCGCCCGTGATCTCCTCGACCCGCGGGGCCAGCATTTCGGCCATCGAATTGACCGTGTTCGCCCCCATCGCGTCGCGCACATCGACCAGCAGGTGCATCACCACCATCGGCCCGATCGGCGTATCGGCGAACACGTCGATTTCGATATCCTTGCAGCCGCCGCCGAGACCGACCAGAACGGTGTCCTTGGAATTGGCTTTTTCGATCAACTCGTCGCGGTGCGACAGCAACGTCGCGCGCGCGCCGAAAGGATCGGCAAGACCGACGATCTGGATCTGCGCGCGCATGATCGGCGTGGTGCTGCTGGCCTTGAAACCGCCACCGGCGCGCACGATCTTGGCCATGTAAGAGGCCGCGGCAACCACTGAAGGTTCTTCCACCGCCATCGGAACAAGGTATTCGCGCCCGTTCACGACGAAGTTCGTCGCCACCCCGAGCGGCAGTTCGAACGTGCCGATCACGTTCTCGATCATACCGTTCGCGACGGCCAGCGGCAGTGCCGCTTCGTCCGAGAGAGCCGCTTGCACCGTTGCATCAATGCCTGCGGCGGCGGCGACTGCCGCGCGCCGGTCGGCGGGTTCCATGTCGCGCATCCCTTCAATCCGCGAATTGACGCCGGATGTGGGTTTGGTTGCGGAAGTATTCATGACCGTTTCCTCCTGATCGTCGCAGGAGGTTTGGCGAATCCGGTTCACTTTGTATTGGTACAGTTACCGAAATTTTACCTGTACTGTACCCGCACCACTTCAGGTACACTTGCCGTATGGCTCAGACGAAAACAGACCGGATATTTCACACCCTGCGGCATCGGATCGAATCCGGCGAACTTGCCGAGGGCGCGCAGCTGATGTCGCTGCGGCATGCGGCCGAAAGTTTCGGCGTGTCCAAGAACATCATGGTCACGGTCTATGACAGGCTGGTCGCGCAAGGCCTCGCCAGCGCGCGGCAGGGGGCGGGGTTCTTTGTTTCCCACCCGGCGGCAGCGACGGCGGAACCGGTCAACCTGCGCGAAGCCCGCGACAGCGTCTCGCTTCTCCATGCCCAGCTCGACCGGCCCTACAAGGTCCTAGTGGGCGACGGGCGCCCGCCCGAAAGCTGGCTGCTCAATGCCGCCCCCGCAATCACGCTCGGCTCGGGCGAACGTGGTTACGGCACGCCGCATGGCTTGCTCGCCCTTCGGGAATATATCGCCGGCGCCCAGATCACGGCGGGGATCGATGTTTCCCCGGCGCAGATCGTGACGACCTTCGGCGCCAATCATGCGCTTGATCTGGTGATAAGGCGCTTCACCCGTCCCGGCGAAACCGTTCTGGTCGACGATCCGGGATATTACCCGCTGTTTGCCAAGCTCAAGCTCGCGGGGCTGTCTGTTATCGGTATTCCACGCGGTCCACGCGGTCCCGATCCGGACGCGCTGCAACGGGCGGCCGAACACCATCGCGCCCGTCTTTTTTTCACCCAGTCGCTGGCGCAAAATCCCACCGGCTGCTCGATCGACCTACCCACGGCGCATGCCATCCTCCAGATCGCCGAGCGACGCGACATGCTGGTGATCGACGACGATCCGTTCATCGACCTGCCCGGTGTCAGCGGCACCCGGCTGGCCTGTCTGGACCAGTTCCGCCGGGTGATCCAGATCGGGACGTATTCCAAGATCCTGTCGCCATCGCTGCGTTCGGGCTACCTGATCGCGGACACGGAAATCGCGACATCTCTGGCCGAACTGAAGATGGTGCTGACGGTCAGCAGTTCGGTTTTCACCGAACGGATGATCGCGGAAATCATCCGCTCGCGGCGGTATGAGAAACTGCGCGGTCAGCTCGCCAAGAGGCTCGAGCGAGAGCGAGAAGAGGCGATCGAAAGGCTGTCTGGTCTGGGAATGCCGCTCTTTGCACCGCCTGCGAGCGGGCTTTATGGCTGGCTTCCGCTGCCCGGCGATCTCGACGATCTCGATGTCGCGCAACAGGCCGCGGCACAGGGGATTTTCCTGGCTCCGGGAACATTGTTCCGGCCAGGCGAAACGCATCACGGCCCAGCCCTGCGGCTGAACTGGAGCCGTGTGAACGACAGCCGGTTCTATTCGTTCCTGCGCGGACTGCGTTGAGCCGGAGGCCTGCCCCGAAGTGGTCAGGCAGCCTGTTTCGAAAACAACGCACCGACACCCGTGGCGCGGATGCCACCATCGGCATCGCGCAGAAGAAACAGAGCGCTGAAACCATGCTGCCGCGCCAGCGCGCTTCCTTCCTCAACACTCAGAACCATCAGGGCGGTCGCCCATGCGTCCGCCTCCGCCGTGCTCGGCGCCACCACGGTCACGGAAGCGGGCGTTTTCAGCGCCGGACCGCCCTTGCTCGGGTCCATCGTGTGCGACAGGTCGCGGCCGTTGACCGTGACCCAATGGCGATAATCGCCCGAAGTGGCGACAGCGGCATCCTGCAGCGCGAGGATCGAATGCGGCGCCCGGCGGGTCCGGTCCGGGGCTTCGACCGCGATGGTCCATGCCTCGTCATCGGGCCGCAGCGCGGTCGCGCGCATTTCGCCGTCGATGCCGACAAGCGCGGACCCGATCCCGAAACCGGCTAGTGTCTCGACCAGCCGGTCGACGCCATAGCCCTTGGCGATCCCGTTCAGGTCCAGCGTTACCGGCGCAAGCTTGCGCAAACGCCCCGCCGCGATGTCGAGTTCAAGCGCATCGGAGGCCGGGCTGCGCGGCACGGCCAAGGCGGCGCGGATGCGCTCGGGCCGTGCCGCCTCCGAGCCGAAGCCCCAGGCGCTGACGGCATCACCCATGCCAATATCGAAGGCCCCGCTTGAAGCCTCCCCGATATCCAGGCCGAGGCGCAGCACCTCGACCAGCCGCGCCGGGACCTCCAGCCATTCGCCGACCGGCGCCGCGTTCAGCCTTATCAGGTCGCTGTCCGGCTTCCAGGTGGACATCTGGCCGTCGACCTCGTCCACCGCCGCCTGAAGCGCGGCCTGCAACGGCGCGGGATCAAAACCCTTCGGCGCAAAGAACAGAGCAGACCAGCGCGTGCCCATGGTCGGCCCGTTCAGGGCGTGGCGTTCGGGATCAGTAGACGTCTTCTGCATAGCGCCCCTCCGCTTTTAGCACCGCCGGGGTCATCCCGCTGGGCGCAAGGATTTCGGTCAACGCCTCGGCAACGCCCGCGGCCATGTCGCGGCCGCCGCAAACCATGACCCGCGCGCCGCCCCGGATCAGCCGGACGACCTCGGGCGCTTCGGCGCGCAGCACGTCCTGCACGTAATGCGGCCGCACCCCGCGTGACACGGCGGTGACGATCCGGGACAGGCAGCCCTCGGCCTGCCAGACCGGCATGTCCTCGCCATACAGGAAATCGCTGTCGGGATGCCGCATGCCGAAGAACAGGTGGACCGGTCGCTGCCGCGCGTTGCCGCGCACGAAACCGGCCAGCGGGCCGATCCCGGTGCCCGCGCCGATCAGGATCAACGGGGTTTTGCCACGATCCGGCTGGAACCCGGGATTGCGGCGCAGGAAGGCCGACACCGTATCGCCCGGCCGCAGCGCCGTCAGCTGGCCGGAGCACAGCCCGCCGGGATGCTTGCGCACCACGATTTCCACGAACCCGTCGCGGCGGGCGGAGGCGAGCGAATAAAGCCGCGGCAGGGCGGCCCCTTCCGGCAGGATGCCCAGCAGGTCGCCCGCCCGGAACCGCGCGAAGCCCTGCCCGGTCAGCCGCTGCCACAGCGTCACTTTCGGCAGCGCAAAGCGCAGGATCGCCATCGGGGCCTGCACCTCGGCGCCGTAATCGCGGCGCGACAGCAGCGTCAGTTGCTGCGTCACCGGCTGCACCGGCTGATGCGCCAGTTCGATATCGATTCCAAGCGACTGCCCCAATGCACGGCCCCAGCGGGCGAAATCCTGCGGCGACTGGCGGTCGACGCTGTCGAATGGGACAAGTTGCGCCCAGCCCTTGGCCCGCGCGCCCCGGTCCACGGCGGCGGCGAAGGCGCAATAATCCGGGAAGCTGCGATCGCCGAAGCCAAGGACGGCCAACGGCGCTGCAGGCACGGTTTCAAGCCGTTCGAGCCGGTCGAGGACCCCCTTCGCCGAGGCAGGTGCATCACCGTCGCCATAGGTCGCGGCGAGCACGATGAAGCGTTCGGCGCGGGCATAGCGGTTCGGATCGAACCCCGACATCGGGGCGGCATAGACGCTTTGCCCGGCCTCGCTCAGCACCCGGTGCAGCGTCGCCGCGAAACCCCAGGTACTGCCGCCCTCGCTGCTGACCAAAAGGATGGTTTCGGCACGGCTGGCGGGCTGGTTGCCGCGAATCCACGGCCGTCCGCGCCGCCCGGCAAGCCAGACCAGAACGCCGGTGCCGCCCAGCAGGGGCACCCCAAGCGCCATCACCCCAAGCAGCAGGCCGAGAGCGGCAGCCCCCTGCCCGGTATGCAGCATGTAGATGGTTTCGTTCACCCGTTCCCACACGGCAAGGTCGGCCCAGGACAGAAGCGCGCCGGTTCCTTGGTCGATATATCCGGTGCCCCGATCCGTCTTCAGCGTGAAAACGTCCGTCGCATCGTCCGGGTAGGGAAAGCTCAGCTCACGCAGCTCGGCGACCGGGGTCACCCGCAACTGTTCGATGGCGGCAAGCGACACCCCGGTTTCGCCGCTGACTTCGGCTGGGAAGACCGGGCCGGCGGCGCCATCGGGCAGCAGTTCGAACGTGGCCGCACTCATCCACAGCGCCGTGGCCGAGGACAGGACGAGGCCGAAAACGGCGAAGCGGGCGATTTCCGCATGCAGCCGCCCGGCAAGCGGTCCCTGCAGCGGCGCAAACCAACGCCGCCAACCGCCCGCGCGCCGCGCCACCAGCGCCGCGCCGGACAGCGCCAGCACCAGCATCGCCGCCGCCCCCGCCGCCATGGCGACCCGCCCGCCATCGCCAAGAAACAGCGACCGGTGCAGATTGGTGAGCCAGCGTTCAGCCTGGTTGGGATCGGCCGAACCAACTCCCTGCCCGGTCGCGGGATCGATCACCGCGGCGCCGGGCGCCCCCTGCTCGAACCAATAGGCCGTGATCCGCCCCGACGGCGCGCGGCGGATCTGTTCAACGCCGGGATAGGCCGCGCGGATGCGTGCGCCGAGTTCCGCAACGCTCGAACCGGTTTCTGCCTGCGGCGCGGCGATCCGATCGGCCGCCGGGAAGATCGACAGGGCCGCGCCGCTCAGCGCCAGCACGGTGACAAGGGCCAGGGCCACCAGCCCCGGCCAGCGGTGAAGGGCGCGGATCATCGCTTCGCCTCCTTACATGTCGTAGCTGAAATCGGCGACATAGCGGCGGCCGCGCGTGGGCTGGCCCGCGCCTTCGGTGGTCAGCGGCACCGCGACCTCGTTCGGGCTGTCGCGCATGTCCTCGACCGCCGCGTCGATATGCAGCGTGTAGCCCGCGTCGAACAGCGCATCGGCCAGATCGAGCGTGATCTCCAGCGACCGGCCGGCGCCCACGCTGGCCCCGGTGATGCCGTTGATCTGCGCCGGATCGCCGCCGGTGGCGCGATACCAGTCGGTCAGGTGTTCGTAGTATTTCGACTTGCCGCCCGCCATCCAGAGGCTGCCGACATAGGCGCCCGAAGCATCGGTGACATAAAGCGCGAGATAGGCGCCGTCGCCGCCGTAGTTGTTGAGGTTGGTGGTCAGCGTGACCGGACGCGCCATGGCCAGACCGGGCAGCGTCAGCGCCGTGGTCAGCGCAAGCATTGCGAGGGGGGATTTCATCGGGTCAATTCCTTCTTCGACGATATGGATAGGGTGGCCGGGCTCAGTTCACCTGAACCTTCGGCAGCGCGCCGTTGCCGAACAGGCCGTTCTGCGGCGGGGCGACTGTACCGGCAGGGGCCGGATTGCAGGCGCCCCCCTTGCGGCCATAGTCATCGTCGTCGTCATCATCATCGTCGTCATCATCTTCATCATCGTGCCGGGACCAACGGCGATAGCCATGTTCGTCGTCGTCGTCATGGTTGCTGGCGAAGATCAGCGGCAGGTCGTCCTGCGCGTCGTCGAAAAGCACCGCGAAGGGCCGGGATGCACCGTCCCCGGCAGGTGCGTGCATGGCGCTCCAAGCGGGCACGCCAATGGCCGCCGTCAGAGCGGTCGAGGCGGCAAGAAGGGTGAGAGTCTTTTCCATCACAGGGTTTCCTTTCATCTGCTGCACCCAATCTGGGAACCCGACCTGAGGGTTTCCTGACGCGGCCGCGATTCCCGCTTCAGCCAGCCGTCAGGAACGAAAAAGGCCCCGCCGGGATGGGCGGGGCCAGAGCGGCCGAGGGGGACGGTCGGCCGGGGGCGGGATCAGGCGATATCGCCGGGTCCGGGCGCCCGCTTGTCGCCGGTGACCATGGCACGGGCAAGGTTTTCGCGATGCCGGAAGGACGCAAGAACCACGCCCCCCACGTGCAGCGCGACGAGCAGAAGCATCAGGTTGGCGAAGGCTTCGTGCACTTCCTCGAGCATCTCTTCACCGCCTTCGCCATAGCCTTCGCCACGGCCTTCGTGTTCCTCGTCCTCGTCGCCGTCGGCGAAGGCCGGTGCCACGACCTGCGGCAGATCGGGCAGCATCGCCATGCGGGCCGGTTCTTCCATCAGCCAGCCGGTGAAGGCGGTGCCGGACAGGGTGGCGAGCAGCGCAACGATCATCGCGGCTCCCGCCGGGTTGTGGCCGAGATAGCGGCGTTCCCTGCCGTTCACCATGTCACCGACATAGGCGATCGTTGCGCCCGGCCCTTTCAGGAACTGCGTGAAACGCGCATAGCGGCTGCCGATCAGGCCCCAGACCAGCCGGAACGCGACCAGGCCTGCAACCGCGTAGCCGGCGATTTCATGCACCGGCTGCAATTCGTCCGCCGTGATCCACGCTATTGCGAAGGCGGCAACGAGCCCCCAGTGAAAGATGCGGACCAGCGGGTCCCAGACCCGCACCGTTTCCTCCGCACCGCCATTCATCCGGACAGTTCCCTGGGCGCCTGTGTCAGTCATTTTCCGATTTCTCCTTGTCAGTCCGAGGCCGTTCGTCGTCATCCTCGTATTCGAACTCGATCACCTGCAGCGTCGAGGGGTGAACCGTCACCTCGATCCGGCGGCCTTGCGCATCGGTGCCGTCGATTTCGTAGCAGCCGTCATCGATCTTGATGCGCCGCACGGTCCATCCGTTTTCTTCGGCCAGCTGCGCGACCGAGGCGCGCGGCTGCCAATCCGCCATCGGCACGAAGCAATCGTCGTCGGCGAACGCGGCGCCGGCCGGAACAACGGCGAGAAAGCAAAGAATTGTCAGTGTCTTCTTCATGGGCCAAACTCCGTGTTGCGGCCATTTCGGGATCGGTTATGAGCGGCAAAGCTGACAGCAGCCTGAAGCCCGGTGCCCGGGCGGCGTCAGCTTTGCGTCAGCCAAGGCGGTCATGAAGGGCGCAACGGAACAGGAACGGGAACGGACATGCGCATTCTGCTGATCGAGGACGACACGGTTCTGGGCGCCGCAGTGCGCGACCAGATCACGAGCGATGGCCAGTCGGCGGATTGGGTCACGCGCCTCGATGCGGCCGGCGATGCGTTGGCGGGCACGGCCTATGACCTGATCCTGCTGGACCTGATGCTGCCCGACGGCCGCGGGATCCCCTTCCTGAAGGGGCTGCGGTCGCGCGGCGACGTGACGCCGGTGATCATTCTCACCGCGCTCGACCAGGTGTCCGACCGGATCGAGGGGCTGAACGCGGGCGCCGACGACTATCTGGTCAAACCGTTCGACCTAGCCGAACTGTCGGCCCGGATCGGATCGGTCGCGCGGCGCTACAGCGGCAACCCGAACCCGATCATCAACCACGGCGCGCTGGAAATAGACCTTGCCGCGCGCAGCGTTTTCCGCGACGGAAAGCCGGTTCAGCTGACCGCCCGCGAATGGGCACTGTTCGAGGCCTTCCTGTCTCGCCCCGGTCAGCTTCTGTCCAAGGCGCAGCTCGAGGAAAAGCTCTATGCCTTCGATGCCGAGGTGGAAAGCAACACGATCGAGGTCCATGTCAGCCGCCTGCGCAAGAAGCTGGGACCGAAAGTGATCGAGACCGAACGCGGCATGGGCTACCGGCTGGGCACGCCATGAAACCGCCGCGCAGCCTCATGGCCCGGCTGGCGCTGTCTTTGGGCATATTGCTGACGATCCTCTGGATCGCGGCCGCTTCGGTGACGGCCACGCTCTTGCGTCACGAAATGGACGAAGTGTTCGATTCCGCGCTGAAGGAAACCGCGCAACGCCTGCTGCCGCTGGCGGTCGTGGATATCATCGGACGCGAAGATGCCGGCATTACGCAACGGCTTGGGGCCGTCCGCGAACATGACGAGTTTTTCACCTATATCGTGCGGAACGCAGAGGGGCGTATCCTGCTGCAATCGCACGCCGCCGATCCCGCGGTGTTCCCGGCCTATGACGGACCGGGGCTGCGCCAGACGGCGACCCACAGGCTCTACAACGACGACGCGCTTCAGGGCAGCATCCGGATCACCGTCGCCGAACCGCTCGACCACCGGGCGGCCGTGGCGCGCGAAATCCAGATCGGTCTCGGATTGCCCCTATTGATCGTCATTCCCGTCGCGCTGCTGGTCATCGCTTTCGCGGTGCGGGCCAGCCTGGGATCGCTGCGCCGGTTCCGCGAAACGCTCCATGCGCGCAATGCCCGCGACCTTTCGCCGGTGCCCGCAGACGGCTTGCCCTCCGATATCGCCCCGATGGCGGCGACGCTCAACGCCCTTCTGGAACGCTTGCGCGCGGCGTTCGACGCCGAGCGCAGCTTTGCCGCCAACGCCGCGCATGAATTGCGGACCCCGCTGGCCGGGGCGATCGCACAGGCGCAACGCCTTCAAGCCGAAACCACCGATCCCGCCGCCAAGGCGCGGGCCGGCGACATCGAGGCGACCCTGAAACGGCTCACGCGACTGTCCGAGCGGCTGATGCAGCTCGCCCGCGCCGAAGGCGGCCGGCTGCGGCTGGACCGAAGCTCGGACCTGCGAACGGTGGCGCGTATCGTGATCGAGGATATCGGGCAGGCGGCTCCGTCCGGGCGCATTGCGCTCACGCTGCCGGATCAGCCGGTGATTTCCGACCTCGACCCGGACATATTCGGCATCCTGTGCCGTAACCTTGTCGAGAACGCCTTGCGACACGGTTCGGATACCGCCCCGGTCGAAGTGGAACTGATGGCAGACGGGACGCTGAGCGTGGCCAATGACGGGGCCACCGTGCCGCCCGAAACGCTGACGCAGCTGACGGCCCGGTTCGAACGCGCCGGAACCGGCATCGATGGCAGCGGGCTCGGGCTTGCCATCGTCGCGGCGATCGCGGAACGCATCGGCAGCGAACTTGACCTGAAATCGCCCCGACCGGGTCGGGCTTCGGGCTTCGAGGCGACCGTAGCGCTTCCGGTCTCGACCGGAACGATGACAGCCGAGAACCCCGCACAGTGTTGATGACGAAGCGCGCGACCTCAGACCTGGCCGATGAAAGACAGCTGGGCCGGGATTTGCTGCGCGCCCATCTGCGCGCCCGAAACCGTAAGCGCGCCGCGTTGCTCCGCCCCCAGCAGGAGAGGCGGGACAGACGGGCCGGTCACGACGTCGCACACGATTTCCGCCTGCTCCAGGTCGTCTTCTCCGAAGGGCACCGCATCATCGGCTGATTTTCCCAGTGTGGTTGCATTGACGAGGATTTCGGCCCCGGCGCGCTGCTCTGTGCAGGACACGTCCGGCCAATGGATGGCGATCATGTCCACAACCGCCGCCCGGCGCCCGTCGTCCGGCTCGATCAGGCAGAGTTGACGGATCCCGGCTTCGCAAAAGGCATCCGCAATCGCCTGCCCTGCCCCGCCTCCGGCACCGAGGATGACCGCCGTCTTGCCCCGCACGCTGCCCCCTGCCGCCCGGAGAGCCGCGCGCATCGCGACCCCGTCGGTTGCATCGCCCGTCAGGCGCCCGTCGGGGCCGCGGTTGATCGTGTTGATCGCCCCAAGGCGCGATGCGCGCGGCGTCAACGCATCGACCTGCCCGAAGGCGGCCTGCTTATGCGGATAGGTAACCGAACAGCCCAGAAAGCTCGAACTCGCGCGCAGCAATGCCCAGAAATCGCCCAACGCGTCCGACGGGATTTCCAGCGCGATCATACGCGCATCGATTCCCTTGCCGCGGAAGAACTCGTTGAAGGCCCCGGGGGAAAACACCGTATCCACGGGGCTGCCGATGATTGGAAAGAGCTTCGTTTTTCCAGTGATATCCATTGCTTGAGGCTCCGGCAAAAACAGACTTGACAGAAAACATACATCAATCGCAATAATATCCAACATTTTTATGAATGAGGAACAAAATGATCTTTAGGCGCGATACAAGCGATGACGACACGATCGTTGATATGCTGGCCTCCGCGTTGCGCCGGGACATTTCCTTCGGCACCCTGCTGCCGGACCAGAAGCTGAAAATCGCAGAGCTGCGCACCCGTTACGGCGGATCGAACCATTCGATGCGCGAAACGCTCAGGACGCTCGCCGCAGAGGGTCTGGTCGAGGCGTCGGCGCAGCGTGGATTCCGCGTCGCCTCGGCGACCGAGGACGACCTGCGCGACATCATGATGGTACGCAGCGAGATCGAGAAGATCGCGCTGAGCCTGGCGCTGAAAATCGGCGATGTCGCCTGGGAAGGCCGCGTGATCGCCGCCCATCATGCGCTGCAGAAGACGGAAAGCGTGGTGGCCGGCGACGCCGATGACCTGACCGCGCTGGAATGGGACGAAGCCTGCCGCGCCTTTTCACAGGCGCTGATCGAGGGCTGCGAAAGCCCGCGCCTGATCGACCTGCATCGCAAACTCTTCGACCAGAGCCGCCGTTTCCGCCTGGCGCTGCTGCGCGAAGGCCGGTTGGATTTCAGCAAACGCAAGGACCGGCAGCGCCAGCTGGTCGATGCGGTGCTGGCACGCGACGAAGATCAGGCCATCGCGATCCTGCAAAAGGATATCGAGGCCGAACTGACTGCAGAAACCTGAACCAGGATCATAGGGAGGATTATCATGATCACGCTCAATCGCCGCAAGGCACTCGCCCTGATGGGCGGCACCCTGGCCGCCAGCGGACTGGCCGCACCGGCCATCGCCATGAACAAGAAGGTCAAGGTCGGCGCGCTGCGCTTCACCTCGCATTCCGGAAGCTTCGTCGCGTTCGAACGCGGCTATTTCGCCGAGGCCGGGCTGGATGTCGAATTCGAGTTCTTCCAGGCGGCGCAACCGATGGCCGTGGCCATCGCAAGCGGCGACATCGACTATGCCGTGACGGCCATTTCGGGCGGCCTGATCAGCCTCGCCGACAAGGGTGCGATCAAGGTCATCGGTGGCGCCCTGACCGAAGAAGAAGGCATCGACGGCCAGAAGTACCTGATTTCCAGCGCCTCTTACGACGCGGGCATCACGACGCTGAAGGATCTCGACGGCAAGAAATACGCGGTGACGCAAGCCGGATCGTCGTTCCACTACATGGGGTCCAAGATGGCCGCGGCCGAAGGGATCGACCTGCGCTTCACGCCGCTGCAAAAGGTCGGCGCGATCATCGGCGCGATGAAATCCGGCCAGGTCGATGGCTGGTCGATCGTGCCCCATATCGCCAAACCGCTGGCCAAGGCGGGCGCGTGGCACATCGCCGGCAACGTATCGGACTACATCCCGGACTATCAGGTCACCACCGTCTTCACCTCGGCCAAGAACGCCGCGGATGAACGGGGCCAGACCGAAAGCTTCCTGGCCGGCTATTCCAAGGGCGTCGACGATTACGCCGCCGCGATGATCGACAAGACCGGCGGTGATGCGGGCCAGGACGAAATGATCGATCTGATCCACAAATATGTCTACACGGACCGGCCGCGCGAAAAGGCAGCGCCTTCAATCGTCAACGGCACCATGCGCCTGAGCAAGAACGCGGCGCTGAACGTGGCGTCGGTGCAGGATCAGCTCAGCTGGTTCCAGTCCGAAGGCCTGGTTGGCGCGGACATCACGCTCGATACGCTGGTCGACGATTCTTACGTCGAGACCGTCGGCGCATAACTCAGCTGTCTCTCAACGGCGGGGGCGTGCAACGACATGCCCCCGCCTCAAAACGGTAGGTATTTCATGGATATCCGACTGGATGGCATCAGCCATTCCTATGATGATTTCGAAGTGATGCGCGACATCAGCCTCGACATCCCCAAAGGGCAAATCCTGTGCATCGTCGGCCCCTCGGGCTGTGGCAAGTCCACGCTGCTGCGCTTCATCGGCGGGTTGGAACGCCCGACGTCGGGGCGCGTGCTGCAAATGGGTGAACCGCCCGAAGGCTGCCTGAACCCGCTGACCTATGTTTTCCAGGACTTTGCCCTGCTGCCGTGGCGCACGGTGTCGGGCAATATCTCGCTGGTGCTGGAAGACCACGGCATCAAGGGCGCTGCGGCGCAGGAAATCATCGACGATGTCCTTGCCCGAACGAAGCTTACCGATTTTGCCAAAGCCCTGCCCAAGCAGCTTTCCGGCGGCATGAAACAGCGCGTGGCGATTGCACGCGCGCTGGCGGTCAAGCCCGCGGTGATGCTGATGGACGAACCGCTGTCTGCGCTCGACGCGCAGACCCGCGAACTGCTGATGGACGACCTGGTGGATCTGTGGACCCGCCAACCCTTCACCGCGGTCTATGTCACCCACAACCTTGCCGAGGCGGTGCGCCTTGGCCACAAGGTCGTGGTGCTGTCGCGCCGCCCGGGACGTATCCGCGAGGTGGTCAATATCGACACTCCGCTTGCCGAACGCGAAACCGGCGATGCCGACCTTGAAACCGCCCAAAAACACCTGTGGCTCCTGATGCGGGATGAAGCCCGTGCAGCGGATGCGGAGTTGATCAATGTCTGAAGTCGAAGCAAAATCCGTCGTTTTCCGCGGGGGCGGCTTTGCGCCCAAGCCGCAACGCTGGGTCGGCGTCATGGTTTTCGTGGTCCTCATCGCCATTGCGGAAATGGGGACACGGGCGGGCTGGATTTCGGCGCTGACACTGCCCAAACCGTCCGACGTTCTCGAAACCATGCAAGGGCTCTATACCAGTGGCCTGTTGTTCAAGCATCTTGGCCCCTCGCTGTCGCGACTGGCGGTCGGGGCGGCGATCGGCGTGAGTATCGGGATCAGCGTCGGCGTGTTGATCGGGCTGTTTTCCTATATCCGGTCCGGCATGGTGCCGCTGATCGCGGCGATCTTCCCGATCCCGAAAATCGCCCTGCTGCCGCTGTTCGTGATCTGGTTCGGTATCGGCGAGGGATCGAAATACGCCCTGATCGCCTTCGGCACCTTCACCCCGACCGTCGTGGCAACCTATGGCGCGGTCGACAACGTAGACCGTACCCTGATCCGGATGGGGCAGAGCTTCGGCCTTTCGTGGTGGTCCATCGTGCGCAAGATCGTTCTGCCCGGCGCGATGCCCGGCATTCTGTCGGGCCTGCGCATCTCTCTGGCCATCGCCATCATCCTGCTGGTCGCGGCGGAAATGCTGGGCGCGGAATACGGCATCGGCGCCTACATCCTCGAGGCGGGGTCGCTCTATGACCTCGAACGGCTGTTCGCGGGGGTGGTGATCCTGTCGCTTCTGGGCGTGATCATCAGCGCGGCGATCGGATGGATCGAGCGACGCTTGCTGGGCTGGCGGATGTGATGCCGGCAGCCCAACCGAAAGGGCGCCCGGAAAGCATTACTTCTCGACCCTGACCTGACCCAGTGACCACGATACCGGCACGCCACGCGACGCATGGCGTGCCGATCATTGCGGCCCACAAGCGGCCCGCCCTGACCTAGGAGCATCCCACATGAGCGCGAAACCCGAAAGCGACTACGACGTCATCGTTTGCGGAGGCGGCGCCGGCGGCATCGGCGCGGCCCTAGGCGCCGCACAGGCCGGCGCACGGGTGCTGTTGGTGGAAAAATACGGGTTTCTGGGTGGCGCAGCGACGACATCGAACGTCCTGGCCTATTGCGGCTTTTTCCAACAGGGCCCCGACCCGATCAAGGCCGTCGGCGGCGTTGCCGATCTGGTGCTGGACGAACTCCGCCGCCTCGGGCTCGACTGCGCCCCGTTTTGTTCGCCCACGACCCAGAACTGGATCATCCTGCTTGAACCCGAGGCGGTCAAGCTGGCGCTGGACCGGGTGCTGGCGGCGCATGGCGTGACGGTTCTGCTCCATACCCGCGTGGCTGCGGCGACACGGACGGCCGAGAGGCTTCAATCGGTGACGCTTGCGGGCATGGACGGGCGCCGGCGCGTGGTGGCCGAGTCCTTCATCGATGCGACAGGCGACGCTAACCTGTCGCTGATCGCGGGGCTGCCCTGCCGGACCGGCAATGACATGGGCCATCTTCAGGCGGTGTCGGGCCCCATTCGCGTCGGTGGGCTTGATACCTCGGTGCCGATCGACCGCACGGCGATCATCGAAGCCTTCAGGGAATATAACAAAACCGGCGCCTACCCGACCGCGCGCGAGGACGGCGGCATATTCACCCAGGTGCCCCGCACCGGCGACATGTGGTGGATGATGTACGATCACGCGCTTCCCGACCTGAGCTCCGAAAGCTTCACCCGCGCCGAGCAGGCGGCCCGCGCCGCCGCGCAGGACTATGTCGAGGTGCTGCGCAATCGCGTGCCCGGTTTCGAAAACGCCTATCTTTCGCAAACGGGCCCGCAAATCGGCATCCGCGAAAGCCGCCATCCCGCGGCGCGCTACGAACTGACCGGCGAAGACCTTTTGACCGGTCGGCAACGCCCCGACGGCGTGGCAAAAGCGGCCTGGCCCATCGAAGATCACGCCGTGGCGGGCAAACCGGTCTATCGTCCGATCGGCGGCGATGGCTATGCCGACATCCCGCTTGATTGCCTGCGCGCCAAAGGTTTGGACAACCTGTATTTCGCGGGCCGTACGATCGGAGCCGATGCGGCGGCCTATGCCTCGATCCGGGTAATGGGGACGGCATTCGCAACCGGCGAAGCCGCCGGTCGCGCCGCCGCCCGGAATGCCGCCTGATTATCGCGACGCAAAGGTCCAGCGCGGCCGTTTCGGTCCGGAGGGCGACGCCACACCCGCGTGCGGCCGCGTATCGGGCGAATGCTCGGAGCCGTGAAACTCCGGGGCATCGGTTCAAAAGCAGCGCGTCAAGCGCAGCGCGTCGTATATCGCCGCGTGGGTATTGCGCGCGGAAACGGCGTCGCCGATGCGGAATAGCCTGAACGCCCCGTCAGCGTTGCGCTCGACCGCTTGTTCTTCCCCGGCGACAAGCGCCTCGTAATCGACCTCGCCCAGGTTGCGCGACTTCGGTTTGAGGTCGAAATAGAGGTCATCAAGCGGGCGCGTACCGTGGTTGACCACGACCTGATCCACGATCCTTTCGCGCGTCATGTCGCCGTAATCGGAACCAAGCAGCGCCTTCAACCGGTTGCCCTCGCGCGCCACCGACTTGAGCCGCCAGGTCACGGTGAACACCGTGTCGCGCTTTTGCAGGTTGCGCATGTACGGGACGAGGTTCATCGCCATGACCTCCGGAGCGAAGGACCGATCCGGCGTGACGATTTCGACACGGCCATCGCGTTCGGAAATCAGGTCTGCCGCCTGAAGTCCCGCGTGATCGCCCGCGTCGTCAAACACCAACACGTTCTTGCCCGGGGCCACGTCCCCCGACAGGATGTCCCAGCTCGACACCACCAGATTGTTCCCTTCTCCGAGCACCTCGGTATGCGGCAACCCGCCTGTCGCAACGATGACTTCGTCCGGGGTCGTCGCCACCACGTCATCGGCATCCGCAAAGACGTTGAAGTGGAAATTCACGCCCATCTTGACGCATTGATCGTAGCGCCAGGCGATGATCGACATCATTTCACGGCGGCGTTCCTGAAGCGCGGTGAGACGGATCTGCCCCCCCGGTGCATCGGCGGCTTCGAACACGTTGACCTCATGGCCCCGTTCGGCCGCGACACGCGCCGCCTCCATGCCGCCGGGACCTGCGCCCACGATGGTCACGCGCTTTTTGCTTTCCGCCTTGGCGATCGCATGCGGCTGTTCGATCTCGCGCCCGGTGGAGGGATTGTGCAGGCAAAGCGCCATGCCGCCCTGATAGATGCGGTCGAGGCAGTAATTCGCGCCGACACAGGGACGGATATCATCCTCCCGCCCTTCCATCACCTTGCGCACGAGATGCGGATCGGCCATCTGCGCGCGCGTCATGCCGACCATATCGAGCTTGCCGCTGGCGATGGCATGGCGGGCCGTGGCGACATCCGGGATTTTCGCCGCGTGGAACGTCGGGAACTGCGTTGCGGCGCGGATTTCTCCGGCGAAATCCAGATGCGGTGCATTGCGCATGCCCTGGATCGGGATGACGTCCGTCAGCCCCGGATCGGTATCGATATGGCCCTTGACCACGTTGAGGAAGTCGACCAGCCCGCTATCCCTGAGCTTGTGGGAAATGCTGAGGCCATCCTCCTTGGTCAGCCCGCCGGGCAGGTCCTCGTCCCCGGTGTAGCGCACACCGACAAGGAACCCGTCGCCGCAGCGCTCGCGAATGGCCTGAAGAACGTCGAAGGTAAAACGCAGGCGGTTGTCGAGGCTACCGCCATAGTCACCCTCAAGATCATTGGTCAGCGGCGACCAGAACTGGTCCATCAGGTGGCCGTAGGCCTGAATTTCAACACCGTCGAGACCGGCTGCCTTCATCCGTTCGGCGGCATCGACGTAGTCTTCTATGATCCTCGAGATGTCCCAATCTTCCAACTTCTTAGGGAAAGCGCGGTGGGAGGCTTCGCGCTCGTGGCTCGGGGAAACGACCGGCAACCAGTCCGCCTTGTCCCAGCGCGTACGGCGCCCGAGGTGGGTGAGTTGGATCATGACAGCGCAGCCTTCGTCATGGCAGGCATCGGTTAGCGCTTTCATATGGCCGACGACCTCGTCCTTCCAGGCCAGGATGTTGTTGAAGACGGGCGGGCTGTCGCGCGCAACGGATGCGGATCCGGCGGTCATCGTCAACGCGACACCGGCCTTCGCACGCTCCACATGATAGGCGCGGTAGCGCTCTTTCGGCATGCCATCCTCGGGATAGGCCGGCTCGTGACTGGTGATCATGAACCGGTTTTTAAGCGTCAGGTGTTTAAGCTGATAGGGCTGGAGCAAGGGATCGTTAGACATGTGTCGCGTCTCTTGTGGGCTGGAAGATACAAGGATTGACGACATCCTTTTTCATAATGTTCACTTATGTCAATATTATTGTTCAGTAGTGTCTTTTTTAGAAACCTTGCCGGAGCAGCTAATTTGAATTGATTATTATCAGTCGCTTACCAAGGCATATCCCTGTGGGAGCGGGAGGCGAGCAGGCGCGAAACACGCGAGCTGCAAGAAATTTCGGTTGCAGAAATGAACAAGAGCGCACATTTAACGTACAGTTCTCGAAATTCTGTCGCTTCTAACGCGGATATGCACATGCCAAATGAGTCGCTCCCCGAACGCGGATGGCGCGGGTCGCCCAAAGTCTGGCTCGACGCGGCTTATGCGGCCCTGGCCGAACACGGCGTCGATGCAGTCAAGATTCTGCCGCTCGCGCAGTCGCTGAAACTGTCGCGCACCAGTTTCTACTGGTTCTTCAAGGATCGGAATCAGCTTCTCGACGCGCTTCTGGACCGCTGGGAAAACTCGACCACGGGCCACCTCGTCCGCGCCACCGAGGACTATGCGGCGACCGAGACCGAGGCGATGCTGAACGTCATCAGCAGCTTCCTGCCCGACGACCGCTTCGATTCCCGGCTCGAGCAGGCCGTCAGGTCCTGGGCCCAGCAGGACAGCAAGGTAGTCGAACGCGTGCAGCAGGCCGACACTGTCCGGCTCGACGCGCTCACGAAAATGCTCGTACGCTGGGGCCATGCCCCCGACGACGCGGATGTGCGCGCCCGTACGATCTACCTCGTGCAGATCGGATACATTTCCATGCGCGTGGAAGAACCGATGGACATTCGCCTGCAACGCTTCCCGCATTACGTCGAAATCTACACCGGCAAACGCCCCCCCGAAGAGGAAATGGCGCGTTTCCGGGCGCGTATCGGCCACCGGTGACGCAGTGTGACCGTGCGCCCTGCGTCATGGGCATATGCGGCCATGTTGGTTTGAAACTCTTCGGTGCCCGGCTGAAGTGGCCCGGGCTTTCCTGACAGCATGTGACAGGGGACGGCTTCGTCATCAGCATTCTGCTGCATGTCATGATTGCCCTTGCGCAGTCGCTTTTCCGCGGAGTAGGTTATATGCTTATAACCAACTCTGCGAATTGATCGAGACTTGCACGGCTGAAGAGAAGTTCCCCAATGCCAGAACCAGTAAAAACCCATCCCCCCCATCCTCTTTGGACAAGAGGCGCAGCGGTCTTGGCCTTGGTCTTCGGGGGACTGACGATCGTGTCCGGAGGCTCGGTCCTTTTCGGAGGCGAGGCGATCCGCGCGCAGGCCGGCGACGTCGTGCCGTTGGTGGTCTGGTTCAACTTCGCCGCCGGTTTTGCCTATGTCGTCGCGGGCTTCGGGATATGGAAATGGGCGCATTGGGCGTTTCCACTATCCGTCGCGATTGCGGTTGCCACACTTGCAGTCGCAGCCGTCTTTGCGCTGCTCGTGTTGGCGGGCACCGCATTCGAGATGCGCACGGTCGCGGCCCTGACACTGCGTTTTTTCATATGGGCGAGCATATCCGCCCTTATCCGGCCACGCCGGACATGACCGCCCCCCAGGCACATACCCGCAACAGCAGGCGGTCGGACATCGTCCGGGCGACGTTGGCCCTTGCATTCGCGGTTGGCCCCGACGCGGTGTCCACCTCATTGATCGCCAAACGGCTGGGTATTTCTCAGCCCGCCATCTACAAGCACTTCAAGACCAAGGATGCGATCTGGCTTGAGGTTTCAGAACGGCTTTCCGAACGGATCGGTGAAAACATTCTGGCCTGCAATGCCTCCCCGCTCAGCCCCGAGCGCAAACTGCGAGACCTCGTCTGCAGGCATCTGGCTTTCGTTCAGGAAGTCCCCGCGTTGCCCGACATCATGGTCATGCGCCACGCAAGCGCCTCGCACCAGATCATTCGGCAACGGTTGCAAAGGGAAATGGCGCGGCTGCGCGAACTCATGGAGGACCTGATCCGGCAATCCCAAGAAAGAAACACCATTCGCGCAGATATCGCGGCGGCAGACATCTCGACTTTGATCATAGGTGCAGTACAGGGCCAAGTTTTGCGCATGATCGTGTCGCGAGATCCATCGCGCCTGGTGGCAGACGGTCAACGGCTTTTCGACCTTCAAATCAGAACCTTGGCACCAAGTGAGTCCGCATCGTGAACAAGATCCTGAAATTCATGCTGATAACCCTCCCGATCGCCGGTCTCGGCGCCGGATTTCTAGCCTACACTGTGTCCAACAGGCCACCCCCCGACCGGCATGTTCTGGCCGAGCGCGCCACTCACGTCAGCGTCATCACCGCAGAAACCCGCTTGGTCAATCCAGTTGTCAGCGGCTTCGGGCGGGCTGAACCAGCCCGCGTCTATGCGGCCGTGGCACAGGTGGCCGGAACTGCCGAGTATGTGAACCCCGCGCTTCATCGTGGCGAAATCCTTCCGGAAGGATCGGTGCTGGTGCGCCTGTCACCGGCCGACTTCAATTTGGCAATTGCTCAATCCAAATCCGCCATACGAACAGCCCAGGCGCGCCTTGAAGAGTTGACGGTTGCCGAAGCAAACCATGCAGCCTCGCTCGCGATCGAGCAGCAAACTCTGACCCTGAGGGAACAGGATCTTACCCGCGCCGAAAACTTATTCCAGGCCGGTTCCGCGCCGCAAACCAGCCGAGACGCGGCTCTCGCGGCGGTTTTGGCGCAACGCCAAAGGGTCCAGAGCGTGAAAAGCGCTATCGCCCTGTTGCCGCCGCAACGCGCCGTGCAAAAGGAACAGATAGATGCGTCACGGATCAGCCTTGAACAGGCCGAATTGAACCTGGCCCGTACCGAGTTGACCCTGCCCTACACCGCCCGTGTTTCCATGGTGGCGGTGGAGGCGGGGGAATTCGTTCGCGCAGGCAGCACGGTAGCAGAACTAGACGGGATCGACGCCGCAGAAGTGGAAGCGCAGATCAACCTTGCCAGCCTGAGAGACCTGTTGCGCCTGGCCGTGCCGAGAGAAGGCATGTTGCCAATGGACCCATCCGCGATGACCGACACGATCCGCAATCTGGACCTGACCGTCACGGTCAACCTGAAACTGGGCGGCGAGACGGTGAGCTGGAACGCAACCGTGGACCGGCTGAGTGACACAATCAATATCCGCACCGGCACGGTGGGTGTCATCGCGCGTGTCGAAGATGCCTATCGGACCGCGGCGCCGGGAAGCCGGCCGCCCTTGACGCAAGGCATGTTCGTCGAGGTCGTGCTGAGCGCGCCTCCGCTCAAGGGTCTCGTGCTGCCGCGCACGGCGCTGCGCGATGGCGCGGTCCTGCTGGCCGATGAGGAAAACAGGCTGCGACGCGTCCCAGTGACACCGCGACTCGTTCAGGATGACATCATCGTGGCGACCGACGGCCTGGCCCCCGGGGCGCGAATTCTCGTGGTGCCGCCCAGCCCGGTGATCGAGGGCATGCTTCTCGAGCCACATCTTGACGCGGCCTTGATGGCCGACCTTGCCAGCGTGGGGGCGGCCGAATGATCCGATACTTCACCGGACATCCGACGATCGCCAACCTTCTGATGATCGGTTTCCTGGCCGCCGGTCTGATCGTTGCACCGTCCTTGCTGCGCGAAACCTTTCCGCGCGCGGCACAAAGTGAAGTCGAAATCACAGTTCCTTACCCCGGCGCCCGGCCGGAAGACGTCGAGACCGCCATATGCGAGCGATTGGAGAACGCGCTCGACGCGGTCACCGGCATTGACCGGCAATCCTGCGAAGCCCGCGAAGGAGTGGCGCGTGCCATGGTCGAAATGCGCGAAGGAGAAGAGTATCAGGCCTTTGTCGCGAACGTGACTTCGGAGATCGAGGCCATATCATATCTGCCGGATCGGGCAGAGCCGCCCCGAATACGCACCCTCGGGCAGACCGATTTTGTCGTCTCTGTCGCGATCACGGGGCCCGAAAACCGCACCGACCTGCGCGCTTATGCCGAACAGATCCGGACGCGCATGCTGCAATGGGGCGGCATCCCGATCGTCGACATCACCGGCTTTTCCACGCGCGAACTGCAGATCGGGCTGAACCCGGTGGCCCTCAGGGAATATGGCGTGTCGGCCCTCGACGTGAGCCGCGCCGTGCAGGCCGCAAGCCTCGACCTGCCCGCAGGCAGCCTGACCACCGGAACCGAAACGCTTCTCCTGCGCGTAGACGAGGAACGTCGGAGCGCCGACGCGCTTGCGGCGCTTGTCATCCGGTCCGCAGAGACGGGCGGGCGTGTCCAGCTTGGTGATATCGCCGACATTTCGGAAGGCTTCGCGGAGACCGACAATTTCGTTTTGTTCGATGGCCGGCCGGCCGCGATCCTGGAGATCAGCAAGACCCGCTCAGACGACAGCCTGAGAATCATAGACACATTGCAGGACTTTCTTGCGGCAGAACGCCAACAGGCGCCCCCCGGCATCGTGATGGAAATCTCGTCTGACGCAGCCTCGGTCGTGCGCGAGCGCCTCATGCTGGTCGTGGTCAACGGGCTGGAAGGGCTGGTGCTGGTCTTCCTGGTGCTGTGGTTGTTCTTCGGTCTCAGGTTCTCGTTCTGGGTGGCGATGGGGCTTCCGGTGTCATTCATGGGCGGCATCGCCCTGATGGGCGCGGTCGGCTATTCGCTCAACCTCATGACCACGCTGGGATTGCTGATCGTCATCGGGCTTCTCATGGACGATGCGATCGTGATTGCCGAAAACATCGCTCGCCTGCGGGAAAAGGGCCGCAATGCGTTCGAGGCAGCGGTCGAAGGTGCCGAGCAGGTCTTTCCGAACGTTCTGGCCTCCTTTGCCACGACCGCGATGATCTTTGGCTCTCTGGCCTTCTTGCAGGGGAATCTGGGCGCCATCCTGAGGGTCGTGCCCGTCGTGATGTTGTTCGTGCTGACGATTTCCCTGATCGAAGCGTTCCTGATCCTGCCCCATCACCTTGTCCACACGCTGGAGGCGCTGCCAAAGCAGGCTGGCGCGCGTGCCCGCGTCGAAAGGGCCATGACGTGGCTTCGCAAAAGGCTTATCGGGCCGCTGGTCGACCTGACCATTCGCTGGCGCTATGCCACAGCCGGATTGACCCTCGCGGCCCTGCTGCTTGCGGTTTCCATGCTGGCTGGCGGTTATGTCAAGTTCACCGCCTTCCCCGAGCTTGACGGCGATACGATTGTGGCCCGCGTCCTGCTGCCGCAAGGCACGCCGCAATCGCGGACCGAGGCGATCGTCGCGCAGCTGGAGGCCGGCCTGGAGCAGGTCAACGCCGATCTGACCCCGGCCCAACCCGAGGGGGCTGAACTCGTGCGCCATGTCTCGGTTCTGTTCGGGGTGAACCGCGACGCCTTCGAAAGCGGCGAGCATGTCGCAACCGTCAGCGCCGACCTGCTCGCGTCGTCGCGGCGCATCACCCGCCCGGACGAGATCATGCAACGCTGGCGCGCGGCGGTGGGGCCAATACCTGATGCCATCAGCCTGAACTTTGCCGAATCAACGATCGGCCCGGCCGGAATTGCCATCGACATGCGCCTGCGTGGCGACGACCTGCCCGCCCTCGGTGCGGCGGCGGATGAATTGAAGGACTGGATCTGGCAATATCGGGGCGTAACCTCCGTGATGTCGGATCTCAGGCCCGGGAAACGCGAATTGCAGGTGCAGCTCAACGATGCCGCCGGCCCCATGGGCATCACCGCCGCCATGGTCGCCGACCAACTCCGCGCCGCCTATTTCGGCCTGACGGTGAGCGAGATGCAGGTGGGGGGCGATCTTCTCGAGGTGACGGCGCAATTCGGCGCGGACGCGCTTGCCGATCTCGACCTGTTCACGACCTTTGATATTTACCGCCCCGACGGAAGCGCCGTACCGTTGAGTGTCGTGGCGGACGTCACCACCGGCACCGGGTACAGCCGCATCAACCGCGACAACGGCAGGCGAACGGTAACGGTTCAAGGCACGATCGATACCGGCATCGCCAATGCCAACGCCATCGTCACCGATACCCTCGCGCGTTTTGTCCCCGAATTCCTGCTGCGCCACCCCGGCGTCACCCTGAATGTCGAGGGACAGAACGCAGAAGCCGGGGAAACCCAGAAATCGATGCTCAAAGGGTTCATCATTGGGCTGATCGGGGTGTTCTTGCTACTCAGCTTCCTGTTCCGGTCCTATCTGGAGCCGGTGGTTGTGATGCTAATCATTCCCCTGTCGCTGACCGGAGCCGTCTTTGGTCATATGGCCATGGGGCTCGATTTCTCGATGCCCAGTATGCTGGGATATGTCGCTCTCTCTGGTGTGGTGATCAACAACTCGATCCTGTTGGTGGATTTCATCAAGAACGAGCATGGTGCGGCGACAACAGTGGCCGAGGCCGCATCAACCGCAGCGCAGGCCCGTTTCCGGGCGATCTTTCTGACGTCGCTGACCACGGTTGCCGGACTGACCCCGATCCTCCTGGAAACGAGCCTTCAGGCGCAAATCCTGATCCCTCTCGTGGCCAGTCTCGTTTTCGGGCTACTCTATGCCGGGGTTGTGGTGCTCTTTGCGCTCCCCGCACTCTACGCGATTCTCGACGACTTCGGCTTGAGCACCCTTGCCAATGGGCAACGCGCCGAACATCGGACGCTGACCTAAGCTACGATTTGCCGTCTGCTGATCTTCGACGAAAGGGAAATCTGAGTCGTCGAAACGCAAGCAGCATTCCCCCGAGTTCAAAACGAAAGCGACACGGGAGGCGCAGAAGGGCGCAGATCAAAGCGCTGCACGCCAAGATCGGGGGACTGGCAATGGCCAACGATTTCATCCGCAAAGCGCAAGCCGTGGACCGGCAACCAGTGCAGACTGCTGCCGATCCCGCGGTTGTCTTTCTACTGCAAGGTCCGGTTAAAGACCGTCGGATCAGGCCGGATCGGATCAGGCTGCACGCCATATGCCCCGTGCGGCCCATCCACCCCAACGCGCATCACGCGGCTGTGTCAGTAGTGATCCCGGAAATCGCCTGGATCAGGTTGTCTTCGGTGACTTCCTCAGAGGTAAACGTGCACATGATCCGGCCGCTATACATCGCCACGATGCGATCGGAAACGTGCAGCACTTCAGGCATTTCCGACGAAATCACGATCACCGCGTATCCCTGCGCAGCCAACTCGCGGATCAGGTTGTGGATTTCGGATTTCGATCCGACGTCGATCCCCCGCGTCGGTTCATCAACGATCAGCACATTGGGATGCATCGACAACCATTTGCCGATGACGATCTTCTGCTGGTTGCCGCCAGAAAGATTGCCAACCTGTTGCTTCCAGCCCGGCGTCCGTATGTCGAGCCTGTCGCGATACTGGTCGAAAATCGCGATCTCCGAACCTTCTGCCACGAACGGCCCGGCTTTCAGGTCATCGATCTGCGGCAAGGTCATGTTGTCCCTGCAGTTCATGCCCAGCACGAGCCCCTGCCCCTTGCGATCCTCGGGCACCAGCGAAATGCCCTTGGCGATGGCATCGATCGGCGAGTGGATGACGGTTTCCTCGCCGTCCAGAAGGATCGTTCCAGCGCTCGGTTCGCGCAGGCCGAACAGCGTCTCGGCGATCTCGGTGCGGCCAGCGCCAACAAGGCCATAGAAGCCAACCACCTCGCCCCTTCGCACCTTGAAACTGACGTCGTGAAACAAGTCGCCGCAGGACAGGTTGCGTACCTCGATCGCGACACCGCCCAATTCGTGATGCGACACGTTTCGCCTGAGGTCGAGCTTGCGCCCGATCATCAACTGCGTAACTTCATCCTCGTTGGTCTCTGCCGTCGTCAGCGTGCCCCGGTATTGCCCGTCGCGCAAAACGCTGATCCGGTCGGTGATCTTGAAGATCTCCTCCATCCGGTGCGAAATGTAGATGATCCCCACACCATGCGATTGCAGATCGGCGATCACATCGAACAGCACCACTTTTTCCGCGTCCGTCAGCGAAGCGGTGGGTTCATCGAAGATCACCGCCTTGGCGTCCACGGTGAGCGCGCGGGCGATCTCGACCATCTGCTGGTTGGCAATACTGAGATCGCCGACCCTGGTGCGGGCGTCGAATCCCACTTTCAGCTTTTGCAGGATCTCGTCGGTCTGGGCGTAAAGCCTGTCCCAGTCGACCAAGCCGAACCGCTTGCGCGGCAATTCGCCCAGATAGATATTTTCGGCAACCGACAGTTCTTCGGCCAAGCTCAGTTCTTGGTGGATGAAGACGATCCCTTTAGATTTCGCCTCGAGCGGCGAGGTCATGACAACCGATTCCTCGCCCACCACGATCCGGCCTTCTTCGGGCTGGTAGATACCGCCCAGAACCTTCATCAGGGTGGATTTGCCGGCGCCGTTTTCCCCCATCAAGGCATGGACCTCGCCGGGCATGACGCTGAAAGACACATTGTCGAGGGCGCGGACGCCGGGGAAGGTCTTGACGATCCCTTCGAGCCGGAGCGCCGGTGTTTGTTCGGTCATACTCTTAACTCCTCTTTGCCCTTGAGGTTCAGTTGCCGGTCGAGGAACAGCACCGCGATCAGGATGCAGCCGATGACGAGGTTCACGGTTTCGGTATCAGCGCCGATATGGCCCAGCCCCTTGCGCAGGAGCTGGATCGCGAGAACCCCGCCCAGGGTGGACAGGATCGACCCCGCCCCGCCGGTCAGCTTGGTGCCGCCAAGCACCACCGCAGTGATCACCCAGAGTTCGTACAGTTCGCCGTCATTGGGATTCACCGACCCGCTTTCCGAATAGAAGACCACGGCTGACAACGAGGCCAGGAAACCGATGATCATGAAGTTGATCATGATATGCGGCCCAACCCGGATACCGGCGTTCACTGCCGCGTCGCGATTGTCGCCGACCGCATAGGCATTGCGGCCATGCACCGTGCGGTTCATCAGGAACCAGATCGCAGCCGTCATGACAATCAGAAACCAAGTGGCGGTGTGCAGGCCCAGCCACTGTGCCTCGGCGAAATCCACCAGTGTCCAGTTCAGATGCGAAGTGGGCTGCTCGCCGTTATACATGAAGACCAGGCCGCGGTAGCCAAGCATCGATCCCAGGGTGACGATGAAGGCGTCCACGCCCGTTTTCCACACGATCAGGCCGTTGATCGCACCCAGAGCGATGCCGGTCAGCAGCGCCAGCCCCCATGCGACCGGAATGACCCAATCCCCGAGACCGGCGAAGAACGGCCAGGTCATGCAATCAAGCAGGATGACGGCCGACAACGCGAAGGTCGCGCCAACGGAAAGGTCGATGTTACCGTTGATCATGACGATGGTCATGCCCAAGGCGATGATGCCGATCGGAGCCGACTGCTTGAACAGCAGCAGCATGTTGTCGAGATCCATGAAGGCTTTGTCGCTGAGCGAAAGGAATTCCCCCGCCACTGTGAAGAAGATCAGTTCGACGACGATGAAGCCCCAGATGGCGCCGCGCTTCAGGAATGTGCTGAGAGTTCCGGGTTCCATGATGACTCCTCCTTCACGCGATCTGGGACCAGAGCTTGCCGCGCTTGGCCGCGATGTCGAGCCAGACAGCAAGGATGATGATGATCCAGGTCACGACATACTGGACGTAGAACTGCAGACCGACGAGCAGCAGACCGTTCTGGATGAAGCCCAGGATCAGAACGCCGATTACGGTCTTGAAAATGGTGCCCGAACCGCCGAGCAGCGACGCACCGCCGAGGATGACCGCAGCGAGGACTTCCAGTTCCAGCCCCTGGCCGACGGTGTTTTGCGACCCCAACGAGCGGCTGGCCTGTATCAGCCCCGCCGTGGCGACGCACAGGGCGGACATCAGGTAGCAGGTGAAGACAACACGCGCCCGCGGAATGCCCGAAAAGGTCGCCGCGACGCCATTTCCACCCACCGCGTAGACCTTGCGCCCGAACGGTGTCTTGGCCAAGACCATACCCAGAAAGGCCGCCAGAAGGGCAAACAGCAGGATCGGCACGGGAATACCCAGCAGGTCCCCCTGCCCGAAGACGCCGAACCAGGTGCCTTCCTTGTCGGAAATATCCATGTTCTTGCCGCCGGAATAGGTCAGCGTCAGCCCATGGATCGCAGACAGCATTCCCAAGGTCACGATCAGTGAATTGAGCTTCAGATAGCCCACCAGAAACCCGATGATCGCGCCCAGACAAAGGGTCATTGCGAACATCGCCGGGATCGCAAGCGTTGGTCCGATCTTGTCGTGCAGATCCAGCACGACGATGGTCGAAAACGACATCATCGATCCGACGGACAAGTCTAGATTTCCGCTGATGACGACAAATGTCACGCCAAGGGCCATGACACCGAGTATGGCCGAAGACCGAACCACTCCCATGATGTTGTCAGGATCAAGAAACCGCTCGTTGGCGATCGTGAAACCGATTATGAAAAACGCGAAGGCGACAAGGATCCCCTGACGGGCCAGAAAGCCTCCGATACTGGATTTCGACAGCCGTGTCATGGCTTCCTCCTTCAGGCTGCCGAAGCCGCCCATTTGATTGCCTGAGATGTTCGACATCTGATCCTCCCCAATCCGATGGTGTTTTCAGATCAGCGTCATGCCTCCATCGATCATTACGATCTGACCGGTCATGTAATCGCTTTCCCTGGATGCCAGGAACGTCGTCGTTCCGGTGATGTCCTCGGGGGTCGCGACGCGCCCCTTGAGAATCTCCGCCGAGAATTCCTGCATCGCCTGACCGGGCTTTTCGGCCGCGCCGATTTGCATCAGATCCTTGTCGACCTCCTCCCACATCTCCGTTGCGACGACGCCCGGGGCGAAGCCTGTCACGGTGATGTCGTGCTTGGCAAGGTCGCGCGCACCTGACTGGGTCAGGGAAACAACGGCCCATTTCGAGGCACAATAGGGGGCTACGTTGTCGAAACCCTGTCGGCTGGCGATAGATGCAGTGTTGATGATCTTGCCACTGGTGCCTTGCCGGATGAATTGCTGCGCGGCCTCCTGCATGCCGATCAGGCAGCCGAGTCCGTTGATGTCCATGATGAAATGCCAATTGTCCTCGGTCACATCGAGGAAGTTCATCGGCCTATTGACGCCGGCATTGTTGAACTTCACGTCCAGCTTGCCGAACACGTCGACCGCATGCCCGATCATTGCCCGCACCTGTTCCCGGTCGGCCACATCCACCTGGGCATGAGTGACCTTGGCACCGTTGCCATGCACCCTTCGGGCGTTGGCTTCGGCGACTTCCGCTACCAGATCGCCGTTGATATCCGCGAAGCAAACGTCGGCACCTTCGTCAAGCAGCGCTTCTCCGATGGCGCGGCCGATTCCCCGCGCGGCGCCGGTAACAATACAGGAACGTCCGGACACGCGACCCATGGCATCCTCCCGATAAGATAATACGTGTTGCTGTCTTGGGAAAAGCGGGCGCGGCTCCTCCGCCGCGCCCGACATCAAGCTGGTATCAGAAGACCGGCTTGGTGAAGTCACCCATGTTGTCCTGAGTGATCTTCGGGGTATCGAAGTAATTCAGGAAGGGTACGTCCTTGCCCGACAGAACGTCGATCGCGGTCTGCAAGGCCGCTTCGGCATCGTCGACCGGCGACTGGTAGATCGACCCCCAGTATTCGCCGCGTTCCATGGCTTCGTAGCCGACGGAGAAGTTGGTGGCGCCGACGAAGATGATACCCTCGCGACCGGCCGCCTTGGCGGCGTTCAGGGCACCTACGCCCATGTTGTCGTCACCAGCATAGACGCCATCGATGTCATCGTACTTGACGAGGAAGGCTTCCATGACTTTCTGCGACTTTTCGCGATTCCAGTCGCCCGGCTGGGTTTCGACCAGGTCCACGTTCGGGCAAACTTCCGGCAGACGGTCGTCAAATCCTTTCTGACGCTCGATCGCGGTGGTGTAACCCGGCTGGCCCGAGATCTGCACGACGCGGGCTTCGTTTTCGATACCCATCTCCTTGAACTTGTCGCACATGATTTCGGCCGAACGCGCCCCTTGGGTGATGTTGTCGGGGCCCGAAAAGGACGCAACGAAGGGGAAGCCAGCTTCGGCAATGTTCGAGTTGGTCACGATCACCGGAATGCCGGCCTTTTTGGCCTTGCGGACGGCGGGGATCACCGCCTCACCGTTGGTCGGCCAAATGATGATGGCGTCGACTTCTTGCTGGATCAGGTCTTCCATCTGGGCGATCTGACGAGCCACGTCGCCGCCCGCGTCGAGAACGACAGCGTCGACGTTGTCATTGGCTTCCGCTGCCTCGATGAAGGCCTTTTCGTAGGTGGTCTGATAGCTATCGACGCCGACATTGTTCTGAGTGATGCCGATCTTGAAGCCGTCCGCCCAAGCGGCCCCGCCACACGTCATTGCAAGTGTAGTGGTCACGGCGAGTGCATTGCGAAGTTTCATATTGGATCTCCTCCCGGATGTCCCTGGATTGAACTCTGCCCCGCCTCCCTAGCGGGGAATCATCATTCGGGGGTCCGAACGATTGCCAATGAACATGGACAAAACCGATCATCCATTATGCACACAAAATATCCATTTTGATCTTTTTAACATCCAGAATGGATTCTTTTGGAATACGATCCGGGTGTCAATTGGAACATTTTGAGGAGGGCCGGACAAGATGACCGAACCAAAACCATCCATACTGAACAATTCACTGCGACGACAGGAAGAGGAGGCTCAAGCGCGACTGATGACCGTCATGGGTGCACATATGATAGACCAAGCGGTCGCGCCCCAGGGCAAAACCGAAATGCTCCAGATGATATCCTATCTGGAAGATTTCGGCAGCGAGCTTGAGGATTCGCTCGACCTTTTCGCGCCCAATCCCTACCTGCGGATGGCCCTGCACCTGCTGCGTGGCCATTTCGAAGCCAAAACGGTCACGCAGACCTCGCTAATCGGTGCAAGCGGCGTGCCCTATGCCACCGCGAACCGCCGGCTGAAGGAAATGGTGGAGGCCGGACTGATCGACCAGCGCCCGCGCACCAAAAGCGGCAAGAGCTTCTCGTTGCACCCCAGCGACGAACTGCTTCAGAACTGGGTTCAACTGGCCGGGAGGCTTCGCCGCCTGACCACGGCCCGTTTCGAGACGGTCGGCACGACCACCGAGACCAAGGATTACTATTTCGGCGGCTCCTACTTGTCTGCACAGACGATCCCGCCGCTTCAGGTGCTTCCCGAACAGCTCAAGGTGCCTGGAGGGATCCGGGCCCTGGTTCATGGCGACCCGACCTTCATGGTGATGGACACGCTCAAGAAACAGTTCGAGCAAACCATCGGCACACAAATCCACCAGCGCGCCTTCTCCATCGACCGGCTGCGCGAGGAAGCGGTCAAGAACGCCGAACGTCCAACGAGCCGCTACGACATCATAGCAATCGACCTGCCCTGGGTCGGCGGCTTTGCCGAGAGCGGTGTTTTGATGCCGCTGGACGAAGCGATGGATATCGCCCGGCTTGACCCGGCGGATTTCCACACCGCCGGCTGGAAGGCGGCACATTGGGGTGGCCGCCCTTATGGCGTGCCGGCCCAGACCACGCCCGAACTGCTGTTCTATCGCCGCGACCTGTTTGCCGAAGCTGGATTGGAACCGCCAGCGACAACAGATCAATTGCTTGATGCGGCGAAGGCGCTGCACGCGCCGCAGCGGGGCCGCTATGGCATCGCCTGGAATGCCGCCCGCGGCACCGCACTAGGCCATACCGTCCTGATGACCATGGCCGACTTCGGCCAGCCGATCCTTAATCTTCCGGAAGTCGCCGGCGGGTTCGACACCGATCATCTGGCGGACCACGACTATCGCCCGACGATCGACACCGAGACAGGACTGCGAGCCGCGGAATTCTTGCTCGATCTTCTGAAATATTCGCCGCCCGACATCCTGTCGATGTCCTGGTATGAACGGGTGCGCCCCTATGCTGCCGGCAGTATCGCCATGGCTTATGGCTATACGCTTCTGGCACCGTATTTCGAACTGGACCCTTCGTCACCGGCCCACGGCCAGACCGGATATCTGCCACATCCAGCGGGGCCCGGTGCGTCGCCCGTGGCCCCCGTGGGCGGCTATGCGATGGGCATTCCGGCCAACCTGCCGCCGGAACGCGTTCCCGCCGCGGTCGAGGCACTGCTGGTCTTCACCTCTCCCCAGGCGCAGAAAATGTATATCGAGAACGGCAGCCGCACCAATTCGCGCTACTCGGTCGCCGCCGATCCTGAGGTGCGCCGGATATCGCCGATATTCGAGGCCGTCGACGGCATGTCCTGGCGCGACGAGCTTCAATTCTGGCCCCGCCCGCCGGTGCCCGAGATCTGCGACATCATTCAGATCTGCGGCGAGGAATTCCACGACATGCTGCGCGGGATCGTGACCCCGCGCGAGGCTTTGCGCCGCGCCCAGGACCGGGCCGACGCCCTGATCGAACCAAACGGTTTTACGTGACTTGAGGAGGACTGAACCATGGATCCCAATCGCCTGAAAGGAAAGAACATCCTGATCACCGGTGCCGCACGCGGCATGGGGGCGGCCAATGCCGAGCATTTCGCCGAACAGGGTGCGAATGTCTGCCTCGGGGACCTCGACCTTGATGAGGCCCAGAAAACTGCCGACCGCATCAACGAACGCGGCAACGGCAAGGCGATTGCGGTCAAGATGGACGTGACCAAGCGCGAAGACAACGCAGCGGCGGTGGCCGCAACGGTCGAAGCCTTCGGCAATATCAACGTGGCCCTTTTCAATGCCGGGCTGAACAAACCCCGTTTCTTCATGGATATCGACGAAGACAACTGGGACATGATCATGAACGTGAACACCAAGGCGATGTGGCTCGGCATGCAGGAAGCCGCCCGCCAGATGATCGCCCAGGGCCCGATGAAGGATCACCCTTACAAGATCATCAATGTCGGATCGATCGCCTCGCGCAAGCCGCTGGTGGACGTCACCGTCTACTGCACTTCGAAATACGGCTGCCTTGCCCTGACCCATTGCGGCGCCATCGGGCTGGCCGAGCACAACATCACCGTCAACGGCTATGCGCCGGGCGTCGTCGTGACCCCGCTCTGGGAGCAACTCGACAAGGACCTTGTCGACATCGGGTTCAAGGAACGCGAAGGCCAGGCCTATGACGACATCGTCCGCGATGCGCTGCAGATCAAGCGGGTATCCTACCCCAACGACATCGTCGGCACCGCCTCTTTCCTGGCCAGCGACGACAGCGACTACATGACCGGCCAGATGATCCACATCGATGGGGGCTGGTGCATCCAGTAATCCCGGGGGCTTTGCCCTCCTCCCGAACACCTGAACCAATACGGCGCCCACGGGCGCAAGGAGGCCTTTATGAACACCAATGCTCTCAACCCCCGCATCTTGCAGCCCGGCGATATGGATCCGCGTTGGCGCTGGGACAGGCACATCCCCGCCCTTGGCCACACCGCCGTGGATTTCGAGCGCCGGGTCGATCACGACCGCCTGCGCCGCTACCGCCTCAGCCGCGCCAAGGATGCGCTGAAGAAATCGAACCTCGGTTCGATGCTGATGTTTGACGTAAATAACATCCGCTATGTTTCGGGCACCAAGATCGGCGAGTGGGAACGCGACAAGATGTGCCGGTTCTGCCTGCTGGCCGGCGACGAGGAGCCCTATGTCTGGGACTTCGGTTCTGCCGCGGTGCATCACCGCGAATATTGCGACTGGCTCGACCCGGACCGGATGCTGGCCGGTGTCGTCGGCATGCGCGGCACCATTCCGCCCAGCTTTGGCCTGATGCAAAAATACGCAAACGAGATCGCCAGCCTGATCAAGAAGGCTGGTATGGCCGACATGCCGGTGGGCGTCGACTATGCCGAAACCGCAATGTTCTTTGCCCTGAAAGAGGCAGGGCTGAATGTGGTCGATGGTCAGCAAGTCATGCTGAGCGCGCGGGAAATCAAGAATATCGACGAGATCCAGCTGCTCAACCAGGCGGCCAGCATGGTGGATGGCGTCTATCACGCGATCTATGAAGAACTGAAGCCGGGCGTGCGCGAAAACGAGATCGTCGCACTGTCGAACAAGCTTCTTTACGAATGGGGGTCGGACGACGTCGAGGCGATCAACGCCATTTCCGGTGAACGATGCAATCCGCATCCGCACAATTTCACCGACCGGCAGTTCCGTCCCGGCGACCAGGCGTTTTTCGATATCCTGCAAAGCTACCAGGGCTATCGAACCTGCTACTATCGGACCTTCAATGTCGGATTCTCGACGCCGGCCCAGAACGACGCCTATATCAAGGCACGCGAGTGGATCGATGCTTCGATTGACCTGATCCGCCCCGGCGTGACCACCGACGTTGTGGCGCAAGCCTGGCCCAAGGCCGAGGAATTCGGCTTCCCGGATGAGCTGAGCGCTTTCGGCCTGCAATTCGGCCACGGACTGGGCCTCGCGCTGCATGAACGCCCGATCATCAGCCGCGCGGTTTCCCTTGAGAACCCGATGGAAATCCAGACCGGCATGGTCTTCGCGCTGGAAACCTACTGCCCGGCAACCGATGGCTACTCGGCCGCGCGGATCGAGGAAGAGGTGGTCGTGACCGACAAGGGCTGTGAGGTGATCTCGCTCTTCCCGGCGAAGGATCTGCCGATCGCCAATCGCTACTAACCTCCCAAAACTGCCCGACCCTTCGGGGTCGGGCTCTTTTCAGAGAGACCGAACCATGAGCCCCGCCAAGAAACAATCCAACGCCGAAGATTATATGCGCATGTATCGCCAGATGGTCCGCATCCGCGCCTTCGAGGACAATGCCAACCAGCTTTACCTCTCGGCCAAGATGCCGGGGCTGACCCACATGTATTCCGGTGAAGAAGCCGTCGCAGTGGGTATCTGCGAGGCGTTGCGCACAACCGACAAGATCACTTCGACCCACCGCGGACACGGCCATTGCGTCGCCAAGGGGGCCGAATTCAAGGAAATGTTCTGCGAATTGCTGGGCAAGGAAGAAGGCTATTGCCGCGGCAAGGGCGGCTCGATGCATATCGCCGACCAGTCGAACGGCAACCTGGGCGCCAACGCCATTGTCGGCGGCTCGATGGGTATCGCTACCGGGTCGGCCTTCACCGCCAAGATGCTGGGCAAGGATGACGTCACCGTTTGCTTCTTCGGCGACGGTGCCACGGCGCAGGGCCTGATGTACGAAGTCATGAACATGGCCGCGCTGTGGAACCTGCCGGTGATCTACGCCTGCGAAAACAACGGCTATTCCGAATACACGCGCACAGACGAAATCGCCGCCGGGTCGATCACCGGGCGCGCCGAAGCCTTCGGGATCGAGGCGTTTCAGGTCGACGGACAGGATGTTCTGGCCGTGAATGATCTGGCGCAGAAGCTCGCTGAACGCTGCCGCAAGGGCGAGGGGCCATTCTTCATGGAGCTGATGACCTATCGCTATCACGGCCACCACGTCGGTGACATCAACCGCGAATATTACCGGTCGAAAGAAGAAGAACGCGACTGGAAGGAGAACCGCGACCCGATCATCCGGTTCCGCGGCTGGCTGGTCGAGCAAGGCATCGCCAGCGAGGACGAGATCGAGGCGATGAACGCCACGATCAAGGACGAAGCCGCCGCTGCCGTCGAATATGCGCTGCAGGCAAAATACCCTGACGCCAGCGAAGTCGACATGCACGTTTTCACCGACGTCAAGCATGCGCTCGCCTGAGGAGACAGACCAATGAGAGAGATTACCCTTTCGCAGGCCGTGAACGAAGCTCTGGCCGAGGAAATGCGCCGCGATGAAACCGTGTTCATCATCGGCGAAGACGTGGCCGAGGCCGGCACGCCCTTCAAGGTGCTCAGCGGCCTGGTCGAAGAATTCGGCACCGGTCGCGTCGTCGATACGCCGATCGCCGAACCGGGCTTCATGGGGCTGGCCGTGGGCGCCGCCATGACCGGCACGCGCCCGGTGGTGGACCTGATGTTCGGCGATTTCATCTATCTGGTGATGGATCAGCTCTGCAACCAGGCGGCCAAGACCCATTACATGTCCGGCGGCAAGCTGAACGTGCCGCTGGTGCTGCGCACCAATCTCGGCGCGACACGCCGCTCGGCGGCGCAGCATTCGCAATCGCTGCACGCCCTGGTGGCACATATCCCGGGGCTGAAGGTCGCCCTGCCCTCCTCGGCCTATGAGGCGAAGGGACTGATGAAGACCGCGATCCGCGACAACAACCCGGTGGTGATCTTCGAAGACAAGCTGATGTACAACGACAAGGCGCCGGTGCCAGAAGAGGAATTCTTGATCCCCTTCGGCGAGGCCAACATCAAGCGCGAGGGCAGCGACATCACCCTGATCGGGACCTCGTCCATGGTGCAGGTCTGCGAGGCGGCCGCCGACATCCTGGAAAAGGAAGGCATCTCGGCCGAGGTCATCGATCCGCGCACCATCGTGCCGCTGGATGAAGAAGCGCTCCTGAAATCGGCGAAGAAGACCTCACGCGTGATCGTGGTGGACGAAGGCCATCAGAGCTATGGCATCACCGGCGAAATTGCCGGCCGGATCAACGAAAAGGCTTTCTATCACCTCGATGCGCCGGTGCTGCGGATGGGGGCAATGGATGTGCCGGTACCGTTCACCCCGGCGCTGGAGGACCTGACCGTACCCACCCCCGAGACGGTTGCGGAAAACGCGCGCAGGCTCATGAGCGGGGAGATGATCCATGCCGCATGATGTGATCATGCCAGCGCTCGGCATGGCGCAGGACACCGGCCATATCGTCGCCTGGCACAAAAACCCGGGTGATGCGGTGACCGAAGGCGACGTGCTGTTCGAGGTGGAAACCGACAAGGCGACGATGGAGGTCGAGGCGCAGACCACCGGTTTCCTGACCGACGTCGCCGCCGAGGCCGGGACCGACGTACCAGTGGGCCAGGTGATCGCGCTGATCTCGGATACCCCCGAGGGATCTGGTGGGATGCCGGATCTGCACGACACCCCCGAAGAAATCGTCGCGTCCCCCGAACCGTCGGCGATTGCGGGGCAACAAGTGATCATGCCCGCGCTTGGCATGGCGCAGGATACCGGCCTCATCGTCGCGTGGCACAAGGCGCCGGGCGATGCCGTGGCTGCAAGCGACATCCTGTTCGAGGTGGAAACCGACAAATCGACCATGGAGGTCGAGGCCGGGCATGACGGTTTCATCGCCGCGTTGCTGGCCGAGGCAGGTGAAGAAGCCCCGGTCGGCGAGGCCATTGCAGTGATTTCGGCCGACAAACCAGAAGCACCGGTGCAGTTGAGCCGCCAGGCACAATCCGCCGCATCCGGTTCGGCCGCGCCGTCCAAGGCGGCGCCGAAACCCGTTGCCGCGCCGCCCCCGGAAAAACCGACGCGGCAGGAGAAACCGGCGGTGGTGTCCGACACCGGGCGCATTCTCGCTTCGCCCAAGGCGCGCCGTCTGGCACTGGAACAGGGGTTGGACCTGACCCGTCTGGTCAAAGCCGGTCATCCGCAGCCTTACCATGTCAGTGATCTGGACGTTCTGAAATCCCTGCCCGATGACACGCCAACCGCCGTGCAGGCCGCAGCCGCACGCCACCTTGTCGCCGAGCTTCCGACCGAAGGGTTCACCGCTTTCACCGCTTGGGCGGCCGAAACGGCGGGCTTGAACGACAGCAGCGCCCTGCTCGCCGGGTTGGCCGCTGCCAGCCTTGACCTCGCCACCGCAACGGTTGCGGTGGAAGCCTTTGGCGAGACGCGGATTTACACGGTACCCGCCGGCCCCTTCGGCGCGATTGCCGAGGCCGATCCCGAGGCGCGCCCCGATCTGCAGGTGCGCGACCTGCGTTGCAGCCGCATCACGACGGTACAGCTTGGCGCCGAAGCCTGCCCCGTTCTGTCGGTTGCGGTATCGGGCGCAGGGCTGCGCCTGACCTTGGAATGCGCGGCTCCCCAACTGTCCGCCTCCGAGGCCGTCACCCTTCTTTCCAATTTCGCAGGCCGGATGGAGCAGCCGCTCCGCCACCTGCTCTGAGCCATGGAGCATGACATGGAATACACTGATCTTTATATCAACGGCCAATGGTGCAAAGGCGCGGACGGCGCGCGGTTCGACGTTCTCAATCCGGCGACCGAAAAGGTCCTTGCCTCGGTCGCATCGGCCGAAATCGCCGATGCCGATGCCGCGCTGGATGCCGCAGAGGCGGCGATGGCCGATTGGGCCGCACGCAGCCCGCGCGAACGTTCCGAAGTGCTGCGCAAGGCATGGGAACTGATGACCTCGCGGCTCGACGAATTCGCGCACCTGATCACGCTGGAAAACGGCAAGGCGCGCGCCGACGCGATCGGAGAAGCAACCTATGCCGCCGAATTCTTCCGCTGGTTCGCCGAAGAAGCGGTGCGCGCTGACGGGCTGATCACCCATGCGCCGTCCTCGGGCGCGCGCATCATGGTGCAGCACAAACCGGCCGGTCTGGCCGTTCTGGTCACCCCGTGGAATTACCCCGCCGCGATGGGCACCCGCAAGATCGCCCCGGCTCTGGCCGCCGGCTGCGCGGTGATCATCAAGCCGGCTTCGGAAACCCCGCTGACCATGCTGGCGCTGATGCCGCTCTTGGAAGAGGCCGGCGTGCCGCCGGGGCTGGTCAACGTGTTGCCGTCGAAACGCACCGGCGCTTTGGTCGATCACATGCTGCACGATCCGCGCGTGCGGGTGGTGTCCTTCACCGGGTCCACCGGTGTGGGCCGCAAGCTTCTGCATTCGGCCGCCGACCAGGTGCTGAAACCGGCGATGGAACTGGGCGGAAACGCGCCGCTTCTGGTCTTCGAAGACGCCGATCTCGATGCCGCGGTCGAGGGCACGATGCTGGCCAAGATGCGCAACCTGGGCGAAGCCTGCACCGCCGCCAACCGGATCTACGTGCACGAAAACGTGGCCGGGGAATTCACCCGCCGCCTGTCGGACGCAATGGCGGCGCTGAAAGTCGGGGACGGCACCGATCCGAGCGTCGACGTCGGACCGCTGGTCAATGCGGACACCCGCGACAAGGTCGCCGCCTTCGTCGCCGACGCAGTGGCCAAGGGCGCGCAAGTCGAGACCGGCGGCCAGATACCGGAAGGCACGGGCTTCTTCTATCCTCCCACGGTTCTGTCGAACGTGCCGGAGACCGCCGATTGCGTGCATGACGAAATCTTCGGCCCGGTCGCGGCGATCCAGACCTTCACCGATCAGGACGACGTGATCGCCCGCGCCAACGACACCGAATACGGGCTGGTCGCCTATGTCTTTTCCGAAGACATGAAGCGTGCGCTGCAGGTCTGCGAACGGCTCGACTACGGCATGGTCGGCCTGAACCGCGGCCTGGTCAGCGACCCGGCCGCGCCCTTCGGTGGAACCAAGCAATCCGGCCTGGGCCGCGAAGGCGGACATGAAGGCATGCTCGAGTTCATGGAAACCCAGTATATTTCGGCCAGCTGGTGAGGGGGAGATCATGAGCGACGTCATCGCACCGCCCTCGGTCCGGGCCCTAGCCCGTGAAAAGGGCATCGACCTGGCAAAACTGGCCCGGGACCTGGGCCGCAGCACCATCGCACGTGAGGATCTGGAAGGCGGCAGATCCGTCACCGGCCCCGCCGGCGACACGTCCTACTGGGACGTCGATCACAGCCAATACGGCCCGGTGAGCGAGGAACCGATGAGCCGGTTTGCCCAGGTGGCCGCCGCCAACCTGGCCGCGGCAACCGCGCTGATCCCGCAGGTCACCCATCACGATCGCGCGGATGTCACCGCCATCGAGGCGCTGCGCAAGGAACTGAAGCCCGAAGCGCAGGCCCGTGGCGTCAAGCTCACCGCGCTGGCCTTCCACGTGAAGGCGCTGGCCCGTGCCCTGCGCGAGTTTCCCCGCTTCAACGCATCGCTGACACCGGACGGCAAGACGCTGGTGCTCAAGGACTACGTCCATATCGGCATCGCCGTGGACACCGCGCACGGGCTGATGGTGCCGGTGATCCGCGATGCCGACCGCAAAGGCCTGTGGCAGATCGCTGCCGAGATCGCCGACCTGGCCAGCCGCGCACAGGCGCGCAAGATCGGCCCGGACGAAATGGGCGGCGCCTCGATGAGCATCTCCAACCTCGGTGGCATCGGCGGCATCGGTTTCACCCCGATCGTCAATCCGCCCGAACTGGCGATCCTGGGCATAACGCGCACCGAAACCGTGACCGTCTGGGAGGGCGACACGCCCCGGCCGGTGCCGATGGTGCCGCTGGATCTGTCCTACGATCACCGGGTCATCAACGGTGCCGACGCCGCGCGCTTCATGACCTATCTGGCCGGCGTGTTGGCAGATCCCCGACGGATGATGGTCTGAGGAGGCTCACATGGCTGAAAAACACGCCGAATTCATCGTGCTGGGGGCTGGCCCCGGCGGCTATGCCTGCGCCTTCCGCGCCGCCGATCTCGGCTGCAAGGTGGTGCTTGTCGATCCGCGCGCCACTTTGGGCGGGGTCTGCCTGAACGAAGGCTGCATACCCTCCAAGGCGCTGCTGCATGCGGCCGAGGTGATCCGGGAAGCCGGCGAAATCTCGGATTGGGGCATTGCGCTTGGCAAGCCCAAGATCGATCTCGACGCACTGCGCGCAAGAAAGGAAGGGATCGTCGAACATCTGACCGGCGGCCTGAACGGGCTGGCAACGCGGCGCAAGGTCGAGGTGATACGCGGCACCGCGAAATTCACCGGACCGAGGTCGATCGACATCGACGGCGAAAACTGGGCCTTCGACCAGGCTGTGATCGCGGTTGGATCGTCGCCGGTTCAATTGCCCGGCTGGCCCGAGGACGAACGGATCTGGGACAGCACCGCGGCGTTGGACCTACGCGAGGTGCCGAAACGCCTGGCAATCGTCGGCGGCGGCATCATCGGGCTGGAAATGGCCACGGTCTATTCGGCCCTGGGCAGCCAGGTCACGGTGGTCGAGTTCATGGATCAGATCGCCCCCGGCGCCGATTCCGAAGCGGTGCGTATCCTGCATGCGGCGCTGACCGACCAAGGCATCACGATCCACACCTCGACCAAGGTCGCCGAGGTCAAAGCGACCAAGCCCGCTCTGGTTTTACGCTGTGAAGGCGCGTTCGAGGGCAACATCAAGGCCGATGCGGTCATTCAGGCGGTCGGCCGGCGCGCCAACGGCCCCAAGGTCGCCCCGCAGGCGGCGGGCGTGGAGATGGACGCGCGCGGTATCATTGCAGTCGACCGTGCCTGCCGCACCAATGCGGACGGCATCTTTGCGATTGGCGACGTCACCGGCAACCCGATGCTGGCGCACCGCGCCACACATCAGGGCCATGTCGCGGCCGAGGTCGCCTCGGGCCACGCCGCCGCATTGGATACCGACCTGATCCCCTCGGTGGCCTATACCAGCCCGGAATTGGCGTGGGCCGGGCTCACCCAGCTTCAGGCGAAAGAACAGGGCATAGCGCACAAGGTCGCCAGCTTCCCTTGGGCCGCCAGCGGGCGCAACCTGTCTTCGGGCGGCGGCGACGGGCTGACCAAGCTGGTCTACTGCCCCGAAACCCACCGGCTGCTTGGCGCGACGCTGATCGGCTCCAACGCGGGCGAATTGCTGGCCGAATGCGTACTGGCGATGGAAATGGGCGCAACGCTGGAAGACATCGCCCTGACCGTACACGCCCATCCGACCGTCTCGGAGACAGTGGCCTTCTCCGCCGAGAGAGCGCTCGGCACGCTGACGGATCTATGACCTGAAAACGTGGGGGGGGGTAGACAGACCTGCCTGGTCGGACCGCACGGTTCACTGGCGCCAGACCGTGAAGGTGGGCCACCTCGGAACCTGCGGCTTTCATATCCGCAAATGGCGTTTCGGGTGGCCGGGCCGCTGCGGCAAAGCAATGAACGGTGCGATCGAGATTGAGGCTGGCATTGCTGCGCCACCACCTCAACGAACACGCTTCCCGATTGCATCCGTGGGTTTCCCGCGCACGACAAACTTGCCTCGGGAGGCGACTCTTATTGCACTGTAATGTAGTGGCTTTCATTGGTTGCGGGGACAGGGTTTGGACACCGTTCGATCCCTACTGGTTGCCTCCCAGGGTAAAGAACATACTGATGCCCCCCGTGCGTCCTTTACGGGATATTGTATATTTCGAACGCTTTGTCCCACAGCGAGAACATCCGTTCGCGCTTGTTCCGGTCCAGCGCCACAAGCAACGCCGGCGAAATGGCAATGACACGGCGCGCACTTGGCAACAGCCCGCTTTCGGACGGATCTTTTGCCGTCACCAACCCGATATTGGAAAGTATGCGCTGCGCTTCGGCCGAAAGCAGGAAATCGAGGAGGCGCCCCGCCTCGTCCTTGTGGCGGGCGTTCTTCGGGATCATGAAACCGCGGGACAGTATGAGCGTGTAATCCTCGGGCAGGATCACGCCGACCGCCGGGTTCAGGTCGCTCTCAACATAGGAACCCAGAACGTTGTAAGCGATCAGAAAGCGCCCCTCGGCCACGCCGCGGATGATGTCGGCGGAACAACAGGTAGCAATCGCTTCGACACGGGCAAAAGCTTCGAGCATCGCGCCGAAGGTAGTCGCTTCGTGACTGTCGCTATGTGCGAACAGATAGCCAAGCCCCGAGGCATCGATATCATATGTCGCGATCTTGCCGCGCAGGAACTCGGGCTTTGTCCGCATAAGGTCGAGCAGGGCAAAGCGGTCTTGCGGCGCGTCGGCGTCCCCGATCGCCTTCTTGTTATAGATGATGACCGCGGGCTCCTCGGTGATCCCCCAAAGCTCATCCCGCCAACGCCGTGTGAGCGGCAAGGCCGAGGTCGCGGGGGATTGATAGGACCCCGCGCAGGCAGCGTTCACAAGCCAGACCATATGATGAACCGCAGAGGAAAACACGGCATCTGCCGGTGCCGCCGAACCATCGCAGGCATCCCGGCTGTTGGCGAAAAGATCGTTCGACCCCCATTGTTCATACGAGACCGACAGATCGGTATTTTCTGCGACGAACCGTTCCATGACAGGGCGTATGATCGTGATATCAGCCGTCGACCGTAACGTGATCCGGGTTGCGCCGTCCCCGAACAGCGCGACAGCCTCCTGCGCTGCGACACGCAGGGGCATGAGTGAAATCAGCAAAAGCGCGACAAGCTGAACAACCCCATTCATTTCCGGCCCTCCCCCCTGTCCGAAACGGATGGCAGCAACAGCGAGACCCGGAAACCATCCTGCTTGGTCTCCATTTCCACCCGGCCGCCGAAGGCGGAGGCAACGGCATCGACGATCGAAAGGCCCAGGCCCGTGCTGTCTTCGCGCGACCTGTCGCTGCGCTCGAAGCGCTGGCCAAGACGCGAGGAGACCTCGGGTTTCGGGCCAGGTCCGGCGTCCTGCACCCAAAGGGCGGCCTCACCGTTACTCATCTCCGTTCCGATCGCGACGGGCGGGACACCGTGTTTCAGCGCGTTGACGAAGAGGTTCTTGGCCGCTTGTCCGAGCGAAAATTCGTCCGCCATGACCATCACCGGTTCCTCGCCGATGATCAGCCGGACCTCGGCCTCGGGGGCGAGCAGTTCATGATCGCGGTTTTCGACAATGTCGAGGGCCACTTCCCGAAGATCCAGCGGGCGGCGCGGGGCACTGTCGGTGCGGTGTATGACAAGCGCGCGCGACAAGAGTTGGTCAAGCAAGCCGCCAAGGGAACGGGTGCGCGTCAGAAGCCGCGCCAGCGTCCGCTCGCGCGCGACCTCGTCCTCCTGCTCGACGATCGTTTCGGCCTGTACGCGGATCGCCGCGACCGGTGTGCGCAACTGGTGCGCGGTGTCGGAAATCAGATTGCGCATCGCGTCGAGCTGGCGCTCCAGGCGCTGCATGAAGCGGTTCATCGCGTCGAGCATCACCTGCAGTTCGCGCGGCAGCCCGTCCGTCGGCATCGGGGTGAGATCGTAGGGATCACGTTTGAGAAGATCTGCCGACAACGCTTCGAGCGGGCGCACGGCCGAGCGGATTACAAAATAGGCGATCACCAGAAGGGCAATACCGGCCAGTGCGACCGGGACCAAGGCATCGATCATCAAGTTCAACGCCATTGATTTCCTTGCTCTCAGGGTTTGCCCAACCGTGACGATGACTTCGCCCGAGAAATCCCTCTCGGCAAATCGGCGCGTCACCTGAACGAAACGCGCCGCTTCCTCTTGAAGCTGTGCATCGTGAAAAACGGGGTCGATCCTGTGCGACGCTTCAAAGGCTGCGACGGTCGTGTTCTCGAGCCCGGTAATAAGCTCACCATTCGGGTCCCGAACGGAATAGTAGATGCGATCATCCGGTGCCTGCGCCAGAAGTTCGAACGCCGAAACCGGCAAATCCACGAAGGGTCTGCCATCAAGAATGCGGATCGATTCAGCGATATCGCTCGCCGCGCCCAGCAGCACCCGGTCATAGGCTTGCCTCGCCGCCTGCCTGCCGTTGTACCAGGTGGACCCCGCGACCAGCACACCGCCCAGGATCAGCAGCAGGAACACCGCCCTCAGGACCCCCGTCGCAAGGCTCCGTGTCGCGCTACGCCGCTCAGCCATCGAGGCCGATCTTGTAACCGACGCCACGCTGGGTAGAGATCGTGACCGCGCTGCCCGCGAGTTTCTTGCGCAGTCGCGCGATATAAAGCTCGATCGCGTTCAGCCCCACATCGGCGTCGTTGAACGTGAACAGCGAATCATAAAGCCGCGTCTTGGTCACATATTGCCCTTGATGGCGGATCAATACATTGAGCAGCGCCGCCTCGCGCCGGGTCAGGTCCAGACGCTGACCGTCCAGAACGGCGCTCTGACTGGCCGGAGAATAGGTCAGCGGCCCCAGCACGACCTGATCGCTTTTCTGTTCGGCGTCGCGGCGGACGAGCGCCCTGATCCGGGCTTCGAGTTCGCGCTGGTCGAACGGTTTGACGAGGTAGTCATCCGCCCCGAGATCCAGCGCGCTAACCCTGTCGTCCACCGAGATGAGCGCCGTAAGCATAAGGACCGGCGTCCGGTCCCCCGCTGCGCGGATGTCGCGCAGAAAGCTGCGCCCGGACCCGTCGGGCAGGTTTATATCGAGAACGATGGCGTCGTAGTCCTGCACGGCGAAAAAATCCCGTGCAGCCTGCAGGCAATCGGCCAGATCGCAGGCGATACCCGACTGCGCCAGACGCATGACGATGCCTTCCGCCAGATCGGCCGTATCCTCCACCACGAGTACGCGCATGGCGGCATTGCTCCTCCCCCGGATCCGTACCTAGCTGTCAGCGTGACAGGTTCGTGACAGCTTCTCCCGTTAGGAATGATTCTTAACCCGCAACATGGGGCGCTGCAAATTGCAGTCAGAGGATGCGGGGATTTCCGGCGGTGCGCTGAAAACGGCAGTGCCGTCAATCAAGAGGAGGAACAAATGATCTTCACTGCAACCCGCGGCCTTGTTGCTGCGGCCGTTCTGGGCGTTTCGGCCCTTGCTGCCAGCGCACAAGACTTCACCCCCGAAAATCCCGAATGCATCGCCCCCGCCAATCCCGGCGGCGGCTGGGATTTCACCTGTCGCCAGGTCGGCAAATCGCTGCAGGACCTCAAGCTGATCGACAAGACGATGCAGGTCGTCAACCTCGCCGGCGGCGGTGGCGGCGTGGCCTTTGCCGAAGTGGTCAACAAGCGAGGCGACGACAACGACCTGATCGTGGCTGCCTCGTCGGCCACCGCAACGCGCCTGGCACAGGGCGCCTATCCGGGCAACACCATGGACCAGGTGCGCTGGCTTGCCGCCATCGGCGCCGACTACGGCGTGATCGCCGTCGCCGCCGACAGCGAGATCGAAACGCTGCCGCAGCTTCTGGAGCAGATCAAGTCGGATCCGCGCTCGGTTTCCGTTGCGGGCGGCTCGGCAGTTGGTGGCTGGGACCATCTCAAGGTTCTGATCGCCGCCAACGCCTATGGCATCGAAGACGTGCGCACGGTGAAATACATCGCCTTCGACGGCGGTGGCGAGGCGGTGACCCAGCTTCTGTCGGGTTCGGTTCAGGCTTTCACCGGTGATATTTCCGAGGCGAAGGGCTTCGTCGACAGCGGCGACATCAAGGTGATCGCCGTGCTGTCCCCCGATCGTCTGCCGGGCGAGTTCGCCAAGTTCCCGACCGCGCAGGAACAGGGCGTCGACGCGATCGGCGCGAACTGGCGCGGATTCTATGCCCCGGGCGACATGTCGGACGCAGCCTATGACGCCTGGGTGTCGAAGATCGGCGATCTCTATGGCTCAAGCGAATGGAAAGAGGTTATGGCGGCCAACGGGCTAGCGCCGCTCGACCTGCAGGGCAAAGCGTTCGAAGACTTCGTGTCGAACTCGGTTGCCCAAATCCAAGGGATTTCGCGCGAAATCGGCATCATCAAGTAAGGATGCCCCGGTGCCGGGCCGATCGCCCGGCGCCATTCCCGCTGCGGTTCCGCAGCCTCGTTTTCATCAATCCAACCGTCGAAGGAGTGCGCCATGAGCGATCGCATCTTCGGCCTGTTCGGTGTCCTGCTTGCTATCGGATTCGCGCTGTCTGCACTCGCGATCGAGGAAAGCTTCCTCTCCGATGCCGTGGGCCCGAAGGCCTTTCCTATCATCATCGCCGCAGTGCTGGGCGTATCGGGCGCGGTGATCGCGCTGCGCCCCGACCCCGAACCGGTCTGGCCTGCGCTTGGCCGCCTGGCCGAGATCGCCGCAGCCGTCGTCGTCATGATCTTCTATGCCGAATTGCTGCCGGTCATGGGGTTCGTAATAGCCACCGCCGTCGCCGCCACCTATCTCACCTGGCGGCTGGGTTCGGCCCCGGTCGAGGCGATCCTCGTGGGCGTCGGTTCGTCGCTTGGCATCTATGTCATTTTCCACCTGGTGCTGGGGCTGTCGCTGGCCCGTGGCCCGTGGGGCTTCTGAGGAGAACTGTCATGGAAATCCTGTCCTCGCTTGGCGACGGCTTTGCCATCGCACTCACCTGGCAGAACCTGTTTCTGGCGCTGCTCGGCTGCTTCCTGGGAACGATCATGGGGGCCCTGCCCGGTCTCGGACCGTCGAACGGCGTGGCGATCCTTATCCCGCTGGCCTTCACCATGGGGCTGGGCGCGACGCCTTCGCTGATCCTTCTGACCTCGGTCTATTACGGGGCGATGTACGGCGGGCGGATTTCGTCGATCCTTCTCAACATCCCGGGCGACGAACCCGCAATGATGACCTGTCTCGATGGCCATCCCATGGCCAAGAAGGGCATGGCAGGAGAAGCGCTTTCGCTGTCCGGCATCGCATCCTTCGTCGGTGCCTTCCTGGCCACTTGGGGGCTCATCCTGCTGGCGCCGCAGCTTGTGAAAATCGCGCTGCTTTTCGGCCCGGCGGAATATTTCGCCCTCTTCGCGCTTGCCTTCATGACGCTGGGCGGGGTGTCGTCGACCAATCAGGCAAAGTCGGCCTTCGCTGCCGCCCTTGGCCTTGGCCTGGCGATGATCGGGGTCGACACCCAAACCGGGGTTCCGCGCTTCACCTTCGGCGAGGTGCATCTTTATGACGGGCTCGACTTCCTGGTCGCGATCGTCGGACTGTTCGCGCTGTCCGAGGTCTTCATTTTCCTCGAACACCGTCATGGCAGCTCGGACGCAGAGGGTCGAAAGCTTTCGATCGGGCGGCTCTATCCGCCGGCGTCTATGATCAAGGCATGCACGCCGACCATGCTGCGCACCTCCTTGCTGGGCTTCATTGCAGGGGTTCTGCCGGGCGCCGGCGCCTCGCTGGGGTCTTTCATCTCCTATTCGATGGAAAAACGACTGGTGGACAGCGAAAACACCTTCGGCACCGGCGACCCGCGCGGCGTTGCCGCGCCGGAGGCGGGCAACAACGCGGCCGCGGGCGGTGCGCTGGTGCCGATGCTGGCCCTCGGCGTGCCCGGTTCCGGTACCACGGCGGTGCTTCTGGCGGTATTGCTGTCGCTCAACATCACGCCCGGGCCTTTGCTGTTCACGCAGAACCCGGATGTGGTCTGGGGCCTGATCGCGGCGCTGTTCATCGCCAATTTCATGCTGCTGGCGATGAATATTCCGATGGTGGGCCTGTTCACCCGAATTCTGATGGTGCCGTCGCGCATCCTGATGCCGATCGTGGCGATGGTGAGCTTCGTCGGCATCTACGGCATCTCCGGTTCCAGTTTCGATTTGCTGGTCATGATCGGCTTCGGCGTCATGGGCTGGGGGCTGCGCAAGCTCGACGTGCCGCTGGTGCCGATCATCCTCGGAACGCTGCTGGGCAATTCAATGGAAAACAACCTGCGCCGCGCGATCACCATCGACAACGGCGACTGGTGGACGCTGATCGACAGCTCGCTTTCGATTGCTCTCTGGGCCATCGCCATAATCGGTTTCGTGCTGCCGCTGCTCATTGGCCGCAAGGTCAAATCGCGAATGCACGAACGCCGTGACGAAGAAGGTGCCATCAGCGATTGATCGCCACGATACCGCCTTCTGCGCTTATCCACGGATGTGGTGGTGTTTGACCCGTCGGTGGTTGACACCTGCCACGACCGCGTTTCAGGACTCGGCCGGGCCCAGGCATCATACTGGTGCGAGAGCATGATGCTCCGATCCCAATGACGATGGGGCACTCCGGCGGGGATGGGCGGAAGGCGGCCGTTCACACCTTCAATCCCCGAGAACCGGTCAACGGATCAAGCCGCCATCCGGTGAAATCGGGGTTCGCGATCTGCCAGGAGTGCAGCCTATGTCAGTGCAGAATGTGTGGCGAATGCTCGGCAAGATCCCGCAGGGTTTCCCACCGTATTCCGGCCTCCCGCAGCATGATTTCCGAGACGTTGAAACTGTGATCTAGCGCCCCGTCAAATGAGGGTTTGGGCGGCGAACAGACCCTTGTAATACCGCTTTGGATGATCGCCCTTGCGCAATCGGCACAGGGGAACCGGTTCACATAGAAGCTGCATCCCGCAACCGGCACCCCCATGCGCGCGGCGTTGTAGAGCGCGTTGCGTTCGGCATGTTCGAACCAGAAGAATTTTTCGCCGCTTGGCCTGTCGAACCGCGTCTCGTCTTTCCCGCGCACGCCGCGCGGCAGCCCGTTATAGCCGCTCGCACGGATTTCCTGGCCGGGGCCGACGATGACCGCCCCGACTTGGAAATCTCGGTCTTCGCTCCAGCCGGCGATATGATCGCACAGCCCGAGGAAGCGCCGGTCCCACTTCGCCTGTTTCACAGGGTCCATGGCATCAGCCCGCAAAGACGTAGGAGGTCTTCACCGTGGTGTAGAACTCGGCGGCATAGCGCCCCTGCTCACGCGGACCGAAGGAAGACCCTTTGCGGCCCCCGAAGGGCACGTGGTAATCGACCCCGGCGGTAGGCAGGTTGACCATCACCATGCCCGCTTGGGCCCGGCGCCGGAAATCCCGCGCCGCCTTGAGGCTGCTGGTGCAGATACCGGCCGACAGGCCGAATTCGGTGTCGTTGGCCACCGCAAGCGCTTCGTCGAAATCCGCGACCTTGATGACGGATCCGCAGGGGCCGAAGATTTCCTCGCGGTTGATCCGCATCCCGTTCGTGGTGCCCAAGAAAAGCGCAGGCGCTTGGTAGAACCCCTCCTTCGTCAGCTCCAACCTTTCGCCTCCGATCACCTCCCGCACCTCGTCGTGGGCAAGCGCCACGTAGTCGAGGTTGGATTGCAGCTGCCTGCCGTCCACCACCGGGCCGATCTGGGTCGCCGGGTCGAGCGCATCGCCCACGGTCAGCGCCCGCATCTGGCGGGTCAGTTCCGCGACGAAGGCATCGTGAATCCCCTCGGTCACGATCAGCCGCGACGAGGCGGTGCAGCGCTGGCCGGTGCTGAAGAAGGTCCCGTTCAGGCAGGCGGGCACCGCGACCGACAGATCGGCATCGTCCAGCACTACCATCGGGTTCTTGCCACCCATTTCCAGCTGCACCTTCTTGCGCAGCCGCCCGCAGGTTTCGGCGATATGCTGCCCGGTGGTGGCCGATCCGGTGAAGGACACCGCGTCGATGCCCGGATGGGATACGATCGCCTCCCCCACGCTGGCCCCGCGCCCCATCACCAGATTGAAGACACCGGCAGGGCAACCGCTGTCGTGCAGGATTTCGGCGATCACATGAGCGCAGCCCGGGGTCAGTTCCGCCGGTTTCATAACCACGCAATTGCCGTAGGCCAGCGCCGGGGCGATCTTCCAGGCCGGGATGGCGATGGGAAAGTTCCAGGGCGTGATCAGCCCGACGACGCCGACCGGCTCTCGCGTGATCTCGACGTCGATGTCCGGGCGTACGGACGGGGTGAGCTCGCCCGTCTGGCGCAACGCCTCGCCCGCGAAGAACTTGAACACCTGGGCCGCGCGCATGGTTTCGCCGATACCCTCGGCCAGCGTCTTGCCTTCCTCGCGCGACAGCAGACGGCCGATCTCTTCCGCCCGCTCGGCGAGGGCGCGACCCGTCTTTTCAAGAAGGTCGTGACGCGCCTGCGGCGTGGCGGCGGCCCATCCTGCCCGGGCGGCGCGCGCGGCGGCGACGGCATCGTCCACCGCGGCGGCATCACCGTGGGAATAAAGGCCGATGACGTCGGTGATGTCGGACGGGTTGAGATTTTCCTGATTGTTCCCATGGCTCACCCATTGCCCGGCGATCAGGTTGTCATGCTTTCTCAATTGATGTTCCTCAAGAAGTTTTCTCTTCCCGCTCCAGCGCGGGGATATCGATTGTTTCAAGCGCCGCCCTGCCCACGGGCTGCAGCGGCAGGAAGGGCGGCAGCACGTTGGTCTTCCCCCACTGAAATGGTCCGCCGTTATGTTTAAGGAAATGGAGGACCAGAATGGCTAGGAAACGGCACAAGCCAGAAGAGATTGTTACGAAGCTGCGGCAGGTTGAGGTGCTTGTCGGACAGGGCGCGACACGCGTGGATGCGATCCGCGAGGTTCGTATCACCGAGCAGACCTTTTACCGCTGGCGCAAGCAGTATGGCGGTATGGGAACCGACCAACTCAGGGAGCTGAAGCGCCTCCAGAAGAAGAACGAACGGCCGAGAAAGGCCGTGTCGGACCTGACGCTGGACAAGCTGATCCTGGCAGAGGCCGCAAAGGGAGTGAGAGCCGTCTCGGAAACGGTCCAGTGGACCGTTTCAGGCCGGAACGGGCGGAGCCCCTGAGCCCCGCTCGCCGCCGTGCT
>NZ_JADMKU010000019.1 GCF_018219815.1 Thalassovita aquimarina
AGGTGCCCGAAGGTCTTCCTCTCCGCAATCGCGCTCGCTGCAACCGTCATCTATTGGCTATGAGTCCTGACCCTAGCTGCTCTCTGTCAAAGGTCCCCCGTTTCTTGCGATCCATCCCTTCAGCCTTAATCACCAACCGAGAAAACGGGTTTCGTTTATCTATGTCCAACTCAGCAAACCCGTAGTTTACGACAGCGGACACACTGTCCACCCGCCTACGTATTGTCCCAGTGGAGTTCCCACGGGATGACAACAACTTCAGGAAAGCTTTTGCATCCTCTCGGGTGTAGGTCGATATCTCACGATCCCCAGCAACAGAACAAAGAGCATCAACAGCCAATCGGGTTGGTTTGGGTTCGATAGCCTTCAGATCAAGGTATTCGTCAGCAACTTCTGACAACAGCAGCTTTCTAGGCTGCATCGCCTCCAAGACGTTCTGAAGATCAACCTTACGTCCAGAACGAAAGCTATCGTCCAGAAGGCTGGTCAAACGTACCGCCATCGTTTCGACTTGAGTCGCATCAAACCCGAGTTTCAGACGAATGGATGGACCATAGAATTCAGCCATGTTTTTGGGGGTTCTACGATTATAATAGAAGGTCCCATTGCGACTGATTGTGTACAGAATGTGTGACATAAGCAGTGCCTCTCGCATTAAATTTACGAGGAAAGACAAAAGCTTAGACTGGTGATTTGGTGCGGTCGAGAAGACTCGAACTTCCACTCCGGTTAAGGAACAGCGACCTCAACGCTGCGCGTCTACCAATTCCGCCACGACCGCACGTGATCAGGTAGTGCCGCGCGTATAGACTAGCCAAAGCGGGATGTGAAGAGGCAAATTCACCCCACGACAGGATTTCCCCATCCCATGGCGCCGTGACAAGGCGCGGCGCCGGGCGCCGCCCCTTTTATCTTGCGTTCCGATGGGCTTATTCCATCGAAAAGCTGGGCAGGCCCGACGCGCCCCCGGCCGCAGGCATCGTCATCGCACCACCGCCAAGGCCGCTCGACGCGGCCTTGATCAGGCCGACTCTTTCCGGCTGTCCCGGTGCGAAGACCGGTTCGGAACCGGATTCCAGCGCCGATACCGCCAAACCGTACCAGTCCTGCGCCTGCGGCACCGATTTCGCCACGCCGAAGCCCTGCGACAGGTGATGGCCAACCAGTTCGGCATAGGGAACCTGACCGATACCGACCATCAGCATCGCCGAGCCCAACGCGACCTCCATCTTGTCGCGGCGATACCCCGAGAACAGGCAAATCCGCGCCGTATTGGACAGCTGCGCCAGCGAAATGTTGGAATTCAGAACGAATTTCTGCACCTCGCCGGTGACGTCGGCGGCGCTGCCCGACCCCAGCTTGGCGATATAGGGCGCCAGCGCCGGGCCGAAAGCATCGCACTGCGCGTCGACCTGCGCCGGGCTCAGCCCCTGCACCTTGGCGACCATGTCCTCGCCCGCGCCGATCGCATAGGTCCGGGCGAGGCAGAACTGTTCGCTGAGCGCCAGATCGGGATCGCGCAGAGAGGCCAGCGTGACGAAACCGCCATTGGAATTGGTCAGCAGGCTGACCTTGCTGCAATGGCTGGCCAGCGACGCGGTCGGCGGATTGTCCCCGGCCATGGCGAAGGGTTGAATGCCGCCCAGCGGCGCGGCGGGCTGCGTCGACGCCATCGTGGTCTGCGGCGCGCTCGGCTGTGGCACCGGAAGCGGAACCGGGTTCGGCGCGGCGGCCATCGTTGCCCCCTGTTCGACCAGCGAACAATCGCTCTGATGGCACCTGAAACTGGCCGGGGTCACGCCGCGGGCCTGGAAATCGATCCGGCGATAGCCCTGCGGCGAGGAGGCGAAGACCATCGCGGTGCAATGCGAGGCACCGCACCAGAAGGAACTGCCACTGACCGAGGTATCGAGGATGTAATCGTTCTTGCCATCATTGTTCAGATCGGCCAGCTGCAGGAAACCCGAACGCTGCATCAGCTGTTCCGCGGTGGGTTCGGTGCTGCTGGCGATCTCGTCGATCGCCTGGCTGACCTCGACCGGCAAACCGCCATAGCCATAGCCGCCGGCGGACCGGGTGCCCGCCGCCTCGTCCCGCCAGGTTCTGAGCAGGCCGCGCACGCCTTGCGGGCCCTGCATCGCCTTGATCACCTGCGGCCCGCCAAGCTGGGCGCGATTGTAGGAGGAGACGAGGAAATCGCGCTCGTACTGGGCCAGTTGGCCGGTGGCCGGGAAGCCCATATGAGCCTGATATTGGGAAATCGCGCTGCGCGATCTGCTGCCCAGAACGCCGTCCGGGGTGCCGGCGGGAAAACCGAAATAGTTCAGCGACGCCTGAACTTCGCGGTTCTGCTGTCGGGTGGCCGAATTGCTGTGATAGGTGGTGGTGCGTTTCTTCTTGTTCTTGCTCGCCTCATTGACGATCACACCGCCGATGATGCCTCCAACGATTGCGGAACCAAGATTGTCGGCAAAGGCCGGGGCGGTCGTGGAACTTGCCAATAGGGCGGCGACAATGGTGGTTTTTAGCGACTTGGAAAACATGTTCCTCGCTCCCTATAGATACAAAACAATGGAATCATGATAGCACATTCCTCCCGAAGCGGGGGAACGGCTACGGAAAGGACGGATTCAATGGTCGAATGGATCGTCAGCGAAGGCTTGACCGAGTACGACGACGCGGTCGCCTTCATGGAAGACCGCGCCGCCAAGATTGCCGCCGGGGAGGCCGATGAATGCATCTGGCTAGTCGAACATCCGCCGCTTTACACCGCCGGCACCTCGGCCAAGCCGCAGGACCTGACCGATCCCGACCGTTTCCCGGTCCATGTCAGCAAGCGCGGCGGCCAGTACACCTATCACGGTCCGGGACAACGGGTGGCTTACGTGATGCTCGACGTGGGCAAGCGTGGCCGTGATGTGCGCCGTTTCGTGCAGCAATTGGAAAACTGGGTGATCGCGACGCTGGACGAATTCAACATCCGCGGCGAAATCCGCGAAGGCCGCGTCGGTGTCTGGATCGAACGGCAGGACAAGCCGCTGACCGCATCCGGCGCCGTGCCCGAGGACAAGATCGCCGCCATCGGTATCCGGCTGCGAAAGTGGATCAGCTTTCACGGGGTTTCGATCAATGTCGATCCCGACCTCGAGCATTTCAGCGGCATCGTGCCCTGCGGCATCACCGAACACGGGGTGACCAGCCTTGTCGACCTGGGCCTGCCGGTGACGATGGAAGACCTCGACGTGGCGCTGCGCCGATGCTTCGACGAGGTATTCGCGGAACTGCCGGCTGAAAGCTGAAGCCCCCTTTTGATGCAGATCATGGCTCCGCCGCGCCCCGCGGCGGATGCTTGCCGGGCCGGACCGTTCCGCCCTGCCCCCCGGGCGGATCGCTGTGGCAATCGCAACCATCCGGCACGGGAAACGATCATGCCAGCACTCGCAATCGACACCGCGCATGCCATCGACGCGATTACCGGCTACCTTCAAGACATCGTCAGAACCTCCGGTACCGATGGCGTGGTTCTGGGGCTGAGCGGCGGATTGGATTCCTCGGTCATGGCGGCGCTGGCGGTGCGCGCGCTTGGCCCCGGGGCGGTCAAGGTCGCGTATCTTTTCGACCATGACAGCGACAGGGATATCGCCGCCAACGCCCGCCTGATGGCCGATTTCCTCGGGTTGGAGCTCGAGGTGATGGATATCTCGGAGGAGATGCGGCAACGCGGCGTCTACACGCCGCTGTTCATCAAGCTCCTGCGCCTGTCCCCGGTGGTGGCCAAGATCAGCACCGGCAGCTACCGGCTGATCTGCGGTGAATCACCGTTCAAATCCACCCTGCGAGACGGCGGCGGCGAAACGCTGCGGCCGTGGTACAAGCGGCTGATGTTCAACATGACGATGCATCAGGTCGACATGGGCTTCGCCGAGCGTCACCGGTTCCGCCGCCAGGCGTTGGAAGCCATTGCCAAGCAGAGAAACCTGTTCCTGATCGGCGCGGCGAATCTGTCGGAATACGAAGTAGGCTGGTTCGTGAAGGACGGGATCGACGATCTGCCGGTGCAGCCGATGACCGGTCTTTTCAAGACGCAGGTGCGTCAGCTGGCCCAGGCCCTCGACCTGCCCGAACCGGTCCGGGCGCAATTGCCGTCGCCGGACATGGCCAAGGGGGTGAGCGACGAATTCGGTATCGGCCACGACTACAGCGATATCGACCTGGTGATCGACGGGTTCGACCGCGGCCTGTCCGATCCGGAAATCGCGGCCTTGGGCATAGCGCAGCGGGAAATCGACGATATCCGCGACCTGATGCGATTGTCCGTATGGAAACGGCAATCGCCGCACGAAGAACCGCCGGTCAGCGGCCGGTTCGGATCGTCGCTTCGGCGGTGACGGCAGCAACAGTCAACGGGAAAACGCAACCGCGCCCCGGTGTCCCGGGGCGCTGCCTGGTTCAGGCGGCGTCGCGATCCGCGAACGTGCCGATCATAAGGTCGAGGTTCTGCACCGCCGCGCCCGAGGCACCCTTGCCAAGGTTGTCCAGCACCGCGATCAGAACCACCCGGCCGGTTTCGGCGTCGCCGCGGACCGAGATTTCCAGATCGTTGCTGCCGTTCAGCGCGGTCGGGACGATGCGGCTGTCCTGATCCTCGATCGGGCAGACCCGGATATGGTCCGCGCCCTCGTAATGCCGCGCCAGTGCGGCGTGGATCTGCCCCATGCCGACATCGCCCGGCAGGTCCGACAGGTGCAGCGGGATCTGCACCGCCATGCCTTGCGCGAAATTGCCCACCGACGGCACGAAGATCGGCATCCGGTCAAGGCCGCAATATTCGACGATCTCGGGCAGGTGCTTGTGGGTTTGGCCGGTGGCATAGATGAACGCCGCCGGAGCTTCGCCGCTGTCGAAATCGGCGATCAATCCCTTGCCGCCGCCGGTGTAGCCGCTGATCGCGTTGATGCTGATCGGATGATCGGCGGGAACCAGCCCCGCCTTTACCAGCGGCGCCAGCAGCGCGATCGCACCGGTGGAATAGCAACCGGGATTGGCGACGTAGCGCGCGGTCTTGATCCGATCCGCCTGATCGGGCGACAGTTCGGGCAGACCAAAGGCCCAGTCGGGGTTGACCCGATGCGCGGTCGAGGCGTCGATGATCCGCACGTCCAGATCGGCGGACAGCGCCACCGCTTCCTTCGCCGCCGCGTCGGGCAGGCACAGAATCGCCACGTCGGCGGCAGCGAAAGCCGCCTTGCGCGCGTCGGCATCCTTGCGCAGGTCGGGATCAATCTGCACCAGTTCGATATCCGCGCGGCGGATCAGGCGATCGCGGATCTGAAGTCCCGTCGTGCCAGCCTCGCCGTCGATGAATACCTTGGTCGTCATGATTTCCCTCATATCTCTGGTATCGCGGGGTTTTCCGCACGTGCCCGCTCCTACCCCGACAGCGGCAGAATCAGAAGCCTTTTCTGAACAAATCCCCGCGATTTCCGCCCCGACACCCGCAGAAAAACGTGCTCTGCGGCAATTTGCAAAGCCAGACTGCGACAATTCTTCTTGCTTTCATCCTGTTGATTGGGTGTCGATGTGCAGTATCTAGACGCAGGACTCGAACCAACATTGAAGAGAGGCACGCAATGAAAAAACTGCTGACCGCCACCCTGGCCATGGCGACCCTGGCCGCCCCCGCTTTCGCCGAAGGCGACGCCGCCAAGGGCGAAAAGGCTTTCAAGAAGTGCAAAGCCTGCCACACGATCGCCGCGGATGACGGCACTGTGATCTTCAAGGGCGGCAAGACCGGCCCGAACCTCTATGGCGTGATCGGCCGCGTCGCCGGTTCGACCGATTTCAAATACGGCGACGGCCTGCAGGGTGCCGCCGAAGCCGGCTTCGTCTGGACCGAAGAGGCGCTGACCGAGTTCGTCACGGACCCCAAGGACTGGCTTGAGGAACAAGGCTTCGAAGAGAAGACGAAAATGACCTTCAAGCTGAAGAAGGGCGGCGAAGACGTCGCGGCCTATCTGGCATCGGTTGCTCCCGCCGCCGAATAAGCGCGCCACATCCCAAGACTTCGACAGGCGCGCGGCTTCCGCGCGCCTGTTTTCGTATGACCGGCGGCGTTTCCCCGCCCCTGCCCCTTTCCCGCCCACTGCGTCGTGGCGAATCCCTTCATTGCGGATGCATCTTTAAAACTCCCCCGGCAGCGCCGTCGCCCGCCTCGTGGCCGCGAATTCCTGCCCGGCCTTCCATTCCGCCCCGATTTATCCCCCCGATTTCATCGACAAACCGGTGGGGTGCGACAAAATTATTTGATCTGCATCAAATTCGGCAATTGCCGCTGGGCCGCTGGCATTCTAAAACGTGAAGTGATCGCGGGCGCTTGGAGACTCTCCTTGCGCCTTTCAATACACCAACAGGAGGCGAGAGCATGGCAGACGCAGCCATCCACGGCCACGAACATGAAGATAACCGCGGTTTCTTCACGCGGTGGTTCATGTCCACCAACCACAAGGATATTGGTATCCTATACCTGATCACGTCCGCCATTGTCGGTCTGATCTCGGTTTGTTTCACCGTTTTCATGCGCCTCGAGCTGATGGAGCCCGGCGTGCAGTACATGTGCCTGGAAGGCGCGCGCCTCTTCGCTGATGCGGGTAGCACCTGTACCCCGAACGGGCACCTCTGGAACGTTCTGATCACCTATCACGGCGTTCTGATGATGTTCTTCGTCGTCATCCCGGCGCTGTTCGGCGGTTTCGGCAACTACTTCATGCCGCTGCAGATCGGCGCGCCGGACATGGCGTTCCCGCGGATGAACAACCTGTCGTTCTGGCTGTATTTCGCAGGCACCTCGCTGGGTGTCGCATCGATGCTCACCCCCGGCGGCAACGACCAGCTGGGGTCCGGCGTGGGCTGGGTTCTGTACCCCCCGCTGTCGACCAACGAAGGCGGCATGTCGATGGACCTGGCGATCTTCGCGGTTCACGTTTCGGGCGCCAGCTCGATCCTGGGCGCGATCAACATGATCACCACCTTCCTTAACATGCGTGCCCCGGGCATGACCCTGTTCAAGGTTCCGCTGTTTTCCTGGTCGATCTTCGTCACTTCGTGGCTGATTCTGCTGTCGCTGCCGGTTCTGGCAGGCGCCATCACCATGCTGCTGACCGACCGTAACTTCGGCACCACCTTCTTCGATCCCGCCGGCGGCGGCGACCCGATCCTGTATCAGCACATCCTGTGGTTCTTCGGCCACCCGGAAGTGTACATCGTGATCCTGCCCGGCTTCGGTCTGGTCAGCCACGTGATCGCCACCTTCTCGCGTAAGCCGGTCTTCGGTTACCTGCCGATGGTCTGGGCGCTGATCGCGATCGGCGGTCTGGGCTTCGTCGTGTGGGCGCACCACATGTACACCGTCGGCATGTCGCTGACCCAGCAGAGCTACTTCATGCTGGCCACGATGGTCATCGCGGTTCCCACCGGGGTGAAGATCTTCTCGTGGATCGCCACCATGTGGGGCGGATCGGTCGAGTTCAAGGCGCCGATGCTGTTCGCCTTCGGCTTCCTGATCCTGTTCACCATCGGCGGCGTCACCGGCATCGTCCTGAGCCAGGCCGGCGTGGACCGGGCCTATCACGACACCTACTACGTGGTTGCCCACTTCCACTACACCATGTCGATGGGTGCGGCCTTTACCATCTTCGCCGGGATCTACTTCTACTTCGGCAAGATGACCGGGCGTCAGTATTCCGAACCGCTGGCAAAACTGCACTTCTGGCTGTTCTTCATCGGTGTGAACCTGACCTTCTTCCCGCAGCACTTCCTAGGCCGTCAGGGCATGCCGCGCCGTTACATCGACTATCCGGAAGCCTTCGCTTACTGGAACAAGATCTCGTCGATCGGCGCACTGATCTCGTTCAGCTCCTTCATCCTGTTCTTCGGCATCGTCATCTACGCGCTGCTTAAGGGTAAGAAGGAAACCCGGGCGAACTACTGGAACGAATACGCGGATACGCTGGAATGGACCCTGCCCAGCCCGCCGCCGGAACATACGTTCGAAACCCTGCCCAAGCAGGAAGAATGGGACAAGGGCCACGCCCACTGATCCCGGACTTGAGAGCCAGGAAAGGCCCCGCCATCGCGGGGCCTTTTTCTTTGGCAGGGTGCCGCGCACCCGGCACCGAACGGTCATTGAACAAACGCCCCGAGCGCGACAAAGAATCCCGCCCTTAGGACATCGACATTCCCGCCGCGCCGCTTATACCGGAACCATGCCCTATCGCTGGACCGATACAGACGAAACCATATTGACCCTGTGGCCGCACCGGTCGCTGCCCCGCAGGGGGTTCGCGGCGATGATCCTGCTGGCCTTCACCCTCGGCACGGTGCCGCTATACGGATTGCTGGGCACGGTGTTCCTGTGGGGGTTGCTGCCGTTCATCCTGGCGATGGTGGCCGCGCTGTGGTGGGGGCTGGAACGCTCCTACCGCGACGGCGACATCCTCGAACAGTTGCGGCTGCAAGGCGATCAGCTTGTATTGAGCCACAAACCCGCCCGCGGCGCGGCGAAGGAATGGGCCTGCAACAGCTACTGGGTCCGCGCCGAAATGCATGTCAGCGGCGGCCCGGTGCCATTCTATGTCACGCTGACCGGAAACGGGCGCACGGTCGAAATCGGTGCCTTCCTGTCCGAAGACGAGCGCAAGGCGCTCTACGGCGAATTGCAGGACAAGCTGGCGGAGCTGCACGCACGGACCGGACCGGAGGGGCGCTGAGCTTCGATTTGCCGGGCGGCGGGATGTCATGCGCAGTCCGCGCAAAGGTTTTCCACCGAACGGACAGTTCGCCGAAACGGAAAAGGCCCCCGTCCAACGGAGGCCCTTCCAAGGAATCGTCTTGCGTGCGATCAGCCGTTCGCGGCGCTCAGCTGGTCCTTGACCTTGGGTCCGACCGCGCCGAAATCCATCTGGCCGGTATATTGCGCCTTCAAGGCGCCCATCACCTTGCCCATATCGCGAATCGAACTGGCGCCCACTTCGGTTATCGCTTCCGAAATCGCCTCGGTCACCTCGTCATCGCTCAGCTTGCGCGGCAGGAAATCCTCGATGATCTCGATTTCCGCCCGTTCCCGCTCGGCCAGGTCCAGCCGACCGGCTTCTTCGTACTGGCGGGCGCTTTCCTGGCGCTGCTTGACCATTTTCCCAAGGATTGCCAGCACTTCCGTGTCGCCGACGCCCTCATCGTTACCGTTGCCGCGTTCGGCGATATCGCGGTCCTTAATCGCGGCATTGATCAGGCGCAACGTCGCCAACCGCGTCGTGGCCTTGTCCTTCATCGCCTGTTTCAAGGCCGCATTGACCTTTTCGCGCATTTCCATTGGTCCCATCCCCTAGGATTTCCGATAGCCGCCGAACCTACCCAATTGCAGCTCCGGTTACAACCTGTCCGTATGCTTCGCAGACTACGGCGCGAATGCGCTCTGCCCCGGGCAGATAGGTCCCTATGGCCCTTGACCCTACGACGCGCCAGCCGTAGATATCCGCCAATTTGCCGCCCACCCCGGAGACTCGACATGGCCCAGAAGCACGACACACGCCCGACCGCATGCCTCGCTCTTGCCGATGGTACGATCTTCTATGGCAAGGGGTTCGGCGCGACCGGGATCACCCAGGCCGAACTGTGCTTCAACACAGCGATGACCGGGTACCAGGAAATCATGACCGATCCGTCCTATGCCGGGCAGGTCGTCACCTTCACCTTCCCGCATGTGGGCAATGTGGGCGTCAATCCGGAAGACGACGAAACCGCCGAGCCGGTGGCGTCGGGCATGGTGGTGAAATGGGACCCGACCGAACCCAGCAACTGGCGTTCGGTGGAAACACTGGCCGACTGGCTGGCCAGCCGCGGCCGGATCGCGATCGGCGGCGTCGACACCCGCCGGCTGACCCGGGCGATCCGCCAGCAGGGCGCGCCGCATGTGGCGATGCAACACGATCCCGAAGGCAATTTCGATATCGAGGCGCTGGTCGCCAAGGCGCGTGACTTCGCCGGGCTGGAAGGCATGGACCTGGCCAAGGACGTGACCTGCGCGCAATCCTATCGCTGGGATGAAATGCGGTGGGCCTGGCCCGAAGGCTATACCCGCCAGACCGCGCCCAAGCACAAGGTCGTCGCGGTCGATTTCGGCGCCAAGCGCAATATCCTGCGCTGCCTGGCCAGCGCGGGCTGCGACGTGACCGTTCTGCCCGCCACCGCCACCGCCGAGGAAGTGCTGGCGCATGGTCCTGACGGGGTGTTTCTGTCGAACGGCCCCGGCGACCCGGCGGCCACCGGCGAATACGCGGTGCCGATGATCAAGGGCGTGCTGGATGCGGGCCTGCCCGTCTTCGGCATCTGCCTGGGCCACCAGATGCTGGCGCTGGCGCTTGGCGCCAAGACCGTCAAGATGAACCACGGCCATCACGGCGCCAACCACCCGGTCAAGGAACACGAAACCGGCAAGGTGGAAATCACCTCGATGAACCACGGTTTCGCGGTCGATAGCCAGACCCTGCCCGAGGGCGTGGTGGAAACCCATGTGTCGCTGTTCGACGGATCGAACTGCGGTATCCGCATGGCCGACCGCCCGGTCTTCTCGGTCCAGCACCACCCCGAGGCTAGCCCCGGACCGCAGGACAGCTTCTACCTGTTCGAACGCTTCGCGGCGTCGATGGCGGAACGGGAAAAGGCCTGACCAGGACACGGTTAATCCGGTTTTAACCAAGCCGCGCGATCCTGCCCGCTGGTGTTTTGCTTGCGGGGGCGCAGGTCATGTATGTCGCGGAACGCATCGATTTCAGGGAACGACCCCGGAATTTTGGCCAGTTCCTGCTGGACTGGGGCGTTGTTTCGGCGGCGCAGTTGCTACACGCATACTCGGAAATGGCGAGGACGGATGTATCGCTCTGCGATGTGCTGGTATCTTGGGGGATTCTGATCCTGGACGATGCTTGCAGGCTGCAGGCAGATTGGCTCGATCTCGACTACATCGAATGCGACGACCTCATCCCCGATCCGGCGGTCCTGAACCGTTTCGATCCCCAGTTATGCCTGAAGCACGCGGCATTGCCGCTGTGGCAGCAGGACGGGTGCTACGTGATCGCCACCGGGCGCCCCGACCCGATCACCACTGCAGACCTGGGCCTGCCCGGCGATCCGCATGAGGCACGTTTCGTGTTTGCGCAGGAACCGTCGATCCAGGCGCAGCTGGCCGATCATTTCCGCGCCGAACTGACCCGCGCCGCCGCGACGCGGGTATCGGCAGGGGAAAGCTGCCGCGACTGGGCCCGAGATGGCAGGTACCGCATCGGAGTGACCTTGCTTGCCTCGGCGGGCGCAGGCGCCCTGCTGCTGCTGTTTCCAGACCCCATACTCACCGCGCTGTTTCTCTGGGCCTGCATCACGCTGGCAATCGCGGTCACGATGAAATCAATATCGTTCCTGTCCTACCTGACCCGCCCTGACCCGGGCCGTCACGGGCCAACGCCGCCGACGACGCTGAACAAAAGGCCCAAAGTGTCCATCCTTGTGCCTCTTTTCAAGGAACGCGAAGTGGCGCGGGTGCTGGTCAAACGGCTGCAGCGCCTGAACTACCCCAAGTCGGCGCTGGACGTGGTTCTGATCCTCGAGGAAACCGACCTGCTGACGCGGGCCGCACTGGATGGGGCTGCCCTGCCCGGCTGGATGCGGATCGTGACCGTGCCAGATGGCCAGCCCCGGACCAAGCCGCGGGCAATGAACTATGCGCTGGATTTCTGCCGCGGCGACATCATCGGCATCTACGATGCCGAGGACGCGCCGGACCCCGACCAAATAGACCTCGTCGCGGCCCGCTTCGCGCAGGCGCCGGATGACCTGGTCTGCCTGCAGGGCATTCTGGATTACTACAACGCCGATCAAAACTGGCTGGCGCGCTGCTTCACCACGGAATATGCCACGTGGTTCCGGGTGATGATGCCCGGCATGGCGCGGCTGGGCTTCGCCATTCCGCTGGGCGGCACAACCTTGTTCTTCCGCCGCGACGTGCTGGAACGCTTGGGCGGCTGGGACGCCCATAACGTCACCGAGGATGCCGATCTGGGCTTCCGGCTCGCCCGGCATGGCTATCGCACCGAAATGCTGCCCACCACCACCGCGGAAGAAGCCAATTGCCGGATCATTCCCTGGATCAAGCAGCGGTCGCGCTGGCTCAAGGGTTACATGGTCACCTACCTGGTGCATATGCGGTCGCCGCTGCAATTATTGCGGCAGATGGGGCCGTGGAAATTCATCGGCTTCCAGCTGCATTTCGTCACCGCGCTGTCGCAGTTCCTGCTGGCGCCGCTGCTGTGGTCCTGCTGACTGATCGTGCTGGGCTTGCCGCACCCGCTGAGCGAGCTGGGATCGCCCGGGCTGATCCGCGGGCTGAGCACGCTGTTTTTCGGGGTCGAGATCTGCACCATGATCTTCGCGCTGCGCGCGGTATCCGGGCGCGCTCACCGGCACCTCATGCCTTGGGTGCCGACGCTGCATTTCTATTTCCCGCTCGGCGTCTTCGCCGCCTACAAGGCGCTGTTCGAACTGGTGTTCCAGCCGTTCTACTGGGACAAGACGCAACACGGGCTGTCGCTGTGACCGGGCACCGGCCGCAGATCAGGCGTTGTTCTGCGAATCCCGTTTCAGCCGGGTCACGAAAGCGGTCGAGATGTGTTTCTTAAGCGCCTCGTACGCGCGGTCTTCATCGCGCTTTTCGATCGCGTCCACGATCGCGGCATGTTCCGCCAGCGCCCCTTCGCCGCGCCCTTCGGCCGCAAGCGAGGTCGTCGCCATCAACGCCATGGTCCGATACACAAGGTCGAGTTGCTGAACCAGATAGCGGTTGTGCGAGGCAAGGTGGATCTGCTTGTGGAACCGCCGGTTGGACCGCGACAGCGCCACTGGGTCGTTCATCAGCGCCCGGTCGTCGGCCACCATTTCCTTCAAGACGTCGATTTCTTCCTTGGTCGCATGGTTCGCCGCCAGCCGCGCCGCCAAGCCTTCCAGTTCCGAGCGCACCACGTAGAGTTCGCTCAGCTGGTTATGGTCCAGCGAGGCCACGATCAGGCTGCGCCCGTCGCGCGCCAGAAGCGATTGGGTTTCCAGCCGCTGCAACGCTTCGCGGATCGGGGTGCGCGATACGCCGAACCGTTCGGCCAGTTCGCTTTCCACCAGACGGTCGCCGGGGCGATAGATCCCTGTATCGATTGCATCGAGGATCAACGTATAGGCATCTTTCTGCACCGGGCGGTCTCCTTTGTTCCCTGCCGTACTGAATTGGCAACAATCAGCGCAAACTACGGCCCCCGGTACGGAACAATCAAGCCTATCATGTTGCGCCTTTCGTCGCGCCAGCCTAGCGTGCCGCCATGCCCAAAGCCAATTTTTCCCATGTCGACCAATGGGTCTTCGACCTAGACAATACCCTGTACCCGCCGCAGGCGCGGCTGTTCGACCAGATCGAAAAGAACATGACCCGCTATGTGATGGACACGCTTGGCGTCGACCGGGCGCAGGCCGACCACCTGCGGCGCCATTACTGGGCAACCTATGGGACCACGCTGGCCGGGCTGATGCGCGAACACGATGCAGATCCGGGCCCCTACCTGACCGAGGTGCACGAAATATCGCTCGACCATCTGGAACCGGATGCCGGGCTTGCCGCGTGCATCCGCGCCCTGCCCGGGCGGAAAATCGTCTATACCAACGGATCGGCCCCCTATGCCGAACGGGTGCTGGCGGCGCGCGGACTAACCGGGCTGTTCGATGCGGTCTATGGCGTCGAACATGCCGAATTCCGCCCGAAGCCCGAAATCGAAGCCTTCCGGACGATTTTCGAACGCGATGGCATCACCCCCGAACGCGCCGCGATGTTCGAAGACGACCCGCGCAACCTGGCCGCGCCGCATGCAATGGGGATGCGCACCATCCATGTCGCGCCCGAAGCGCAGGCGGCCGATCACATCCAGTTTCATACCGATGATCTGGCCGGATTCCTGTCCCGGCTGACGTGACAAAATACCGGCGAGGCACAATGCCGCACTGCGGCAATGCTGCACCTTAAATTCGCAAATACGAATGCTATCTAGTCGGTTCCCAGTCACTCAACAGGACACGACAACAGATGACCCTCGCCGACGCCTCCAATGTCCACGCGCCGACCCCGACCGAAACCAAGGAAAAGAAATCCCCCGATGCGCTGATCCTGCTGGCCGCCCTGGTCGTGGTGGCGCTGTGGGGCCTGTCGTTTTTCACCTTTGGCATTCCCGGCCTCTACATTCCCGCCGTTGCCGCCGTGCCGGTGATCTGGGTGATCCTGATCATGATCACCCAAGGGTGACAGGATGACGCTTGGACTGCCCCGCGGATAGGTCTAGGTTGCCGCCGCAGGAGGCAGTCCGATGCAAAACTTCGATGTCGATATTCTGGTCTCCGGCGGCGGTGTCGCCGGGTTGACCGCAGCGGCCGTTTTCGGAACGGCCGGATTCCGCGTGCTCTGCGTGGATCCCGCCCCGCCCGTCACCGAACGGGACGCGGAAGGATCCGACCTGCGCACAACCGCCTTTCTGCAACCGGCGCAGGCGCTTCTGGAAAAGGCAGGTCTCTGGGCCCGGGTCGCGGAGGACGCAGCACCGTTGCAAATCATGCGCATCGTCGATGCCGGTGGCGATACCCCTACCCCCCGCATGGTCAAGGATTTCAACGCCGCCGACATTTCCGACCGCCCGTTCGGATGGAACCTGCCCAACTGGCTGCTGCGCCGCGAATTCATGGCGCGGCTGGACGAACTGCCCAATGTCGAGTTTCGCCCCGGCACCGGCACCAAGTCCGTCTTCACCCGCGAAGCGATGGCCCGCGTCGGGCTGAGCGACGGCACATCGGTGACCGCCCGCATGGTGATCGCCGCAGACGGGCGCAATTCCCCGGTACGCGAAGCCATCGGGATCAAGGTGAAAACCACCCGCTACGGGCAGAAGGCGCTGGCTTTCGCCGTCACCCACCCGATCCCGCATGAAAACGTGTCGACCGAAATTCACCGCTCCGGCGGGCCGTTCACGCTGGTGCCCCTGCCCGATTACCATGGCATGCCGTCCTCTGCCGTGGTCTGGATGGAACGGGGCCCCGAGGTGATGCGGCTGGCCGGACTGCCCGACGACGAATTCGAGGCGGCGATGACCGAACGGTCCTGTTCGCTGTTCGGGCCGCTGAAACTGGCTTCGCGCCGCACCGTCTGGCCGATCATCAGCCAGTTGGCCGAGCGGATGAATGGCGAACGCGTCGCGCTGGTGGCCGAGGCCGCCCATGTGGTGCCCCCGATCGGTGCGCAGGGGCTGAACATGAGCCTGGGTGACATGCGGGTGCTGCTGGAACTGGCCGAGGCCGCGCCGGAGCGGCTGGGCGACCGGCAGATGCTGGACACCTATCACCGCCGCCGCCACACCGAAGTGCATGCCCGCGTCACCGGCATCGACCTGCTGAACCGCGCCTCGATGATCGAATCCCGCCCCTTGCGCAACCTGCGCGCGGCAGGGCTGAACGCGATCTATTCGCTGGCGCCGGTGCGCAAGACCATGATGCAGATGGGGCTGGGTGCGCGCGGTTAGCGCCCACGGGGCATGACGACAGCCAGGGCGCGCGATGAAGCGCACGTATACCGGTAATTCAGAAAGGGCAGCCGGTTTCCCGGCTGCCCTTTGAATTTGAAGCGGAACCGTTCACCCCGCACCGCGCGCTAGCTGCCCGCGCCGATGGGGATCGCGGGTCGGGGCATAACGCCCCTTCCCTCAGCCGTTCGCGGCACGGATGAAATCGGCTTCCGGTTCATCGTCGTCATTGGAAATGTCCAGCATGATGCCGCCTTCCGGGCCGGCGCTGCGCACGGTAGCCCCCGTCACTTCGACGCGTGCCCCAGCCTTATCAGCATCGGCAGACTGCGCAGTTGCGGCAGCCGCGCCATCGAGCCGGAAGAAGCTGATGCTTTGTTGCAGCAGGTCGGCCTGTTCCGACAGGCGGATGGCGGTCGTGGACATTTCCTCGGCCCCCGAACTGTTCTGCTGGGTGACCGTGTCGAGCTGCTGGATGGCCGTGCTGATCTGGCCCGCGCCGGCATTCAGCTCGCTATTGGCAGCCGAAATGCCGCTGACGAGCTTCGCCGTCTGCTGGATGTCCGGAACGAGGTTGGAAAGAAGCTCGCCCGCCGAGCGCGCCGAGCGGACCGTTTCGCCCGAAAGCCCCGAAATTTCAGTCGCGGCCTCCTGCGACCGCTCGGCCAGCTTGCGCACTTCGGCGGCCACGACCGCGAATCCGCGGCCGTGATCGCCGGCACGCGCCGCTTCGACCGCGGCATTCAGCGCCAGAAGATCGGTCTGGCGGGCGATTTCCTGGATCACCATGATCTTGTCGGCGATCGTTTCCATCGCCTCGACAGCTTCGCCAACAGCCTGACCGCTGGTTTCAGCGTTCTGCGCCGCGACATTGGCGATGCGTTCGGTTTGGCTCGCGTTTTCGGCGTTCTGGTTGATGGTGGCGGCCATTTCTTCGATCGAGGCCGAGGTTTGCTCAGACGAAGCGGCTTGCTCGGCCGCCCCCTGGCTGAGCTGTTCGGAACTGGACGCCATTTCTTCGCTGCCCGACGCGACATTGCGCGCCGCCTTGGTCACATCGCCCACGACGGTTTTCAACCGCTCGGTCATGTTCGCCAGCGCGGCAAGCAGGCTTTGCTGGTCGCCGGAGCGAAGCTTGATGTCCAGGCCGAGATCACCATCGGCGATCTGGCGCAATACGTCCTGCGCATAAGCGGGTTCACCGCCGAGCTGCCGGTAGATACCACGAACGATCAAGACCGCGGCCGACCCGGCGACGAGGATCATCGCAACGAGTGCTCCGATCTGCAGCTTCTTGCTGAGCTCATAGGTCGCGGCGACCTTGGCCTGAGCCTTGTTCATCCGCATTTCCAAACGCTGCACCAGGTTCTTAAGCTGGGCATCCGCCGTCAGACGTGCGCTGGAAGCAGCGCCATTGCTGATTTTCAGCGCGGTGTAATCCCCGTTCTCGCGGGCTTTTTCCAACGCCTGTTCGACCAACGACAGCCAGATTGCACCCGATTTCGAAATCTCCGCCAGATCGGCCTGATAGATTTCGGGCAGGGTCTGTTCCGCCACTTTGATGGCCACCTTCAGGTCGGCGATCCTCTGCTTCGCGCGATCGGCAAACTTTTTCAGAACTTGGGGATCGGCGGATGACGCCATCGCGCTGTAAACGTTGACACGAACCCGCAGGATCGCAGTGTCGAGCCCAGCGATCGCGGCATATTCCTTGCTGCCGCCGCTGCCACCGAATGCGGCGGCCGCGCTTTCGTTGATGATCAGCTGATCTTTCAACTGCTGCATGGCCTCAGCCACCATCTGATACGCCTGCAGCCCTTCGTTCTGGAGAATTTCGCGCCCTTTCAGGATGGATTGCAGCCCCGAAGCATCCTGAACCTTGAAGTTCGCCATAAGATACGAGTCCCAATCCTTCTCGAAGGCGGCAAGCAGCGCCTGGTCTGCAGGGGTCGAGATTTCGCGAAGCTCGGCGACGAGCTCTTCGATTTTCGCGATACGCTTATCCGTGTCGGCCGAGAGTTCGTCTTTCCTCTTCTTCTCCGGGACGAGGATCAGGGTCTTTTCGTTTCGTGCGATCCACACCGATTCAGTGCTGATCTGGTTGGCCAGCGCCACGCCGCGAACCTTGCTTTCCAGCACATCGTCGAATTCGGCCTTGAGCTCGCCCATTTTCATGAGGCCAAGCCCAATGCCAGCGGCCGCCAGCAACACCACCAGGGTGAAAACAGCTGTCAGTTTAAACTTAAGGGTCATTTTCAGACGTCTCATTACCACGTTATTCTTTCACTTCAGAGGATTGGGGACCTGCCGCGAGCTCCTGGGTTACCGCCCGGTCTCGAAAAGACCGTGAACAGCGTGCCGTGTTTCGCGATGCCGTGCACGAATTCCGGCCGTCAACGCATCCCGCCCCGGAACGCGAGATGGCGATCGATTTCGATCACTTAGCGCGGCGCCGGGGGATCATGGATGCGGATTTGCGGCTTATCTTCACAGGGCCAAAGGCCAAGAGGTTTCAGCGCAGGCTTCTCGTTTCGATTACAGTCTGGGTTCGTTTAGATGCGTTTCCTCTTTGGACTGTCATCTTAGGAGACGGCATGAAACGGCGTGCTTTTAACCAAAACTGGAATTATATCGTTTTTGTGGGATATTATTTTCAGATTCAATTTTGACATGTGCTTTTAAATGGATTTGCGGCGTTCGAACCTGTTCGGAGCCAACGGCGGAACATCCCGGCGGCACATAAGGGTTTCACACTGCCGCAGCCGTGCGGCACCGGCGACGGTCCCCGCGTCGCCTTTCCCATGAGTTGGTCGGTTCACAAGGTTGCGAAAACGCACGCCGCCCGTTCGGAACCAGCGTCCCAAGGCGGTGAAGAAAACGGCAATGGCGCCCCGGTTTCAAAGGGCGCGGCCCCGCAATTTGCGGTGCCGCGACCGGTTTTACCATTCCCGGCAGGGCAAGAGTGTAACGAAAGGGGCTCTGCCCCCTCTGCGTCGAAAATCAATGAGATTTTCAACGCATTCACCCCCGGGATATTTTCAAAAAGGAGAATAGCCGGGGCTCAGAGCACCTTGTCGAGCGCCGCCTTCAGGCGGGCGAGAGTTGCATCCACATCGTAAAGCTTGTCGAGGCCAAAGAGCCCGAGCCGGAAGGTCATGAAGCCTTCGGGTTCGTCGCAGGCAAGCGGCACGCCGGCCGCGATCTGCATCCCCTCGGCGGCGAATTTCTTGCCGTTCTGGATGTCGGGATCGTCGGTATAGCTGACCACCACGCCGGGCGCGCCGAAGCCTTCGGCGGCGACCGAGGTCACGCCCTTGTCGGCCAGCATCCGGCGCACGCCGTTGCCAAGCGCCCATTGCGCCTCCTGCAGCTTGTCGAAGCCGTATTGCTGGGTTTCCAGCATGGTGTCGCGGAAGGCGCGCAGCGCATCGGTGGGCATGGTGGCGTGGTAGGCATGGCCGCCGTCTTCATAGGCCTGCATGATCGCGCGCCAGTTCTTCAGGTCGAGCGCGAAACTGTCCGAAGCTGTTTTGTCCAGCCGGTCCAGCGCGCGCTGCGACATCATCACCAACCCGGCCGAGGGCGAGGCCGACCAGCCCTTTTGCGGCGCCGAGATCAGCACGTCGACACCGGTCTTTTCCATGTCGACCCAGACGCAGCCCGACGCGATGCAATCGAGAACCATCAGCGCACCGACCTCATGCGCGGCACCGGCCAGCGCGGTGATGTAGTCTTCGGGCAGGATCAGCCCGGCCGAGGTTTCCACATGCGGGGCGAAAACCACGTCCGGTTTCGCCTCGAGGATCGTCGCCACGACTTCCTCGATCGGGGCGGGCGCAAAGGGGGCCTGCATGCCGTTGCCGGTCTGGCGCGCCTTGAACACGGTGGTTTTCGCGGCGAATCCGCCCGCTTCGAAAATCTGGCTCCAGCGATAGGAGAACCAGCCGTTGCGCACGATCATCGCATGGGCGTCATGGCCGAACTGGCGGGCGACGGATTCCATGCCGTAGGTGCCGCCGCCGGGAACCAGCGCCACGCCTTGCGCGTTATAGACCTCTTTCAGCATGCCGGAGATGTCGCGCATCACCTGCTGGAACGCCGCCGACATGTGATTGAGCGAGCGGTCAGTGAAGACGACGGAGAATTCCTGCAATCCATCAGGATCTACGGTATCGAGCAAAGCGGTCATGTGCGGGCCTCCCAATTTCGGTTTTACGTTGGGTAGCGCGGTTTGGCGGGATTGTCCAAGTCTATGACGGTATGCAATCAGCCCAGCGGGCCGGGGCGGCGTTCCTCGCTCAGCAGCACGTTGGCTTCGACATCGCCCACCCCCGGCAGGGTCATGATCCGGCGCCGCAGCACCCGCTCGAAATCGGCGATATCGCGGGCGGTGACGCGCAGCCGGTAATCATAGAGCCCCAGAATGTGTTCGACCGTCTGCACCTCGGGGATGGCTGTCACGGCGCGTTCGAAATCTTCCAGGGAAACGCGGCCCTTGGTCGCCAGTTTCACGCCGAGGAAAACGGTGACGCCAAAGCCCAGTTTCTCGCGATCGAGATCGAGCTTGCGCCCGGCGATCACGCCGCTGTCCTGCAGCCGCTTGATGCGCCGCCAGGTGGCGGGCTGGCTGAGGCCGAAGCGGCGGCCAAGGGCGCCGGCGTTCTGGGTCGCATCCTCGGCCAGCGCGCGTAGGATCTTGCGGTCGATGTCGTCCAGCTCCGTCATATCGGCAGGCTTTCGTCGGACTTGATCCGCGCCACATGCATCAGCGTTTCGATATCGGCGATATGCGGCAGGGTCAGGATGCGCGAGCGGTAGATGTCCTGATAATGGGCCATGTCGCGGGCGATGACCGACAGGCGCACATCGACCCGGCCGAGGAAAGTCTGGATCTCGATCACCTCGGGGATTTCGCGGGCGGCGGCGATGAATTCGTCGAAGGCACGGGTCTGGGTCTTGTCCAGCGTGACGCGCAGGGAGACCTCGACCTCGAAACCGAGCGCACGCCAGTCGATCACTGCGCGCTGGCCTTTCAGCACACCGCTTGCACGCAGCTTGTCCAGACGCCGCGACAGGCGCGATGCGGTCAGGCCGATCCGGTCGGCCAGATCGGGCAGCGATTGCTGCGGATCGTTCTGCATGTGGCGCAGGATGCGCCGATCGATGTCATCAAGCATGATTTTTTCAATATCTGATAATTGGGAGAATGACCAATGCGTTTTTTGTTGGATTTTTATACCAAACGCACTCGCATTGCCAATTCCGGCACGTATGATCACCGCCAGAGACAAAAGGAAGGAGCGCCCCATGCGCGTTTACTACGACCGCGATTGCGACATTAATCTGATCAAGGACATGAAAGTGGCCATCCTGGGCTACGGCTCGCAAGGCCACGCCCACGCGCTGAACCTGCGCGACAGCGGCGCCAAGAACATCGTCGTGGCCCTGCGCGACGGTTCGGCCTCGGCCAAGAAGGCCGAAGCTGAAGGGCTGCAGGTCATGGGCATCGCCGAAGCGGCGGCCTGGTGCGACCTGATCATGTTCACCATGCCCGATGAACTGCAGGCGGAAACCTACAAGAAGTACGTCCACGACAACCTGAAAGAAGGCGCAGCGATTGCCTTCGCCCACGGCCTGAACGTGCATTTCGGTCTGATCGAACCGAAGGCCGGCGTCGACGTCATCATGATGGCGCCGAAGGGCCCGGGTCACACCGTGCGCGGCGAATACGTCAAGGGCGGCGGCGTGCCCTGCCTGGTGGCCGTTGACAACGACGCGTCGGGCAAGGCGCTGGAAATCGGCCTGTCCTATTGCTCGGCCATCGGTGGCGGCCGCTCGGGCATCATCGAAACCAACTTCCGCGAAGAGTGCGAAACCGACCTGTTCGGCGAACAGGCCGTTCTGTGCGGCGGCGTCGTTGAACTGATGCGGATGGGTTTCGAAACCCTGGTCGAAGCCGGTTACGCGCCGGAAATGGCCTATTTCGAGTGCCTGCACGAAATGAAGCTGATCGTCGACCTGATCTATGAAGGCGGCATCGCCAACATGAACTACTCGATCTCGAACACCGCCGAATACGGCGAATACGTGTCGGGCCCGCGCATCCTGCCCTACGACGAAACCAAGGCGCGGATGAAAGGCGTTCTGACCGACATCCAGACCGGCAAGTTCGTGCGTGACTTCATGCAGGAAAACGCCGTTGGCCAGCCGTTCTTCAAGGGCACCCGCCGGATCAACGACGAACACATGGTCGAGGAAGTCGGCGCCAAGCTGCGCGCGATGATGCCCTGGATCGCCGCCGGCAAGATGGTGGACAAGGAAAAGAACTAAGCGTCGTTGCAGATGCTTTACAAAGCCCCCGGTTCGCCGGGGGCTTTTTTCGTTGCGGATAGCGCAAGCCGGACAAGCGCCAGTACGCGGACTGGCGCTGGCCCGGCGGCCTTCGGCCTTGTTCCGGGCATGGTTTTTTGCCGGTCAGGTTAGCCGCGCACCGCTTGCCAAAGGTTCAGCGCCGAGCGGGTCTCGAACACGTCGTGCACGCGCAGAACCTGCACCCCCTGCGCAACCGCCGCCAAGGCCACCGCCACCGATCCGGCGGCGCGGTCGGCTGGTTCGGGCGCGTTGCCCAGCGTGCCGATGAATTTCTTGCGCGACACGCCCAGAAGGATCGGACAGCCAAGCGCATGGAACAGAGCGATCCTTTTCAGCAGCGCCAGGTTATGCTCCACCGTCTTGCCGAAACCGATGCCGGGGTCGACCATGATCTGCGCCCGGTCGACACCTGCGGCCTCCAGCGCCGCGACCCGTTCGTCAAGGAAGTCATACACGTCCAGCAGCACGTCGTCATAGCGCGGGTCTTGTTGCATCGTTTCCGGGTCGCCCTGCGCATGCACGACACAGACCGGCAGGCCATGGGTGGCGCAATAGGGGGCGAGGCCAGGATCGAAGGTGAAACCGGCCACGTCGTTGACCAAGTCGCCTCCGGCATTGACCGCCGCGCGCGCCACCGGTTCCTTGCGGGTGTCGATGGAGATCGGCACGGACATTTCGCCCCTGATCGCTTCGATCACCGGGGCGGTGCGGCGGATTTCCTCATCCACCGGCACTTCGGCAGCGCCGGGGCGGGTCGATTCCCCACCGATATCGATGATGTCGGCCCCCTGCCCCAACATCGCCCTTGCATGAAGCAGCGCCTTTTCCGGTGCGTCATGCTGCCCGCCGTCGGAAAAACTGTCGGGAGTGACGTTCAGGATGCCCATGATCTGCGGCCGATCCATCGACAGGCCCGCGATATTCGGGCGCGACATGGTCAGGCGCTCCAGAACCTCTGCCGGGGCCTGCCGCGCCGATACTCTTTGCGGCGCGCTGTCGCGCGACAACACTTCGACCTCGTTGAACCAGGCCCAGCCCCCGGCCAGCGGCAGGGCGTCCGTGGGACGGTTGGGATCGGTTTGGACGAGCGGGCGATAATAATGTGTCATGGCCCTGACATGCGCAAAAGAGCGGTGAAAAACAAGCCTCAGAGCACGCGAACATCCGCCGCCACCGCGCGCAGCGGCAGGTCGGGCGCGTCGGGCAGGTCTTCGCCGATCACCAGCATGTCGGCAGCCTGCATTTCGCGCGCGAACCACAGCACCAGCGCTAAACCATCCCCCGGCTGCGCCGAGGGGCCGTCGACGGCGTCCAGCACGATCTTCGAGGGCGCCCAGACGCTGATCTGGTCGTTCTTCATCGACCAGTCCAGTTCGGTGCGCGAATTCACCACCACGCAACGCTTGTCCCGCGCCGCCAGCACCCAGGCGTTTTGCTCGATCGCCAACAGGTCGATCCGCCGCTGCGCCAACGGATGTTCCGCGGCGGGGGCGGGCATATCGGGCGCGCCGACACACAGGATCGTGGGACGGTGTTCATCATGCAGCTGGTCGATCCAATTGGTCAGCAGCGGCGACTGGATCGCCGCATTCGACAGATAGACGACCTGGGGATGCGGGTTTTCTTCCTCCACCGGCGCGACGGTTTCGGGCGCGCGGGAGCGGACGATTTCCACGCCCAAGGCCCCTGGGCCGCGATCGAGCTTTTCGATCCGCACGAAAACCCGTTCCGCCTGCGGTTCGGCCAGAATACGCTGGGCAATCCGGTCGGCCAGCGTTTCCAGCAGGTTCAGCCGCTCGGCGGCCAGTTCATGGGCAATCGCCTCGGTCACCTTGTCATAGGACAGGATGCGATCGACATCGTCGTCCACCGGCCCGGTCAGGGGGCGCACTTCGACCACGACGTTGAAACAGACCCGCTGGGTGGTGCCGCGTTCGGCCTGGAAGGCGCCGATTTCCACGTCGACGATGTGGTCGCGCAACGAAATCCGGTCCAGCGGCCCTTCGGGCGCGGTGCCTTCGGAACGCTCCGACGGGTGGGCGAAGGCCCATTTGATTTCATTGCTCATCGCGGTCTCCGGTCAACGTGCGGGTCAGGGGACAAGCCTAACCGGCCCTTTCCCTAGACCACATACGACATGCGGCACAAGACCGGCAAAATCCGTCACCGGAAACGAAAACCGATCAGTTCTGCGAAATCTCGGTGGGGGGACGGTAGAAATGATGCACACCGATCGTCGTGGTCCGGTCGAACTTGCGCGACCAGCGCGGGCTGACCGCCTTGGTGTGGTAATAGGTGGCGCCATCGGTCAGTTCGCGCGGCGCGCCGTTCACCATCAGCTTGGCCACCTTGGCGACCCGGTCGAAAGCATCGTGTTCGGCAACGACTTCTTTGTAGCCGTCACAGGTATAGGTGAACTGGCACTGATACTTGCGCCCGGTGCCCTGATGGACGACGCCGCAGACGGTGTTGGGAAACAGCGGGCTGTCGACCCGGTTCATGATCACCTCGGCCACGGCGAACTGGCCCTTGACGCTTTCGCCACGCGCTTCGAAATAAAGCGCCTCGGACAGGCACTGCCATTCCTCGCCGCCCTTGGCTTCGGGCAGCCCGTCAATGAAGCCGCGGGTATAGGCGATCTTGGTCTTTTTCTTCGAGGGGCTGAACAGATTCCCCAGCTTCGCCCCGCGCAAGCCGAACAGACCACGCTTTTCCTGCTTCAGCACCTGATCGACCTGAGTGTCTGCCATGGCCGGAACCGCCAGAGCGGCAGCCATGATGAATGCCAAAATTTTGTGCATAGTCCTGTTCTCCTTGCGGCGAAAACCCGTCTGGGCCCGTGAACAGGCGGTCACATATTAAAAAAACATACTTTAGTCTAGACACCGGCAAGAAAGACGCAACGTTAAAGAAACGGCTTTCACAAAACAAGTCTAAAAATTATGAATTATTTATAGATCTTTCAGCGGCTTACCCGGGAGCACTCCGAATTTCTCCTGCACGGCCAGCTGCGCGGCCGCCAGCCGAGCGACCGGCACCCGGAACGGTGAACAGGACACGTAATTGAACCCGGCGGCGCGGCAGAAGGCGATCGATTCGGGGCTGCCGCCGTGTTCGCCGCAGATCGACAACACCAGGTCCGGCCGCGCGTCGCGCCCGCGCTGCGCCCCGATCTGCAACAACTCCCCCACCCCTTCGGTATCAAGATCGTGGAACGGATCTTCGGGGAAAACGCCCTGCTGCACATAGGTCGACATGAACCGGCCCGCATCGTCGCGCGACAACCCATAGGTCATCTGCGTCAGATCGTTGGTGCCGAAGGACAGGAACGCCGCATGCGGTGCGATTTCACCCGCCCGCAGCGCGGCGCGCGGCGTTTCCACCATCACGCCCAGCCGATAGGTGAAATCGCGGCCCTTTTCGGTGCGCACCGCCGCGGCGACCGCATCGACCCGGGTCTTGACCAGTTCGACCTCGCGCTTGGCGCTGACCAGCGGGATCATGATTTCGGGCACCACCGGATCGCCGTCGCGGCTGGCCTCGATCGTCGCCTCGAAGATCGCGCGCGCCTGCATATCGTAGATTTCCGGCACCGTTATGCCCAGCCGCACGCCGCGCATCCCCAGCATCGGGTTGTATTCGCTCAGTTGCTCGACCCGGCGGGTCACGTCCGACAGCGGCAGGTCCAGCGCCTCGGCCAGTTCGCGGTGGCCGGCCCGGTCATGCGGCAGGAATTCGTGCAACGGCGGATCGAACAGGCGGATGCAAACCGGTTGCCCCTGCATGATACGGAACAGTTCGATGAAATCGGCCCGCTGCATCGGCAACAGGCGTTCCAGCGCCGCTTCGCGGTCCTTGACGGAATCGGCGAAGATCATTTCGCGCATCACCGTCAGCCGGTCGCCTTCGAAGAACATGTGTTCGGTGCGGCACAGCCCGATCCCCTGCGCCTTGAAATTCCGCGCCGTCTGCGCGTCGGCGGGCGTGTCGGCATTGGCCCGCACGCCAATATCGCGCACCTCGTCGGCCCATGTCATCAGGGTTTGGAAAGCGTCGTCCTGTTCCGCCTTCAGCAGCGGCGGCTCACCGGCAAGAACTTCGCCGTTGGTGCCATCGACGGTCACGATGTCACCGGCACGCAATTCCCGGCCATCAGCGGTTTTCAGCGTCTTGCGCCGCAGGTGGAACTTGATCGAAGACGCCCCCACGACACAGGGCAACCCCATGCCGCGCCCGATCACCGCAGCGTGGCTGGTCATGCCGCCGCGTTCGGTCAGTACGGCGGTGGCGGCATGCATGCCGCGGATATCCTCGGGGCTGGTTTCGCGGCGCACCAGAACGCAGGGTTCGCCGCGCGCCGCGCTGGCCTGTGCTTCGGCGGCGGAAAACACGATCCGGCCGCTGGCCGCGCCGGGGCTGGCCGCAATACCGGTGGCCAGTACGTCGCGCGGCGCGTCCGGGTCGACCTGCCGGTGCAGCAATTCGTTGATCGCGCGGGGATCGATCCGGGTCAGCGCCTCTTCGCGCGGGATGACGCCGTCATCGGCCAGCGACACCGCGATGCGGATCGCGGCATGGGCGCTGCGCGCAACCCGCACACCGTCGAGGACGTGAAGATTGCCGTTCTCGATGGTGAATTCGGTCTGCATTTCCTCGCGCAGGCGCACCCGCATCATCCGGGTGTATTCGATCAGCTGGTCGAAGGCTTCCGGCGCCAGTTCCTGCAGCGACGGCCCGCGCGGATCGCGTTCGAGGTAAAGCGCCGCCGATTGCCGCGCCAGCGCGTCGCGCCCCTGCGACTGCGACAGGTACCGGCCGGTGATCTTGCGCTCGCCGGTCTTGGAATTGACCAGCTGGATCACCCCCGAGCCGCATTCGCCCTTGCCCATGCTGGGGGCCATTTCCTGCACCACAAGGCCCAAACCGGCATCGGCGGGCGCGCCCTTGGCCTGCCGCAACAGACGCGCGGTGGTGCCGCCCCAGGCCCGCGCCATCGAGCGCAGCACTTCCAGCAGTTGCACCGCCGGGTCCTGCGGGAATTCCTCCTCGGTTTCCTCCTCGTAGGCGCGCAATACCTCGGTCAGGCAATCGGGATCGTCCTGGTTGATATGGTCGAACATATCCGGGTCAAGCCGCGCCACGTGGATCGCATAGGCCTGGACGAAGCGCAGATACATCGCGGTGGCGGCCTCGCGGCCCAACTGATCGCACAGATCGATGAACCGCGCGTCGTTGATGCCGATATTCAGAACCGCCCCCGGCCCGCCCCAATCGGGGTCTTCCGACGACGGCCGCACGCACAAGAGCGCGGCATCGCCGAACGGTTCCATCAGCGCCGCCATGTCCGGCGTTTCGCCCGAGGCGATGCGGCGCACCTCATCGAAGCTCAGCGCCACGGTCTTGGGCACCGGAAGATCCAGCCGGACCAGCCGCTGAAGGCATTTCGCGCGCCCCCCGTGGGTCGCGGTGGCGACCGGCGCGGTGGGGGTGATATAGGTTATGTCCGGATCTTGCTGCACTGCGGCACCTTCTGTTGGTTGCCGCAGAATACCCCTGAACCGGGCCTTGGCAAGCCCGACATGCACAAAGGCGGCCGGGAACCGGCCGCCTTTCCGAATGACTTCACGTCAGAAAATTCAGCCCTCGATCCGGGTCAGGTCGGCCACGCCAAGGCAAATCTGCCTGATCCGCGCCAGCAGATTCAGCCGGTTGCGGCGCACGACGTCGTTATCGGAATTGACCTGCACCGCTTCGAAGAACGCATCGATCGGCGCGCGCAGGGCCGCCATTGCGCTCATCGCGGCTTCGAAATCTTCCGACTGCATCGCCGGAGTGATGTCGGCCTGGGCCCGGTCCAGCGCCGCGAACAGCGCCTTTTCCTCGTCGGTTTCGGCGAATTTCACATCCGCCCCGAAACTGTATTCGACGCCGTCTTTTTCTTCCGCCTGGGTCAGAATGTTGTTGGCCCGCTTGAACCCCTGCAGCAGGTTTTCGCCGTCATCGGTTTTCAGGAACCCACCCAGGGCATGGGCGCGCTTGACCAGAAGCGTCAGGTCGTCGCCGCCCGGCATGCCGAGGCAGGCGTCGATCACGTCGTGCCGCACGCCTTCATCACGCAGGTGGACCTTCAGCCGGTCATGTAGGAAGGCCAGCAGATCTGTGGACAGGTCCGGAACCGCGTCGCCCACGGTGCGCAGCAGCGATCCGTCACCGGTATCGGGCGCGCCGTCCTTGCCTTCGAGCCGTTCGATCACGGCATGGAAGGCGGCGCCGAACACGCCGTGTTCGGCGATTTCGTCCAGCGTTTCCTCCAGCGCCTCGATCTCGCCCTCGCTGGCACCGAGATGGTTCAGGTTGATCTTGTGCTTCAGCAACTGGCTGTCGATGAACCGGTCCAGGTGGACACGAATGTCACCGGCCAGAACGATGCGGATCACGCCCAATGCGGCGCGGCGCAGCGCGAAGGGGTCCTTCGACCCTGTGGGCTTCTCGTCGATCGCCCAGAACCCGGTCAGCGTATCCAGCTTGTCGGCCAGCGCCACGACCTTGGACACGTCCCCCGCCGGCACGTCGTCGGACGGCCCCAGCGGCGAATAGTGTTCTTCGCAGGCCGCGGCCACTTCGGCCGGAAGCCCCGCCGCTTCGGCGTAATAACGGCCCATCAGCCCCTGCAGTTCGGGGAATTCGTACACCATTTCCGAACTGAGATCGGCCTTGGCCACCTTTGCCGCCTGTTCGGCCAGGTCGGGTTCCACGCCCAGCACCGGCGCGATTTCGCGCGACAGCGCGGCAATCCGGTCGATCCGCGCGGCCTGCGTGCCCAGCTTGTTGTGGAAGGTGACGTTGGTCAGCTGGTCGGTCCACTGATGCATCCCCGACTTGGCGACGCGCAGATCGTTTTCCCAGAAGAATTTCGCATCCGACAGGCGCGCCGACAGCACTTTCTGGTTGCCCGCCAGAATGGTCGCACCGTGGTCCGCGGTTTCGCGGTTCGCCACGGTGATGAAGCGTTCGATCCGGCCCGTCTTCGGGTTCTTCACGCTGAAAAACTTCTGGTGTTCCTTCATCGAGGTCTGCAGCACCTCGGGCGGCAGGTCGAGGAATTCGGCCCCGATCTCGCCCATCAGCACCACCGGCCATTCGACCAGCCCGGCGACCTCGGTCAGCAATCCGCGATCCTCGACCACTTCCAAGCCGCAGGCGAAGGCCTGATTGGTGGCGTCCTGCCAGATGTGATCGGCGCGTTCGGCCGGATCGAGGATCACCCGGTCGCGCTTGAGCTTGGCAACATAATCGTCGAACCCGCTGACCGGGAAACGGCCGGCGCCCATGAAACGGTGGCCTTCGGTCATGTTGCCCGATTTGATGCCGTCGATATCCATCGGCACCACTTCGGCCTCGCCGGCATCATTGGTCAGGATGCACAGGATCGAATGCAGCGGCCGCACCCACCGCAGGGACCCGGCGCCCCACCGCATGGATTTCGGCCAGGGGAAGTTGCGGATGGTGTTTTCCAGCACCTCCGCCACGATTTCCGAAGCGGGGCGGCCCGGGCGTTCGATCACGGCGAAGAACACCTTGCCCTTCTTGTCGTCGCGTTCCTCCAGCTGGTCGCGGCTGACGCCCGCGCCACGCAGGAAGCCCTCGATCGCCTTTTCCGGCGCATCAACGCGCGGCCCCTTGCGTTCCTCGCGCACGGTCGGGCTTTTGTCCAACAGCCCTTCCAGCGCCAGCGTCAGACGGCGCGGCGTCGAAAAGGCGGCAGCGCCGGCATAGGTCAGGCCGGCCTCGACCAATCCGTCGGTGACGCGTTTCTTCAGGTCCTCGGCCGCCCGCGCCTGCATACGGGCGGGGATTTCTTCCGAAAAGAGTTCGATCAGCAAATCGGGCATGTCAGTAGCCTTCCGGGGGAGTGGGGCAATCTTCGGGGGCGGGTTTGCCGTCAAACACGACCTCGCCACAGTGGTTGATCTGGTGCCAGACATAGCCGCGGCCGTCTGCGGTCACGGCGACCACGCGGTCGACACCGTATTGAATGTTGCGCTGACCGGCAAAAGCCAGCGCCGTTCCGTTTTCCAGCTCCGCGCCCAACGCCTTGGCATCGAAACAGTCGAACCAACCGGGCGCGACAAGAGGGACGGCCCCGTCGTAGAGTTCATAGGTTTCGGTCAGCATCGCCTGGCTCATCCGGGTGGTGAAACAGGCGCGGTAGCGAATGGGCGAACTGTCGGAATCGATCGCCTTGAAACCGTCATAGAGGATCGGTTCGGGCAGGCCGCTGACCAGCGAGGTCATCTGCACGTCATTCGTTCCCGAGGCCGCGACCTCGTCATAATAGGCGTAGACCTGAAGGTAATACATGGCCACGCCGGCCAGTAATGCCGTCACAACGATAAACCCCGCGAGCAGTTTGCCGATCATTCCTCCGAATATCCCCCTGCCTCGGTCTGCACGAAGGCATCGGCGCATTTCTTGGCCAGAGCCCTGACCCGGCCGATATAGGCCTGCCGTTCGGTGACCGAAATCACCCCGCGCGCATCCAGAAGGTTGAACAGGTGGGACGCCTTGATGCACTGGTCATAGGCCGGGTGCGCCATCACGATGCGCTTGCCGGTCTTGGGATCGACGTACGGATGATCGAGGATCGATTCGCATTCTTCCTCGGCCTCTTCGAAATGCTTCAGCAGCACATCGGTATTGGCGACGTCGAAATTCCAGCGGCTGTATTCCTCTTCGGTCTGGCGGAAGATGTCGCCATAGCTCAGAGGAATTTCCGTCTGCGGATCATTGTAAGGCATGTCCATCACGTGATCGATGCCCAGCACATACATCGCCAGCCGCTCCAGACCATAGGTCAGTTCGCCCGAAACCGGGTGGCAGTCATGGCCGCCGACCTGCTGGAAGTAGGTGAACTGGCTGACTTCCATCCCGTCGCACCAGACTTCCCAGCCCAGGCCCCAGGCGCCCAGCGTCGGGGATTCCCAGTCATCCTCGACGAAGCGGATATCGTGCATGTCCATGTCGATGCCGATCGCTTCCAGCGACCCCAGATAGAGGTCCTGCAGGTCCGGCGGGCTGGGTTTGATCAGCACCTGGTACTGGTAATAGTGCTGCAACCGGTTGGGGTTTTCGCCATAGCGCCCGTCGGTCGGGCGGCGCGACGGCTGCACGTAGGCCGCGGCCCACGATTTCGTCCCCAGCGACCGCAGCGTCGTGGCCGGGTGGAAGGTGCCCGCGCCGACTTCCATGTCATAGGGCTGCATCACGGCGCAGCCCTTGCCGGCCCAGTAATTCTGAAGCCTCAGGATGATCTCCTGGAAACTGCGCGGTTTGCTGATCTGTTCTGCCATGATCGCTGCCCTGCCGGCCCTTTTGGTGTCGCTTTGGTGTCGCTAGAAATCGCTGGCCCTAACTACGGCCCACATGCGGCGGGGTCAATTGCACGCGGGCGCATATTTTGGATGCAAGCCCGTGTGAGTTTGATAAAACGAAGCCATGATATGTGGATACCGCGACAGGCAAGGATTGTACCGCTTATGATGAAATTATTGGTTTCTCTGTTTTTGGCAGTGACGATGATGGCCCGGGCGGCCGCCGCCCAGCAGGATCTGGTCTGGGTCCAGATCGAAGCCCAGCCGAACTTGACCGCCGCACAGGACCGGATCCGCGATTACGCCTCCTCCCTGGAGGACGTGAACGGTTTCTCGATGCCCGGCGGCTGGTACGCGATTTCGCTTGGGCCCTACGGGCGCGCCGATGCCGAACAGGTTCTCGACGTGCTGCGCGCCGAGGGCAAGATCCCGCAGGACGCCTATATCGCGTTCTCGTCGGCTTACCAGCGGCAATTCTGGCCGGTGGGCAGCGAAACGCTGGCCCGCGACGACGCGGCCACCCCGCCCCAGCCGCAGACCGGCGCAGGCAGCGCGGCCGAAACCCAGCCGACACAGGTCCTGCTGCCCGATGAATCCCCGGCCGAGGCACGGCGCAGCGAAGCCGCGCTGTCCAAGGACGAACGCATGGAACTGCAGGTGATGCTGAAATGGGCCGGATTTTACGATTCGGCCATCGACGGCGCTTTCGGCCGCGGCACCCGCCGGTCCATGTCTGCCTGGCAGGAAACCCGCGGCTATGAAGCCACCGGCGTCCTGACCACCCGCCAGCGCGCCGAACTGGCCCGCGAATACAACGCTGTGCTGGAGGGCATGGACCTGCAACTGGTGCATGACGCGGAAGCGGGCATCGAAATGCAACTGCCGCTCGGCGTGGTGGCGTTCAACCGCTACGAAGCCCCGTTCGCCCATTACGACGCCACCGGCGACATCCCCGCCAAGGTGGTGCTGATCAGCCAGGCGGGCGACCAGAAGACCCTGTTCGGGCTGTATGACATCATGCAGACGCTGGAAATCGTGCCGCTGGACGGCCCGCGCCAGCGCAAGAAGGACAGCTTCGTGTTGATCGGCGAAAGCGCCAGCACGGTATCGCACACCCAGGCCAGCCTGAAAGATGGCCAGATCAAGGGGTTCACCCTTATGTGGCCCGCCGGCGATGAAGAACGCCGCAAGCGCATCCTGGGCCTGATGCAGGAAAGCTTTGCCCGCACCGAAGGCGTCATGAGCCCCGCCGCGGGCGGCGACGCCGAGCAAAGCATCGACCTCTTGTCGGGCCTGGAGATCCGCAAGCCGCGGGTGTCGCGCTCAGGCTTCTTCGTCGACAGCCGCGGTACCGTGGTGACCACCGTCGAGGCGGTGCAACAATGCGCCCGGATCACGCTGGAAGATGGCATCGAGGCCGAAGTCATTGGCCAGAACGACGCGCTTGGCATCGCGGTTCTGAAACCCGTGACGGCGCTGGCGCCGGTACAGGTGGCCGAACTGCAACTGGCTGCGCCGCGGCTGCAATCGGACGTGGCCGTGTCCGGCTATTCCTATGGCGGCATCCTCGGCGCGCCGACGCTGACCTACGGCACGCTGGCCGATCTGCGCGGACTGTCGGGCGAAGAGGAACTGGCGCGGTTGACGCTGAGCACCCTGCCCGGTGATGTCGGCGGCCCGGTCTTCGACGCCGGCGGCGCGGTGATGGGGATGCTGCTGCCCAAGGCGACGGACGGCAAGCAGTTGCCCGGCGATGTCAGCTTCGCGCTGGACGCGGACAGGATCGGAAGGTTGCTGTCCGATCTGGGTCTGACCCCCACCGCTACCGACAGCCTGAACCAGATGGCGCCCGAGGATCTGACCGACAAGGCCAACGGCATGACCGTTCTGGTCAATTGCTGGGAATGACCGGCACGCGGAACCTAACAGATGGAACCGGCGCTTCGGCGCCGGTTTTTGTTTGCGGCACAGCCTGAATTCCTGCCCCGATCACGCCCGCCAGAAGGCCACGGTCAGCATTGCATAGACCGCCAGCAGTTCCAGCCGGCCGATCAGCATCGCCCCCGACAGCAGCCATTTCGCGGTATCGTTCAGGCCGGAAAAGTTACCCGCCGGCCCGATCATGTCGCCCAGTCCCGGCCCGATATTCGCCAGCGCCGAGGCCGCGCCGGACACCGAGGTGATGAAATCCAGCCCCGTCATCGCCAGAGCCACCGACATCAGCCCCAGGGTGACCACGAAAAACACGAAGAACGACATCACAGAGTTCAGCACGTCGTCGTCGATCTTGCGCCCCGCATAGCGCGGCACGAACAGCCCGCTGGGCGAGCGGGTCTTGCGCAGCTGCGCCTTGATCGAGGCGAGCAGGATCTGGTAGCGGAAAATCTTCACCGAACAGGCGGTCGATCCGGCGCAGCCCCCGATCAGCCCGGTGAAGAAGAACAGCGTGATCAGAAGGTTTCCCCAGCCCATGTAATCGGCGCTGGCATAACCGGTGCCGGTGATGATCGACGTGATGTTGAACACGGCCTCGCGGAAGGATTTTTCCCAGTGATGCGGGAAAACCGCCAGCAGCACAAAGGTGGTGAAGGCGATCAGCACCGCCATCGTCAGCACGAAGCCATAGACCTGCCGGTCCTTCAAAAGCGCAGTGCGGTGGCCGTTGACCATCTGCACGTAGCGCACGAAAGGCAGCGCGGCCAGCACCATGAACACGGCGGCGACATATTCCAACGGCCCCGAAAACGCTGCAAAAGACGCGTCACGCGTCGAAAAGCCCCCCGTCGAAATCGTGGTCAGCGCGTGCACCGTGGCGTCGAACGCCTCCATCCCCAGCACCATGTAGGTGAACAGGCACACCATCGTCAGCGCCACGTAGATCACCGAGATCTGCGATGCGATCTCGGTGGCGCGGGGCAGGATCTTGCCCATCGTGTCGAAGCTTTCGGAGCGGAAAATCTGCATCCCCCCCACCCGCAGCTCCGGCAGGAAGACCATCGCCACCACGATGATGCCGATCCCGCCCAGCCATTGCAGGATGCCGCGCCAGAGCAGCAACCCCTTGGGCAGGGTATCGAGCCCGGTGAAAACGGTGGCCCCGGTCGTGGTCAGCCCCGACATCGCCTCGAAAAACGCATCCACCGGGCGCGCATCCGTTTCGCCCAGCATGAAAGGCAGCGCGCCGAACATCGGCAGCGCCAGCCAGACGCCGGTGGTCAGCAGGAAGGTTTGCTGGATCGACAGGCCTTCGCGGGTACCGTTCTGGCAGGCCAGCGCGATCAGGCCACCGGTCAGCACCGTCAGCAATGCGCTTTCGGCGAAGCTGCGCCAGTGATCGCGGCCTTCGGCGATGTCGACCAGCATCGGCGGCAGCATGGTCAGCCCAAGCGCCGCCACCAGAAGGCCAATCACGTATCCGACGGGTCTCAGATCAAACATAACCGCAGCGATGGCGCGACCGGCCCGATGTGTCAAGCACCTTGACCGAGAACAAAAAGAAAGCCCCGCGCCGGATGATCCAGCGTGGGGCCTTAAAACTTGGATTTCTGGTCTGCAGCGAGATCAGAGATAGAACATGTCGCGGAACACGTAACGCGGAATTTCTTCGCGCTTCAGGCCCAGTGCGGCCAGTTCTGCGTCGGACTTTGCGTCCAGTTTCTGAACCTGGTCGATGCGCGACCGGCGCGTCATGTAATCGTTCAGGCCGGCGCTGAGGCCTGCCAGGATGCTGCCGACGCGGTCGCGAAGACCATTTTTCGCGATCGATACGTTAACTGCTTGCGTTGCCATTTCGGAACCCTCGGTTGCTTCTTTGGTTCCCCCCTTGGCAATCAACATAGGTAAGTGTGACTGACTTTACTAATTCCGTTTCAGAATATCGGCCCTGCGTCCGCTGCAACGCAGAAAAATTCGCGGACGCAGGCACGCAACGAAGAAAATCGGTTCAGACCGGCATGTTTTCCGCCGCATCGTCATCGTCGGCCGAAACCAAGCTGCCGGCAGGTTCCGGCATAGCCGGCGGCGCCGAGGGTTTACGCGTCTTGCGCGTCGCTGCCGTTGCCGCTTTCCGCGCCCCGCGCGACGGGGCGGCGGATTTCACGGGCTGCCTTGCGGTGGCCGATCTGCGCCTGACCGGCCTCTTCTCCGGCTCGGCGCCGGCCTCTTCCTCGTCCTGCGTCACACCGGCCAGTGGTCCCATCGCCATCTTGGTCAATGCCTGCATCATCTGCGACTGGTATTCGAAACCGAACGACGTCAGGCGCAGCATCGCCAGCGTCATTTGATATGGATTCATGACATGGATCATCGTCTATCCTTTCCGGGAAACATCCCTGTGAACGGGTCATTGCCTAACAGGCCTACGCAACGACAAGATGAAGGCCGTCCTACCCGTCAGTCTGGGGAGGAAATGCATCCCGACCAAACATTTCCGCCGCCCCAGCGCACCGAACGTCGGTTTCGGCAATTTTCTGCACAAAATCCGGGCAACGCGGCGGCGGGGTCAGCCGACGTGGTAAAGCGTATTGAACAGCTTGGGATCGATGCTTTCGCAGGCAAACGTGCCGCCCTCGGTCAGGATGCTGACCGCGTCATGACTGTGCAGGCTTTCCTGATGGCTCGCCACGATGCGGAAATCGCCGACGCGCGGATCGTCTTCCAGCGCTTGCGCGAACAGCCGGGTGGCGTCTTCGACGAAAATCGGATTGGCCGCGTTCAGTTCGGCAAAGGCCTGTTCGTCCTCGCGCTTGACCATCACCTGGGTTTCGGTCGGTATCGCCTTGCGCGCCATGTCGATCAGATCCTCGAACCACAGGCAATCGCCTTCGCGCGCGACCACCGATATCCGCGCAACCGAGCGCTGCGAATGCGGCGTCGCCAGCTGGCCGCGAAATTGCCGCGCATGTTCGCTGAGTTCCAGCGAACAGGGGCAGGTCGAGGAATAGACGTAATCGAGATGGATGATCTTTTTCCGCGTCCCGGCCGTTTCGATCAGTTCCAGCGCGATATCGTAATACTGGAACCCTTCCAGCCCCGAGCGCAATGATGCCAGCTTCATCGGGTAGGAAAAGCGCATCTGAATACGCGCGTCGAAGCTTTCCAGATCGGATTTGTAATCTTCCAGCGCCGCTTCGATCACCTCGAAGCTGAAGGTCTTTTCGGCGTGCCTGTAGAAGGACCGCATGATGCGGGACATGTTGATGCCCTTCTTTTCCGCCTCGAGGCTGACAGTGCCGGTAACGCTGGTTTCCAATGTCAGGTCGCCATCATCACGGGTATGAAAGCTGATCGGCAGGCGGAAATTGGAAATGCCGACATGCTGGATGACCCGCTTGACGCCGCGGATCAGGCTGGCCGGGCCATTCTGCAGGTCGGGCAGGCTGTCCTTGTAATCGCCGTCGACCTCGAATTCCTCGGGGTATTCACGCCGCAGCGCCGGGTAATTGGCCAATGCCGTATCGGGCAGCAGCCGCGCCACCGCCGGATCGAGATCGGCGATTTCCTCGGGCGTGGCCCCGGCAGCCCAGTCGCGCAGCCGGGCCAAGGCCTCTTCGGCCTCTTTCCGGCGGGTCAGGGCATCGATTTCAGCGGTGTGGACGTTCATGTTGCCGCTCCTGCGCAGTCTGGTCGCTATGATAACTTAGGACCGAAACCGGTGATTTCCAAATCCCGCCGCTTTTTTCCACAAAAACGCGCCCGGGGGCGCGGTGCCCCGGCGCGCGAATTGCAGTGCTTACGACTTGTCCAGCGCCTGTTCCAGATCGGCGATCAGATCCTCGGGATCTTCCAGCCCGGCCGAGAACCGCACCAATCCGTCGGAAATACCCAAGATATCCTTCTGATCCTGCGGCAGACGCTGATGCGTCGTGGTGGCAGGGTGGGTGGCGATCGACTTGGCGTCGGCGAAGTTGTTCGAAATCGTGACGAGTTTCAGCGCGTTGAGGAACCGGAAACAGGCTTCCTTGCCGCCCTTGACCTCGAAAGCCAGAACGGTACCGCCCGCCGGCGCCTGACTGCGCGCCAAGTCGTGCTGCGGATGGTCCGCATGGGTCGGATAGCGCACCGCGCTGAGCTTGGAATGGCCCGACAGCGCCTCGGCGATCCGTTCCGCCGTCGCGGCCTGCGCCCGCACCCTGAGTTCCATCGTTTCCAGCGATTTCAGATGGGTCCAGGCGGTAAACGGGTTCATCGCCCCACCGGTGTGCTTGACGTAGGTTTCAATCGGGCCGCGGATCAGGTCCTTGGGGCCGCAGATCACGCCGCCCAGCATCCGCCCCTGCCCGTCCACGTGCTTGGTGGTCGACACGATGGAAATATCGGCGCCGCAGGCCTTGGCATAGGAAAAGACCGGCGTCGCCATCGCGTCATCGACCAGCACCAGCGCATCCACCGCATGGGCCAGGTCGCAGACATGTTTCAGGTCGATCACTTCCAGCGTCGGGTTGGAAATCGATTCCAGGAACACCAGCGTCGTGTCGGGCCGGATCGCTGCCGCCCAGGCCTCGTTATCGGTACCGTCAACCAGCGTCACCTCGACCCCGAACCGGCCAAGGATATCCTGCAGCACATACAGACAGGAACCGAACAAGGCGCGCGAGGCCACCACGTGATCGCCCGCCTTCAAGAGAGCCGTCAGCGCCGCGTTCACCGCCGCCATGCCAGAAGCGCAGGCGAAGGCGTCTTCATAGCCGAGATAACCGGAAATCCGATCCTCGAACATCGCCATGGTCGGGTTGCCGTAGCGGGCATAGATGAATTCATCCTCGCCCGCCTTCTGGAACCGCGCCTCGGCCTGTTCCGCCGTGTCGTAGACGAAACCCTGCGTCAGGAAGATCGCCTCGCTCACCTCGTTGTATTGGCTGCGGCGCGTACCGCCATGAACCAGCTTGGTGCGGTTTTTCCAGTTCTCGCTCATCTTTCATCCTCCGGCGCCTGTCGCGCCAAATAAAAAAACCCCGACGCGGTCAAGCGAAAGGGATTCTTTCATCCTGACCTTTTAGCGGAATGTTTAGCGTGGCCCGCAATCCGGTAACAAATCGCCACGTGCTGCGCTGATACGCCGCTGTGCGCTATCCGTCAACTGCCTCTCGGCGTCGCCAAGACCAGCCCGGCCGCCGAACCGGCGCCATCCCCGCCGATCGCGCTGTTCACGCTTGTTTGTCCCGATCTGGGCCGGCCTGCCCTTGTCCCCGGCGGCAAAAGTCTCATCATGAGGCCAATGTGAGAGGAACGCGCGACATGACCAAACCGATCGAGCTTTATTACTGGCCAACGCCGAACGGCTGGAAAATCACCATCGCCCTGGAAGAGATGGGACTGCCCTACAACCTGAATCTGGTGAATATCGGCGCGGGCGAACAGTTCGACCCCGATTTCCTCAAGATCGCCCCGAACAACCGGATGCCCGCGATCATCGATCCCGAAGGTCCTGACGGCGATCCGATATCGATCTTCGAATCCGGCGCGATCCTGCAATACCTTGCGCGCAAGACCGGCAAATTCTACGGCGAAACCGAACGCGAAAGGATCGCAATCGAGCAATGGCTGATGTGGCAGATGGGCGGGGTCGGCCCGATGGCCGGACAGGCGCATCACTTCCTGAAATACGCCCCCGCGATGGATCCGCCCAACGACCTGCCCTATGCCAAGGACCGCTACCGCAACGAGGTCGGCCGGCTCTACCGGGTACTGGACACCCAGCTGGGCCGGCATGAATACGTGGCGGGCGATTTCTATTCCATCGCCGACATGGCGATCTGGCCCTGGGCCTCGCTGTGGGAAGGACAGGAACAAACGCTGGACGACAAGCCCAACATGAAACGCTGGCTCGACCAGCTGGGCAACCGCACCGGCGTTCAGAAGGGCCGCGCCGTGGCCGCCGACAAACGCGCAAGGCTGCAGGACAACAAGGACGCGCAGAAGGTTCTGTTCGGACAGAAGGGCTAAGGCAAAAGGACGGGGAGCGACAGGCTCAGCGCCGCGAAGTCCACCGCGGACTTCGCCCTCTAGCCTTGGTCGCCCTCTTTCGTGATCCCGTATTTGCGGAACACCGCGCCTTGGCTCATGAAGAACAGGAACACCGCGGCGGTCAGCCCGAAGGTCTTGAAGTAGACCCAGGCCTCGGTGCTCTGGGTGCGCCAGATCAGCTCGTTCAGCGCCGCCAGCCCGAAGAAGAACGCGGTCAGCCGCTTGGTCAGCACCATCCAGCCTTGCTTGTTCAACGGCAGATGCGCCTCCATCAGCGGTTCAAGGTAGCTCTGGCCGCGCAAGAGCCCGATCCCCAAGGCCCCGCCGAACAGCAGGTAAATCAGCGTCGGCTTCATCTTGAAGAACCGGTCGTCGTTCAGCCAGACCGACAAGCCGCCGAATACCACCACCAGCACCAGCGTCACCACCTGCATCTTCGACAGGTGCCCGGTCAGCCGCCACAGCGCTAGCGTGCTGAGCACCAGTAGCGGGACGAACCCGGCGGTCACCGCGATGAAGCCCTCGTATTCGGCGCCGCCAAAGGTGAACACCCGGTCCTTCAGCAGCAGGTAGGCCGCGAAGAACGCCACGATGGGGCCGTATTCCAACCCCGATTTCAGCAGCGGATTGATCGTCTTTTCAGCCATGGTGCCTCCTGTCAGCCTCCTATCTCAACTATGACCGCGCCCGCCGCAATCAAGCTCATGAGCGCAATCCGGCGCGGGCCCACGGTTTCCTTCAGCACCAGCCAGCCGATCAGCGCCGCAAAGACGGTTGAGGTTTCTCTCAGAACAGCAGCCTCGCCCACCTTGTCAAGCCGCGTCGCCAACATGATAGACCCGAAGCTGAGAAAGGCCACCACCGCCCCCACGACCCCGCGCGCCATCAGGGGAGCCAGTGTCGGCCGGCTGATCATGCCGCGCCAGCGCAGCACGGCGATCGGCGGCATCACCAGCCCGTCGAACAAGAAGAACCAGGCCAGGAAGGTGAACGGATCGGCGGTGGCGCGGATGCCATAGGCGTCATAGGTGGTGTAACAGGCCACGAACAGCCCCGTCGCCACCGCCAGCATCAGCGCGATGCCCAGCGTGTCGCGGTTCAGCTGCAGAAAGATCAGGTTGTAGACCGCCAGCCCGAAAATCCCGGCCAACAGCACCGCCACGCCCAGCCATTGCACGCCCGTGAAGGTTTCCCCGAACAACATATAGGCGCCGATCACGGCGAAAAGCGGCCCCGTCCCGCGCACCACCGGGTAGACGACCGTGTAGGCGCCCTTGCTATAGGCGAAGGCCTGCAGGAACTTGTACGCGGTGTGGATGACGAAGGCGGTGGCGAAGATCGGCCACATGTGCGGTTCGGGAAACGGCACCATGAACAGCGCGAAGGGCGCCGCCATCACCCCGTAACTGAAATCGATCGCGCCGCGCGACAGCCAGGGATCATGACGCCCCTTCTGCAGCGCCCCGAACACCGCATGCAGCAACGCCGCCGACAGGGCGAGGATCAAGGCCAGTTGATGCCCGGCCTCGGTGCCTTCCAGCCCGGTCAGCCAAGCGCTCATATAACGCGGGGTTCGAACTGACCCATGGCGATGTCGCGCAACCTTTCAACCCGCTCGGAAATGTCGATTTCGCTGCCGTCATGGGCCAGGACGGTGGTCCCGCCCGAAGCGTCCTCGGCATAGCCGTCGATCAGGACCGAAATCATCGAATTGATCACGAAGGGGCTGCGATAGGCGCGCAGCAGGCAGAAATCCTGAATTCGCGGCAGGGCGTTTTCGCGCTCCGCGTCCCAAATCAGCCGCCCGGCGCCGACCACTTCGTCGCCGTCGGTGACGATGCATTCCGAATACAGGATACGGCCATCATCCCATTTGTCATCGCCCAGGTAGGGATAGCTCAGCCGCGAGGTTTCCATCACCTCGTCGACAGCGGTGTGGATCGCTACGATATCCCAACCGTATTCGTTTCTCAGTGTATCGTGAATCTCAAGCATCAAGACCAGTCAGCGCCTTTGCAAATTCTTCGGGGTCAAAGGCTTGCAGATCGTCGATCTGCTCGCCCACGCCGATCGCATGGATCGGCAGGCCGAACTTGTCGGCCAGCGCCACCAGCACGCCGCCCTTGGCGGTTCCGTCGAGCTTGGTCATCACAAGTCCCGACACGTCGGCCAGTTTCTGGAACGTCTCGACCTGGCTCAGCGCGTTCTGCCCGGTGGTCGCGTCCAGGACCAGCAGCGTGTTGTGCGGCGCGGTTTCGTCCTTCTTGCGGATCACCCGCACGATCTTGGCGAGTTCCTCCATCAGGTCGGCGCGGTTCTGCAGCCGCCCGGCGGTGTCGATCAGAAGCAGGTCGGCGCCCTCGGCCTCGGCCTTGGTCATCGCGTCGAAGGCGAGGCTGGCCGGATCCGATCCTTCCGGCGCGGTCAGCACCGGAACCCCGGCGCGGTCGCCCCAGACCTGCAATTGCTCGACAGCGGCGGCGCGGAAGGTGTCACCGGCGGCGATCACCACCGACTTACCCGCCGCCTTGAACTGGCTGGCCAGCTTGCCGATGGTCGTGGTCTTGCCCGACCCGTTCACGCCGACGACCAGAACCACCTGCGGCTTCTTGGGGAACAGCGGCAGCGGTTTCGCCACCGGGTCCATGATACGGGCGATTTCGTCCGACAGCAGCCGCTTGATTTCCTCGACCGACAATTTGCGGCCGAAACGGCCTTCGGCGATATTGGCGGTGACGCGCAGTGCGGTGTCGACCCCCATGTCCGAGGCGATGAGCAACTCTTCGAGGCTCTCCAGCATGTCGTCGTCGAGCACCCGGCGGACGACCGGCTTGGCCTCTTTCCGCCCCATGATCCGGCCCAGCAGGCCGGGCTTGGCCGCCGGTTGCGGTTTTTCCGCGACCGGTTCGGGCTTGGTGGGTTCGGGTGTGGGTTCAGGCTCCACCGGCTCAGGCGCGGCGGGGGCCGCTTCCGGTTCCGGCTCGGCTTCCGCCTCGGGGACAAGCTCCGGCTCAGCCCCAGGCTCGGGTGCCGGTTCCGGCGCGGCAGGCTCGGGCGCGGTGACCTCTTCGGGTTCCGCGAGCGCCTCTTCGACCTCGCCACCCTCCTCGATGATGGAATCCAGCCCCTCCTCGATCCGGGACGAGGATTTCATCAGCCGCTGTTTGAGTTTTCCAAAGAAGGACATGAAGGGGATTCCGTAAGTCTTTCGAATGACCTAGCCACTCTGCCACGCCATTGGAAGCCCTACCCCTTATTTCCTTGGGGATGGGGCTGTGGAAAACCCTGTGGGAGGGCATGTATTTTCAGCCAAGGAATCCCATGAATAAAAGGGCTTGCGCGGCGTAGTAAAAGAACCAGATCAGGAACGGCGCAATTCGGCCGAAGATGCCGCCCGAAACCACGAAAAGTTCCACCGAAAGGATCAAATCGGACAGGATGAAGCTCAATGCGCCGGCCAGGATGGTGGCGCGGGGAATCGGCAACTGCGCCGCCGTGGCCCCCATCGCCATGATCAGCAACACGTAGAATCGCACCGGAATCTTCAGCCCGCCGGTCCGTGGCGCAAGCCAGAACTCCGTCGACAGGCCCAGCCCGATCAGCGCCACCGGCACCGCCCAGGCCAGCGCATCGCCACCGAACTGCGGGGCAAACTGCACCCAGAAGGCGATGACATAGAGGATGTGACCGATGGCGAAGGCGCCGATTCCGGCCTTGAGCCAGCTTTCCCCCGGCCGCGACAACAGGAAATCGCCCGCCGCACAGGCCCAGAGCCCCGCCAACGCCCATCCCGGCGCCCCCGCCAGGCTGATTCCCACCGCTGGCACCGCCACCGCGCCGGTCTTGACCAGCGTTTTCGCAACGCTTGGCCCCCGCTGGCAAAACCACGACAGGTAAGCGGCGGAAAGCGCCGCGCCGATCAGCAAAAAGGCTGGTCCGATACCGTAGATCATTCTTCCCCCGTTGGTTCGCCCGCACCGGCGCCGCCCGGTGGCGACGAAATACCAAATCGCCGTGTTGCGGAATTGTGACTTGGCCTGCGGGTATTTGTTCCGCAGGATGGCGGCATGAAATGGATTGTTCCACTGCTTTTTTGCGCCACGGCGGCACAGGCCGATACCGCGATGTCAGGTCCGGAATTCGACGCCTATACGCGTGGTAAGACCTTTTATTACGCCGAAAACGGCGCGCCTTACGGCGGCGAGGAACACCTCGACGATCAGCGGGTGCGCTGGTCGTTCCTAGACGGCGATTGCAAGGAGGGCCGCTGGCATCAGGACGGCGCGCTGATCTGCTTTGTCTATGACGACAGTCCCGAACCGCATTGCTGGAGCTTCTTTCAAAGCCCGGACGGGCTGGTGGCGCGGTTCGAGGGCGATCCGGGCCAGACGGTTTTGTACGAGGTGAACAAATCCGACGAACCGATGCTGTGCCTCGGCCCCAAGACCGGGGTCTGACCGGGCATGGTCATGATGATTGCCGCCCCCCGGTCGCGGCGATAGGCTGGGCGCGCAACACCCCCCACCCGGATCGCAAGATGTTCCTGTTCACCATTGCAACGCTGACGCCGGCCCTGCTGCTGATCCTGTCGGCGTTTCTGGGCGGCATCTGGGTGCTGATCGCTGTGTGTTTCATCACGCTCTTCACCTTCCTGATGGACCGCCTATGCCGCGCGGCCGCCGAACCCCGTCCAGATGCCGAGTTTCCCGCCGGCGACGGGTTGTCCGCTTTCCTGGCGCAGGTGCACCTGCCGATGCTGGCGCTGGCGGTCTGGGCCGTGGGCGGCGGCAGCGGCATGACCGGCTGGGAACGTGCCGGGCTGCTGGTCGGCTTCGGGCTGTTTTTCGGCCAGATCGCGCATCCCAACGCGCATGAACTGATCCATCGCGGCAACCGCTGGCTCGGCGAGCTGGGCAAGATGGTCTATGTCAGCTTGCTGATCGGCCATCACGTGTCGGCCCACCGGCTGGTGCATCATGTCCATGTCGGAACCGATGCCGATCCCAGTTCCGCGCGCAGGGGCGAAGGGTTCTGGCGCTTTGCGAAACGTGGCTGGACCGGTGCCTTCCGCGCCGGACTGCGGGCGGAAAACGAACGGCGCGCGCGCGCCGGGCACATGTCCCCGCTGTCGCATCCCTACCTGCACTATGCCGGCGGGGCGCTGGTGGCGATGGCGCTGGCGGGCCTCGCCCTGGGGCCGGGGGGCCTCGCCGCGCTGATCGGGGTGGCGGGCTATGCCCAGATCCAGATGCTTCTATCCGACTACGTGCAGCATTACGGGTTGCGGCGTGTCTTGCGCCCGGACGGAAAGCCGGTGCCGGTCGGCCCCGAGCACAGCTGGAACACCCCGCATCGGTATTCCAGCGCGATGATGCTGAACGCGCCGCGCCATTCCGATCACCACATGCACCCGTCCCGGCATTACCCGGCGCTGCGGCTTTCCCCGGAGATGCCAGTACTGCCGCATTCGCTGCCAGTGATGGCGGTTATCGCATTGTGGCCGGGGCTGTGGCAGCGGGTGATGGACCCGCGCTTGGCGGCGTTGGGATTATAGGAGGCTGTCTGCCCCCTCTGCGCCTTCGGCGCATTCACCCCCGAGGATATTTTGAAAAAGAAGAAGCTCAGAACAGGCTGCCCTGTTCGGGGGGCTTCGGCTTGGATTTGGGCTGCGGTTTCGAGGGCTTGGCGCCGAGTGTGAGGCGACCGTCGGCGAATTCGATTTCCAGCATTTCGGCCTTGGCGGCCGCTTTCTTGCTGGTCACCACATCGCCATCGCCACGCACCACGGCGTAGCCGCGTTTCAGAGTCGCCTTGTAACCCAGCGTTTCGCGCAGCCGGTCGAGCGCCTCGACCTGTCCTTGCCAATCGGTGACCTGCCGCTGGCCTGCATCGGACAGGCGCTTTGACAGGCGATCGAAATCGTTGCGCTTGCGCCTGATGTCTTGTTCCAGCGGCTGGATCTTGAGCCGGTCGGCGCGGCGCCCGAGCGCTTCGCGCTTGGTATCGATGACGCGGTGAAGCCCCGCCGGAAGGCGGGGCGAGAGCCCGCCCAGGGTGCGCTTTTCGGCCTCGATCCGGCGGGAGAGGCTGGACGGGCGCAGGCCGCCGCGAATGTCGGACAGTTTCACCTGGCGCAGCTGCACCGAGCGGATCAGCGCCTGCGGCAGCCGTTCGCCCCAACTGTCGAGCCGCTGGCGCGGGCTTTCCAGCAGCGTGTCGGCGCGCGGCAGGGCACGTGATAGATCGCGCAGCCGCTGGCCGCGCTGGCCGACGCCCTGGGTCAGCGCCCGGGTCAGCCGCGATCCCTGCTGATCGAGCCAGCCCATGAGTTCCAGCCGCACCGGCACCGCCAGTTCGGCCGCCGCCGTGGGGGTGGGCGCGCGCATGTCGGACACGAAATCGATCAGCGTGGTGTCGGTTTCATGCCCCACCGCGGAAATCAGCGGAATCTCCGACGCAGCCGCGGCGCGGGCGACGATTTCCTCGTTGAAGCCCCAGAGGTCCTCGATCGAGCCGCCGCCGCGCGCCACGATCAGAAGGTCGGGCCGGGGCATCGCGCCACCCGGGCTGAGCGCGTTGAACCCAGCGATGGCGCGGGCCACTTCGGGGGCGCATCTTTCGCCCTGCACCGCCACCGGCCAGATCAGCACCTTGCGCGGGAACCGGTCGCGCAGCCGGTGCAGGATATCGCGGATCACCGCGCCCGAGGGCGAGGTCACGACGCCGATCACTTCCGGCAGGTAAGGCAGTTCCTTTTTGCGTTCTGGCGCGAACAGGCCTTCGGCGGCGAACATCTGCTTGCGCTTTTCCAGCATCGCCATCAGCGCGCCCATGCCCGCCGGTTTGATATCCTCGATCACGATCTGGTACTTGGACTGTCCCGGGAAGGTGGTCAGGCGGCCGGTCGCGATGACCTCCATGCCTTCTTCCGGCGCCGTGGCGAGCCGTGACGCAACCCCTTTCCAGATCACCCCGGCGATCACCGCGCGATCGTCTTTCAGGTCGAGATAGACATGCCCCGAGCGCGGCCGCGACACCCGGCCGACTTCGCCGCGCACCCGGACATGGGCGAATTCCCCCTCGATCAGGCGCTTCACCGCGCCGGAGAGTTCGGTGACGCTGAATTCGGGCGCGTTTTCGCCTTCGCGGGGTTCGTCGATCAGATCGGACATGATGGATCGGCCTGCTTCACTTGTTTCCTGCCTCAACGCACCTTAGAACGCCGCCAACGGAAGGCCAAGCGGAGTCAGGCTCATGAACATTCTCATCCTCGGCGGCGGCGGGCGCGAACATGCGTTGGCCTGGGCGGTTCTGCAGAACCCCAAATGCGACAAGCTGATCGTTGCGCCGGGCAATGCCGGCATCGCCGCGATCGCCGATTGCGCCAGCCTCGACATCCTGAACGGCGCGGCGGTGGTGAATTTCTGCGAAGAAAACGCCATCGATTTCGTCATCGTCGGCCCCGAGGCACCGCTGGCCGAGGGCGTCGCCGACCGGCTGCGCGATGCCGGTTTCCTGGTTTTCGGCCCGTCCGAGGAAGCGGCCCGGCTGGAAGCCTCGAAAAGCTTCACCAAGGAGATTTGCGACGCCGCCAAGGCACCGACCGCAGGCTACGGCCATTTCACCGATCCGCAGGCCGCCAAGGCCTATATCCGTGAACAGGGCGCGCCGATCGTGGTCAAGGCCGACGGTCTGGCCGCCGGCAAGGGCGTGATCGTGGCAATGGACGAAGACACCGCGCTGGCCGCCATCGACGACATGTTCGGCGGTGAATTCGGATCGGCCGGCGCCGAGGTGGTGATCGAGGAATTCATGGACGGCGAAGAGGCCTCCTATTTCGTCCTCGTGGATGGCGAAACTTGCCTGCCCATCGGCACCGCGCAGGATCACAAGCGCGTCGGCGAAGGCGATACCGGGCTGAACACCGGCGGCATGGGCGCCTATTCCCCGGCCCCCGTCCTGTCCGACGAGATCGCCGAGAAGGCGATGGAGGAAATCATCAAGCCCACGATGAAGGCGATGGCCGATCGCGGCACGCCGTATCAGGGCGTTCTTTACGCCGGGCTGATGATCAAGGACGGCCAGCCGCGGCTGGTGGAATACAACGTGCGTTTCGGCGATCCCGAATGCCAGGTACTGATGCTGCGGCTGGGCGCGCAGGCGCTCGACCTGATGCAGGCCTGCGCCGAGGGCCGTCTGGACGAGGCACAGGTCAACTGGGCCGACGATCACGCGATGACCGTCGTGATGGCCGCCAAGGGGTATCCCGGCGCCTATGAGAAGGGCAGCGTGATCAAGGGGCTGGATGCCCTGCCGGAAACCAGTTCGGAAATGTGCTTCCACGCCGGTACCGGCGAAAAGGACGGCCAGATCGTGGCCACCGGCGGCCGGGTGCTGAACGTCACCGCGCGCGGCGCGACGCTGCAGGAAGCGGCCGACCGCGCCTACGCGATGGTCGACAAGATCGACTGGCCCGAAGGCTTCTGCCGCCGCGATATCGGCTGGCGCGCGCTCTGACCCTGCCCGTTCGGGCCGGTCCGGCGCGACAGAACGTTTGCGCCGGACCATTCGCGCCCCTATCATGACTGGGCCTGCAATCCCTAATCACCCGGAGCAGTTCGAAAAAATGTCAGACCTGGAAACCGAGGCTTACGAAAGCGGCGATTTCACCCAACTGATCTTCGAATATGCGCCGATCGGGCTGGTCGTCACCGAAAGCCGGGTGATCCGCGAATGCAACCCGGCCTTCGCGCAGATGTTCGGTTACGAACAGGACGAATTGCGCGACACCAGCTTCGCGCGACTTTATCCCACCCAGGAAGAATTCGTGAATATCCGCAATCGCGGCGCGAAGGAGCTGAGCGAGCAAAGCCCCTATTGGGACGAACGGGTTATGATGCGACGGAACGGCGATTTGTTCTGGTGCCGCGTGCGCGGCCACAGTTTCACCCCCGACGAACCGCTGCGCCGGGCGGTTTGGACGCTGGCCGATCTGTCCGACTCACGCCCTTATCAGCCACTGACCCGGCGCGAACGCGAAGTGTTTTCGCTGATCAGCGAAGGCAAGACGAGCAAGGAAATCGCCATCACGCTGGGCATGTCGCACCGCACGGTCGAGGTGCACCGGTCGCGGCTTCTGAAGAAATTCCGCGCCGCCAATACCGCCGGGCTGTTCCAGTCCCTGGGCGCGATCAATGGCGATCACGTGGTCAGCGGCACCCGCGCCTGAAACCGGTCAGTCCCGGCAATTCAGCGCGCGATCAAAGCTTTCGGGCCCCTCGAACCGGCCGATTTCGCGGCCATACAGACGCCCGTTTTCCAGCCGCACCGCCATCACCCGATGCCAGTCGGCATCGGCGGTGACGATCTCGGGGCCCCGTCCGCAATCGCGGATGCCGCCGCCGATACCTGGATCGCCCAATAGGTGATTTGTCAGCCCCTTCAGGGCCGCGACTTCGCTCAAGCCGCCATCGCGGAACCGCCAGACCCGTAATGTCCGGGCCAGATGCGGGCGGTCGATATAGGCCAGTTCGACAAAACCGTCGCCATCCAGATCGGCCCCGCCCAGCGGTGCCAGCCAACGGTGGGTGCGGCCGATATGAGGCGTTTGGGCGACCTTGCCGGTCTCGTCGTAGATGGCCAGCGCCGCGCCGCGCGCGATGTCGGTTTCGACAACGACCACTTCGGCATCGCCGTCGCCATCAACGTCGATCAGCCGCGGCGACAGGTCTTCGAAGACGCGGTTCTCGGGCAATCGCACAATCAGTTTGCGCCCGTCCGACAGCCGCATCCGCAATGCGCCCCATTCTTCCGGATCGCCGAACACGCCATGGGCATAGCGCGTGGTCGGGTCGGCGAACCGGGCCGATTGGATTTCGGCAGCGACCGGCCCCGCCAGAAACGCGGCACACAGGCCCAAGGCCAGCCCCGCGCGCCGGGCCATGTGGCGCCACGGGCGCGCCGGGTATCGCCGCGCCCTGCCCCGCATCAGATCTGCTTTTCGGGCATGTTCACGACCAGCCCGTCCAACGCGTCGGTCACCTTGATCTGGCAGGTCAGGCGCGACCGTTCCGGATCGGGTTCAAAGGCGAAATCGAGCATGTCTTCTTCCATGTCGTCCTTCGCCGGCAGCTTTTCGACCCAGGCCGGATCGACATAGACATGGCAGGTCGAACAGGCGCAGGCGCCGCCGCAATCGGCCTCGATGCCGGGGATGTTGTTGTCGCGCGCGCCTTCCATCACGGTCAGACCGTTGGCGACTTCGACGACATGTTCGGTGCCGTTATGTTCGATATAGGTAATCTTCGCCATTCGGGCGGCCTCCTGATATTCACCTGTATTTCGAGTCAATCACAGTTCCTAGCCAAGCACGCTGCCGCTGGCCAGTCCCTTTTGCGTGATCGCGCCCCGAACCGGTGCCTGGTCCGCGCGCGCAAGCGGCTTTCGCGAAAGGTTCAAACAGGCTACAGTCGGGCAAACAATATTGGCACGAGATATCGAGCAAATGCATTTCCTGCCCCTGACACTGGGCCTTGCCGGGGCCTGCGGCCTGCTTGCGGGATGCGCGGCTCCTTTGCCCGTGCCGGGGCTCGCCTCCGAACCGCAGGTCACGCGGCAGATCGACAGCGCGCCGCCCGGGGCAGAACCGGGGACCTGCTGGGGCAAGCACGCGGTGCCCGCGATCTATGAGACGGTGACCCAACAGGTGATGCTGCAACCGGCGGAAATTCTGGCCGACGGCACCGTTGTCCGCCCGGCGATCTACAAGACCGAAACGCATCAGGCGGTGGTGCGCGAACGCAAGGAAACCTGGTTCGAGGTGCCCTGCGACGCGGTGCTGACGCCGGATTTCATCGCCTCGCTGCAACGGGCGCTGAAAGTGCGTGGGCTGTATCGTGGCACCCCGAACGGCGCCATGGATGGCCGCACCCGTGCCGCCATTCGCAGGTACCAGAAACCTCAGGGGCTGGATTCCGGCATCCTGTCGATCGCCGCCGCGCGCAAGCTGGGCCTGATCGCGGTGGCAAACCCGAAAGAGTAACGGCCATCCGGCCAACGCGCGACCAACCCAATGTCCGTTCCAAGTAGAAAGGCCGCCCCGAAAGGCGGCCTTTCTCGTTCTGTTGCGTGAGCAGTGCGGTCTTCAGTCTTCGATGATCGACAGCGCCACGAAACGCGGCTCTCCGGCGCGGCGTACCAGCAGCAGCAGCGATTTGCGCCCTGCGTCGCGGGCCTCATCCACCCGGTCCTGCAGATCCTTGGCCGAGCTCAGCTTCTGCTGGCCGGCTTCGGTGATCACGTCACCGGCGCGCAGGCCCTTTTCATAGGCTTCGGTGGTTTCGTCGACATCCATCACCACCAGACCCTGCGTGTTGGGCTTGAGGTTCAGTTCCTCGCGCAGCTGATCGGTCACCGGGCTCAGCGTCAGTCCCAGCATCTCGGTCGGCTCGTCCGGGGCGGCATCTTCGCGCGATTGCGCGGCCGGGATCGCCTCGGCTTCTTCGCGCCGGCCCAGGGTGACTTTCAGCGTCACGGTCTTGCCATCGCGGAACACGGTGACGCGCACCGCCTTGCCGACCTCGGTATTGCCCACCTTGCGCACCAGCGAGCGGGTATCGATCACGTCGGTGCCGTCGAAGTTGACGATCACGTCACCCTGCAGGATGCCCGCGTCCTTTGCCGGGCCATCGGGCACATCGGTGACCAGCGCGCCGCTGGTTTTCTCCAGCCCCATCGCCTCGGCCATGTCGGGAGTGACGTCCTGGATCCGCACGCCCAGCCAGCCGCGGCGGGTTTCGCCGTATTCCTTCAACTGGCCGACCACGTTCTTGACCACGTTCGAGGCCATCGAGAACCCGATCCCGATCGACCCGCCATTGGGGCTGAGGATCGCGGTATTCACGCCGATCACTTTGCCATCCATGTTGAAAAGCGGCCCGCCCGAGTTGCCCCGGTTGATCGCCGCATCGGTCTGGATGTAATCGTCGTAGCTGCCCGACAGCGCCCGGTTGCGCGCCGACACGATGCCGGCCGAGACCGAAAAGCCCTGCCCCAGCGGATTACCCATCGCCATCACCCAGTCGCCGACACGGGCGGTGTCGCTGTCGCCGAAGCTGACGTAAGGAAGCGGCTTGTCCGCCTCGACCTTCAGCAGCGCGATATCCGTGTTGGGATCGGTGCCCACGACGGTTGCTTCCAATTCGTCGCCGCCGAAGAATTCGATCACGATCTCGTCGGCGCTTTCGATGACGTGGTTGTTGGTGACGATGTACCCATCTTCGGAGATCACGAAACCCGATCCCAGGGCCGAAGACCGGCGCGGCCGGTCACCGTTGCGGTCCTGGAATTCGCGGAAGAAATCCTCGAACGGGCTGCCCTCGGGGACGATGGGATTCGGCCCCCGGCTGCCCGCGACAACGGTCGATGTGGTGATGTTGACCACTGCATCGCTGATTTCCTCGGCCAGATCGGCCAAACTGTCGGGACGCGCTGCAGCTTGCAGCGATTGCGACAGCACCAGCACCGCGGCCATCAGGCCGAGCCAGAAAACCCTGAAATAACCAGTGTTTGGTCGGGGAATTGAAACGACAGAACTGTTCACTCCCTTAACTCCTCTTTTCTGAGTGGTGACGCCACCATCCCCGTTGCCGTTGTGATGTGCAACTCAATCCGGCTCTCACTGCCTCAATAGAGCGTGAAGACGCGTTGAGGCACGCCGTTGTCTCATTATGCACCCAAAGACTTTGCAATCCAAACCAGCAGCAAACCGATCGTCAAAGCCGCCAGCCCGACGGTGCGGCGGCTGGCCTCGGGCAGTGCGCGCAGCATCTCCAGAATCTGTTCCACAAGCGAAGGGGCCAGCGCATAGGCCAGCCCCTCCACAATCAGCACCAGCCCAAGAGCCAGAAGCGCGGTTTCCATTACTGCGCGACCTTGTCCGACTTCAGGTAGTCGAAGAATTCGCTGTCCGGCGTCATCACCATCGACGAATTCGACCCCTGCAGCGCTTTCTCATAGGCCTGCAGCGACCGGTAGAAGGCGAAAAATTCCGGGTCCGCGCCGAAGGCTTCGGCGAAGATGCCGTTGCGCTCCGCATCGGCCTCACCGCGGATCACCTGCGCTTCGCGCTCGGCTTCCGACAGGGTTTCGACCACGGTCCGGTCGGCCAGCGCCCGCACCCGCTGCGCGGCTTCGTTACCGCGAGCGATTTCGTCGGCCGCTTCGCGTTCACGCTCCGCCCGCATCCGGGCGAAGGTTGCGTTGAGGTTCTGTTCCGGCAGGTTGGTCTGCTTCAGACGCACGTCGACCACATCGATCCCCAGCGACAGGGCGCTGTTGCGGGCCTGATTGCGGATACGGTTCATCAATTCACGGCGATCTTCGGACAGGATCGTGTCCGAGGTCACCTGATCGGCGCCCAGGACTTCCCGGATCTGGGAATTCAGGATCGAGCTGAGGCGATCCTCGGCCAGCCGCACACCGCCGACACCGACGGCCTGACGGAACCGCACCACGTCGCTGATGCGGTAGCGGGCGAAGGCGTCGACCACCAGACGGCGATCATCCGACGGCGTGACCTCGATGGTTTCGGTGTCGAGCGACAGGATACGGTCGTCGTATTTGACCACTTCCTGAATCAGCGGGATTTTGAAGCTGAGCCCGGGGTCTTCCTTGACGGCCTTGATCTGGCCGAATTGCAGCACAAGCGCCTTTTCGCGTTCGTCCACGACGAAAACCGAAGACAGCACACCGATCAGGGCGATTACCAGCACCGGGATAAGAATGGCAGTTTTCCGCATCGCTTAGTTCCCCCCGTCCGTATTGCTACGGCGCAATTCGTTTAGCGGCAGATAGGGCACCACGCCCTGGCCACCGCCGGCACCGGTCAGGGCGCTGTCAAGGATGGTCTTGTCGACGCTACCCAGCACCTTTTCCATGGTTTCCAGATACAGACGCTTGCGGGTCACGTCCGGCGCCTTCTTGTATTCTTCCAGAACCGCGCTGAAGCGACTGGCTTCACCCAATGCATCATTGACCACCTGGGCACGATAAGCTTCGGATTCTTCCAATGTCTGCGCCGCTTCACCGCGGGCTTCGGCAAGCACCCGGTTGGCATAGGCATCGGCCTGACGCTGCAGCCGGTCACGTTCCTGTTCGGCGGCCTGCACTTCGCGGAAGCTGTCGATCACTTCGCGCGGCGGGTCGGCCTTTTCAAGGTTCACCCGCACAATGTTGATGCCGCTTTCGTATTCGTCGAGCGTGGCCTGGATGTTTTCCTTGACGCTGTCGGCGATGATACCACGATCGCGGTTCAAGATCGGCGCCAGGTTCGACGCGGCGATGATTTCGCGCATCACGGATTCAGACACCGCCTGAACGGTCAGCCTCGGATCGGCGATGTTGAACAGCAGCCGCGCCGGATCGTTGATGTTCCACACGACTTGGAAATCGATATCGACGATATTGGCATCCGTGGTCAGCATCAGCCCGGCATCCTGCCCGCCGCGCGACAGGCCGATATTTTCGGTCCGTTCCGAGGTCACGTTGACCACCTCGGCCGACACGATCGGCCAGGGGGCGAAGTTCAGGCCGGGATTGCCGGTCTTGTAATATTCACCCAACAGCAGTTCGACAGACTGTTCCTCGGGCTTCACGGTATAGAAGCTGGAAAAGGCCCAGAGACCAACCGCGACCAGAACGCCCAGTCCGATCGTGCCCTTGTTGAAGCCCAGACCGCCCGGACCGCCAACGCCGCCGGGGCCCCGGCCGCCGCCCGCACCGCCACGGCCGCCCATCAGGACGCGCAGCTGTTCCTGGCCCTTCTTCATCAACTCGTCGATTTCGGGAATTTGCGGCCCGTCATCCTGGGGACGGCGGCCGCCCCCGTTGTTGCGACGGTCGTCGTCGCCCCTGTTTCCTCCGCCGCCGCCCCAAGGGCCGCCCGAATTGCCTGACATTGGCTTATGATCCTCTTCTTGTTGTGCCCGACACCGGGTCAGTTCACATCGTCGTGTAACAACCTGTGCAATCGGGCAGAAATTTCAAGCTTTATGCGGTGCGAACCGGCGTTTTCATTGTGACGATTTCTTCCGACATCGTCGGATGAACCGCCACGGTGCGGTCGAAATCTTCCTTGGTCGCGCCCATTTTCACCGCGATCCCGGCAAGCTGGATCATCTCGCCCGCGCCGGGTGCAACGATGTGACAGCCCAGAACCTTGCGGGTTTCGGCGCAGACGATCAGTTTCATCAGCACCCGCGCTTCGCTGCCCGCGAACAGGCTGCGCATGGGACGGAAGGAGGAACAATAGACCTCGATCGGGCCCTGGTCGCGCGCGTCTTCCTCGCTTAGCCCCACGGTGCCCATTTCCGGCTGGGTGAAGATGGCGGTCGGGATCAGGTCGTGATCGACCGGCGTCGGATTGCCCTTGAACACTGTTTCGACGAAGGCCATGCCCTCGCGGATCGCCACCGGCGTCAGGTTGACCCGGTCGGTGACGTCACCGATGGCATAGATCGACGGCACGGCGGTCTGGCTGTATTCATCCACTAGGACCTTGCCGTTGCGGCCCAGCTTCACGCCGGCCTCTTCCAGCCCCATGTCATCGGTATTGGGGGCGCGGCCCGTCGCGAACATCACCTGGTCGAACACCCGTTCAGTCCCGTTGGTGGCCTTGACCCGGATACCGCCCGACGCGTCGCGTTCCATCGACAGGATATTGGTGCCGAGGTGCAGATCGATACCGTTCTGGATCATTTCCTCGGATACCAGCCCGCGCGCTTCGCCGTCGAAGCCGCGCAGGATCTGCGCGCCGCGGTAAAATTGCGTGACCTCGACACCCAGCCCGTTCAGCACGCCGGCGAATTCGCAGGCGATGTAACCGCCACCCAGGATCAGGATCGATCCCGGCAGCTTGTCGAGGTGGAAGATATCGTTCGAGGTGATGCCAAGTTCCTCGCCTGGGATGCCGGGCTTGATCGGACGGCCGCCCATCGCCAGCAGGATATGCTTTGCGGTCTTGCGTTCACCTGTGGAGAGCTCAACCGTATGCGCATCGACCACCTTGGCGCGCGCATCGAAGCTTTCCACGCCGGACCCCGCCAGCAGCTTGCGGTAGATGCCTTCCAGCCGGTCCAGTTCCGCGTGCAGCTTGCCCTTGAAGCTGTCCCAGCTGAAATCGCCGGTGGGCATGTCCCAGCCATAGGCCCGGGCCTCTTCCGCCATTGCGGGGAATTCGCTGGCGAAGACCATCAGTTTCTTGGGCACGCAGCCACGGATCACGCAGGTGCCGCCATAGCGGTCTTCCTCGGCCAGCGCCACCTTGGCGCCGGTTTCGCCCGCCGCCACCCGGGCCGCGCGCACGCCGCCCGATCCGCCGCCGATCACGAAGAGGTCATAATCGAAACTCATGAGAAGCTATCTTTCGTTTTGAAGACGTCAGTTGCGACCACATCTATGTCGTCGGCGGAAAAGTTCCAACCCGCAACCCACAGCTATTTGACCACCTCGTGGTCTGAGCGGGATCGAGGCAAAGAACGAATCCGGGCCAGCGCCAGTCCGCGGAATGGCGCTGAGACGCGGTGGCAAAGCAGTTTATGCCGGATGCAACCGCACCTCCCACCGACGACAGAGCACACCTTTCCAAAGCGCCGGCCCGGCCGGGCGGACTGGCGCCGGCCCGGCGGCTTTCGGCCTTGCTCCGGGCTTGATCTGCCCTGAAGGAATACTGACCTGGCGGCTCAGTCGCTCAGATCGGTGAACAGGTTGTCGCTGTCGACAAACTCCAGCTTGTCCTCTTGCACCGACTCGTCATTGATGTCGCGCACCTGCACCCGGCCGTCGCCATAGCCCACGATCACCGTGTCGCAGATGTCGATGAACAGCCCGTTTTCCACCACGCCGGGGATCTGGTTCAGCACCATCGCCAATTGGCGCGGGTTGCCGATTCGGTTCAGGTGCAGGTCGATGATGTGATTGCCCTCGTCGGTGAAGAACGGGGTATCGCCGTTCATCCGCAGGGTCGAGGACTGGCCGAGCACGTCCATGCTGTCGAGCATTTCCTCGACCAGCGCCTTGGTGGTCTGCCAGCCGAATGGGATCACCTCGACCGGCAGCGGGAAGGCGCCCAGGGTTTCGACCTCTTTGCTGACATCGGAAATCACGATCATCCGGTCGCTGGCCGTGGCGACGATCTTTTCCTGCAGCAACGCACCGCCGCCGCCCTTGATCAGATTGAATTCGGCGTCGAATTCATCCGCCCCATCGATGGTGACGTCGAGCCAGCGCGCCTCGTCCAGGCTGATCACCTCGATGCCGACTTCGCGGGCCAAGGCGGCGGTCCGGGTCGAGGTCGGAACGCCGCGGATCTTCAACCCGTCCTCGCGCACCATTTCGCCCAGGCAGCGCACCATCCAGGCGGCGGTCGATCCCGTCCCCAGGCCGACGCGCATCCCGTCTTCCACGAATTCCACCGATTTCTTGGCAGCAACGAATTTGGCTTTGTCAATGGGCGACAAATCTCCGGTCATGGCAGTGACTCCATTGTTTTCTGGACCGCTTATAGAAAAGATACCCTGAAGGCGCGAGGGGCAATGAGGGAATTTGCTCCATTCAGGCTGGAAAGGTCGTTTTTTCGGTCGACAATCCTGCCTCCGCCCGGTTGCGCGGCCATGCAAGACCGCGGCCCGGCGCGGCATTGCGCGAATGTATCCGAAATTGTCGCTTTCCGGTCTTGATGCCCGGACGGCGGGCTATAGGGTGGCGCGAAACGCAACCGCCATCGAAAGGGCGTCCGGAAATGTTCCTGTCGGTATTCGAGATGTTCAAGATCGGGATCGGCCCGTCCTCGTCGCACACGATGGGGCCGATGGTGGCAGCGGCGCGCTTCCTTGGCATGATGCGCGCCTCGCCGTTCGATTTCCACGGGCTGCGCGCGTCGCTGCACGGATCGCTGGCCTTCACCGGAATCGGGCACGCAACCGACCGGGCCACCATCCTGGGGCTCGCCGGGATCGAACCCGAAAGCTACGATCACGAGGCTGGCGAGGCCGCGCTGGACGAAATCCGCCGCACCAAAACCGTCACCCCGCCGGACCTGCCCGCGCTGGCCTTCGACCCCGAAACCGACCTGGTCTTCGATTACGACGCGCCGCTGCCCGGCCATGCCAACGGCATGGTGCTGATGGCCACCGATGCCCAGGGCGACGTGATCCTGCGCGAAGTGTTCTATTCCATCGGCGGCGGCTTCGTGATGACCGAGGCGGAACTGGCCGCGGGCAAGAACACCTACGAAGGCGCGCCGGTGCCCTACCCGTTCAAGACCGCGGTCGAGATGCTGGAAATGGCGCAGAGTTCGGGCAAGACGATCGCCGAGATGAAGACCGCCAACGAAGTGTCGCGCTGCGGTCATCAGAACCTGAAAACAGGGCTGACCCGGATTTGGGAGGTGATGAACGGCTGCCTCGAACGCGGATTGACGTCCGAGGGCGAATTGCCCGGTGGGCTGCACGTCAAACGCCGCGCCAAGGATATCCACGAAGCATTGCTGGCCGAACGCGGCATGAACCTGAACGCGCCGCACACGATCAACGACTGGATCAGCACCTACGCGATGGCGGTGAACGAAGAAAACGCCGCCGGCGGGCAGGTCGTCACCGCGCCCACCAACGGTGCCGCCGGAGTGTTGCCCGCGGTGATCCGCTACTGGCTCGACCACGTGCCGGGCGCCAGCCTGTCGCGGATCGACGATTTTCTGCTGACCGCCGCCGCAATCGGCGGGCTGATCAAGCACAACGCCTCGATCTCGGGCGCCGAAGCAGGCTGCCAGGCCGAGGTCGGCAGCGCTGCCGCGATGGCTGCTGCCGGGATGTGCGCGGTGATGGGAGGCACGCCCGAGCAGATCGAAAACGCCGCCGAGATCGCGCTGGAACATCACCTCGGGATGACCTGCGATCCGGTGAAGGGGCTGGTGCAGGTGCCCTGCATCGAACGCAACGGGCTGGGCGCGATCAAGGCGGTCAGCGCCGCGTCGCTGGCGCTGCGCGGGACCGGGGATCATTTCGTGCCGCTCGATGCCGCGATCGAGACCATGCGCCAGACCGGGCGCGACATGCACGAGCACTACAAGGAAACCTCGCTCGGCGGATTGGCGGTGAATATTCCGAATTGCTGATCGGCGCGACCCGACGTCAATCAGCACCTTCCAGGATTGCCCCCGCCCCGCCGCCTTCCTAACCTGCGCCCATGACGCAGGATCGCCCCCTTTTCGGCATCGCCTTGATGCTCGCCTTTTCCGCCATGGCGCCGTTTGCCGACGCCATCGCGAAGATATTGGGCCAGACCCTGCCGATCAGCCTGATCGTGCTGTTCCGCTTCGTCGCGCAGCTGGCAATCCTGCTGCCGCTGGTGATGCTGAGCCGCCGCACCTGGTCTTTCACCCCGCGGGTGCTGAAACTGTCGCTGATCCGCACCGTGCTGCATATCCTCGGCATCGGGCTGATGGTGGCCGCGCTCAGGGTGCTGCCGCTGGCCGATGCCATCGCCATCGCCTTCGTGCTGCCCTTCCTGATGCTGCTGCTGGGCAAGGTCTTCTTGAATGAGGAAGTCGGCCCGCGCCGCCTGGCCGCCTGCGCGGTAGGATTTGCCGGGACGCTGCTGATCGTGCAGCCCAGTTTCCAGCAGGTCGGCTGGCAGGCGCTGCTGCCGCTGGCCGTGGCTGTCAACTTCGCCTTTTTCATCCTGGTCACCCGCTCGGTATCCAAGGAAATCGACCCGATGGCGTTGCAGGTGGTGTCGGGCGGCATGGCCGTCGTGATCCTGCTGCCGCTGCTGGCGGGCTATTACCTCTGGGCCGGACAGGCCAGCATGCCCGCCGCGCCAGACGGCACCGAATGGGCGCTGCTGGGGGCGATGGGGGCGATCGGCACGGTGGCGCATCTGCTGATGACCTGGTCGCTGCGCTACGCGCCCTCGACCACCCTGGCGCCGATCCAATATGTCGAATTGCCGATGACCACCTTCGTCGGCTGGCTGATCTTTTCCGACCTGCCCAACTGGTTGGCCGCGCTTGGCATCACGATTTCAGTCAGCGCCGGGATCTATATCATCCTGCGTGAACGGGCCATGCTGGCGCCTGCGAAAGCGCCGCCGCCGCCGGCTCCAGCTCCGTAAGCGGCAGCATCATCAGCATCGCGGGCGAATCGAACCACAGATGCAAAGGCCCACTGATTTCGTTCGAGGTGCCGACCCGCCCGTCGGGGGCGAAATGCAGCCCCTCGATCGGCCAGCGCAGCCCCGCCGAGCGCCCGGTGACAGCCGCCATCGGGAACAGCGACACCAGGGTGCCGACGGCCAGGTCCAGCCGCAATTCGGGCGGCGCGACGAAGCTGATCAGTTCCGGCCCCAGCAGGATGCAGCGCCTCTCGGGGCGGCGCACCATCGCGTTGAACGCGGCCATCTGGTGATCCACCCGGCTGCCGTCGAATCCGGCGCCCAGCACCAGCGGCGCATCGATATGGCGCAGGCATTTGTCGAAATCGGTACTGTCTTGTTCGGCGATGGGATGCAGACGGTCTTCGGGAATCGCGACCCGCGCCGCCTCAGACAGGCTGTCGAAATCGCCGATCACCGCGACCGGATCCAGCCCCAGTTGCAGGGCCACGTTGGCACCGCCATCGGCACAGACCACGTCGGGCGCCAAGGCCAGCGCCGCCTCGATCGCCTGTTCCGGAACGGTTCCCGCACCGATCAGAGTCACCGGAGAGGTGGAAAAAACAATTGCGTCATTCATAGGGGGATTACTGCCCGGTTTGGAAACAGACCACAATATGGTCACAAAATGATACGGTAAAAATCCAAGATTCGGTCAGCTTTCGGCGGGATACGAATGGTATTCAATTAAGCCAGAGGCAGAAAAAGGCGAGTTCAATGGTTTCGAACAGCAAAGTTTTGACGGTTTCCTACGGCACGTTTTCGTGCACCTTGGAAGGGTTCGACGATTCCTTCGAGACGATGAAGGCGATCGCGGAATATTTCCGCGACCTGGCCGCGGATGATCGTTATTTCGGGGCCGAACCGCCGACGCCAGATGCCGACATGCTTGCCCGGATCGCCGAACGCGAAATCGAACGCCGTGTGCAGGCCCGCGCGGAAAGCGGTGCAATCGTTCTGACCGCCGCAGCCAGCGCCCCTGCCCCTGCCGAACAAGCCCCTGCAGAAGAAGAACCGGAAACCGCCGAAACCGCGCCTGAACCGGTTGCCGAGGAAGCCCCCCTCGCGCCCGAAATCGAAGAACCCGCTGCCCCCGCTGCCGGGGAACCGGCAGAAACCGTTTCCGGACCGGAAACCGCCGAGGCCGGGGAATCCGCCGCCGAAGATCTGCCCGTGGTGGAAACCCAGCCTGACGCCGTGGCCGAACCGGAAATTGAAACCCAGGCCGCGCCGGCCCCCGATGCTGCCGTCAGTCTGCTCGATGACAGCAGTGTCGCGGCCAAGCTCGACCGCATCCGCGCGGTCGTTTCGCGCGGCAGGCCAGCATCGGAGGAACCGGATTACACCGAAGATGAGCATGCCGAGGATTTCCTGTCCGAAGCCGTCGAACAGATCGAGGACGTGATCGAAGCCGACGATCAGGCCGAACTGGACGCCGAGGAGGTGGAGGAAGAAAACTTCTCCTCGATCATCGCAACCGTGCAGAAAGCCAAGGCGGAACCCGCCGAAAAGGCTTCGGAAGAGGCAGAGGACAGCCTGAACGGCGCTTTGGAGCAAGCCGCCGAACTGGAGACCAGCGAGGAAGCCGAAGCCGAAGCCGAAGCCGAAGCCGAAGCCGAAGCCGAAGCCGAAGCCGAAGCCGAAGCCGAAGCCGAAGCCGAAGCCGAAGAAGCGCGTGTCGAGACCGAAGAAGAGGTCAAGCCCGTGGTGGAACCGGTGCGCCCGGTCCGTCCTGTCCGTCCGGTGCGCGTGCTGAAGATGAAGCGTGCCGATTTCGAAGCGGCGCTGGAAACCGGCCAGCTGGAAGAGGAACAGGGCGAAGCCCCCGAAACCTCGCTGAGCCCCGAAGACGAGGCCGACCTGCTGCGCGAACTGGCCGAGGTCGAAGCGGAATTCGCCAAGGATGCGGAAGCGGACGAAAATGAGGACGAGCTTCGCTCGATCTTCGACGCGGGCGAAGAAGAAACCGTCTCGCAGGAACCGGGCCGCGCCCAGCTGGAAGAACCCGATCTGTCGCGCCTCATGGCCAAGACCCAGTCCGAAATGGACAGCCCCGAAGGCGCCAACCGGCGCAAGGCCATCGCCCATCTACGCGCCGCGGTCGAGGCGACCCGCGCCGAAACAGAAGCGGGCGGCGGTCTGAAGCGGGTTGCAGATAATGCTGACGCGTTCCGCGACGACCTCAACAGCGTGGTGCGCCCGCACCACCCGACCGGGTCGAAGAAAACCTCGGTTCGCCCCGACCCGGTCCGTCCGGCGCCTCTCAAGCTGGTGGCGTCGCAGCGGATCGATACCGCGCCCGAAACCGCCGCGCCGCAACCCGCCATTCAGGTGAAACCCCGCCGGGTGCATCTGAACCGGGACACCAGGCATTCCACGCGGGATGCTGCGGATCAGTACAGCAACTTCCCCGAATTCGCCGAAGCGAAAGGCGCCGAAACGCTGTCCGATCTTCTGGAAGCGGCGGCGGCTTACCTGTCCTATGTGGAAGGCCATGAACAGTTTTCGCGGCCGCAGCTGATGAACAAGGCGCGCCAGGTCGAGGACCTGAGCTTCAGCCGCGAAGACGGGCTGCGCTCCTTCGGGCAGCTGCTGCGCGAAGGCAAGATCGAGAAACTGCAGGGCGGTCGCTTCACGGTGTCCGATCAGATCGGCTTCAAGCCCGAAAACCGCGCTGCCGGCTAAGCCCGCCAGACGCCCCACCCGCCCGGTCGCTTTCTGGCGGGGTCAGCCTGCCGCGTGGAAATGCAATCGCGCGCGTCCGCTGCGCTTGGAAAAATAGAGCGCCGCATCGGCATCCGCCATCATCCTGGCCGGATCCGGCTTGCCGTAATCCACCGATCGCGCAATCCCGATGCTGGCCGAGACATGACAGGGCTTGCCCTTGAACCGGATCGGCTGTTCCAGCCGGGACAACAGGCGACCGGCCACCGACTGTAATTTCCCCCTGTCCGTCATGCCCTGGAAAATCAGCAGGAATTCGTCGCCACCGATGCGGAACGCCGTGTCCTCCTCGCGCGTCAGACCGGCCATGATCCGCGCCACCTCTTGCAGCACATGATCGCCAGCGGCATGGCCCATCGTGTCGTTGATGGCCTTGAAGTGATCCAGGTCCAGGTGCATCAGTGAAAATTCGATCCCGTTTTCGACCAAGCGGGGCAGGATGTTGTTCATCGCGCGGCGGTTCTTCAGCCCGGTCAACGTATCGGTGAATGCCCGTTCCTCCGCCGCGATCTTGGCCCCCTGCAGCCGCGAATTCAGACGTTGGCTGGCATCCATCGCGGCGGTTTTCGCCTCGATCAGATAAAGCATGTCGACGGTCAGGTCGGTCGCGGCAAAATCTTTCGCGCTGAGTGCGTAATCGCTCACCCCATCCTGAACCGGCATGCGGAAGGACAGGTTCAGGACCGACGCCGCCCCCAACGGGGCCAGAACGCCATTCAGCGCCGTTTTCGGCGGTTGGGCAAACCGCAACTGCAGCTTGCCCCCCGCCTGCGCCCGGAGCGCCGACACCCGATCGATAGCGCGCGGCCGCAGCACTTCGAACAGGTCGAAAAGGCAAACACCACGAAGGTCGCGGTCTGGCCGCAGCTTGGCCAGGGTGGGGCCGGCATGGGTGATCCGGCCCTTGTGATCGATCTGCAGATGCATCGGCATCAACGTGTCCAACAGGGGCGTCACGTCCGTCCCTTGCGCGATACAGGTCATAGCCCGGCGCCCAGTTCGAAACTGCGCCCCTCGGCGAAGGTGCCTTCCACCAAGGAGATTTTGATCAGGTCGCGGCCCGGGCCTTTTTCCACGAAATCCAGACACACCAGCGCCCCGTAATCATCGGCCATGGTGCGCAGTATCCCCAGCAAGGCACAGGCGAAACAGGGATGGTCGGCCTTGCACATTAGACAGAACAGATCCCGCCCGCACTCCCGCAGCTCCAGTTGCGGAAGTTCCAGGTCGGGCACCGCCATGCGCGCCCGATCCGGCAGATCCTCGAGCGATTGCAGGAATTCCTCGAACGTCGCGCCGCCGAAACGCAACAGGCGACGTACTGCCTCGGTATTGGGGTGGGACACCAGATAGGTGCCGATATCTTCACACAGTTCTTCCTGCGGTTTCGACAGGGACGCGCCGAGCGCGGCCAGCACATCGTCGGTCAGCGTATCGTCATAGGTCAGCATTGCCTCGAACCGGGGCGGATCAATCCCGGCGTCGCGGGCGACCGCCAGCCAACAGTCCTCGCCATAGGTATCGCGCACAAAACACTGGATCGCGCGGTTGATGAGTCCGTGCATTCGCCAAACATCCCACATCTTCGTTGCGACAGTCTGGTCGATGAGGGGTTAACAAAGCAAAAACGCCGTCTGGGCATCGCTGTTGGTTGCAACCGGGGCACGCCGCCGCGGCGAAGGCTTCAGGCCGCGCCTCGGTCCAGCCAGGCCGGAATATGCCCGATATCGGGCAGCACCGCATCGGCCAGCGGCGCCAGTTCCGCCTCGGGCGCGACACCGGTCAGCACGCCAAGCGTACGCATCCCCGCCCGGCGTCCGGCAAGAAGGTCATGGGTGCTGTCCCCCACCATCACCACCCGGTCCGGCGACAGCCCGGCCTGCCGCGCAAAGGCCAAAAGCGGATCCGGCGCCGGCTTGGCGCCGAAACCACTGTCGAAACCGGCGATGAAATCGAGCTTGCCGTCGATCCCGGCATGGCTGAGATGCGCGCGCGCCGCCTGCTCGGAATCGTTGGTCATCACCCCCAGCGCCAGACCGCGTCCCGCCAGCCCATCCAGGAACGGCGGCAGCGGCACCGCCGGGGCCAGCGGCGCGACCGCGGCGCTTTCCATCAGTTGAATTTCCAATTCCGCCACGCTGCGATCGGGCAGGACGGATGCGACGCATTCCGCAGCATCGCGGTTGGTGCCGGCGATGACCGGGCTGTGCGGCAGGAATTGCCTGCCCACCAGATCAAAAGCGATGGCATCGGCGATCCGGGTCGCAAGCCCCCCGTCGCCCATCGACAGGTCCGCGATCAGATCGGCCGCCCACACATCCCATGTCGCCCGGAAATCGAACAGCGTGCCGTCCTTGTCGAACAAGATACCTTTGATCGTCATACCGCCACCCGCCCTGTTTGGTCGCCGCCAACCTGACCCGCGAGACCGCGAAAGGCAAGCCCGGCGCCGCTTGACTTTCCGCCGCCGGTGCTGTCGGGTTTTGCGCCATGGATGACGATACGCCCTACCGCCTGCATCACTCGCTTGGCTACCATCTTTCCGTCGCGTCGCGGCTGCAGGAACGGCGGCTGGACGAGGATTTGAAGCGGCTGGGCCTGACCCGCATCACATGGTGCATCCTGTTGGCCGTGGGCAACGAAGGGCTGACCCAGCCTTCGGAAATCGCCGACTTCGTGGGCATCGACCGGACCGCCACGTCGCGCGCGCTGCGCAGGATGGAAGCCGACGGGTTGGTTGAGCGCGCCAGCGGCACCGAAGACCGCCGTACCCGGCGCGTGGCGCTGAAACGCAAAGGGCGCAATCTGATCGGCCAAGCGACCATCCGCGCCCGCGACAACGCCGCGCAGATAGAACGGGCACTTACCGACGCGGAACAAGCCGAACTGAAGCGGTTGCTCGGCAAGCTGCGCAAGGCCGGAAACGGCCCCCTGCCTACCCTCTAGCTGGAATCAGGTCCAATGCATCTGCTGGCCGCCCGGCAGCGCGGCGCGCGCCTGCATCAGGCTGTCATATGGCAGGGTCAGCGCTTCGCAACAGGCGATGACCCAGGCATCGTCCATCATGAGGAAATCCAGAACCGAGCCGAGGAAATCCGGGTCGGTCGCGTTGGTTTTCAGATCCTCGGCAGAGGCGCCCGACGCGCCCATGAAAACCGGCAGCAGGTCGTCACTGGCGGCCAGCCAGCCCAAGGCCCGCAAGGCAGTCGTTTCAGCAACATCACAATTCAAGGGATTTTTTTCCGTCGTTATGATTAATCTGGAAACGCTTTCTTAACCATTCTCGCGAAAAAACTAAAGGTGGTAACAAATAGACCTAAGACGATCAAAAGACAACCTTAAGATGAGTAGATTTTACATTAATCTAGCATAAAGTTGCAACCTACCGCTTCCCGCTGGAGTGGTCCTTAAAGACAACCGGATATGCCAAGCAAGATCTTGATAGTTGACGGAATGGCAATCGACAGGACCGTTATGCGGATCAAACTGGCATCGGCGTATTACGATGTGATCCAGGCCAGCAACGGCACCGAGGCCCTTTCGATCATCGACAGCGAAGATCCTGACCTCGTGATGGCCGGCCATACCCTGTCCGACATGACCGGCGAAACCTTCTGCCAAAAGATCAAGGCGTCCGAAACTGGACGGGACCGGCCGGTGTTGCTGATCATGCCCGCCTCTGACCGGGCGGCGCTGGTTTCGGCCCTGCGCTGCGGCGCAGACCAGGTGTTGTTCGACACCGTCAGCGACCCGTTGCTGTTCTCTCAGGTGCGCGCACTGATCCGCGGGCAATACATCTCCGGGCAGAGCTTCCTGCAGGACAATTCCGGTCCTGAATTCGGATTCAGCGAACCGACCACGCCCTTCCTGTCCACGTTGCGGATCGCAATCGTCGCCGATGACCGCAGCCTTGCCCGTCAATGGCAAAACGATCTGCGCCTGCCGCAGCAGTACAAGCTCAGCAACCACACACCGCGCAGCCTGATGCGGGACATCGAAATGCGGGGCGCGCCCGATATCCTGATGGTCGGGATCGACGGGCAAATCCCCGAGTGCGGTTTGCAGCTACTGGCCGCGTTCTGCGCCAATTCGCGCAGCGCGAGCACCAAGGTTTTGGCCGTCATCACCGCCGGCGAAGACGCAGTTGCGGCAGAGGCGCTGGACCTCGGGGCGAACGACGTGCTTTTGAACGGTTTCACCCGAGAAGAAGCCGAAGAAACGATGCTGCGGCTGACCCGTCTGGCGCGGCGCAAACATCTGGCCGACAGCATGCACAGCACCGTCAGGAACGGGCTACGCGCCGCCTTGATCGATCCGCTGACCGGTCTCTACAATCGGCGTTATGCCTTCCCTCACCTGCAGAAGATGGCCGAGGAAGCGGCCAAGGCATCCGATCCTCTTGCCGTGATGGTGGCCGATATCGATCATTTCAAGCAGATCAACGACCAACATGGCCATGTGGCCGGGGACGAAATTCTGCGCCGCGTCACAAAACGGATGGCCGCATGCCTGCCCGGCGATGCCCTGCTGGCGCGGCTCGGCGGCGAAGAATTCCTGATCGCGACCCCGTCAACGCCGGGCAGCGAGGCGCGGCAGATCGCGCGCAGGCTTTGCGACACGATCGGCAATGCCCCTTTCAATCTGCCCGGGGCCACCGCGCTGATCCCGGTCACGATCAGCATCGGGTTGTCGTTGGGCGGCGGTCGGACCGCGCAGCAAACGACGAGCGCCATGCAGCTTCTGGAACAGGCGGACCGGGCACTTTACGGTGCGAAGTCGGATGGCCGCAATCAGGTGATGTTCAGTCGCCCCGCCGCATGAAATGCCATTCCGGCCTGTGGTCCGGGGCTTTGCCGTGCGGTCTGCGACCGTGTTCTCCTTGGAACCTCTTTTGCAACGCGCCTTCCAGGCGGTCGGCATAAGCGGAACGGTCTTCGTCGCTCATCTCGGAAAGGTGTTGCAGCAACAGGCGATGACCCAGTTCGGCGCGCTTTTGTCCGAATTCCAGCTGCCGCTGCAGGATCGCGGCGGCGGTATCGGCCTCGAACGGATGCGCCCGCAGGGCCGCGACCATCGCATTGAAATCGGATTTCATCGCCTCGCGTGACGGCAGAGCGTCACGGTGTTCGCGAAAAAACGCGCGCCCGATCCGGCGGCGATCCTCCGGGGCCAGCGCATAGGTATAGACCCCGGCGACCTGATCGGCACGCACCGGCCGCCCGTCCCCCGGCGGGCCGAACCGCATAAAGGCGCCGACCGCCATGCCCAGGACCGCGAGGTTCAGCGCAAGCGACGCGAAAAGCACGATCCGCGGCCACAGCCGCGGCGATCCGTTCTTGACTGGTTTTTCCATGTCCGCTTCGCTCATCGCCTCAGCCTTCCGCAACATCAAATTGGAAATCGGGGGCCAGATCCACCAGGTAGGCGTCCGCACCGCTGTTCAGGTAGGCCTCGGCGGTCATCGACACGGCCGAGGGCGGGTTCACACCGATCCACAGCCCGGCCACGCTGGCCGTTGCCAAGCCCGCCACCGCAGGCCAACCGCCAATCGCCGCAACGAACTGCCGCAACCGGCCCGGCCCGGCGCGGCGCGGCGCTTTTCGCCCGGCAAGCCGCCGTTGTTCGGCCAGCGCATCATCCAGCACCCGCTGCATGAAATCCGGTGACGGGTCCGGAACCTGCCGCCGCGCCGCATCGAAAAAGATATCCAGATTGTCCACATCCCGCTCAGTCATCGGAATACCCCAATTCTTCGCGCCGTCCCTTCAGATGGGCGGACAGCGCCCGCTTCCCCCGTGCGGTCAGACTTTCGACCGCTTCGGTACTGATTTCCATCGCCGCTGCAATCTCTGGATTGCCCAGACCTTCGATATGGCGCAGCACCACCGCCTGTCTTTGCCGCTCCGGCAGTTCGTCAAGCGCGCTGTACAATGCCTTTATACGCGCCGCATCCTGGACTCCGTCGACAACGCTGGCACTGTCATCCGCCGGTTCGGCGATCGCATCGATCCCGACGCTGCGCTGCCGGCGCAGCCGGTCGGTGCACAGGTTTGCGACGACACGATAAAGCCAAGTGGTAACCTTGGCTTCGCCCTGACGCCAGTCCGGCGCGATCTTCCACAGCCGCATCATCGCTTCCTGCGCGACATCCTCGGCCTCGGCCCTGTTGTTCAGCATCCGCATCGCCTGCGCGAAGGCGCGCGGCGTCAGCCGCAGGTTCAGCGACCGGGCTGCATCCGCATCCCCGTTGGCGAAAAGAACGAGCAAGGCTTCGTCGGAAACATCGCTCAATGCGTCGAGGGCCATGTTCATCGTCCCGATGGCGTATCTCTTTCCCCTGTTTCGGGCAATCCATATTGCCCGATGTGCAGGACCGGCGCACCGGTCCTGCGCGAAACCAGATCACTCGCTACGAAATCCGGCTCACTCGACCGGCTGGCGGTAGCCTTGCCCGTCGCCTTGGCCGTGGCGCTTGCCGCCGTGTCCGTCGCAATCGCCGCCGCGCTGGTGGTGTTCACCCCAGTGTTCGCCGCGCCTCTCGCCGGGGCCACCGCGTTGATGGCGCCGTTCCAGCTTGGCGAATTCCTGTCCGCTGACCGCGCCATCCTTGTCGGCATCGAGGCGGGTGAGCATGTCCAAGCCGGGGCGCCCGGCCTGCATTTCCTCGGCGCTGAGCAGCCCGTCGCCGTCCGTATCGCGCCGTTCGATCATCCGGCTCACGCGCCGCTGCATCCGTTCGGCCCGCTCCTTTTCAGCGCGTGCTGCCATTTCCTCAGCGCTGAGGTTGCCGTCGCCATTGCTGTCGGCGGCGTCGAAACGGGATTTGAAATGGGCCTGGATTTCCTCTTTCGTCACCTGCCCGTCGCCATTGGCGTCAAGTTCCGAAAAACTGATATGCGGCATGCGCGGGCCTTCGTCATGCCCCTTGCCGAAGGCCGATGCGGTGATGGCGGTTCCCGCCAGTGCAATCGCGGTGAAACCGGTCATGATAATCGCACGTTTCATTCGCTTACTCTCCATAATCTTCCACTCTGAAACCAGGGCTGTGGCCCGTTTCTGCAGGTTTCAACGCGGCGGCCGGCAAGTTCCGTCGTTTAATGTCGCAAAGGTCACGTGAGCGTGATCGCAGCGTGAATAAAAACATTCAAAATTCAAGATTTGCGACATCGGGACGCAATACCAATGCGCCCTCTTTTTATTCGCCTAGGATTGCTTCAGATTTATCGCTTACGGAAATGCGAAGAAGCCGAGGAAACAATGGTGGATACGACGATGCGTGCCGAGGAACGGGAAACCATGCCTGCAATTCTGCGCGGTTGGCGCCGCAAATGCCCGAATTGCGGCAGCGGCCCGATGCTCAAAGGCTATCTGAAGGTGCGCGACGATTGCTCCGTGTGCCGCGAGGAACTGCATCATCAGCGCGCCGATGACGGACCGGCCTACCTGACCATCCTGATCGTCGGCCACCTGATGGCACCGCTGTTGCTGTTCGTCTTCGAAATGTGGCGGCCCGAACCGCTGGTCCTTATCACCATCTTCTCTATTGGCACGGTCGGTTTGTCGCTTTACCTTCTCCCAAGGCTGAAGGGGGCAATGATCGGATACCAGTGGGCCCGGCAGATGAACGGGTTCGGGAAATCCGGCTGATCCCCCGCCACCCGGGAGGACAAATGACAATCGACAAGACCGCCATTCGCGACGCCGCCACGGTGATCGTATTGCGCAACCGGCTGATCGACCCGCATGTCCTGATGGGACAACGCGGGTCGAAAGCCGCGTTCATGCCCAACAAATTCGTGTTTCCCGGCGGCGCGGTCGATGCCGAAGACGCCGATATCCCGCTGGCCACGCAATTGCCCGCCGTTTGCCGCGACCGGCTGCTGGAAGACTGCGCACAGGATCTGGCACATCCGCTGGCGATCGCCGCGATCCGTGAACTTTGGGAAGAAACCGGCCTTGTGCTGGGCCAAAAGGGCGATTGGAACATCACTCCGCCCGCCGACTGGACCAGCTTTGCCGCCACCGGGCACCTGCCTTCGGCGCATCCGCTGCAATTCGTGTTCCGCGCCATCACCCCGCCGGGCCGCCCGCGCCGGTTCGACGCGCGGTTCTTCCTGATCGACGCCGACGAAATCGCCAGCGACCTGGACGATTTCAGCGCCGCCTGCGACGAGCTTTCTCATCTGCAATGGATTCCGCTGCCCAAGGTGCGTGAATTCGACCTGCCCTTCATCACCGAGGTCGTCCTGGCCGAGGTCGCGGCGCGCGCCCATGACATGACGCCGCCGGCAAACGTGCCGTTCTTCAAGAACAACGAGGAAGAGAACCTGTTCCTGCGCCTTAAAGGAAAAGGACCAATGACAGGACGCTCGCACTAATCAGCGCGATCCCGGCGCCTTCGCGCCGGGTCAGCCGTTCGCGGAAGAAGAAGACCGAGGCGGCGATGGAAAAGATCACCTCGACCTGCCCCACGGCAAAGACGTAGGCCGCGTTCTGCAGGGTGAAGCCAACGAACCAGCACATGGTGCCACCGACGCTGGCCGCGCCGACCCAAGCCGACGTGCGCCATGACGCGGCCACCTTGCGCACCTGCCCCGGTTCGCGCCAGGCGACCCAGGCGCTCATCACCACTGCCTGCGCCATGGTGGCGAAGGCCAGCGTGATCAGCGCCCGCATCAACGGCACGTCGCTGATCACCTCAAGCGTCGCGCCGCGATAAGTCACTGCAGAGACCGCGAAGAATGCCCCGGACAGCAGCCCCAGGCCCGCACTCCTGTTCAGGATCCGCCGGCTCCACCCGCCCTGCCCTTCGGGCCGGTCGGACAGCACCAGAACCCCGGTCAGACCCAGCAGAATGGCAAGGAAACCATAGAGGGAAATCCGGTCGCCCAGCAGCACGAACCCCACCAGCGCGGTCTGCACCACCTCGGTCTTCTTGAAGGTGATCCCGACGGCGAAATTGCGATGCGCGAACAGGGCCACGACGCACCAGGTCGCCAGGATCTGGGTCATCGCCCCGACGAGTCCATAGATCAGGAACCTCGACCCGAGCGCTGGCAAGGCCTGCCCCGACCACAGCAGATACCCCGCAGTCGTCGCCACCGCAAAGGGGGCCGCGAACATGAACCGCGATAAAGTCGCCCCGCCCGAGGACAGCACCCCCATGCTGAGATATTTCTGCAGCATGAAGCGAAGGGTCTGAAACGCGGCGGCGGTTATGGAAACGAGGATCCAGGTCATGCCCGTCTCATGACCGAATTTCCTGGCGGGCACCAGCGCAATCGAAGGGCGCCCGGATCCGGCCGGGTGCCTTTCCGCGCCTCATAAGCGACGCATCCTCAGCACTTAATCCGCGTCATCCCCGCATCGAACAGCGGCTTGAGCGACGCGGTCGCCTTGAATCGCGTGCCTGCAATGTCAATTTCCCAATCCCCGCTATTGACGATCTCGGCCTTCAACGGCGCGTCGGTTTCGGCAAATCCGACCCCCACCGCACCGCCCAGCGTGTGGCCATAGGCACCGATTTGGATATGGCCGACCTCCTGACCGTTCAGGTAAATCAGCTCGTTGCCGTAAAGCAGCGGTTCTGGGTCCTGCAGCAGGAATTGCAGCATCCGGTTCTTCGGCACGCCCGCCGCCTTGATATCGGCCAGCGCGTCGCGGCCGACGAAACCACCGGGCTTGTCCAGCTTGACGGCGAAGCCCAACCCCGCCTCGATCGGGTTGTCGGTATTGTCCACGTCGATGCCGAAATCGCGATAGGCTTTTTCCAGCCGCAGCGAGGACAGGGTCTGCATCCCCGCGTTGCGGATGCCGAATTCCCGTCCGGCCTCCATCAGCAGATCGTAAACCTGCACCGCATGCAGGGACGGGACCTGCAATTCCCAGCCCAATTCGCCGACATAGGTGACGCGCAGGGCGAAGACGCTGAAGAAACCGACGTCGATGTTCCTGCCGGTCATGAAAGGGAAGCCCTCGTTCGACAGATCGGCGTCTGAAACCTTCTGCATCAGATCGCGCGCCTTGGGGCCGTGAATGTTGATCTGGGTGATGCCGGGGGTGACATCGGTGATGGTGACGAATTCGCCCTCGCCGATATGGCGGCGCATCCAGGTTTCGGTATGGCCGTGGGAATTTTCGCCCACCACCACCATGAACTTGTCCTGTTCCAACCGGGTCACGGTCAGGTCGGCCTCGAACCCGCCCGTTTCATTGACCCAGGCGGTATAGACCAGACGCCCCGGTTCCACGTCCACCTCGTTGCAGCTCACCCGGCTCAGCAGCGCGCAGGCATCGGGGCCCTGCACCAGGAATTTCGACATCGACGACATGTCCATGATGATCACGTCCTCGCGCGCCGCGCGATGTTCCTCGGCGTGCCAGTCGAACCAGTTCTGTCGGCCCCAGCTGTATTTTTCGATCTTCGCCTGCTCGGGCGTCGGCGCGAACCAGTCGGGCAGTTCCCAGCCGTGGCTTTCACTGAAATAGGCCCCGGCGGCCTTCAGCCGGTCGTAAAGCGCCGATTGCTTCAGCCCGCGCGCGGTCTTGAAGCTCTCGTTCGGGTAATGCGCGCCGAAGCTCTTCGCCAGCAGCTCCGGCGTGCGGGCGCGACGGAAGGCCGGGGTGTTGTGGGTCCCGTCAGCGAAACGTTCGACGTTGAAGGCGGTGTGATCGACCGGGCAATGCCCCTCGACGATCCAACGGGCCAGCGTCATGCCGATGCCCGGCCCGTTCAGGATGCCCAGCGAATTCAGCCCCGCCGCGACCCAGCAATTTGCCAGCTCCGGCGCGGGCCCGACCAGCGGCGCCAGATCGGGGGTGAAGCTTTCCGGCCCGCAGAAGAATTTGCGGATGCCCGCCTCGGCGGCCTGCGGCACCCGTTCGAAGGCCCGTTCCAGATGCGGCGCCATGCGGTCCCAATCCGGGTCAATCTCGCCGAAGGTAAAGTTTTCGGGGATATGGTCGATATGCCAGGGCGCGGCGTCGGGTTCGAACAGCCCCACCAGCAGCCCGCCGACCTCTTCGCGGAAATAGGCCCAGCTGTGCGGATCCTCGACCAGCGGCAGGTCGCGACTGATGCCCTCCATCGGTTCGGTGATCAGATAGTAGTGTTCGGCGGCCTGCAGCGGCAGGTTCAGCCCCGCCTTGGCGCCGATCTGGCACGACCACATGCCGGCGGCGATGACCACGTTGTCGGCCTTTATGTCGCCCTTTTCGGTGCGCACGCCCACCGCCTTGCCATCGCGGGTGATGATATCGACCACGCTGGTGTCTTCGATGATTTTCGCGCCGCGCGACCGCGCGCCACGGGCCAGCGCCATGGTGGTATCGACCGGGTTGGTGCGGCCTTCCTTCGGATACCAGAAGGCAGTGATGGTGTTGGAGAAGTCGCCGATGGGGAACCGTTCGGCGGCCTCGGCCGGGGTGATTTCATGCACCTCGATACCGAAGCGGCGCATGAAGGCGGCGCCGCGACGCATTTCCTCGACCCGTTCGGGCGTGTCGGCGGGCTGGATGTAGCCCACTTCGCGCCAGCCGGTGGCCTGGCCGGTCTCGGCCTCCAGCCCCGCAATCAGGTTGCGGCCATAGGTGTAGAGTTCGCATTCCCATTCGCTGCCCAGAACCGCCGGCACGATTTCACCGGCGGCGTGCCACGTGGTCCCCGAGGTAAGTTTGTCGCGTTCCAGGACAACAACATCCTTCATCCCCAGCTTGGTCAGGTGATAGGCGATATTGCAGCCGATCGATCCGCCGCCGATAATGACGGCCTGGGCGTGGCTTGGCAGCTGAGTGCTCATGGTCAAACTCCTGAGTGGGATTCGGATTTTGATCAAAAGTCTATGATTGACCCGGGGGCAAAATCAAGCAATTGACTGAATAAGCATTCAATGGAATTGAAAACATGGGCGCAACGGCGAAAAAAACCGACACTCAGAAGAAACCGCGCACCGCACCGCCCGAAGTGCGGCGGGCGCAACTGATCGACGCCACGATCACCTGTATCAGCAAATGCGGCATTTCCGGCACCACCCTGACCGGCGTCACCAAAGAGGCCGGGTTGTCGCTGGGGCTGGTCAATTTCCATTTCAAGAGCAAGGACGCCCTGCTGACCGAAACGCTGAACACGCTGGCCGCCGAACATCGCGACCTGTGGATGAAGGCGGTGCAGCGCGAAGACCTGAGCGCGGCGGACAAACTGACCGCGATCATCGAGGCCCAGTTCCACCCAAGCATCTGCAGCCGCAAGAAACTGGCCGTGTGGTTTGCCTTTTTCGGCGAGGCCGGGCACCGCAAATCGTATCGCGAAAATTCATCCCAGTTCGACATCGAACGGCAGGAAATCTGCGCCGGCCTGTGCCGCCAGATCATCGCGGAGGGCGATTATGCCAGCCCCGATGCCGACGGGATTTCAATGACGCTCGAAGCCATGTTCGACGGGTTCTGGCTGAACATGCTGATGTACCCGTCGAAATTCACCGGCAAGGCCGCCGTCAAACAGGTTCGGATCTATCTGGCGACGCTCTTTCCCTGCCATTTCAACGCGTAAGGCCGGGACAGCGGGGGCGCCAGCCCCCGCCCGCCCGATCAATAGGGCATCGGGTGACGCTTGTGCACCGTGTCCAGTTCTTCCATCAGCGCGTCGCTCAGCACCACATCGTCACCGTCGAGGACATGTTCCAGCTGCGCCAGCGTGGTGGCCCCGAAGATGACCGAGGTCATGAACGGCCGCTGCCGCGCCCAGGCGATCGCCATATGCACCGGGTCGATCCCGTGTTCGGCCGCCAGCTTCAGATAGGCATCGACCGCGCCGAACACCCGTTCGGTCTTGCGCCCGCCCAGTTCCGGCACCAGCGACATCCGCGATCCGGCAGGTACCGCGCCGTTCTGGTACTTGCCGGTAAGAAGCCCGGCGGCCAGCGGCGAAAAGGCGATCAGCCCGACATCTTCGTTGGCGCTGACTTCGGCCAGATCGGTGTCGTAGAGACGGCAGAGCAGCGAATATTCGTTCTGGATCGTCACCGGGCGCGGCCCGCCGGTGCGGTCCGCGGTCTGGCACCACATCGTGGTGCCCCAGGCGCTTTCGTTGGACAGACCGAAATGGCGGATATTGCCCTTGTCGACCTGCTTCTGCAGCGCCTCCAATGCATCTTCCATATGGGAGATGGTGTCGGCCCGGTTCTGCGAGGACGGATCGTAACGCCAGTTCTTGCGGAACATGTAAGACCCGCGATTGGGCCAATGGAACTGATAGATGTCGATACAATCGGTTTTCAGCCGCCTGAGCGATCCCTCGATCGCTTCGGGGATGGTCTGCGACGTGATCGGCGCACCGTCGCGGGCGTGCTTCATGCCCTCGCCCGAATGCTTGGTGGCCAGGATGAAATCACCACGGCGCCCCGGATTGGCCGCGATCCATTCACCGACATATTCCTCGGTCCGGCCCACGGTTTCCTTCGACACCGGGTTGACCGGGTACATTTCAGCGGTGTCGATGAAATCGATCCCGCGCTCCAGCGCCAGGTCGATCTGGGCATGGGCGTCGGTCATGTCGGTCTGGGTGCCGAAGGTCATCGTGCCCAGGCACAGGTCGGTGACCGTCAGCCCGGTGCGGCCCAGCGGTTTCTTCTGCATTTCACTGCTCCCTCATGTCGCGCATTCGGGGGCAAGATACCCCGCCCGGCGGAAAAGGCCAGACGGGGCAAAGCGCGATTTGTCACGCAAGCATCACGGGCGAACGTAGCTGTATCCGCTTTCCTGCAACTCGATCAGGCGCACGACACCCGACGGCACGACGGACGCTTCGCTCATCAGCGGCACATCCTTACCGAGTTTCTTGCTCATCTTCTGCAGGGTATTGCCGCAGGCGGAGAAGCTCAGGTGTTCGTTTTCAAGCGACATGGTTTTCACCCGATCGGCGACCGGGCTTTTACCGTCGATGAACATGACAAGACCGGGACCATAGGCGACGAGCTCGATCTCGACCTCTTCGCCCTTGGCATCGTAATAGGCCTTCACGTTCTGCACGTTGTTGAGCGCCATGTTCAGGACCTTGGGGTCGCCGTTGTTGACATGCACCGCGATCTTGTGGGCCGCATCGGCCAGCACCGCAACCGGCGCAAACGCCATCGCGGCGGCCAGAACCAGATGTCTCATACGCATTTCCTCCCTTATTTTTTGCATAAGCAGGGAAATGTTACCCCAAAGCGTGCAAATATCATAATTTAATCATATGGCTGTTCCCCGGCCTTGGAATGACCGCTGCGGCAGGGGATGACATGAAATGCCCACCGGGGCGCTGGAACACGGGTTCGCCATGCGTTAAAGGGGGCTGGAAACGCAGCAAGGGCATGGGTAAATGGCACGGCATCTGATCACCTCGGCAATCCCTTACATCAACGGGATCAAGCATCTGGGCAACCTTGTGGGCAGCCAGCTTCCGGCGGATCTGTTCGCACGCTACCAGCGCGCGCGCGGAAACGAGGTGATGTTCATCTGCGCCACCGACGAACATGGCACCCCGGCCGAACTGGCCGCCGCCAAGGCCGGTCAGCCGGTGGCCGACTACTGCGCCGAAATGCACCTGGTGCAGGCGCAGATCGCCGAAGGCTTCGGGCTGAGCTTCGATCATTTCGGTCGCTCGTCGAGCGAGGAAAACAAGAAGCTGACCCAGCATTTCGCCGCCAAGCTGGCCGAGGCCGGACTGATCCGCGAAGTCACCGAAAAGCAGATGTATTCCAAGGCCGACGGCCGTTTCCTGCCCGACCGCTATATCGAGGGCACCTGCCCCAATTGCGGCTTCGGATCCGCGCGCGGCGACCAGTGCGACAACTGCACCAAGCAGTTGGACCCGGTGGACCTGATCAACCCGCATTCCACCATTTCCGGTTCGACCGATCTGGAAATGCGCGAAACCAAGCACCTCTACCTGTGCCAGAGCAAGATGAAGGACCAGTTGGAAGCCTGGATCGATTCCAAGGCCGACTGGCCGGTGCTGACCACCTCGATCGCCAAGAAATGGCTGAACGACGGCGACGGCCTGCAGGATCGCGGCATCACCCGTGACCTGGACTGGGGCGTGCCGGTCAAGAAGGGCGACGAAGACTGGCCCGGCATGGAAGGCAAGGTGTTCTACGTCTGGTTCGACGCGCCGATCGAATATATCGCCTGCGCGCAGGAATGGGTCCATGCGGGCAAGGGCAACGACTGGGAACGCTGGTGGCGTACCGACAAGGGCGCCGACGACGTGACCTATACCCAGTTCATGGGCAAGGATAACGTGCCGTTCCACACGCTCAGCTTCCCCTCCACGATACTCGGTTCGGGCGAGCCGTGGAAATTGGTCGATTACATCAAGTCGTTCAACTACCTGAACTATGATGGCGGCCAGTTCAGCACCTCGCGCGGGCGCGGCGTGTTCATGGATCAGGCGCTGGAAATCCTGCCTGCCGATTACTGGCGCTGGTGGCTGCTGTCCCACGCGCCGGAAAGCTCGGACGCGGAATTCACCTGGGAAAATTTCCAGACCTCGGTCAACAAGGACCTGGCCGACGTGCTGGGCAATTTCGTCAGCCGGATCACCAAGTTCTGCCGTTCCAAGTTCACCGAAGCGGTGCCCGAAGGCGGCGCCTATGGCGAACATGAAGAGGCGCTGATCGCCGATCTGACCGGCAAGATCCGCGCTTACGAGCAGTTCATGGAAGAAAAAGAGGTCCGCAAGGCGTCGCACCAACTGCGCGCGATCTGGGTCGCGGGCAACGAATACCTGCAATCGGCCGCGCCCTGGTCCACCTTCAAGGAAGACCCCGAAAAGGCCGCCGCGCAGGTGCGGCTGGGACTGAACCTGATCCGGCTCTACGCGGTGCTGTCGGCCCCCTTCATCCCCGAAACCTCGGCCAAGATGCTGGCGGCGATGCATACGCAGGACGACAGCTGGCCCGACGACGTGCCCGCCGCGCTTGCCACCCTGACCGCCGGTCACGCCTTTACAGTACCCGACGTCCTGTTCGGCAAGATCACGGATGAACAGCGCGAGGAATGGCAACAACGCTTCGCCGGCACCCGCGACTGACACAAACCCGCAAAAGCCCGCCAATCGGCGGGCTTTTCTACGACAGGCGAAGACTTCTTTTCCGTTCCCCGGTTAGTTCCGGGGCACGGATGACTGGACTGGTCACCGTGGCCGCAACGCTTCGGCCCGGCCCCGCCCGCGAACGCGCAGACAGCCCAAACCGCACTGTTGCTTTAGCACTTTGATTTCCAATCCTTTCATCATATGAAGTCAGTTCCAGTTGACCTCAGGGAAGATTACCATGAACATGCTTGACACCTTCATCAAGCCGATGCATCCGGAAGGAAGACGCTTCGTTGCGATCTTTGCCGCGGGAACCGTAGGGCTTTTCCTTGTTTCGGATGTGCTCGGCTGGATTGGCGTCATCCTGACGATCTGGTGCTATTACTTTTTTCGCGACCCGGAGCGTGTAACGCCCGATCGCGACGGTCTGATCGTCAGCCCCGCGGATGGAATCGTTTCGCTGATCGAAAAGGCGGTCCCCCCGACCGAGCTCGGGATGGCAGACACCCCGCTGACGCGGGTCAGCGTGTTCATGAGCGTTTTCAACTGCCATGTGAACCGCGCCCCGATTTCAGGCGAGATTACCTCGATCGCCTACCGCCCCGGCAAATTTTTCAATGCGTCCCTTGATAAGGCAAGCGTGCACAACGAACGCAACAGCCTGTGCATCCGGATGCAGGACGGTCGGGATCTTGCCGTTGTGCAAATCGCCGGGCTGGTTGCACGGCGGATCGTCAGCTTCGTGGAACCGGGTGCTGTGATGAAGACCGGGGAACGGTTCGGGCTGATCCGGTTCGGATCGAGGCTGGATGTATATCTCCCGGAAGGGGTCGACCCGTTGGTCAGCATCGGACAGACGATGATCGCAGGCGAGACGGTGATCGCAGAACTGAACGCCGCGACCACGGGATAGGCAAGCGCCCAAATGGCAAAGCAACCCGACAAAGCACCGGCCGAGCTTTCACTCGTTCAGCTTCTTCCCAACATGCTGACCATCGCGGCGATCTGCGCGGGCATGTCGTCAATCCGGGCCGGTTTCCACGGGGACTATGTGCTTGCGGTGCAGCTTATTCTGGCAGCCGCTCTCCTTGACGGCCTGGACGGCAGGGTTGCGCGGCTGCTGGGCAGCGACAGCAAGATGGGGGCGGAACTCGACTCTCTCGCCGATTTCCTGAATTTCGGCGTTGCGCCGCCTCTGGTGATCTATTTCTGGGTATTGGAGGACATGCCCGCCGCCGTATGGCTTGCGGTTCTTGCCTATTCGGTCTGCTGCGTGGTGCGGCTTGCCCGGTTCAATGTCAGCGGCAAAGCCAAGGACGCGGGCGGCGAAAGCCCCTATTTCATCGGCGTGCCCTCGCCTGCAGGCGCCCTGCTGGTGATGCTGCCGATGATCATTTCCTTTGCCTTCGCGAATGCACCGATCCTGCCGGGGATCGTGATCTGTTTCTACATGGTCGCCATCGGTTTCCTGATGATCAGCCGGATACCGACGTGGTCGTTCAAGACGACGAAGATTTCGCGCCGTAACGTGAAATTCTTCCTCGTCGGTTTCGCCATCGTCGGCGCAGCCGTCCTGACCAATCCCTGGAGCACGCTGGTCGTGATCTGCGTCGGCTATGTTGGCATGGTGATCTGGGGCCTGATCGACAGACGCAGAAATTGAAACAAGAAAGGGAGCAGCGGGTTGGACATAAAAGCGGTAAAGGCGTCGTATGCCCGTTGGGCCCCGATCTATGACAGGACCTTCGGGGCGGCCACGAATGCCGGAAGGCGCCGGGCGGTTGAATATATCAACTCCCGGTCCGGCAAGGTGCTCGAGGTCGGGGTCGGCACCGGGCTTTCGCTGCAGCATTACAAACCCGGCCTGCAGGTGACCGGGGTTGATTTCAGCGAGGAAATGCTTGGAAAGGCCCGCGAGAAAGTTCAGGAACTGAATCTGGGCGACACCGTGGAACTGCGTCAGATGGATGCCCGGGCGCTGGATTTCCCCGACAACCACTTCGACACGGTCGTGGCCATGCATGTCCTGTCGGTGGTGCCCGAGCCGGAAAAAGTGATGGCCGAGATCGCCCGCGTCTGCAAGCCGGGGGGCAAGGTGGTGATCACCAACCATTTCAAGAGCAGCCGGGGTTTCCTTGCCCTGCTCGAGAAGATCACCGCGCCGCTCGCCAACATAATCGGCTGGCACTCCGATTTCGAGATGGAAACGGTGCTGGGGGAAAAGGACCTGACCGTCGAGGAACAGAAATCCCTGCCGCCGGTCGGGATGATGACGTTTCTGGTGCTGGGGAAAAGGTGACCGGGTAACAGCCCGATCTTGTCCGGGCGTTACCGTTTTGGGCATGATCTGTTGCGGCGCCGCAATGGAACCGCGTTCTCGTCCAAATCCGTTGACGGCTGTCTTCGACACATGGTGCAAACGCCTTTTCGGGCTGCCCTGCAGGGCAAGATGCGGGGGGGGGCGCAACCATCGTTTCCTCCCCCCAGGCTGTCATGGCGGCGCGGCAGACGGCGAAAAGACCGTTGGCGGCTCTGGATGAAATGACGCCATTCTCAGGAAGTAGATTATCACCAGCTCCCCTTGGAACCCGCGTTTATAAGCCAGCTCTCTTTAGGGTTTGATCCTTTTTCAGCTATTGATGGCATTCGCACGGGGTGAACCCGTCGAGGCTCCTATGGGGTTGTCGAGGGTTATCGTCGTCAAGCCAGGCGTGGATCAGACGGCGGGTAAGGCGCAGACTGGATGTGTGCGTTCAAACACTCGTCCGGGTCCAGCTATGGCTGGTCGTCAAACAAAGGTACAAATCCCTGACCACTTCGGTGGCAACTCCAACAACCGGCGCCGCGATAAATCAATGCTGCGGCTGTCATGTTAAAGCCGCCATCCGCTACTTTCTTTGGTTGGGGCCGTGCCGTCGCGGCACGCGGATAAACGCTCCTGCCCTGACTGGGCCAATTCGGGTTCTTTGATGGCATTCACCGTCAACAAAATTTTGTCACATTAACTCCGAAATTCTTCCTTTAAACAATTTTAACCAATCCGTTAACGAAATATGAACCATTTTTTAAGCGCTGGCATTTCAGTGATCATCATCAAAAAAAAACGGGCAAAACAGAATGAATTTACAGGATTTCTCGCGAGAAAGTGTGTCTTTTTTTACAAAAAACGCGGGAATACGAGGGAACTTAGCCTCGCTCCTGCTCTTGGCGGGAACCGTTTCCGCGGCGCACGCAACGGAAGTTGCAGTAAGCTTCCAAGACGCTGGATATGGTACATTTGGTGGCTCGCAGCTTCAGAACATCGATAGCCCCGAAAGCATTCTGGGGCTGCCGGGCATTTCCAAGGTCGAGTTCGTTCAGAACACCGCAAGTGGGCGCTTCGAAGCCATTCAGGCCGGGTGTGACAGCCAGGGCAACGACGTTGCGGTGACGCTTCGCCTGACCGCAGATTCTTCTCTGATCAACAACGTCGATGGGGCTGGCCACCTTTCCTTCCTTGCTTGCGTCAACTGGCTGGATCAGCCCGGCGGAAAGATTGAAGGTTTCGGTTTCATGCAGCCGATCGGTGCGTCATACACCATCGACTATATCAACCCTGCTACGCCTGATGTTCCATTCGCTCGTACGGCGACGAATGTAGGGAGCAACTTTTTCGCTGATTTAACCGTCAGCGGAGGAAGCGTAACCTACGTATTTGACGGAACGCCAGCAGCGAGCTTCATCGGGAGCGCAAATTTCAAACCAGCTGCGCTCGTTGACGAACTCAACAAATATTACGATGTAACGAGCCCCGCGCCCACTCCCGCCCCCGCGATCGAAGGCGTGAAGACCTCGGCGATCACCACCGATACCGGCGATGCGGGCCTGAGCGTGGGCGACGAGATCACCTACACCTT